>NZ_LR656180.1 GCF_902168435.1 Bacillus marasmi
CAGGTTGCCCACGTGTTACTCACCCGTCCGCCGCTGACTATCGGGAGCAAGCTCCCTCAAGTCCGCTCGACTTGCATGTATTAGGCACGCCGCCAGCGTTCGTCCTGAGCCAGGATCAAACTCTCCAAGAAAGTTGAGTTGATTTAGCTCATAAAAGTTACGTTGGCTAGTGTTCATGACCGAAGTCAGATACACTAAAAATTTGTTTATTGTTGACGTTTGTTTGTTTAGTTTTCAAAGAGCAATTTGTTGCTTGTCGCTCAGAGGCGACTTTATAAATATACCATTTCGTCATATGCTTGTCAACACTTTTTATTTTCAAAAAGTTGATGTCCAGCAGCGACGTTTATTAATATACCAAAGGATTAAAAAATCGTCAACATATTTTATTAATTTATTTATCCTCTTTTTAATTTCTTTCGCTTTGAAGGCATATAGTATAAGCATTCCTTTGGAGAAGCTAATCTTTTAAATAGCGTAAATAACACAGTATATCGCTCTTCCATAGCTTTCTTTGCACTATGATCAACTCGATGATCATTTAAATCAAATAAAATTTCATCCATTTCTCGCTTAATCAAATACCTTATTTCTTGTTCTTCTTTACAAGAGATTATCATACCTAACATGAAAACCTTCCTCCTGATGTTGAAATTGGATTTTTTTGTAGTGTTTTCCAAATTTGATTTTTTTATTAGCAAATTATCATATCGGCTTATTTACCGCATAGGATAGGATTGAGCGATGGGACGAGGTGACTTGGATGAATTTCTTCTTTATATTAAACGGAAAGACCATTAAACACCTGCTTTTAATTATGATTGCTGCTTTCTTTACTGCCTTTTTCATGTACATGGAAAATATTTTTCATCTTGCTGTTTTTACAGCTAAAGACGGGCCAAAAGCAATATATAAAGGGGAAAAGGATGTTGCGTTGAGCTTTAATATTGGTTGGGGCGATGAAAAAGCTGAACCGATTATTGACACGCTTAAGAAGGAAAATGTAAAATCCGCTACATTTTTTCTATCAGGCTCTTGGGCGGAAAGACATCCTGACCTTGTAGAGAAAATTGTAAAGGAAGGCTATGAAATCGGAGTATTAGGATATTCCTACCAGGATTATTCCGAATTGGATGATGCTAAAATACGTAAAGACCTCTTATTAGCACAAACGGCCTTTAAAAAATTAAATGTTAAGGATATTGAACTTGTTCGTGCCCCGACAGGACATTTTGATCAAAGATCTTTAAAAATTGCTTCCCAGTATGGTTATACATTCGTTCATTGGAGCTTAGATTCAAAGGATTGGACAAATCCTGGAGTGGCTGAAATTACAAAGAACGTTGCTAAAGCAAAAAATGGCGACATTATCCTATTACATGCATCTGATTCGGCCAAACAAACCGCAAAAGCATTGCCTGGAATAATCAGTGAATTGCGTGGAAAAGGACTTAAATTTGTATCGGTTTCACAAATGATTTCCAACGGAACGACAGAGTCAACCGAAATAAACTAAAAATAAAGAGAAGCAGCTAAAAGATAGCCGCTTCTCTCTGTTTTATGCTTTACCAGTTTGTTTTCTTTGCATTAGGGATGATTCATTAAGTTTATGGAGTACCAGTAATTGATATGCATTACAGGCAAGCAAAGGAATAAGCATTAAATATAACCAGCTATGTTCATTTACACGTAGTACTGGCATCCATTCAATAATTGTAATGACTACCATGAAAAATAATGCTGGAATAAACGCTTCTTTATTCGTTTGTTTTGCTTTCTGCCACGCAAAGATTAACCCCACGATAAACACAAAAACCGCAAGTGCAATATAGGAAAAGTAACTCTCCCCTTTTTCAGCAAAAAAGATATACCGAAGATAAACTAGATCAAATAACACAAAACCAATTAAAATGATCTGGACAGCATTCCACAATTTCGCACTTCGGAACATACCCAAACCAAACCGGTGAACTGTTAAATAGGCGAAAAAGCCCATTTGACTTACTAAACTGAAAATAAATCCAATCCCGATTAACCAAAATAGAACTGACAAGATTTCCAGCATTTCAAAATTGGCAAACGATGGCGCAAACTCCTCCCAGCGTACGACAAAACCAACTACCCCTGTTGTCAAAGCTCCGATTAATAATGTTGAAAAAAATAGTTTGACCAAATTACGGCTATTCACGGTTCTTCCCCCATAGAAAATTATTAGTAAACATCAAAAAAGTCCTGAGTATTACCCTATATTTTTGAAAAATGTTTTATTTCATTAATGATTGTACCAACCAAATTTTGAAAAATCTAGATATTACCCTCTAAATGAATAATATTTGCCCTTGATTCTCATTCTATATGTATGAACTGCTTTGTGAAGGGAGCCTATATATGTTAAAGAAATCGAACCTGCTCCTCCCATTTTGCTTTTTCTTTATTATTTCTGGCTGCGCTGACTCTGAGGCTAAAGGTGGAGAACTTGATTATGAAGAAACAAAGAAAATGGTTGTCGACATTTTAAAAACCGATGAAGGAAAAAAGGCCATTCAAGAAGTACTCACTGATGAAAAGATTAAACAACAGTTGGTAATGGATCAAACCGTTGTTAAAGAAGTGATTGAACAAACATTAACTTCTGATAAGGGCATGGAATTTTGGAAAAAGGCTTATGAAGACCCTAAATTTGCTGAGGGTATGGCCAAAAGCATGAAGACGGAAAACGAAACTTTATTAAAAAATATGATGAATGATCCTGAATATCGTGGGAAACTAGTTGAAGTCATGAAGGACCCTGAGCTTCAAAAAGAAGTCCAAGATACATTAAAAAGCACCGAATACAGAGAGCATTTACAGAAAATTGTTAGTGAAACATTTGAAAGTCCTCTTTTTAAAGCTAAGATACAGGACCTTCTTTTAAAAGCAGCTGACGAAGTAAAAACCGGCAAAAAGGGCGAGGGTAGCGCAGACGAAGCCTAAATTTCAAAAAAATGACAGCCCCTAATTCTAGTAGCTGTCATTTTTTTTGCATTAGTTTTCGATTTTTTCAATAATGTTTTTGGCAATTTCCATATAGATTTTACCAAGCTTATGATCTTCTTGATAAATTGATGGCGCGAAGTCCTCTTCATCCCAATCAGGTTGTCCAAGAGGCAGCTGTCCTAGCACTTCTGTTTGTAACTCTTCAGCTAGCCTATCGCCACCGCCACGGCCAAAGATATATTCCTTCTCGCCTGTCTTTTCACTTTCAAAATAGGACATATTTTCGACGACTCCGATGACTTCATGATCAGTCTTAATCGCCATTGCACCTGCACGCGCAGCTACAAACGCTGCAGTAGGATGTGGAGTTGTTACAATAACCTCTTTACACGCTGGTAGCATTTGATGTACATCTAGTGCTACATCGCCTGTGCCTGGTGGTAAATCAAGCAATAAATAATCTAGGTCGCCCCAGTCAACTTCATTAAAGAAGCTGTTTAGCATTTTACCAAGCATTGGTCCGCGCCAAATAATTGGAGCATTATCTTCAACAAAAAAGCCCATAGAAATAACTTTTACGCCAAATCGGTCAACTGGAAGAATTTTTTCATTTTGCACAGCTGGACGAGTCGTAATTCCCATCATATCAGGAACACTAAAGCCATAAATATCAGCATCCACTAAACCAACTTTTTTGCCTAAACGCGCTAATGATACTGCAAGATTGACGGAAACTGTTGATTTCCCAACTCCACCTTTACCACTTGCAATCGCAATAAACGTTGTTTTGCTAGTTGGAGACAGCAAGCCTTCTACCTCAGGCGCCAATTGTGAACGGAATTTTTCCAGGATTTCTTCAGGTAGCTCGCTAAATCGTAAGCCAACTGTGTTTGCACCTTCCTGTTTAAGCAAGGAAACGATTTCTGATTGAAGCTGTAGCTGTTCAGCCGTACCAGTTTTTGCAATAGCCACCTTTACGCTAACGTGACCTTTCTCTTCATTAATCTTTACCTCTAGAATCGCATTTACTTCCTCAAGCGTTTTATGTAAAAAAGGTTCCTTTAATCCATTAAGTACTTCAATTACTCTTGCTTCTGTTAACATGAATAAAACACCCACCTTATGTATTCGTTTCCAATTCATAATATACCAAAACTCAAAAAAAGAACAGTTATCTGTATCACACTTAATAACACCTATAAGCTGTTATTTCGTAAAATAAAAAAAGAGAAGGTTCTCACCTTCTAGTCTGCTTCTTTTAGTTCTTTTTCAACCGTAAAATATCGAATAATTCCTTTATAAATAGATGCCGCTACCTTTTCTTGATAGCGTTCTTCCTTTAAATTGTTTCTTTCACGCGGATTTGATAGAAAACCAATTTCTACTAACGCTCCCGGTTTTTTAGCATGCTTTAATATATAAACATGATGAATTGACTTTGCTTTACGATCGGTATTTTCTAGATTTTTTCTTAATTCATCCTGTATAAACTTAGCAGCACGCTGATTTTCTTGTATTTTAGGTGCATAGAAGGTTTGCGCACCGCTCCAACGTGGTGAAGGAATGGAATTTAAATGCACACTGACAAATAAATCTGCTTCCGACTCATTAATCATCTTTAGGCGAGCCTTTAAGTCTTCAACTTTCCTTCGACTATAGCCGCGAGTATCTATTTCAGCTAAATCACGGTCAGTTTCCCTCGTCATCATCACAAGTGCACCTTGTTCCTGCAAATAATCACGTAGCTTTAACGACACATCAAGAGCAATATCCTTTTCGAGCGCGGTTTTATTGCCCGCCCCACCATCTGGTCCGCCATGTCCTGGATCAATTAGGACAATTTTCCCACTTAAGGGGAGGTTCCATGATTTCCATGAATCATCTTCCCTAAAATCATATTGTAAAATAAAGAATAAAATCATTAGCCCGAGAGCAAATCCACTGATTTTTAATTTCCGTTTCATGTGCTGAGCTACTCCCTCCTGCCTGTCCTCATAATTCACTATATGGGACAAAAGAGAGCTTTAGAACACGAAACACCTACTTACCTATAACAACATATGTTAATGAAGGCGGAGTTTATGACGTCTTTCCCCTTTTTGAAACCCTTCTCGCCACCATGAATCAACATATTGCTCACACATATAAAATAGAGATTCACTATGAATTCCCTCATCCATCATTCCATGACCCCAATACAAAATAAAATTATATAAGGTATCAGTTAAGTGCTTACGTTCGGCATCACAGCGCTCTTTAACCTGCTGTAATTGCTCACCATAATAACCGAAGCGGCTCATTCTTGCTCCTAGCAGATATGCTTCTATGGCAACATCATAACAGGCCTCCTCCATTCCGGATTTCATCAAAACACTTGAAGCAATTCTCGATGATCCAAAATGGTGTTTCACACTGTTTTTTAACATTTGTATCGATAATTCTCGCAATACGGTTCGTTCATATTTTATTTGTTTTTCTCGCTGTTTATCTGTAAATGTTGTTATCAAGGTCATTTCCTATTACACCCCTTTGAAGGTATTCTTTATCCTTCTTACGGGAGGCATACAATTTTTTAAAGACATAATGTTTCCAATTTTATTGGGAAAAATTAAGAATACACTACTGAAAAATTAACACTCCTATGCCGTCCTAACGAATGGATTATTGTAGAGAAAAGTAGCGACAACGTTATATACCAAAATAGGAGGAGAAATTCCGCTTAATTCTGTTTTAGAATTAAAAACAGCTTCAATAAGCGGAGAAATTCCCCTTATTGAATTAAAACAAGCAAGAAAAATGGTTTTTTCAATGCTTAACGGTAAAATCTCCCCTTATTTCCCCTAAAATGAGCTACATTCTGTGTTTAAGAGGAATATTTCCGCTTATTTTGCTTCTACACCATTACACTTTCCAAAACAATAAAAAAACCCCAGTCGAATGACTGAGGCTTGGTTTTGTAAAGAAAAAAATTAACGTTTTGAGAACTGAGGTGCACGACGAGCGCCTTTAAGACCGTATTTTTTACGTTCTTTCATGTATATATATAATATGAAGAAACATGGAAAAAAATGATACTTAAGAAAGCCTGATATTATAGGCTTTCTTCATTTTTTTAAAACATGATTAAAAACCATAATATATGTTTTATGGTCAAAATATGGTCATGATATGGTCGCAAAACTTTATTCCTTGATTAAATCTAATCTAACATTATCCATGGTCGACGTTTGACCAAGCCCGATAAAATTAATAAAATTGAAGTGGTTAATAACGGAGGGATCATCATGCACAGCTTCCAATATGGGACAACATCATTTAGCTATACAGTTGAATTACAGGAAAAAAGAAAAGACATAGCCATTTCAGTTAGTTTGGATGAAGGGATTAAGGTGCGTGCGCCAATTGGAATTGAGCCAACACACCTTGAAACAATCCTCTACAAAAAAGCACCCTGGATTATTAAAAAGAAAAACGAACTCGACGAAATTGGGGTGCCAGCTAAACCGAAGGAATTTGTAAGCGGAGAGAAATTCCCTTACCTGGGTAGAAATTACAAATTAAAAGTACATAGATTTGAAAACATACAGAAATCAACGCTTAGTTTTCGGCAAGGACGATTTATCGCTGAAATACCAGCTGAAATGTCAGATTGCGAAAAAGAAAATGAATTGAAATTGAGTTTTAAAGAGTGGTATACCCTACACGGATCTAAAAAGGTCGAAGAAAGGCTTCAAATATATTGCCCGAAAATGTTATTGGAGCCCTCTAATTTCGTGATTAAGGAGCAGCAAAAGCGTTGGGGATCTTGCGCTAGCGATGGCGCTATTTACTTGAATTGGCGTATTATGATGGCTCCGATGGCGATTATTGATTATGTCCTGGTACATGAACTAGCGCATTTAAAATATCAAGATCATTCACCAGAATATTGGCGGTTTGTTAGATCTATACTTCCGGATTATGAGCACAGAAAAGATTGGTTGCGTGTTAACGGTCCATTACTTACCTTAATCTAAATTTTAAAAAACTAAAAAGACGCTTGGATTAAAGTCCATGCGTCTTACTTATAGCTAATACACCCTCAAATCCGGCAATTCTTCAGCTTTAAAATCCACTACAATAAAAAATCGATCCTTATCTAGACCTATTTCGCTGATTGCCGTTTCAATATTTTTCTTAAGGTCAAGTAAATATTTTCTAAGTTCCAAGCCCTCAATTTGTCCTTCAAATCCATTTGATTCAAATTGTACAATCCTATATTCTTCATCTGGTTTCGTGAGCCTATGTGCTTCTGGAATATGACCATGCCAAATAGTTTCAGAATAATAACTGCTTTCTGGTATTTTCAATTTAAATTTTACATGGTACTCCGGGTAGTCTTTTTTTATAAATGGTCTTGATAACCAATCAAGTTGACCAACCGTCATTTCCATTTGAACACTCATCTTAAACATAAGAAGCTTCCTCTCTGGAAAAGTGATTATTGTCTATAATGAACTTCAGCTAAGTCCATCAGTTGCTGCGTCAAACCCTCAATCTTTTCTTTCGGACATTTACTTGCTCGGAGTTGTCGCTTAATCTTCTTCCGCATTTCTCGTTTTACATCTTCTTTATCTGTCCATTCACGTACAGCCTGGTCTTGAATGTTCTCAGTAATGATGTGAGTGAGCTCCTTTAATGCTTCCTTGTCATCTTCATCTGGAAGCTGCTGCTCAAGCATTTGGAAAAACGGATATTGTTCACGAGTAAAACCGTGTTCCTGGCTTTTCTGGGCGGTATTTCGCATTTCATTGACCATTTGGCGATATTCCTCCAAAAGCTCCTCGATGGTCATCTGGCGGTCTTTCCGACGCTGAATCAGTTCCTCTAACCGTTCCTTTAATGAAATATAAAGAACAGGGTTCTCGTCGATTTTAACCTTGATCTCATGTCGTATCGCATGCTCCATTTCAGCTGCCTTCGCTTCTGGTGTCGATGTTTCTTCCAACTTTTTCTCGAACTTATTGGATAAAATATCGATTGGATCATGCAGCACCTCAATATTTCTCACAAACAGATATTCTTCGATTAGTTCTTTTACCTTTTGACCGCAATCCGAAATATCCATGCTATCTTCCCGATAACGAGACTTTGCTAACTGACGTATCTTCCCCAAATACTTAAGATCATTCAAGTATGGTTTTGCTTTCGGGCTTGGTAAGATCATATCCATGCTCTCAGCAAATTTCTTAAATGCTGCTTCAAACTCATTTCTAACATCCTCTGGCTCTAACACTTGAATGCAGCCTTCTACATCATCGTTTCGTAGATAATCAAAGAATCGCATTGCCTTCCGATGTCGGGATTGCAATCGAGGAATCTCAGTATCGACGCTCTGTAATGCACCCTTTATATCCTGTTCTGCAAAGATGCCTAAAGCTTTTTCAAGGAAACGCGAAACTCCAAAATAATCTACGATTAATCCGTAAGTTTTCTTATCATATGTACGATTTGTCCGTGCAATAGCTTGTAATAAATTATGTTCCTTAAGTGGCTTATCGAGATACATCACTTGTTCGATAGGCGCATCGAATCCGGTGAGGAGCTTATCACATACGATAATAAAACAAAGCGGATCCTCACTCATTGGTTTTTTAAACCGGTCAATGATTTTCTTTTCTTCATCCTTGGATATATGGTGAGCTCTCATTCTCTCTTCATCATTGTGACCGCCAGAAATAATCACTTTCGATTCATAGTCACTTAATTGATCAAACATTTCTTTGTATGTAACTGCCGCTTCCCTCGTAACTGCTACTATTTGGGCTTTAAATCCATTTGGCTTAATATGTGTTTCATAATGTTCGATTATATCAAGCACGATTCGCTTAATGCGCTTTGGTGATGATATTACTGCCAGCTCCGTTACATACTTCTTTTTAATACGTTCCCGATCTTCATCTCCATAATCCCGGAATTTCCGATCAAACAAATCATCAAGAGAATCTCCTTCAACATGAAGGTCAACCATCCTAGCTTCATAAAAAATCGGTACGGTAGCACCATCCTCAACTGCTTGCTCAATTGTGTATTTATCTATGTATGTTCCAAACGTTTTAATCGTGCTCTTATCTTCTTTATCGATGGGCGTTCCGGTAAAGCCTAGGTAACAGGCATTTGGCATTGCAGTTCTCATATTCATAGCTAGACCGCTATATTGAGTTCTATGGCTCTCATCAACCATTACAAAGACATTTTCTGATTTTGTTAGCTCCGGGTAACCACTTTTTTCAGCACCCTCTTGGAACTTTTGCACCAATGTCATAACCGTTATTCCTTGACCTTGTTGAAGTAATCTCTTTAAGTCAGCCACGGATTCTGCTTGCTGCGGATTTGGAAAGCCGCATCGACGGAATGTGTTAGCAATTTGGTCATCCAAATCTTTACGGTCAGTCACGACAACGAGGGTTGGGTTCTTTAATTCTTTAATTCTTCGGAGCTTTACAGCCAAAAAAACCATCGTTAATGACTTTCCGCTTCCTTGAGTGTGCCAAACAACACCCCCACGATGCTGAGGATTATCCGCATGAATGATGCGGCTGATGGCCTTATTTACGGCTCTGTATTGCTGATAACGTGCTAATTTCTTTATTGTACGCCCTTCAACCGGTTCGAAAACAATAAAGTTCTGGATGAGGTCAAGTAGGTTTTCCTTTGTTAACATTCCGGTAGCTAATACATCTTGTGTTGATGGATTATCCCCGATTTCGGCAACAGTACGAGGATATGGATCCTTCCATTCCCCGAAATGCTGCGCTCTAGCTCCTATGGTTCCAGCTTTAGCCCGATCGTTACTCGTTGCTATTAGAATCTGATTGTAGTAAAAAAGCTGCTCACATTGCTCCTGGTAGCGTAATAGCTGCTTTACTCCTTGCCCTATTTGTTCATCTGGAGATAAGGTAGGACTTTTGCATTCGATCACTACTAAAGGCAATCCATTTACAAAAACTACGAGATCCGGTCTAATAGTTCCTCTTGCATTCGTTATCGAATATTGGTCGACGATTAGGAACTCATTGTTCTCCGGTCGCTCGAAATCGATTATTCTAACAGTCTGGTTCTTTTTTCCCTTACCGAGATCTTGCTGGATTGAAATCATATTGATGAGGTTTTCATGAAATGATTGGTTCGCTTCCATTAAGTTGGTCGATAAAATATGAGTTATGGAGCGTAAAACCTTATTCAGATTGTTCTCGTCAATCCAAGGATTCAATTTTTGAATTCCTCGAACTAACCGTCCCTTTAGTAGTACGTCCGATTGTGAGTTGCGTTCAGAATCAAGAGAAGAGCCAATAATATGCTCATAGCCCAATCCCTTTAATTGATTGATTAAGCGATCTTCTACAAGAGTCTTTTCGTTCCAATCGCTGGTAGTTGTCATGAGGGTGTCACCTCTTCTTCATCAGCCTTTACTCGAACCTTTCCTGTAAGAAGATCTTGCATTAAACCTATTTTTATATTTTTAAGTTTCTTTAATTTTTCTTGCTCATTCTGAACCTTTTTATCCACGGAACTAAGAATACTAACAATTTGATATTGTTCTTTTTTAGGTGGAAGCGTTATCTTAAAGTCTTTCATTATACTTGTAGTTAAATTTGTGAACACCCCCCCGTGAGTTGCAGAAGCGTCAAGTTTATCCTTTAATGATGTAAAACAATAAAATAAATATTCCTCTGTACAGACTTCCGATATTTCACTAATACCTAAAAAGCCGTCATGAATACAAGCGTCTACTGCCAAAATTCCAGGTATTCCCACCGTCCCGCTACATACGACCACCAAAGAACCTGCTTTCATTGGTCTACTTCTTTTTGCACCTTCTTCTGTTAGAAAATCAATTCTTGGTGTAATATACTTTTTATCCCGAGTAACATCTGCGACCATTAATCGCGGAATTTCCCCACCGTAAAATCTCGGATCACCTTTGGGGCGTGGACTTGCACCTCTAATGACATTGGAGATTTCACCAACTTTTTTCAAGTTCCACTCTGCTGGTATTTCACCAACTTCAGTTTTCTTAAATTTTGTATGCCCAATCCCTTTTGTAAGAAGCTGCTGCATTAGCCCTTTTTTTATTTTTTCTGTTTGTTCAATTATTTCTTCAGTACTTTCAATAACCCTATCGACTGATGAAATAACAGATGCAATTTTTTTTTGTTCACTTTTCGCCATTGGTAACTTAATATCCATTTTTCCTAACTTAGTAATATAAATGTGTTTAATTGTTGAACCCCCAGCGTCCAACATAATCCTTTGTTGCATCATAGGTGATGTTAATAGGTAATACATAAAAGTCACATCAACAAGCCCTAGATGAAGTCTTATAGCAGCAACCGATTGATTAATGCATATATTCTCTTTATCTACTATAGCCATTCTACCTAATGTTCCATCTTTCGTTATGAGCAAATCATTAACTCCAGGTTTACTTTTGGGAGTTAGATCCTTATTAAACTTCTCTAAATATGTCCTCCTAGCTGTTTTATATTGAATTTTACCTTTATTAATATCTTTTGCAGTGACCATATATGGTCCTTCAGTAGTGGTTGGCATTGGATTAGTAAACCCATAAGTTATATACTCACAAAACTTTTCAAGCGGAGCATGGTACCACTCATTTGAGATACCTATATTTTTATTATTCAAGGTAGCCCAACTCCTTTAAAAAATCGTACATATTTTTTTCGTTAGTATCACGTTCTGCTTCTAAACCTCTAAGTTCTGCAATTGCTGATACTAAATCAATTTGCTCTTCTTCTTCTGTTGTATCAATATAACGAGCAATATTGAGGTTGTAATCATTTTCTTTTATCTCGTCAATTCTTACAGGCCGACAATATTTCTCGACCCCATCACACTTATTATAAGCAGAAACAATTTTTTCAATGTCCTGGTCTCGAAGCGTGTTCTGATTCTTACCTTCTTGATAATCCTCAGACCCATTTAGGAAGAACACCTTCCCTTTTTTGTTTTCTTCCTTGTTCCGATTCATAATCAAGATACAAGCTGGTATTCCTGTTCCATAAAAAAGATTAGTAGGCAATCCAATAACTGCTTCAACGAGATCCTCTTCAAGCAATCCCTGGCGTATTTTGCCTTCCGCACCACCGCGGAACAAAACCCCATGCGGCATGACGACACCAGCTTTTCCTTCATGATTTAAAGCTGCCACCATATGTTGAACGAATGCAAAGTCACCTTTATCCTTTGGAGGTATACCGAAGCGGAACCGACCGTATTCATCGCTCTCAGCTTCCTCTCTACCCCAATTACTTAAGGAAAACGGTGGATTAGCAATCACACGATCATATAGAATTAACTCTCCACCTTCAAGTAACTTAGGCTCGCGGATCGTATCACCTTTTTCAATTCGGTGGTCACTTAAACCATGGAGTAGCAAATTCATTTTACAGATTGCCCATGTATTTAGGTTTCGTTCCTGGCCATGTAAAGTTAGGTTTCGTGGGTTTCCACCCTTTGATTTTATGTAATCGACAGATTGAATGAGCATACCACCTGAGCCAGCTGTCGGATCGCAGATTCTCATGCCCTCTTCTGGCTTGATTAGTTTTACTATTAGTTCAACGACTTTGCTTGGCGTATAAAACTCTCCGCCCTTTTTGCCAGCATCGTCAGCGAATTGCTTAATGAGATATTCATAAGCACGACCAAGCATATCGGGTTCAGATAAGTTCGCATTGCTTAAATCAATCGCAGAAAAATGGCTTATTAATTGGAGCAGTAATCGGTCTGGCAGCTTCTCTTTATCATTGAAGTCAATTGTAGCCAAGACCCCTTGTAGAGAAGCGTTTTCCTCTTCTAAGGCTTCAAATGCCTTGTTAATGGCATCGCCTATATCTTGCGTTAAAGACTGAATATGAACCCACCTTGCGCGTTCTGGAACGAAAAACTGATGTTCATCATGGTCATACCAGCCGTAGTCGTCGCCCTCTTCTTCTTCGATTCGTTTAGCGGTTTCAACAAATACGTCATTCAAGCGTTTTAAAAAAAGCAAACCAAATATGTAATTTTTATAATCGGATGAATCAATGGAACCTCTTAGGATGTTTGCAGACTCCCAAAGGTGGGATTCGAGTTGTTGAAGTGTAAGTCGAGCCATATGTATTCTCCTTTTTGTGTGTTTGTAATATATGTAAATTTGTCCAATTTAAATATACCAAATTCAGTATCTGCTAACCATTCTTACAGAGAAATAGCTGTAAATTTATTTTAAGGTTTTTACCCAATCAGTTTCCGAGGAAGTAACTAAAAATAAACGTAAGCTGATTGAACTACTGCCTAGTTTCGTTGTTAAAGAATATTTGGCTATTATTGAATGGCATTCCGCACTTCCATTTTTTAACACAAAAAATGTTTTTATATAGAGCGTCCTGTTGTAAAATGGCAAGAGAATTAATATTTCTATACAGTTAATAAGGAGGAGATTAAAGGTGAGCAATGAAAAACATGAATTAATTGAAGGCAATAATGAAAGTCGTTCATTAATGGATTTACAAAATTTTGAAGACTATTTAAAAACACTAGGACTTCCACATGAGGGCATCATTGCTTCTAATAGAGAAAGAAAAATTATGGGTACTAATTTACCAGAAGCGATTCAAGAACTTTCACCTCAAAGCAAACGTGATGCTATTTATTTATCGAAGTTTGTTGCTAGTTCTGCGATAGGTTTATATGATGCCGCTTTAAATTACTTATGGAATGAAGTAGTACTTTCATTAAGGGGCAAAGTAAATGTCTATGGTTTAGAATTATTTTTCGATGCCGCTGTTGGCGGAGACTTAAGAGAAACTTATTCTACATATGAAGATTTAAGTTCAATTAAAGATAATACTTTAATTGATACTTGTAGAAAACTTGAATTAATTTCTGACATTCTTCATGAAAAACTAAAGCATATTTTATTTATGAGAAATAACATTGGAGCATCACATCCAACGATGGAGTCGATAAAAACATTTGAGCTCTTGGGATGGCTTGAAACATGTGTTAAGGATGTTATAGATGATCGGCCTTCGGAAGCAGCTATATTTGTACAACAACTAATTGTGAATTTAAAAAATGAACAATTAGTAATTGATGAAACTCGTATAGAGCATATTAAAGAAAATTTGAAAAAACAAAATACAAGAATTTCCGGAAATTTGTTAATTACATTGTTTAGTATTTTTACAAAAAAGAACACATCACCTAATGTAAGAGATAACATTCTTAAATTAGCCCCAGTGGTTTGGGATGTTAGCCCCGAGAATAAAAAATATGAAATTGGATTTAAATTAGACCATTTTGACGTAAATTTGGACGAGGAATCTCTTGCTCTAGGTAATAGTTTCCTTGAGAAATGTAATGGCCTAGCTTTTAAAAGTGAAGGTACAAGATGTAGGGAATTAAACTCTCTACTTGACCGCTTAATTGATGCACATAATGGGTGGGATAATTTCCATCATGAAGTTCCAATTATTAAACAAATTAAAAAGTATATCGTAGAGGAAAGTAACATTCTACCTAACATCAAGGATAAGTTGATTAAGACTATAATGATTTGTAGAATCGGCAATGGGGTAAATTATTGTGGTGGTGTTTCACCAGGGGCACAACCAATATATGATGAGTTAATAAAACTATTTAATTCACAACAGATTAACACTTTAATTAAATATATGTCTCAACCAGAAATACGTAATTTATTTAGTTCAAGCAACTGTATTAATCAAACAAAAAAATTATTAGAATTAATTAATTTGGATTTACAAGAAGCAAGAACTCGGGAAGCAATAGAATTTATTATTGAGAATATCAATAATTATAAAACTAAGATTTTTACCACTAAAGAACTTAAAGAATGTATAAAATTTCTTTAAATATTATGGAGCTTGGGTTCATATCCCAAGCTCTTTACGTTGGATATTTTTATTTCTTTTAGCACTATTTAGAATACAAGAAATGAACCCCTTCTCATTTAAACACTCCTCGGTTCGAGGGACATTTTTTATGAGCCTTAATGCTTTTGCAGTTATACAAGAATACTAAGGTATTTGTTACTTTAGATCAATAAAACGTTAATGTATTAATTCATTTTCGCTGGTCTAAAAAAATTCACCTTAGTAAACCTTAATAAAATCCTTTGATACCATTTCCAGACTCTTAGACCCCTTTATCCTTATGGTCCGTACTCATAATACGCCAAGAAAGCTTAATCCTAACTTTTTAATACTAAAGGTGGTGCGCACATCATAAAAGGCGGTTAAAAAAGTAAATAGATGGGTCTTGTACATTCCCCTTTGAAGGCGTGTTATTCCATTGAAATTGATTTTAGCGCATAGATTCGCAAGGCAATCATTCATATTTTTGACTCTGTTTTTGGCTGGCGTTTTTCATAACCTAATCTCTATTTTCTCCAAATGCTGCAGTTACAATGTAATGTTTTGTCACCATATGGAAAATCAATAATTAACGTTAGACAAAGAAGGACGCTATAGCAAGCATCCTTCTAAATTATTAATATCGCACCCTAAAGTAAGGGTTTATTTTTTTCGTCTGTTTTCAATTCTTTCTAAATTTTTTATAGCAATTTGTTCACTTCTATAAGCAATTTCTGCTCGTTTTTCCGCCCTTCTCAACTTTTCTTGCATTTCTTTTAGTTTGCGCTCCAGCTCTTTATTTTCCATGCATAGCTCTCCCCTTACGATCAATATAATCAAAATAACCTTTTGATCTAAGCAGTACATAGTTAAAAATAGCATCCTCAAAAATGACCTTATGACTAACCGATCTTTCCGAATTTGATTGATAGGTTTCTCTCCATGCTCTCCATTTGTCATTAATCTGTTCAATATATACAACACTCTGTTTGCTAACAGATTTAAAATATAATGTACCTCTTAATCCGATTAGAAAATGGTTTGCTCTGGCGACTTGATCTCGATTTAATATCTCAATTAACGCTTGTTTATTTTGCTTTATCTGTTCCTTTAACAACCCAGAAAGGCGCTTCCCATGCTTGATTCGCAACTGTTCACCTTCTAGGCTTAACTCACAACCAAAGGCTTCGACACGCTCCATAAGTTTTTGGAGATTCATTAGATTAATAAATCTTCGTCATTATCGTCATTATCGTCATGAACATTGATTTCATATGGTTTTCTTGATGACGATAATTTTTGTACACCGTCATCGACCACTTCTTCGGTCATATCTTTATCAATGGTTAACCTTTTATCTTGTACTGTTTGATTACTATATGACGTTAATGACGATGTATCTCCAACTCTCTCTAACTTTAATGTTTTTTTCATTTTATTTTCCCATTCGACATATAAATAGCCCATTTTCCTCAATGCCGGATTAATACGTCTTAATCGGTTTCTAACGTTCCTAGCTGTTGGCCATGATTTACTCCTTAATGTCCTGTCATCAGTAAAATAAGCTGCTTCCGCTAACAGTTGTGTAGCGTTTCCGATCCATTTACCTTTTCTTTTGATTAATTCTAAAATTGAGCATGCGAATGGGTCTGATTCTATACCTTGTTCTATCGCCACATCACGATTGATTTGATAAATACGAATAAACTCGCCTTTATCCCAATTTAGGGCTTCTTCTGCTGCTGTAATCCATAATGCAAAGTCTGCCATCCTCGGCTTATTTCCAAGTTCAGTGTGGGGTAGCACTTCAAGAGTTTTGCTAACTATTGTGCATAATGCACCTAGAATACTGTCTTTTTTGCTTGCGAAATTTTCCCAAAAGGTTTTCTCATCGGTTCTTCTTTTTTCCGGAATAGAGGGTAGGTTGATTACTATAGATCTATCCAATAAGTCCTGGCGTTTAGCTATATCATCAATTCCGTTCAATATGATTGGTCTCATAATGTTAAATACAGATTCCTCATCATCAGTAAATAACTTTCGCGTTGACAGCCCACCGCCTGTTGAAACTTTGCAAAGAGCATCACTCATTTGGCTATTTAGGCCACTCAAATTATCGAAAGTTAATATCCAAGTATTGTTAGCCGCTATGGAAAGATCTCTTTCATCACTAGGTAATGCCCTTAACGAGAGCGCGCTTGGGTCTATCAATGATCTTAACACTTTGGTTGTGGTACTTTTCGCACTACCTTGTTCGCCTTGAATAGTGAGTATCGGAAATGGGGAATTTTCCCTAAATGTAGATAATAGCCATGCTATAATTAACTTATAATCATCTTCTGAATTGTAATTAATGAATGATTTTAAATCATTTATATTCCCATCAACATTCGGTTTGGGGAGTGGCTGCATTATTTTGGACCGCTTAAAATAAACAGGATATTGATTAGTCACTCTCCAACCCTCTTTATTTATTTCAACTACCTCCCACCCATCATTGCATAGATCCAGGTAAATACTATCTACGGTCTCTGCAATCCTTACATGAACCTTTTCTATTTTTCCTTCTAATCTCGCTTTTGCATCTAATGCCCTAAGAGCATCTTGGAGTGCTTGATTACCCGGAACTTTGTCTTTGTTTTTATGGAGATTCATATATCTATAGGTCAATATGTCTCTAAAGCCGCTTGAGCGAATTGGCCAAACTTCATAATGACCTTTGACTTTTATCCTTGCATAAGAATTATCCTGTTCGTCATAAAACAAGGTAATATCAGAAGCTAGACCGACTAATATTTGTGATTGTGTTTTCTTTTCTCCGTTATCATCATCTTCAAAATGTTCCTGTGGAATATTACTATTATTTTGCATTTGAATATAACACCTCTTCTTCATGCTAAATAAGTAAAATTAACAGTCGACACGTGAACGTGCGACTGTTTTTTTGCTTACTCTTACTTTTGGGCATAATAACGTAACCAATCTTGTATATCCCTTCGATTCAAACGAATAACTTGCCCTCGTCGAAAAAAGGGAATATCATTGCTTGCGATCATATTTCGAATCGTTGGTTCACTAACCTTTAGAAATTCCGCAGCTTCTCTTATCGTCATTACCTCAGTGCTACTTATTTGAAGATGCACTTCTTCCAGAATTTCTTGCAAAATTATTTTTAGGTCATCACGTTTAATAAGCAATACATCTGGCGGCAATTCAAAGTTAAGTTTCATTGCCTTTCCTCCAGCTTTTGTAGTTTAGACATCAAATCTTCCTTTTGTGCCGAATTCAGCTCCTTACGAAGCATTCTGGAAAATACACTTTCACCAAACCCCAAAAATTCGCCAGCTTCCCACTGTGAATATCCTTTTGACTTAATGAGGTGTCTGATCTCTTGGTTTGCGGTGTGTTTCAAGCCGTAGCCCCCATTTCATTCAATGTACTCGAAACTCAAACCAACTCTTTAGTTGTGGTTGATGATGTTTCTAATTTATTGTATTATTAATTAGTAATCACTTAACCATAATAAAGTGATTATCAAAAAGAAGGAGGTGTTTTAATGGAGAGTAACACATTTATCAACAATTCCGTTTGGACCAGGCAACAGTACGAAATATCAAACGAGCATGGAATTGACTACATCATAATTAAGAGGGGATCTGAAAAGGCTGTTTACGAGCCGTTAAACCAAGAAATTTTATATTCCCGACCGAAGAATAAGCTGGAACACTTGAAATCTTCACCCCATGTGGCGCTAAGTAGAATTGATCCAAATAATTACGAGGATATTTTGTTTTTCGTAAACACTTGGGGTCTTCTAGGCTTGAAGCACGTAGTAAAGTACAACGAAATAAATCTCCTAGCTGAATTGTTAAAAATCCCTCATTTCGGCTTGGAATTTCCGGAGATTCGAGAATTGTACCGCGACCGTACAAGGAGGAGAGGAGAGAGAGATCGTGAACCTCTTTTAGTTTTTCAGCAAGCTATAAGAGACTACCAGCAAATCATCACAGAATTGGTGAAATATCGCGATTATAAGTTACCGATTGAATTCTACAGCAAAGGGAACAAAAAAGACTTCATTGAAAAAATGAGCCAAAATGAAGGGCCAAACTATCCAGGTGAAAACAATAGAAAACGTAAGGCAATCGAAAATGAGGTTGGGAAGGCATTAGTGCCGTTCTTAAAATTGAATGAAATGGTCAAAGACGTAAGTCCACAAATCTTTTGGAACGCAAAAGAAAGCAAAGGAATTATGGGATGGAGATTCACTTCGTTGCTTTCAGCAAATTACTTAAGATTACTTTTAGACTTTGGTGAAGGGAAAAGCTTTACACATTGCAAATGGAAAAACTGCAGAAAACCGTTTATTCCTAGGAATCCAGCAAATCAATATTGTGATGATAAGTGTCGAAATTCAGACAACACATATAGACACAAGTTGAATATTTGGTTAGGCAATATTAAGTCCGAATTTCCTAATCGTAATGAACAAGAGATTGAAAACATATTCTATTCGTTAATTGAGGATGGTTTAAGTGGCGAAAAGAAAATCCTTAAGCGGATTAAACAAATTTTAGATTAAACGCACTTTTGCACTTTTAAGATTAAGTCACTATAAAATTTACTTAAAGGGAAAGGAATGCACATTATGGCATCATTTCAAAAGTATCAAACAAAGGAAGGCCTAAGGTGGTTGTTCAAAATGTACACCACACCAGA
The DNA here is from genome assembly GCF_902168435.1 of Bacillus marasmi. GTDB lineage: Bacteria > Bacillota > Bacilli > Bacillales > Cytobacillaceae > Bacillus_BU > Bacillus_BU marasmi. The sequence continues at coordinate 19,617 of NZ_LR656180.1, forward strand.
CCCGGAGACAGGAGAAAAAAAGCAAACAACACGTAGAGGATTTAAAACCAAAAAGGAAGCAATGGCTGCAGCAATAAAGCTGGAACAGGAGGTCGCAAGCGGTGTAATGATTAATAACTGCAGCCTTACATATGAGGAGGTTTTCAATCAGTGGTTTGCCAACCACATTAAAACTATTAAAACAAGCACAAGGAAAACAATCGAATCCAAATTTAGAACTCATATACTTCCCCGGTTCGGAAAATTAAAAATTAAAGATATTAGCAAGGCATACTGCCAAAAGATGATAAACGATGTTGCTGATACTATTGCATCTGTTAATGATATTAAGATCCAAGCGAACCAGGTATTTAAATATGCTGTTAAAATGGACATTATTTCAAGGAACCCAATGGAGCATGTTTCCATACCAAAACAGCAAAAGGAACAGTTAAATGAAGAAGATGAAGCTGACGAGCGTAATTATTGGACGAAAGATGAAGTGAGGAGATTTTTGTCCACATCCCAAAAGGAAATTTCATTTCGGGATCACGTTCTTTTTCACTTACTAATTTATACCGGAGCTCGAAAAGGCGAGCTTTTAGCACTAACTTGGGGTGATATTGATTTTGAAGTTGGCTCAATACGGCTATGGAAAACATTATTTCAAACCAATGGACAGCACCTTTTTCAGACGCCAAAAACGAAGGAATCTAAGCGGTTAATTAGTTTAGACACCCAGACACTAACCTTACTTAAAAAGTGGCGTATAAGCCAAATAAAGGAGGAATTAGCACATGGAGAAACAAATAGTGGCAATAACGTGGTTTTTACTAGGGATGATGGGACACCGTTACGTTTAGCTTATCTAAACGAAAAGCTAAATAGCTTGATTAAGAAACATGATCTTCATCCCATTACCATTCATGGTCTTAGGCATACTCATGCTTCCCTTTTATTTGAAGCTGGAGCCAGCATCAAAGAGGTACAGGAACGACTAGGTCACACCGATATTCAGATGACAATGAACATCTACACCCACGTAACAAATACTCTTAAAGAGCAAACAGCATCCAAATTTCAAAAGTACATCGAGCTGTAGTTCACGGTCAGATGTGGTCAAAGAAAATTTATATGGTCAAAATATGGTCACGAGCATAATTTTGCAACAAAAAAGACCCCCAAGCAAAATGCTTGAGAGCCTTTGAAGCGTTGATAATTAACGTTTTGAGAACTGAGGTGCACGACGAGCGCCTTTAAGACCGTATTTTTTACGTTCTTTCATACGAGCGTCACGAGTTAATAAGCCTGCACGCTTTAATGTTGGACGGAATTCTGGATCAGCTTGAAGTAACGCACGAGCGATACCGTGGCGGATAGCGCCAGCTTGACCAGTATAACCTCCACCTTTAACGTTTACAAGCACATCGTAGCTACCTAAAGTTTCTGTAGCGTTTAATGGTTGTTTAACCACTTCACGTAATGCTTCGAATGGGATGTAATCTGTGATTTCACGATCGTTGATTGTGATTGTACCGTTACCTGGAACTAAACGTACACGAGCAACGGAGCTTTTACGACGACCAGTACCGATATATTGAACTTGTGCCAAGTAAATAACCTCCTCTTAAAATTATCCGCGAAGTGTATAAACTTCTGGTTTTTGTGCTTGTTGTTGGTGTTCGCTACCTGCATAAACGTGTAATTTCTTGAACATTTGACGTCCAAGAGAATTCTTTGGAAGCATGCCTTTGATAGCAAGCTCTAACATTTGTTCAGGGTATTTTGTACGCATTTCAAGCGCTGTTCTTTGCTTTAATCCACCTGGGTGGTTTGTGTGACGATAGTAAATTTTATCAGTTAATTTTTTACCTGTAAGTTCGATCTTAGCTGCATTGATGATAATAACATGATCACCAGTGTCAACATGTGGTGTAAAAGTTGGTTTATTTTTTCCACGTAAAATTGATGCTACTTCACTTGCAAGGCGACCTAAAGTTTGACCTTCAGCATCAATCACGTACCATTTACGTTCAATATTGTTTGAATTAGCCATAAACGTTGTACGCATGAATTTCCCTCCTAAATAATCTAATCAGATTGTCCATATATTATTTTTACACAAATTGCTCTTCCGGGGCTCATTGTGGGGTTAATATACATACCGTTTTATATAATAACTTGTCGGTGGCAAATTGTCAACACCAGGAATAGTTGCCTTAATAAAAAACTTCCCATAAATATAATCCATGTGCAGGAGCAGTTTTGCCTGCTTTTGTTCGATCGTGGCTTGCTAAAATGGCTGGAATAGTAGCGGCATCACGCTCTCCAGAACCAATCTCTAACAAAGTTCCAACCAAAATTCTCACCATGTTATATAAAAAACCATTACCAACAAATCGAAATACGAGTAAATCTTCATCTTCTATCATGTCGATTTCATGAATCGTCCGAACTCGATCCTCAACTTCGGTTTTTGCTGAGCAAAAGCTAGTAAAATCGTGGGTACCTAGCAATAATTTTGATGCTGTTACGATTGCTTCTGTATTTAATGGATATTTAAATTGATAGGCAAAATTATGCTGAAACGGATCACGAATCGTAGATAAGTGTAAATAATAGCGATATTCCTTAGCAATAACATCGAACCTTGCATGAAAATCATTTGGTGCAGCTTCAGTTTTTAGCACTGATATATCGTGCGGCAGCAGCGTATTTAGAGCAATTGTCCACTTCTCTACCGGTATTTTTAACGGTGAATCAAAGTGGATTACCTGACCTTTAGCATGCACACCTGCATCCGTTCTTCCCGACGCAAAAATCCGCACCTGTTCACCCTTATGAAGCTTTTGCAAAGCCGACTCAAATTCACTCTGGACTGTTCGTTTATTCGGCTGAACTTGATAGCCTGAAAATGCCGTCCCGACATATGCGATTACACATTTATAACGTTGCATTGTTATACCTCATTACGTTCTTAAAAAATAAGCGACAACAGCTACTACCGCAAGAATAAGCAGCATTATTGAATCGCTCATGCCCCACTTTAACAAACGATATTTCGTTCTTCCTTCCCCGCCTCGGTATCCTCTTGCCTCCATGGCTACCGCGAGCTCCTCAGCCCGTTTAAACGAACTAATAAATAACGGTATTAATAAGGGGACGATTGCTTTAACGCGTTCTTTCATCGGCCCGCTCGTAAACTCGACTCCACGGGCAATTTGCGCTTTCATGATTTTATCCGTTTCCTGCATAAGTGTAGGGATAAATCGCAATGATATCGACATCATCAGCGCTAATTCATGAACCGGAAATTTTACTTTTTTAAGAGGGCCTAATAGCGTCTCAAGTCCATCGGTAATTTCGATTGGCGTCGTCGTTAAGGTTAATAAAGACGTCATTAAAATCAACAGGAAGAAGCGTATCGAAATAAAAATCCCTTGCCGTAAACCATTTTCGTAAATCTTCAAAGGTCCAAGCTCATATAATAGTGCTCCGCCTTTTGTTAAAAAGATATGCAGCAATAGTGTAAATAAAATTAGCCATAATACAGGCTTTAACCCACCATATAGAAACCTTATCGAAATCTTCGAACTAGCGACCATCAATAATGTATAAGCTGTTAAAATTCCGTAAGTAATCGGATTATTGGCAATAAAGACGATACAAACAAATAAAAATACGAGTGTCAGCTTGGAACGGGGATCCATCCGATGAATAATTGAATCGGCAGGAACATAACGACCGAAAATCATCTTATCCATCATAATAGGTTCCCTCCTTGATAATAAGAGGTAATGGCTTCAGTAAGCTCTTCCATTGTTAAATAAGGCTTGGCTAATTTTATCCCAAGACGTTGCTCAAATTTTTGCTGGAAGCGAATAACTTCAGGAACATCCAAACCTAATTCTATTAAGCCTTCAGGTGAAGAGAAAATTTCCTCGGGTGTCCCCTGTCGATAAACCTCCCCTTTATGCATAACAAAAATTCGATCAGCATATCGGGCAGCATCCTCCATACTATGAGTAACTACAACCGTTGAAAGAGCTCTTTCTTGATGAAGTCGATAAAACATATCCATTATTTCCTTACGTCCACGCGGATCTAAACCTGCAGTTGGTTCATCTAACACAATGACGTCTGGTTCCATAGCTAACACACCTGCAATCGCAACCCGGCGCATTTGCCCTCCAGATAAATCAAAAGGTGATCTTTGAAGAATGGTTTCATCTAGGCCAACCTGATGAATAGCAGCCTGAGCTCGCTCTTTGGCAACCGCTTCTGACACTCCGAAATTCATTGGTCCAAAGCATATGTCCTTTTCAACCGTTTCTTCAAATAACTGATGCTCCGGGAACTGGAATACAATTCCGACCTTTTGCCTAATCGACTTTAAATTCTTTTCCTTTTTATTCGCCGTTATCAGTCGGTCACCTATTTTTACCTCGCCCTTAGAAGGGAGTAATAACGCATTAAGATGTTGTAGAACTGTGGATTTTCCTGAACCAGTGTGACCAATAATCGCAATGAAAGAGCCTGATGGAATTTCAATCGTAACATTTTGAATTGCTAGCCTTTCAAACGGTGTACCTCGCTGGTAACGATGCTCTACTTGTTGGAGTGAAATTTCCATAATTCATTCACCAACTCTTCTTCAGATAGAAAATTCTTTGTAAGTGGAAAACCTTGTCTTCGGAGCTGCTTGCCAAGTTTTACAGGGAAGGGAATATCCAATCCTAATTGAATTAATTCCTCATCGAGTGCAAATATTTCCTCAGGTGTTCCTTCCTTATATAACTGTCCTTTATTCATGACAATGATTCTATCAGCCTTTGCTGCCTCTTCAAGATCATGAGTAATCGAAATCACCGTAATATTACGAGCTTGTTTTAATTCACGGACAGTCCTTAACACTTCCTCTCGGCCTCTGGGGTCAAGCATCGATGTTGCTTCATCCAAAATAATGATAGAAGGCTGAAGGGCTAAAACACTGGCAATGGCCACCCGTTGCTTTTGACCACCTGACAGATGGTGCGGCTCTTGATCAAGAAATGATGCCATATTAACCTTTTGCAAAGAATCAGGAATTCGTTCCAGCATGACTTCTCGTGGAACTCCTAAGTTTTCTAAACCAAAAGCCACATCATCCTCCACAGTTGTACCTACAAACTGGTTATCAGGATTTTGAAATACCATACCAATTTGCTTGCGGACATCCCAAACTGTGTCTTCTGATAGTTCAAATCCACACACTATAACAGAACCGTCCTGTGGAAACTGTAAGCCATTTAAAATTTTCGCAAGTGTAGATTTGCCTGAACCATTGTGACCAACAATTGCCAACCATTCTCCTTCGTAAACCTCTAACGAAACGTGATGTAATGCAAAACTATCCTGAATATCGTATTGGAAGCTAATATTGTCTATTTTTACGAGTGGAATACGCATGAATGTCCTCCCCTATCTCGGCCTCAGCTCAGCTATCTCTAATTTATTTTTTTGAAAATAAAAAAAGCCTGCACCCCAACCTATACGAAAACACATCGTTGCATTTCGTATTTTGCATTCCCAAACGGGAAATTAGGTAGAGGTGCATGAGCTAAACGAGTCAGGAATAGAAAATACTTAGATCAAATTCGCAAGCTTATACAATCTAATTTCTAAAACATATCCTGCTCATCATAACGCTCAGTATGGGCTTGGTTCAGTCGTGGAATGCTATACGTAACAGTATAGATATTTCCCTTTTTAAAGAAAAAGGGCAAAGAACAAGTTTGTAAGTAAACTGTCCTCGCCCTTGTTGTTAGTCAAAAATATTAAACTAACTCGATGATGACCATTGGTGCACCGTCACCACGGCGTGGTCCAAGTTTCATGATACGAGTGTAGCCACCTTGACGCTCTTCATAACGAGGAGCGATGTCAGCGAAAAGTTTTTGAAGCGCATCTTGATTCGTTTCAGCATTTGCAACTTCATTACGAATGTATGCAGCAGCTTGACGACGAGCATGTAAGTCTCCGCGCTTACCTAGAGTAATCATTTTTTCAACTGTCGAACGAAGTTCTTTCGCACGAGTTTCAGTTGTTTCAATACGCTCATTAATGATTAGGTCTGTTGTTAAATCTCTAAGCATTGCTTTACGTTGAGCGCTTGTACGTCCTAACTTTCTGTAAGCCATGAAAGTTTCCCTCCTTTGTTGAAGTGTTCTTCTCTATTAAAATTAAACCGATTATAAGATGTCAGACTAGTCATCCTTACGTAAGCCTAAGCCTAGTTCCTCTAATTTAGCTTTAACTTCTTCTAGAGATTTTCTACCTAAGTTACGAACCTTCATCATATCTTCTTCAGTCTTATTAGCTAATTCCTGAACAGTGTTGATTCCAGCACGTTTTAAGCAATTATACGAACGAACAGAAAGATCCAGTTCCTCAATAGTCATTTCAAGAACTTTTTCTTTTTGATCCTCTTCTTTTTCAACCATAATCTCAGCATTTTGAGCTTCGTCAGTTAAACCAACAAAAATATTCAAATGCTCAGTTAAGATTTTAGCACCTAAAGCAATCGCTTCTTTAGGTCCAGTGCTACCATCTGTCCAAACATCAAATGTTAACTTATCATAGTTAGTCATTTGACCAACACGAGTATTTTCTACTTGGTAGGATACACGTGCTACTGGTGTATAGATGGAGTCGATCGGAATAACACCAATTGGCTGGTCTTCTCGTTTATTTTGATCAGCGGGAGTATAACCGCGACCTCGTCTAGCGGTTAAACGCATACGAAAATGGCCATTTGTACCAAGTGTAGCAATGTGAAGGTCTGGATTTAAGATCTCTACATCACTATCGTGAGTTACATCTGCTGCCGTTACAACACCTTCACCCTTAACATCGATTTCTAGCGTCTTTTCTTCATCTGAGTAGATTTTAAGAGCTAGCTTTTTAATATTAAGAATAATGGACGATACATCTTCAACGACGCCTTCGATCGTGGAAAATTCATGTAGCACTCCATCAATTTGAATCGATGTGACTGCTGCACCAGGAAGTGAGGATAAAAGGATACGACGTAAGGAGTTACCCAAAGTAGTACCATATCCACGCTCAAGTGGTTCTACGACGAACTTTCCGTACTTGGCATCATCGTTGATCTCAACCGTTTCGATTTTTGGTTTTTCTATTTCGATCATCAAATATACCCTCCTTCAAAACGTCGAAACCCCGGTTATTCACTTAACCGAAATTCCCCCTGCATACGATCCCGTTTGTGCACAACAACTGGATAAATTATTCTGTATGAACGCATAAAATTAGTATCATAACCCATTATAGACGCATGATACAAAATCTATACAGAAAAATTATACGCGGCGACGTTTTGGTGGACGACATCCGTTATGTGGAACTGGAGTTACGTCTTTAATAGAGGTAACTTCAAGACCAGCAGCTTGAAGAGCACGGATTGCAGCTTCACGTCCTGCGCCAGGTCCTTTAACTGTTACTTCAAGAGATTTCATACCATGTTCCATTGATGTTTTTGCAGCTGTTTCAGCCGCCATTTGTGCTGCGAATGGAGTAGATTTACGTGAACCTTTAAATCCAAGCGCACCAGCACTTGACCAAGAAATTGCATTACCGTGTGGGTCAGTGATAGTTACAATTGTATTGTTGAAAGTTGAACGAATATGTGCAACTCCAGATTCAATATTCTTTTTCACACGGCGTTTACGAGTATTAGTTTTACGAGCCATTTAAATGAGTACCTCCTTTACTTATTATTTTTTCTTGTTCGCTACAGTCTTACGAGGACCTTTACGAGTACGAGCATTGTTCTTCGTATTTTGTCCGCGAACTGGTAAGCCACGACGGTGACGAAGACCACGATATGAACCGATTTCCATTAAACGTTTGATATTTAATGAAATTTCACGTCGAAGATCACCTTCAACCTTTAATTTATCGATTACATCACGGATTTTATTTAACTCTTCTTCTGTTAAATCACGAACACGAGTATCTTCAGAAACACCTGCTTCAGCAAGAATTTTTTGAGCAGTTGGTCTACCAATACCGTAAATGTAAGTTAATGAGATTACGATGCGCTTTTCGCGCGGTACATCCACACCAGCAATACGTGCCATTCGTTCAGCACCTCCTTCATATTAACCTTGTTTTTGTTTATGTTTTGGGTTTTCGCAGATAACCATAACTTTACCGCGTCTGCGAATAACTTTACATTTTTCACAGATTGGTTTAACTGATGGTCTTACTTTCATTATTCTAACCTCCTTAATAGTACGGAGTGCAAAGGACTATTTAAAGCGATACGTGATTCTTCCACGAGTTAGATCATACGGAGAAAGCTCTACAGTAACTTTATCCCCTGGTAAGATCCGAATAAAGTGCATGCGGATTTTCCCAGATACATGAGCTAACACAGAATGACCATTTTCTAATTCTACCTTAAACATGGCATTGGGCAAAGTTTCAACAACTGTACCTTCGACTTCAATTACATCATCTTTCGCCATCAAACTGTCTCCTTTCTTTGTTCAAGTACGTATTTCTTCACAAACTGTATTAGAAAGACAAGACCGAATTTTTCGTTTCCTCGAGTCAGCCTGCATACGTGAACCTAGCATTATGCTATGGTTAAAATTTCGTAACCTGTTTCTGTGATCGCAATCGTATGCTCAAAATGAGCACACATACACCCATCAACTGTTACAACTGTCCAGTCATCTGTCAATGTTTTGACATATCGACTACCAGCATTCACCATCGGTTCAATCGCAAGTACCATGCCTGGCTTTAATCGGGGTCCTTTATTAGGTGGACCATAATGAGGAATTTGAGGATCCTCATGTAAGTCTTGCCCTACTCCATGCCCGACATACTCGCGTACAATCGAAAAACCGTTTGCCTCTACATACGTTTGAATCGCATGAGAGATGTTTGATAGGCGTTCACCAGGCTTAGCTTCCTTAAGGCCGACAAACAGCGATTCTTCCGTAACTTCTAATAGACGTTTCGTTTCATCACTAATTTCGCCGACGGGGTAAGTCCAAGCTGAATCTCCATGATAACCATTGTATTTGGCGCCGATATCAATACTGATGACGTCACCATTCTTTAATACACGATCACCTGGTATTCCGTGAACTAATTCATCGTTGACAGAAGCACAGATGCTGCCACGAAAACCATTATACCCTTTAAAAGATGGAATTGCACCCTGTTTTAGGATAAACTGTTCGGCAATAACATCTAGTTCCTTCGTTGTAATCCCCGGACGAATATGTTTCTTTAGTTCCTCATGTGTGAGTGCAACTATTCGCCCTGCTTCGCGCATAATCTCAATTTCACGCGGGGTTTTACAAATGATCATTATTTTAAGCCCCCAAGTAGCTCTGCGATATCAGCAAATACGATTTTAATATCACGCTGACCATCGATGTTACGTAGATAGCCTTTTGAATCATAGAAATCTAATAAAGGCTGAGCCTGTTGCATGTTCACATCTAAGCGATTTTGAACAGTTTCTGCATTATCATCTGCACGTTGATATAATTCTCCGTCACAACGGTCACATTTACCTTCTTGTGCTGGAGGATTAAAAACTAAATGATAAGTGGCTCCGCAAGCTTTACAAATGCGGCGACCAGTTAAACGCTCCATTAGGATTCCGTGATCGACATCAATATTTATAACATAGTCGATTTTTTTGTCTAGTTGAGTAAGGATATCTTCGAGTGCTTCAGCTTGAGGTACAGTTCTAGGAAATCCATCAAGTAGAAATCCTTTCTTACAATCATCTTTGCTTAAACGCTCACGTACGATTCCGATTGTTACCTCATCCGGAACAAGCGCACCTTGATCCATAAAAGCTTTTGCTTGTAAGCCAAGTTCTGTTCCCTCTTTCATCGCTGCACGGAACATATCTCCAGTAGAGATATGAGGAATGCCGTATTGTTCGACAATTTGCTCGGCTTGAGTACCTTTACCGGCACCGGGAAGACCCATTAATACTAAGTTCACCGTTATTCCCCCTCATCTAGACGGTTTTAGGGAACCCTTAGTCCCTAAAACCAATTTATTTACTTTGTTTAATAAAACCTTTATAGTGACGGTTCACAAGTTGTGATTCAAGCTGTTTCATCGTGTCAAGCGCTACACCGACGACGATAAGAAGACTTGTTCCACCAATTTGTGCCGATTGCGGTAGATCTGCAAATTTCACAAAGAATACTGGTAAAATCGCAATGATTGCTAAGAAAAGAGAACCAATCAAAGTTAAGCGATAAAGTACTTTTGTCAAATATTCTTGTGTGCTCTTACCAGGACGAATCCCAGGAATATATCCACCTTGCTTTTTAAGGTTTTCTGCTACCTGCTCAGGATTTACCTGAATGAAGGCATAGAAATAAGTAAAGGCAATGATTAAAGCGACATAAATAATCATACCGACTGGATTTGTATAGTCAAACGTCTTTTGGATCCATAACGTTACATCGTTTGGTCCAAAGAATGACGCAATTGTTGGTGGAGTAATGATAAACGAAATAGCAAAGATAACTGGAATAACACCAGCTGCGTTGACCTTTAACGGCATATGAGTCGCACCGCCTGAAGGACGTCCATCAACCATTCGTTTAGCATACTGAATCGGAATTTTACGTAATGCCTGGTTAACAAATATTACCCCAACAATAACTGCGATAACGGCTAATACAATTAATAACACCGTAAGTATACGGATGAATAATTGATCGCCTGCATCTTCAAATTGTTGTGCATAAATTTGATTGGCAGTCGCAGGAATTCCGGCAACAATACCAGCAAAGATGATAATTGAAATACCATTACCCACACCTTTAGCCGTAATTTGTTCACCTAACCACATTAAAAATGCAGTTCCGGCGGTAAGTACGGTTGCGATAAGCAAGTAAGTTGGAATTCCGGCATCTTGAATTAACATCCCTGAAGCCATGTTGTTGAAACCAATAGACATTCCAATCGCTTGGATAAAACCAAGTACGATTGTGAAGTAACGAGTAAATTGAGCAAGCTTACGTCGCCCTACTTCACCTTGTTTTGACCACTCAGTGAATTTCGGAACAACATCCATTTGGAGTAACTGCATAATAATCGACGCGGTGATGTATGGCATAATCCCCATTGCAAAAATCGAGAAGTTTTGCAACGCACCGCCGCCAAAGATATTCAAAACCCCAAAAACACCTAACTCATCTTGAGCTCGTAATAATTCTGCATTTACGTTAGGGACAGGAATAAATGTCCCAAGTCGAAATACAATCAACATTAAGAGGGTGAAGATAATTTTATTTCTAATTTCACCCACGCGCATAAAATTGGAGATTGAACGGAACATTAGATCACCTCAGTTGTTCCACCGGCAGCTTCAATAGCTTCTTTCGCAGCAGAGGAAAATTTATGTGCTTTCACTGTAAGTTTTTTCTCTACACTACCATTGGCAAGAATCTTAATTCCTGCTTTCTCACTGCTAACAAATCCTGTTTCAAGAAGAAGTTCTGGAGTAACTTCTGTTCCTTCTTCAAAGCGATTTAATACATCAAGGTTTACGATTGCGTATTCCTTACGGTTGATGTTAGTAAAACCACGTTTTGGTAAACGACGGAATAATGGTGTTTGACCACCCTCAAAGCCAAGACGAACACCGCCGCCTGAACGAGCGTTTTGTCCTTTATGACCTTTCCCGGCAGTTTTCCCTTGACCAGAACCGATACCACGTCCTAAACGTTTACGTTCTTTACGAGATCCTTCTGCAGGTTTTAATTCATGAAGTTTCATATGGGCACCTCCTTATAGGTAAAAAGAATCAAATTATTGTTCTTTTACAGTAATAAGGTGAGCAACTTTTTTAATCATTCCGCGGATTGCGGGATTATCTTGCTGCTCAACCGTTTGGTTAACCTTACGTAAACCAAGAGCCTTAACAGTTTCGCGTTGGTCTTGTGGACGACCAATAAGACTGCGAGTGAGGGTAATTTGTAATTTGTTTGCCATTTGATTTCCCTCCCTTATCCTAACAGTTCTTCTACTGATTTTCCGCGTAACTTCGCTACTTCCTCAGCACGTTTTAATTGTTTTAAGCCATCGATTGTAGCACGAACCATGTTAATTGGTGTGTTTGTTCCTAATGATTTAGAAAGGATATCAGCAACACCTGCTAATTCAAGTACAGCACGAACAGGACCACCAGCGATAACTCCACAACCTTCAGCAGCAGGTTTTAATAGGATTTCACCAGCACCAAAATGTCCGATTACTTGATGTGGAATAGTTGTGCCCACCATTGGTACTTCAATAAGATTTTTCTTAGCATCTTCAATTGCTTTACGAATAGCATCAGGTACTTCTTGAGCTTTACCAGTACCGAAACCAACATTACCGTTTTTATCTCCAACAACTACTAGTGCAGAGAAACGGAAACGACGTCCACCTTTAACAACTTTCGCAACACGGTTAACCGTAACTACGCGCTCTTCAAGTTCAAGTTTGTTTGGATCAATACGACGCATCTGTTTTTTTCCCTCCTTTGTCTATTAAAATTCTAAGCCGTTTTCACGTGCAGCATCAGCTAATGCTTTAACGCGTCCATGATAGAGGTATCCGCCACGGTCGAATACAATAGAAGTGATTCCTTTTTCAACAGCACGTTTAGCAACTAATTCACCGATCTTTTGCGCTGCTTCAAGGTTTCCAGTTGATTCTAAACCGAAGTCTTTTTCCATTGTAGAAGCACTTGCTAAAGTAACTCCATTAACGTCATCGATAATCTGCGCATAAATATGTTTGTTTGAACGGAACACATTTAAACGTGGACGAGCAGCAGTACCGCTAAGTTTCGCACGAACACGAGCATGTCTTTTCTTGCGAGTAGCGTTTTTATCAAGCTTCGTAATCATTTACGTCACTCCTTTCGTTTGCTTAAGAGCAGACTTTACTTACCTGTTTTACCTTCTTTACGACGCACGAATTCACCTTCGTAACGAATTCCTTTGCCTTTATATGGCTCTGGTGGACGAACTCCACGAATGTTAGCTGCTAAAGCGCCGACACGTTCTTTATCTGCACCTTTAACAGAGATCTTAGTGTTTGCTGGTACTTCGATTTCAAGCCCTTCTTCTGGCTCGATCTCAACTGGGTGAGAGTAACCAACGTTAAGAACTAGTTTTTTACCTTGCTTTTGAGCACGGTATCCAACCCCGATTAATTCAAGGTTTCTTTCGAATCCTTTTGAAACTCCCTCAACCATATTAGCGATTACTGCGCGAGTAGTACCGTGCAATGCGCGGTGTTCTTTCACGTCAGATGGACGAGATACGTTAATAACGTTCTCTTCAATGCTAATAGTAATATCAGGATTAAACGTACGAGATAATTCACCTTTAGGACCCTTTACTGTTACGTGGCCATTGTTAGCAGTAACAGTAACGCCTGCAGGAATTTCGATTGGTTTTTTACCTACGCGAGACATTTGGTGCACCTCCATTCATTAAAAACTTAATTACCAAATATATGCTAGAATTTCTCCGCCAACTTGTTTAGCACGAGCTTCTTTATCAGTTACAACACCTTGAGAAGTTGAAACAAGAGCGACTCCTAAGCCGTTAAGTACGCGAGGTACTTCAGTTGATTTTGCATAAACACGAAGACCAGGCTTACTGATTCTTTTAAGACCAGTGATAACACGCTCATTGTTTGAACCGTACTTCAAGAAAATACGGATGATACCTTGTTTGTTATCTTCGATATATTCAACATCACGTACGAAACCTTCGCGCTTTAAAATTTCAGCGATTTCTTTTTTGATATTAGAAGCAGGAACTTCTAATTTCTCGTGACGTACCATATTCGCATTACGAATGCGAGTAAGCATATCTGCAATTGGATCTGTCATGACCATTTGATTTTACCTCCTTCCCAACTTCGAGTTTTACCAGCTAGCTTTTTTGACACCAGGAATTTGTCCTTTGTATGCTAATTCACGGAAACAAATACGGCAAAGCTTAAATTTACGGTATACAGAGTGTGGACGTCCACAACGTTCGCAGCGTGTGTACTCTTGTACTTTGTGTTTAGGCGTGCGTTTTTGTTTCGCAATCATTGATTTTTTAGCCACGATTTCGCCTCCCTTATTTAGAGATTACTTTTGGAATGGCATTCCGAACTGAACTAAAAGCTCACGAGCTTCTTCGTCAGTGTTTGCCGTCGTTACGATAACGATATCCATACCACGTACTTTGCTTACTTTATCGTAATCAATTTCAGGGAAGATAAGCTGTTCTTTTACACCTAATGTGTAGTTTCCACGGCCATCAAAAGCCTTTTTAGAAACACCGCGGAAGTCACGTACACGTGGAAGAGAAACTGATACTAATTTATCAAGAAATTCGTACATACGCTCTCCACGAAGTGTAACTTTTGCACCGATCGGCATTCCTTCACGAAGACGGAAACCAGCGATAGATTTTTTCGCACGAGTTACTACAGGTTTTTGACCAGTAATTTGTGTTAATTCTTCTACTGCGCTATCAAGTGCTTTTGCGTTTGCAACAGCATCACCAACACCCATGTTGATTACGATTTTATCAAGCTTTGGTACTTGCATTACGGATTTATAGTTGAACTTGCTCACTAGAGCAGGACTAATTTCGCTTACAAATTTTTCTTTTAGGCGGTTCATTTAGTGTACCTCCCTTCATTTATAGACTATTTATCAAGAACTTCACCGGATTTTACTGCTACACGTACTTTTTTGCCGTCAACCGTTTTATAACCTACACGAGTTGGTGTACCTGTTTTAGGGTCGATAGGCATAACGTTTGATACATGAATAGGTGCCTCTTGGCTAATGATTCCGCCTTGCGGGTTAATTTGAGAAGGTTTAGCGTGTTTTTTAACGATGTTAACACCTTCTACTAGTACACGACTTTGTTTTGGAAAAGCCGCTAAAATCACACCCGTTTTGCCTTTATCCTTACCAGAGATGACCATAACTTTGTCACCTTTTTTCACATGCATCTGTGCGCACCTCCTTAAAGGCCAATTTGAATTTCAATTATAATACTTCTGGAGCTAGAGAAACAATTTTCATAAAGTTATTGTCACGTAATTCACGTGCAACTGGTCCAAAGATACGAGTACCACGAGGACTCTTATCATCTTTGATAATCACACATGCGTTTTCATCGAAACGAATGTAAGTACCGTCATTACGACGAGCACCACTCTTTGTACGTACAACAACAGCTTTAACAACATCACCTTTTTTAACAACGCCACCTGGTGTTGCTTGTTTCACAGTACAAACAATAACATCACCGATATTAGCTGTTTTACGGCCGGAACCGCCAAGGACTTTAATAGTAAGTACTTCACGAGCACCTGAGTTGTCAGCAACTTTTAAACGAGTTTCCTGTTGGATCATGCGTGTAACCTCCCTTCGGAATAAACCTTAATCCGAACAATTAAATAATAACTGCTTTTTCTACCACATCAACAAGACGGAAGCGCTTTGTTGCAGAAAGTGGACGAGTTTCCATGATACGAACGATGTCGCCGATTTTAGCAACATTTTGCTCATCATGTGCTTTAAACTTCTTAGAGTATTTCACGCGCTTACCATAAAGAGGATGCTTTTTGTATGTTTCGACAAGAACTGTAACGGTTTTATCCATTTTGTCAGAAACAACGCGTCCAGTGTAAACTTTGCGTTGATTACGTTCACTCATCAGGGCGAACCTCCTCTCAATTATCGATTGTTAACGCCGATTTCTCTTTCACGAATTACAGTTTTCATGCGAGCAATCGCTTTGCGTACTTCACGAATGCGAGCTGTATTTTCAAGTTGTCCAGTCGCTAATTGAAAGCGAAGGTTGAAAAGCTCTTCTTTTAAAGATTTCACTTTTTGTTCTATTTCGGCAGTGGTTAGATCACGAATTTCATTAGCTTTCATTAGATTCACCACCAATTTCTTCTCGTTTTACAAACTTACATTTAACTGGAAGCTTGTGTGATGCAAGGCGTAATGCTTCACGAGCGATCTCTTCAGATACACCAGCGATTTCGAACATTACTTTACCTGGCTTAACAACTGCAACCCATCCTTCAGGAGCACCTTTACCGGAACCCATCCGTACTTCTAGAGGCTTAGCAGTATATGGCTTATGCGGGAAAATTTTAATCCAAACTTTACCGCCACGTTTCATGTAACGAGTCATCGCAATACGTGCCGCTTCGATTTGGCGGTTAGTGATCCAAGATGCTTCAGTAGCTTGAAGGCCGAATTCACCAAAAGCTACTTCGGTACCACCTTTAGCATTTCCGCGCATTTTTCCGCGATGTTCACGACGATACTTAACGCGTTTTGGCAATAACATATTATTTGCCTCCTTCCTCAGTTTTCTTCTTAGTAGGAAGGACTTCTCCACGATAGATCCAAACTTTTACGCCAAGTTTACCGTAAGTAGTATCTGCTTCAGCAGTAGCATAGTCGATATCGGCGCGAAGAGTATGAAGTGGAACTGTACCTTCACTATAGTGTTCTGAACGAGCGATGTCAGCACCGCCTAAACGACCGGATACCATTGTTTTGATTCCTTTAGCACCAGCGCGCATTGCACGTTGAATAGCTTGCTTTTGTGCACGACGGAATGATACGCGGTTTTCTAATTGACGAGCAATATTTTCTGCAACCAATTTAGAATCAAGATCCGCTCTTTTGATTTCAAGGATATTGATATGAACACGCTTGCCAGTAAGTGAGTTAAGGGCTTTACGAAGTGCTTCAACTTCGGTACCACCTTTACCGATAACCATACCAGGCTTAGCTGTGTGGACTGTAATATTTAAGCGATTAGCAGCACGTTCAATTTCTACTTTAGAAACTGATGCATCCTTTAAACGTTTCGTGATGTATTCACGAACTTTAAGGTCTTCGTGCAAAAGATCAGCATAGTCTTTGCCTGCGTACCATTTAGATTCCCAATCACGGATGATCCCGACACACAAACCGACTGGATTTACTTTTTGACCCACTGATTATCCCTCCTTCTTTTCTGATAGCACGATTGTAATATGGCTAGTACGTTTGTTAATTTGGCTTGCACGGCCTTGTGCACGTGGACGGAAACGTTTTAATGTTGGTCCTTCGTTTACATATGCTTGCTCAACAACTAGGCTATTAATATCCATTTCGTAGTTGTGCTCAGCATTTGCCATAGCAGATTTTAATACTTTCTCAACGATTGGAGAAGCAGCTTTTGGAGTTAATTTTAAAATCGCTACTGCCTCACCTACTTGCTTACCTCGAATTAAATCTACGACTAAACGAGCTTTACGAGGAGCAATACGAACTGTTCTTGCGACAGCTTTAGCTTGCATCAGAATGCCCTCCTCTCATTAACGTCTTGTTTTCTTATCATCACTAGCATGGCCTTTGTAAGTACGTGTTGGAGCGAATTCTCCAAGCTTGTGTCCTACCATGTCTTCAGTAACATATACAGGAACATGTTTACGACCATCATAAACAGCGATTGTGTGTCCGATGAATTGTGGGAAGATCGTAGAACGACGAGACCAAGTTTTTACTACTTGTTTGCCTTCAGTTTCGTTTAACTTTTCGATCTTTGTGATTAAATGCTCATCAACAAAAGGTCCTTTTTTCAAGCTGCGACCCATAGCGGAACCTCCCTTCGTGACTGTTCTACGGTTCGTTTTACAAACCGTAGTTCAATCCCGTTATTTTTTACGACGACGTACGATAAATTTATCTGATTTGTTTTTCTTCTTACGAGTTTTGAATCCAAGAGTTGGTTTACCCCATGGAGACATTGGTGATTTACGTCCGATAGGTGAACGTCCTTCACCACCACCGTGTGGATGGTCATTAGGGTTCATTACAGATCCACGAACAGTTGGGCGTTTGCCTAACCAACGAGAACGACCTGCTTTACCAATGTTGATTAATTCGTGTTGTTCGTTACCAACTTGACCGATTGATGCGCGGCAAGTAGCAAGAATCATACGAACTTCACCAGAATTTAAACGAACAAGTACGTATTTACCTTCTTTACCAAGCACTTGTGCGCTAGTACCTGCTGAACGAACTAATTGTCCGCCTTTACCAGGTTTTAATTCGATGTTGTGGATAACTGTACCCACTGGAATGTTTGTTAATGGAAGAGCATTACCTACTTTAATATCTGCTTCAGGTCCGCTCATTACCTCCATACCTACTACTAGGTTTTTTGGAGCTAAGATATAACGCTTTTCTCCATCAACATAATTAATTAATGCGATGTTTGCAGAACGGTTTGGATCATACTCAACTGTGGCAACGCGTCCTGGAATGCCATCTTTATCACGCTTAAAATCGATAATACGATATTGGCGTTTATGGCCGCCACCTTGATGACGAACTGTTAACTTACCTTGGTTATTACGGCCGCCTTTTCTCTTTACTGGAGCAAGTAGAGACTTTTCGGGTTTGTCAGTAGTGATTTCAGCGAAATCAGATACTGTCATGCCGCGACGACCATTAGAGGTAGGTTTGTACTTTTTAATCGCCATGTTTTTTCCCTCCTCTTCTAGTTATAGAAATTATTATACTTCAAAGAATTCGATTTCTTTGCTTTCTTGAGTTAATTTAACGATTGCTTTACGGCGTTTGTTTGTGTATCCACCAAACTTGCCCATACGCTTGAATTTACCTTTGTAGTTCATGATGTTTACTTTTTCAACTTTTACGCCAAAGATTTCTTGTACAGCATCTTTAACTTGAGTTTTATTAGCTCTAACATCTACTTCAAAAGTGTATTTTTTCTCAGCCATTGCTTCACTTGAAGCTTCAGTAATAACGGGGCGCTTAATGATATCGCGCGCATCCATTATGCAAGCACCTCCTCTACTTTTTCAACCGCAGCTTTAGTCATGATTAATTTATCATGATTTAAAACATCCAAAACATTAATACCGTTAGCAGTTACAACTGTGATTCCAGGGATGTTACGAGCAGATAATGCTACGTTTTCATCTAAATCAGCTGTTACGATTAACGCCTTTTTGTCTACAGAAAGACCTTTTAGGACTTTTGTAAATTCTTTAGTTTTTGGAGCTTCAAAAGCTAGGTTTTCTAATACAAGAATGTTTTCTGCTAATACTTTAGAAGAAAGAGCAGATTTAATCGCTAAGCGACGAACTTTCTTAGGTAATTTATAGCTATAGCTACGTGGAACAGGTCCAAATACTGTACCACCACCGCGCCATTGTGGAGAACGAATCGAACCTTGACGTGCACGACCAGTTCCTTTTTGACGCCATGGCTTACGGCCACCGCCTGCGATTTCAGAACGTACTTTTGTTTTATGAGTCCCTTGACGTAATGATGCTCTTTGCATGATTACAGCTTCAAATAACACATGGTTATTTGGCTCGATACCAAATACTGAATCATTAAGTTCGATTTCACCAACTTGTGATCCACCTTGGTTAAATAACGCTACTTTCGGCATTGTTTTTCCTCCTTTCTACGTGAATTACTTCGCTTTTACCGCACTTTTAATTTTAAGCAATGCTTTTTTAGGTCCAGGTACGTTACCTTTGATTAAAAGTAAGTTGCGCTCAGCATCAACCTTCACGATCTGTAGGTTTTGAACTGTAATTTGCTCTCCACCCATTCTTCCTGGTAATGCTTTACCTTTGAATACGCGGTTTGGAGCAACTGGTCCCATTGAACCTGGGCGACGATGATAACGAGAACCGTGAGCCATAGGTCCACGAGATTGTCCATGGCGCTTAATTGAACCTTGGAAACCTTTACCCTTTGAAATTCCTGTTACATCAACAATTTCGCCTTCTGCGAAAATATCAACTTTGACTTCCTGACCAACTTCATACTCACCTAAATTTACGTCGCGGAATTCACGAACGAAGCGCTTAGGAGCAGTATTTGCTTTCGCAACATGTCCCTTTTCAGGCTTGTTTGATAACTTTTCACGTTTATCTTCAAAACCTAATTGGATAGATTCGTAACCATCTGTTTCAACAGATTTCACTTGAAGAACTACGTTTCCAGCTGCTTGAACAACTGTTACCGGGATAAGATCTCCGTTTTCAGCAAACACTTGAGTCATACCAATTTTTCTTCCTAAGATTCCTTTGGTCATTAGTCACACCTCCTGTTTTTTTCATTATTTATTCATTATAATTTGATTTCGATGTCCACACCTGATGGTAAATCCAAACGCATTAATGAATCAACCGTTTGTGGTGTTGGGTTAATGATATCGATTAAACGCTTATGAGTACGCATCTCGAATTGTTCACGAGAATCTTTGTACTTATGCACCGCACGTAAGATTGTATAGATTGATTTTTCTGTTGGAAGCGGAATCGGACCAGATACAGCTGCACCAGAACGTTTTGCCGTTTCAACAATCTTTTCAGCAGATTGATCAAGAATTCTGTGATCATAAGCCTTTAAACGAATACGAATTTTTTGTTTTGCCATTATTTTCCCTCCTTTTCGCCTATTTTACTATAGACATTCTCCGCGAAAATTTCCCACACACTCGCCATGGCAAAGCGGCCGGGTGTGTCAGCAACCTTCCGCATCATCGCAGTCAAAGACCAACATTGTCTATTATACAGAACCCATAAAGATAATGCAATAGTTTTTTGAACACCTTTATGTTTCGCACACTTTTACTATTATAAAGACTTC
Source organism: Bacillus marasmi (assembly GCF_902168435.1). Lineage (GTDB taxonomy): Bacteria > Bacillota > Bacilli > Bacillales > Cytobacillaceae > Bacillus_BU > Bacillus_BU marasmi. The sequence continues at coordinate 40,366 of NZ_LR656180.1, forward strand.
AACCTATAAATGCAACCATGAAAATCAATCAGGAAAAATTTATAAAAAAAAGCAGATGAGTCGTCACCCATCTGCTTTCTTCTATTATATAGTCAAAGACTATTCGATGATTTTAGCAACTGATCCAGCGCCTACTGTACGGCCACCTTCACGGATTGAGAACTTAGTTCCTTCTTCAACAGCTACAGGAGCGATAAGTTCTACAGTCATTTCGATGTTGTCGCCAGGCATAACCATTTCAACGCCTTCTGGTAGGTTACAAATACCAGTAATATCAGAAGTACGGAAATAGAATTGTGGACGATAGTTTGAGAAGAATGGAGTATGACGTCCACCTTCTTCTTTTGATAATACATAAACTTGTGCAGTAAACTTAGTGTGTGGAGTGATTGAACCTGGTTTTGCTAATACTTGTCCACGTTCGATTTCTTCACGAGCAACCCCACGAAGAAGAGCTCCGATGTTGTCTCCAGCTTCTGCATAATCAAGAAGCTTACGGAACATTTCTACACCAGTTACAGTAGTAGATTTTGGTTCTTCAGTGAAACCTACGATTTGAACTACGTCACCAACTTTAACTACACCACGCTCAACACGTCCTGTAGCAACAGTTCCACGACCAGTGATTGAGAAAACGTCCTCAACTGGCATCATGAATGGCTTTTCAGTATCACGAGCTGGAGTTGGGATGTACTCATCAACAGCAGCCATAAGTTCGTTTACTTTTTCTTCCCATTCTGCTTCGCCTTCAAGAGCTTTAAGAGCAGAACCTTTGATTACAGGGATATCATCGCCTGGGAAGTCATATTCAGATAGTAGATCACGGATTTCCATTTCTACTAATTCTAATAATTCTTCGTCGTCAACCATGTCACACTTGTTCATGAATACAACAAGGTATGGTACACCTACTTGACGAGAAAGAAGGATGTGTTCACGAGTTTGTGGCATTGGGCCGTCAGCAGCAGATACTACAAGGATACCGCCGTCCATTTGAGCAGCACCAGTGATCATGTTTTTAACGTAGTCAGCATGTCCTGGGCAGTCAACGTGTGCATAGTGACGATTTGCAGTTTCATATTCTACGTGCGCAGTTGAGATTGTGATACCACGTTCTCTTTCTTCAGGTGCACCATCGATTTGATCGTATGCACGAGCTTCTGCTCCACCTACTTTTGCAAGTACAGATGTGATTGCAGCTGTTAAAGTTGTTTTACCATGGTCAACGTGTCCGATTGTACCAATGTTAACGTGTGGCTTAGAACGGTCGAATTTAGCTTTTGCCATTTTAGGAAATCCTCCTTTGATTTTAAAAAAATAGTTAAGTATATATGGGTATATGAAGATAGAACAAGTCTATCTTCAATACATCCAATGCTTACAATAGTATTTATACTTTATAAGTGTGGTGAAATCAATTATTCACCTTTATTTTTTTTGATGATTTCTTCAGAGATTGACTTAGGTACTTCTTCGTAATGGTCGAAGTGCATTGAGAACACACCACGTCCTTGAGTGCTTGAACGTAATGCAGTTGCATAACCAAACATCTCAGATAGTGGAACCATTGCGCGAACTACTTGTGCATTACCACGAGCTTCCATACCCTCAACGCGTCCGCGACGAGCAGTAATTTGACCCATGATATCTCCAAGGTAATCTTCAGGAATTACAACTTCAACTCTCATAACAGGCTCTAAAACTACAGGTTGACATTTAGAAGCTGCGTTTTTAAGTGCCATTGAAGCAGCAATTTTAAACGCCATTTCACTTGAGTCAACATCATGGTATGAACCATCAAATAGTCTAGCTTTGATGTCTACCAATGGATATCCTGCAAGTACTCCTCTTTCAAGAGCGTCCTCAAGACCTGCTTGTACAGCTGGGATGTATTCACGTGGAACAACACCACCAACAATACCGTTTTCAAATTCGAAGCCTTTACCCTCATCGTTTGGTGAGAATTCAATCCATACGTGACCGTATTGACCGCGACCACCAGACTGACGAGCAAACTTACCTTCAACTTGTGCAGATGCACGGAAAGTTTCACGGTAGGCAACCTGAGGTGCACCAACGTTAGCTTCTACTTTGAATTCACGGCGCATACGGTCAACGATGATATCTAGGTGTAGCTCACCCATACCAGCGATGATTGTTTGTCCAGTTTCCTGGTCAGTGTGCGCACGGAATGTCGGATCTTCTTCTTGAAGTTTTTGTAAAGCAGTTGTCATTTTATCTTGGTCTGCTTTAGATTTTGGTTCAACTGAAAGTTGAATAACTGGTTCAGGGAACTGCATAGATTCTAAGATTACAGCAGCTTTATCATCACATAAAGTATCACCAGTTGTAGTATCTTTTAAACCTACAGCTGCAGCGATGTCACCTGCGTAAACTTCAGAAATCTCTTGACGGCTGTTCGCATGCATTTGCAGGATACGGCCGATACGTTCACGTTTACCTTTTGTAGAGTTTTGAACATATGATCCTGATTGCAATGTACCAGAGTACACACGGAAGAATGTTAATTTACCTACATAAGGGTCAGTCATTACTTTAAATGCTAACGCTGCGAATGGCTCGCTGTCGTCAGAATGACGTTCAACTTCTTCATCAGTATCTGGTAGAGTACCTTTAATAGCAGGTACATCTAACGGAGATGGAAGATAGTCAATTACAGCATCTAGCATTAATTGAACACCTTTGTTTTTGAATGCTGAACCACAGATAACTGGGTAGAATTCAACATTTGTTGTACCTTTACGGATAGCAGCTTTCAGTTCAGGAATGCTGATTTCTTCTCCGCCTAGGTATTTTTCCATTAACTCTTCATCAAGCTCAGCAACTGCTTCAACCAATTTTTCGCGGTATTCTTCAGCTTGTGCTTGATATTCTTCAGGAATGTCACCAATTTGGATATCAGTACCAAGGTCATTAGTGTAGAAGTGTGCTTTCATTTCCACTAGGTCAATGATTGCTTCAAATTGATCTTCAGCACCAATTGGTAATTGAATCGGATGTGCATTCGCTTGAAGACGGTCATGAATTGTTTTTACTGAATATAAGAAGTCCGCACCGATTTTATCCATTTTATTAACGAATACAACACGTGGAACTCCGTAAGTTGTAGCTTGACGCCAAACAGTTTCAGTTTGTGGCTCAACCCCAGATTGAGCATCAAGAACTGCTACTGCACCATCTAGTACACGAAGAGAACGTTCAACTTCAACTGTGAAGTCTACGTGTCCTGGTGTGTCGATGATGTTTACGCGGTGGCCCTTCCACTGTGCAGTTGTTGCTGCAGAGGTAATGGTGATACCACGTTCTTGTTCTTGCTCCATCCAGTCCATTTGAGATGCACCTTCATGAGTTTCACCGATCTTATGAATACGACCTGTGTAATAAAGGACACGCTCAGTGGTGGTTGTTTTACCAGCATCGATGTGTGCCATGATACCGATATTACGAGTATTTTCCAAGGAGAACTCTCTAGCCATTTTGGTCTATCTCCTTCCATGTATGAGTGTATTGTTTTTTGAAGGTTAGATTACCAACGATAGTGAGCAAACGCTTTGTTTGCTTCAGCCATTTTATGTGTATCTTCACGCTTCTTAACAGATGCTCCTGTTGCATTTGCTGCATCTAGGATTTCATTTGCTAAACGTTGTTCCATTGTTTTCTCACCGCGAAGACGAGCGTAGTTAACTAACCAACGAAGACCTAGTGTAGTACGACGATCAGGACGCACCTCCACTGGAACTTGGTAGTTAGCACCACCTACACGGCGTGCTCTTACTTCTAGAACTGGCATGATGTTTTTAAGTGCTTGTTCGAACACTTCCATCGGCTCTTTGCCAGTACGTTCACGAATGATATCGAACGCTGAGTAAAGAATTTCTTGAGATTTACCTCTTTTACCGTCGATCATCATTTTGTTGATCAAACGAGTAACAAGCTTTGAATTATAAATCGGATCTGGTAAAACGTCTCTTTTTGCTACTGGACCTTTACGTGGCATGTTTTTTCCTCCTTTCAAAGAAGCTAATATTTAAGTTGATTATTTTTTCGCTGCTTTTGGTCTCTTAGTACCGTATTTAGAACGACCTTGCATACGGTTGTTAACACCAGCTGTATCAAGCGCTCCACGAACGATATGATAACGTACCCCCGGTAAGTCCTTTACACGTCCGCCACGGATAAGTACAACACTGTGTTCTTGCAGGTTGTGTCCAATCCCAGGAATGTAAGCTGTTACCTCGATACCGTTTGTTAAACGAACACGGGCATATTTACGTAATGCTGAGTTCGGTTTTTTCGGTGTCATAGTACCAACACGAGTACATACTCCACGTTTTTGTGGTGAAGATACGTTTGTTTGTGATTTCTTGAAGCTGTTATAGCCTTTATTAAGTGCTGGTGATTTTGACTTTTCCTCTTTTGATTGACGAGGTTTACGCACTAATTGGTTAATTGTAGGCATGTTTTTTTCCTCCCTTCATATTTTTGTGTAAGCCCACACATCCAGGTGGTTCAATTTTTTGCAAAAACAAAGTTTTTGCAGATAACTTCTACAAAAACAGTTTTTAACGAGTAATAGCCACAGTCGCCGCTCCAACATCTATCTTACATGCTCTTCCGAGTTTTTTCATAGAATCGACATAAGAAATTGGAACTTCCATTTCCTTAGCAGTTTGCACAACTTTTGAAACCACTTTGAGATCAGCATCAGTCGCTACAACTACTTCAATGACCGAACCAGATTTTAGAGCTTTTACTGTTTGTTTTGTACCAATAATAATGTGTTCTGCCTGTAATACTTTTTCATAAGACATGTTACTATCCTCCAAAGTATCAGGTAAATAGGAGCACCTTTGATATATTAACACCTTCAAATTACAATGTCAACAATCAAAAAAATCTTTTATTAAAAATGCGGTACTTCGATATGATAACCGGTTCGAAGTACCGCGATTTTCAGTATTTATTTTTACTTATTCAACTGTAACTTTATCTTCAGTCGTTTCAGCTTGGATAATTGGTTCTGCACGACGATAGCGTTGCATACCAGTACCAGCTGGAACTAACTTACCAATAATTACATTTTCTTTTAAGCCGAGCAATTCATCGCGCTTACCTTTAATTGCTGCATCCGTAAGAACTCTTGTTGTTTCTTGGAATGATGCTGCAGATAAGAATGAATCTGTTTCAAGTGAAGCTTTTGTAATACCAAGTAACACTGGACGACCAGTAGCTGGTTGCTTTCCTGCAAGTAAAGCTTTTTCATTCGCATCAGTAAATTGATGAATGTCTAATAGCGCTCCAGGTAATACACTTGTTTCACCTGCATCGACTACTCGCACTTTACGAAGCATTTGTCGAACCATTACTTCAATATGTTTGTCGCCAATTTCTACCCCTTGCATACGGTAAACCTTTTGTACTTCACGGAGTAAGTATTCTTGAACAGTTTTCATATCAGTAACGCGCAATAGTTCTTTAGGATCAATTGATCCCTCTGTTAACTCTTGCCCTCGGTCTACACGATCATTAATTGCAACCTTTAAACGAGCTGTATATGGAGCTGTGTACGTACGGCTTTCAACATCACCTTGAACAACGATTTCGTGCTGACGATCCCGTCCTTCATTAATACCTACAACAACACCTTCAATTTCAGAAATAACTGATTGCCCCTTCGGATTACGAGCTTCAAATAGCTCTTGAATCCGCGGTAAACCTTGAGTGATATCGTCTCCTGCTACCCCACCAGTATGGAATGTACGCATCGTTAACTGAGTTCCTGGTTCACCGATTGATTGTGCAGCAATAATACCAACTGCTTCGCCCACTTCAACTTCTTGACCAGTAGCTAAGTTGCGACCGTAACATTTTTTACATACACCGTGGCGAGTATTACATGTAAATGCAGAACGAATCCATACTTGTTCAACATTTGCCTCAGATACCTCAACTGCTAGGTCCTCAGTAATCAAGCCGTTTTCAGGTACAATTACTTCATTTGTTTCAGGATGTTTAATCGCTTTACGTGCATAACGACCAATTAGTCGTTCTTCTAACGCTTCAATTACTTCAGTACCATCTTTAAGCGAGCTAATTAATAAGCCGCGATCTGTACCACAGTCATCTTCACGGACAATAACATCCTGCGCAACATCAACAAGACGACGAGTTAAGTAACCTGAGTCAGCTGTTTTAAGTGCAGTATCGGCCAATCCTTTACGAGCACCGTGCGTAGAAATAAAGTATTCAAGTACCGTTAATCCTTCACGGAAACTAGATTTAATCGGTAATTCGATAATACGACCAGCCGGGTTGGCCATCAAACCACGCATCCCTGCTAATTGTGTAAAGTTAGAAGCGTTACCACGGGCACCGGAATCACTCATCATGAAGATTGGGTTAGTTTTTTCCAATGACTTCATCAGTTTCGCTTGAATTGTATCCTTCGCTGCACTCCAGATTGAAATAACACGATCATAGCGTTCATCTTCAGTAATTAAACCACGTCTAAACTGCTTTGTTACATTATCAACCTTTACTTGCGCTTCATGGATAATTTCTTGCTTTTCACCCAATACGACGATGTCGGCTACCCCTACAGTAATACCCGCTTTAGTTGAATGTTTAAATCCAAGGTCTTTCATACGGTCAAGCATTTTTGAGGTTTCAGTAATTTTGAAACGTTTAAATACTTCCGCAATGATGTTTCCAAGAATTTTCTTTTTAAATGGATCAACTAATGGCATTTCTTTAATTGCCGCTCGAACATCTGCACCCGGTTCAACGAAGTATCTTTCAGGTGTTTTTTCCTCAAGATTTAGCTTCGTTGGTTCATTAATGTACGGGAAAGATTCAGGTAAAATTTCATTAAAGATTAATTTACCAACAGTTGTCATTAATAATTTATTGTTTTGTTCTTCTGTAAACGTAACATTTCCTAATGAGCCAGCATGGACAGCTACTCTTGTATGCAAATGAACATATCCATTTTGGTAGGCGATTAACGCCTCATTACGATCTTTAAATATCATACCCTCACCAATGGCACCTTCGCGTTCCATTGTTAAGTAGTAGTTACCTAATACCATATCCTGTGATGGTGTAACAACCGGTTTACCATCCTTCGGATTCAAGATATTTTGTGCAGCAAGCATTAACAAACGCGCTTCCGCTTGTGCTTCAGACGAAAGTGGTACGTGTACCGCCATTTGGTCACCATCAAAGTCAGCGTTATATGCTGTACATACAAGCGGATGGAGACGAATTGCACGTCCTTCAACCAAAGTTGGTTCAAAAGCTTGAATACCCAGACGGTGAAGCGTCGGTGCACGGTTTAAAAGGACCGGATGCTCACGAATAACTTCTTCTAAAACATCCCAAACTTCTGGGTTCACACGTTCGATTTTCCGTTTTGCCGATTTAATGTTATGTGCTAGACCTTTTTCAACTAATTCCTTCATTACGAAAGGTTTGAATAATTCCAAAGCCATTTCTTTCGGTAAGCCACATTGATACATTTTTAAATTCGGACCTACTACGATAACGGAACGACCAGAGTAGTCAACACGTTTTCCTAATAGGTTTTGACGGAAACGTCCTTGCTTTCCTTTTAACATATGTGATAAAGACTTCAACGGACGATTTCCTGGCCCAGTTACCGGACGACCACGACGACCATTATCAATAAGCGCATCAACAGCTTCTTGAAGCATACGCTTTTCATTTTGAACAATAATGCTTGGTGCACCAAGGTCTAACAATCTTTTTAAACGGTTGTTCCGATTGATAACACGTCGGTATAAATCGTTTAAGTCCGAAGTCGCAAAACGTCCACCATCCAACTGTACCATTGGGCGTAATTCAGGTGGAATAACCGGTAGTACATCTAAAATCATCCATGACGGCTCGTTGCCAGAACCACGGAATGCTTCAAGTACTTCCAGACGTTTAATTGCACGAGTACGACGTTGTCCTTGTGCTGTTTTTAATTCTTCTTTTAATGTATCTACTTCTTTTTCTAAGTCGATATCAAATAAAAGCTTTTTAATCGCTTCTGCACCCATCGATGCTTGAAACTTATTTCCGTACTTCTCACGATATGTGCGGTACTCTTTTTCAGAAAGAAGCTGTTTCTTTTCTAACGCAGTATCACCAGGTTCAGTCACTACGTATGAAGCGAAATAAATAACTTCTTCTAGAGCACGAGGAGACATATCTAATACAAGACCCATGCGACTTGGAATTCCTTTGAAATACCAAATATGGGATACTGGTGCTGCTAATTCAATGTGGCCCATCCGTTCGCGGCGAACTTTTGCACGAGTTACTTCAACGCCACATCGGTCACAAACTACACCTTTATAACGAACACGCTTGTACTTTCCACAATGACACTCCCAGTCCTTTTGCGGACCAAAGATTCGTTCACAAAATAAACCGTCTTTTTCCGGTTTAAGTGTACGATAGTTAATCGTTTCTGGTTTTTTTACCTCACCAAATGACCATGAACGGATTTTATCCGGTGAAGCTAGACCAATTTTCATATACTCAAAATTGTTTACATCTAGCAAGGGGCCTACCTCCCTTTCGATCTTCAGGTTTTACCCTTATTCCGCATTACGGAATCAACATAGTAAATTTGTTTACATATGCAATTGACATTTATATGAAAAAAGCGGTGCTCAGTGAGGTCAAAGGACTTCACTGAGCTCTTTAGTTGTTGATATTATTCCTTGGATCCAACTGGTTCTGTCTCAATGCTGTCAAGCTCTGGAGCAATAGTAAGAGATTCAGCTTGTTGAATTTCTTCTTCATCCTCTAGGTCACGCATTTCAATTTCTTGCTCATCACCAGAAAGGATTTTTACATCCATACCTAAACTTTGAAGCTCCTTAATTAATACCTTGAATGATTCAGGAACTCCTGGTTCTGGTACATTTTCACCTTTAACGATTGCTTCGTATGTTTTCACACGACCTACAACGTCATCAGATTTAACCGTTAAGATTTCCTGTAATGTATAGGCAGCACCATATGCTTCAAGTGCCCATACTTCCATCTCACCGAAACGCTGTCCACCAAATTGTGCTTTACCACCAAGCGGTTGCTGCGTAACAAGTGAATAAGGACCAGTCGAGCGAGCATGTAGTTTATCATCTACCATGTGCGCAAGCTTAATCATGTACATAACACCGACAGATACACGGTTATCGAAAGGTTCACCAGAGCGGCCATCATAAAGAACCGTTTTTGCATCACGTGCCATACCAGCTTCTTCAATCGTTGACCATACATCTTCCTCTGTCGCTCCATCAAATACTGGCGATGCAACATGAATTCCAAGTGCTCTAGCCGCCATACCTAAATGAAGCTCCAATACTTGCCCGATGTTCATCCGCGAAGGAACCCCTAATGGATTTAACATGATGTCTACAGGAGTACCATCTGGTAAGTAAGGCATATCCTCTTCAGGCATAATTTTCGAAATTACCCCTTTATTACCATGGCGTCCCGCCATCTTGTCACCTTCGTGAATTTTACGTTTTTGAACGATGTATACCCGAACAAGTTGGTTAACACCTGGAGGCAATTCATCGCCATCTTCACGATTAAAGACCTTTACATCTAGGACAATTCCGCCACCACCGTGTGGAACACGTAAAGATGTATCGCGTACTTCACGAGCCTTTTCACCGAAAATCGCATGTAGGAGACGCTCTTCAGCTGTTAATTCAGTTACACCTTTAGGCGTTACTTTACCAACCAATAAATCTCCATCTTTAACTTCAGCACCAATTCGAATAATTCCACGCTCATCCAAATTACGAAGAGCATCTTCCCCTACATTTGGAATATCGCGAGTAATTTCTTCAGGCCCTAATTTTGTATCACGTGATTCAGATTCATACTCTTCAATATGAATAGAAGTATATACATCGTCTTTTACAAGACGCTCACTCATAATAATCGCATCTTCGTAGTTATAACCATCCCATGTCATAAAGGCAACAAGAACGTTACGGCCAAGCGCAAGCTCGCCTTTTTCCATCGAAGGTCCGTCAGCAAGGATTTCACCTTTGACAACACGATTCCCAACACTAACAATCGGGCGTTGGTTGTAGCAAGTACCTTGGTTTGAACGAATAAACTTCAGCATGCGATATTTATCAAGATTTCCTTTAACCTCTTGGCCATCAACCTCAGAGATACGACGAACCCAAACTTCACGAGCCTCAACATGTTCAACAATACCAGGATGCTTACAAATTACTGCAGCACCTGAATCCTTTGCCGAAACATATTCCATCCCAGTACCAACGCGTGGCGCCTCTGGTTGAAGAAGCGGAACAGCTTGACGTTGCATGTTCGCACCCATTAAGGCACGGTTTGAGTCATCATTTTCCAAAAATGGAATACACGCCGTTGCGGCAGAAACAACCTGTTTCGGTGATACATCCATGTAATCGATTCGATCTCGATTAACCACAACGTTTTCATCACGGAAACGCGCAACAACATCTTCATCTAAGAACGAACCGTCTTCACCTAAGCGCACATTCGCTTGGGCAACTACATAGTTATCCTGCTCATCTGCAGTTAGGTAGTCGATACGAGATGTCACTTTTCCTGTTTCTGGGTCAACACGACGATATGGTGTTTCAATAAAACCAAAGCGATTAACCTTTGCATATGATGATAGAGAGTTAATCAATCCGATGTTCGGACCCTCTGGCGTTTCAATCGGACACATACGTCCATAGTGGGAATAGTGAACGTCACGCACCTCAAAGCCTGCACGTTCACGCGTTAAACCACCAGGTCCCAACGCGGATAAACGACGTTTGTGTGTTAACTCTGCTAACGGATTCGTTTGATCCATGAATTGCGATAATTGAGAGCTACCAAAAAACTCTTTAATCGATGCGATTACAGGACGAATATTAATTAATTGCTGTGGAGTAATCGTTGCTGTATCTTGAATTGACATTCTCTCACGAACAACACGTTCCATCCGTGATAAACCGATACGGAATTGATTTTGTAACAATTCTCCAACAGAACGCAAACGTCTATTTCCTAAATGATCGATATCATCTGTATTTCCAACACCGTGCAGCAAATTGAAGAAATAGCTGATGGAAGCAATGATATCAGCAGGAGTAATATTCTTAATTGCTTCTTCGATATTGGAATTACCAATAACATTAATGACCTTTTCGCCATCATCATTTGGAGCATAAATTTTAATTGATTGAAGGACAATATCATCCTCTACCACGCCACCAATTGGATTGATAGATTTAAAACCAATATTGTTTTCAAGGTTAGGAAGAATACGGTCTAACGTACGACGATCAAGCGTTGTACCTTTTTCCGCAATAATTTCCCCTGTTTCCGGATCAACTAAAGTTTCAGCTAAACGTTGACCGAAAAGTCTATTTTTAATATGAAGCTTTTTATTAATCTTGTAACGACCCACATTGGCTAAATCATAACGCTTTGGATCAAAGAAGCGTGAGACTAATAAACTCTTTGCATTTTCTACAGTTGGTGGTTCACCCGGACGAAGACGCTCGTAAATTTCTAAAAGCGCTTTTTCCGTACTTTCAGTGTTGTCTTTTTCCAAAGTATTACGGATGTACTCATTATCACCGATTAAATCGATAATTTCCGAATCCGCTCCGAACCCTAGTGAACGCAAAAGAACCGTAACGGGCAGTTTCCGAGTACGATCTATTCTTACATACACAACATCCTTGGCGTCTGTTTCATACTCCAACCAAGCACCACGGTTAGGAATTACTGTTGCAGTAAAACCTTTTTTTCCGTTCTTATCCACTTTTCCACTAAAATAAACACTAGGAGAACGCACTAATTGTGATACAATGACGCGCTCAGCACCATTAATTACAAACGTTCCTGTTTCAGTCATTAGTGGGAAGTCACCCATAAATACATCTTGGTCTTTTACTTCACCTGTTTCTTTGTTCACTAGACGTACCTTTACACGCAATGGTGCAGAATATGTAACGTCTCGTTCCTTCGACTCCTCAACGGAATACTTAGGATCACCTAAGCTATAATCAATGAATTCCAATGATAGGTTACCAGTAAAGTCTTCGATTGGAGAAATGTCCTGGAACATTTCACGTAAACCCTCATCAAGAAACCACTGATAAGAAGAGGTTTGAATTTCAATGAGATTTGGTAACTCTAAAACTTCACTGATTCTTGCATAACTTCTTCGTTGGCGGTGTCGTCCATACTGAACTAGTTGACCTGTCAACTGATTCACCCCTCAAATCAAGCGTTATAATTACATCTATTGCCATAAGACAAAAAGAAAAAGGGTTTTTCTGTTAAAAACCGCAATTTCACATGACGAACTATTATTTTATTAGCTTAACCGTCAATAGCCAAATATATACAATTAATGATGATTTTAGCAATAAAACGGAAACTAATCTATTGGCATTTTATAATATTAACATAACCCCCTTGACGAGTCAATGTTTTTTTGCTTTGAAAATAAAATACCCTTTACTCTTATCTACAGTTTCTACCTCACTAAAAAGCTCCTGTAGTTTTGTTAATGCTGATGGCGCACCTTGCTTTTTCTGAATGACAACCCAAAGCGAGCCTCCTGACTTTAGATGACGATGACTTTGTTCAAAAATATCATGAACCGTTTGTTTTCCAGCCCTAATCGGCGGATTCGTTACGATATCAGCAAAGTCCGTGTCGGATACACCTAATAACCGATCACTCTGATAGATTTTGACATTATTTATATGATTTAATTTAGCGTTTTCTCTAGCAAGTTCTAATGCTCGTTCGTTAACATCTATCATATGTATGGTTGTCTCTGGAAGAGTCTTCGCAAATGATATTCCGATCGGTCCATATCCACAGCCAACATCAAGGATTTTCCCCTTGCTATCTGTTGCTTCAAACGCTTCAATCAACAAACGCGAGCCAAAATCAACCTCTTTTTTTGAAAATACACCATTATCTGTTTTGAAACGGAATGTGTGACTCCTTAACTGAAAATCCCAATACTTCGGGTCACTTTCAACATTTTGTGTGCGGGAATAATAATGGTCAGTCATATGGTTTACAACCACCTCCATCGGGGAGAGATTTCTTTATAGAAGATACTGAGGTAAAAATAAATACATTTCCGAACAGTATTATATGTTAAAAGAATCGAAAAAGCAAAAAAGCTCGCTTATACAGCGAGCTTTTCAAAGGCTAAATTACTTAACCTCAACGTTTGCGCCAACTTCTTCAAGTTTGCCTTTGATTTCTTCTGCTTCTTCTTTAGAAACGCCTTCTTTAACTGCTTTTGGAGTGTTGTCAACAAGTTCTTTTGCTTCTTTAAGACCAAGACCTGTGATTTCACGTACAACTTTGATAACTTTGATTTTTTGATCGCCTGCAGAAGCAAGTACCACATCAAATTCAGTTTTTTCTTCAACAGCAGCACCAGCAGCTCCACCAACAACAGCTACAGGAGCTGCAGCAGTTACGCCGAATTCTTCTTCAATTGCTTTTACTAAGTCGTTTAATTCTAAAACAGTCATATTTTTAACCGCTTCAATGATTTGTTCTTTAGTCATGATTATTTTCCTCCTTAGAGTTTTGTTTTTTTTAATAGATAAATAAGATTTCTAACTTACGCGCCTTGTTCTTCTTTTTGATCTGCAACAGCTTTTGCAGCAAGAGCAAGATTGCGAATAGGTGCTTGAAGAACGCTGAGTAACATAGATAGTAAACCTTCGCGAGACGGTAGTTCCGCAAGAGCTTTAATATCGTCAGCAGTCGAAACGTTTCCTTCAATTACACCCGCTTTAATTTCAAGAGCTTCGTGTTTTTTCGCGAAGTCGTTAATAATTTTAGCAGGAGCAACTACATCTTCAGTACTGAACGCAATTGCGTTTGGACCTGTAAGAGCTTCATTTAAACCAGAAAGCTCACAAGCATCCGCAGCACGACGAGTCATTGAGTTTTTGTATACTTTAAACTCAACACCCGCTTCACGAAGTTGTTTACGAAGTTCAGTTACTTCTGCAACATTTAAACCACGGTAGTCAACTACAACAGTTGATACACTTGATTTTAATTTATCAGCAATTTCTTCTACGATTTGTTTTTTTGTTTCAATAACGCTGCTCATCCTTACACCTCCTGTAGATTTACTACATTCATACCGGACAATAAAAATCCCCCACACCTTTTCAGACATGGAGGAGTTTATACAATAGTAGACGTACAGAAAATCTATCGTATGACCTCGGTAGGGAATTAAGCGTAAACGCACCTACTGTCTGCGGTACAAATGTTATTATATTTTCAACAACAAATCACATTATAATAAACGTGAATTCGTTTGTCAATACCATTATTTTACTGTAACTGATGATGGATCAACTTTTACGCCAGGTCCCATTGTTGAAGTAACAGTAACGTTCTTCATGTAAGTACCTTTTGCAGCAGCTGGTTTAACTTTTAACATTGTATCAAAGATAGTGTTAAAGTTTTCGATTAATTTTTGATCTTCGAAAGATTGCTTACCGATTGGAACATGGATGTTTCCAGCTTTATCAACACGGTATTCAACTTTACCAGCTTTAATTTCGTTGATTGCTTTAGTTACATCAAATGTAACAGTACCTGTTTTAGGGTTTGGCATTAAACCTTTAGGTCCTAATGTACGACCAAGTTTACCAACTTCACCCATCATATCAGGAGTAGCAACGATTACATCAAATTCAAACCAACCTTGTTGGATTTTGTTGATGTATTCTGAATCGCCAACATAATCAGCGCCTGCTGCTTCAGCTTCTTTAGCTTTTTCACCTTTAGCGAAAACTAGTACGCGTTGTACTTTACCAGTTCCGTTTGGAAGAACTACAGCACCACGAATTTGTTGGTCAGCTTTCTTAGGATCTACTCCAAGACGGAAAGCTACTTCAAGAGTTGCATCAAATTTAACAGTACTAGTCTTTTTTGCAAGTTCAATTGCTTCTGCAATTGGGTAAGCTTTAGTACGATCTACAAGCTTAACTGCTTCTAAATACTTTTTACCTTTTTTAGCCATTTTTAAATCCTCCTAGAATGTGGTATTAACGGATGTACCTCCCACGAATAAAGGTTGCGAGTGAAATTTTCAGCACGCAACCCCCTCTTACAAAACAGTAAACTTCGAAATTAATCTTCGATAACAATACCCATGCTGCGTGCAGTACCTTCAACCATACGCATAGCTGCTTCTACACTAGCTGCGTTAAGGTCAGGCATTTTCTGTTCAGCAATCTCGCGTACTGTTGCACGTTTAACTGTCGCTACTTTATTACGGTTAGGCTGGCCTGAACCAGACTGAATTCCAGCTGCTACTTTCAAAAGAACGGCAGCAGGCGGAGTTTTCGTAATAAATGTAAAAGAACGGTCTTCGAATACCGTAATTTCAACCGGGATGATTAAGCCAGCTTGATCAGCCGTACGAGCGTTAAACTCCTTACAGAATCCCATGATGTTAACACCGGCTTGACCTAATGCAGGACCAACTGGTGGCGCTGGATTAGCTTTGCCTGCAGGAATTTGCAATTTGACAACTTTAATTACTTTTTTAGCCACGAGACACACCTCCTTAAAGTCCGTGATGTGGTAATAGGGAAAACTCCCTCCCACTCATAGAAAAGTCTTTATCTAAATATAAAGAACTTGACAATTGTCACTCTCGTTTCGAGACATATTGACCTATGAAATTTTATCACTATTCAATAACTATTTCAAGTTCTTTTAATCTAATTTATCAATTTGTGTAAAATCAAGCTCAACTGGAGTATCACGACCGAACATATTTACTAATACCTTCAGTTTAGATTTATCCTTTTCAATTTCCTCAATTGTTCCTGTGAAATTCGCAAATGGGCCTTCTTTAACCTTCACAGTTTCTCCTAGTTCAAAGTCGATATCGACACGCTTTTCGTCGACGCCCATTCGTTTTAAAATTACAACTACTTCTTCTGGTAGTAGTGGCGTTGGCTTTGAACCAGACCCAGCAGAACCAACAAACCCTGTGACACCAGGCGTATTACGGACAACATACCAAGAATCATCCGTCATGATTATTTCAACTAATACGTAACCTGGAAACACCTTACGTTTTACAACCTTTTTCTTACCATTTTTAATATCAGTTTCTTCTTCTTCCGGTACGATTACTCGAAAGATTTTGTCCGCCATTCCCATTGACTCAACGCGTTTCTCAAGGTTCGCCTTCACTTTATTCTCGTACCCTGAGTAAGTATGTACTACATACCAATTCTTTTCCATTCAAGAGGACTAATTCGTCCGTCCCTCCCCATATTTAAAATCTTTCCTATAAAAACGTACTTTTTTCCACAATGAAAAAACCCGTTACCCGGGCTTTGTCATGTGTCTCGCATTATTTTCCATTATACCATGTAACGCACTGTGTTATTCAAGTATTAACCGAATCAATTCAGAAATACCGTAATCTAAAGCTGCAAAAAACAGTGCAAAAAAAGTAACTGTTGATAACACGGTAATAGTATAACGAGTTAATTCTTTACGTTTTGGCCAGCTCACTTTTTTGGCTTCACGAACTACTTCACGGAAGAACGTTGTTATGCGTTGCATTCTGTAACCTCCAACAGTCGAATCTATAATAACAATGTAATTATTTCGTTTCTCGATGAATCGTATGAGTGCTACATGTGTTACAATATTTTTTTAGTTCTAATCTTGCTTGTGTAGCTTTGTTACTGTTAGTCGTATAATTTCGTGAACCACAAGTCGCACAAGCCAAAATAATTTTTTTCATTAAAACACCCACTATAACCAACTATATCATCTTTAAAAAGATACCACTTCGTTTAAACAGTGTCAACAAAGGTCATGAAGGTTCACTAAGTTTTAAAAATATAGAAAAGCGGAAGCGGCTTTGTCAGCCCCGACAAGCTTAAGACGAGCTGGCCGAAAGGTCGTTCTTTGACCTTTTGGACGGATTGGCTTAAGACCTCGAGGGGCTAGCCGCTAAGGCTAGACATATCAAAGCGGAAGGTGTATCAACTTATACTGTAAACTCGCGAACCTCTAAGTATCTTTCTAGTTTTCTTTTCACGCGCTGGAGCGCGTTATCAATCGATTTCACATGGCGATTCAATTCCTCAGAGATTTCCTGATAGGATTGACCGTCCAAATAAAGAGCAAGCACCTTCCGTTCTAGGTCACTTAATAGCTCTTTCATTTTCCCCTCAATATTATCAAATTCCTCTTGATTAATGATTAGTTCCTCGGGGTCCATAACTTTCGCACCTGAAAGAACGTCCATCAAGGTTCGGTCCGATTCTTCATCATATATAGGCTTGTCCAAAGAAACATACGAATTCAAAGGAATATGTTTTTGTCTTGTGGCCGTCTTAATTGCGGTAATGATTTGTCTTGTAATACATAATTCAGCAAATGCCTTAAAGGAAGTCATTTTATCATCTCTAAAATCTCGAATTGCTTTATACAACCCGATCATGCCTTCCTGGACAATATCCTCTTTATCCGCTCCGATTAAAAAATAAGACCTTGCTTTTGCTCGTACAAAATTGCGATATTTATGAATTAGGTAATCTAATGCATCACTTTCTCCTTTATGCACTAAAACCACTAATTCTTCATCTTCAAGCGGCAAATAACGTTCATTTATCCTTGTCCTGAAGTCTGTACTCATACAAATCCCCCCCGCCCACACATGCATAGATAAAAATATTATACAGTAGGCTTTTTTTGGAAGTCAACCATTGCTCAGCGTTCTCGGCGCCATTTTTCGAATATTTCGGCTATTTCGTCACTTAACGGAATTTTCGAAAATGGCTTGTTCTTTTGGATGTTTTTTACATTTTTTTCAATGCTTTTTTGTATTAAATTCATTTCATTTAACAATTCACGCGCTGATTTTCGCAAGGCTCCCTGACCAAATATCACCCATTGCTCTGTATAATCGGAGGTTGCCACATGGATTTGTGTTTTGCGATTACTTAATATGCTTGCAAGCTTCTCAATCCGCTCATCTGCGGATTCATTTTCTTTTGTAAAAATAACCTCGACTTTATAATTATGATATTTCTTTTCATTTCCTTGGACATAATGGGCGTCAAATACGACAATCACTCGAAAACCAGTATAAGCCTGATACTCAGCCATTTTTTCAACTAAAGCATCTCTTGCCGCTCCTAAATCTTTATTTTTCAAGGATATCAGTTCCGGCCAAGCACCGATAATGTTATATCCATCAACAATCAAAATATCCATAGCTAGCTTCCTATCGGATGTCTTTTTCGATAAACCTCATACATCAGTAGTGCTGCAGCCACCGATGCATTAAGAGAAGTAACATGACCTGCCATTGGCAGATTGATTAGGAAGTCGCATTTGTCGCGGATAAGTCGCCCCATCCCTTTTCCTTCACTACCAATCACTAAGCCAAGCGGCATAGTACCATCAAAAGAACGATAGTCTTCACTCCCCGAAGCATCCGTCCCTGCGATCCAAACGCCTTTTTCCTTTAATTCATCAATTGTCCGGGCTAAATTGGTAACGCGAACAACTGGGATATATTCAATTGCCCCAGTTGATGCTTTAGCTACAGTGGAAGTTAAGCCGACCGCACGACGCTTCGGAATGATGATTCCATGCGCTCCTACTGCATCTGCCGTCCTCATAATTGAACCTAAGTTATGCGGATCCTCAATTTCATCTAGCAACAGAAAGAAAGGCGGCTCATTTCTTTTTTCCGCGACAGCAAATAAATCATCTAATTCGGCATATTGATATGCTGCAACCGCAGCCACTACACCCTGATGGTTTCCGTCTGTCATTTGGTCAATCTTTTTCTTCGGTACAAATTGAATCAATACATTTGATTCCTTCGCTAATCCGATTACCTGCTGCATTTGCCCACCTTGTGAACCTTCAGCTATAAAGATTTTATTAATGTCACGATGCGCCTTTAATGCTTCAATTACAGGGTTTTTCCCAATAATATAATCTGAACTCATTTACTTTGACCTCCTTTCTTGTCTTCAACTAATCTAATTGCTATTTCAATAATTTCTTCAAGTCGAGACTGTCTTTTAGCTAAAAATAAATATCCTATTAACGCTTCAAACGCCGTTGAGTATCGATAGGTTTGGACATCGGTATTTTTTGGTACGCTACCTGATTTTGCATTTCGACCACGTTTAACAACCGCTATTTCCTCATTATTTAATAGGTTGTCATCAATCATTTGATGAATTACGCTAGCTTGCGCTTTGGCCGAAACATAATGCGTAGCTTCACGATGCAATTGATTTGGTCTTACCTTACCTAATTGAATTAAATGGTGGCGTATATAGCTTTCAAAGACAGCATCTCCCATATATGCAAGCGCTAAACTATTCAATTGTTTTTCGTCAATCTGACTTTCATAGTGAAGCATGAATTAGCCTCTTTTCCATCTTGTTCCTTGCGGAGTGTCCTCTAAGATGATATTCATTTCTTTTAATTGATCACGAATTTCATCTGAACGCTGGAAGTTTCGGTCTTTTCTCGCCTGAATTCGCTCCTGAATCAATGCTTCAATTTCCTCGTCCAGCAACTCTTGCGCTCCAAGTGAAAGACCTAGAACAGCAAATAATTTTTCAAATAAATTTGTAAACGCATCAATCACTTCGGTAGCTGTATTTTTTTCAATCAAATAATGATTAGCCAGCTTCGATAACTCAAATAATGTTGAAATACCATTAGCAGTGTTAAAATCATCATCCATTTCACGAACAAATTCCGCTTCTAACCCATGAATTTTATCCAGCCAGCCTTGATTGTTATCAGTTAAATTAGTACTAGCCTCTTTCCGATGTTTTAGATTTTGGTAAGACGTTTTCAGGCGTTCTAGCGCCGCCTTTGTATTTTCCAAAAGTTCGTCGCTATAGTTGATCGGATTACGATAATGAACACTTAGCATGAAAAATCGAATCACTTCAGGGTCATGCTTTTTAATAATGTCATGTACCAACACAAAATTACCTAGTGATTTAGACATTTTTTCATTATCAATATTAATATAGCCGTTATGCATCCAATAACGCGCGAATTGCTTACCTGTTAATGCTTCCGATTGAGCAATCTCATTTTCATGATGAGGGAAGGCTAAATCCTGTCCACCAGCATGAATATCAATCGTTTCGCCTAAGTATTTTTTCGCCATTGCTGAGCATTCGATATGCCAGCCTGGACGACCTAAGCCCCACGGACTTTCCCAAGCAATTTCTCCTTCCTTTGCAGCTTTCCATAAAGCAAAGTCAAGAGCATCCTGTTTCTTTTCTCCGACATCAATTCGCGCTCCAACCTTAAGCTCGTCTATCGATTGATGAGACAATTTACCGTAACCGTTGAATTTCCTTGTTCGATAATAAACATCACCTTCAGATTCATACGCAAAGCCTTTATCAATTAACGTTGCAATAAAATCAATAATGATATCCATATTTTCAGTTACACGAGGATGAACATCCGCTTGTTTACAGCCTAACGCTGAGACATCTTCAAAATAAGCTTGAATAAATCGGTTGGCGATGGTTGGTACATCCTCACCTAACTGATTAGCCGCTTTTATTAGCTTATCGTCAACATCCGTAAAATTTGATACATACTGAACATCGAATCCTCTAAACTCAAAATATCTACGCACAGTATCAAACACAATTGCCGGCCGCGCATTTCCTATATGAATATAGTTATACACGGTTGGTCCACAAACATACATTTTGACCTTTCCTGCTTCTAACGGGATAAACTCTTCCTTTTTTCTAGTTAGTGTATTGTATAACTGAATCGTCATTTTTTTAATGACACCCTTTCCTTATGCAACTCATCAATTTCTTTCTTTAAGCGATCGATTTCATCACCTAATTCTTTAAAACGATCAGCGATTGGATCCGGTAAATCTCCATGCTTAAGATCCTTTTGAATTTTTACTCCATCACGAACGACCACTCTAGCCTTTAAGCCTACAACTGTAGAATTATCAGGCACATCATTTAACACAATTGCGCCGGCACCGATTTTTGAATTTTCGCCGATCGTAATCGAACCAAGAACTTTTGCCCCTGTTGCGATAAGAGCGTTATCTTTTACGGTTGGATGACGCTTACCTTTTTCCTTCCCTGTACCGCCTAATGTTACTCCTTGGTATACAGTTACATTATCCCCAATTTCACACGTTTCGCCAATGACAATTCCCATACCGTGGTCAATAAAAAAACGTCTACCTATTGTTGCTCCTGGGTGAATCTCAATTCCAGTGAAAAATCGACTAATCTGCGAAATTACCCGCGCAATGAAAAATAGTTTCCGCTTATAAAACCAATGTGCAACTCGGTGTGACCAGATGGCATGTAATCCTGAATACGTTAAGACAACCTCTAAATAGCTGCGTGCAGCCGGGTCCTGTTCGAAAATAACTTCGATATCTTCTTTTAAAACCTTAAACATCATCCAATCTCCCCTCGTACGAAAAGCGCAAGCGCCTTGCTCAGCGACGTATGAACTAAAGCTCTTCTGACTGAGATAAAGGAAACACGACAAACACGAAAGTGTGAGTCGAAGTTGACTTATCGTAGGGAAGAAGGTTGAAGTCCACTAGGCGCTAGGCGCTTGAGCTAGACACTATTCAAATAATAAAACGTTTTGAAACATAAAAAAGCGTCTCTGTCATAGACAGAGACGCTGATGCGCGGTTCCACTCTGTTTAGACTTATCATCCCTTTACCGCAATCATTCATTGCCAAAAGGAAACTAAGTCTCAACTTTACCTGTTAACGGAAGGGTCCGCCCATGTCTACTAGCTGAAAGCAACAGCATTCGAATGGGGCTCAGAGGGGCATTTCAAAAAACAAGCGGTTTAAACCACTTTCAGCCGGTGGTGGTTCTCTCTGAAAAACATTGTTTTTTTACTTATCCTCTTCAACGCTTTAAAAACTTATATATTCAATACTATATAATATTTCTTACACAATGTAACTAGCAAATGTAATTATTTTTCCAAGATTGTATTAAATCTTTTCACAATGGTTTCTTTTCCTACTAAAGCAATAGCCTTCGGTAAGTCTGGACCATGCGTTTGGCCTGTAGCTGCAACACGGATTGGCATAAATAGTTTCTTTCCTTTATGTCCTGTACCCTTTTGGACAGCTTTAATACATGCATTGATTTCAGGTGCAGTAAATTCAGCCAACTGATTGATTTCTGTTAAAAATGCTTGGAGTACCTCTGGAACTTGTTCCTCTGAAATCACAGCTTGCGCTTCTTCATCTAATGTTACCTCTTCCTTAAAGAACAAGGTAGACAATTCCACAATTTCAGCACCGTAACTCATTTGATCCTGATACAGCGCGATTAGATTGCGAACCCATGCCTGCTCCTCATCGTTCATATCCGCTTTAACACGACCAGCTTCAATTAAATGCGGCAATGCTAGCTTAACTGCTGTATCCAAATCAACCTTTTTCATATATTGATTATTCATCCACGTCAGCTTTTGCTTATCAAACAACGCTGGAGACTTAGATAAACGATTCGCATCGAACAAAGAAATTAACTCTTCTTTAGAGAAAATCTCTTCCTCTCCTGCCGGTGACCAACCAAGCAATGTAATAAAATTAAACAATGCCTCAGGAATATAACCTAATTGCTCATATTGTTCGATAAATTGGATGATTGATTCATCACGCTTGCTTAATTTTTTCCGACTTTCGTTTACGATTAAAGTCATATGACCAAATACCGGTGGCTCCCACCCAAACGCCTCGTATACCATTAATTGCTTTGGCGTATTAGAAATATGGTCATCACCACGTAACACATGGGAAATCTCCATTAAATGGTCATCGATAGCAACCGCAAAGTTATAAGTTGGCATCCCATCTTTTTTAACAATAACGAAATCGCCCATTCCTTCAGATTCAAACGAAACGCTGCCCTTTACCATGTCATCCCATGCATATGTTACATTTTGTGGTACAACAAAACGAACGCTCGGCTTTCTTCCTTCTGCTTCTAGCTTTGCTTGTTCCTCAGCAGTTAAATGACGGCATTTGCCGGAATAAGCAGGCGTTTCACCCTTTTCTGTTTGTGCTTCTCTTTCCGCTTCAAGCTCTTCTTCCGTACAGTAGCATTTATAAGCTTGGCCTTTATTGAAAAGTTCATTTACATGAGCTTGATAAATATCAACTCGCTCAGATTGACGGTATGGACCATAATCACCACCAACATCGATGCTTTCATCCCAGTCCATGCCTAACCATTTTAAGTATTTTAATTGGCTTTCTTCGCCGCCTTCAATATTTCGCTTTTGGTCTGTATCTTCAATGCGGATAATAAATTTCCCGCCTAAATTTCGTGCGTATAAATAATTAAATAATGCCGTACGTGCATTGCCGATATGTAAATGACCCGTTGGGCTCGGCGCATAACGTACGCGGATATCCTTTGACATGATTGTTCCTCCTGTACATTCCTTTTTTGCTATATTGTAGCATACGTTTTTAGCTAATTCAGAGAAATTTCATTAGGCTCATTTTCGTAAAAACGCGGTAACTATGATTTCTTTTGTAAAAGCACTACTGCCTGAGCAGCAATTCCTTCTCCACGTCCTGTAAACCCAAGCTTTTCCGTAGTCGTAGCCTTTACATTGATTTGCGAGATTTCCGATTGAAGCAGCTCTGCAATCCTTTGTTTCATCTCTTCAATATGTGGAGCCATTTTAGGTTTTTGGGCGATGATTGTACAATCAGCATTAACTAGTTTATAACCTGCTTTCTGCACAATATCGTAAACATGCTCTAAGAGCTTAGCTGAATCTGCATCTTTGAAGGCTGGATCTGTATCTGGAAAATGCTTTCCTATATCCCCTGCTCCAATTGCTCCTAAACAAGCATCAGCTATCGTATGTAAAAGCACATCTGCATCAGAATGGCCTAATAGACCCTTTTCATAAGGAATTGTGATCCCGCCAATAATTAACGGGCGTCCTTCTGTTAGTTGATGAACATCAAAACCTTGTCCGATTCGAAACATAGCTTATTTCTCCTTTTTCTCGCGTTTTACAATAATTGCTTCCGCAAAATACAAATCCTCTGGTGTTGTCAGCTTAATATTATCATAACTACCTTCCACCATTGTAATCTCAAACGGTAGTCTTTCAACTAAACTTGCCTCATCTGTACCAAGAAAACCGTCCTTTTGTGCAAGGAAATGAGCCTCCTTTAACACAGACACACGAAAAGCTTGTGGAGTTTGCACCGACCACAAGCTGGAACGTTCCACCGTTTCCACTATTTTTTTGTCCTGTACCTTTTTAATCGTATCCTTTACTGGTACACCAATAACGGCTGCGCCATATTCGCTAGCAGCAGCCGTTACTTCATGGATGAATTGCTTTTCAATAAAAGGTCTTGCAGCATCATGAACGAGGACAATTCCATCATTATCAAGTAATGTTAGTGCATTATATACACTATCTTGCCGCTCTTTCCCACCAGGTGCGAATGCAATAACTTTATGAATATGATACCGTTGGATTAACTTTGCAATCTCCTCTTGATCACTTGGCGAAACCGCTAAGACAATTCCATCGCAAGCTTCATCATCTTCAAAAACCAATAAAGTATGAATCAGTACAGGCACTTCGTTCAAATGAAGAAGAAGTTTATTTTTCCCCGCGCCCATTCTTTTTCCAAGGCCTGCAGCAGGGATAATCACCTGATAATTCATCGCTTATCTCCTCTATCTATAAAGCTTTTTCTAACAATTTTGGCTTCGCAAAAATCATCCTACCTGCTGAAGTTTGCAGAACACTCGTAACTAATACATCTATCCGCTTGCCGATATAATCACGGCCATCCTCAACAACAATCATCGTACCGTCATCTAAATAGGCAACACCTTGATTATGCTCTTTTCCATCTTTGATAACCTGTACATTCATCTCTTCGCCTGGTAAAACCACAGGTTTCACCGCATTGGCTAAATCATTGATATTTAATACGGCAACATTTTGAAGCTCGCATACTTTATTCAAATTAAAGTCATTCGTTACAACTACGCCATTTGTTAACTTGGCAAGTTTAACAAGCTTGCTGTCTACTTCCTGGATTTCTTCAAAATCGCCTTCATAAATCTCTACTTTAATTGCTAGTTCCTTTTGAATGCGATTCAGTATATCAAGACCACGTCGTCCTCGATTACGTTTCAACACGTCAGATGAGTCAGCAATATGCTGTAACTCTTCTAATACAAACTGGGGAATAACAATCGTACCCTCTAAAAAGCCTGTTTGACATATATCAGCAATTCTTCCATCTATAATCACACTAGTATCCAAAATTTTAAGCGTTTCCCGGTTATCCTCTTTATCCGCTTCTTCATCACCGGTTTTCTTCTTACGATTTGAAAATAGATTTGAGAGTTCATCGCGCTTTTTAAAACCAACCTGGAAACCTAAATAACCAAACAATAAGGTTAACAGAATCGGTGCGACAGTGTTAATAATTGGCACTTGAATGGCATTCAAGGCAAAGCCAATCAAAAACGCAACAACTAAGCCGAACACCAAACCAACACTACCGAAAATAATATCGGTTATCGGCGCTTTAACAAGCGATTCCTCAATCCATTTCATAAAATTAGTAAAATAATCTACTGCCCAAAAAGTAATAAGATAAAAAATAAGTGCACCTGAAATCGCGGATACATATGGATTGTTAATTAGAGGAATGTTGTCAAAATTAATTAGTTTTAATAAATCAGGGATTAAAAATATTCCTAACGTACCCCCGATTATAAGAAAGCAAGCTTGAATTATACGTTTTAACATTCCTTCACCTCCTATCTATTCATTATAATCAAAATGAAAAATTTGAAACCTAAATTGCACAGTTTTTTAAGATTGAGTTAAATCACATAAATAAATACGATAAAACGTGTAAATAAGTTTCAAATCACAGGAAACAAATTAAAAATTATCTCCTTTACTAAGGTTAGCATGGTAAAAAAATAGTGTCAAATAAATCATTTATTTTACCACAACAATGTTAGCTGTTCAACTATTATTATATATCAATTTACCTAAAAATCGATATTTCCACCGTGCCAAATGGTCCATTTTACCTGCCTAGCGTCACATATAGAGCCTGTTGTACCGTTGTTACACCAATAAGATCGATTCCCTTAGGCGCCTTCCAGCCTCCTAAATTATTTTCTGGTATAATCACCCGTTCGAAGCCTAATTTAGCAGCCTCCTGAACCCGTTGCTCAATTCTTGATACCCTTCGTACTTCTCCCGTCAAGCCAACTTCCCCAATAATACAATCCGTTGCCCGGGTTGGCGTATCACGAAAACTAGAAGCAATGCTGACAGCGATTGCTAAATCAATGGCGGGCTCATCTATTTTCACACCACCAGCAACTTTCAAATAGGCATCTTGATTTTGGAGGAGCATTCCAACTCGTTTATCTAAAACTGCCATCAATAATGAAACTCGATTATGATCTATCCCAGTTGCCATTCGGCGCGGATTACCAAAGCTTGTTGGTGAAATTAACGCCTGAATTTCAACTAAAACTGGACGTGTTCCCTCCATAGAGGCTACCACTGTCGAACCTGAAGCCCCTTCGGACCTTTCCTCAAGAAAGATTTCTGAAGGATTTTCTACTTCCTCCAAGCCCATTTCCTTCATCTCGAAAATACCCATTTCATTCGTTGAGCCAAACCGATTTTTTACTGCTCGTAATATCCGATACGTATGATGGCGCTCTCCCTCAAAATATAGTACTGTATCTACCATATGCTCAAGCAGACGCGGACCGGCAATGGACCCTTCTTTTGTCACATGTCCAACAATAAAAACAGCAATACCTTTTGTTTTTCCAATCCGCATTAATTCCGCGGTACATTCACGGACCTGAGAAACACTTCCTGGTGCTGATGTCACATCAGGATGAAACACCGTTTGAATTGAGTCTATGACAACAAAGCTTGGCGCTATGCTATCAATTGTTCTGCTTATTTCATCTAAGTTTGTCTCAGAGTAAACCAACAAATTCTCACTTGTAATTCCGAGACGCTCTGCTCTAAGTTTTGTTTGCCGTAATGATTCCTCACCTGAAATATACAGCACAGACTGGCCGAGCTTAGCTAATTGCGAGGAAACCTGAAGCAGTAAGGTCGACTTTCCAATTCCCGGGTCGCCTCCTATTAGTACCAATGAACCTTGAACTACTCCACCGCCTAATACGCGGTTAAATTCCTTCAATTCTGTTTCAATTCTTACTTCATTTCCGGTTTCGATTGATGTAATCGGCGTCGGCTTTGATTGTCCGCCAATTCCTTGCGAGTGAGCAAACGCACCTCGTTTCCCGCTGCCGACAATCTCAACTTCTTCAACCATTTTATTCCATGCTCCACAACCTGGGCATCTTCCCATCCATTTTGGAGATTCATATCCACAATCCTGGCACATAAATTTCGTTTTTCTTTTTGCCATACTATCGTCCTTTCTAAAAATCAGGCCTATCAATATTATATCTAATAATTTGTTTCAGATTTGATTTGAACTTTGCAAACTTCAATTAATTGTTGGCGAAATTTCCAAATAAAGAGGGGAGCACAAAAATAGCTCTGTGTCCCCTTTATCTACCAAATTAAGGCTTTGGCACTCCAGTTGCTTGTGCTGTTCTCACAATAAACTCACCGTTTTCAATATCAATAACGATATGTTGTCCAGTTAGAACTGTACCCTTCAATAGCTCCTCTGATAATCGATCCTCGATATGCTTTTGAATCGCACGACGCAAAGGACGAGCACCATATTCTGGATCATAACCTTCATCAGAGATTCTTTCTCTAGCAGCATCTGTTAATTCTAATTCGATATGTTGCTCTTTTAAGCGTTTAACTAATGAATCCGCCATGAGCGTTACAATTTGATTTAAGTGAACTCTTTCAAGGGCATGGAAGACGATAATTTCATCTATTCTGTTTAGGAATTCTGGACGGAAGGCCTTTTTCAATTCTTCCATCACTTTCCCCTTCATATCTTTGTAGTCTTGTGCTCCATCTTGAATATTAAAGCCTACATATTTATTACGTTTTAATGCTTGTGCTCCGACGTTTGATGTCATGATTAGAATCGTATTACGGAAATCAACTGTACGACCTTTGGAATCAGTTAAACGGCCATCTTCAAGCACCTGTAATAAAATATTAAAGACATCAGGATGAGCTTTTTCAATTTCGTCTAGTAAAATAACAGAATAAGGCTTTCTACGAACCTTCTCTGTTAGTTGGCCGCCCTCTTCGTAACCAACATAGCCCGGAGGTGACCCTACCAACCTAGAAGTAGAATGTTTCTCCATGTATTCAGACATATCGATGCGAATCATCGCATCCTCATCACCAAACATTGCTTCAGCTAAGGCACGAGCAAGTTCTGTTTTACCTACACCAGTTGGTCCAAGGAAAACAAAGGAACCAATCGGACGCTTTGGATCTTTTAAGCCTGCTCTTGCACGTCTGACTGCTTTTGATACCGCGATAACAGCCTCTTCTTGACCAATCACACGCGAATGAAGAATTTCTTCTAGACGCAACAATTTATCTGTTTCAGTCTGTGCTAATTTAGATACCGGAATTCCGGTCCAGTTTGCCACAACTGTCGCAATATCTTCAACGGTTACTTCACTATTTTCTTTGCCTTGCTTTTCTTTCCACGTTTTCTTCGTCTCTTCAAGCTGTTCACGTAGGCGTTGTTCAGAATCTCTTAATGATGCCGCTTTTTCGAATTCTTGACTTTGAACAGCTGCATCCTTCTCTTTACGAACTCCCTCAAGCTTTACTTCAAGCTCTTTTAAATTAGGAGGAGTTGTGTATGAACGCAAACGAACTTTTGAGCCAGCTTCGTCAATTAAGTCAATGGCTTTATCCGGCAAAAAGCGATCGGAAATGTAACGATCTGATAAGGTTACCGCAGCCTCAATTGCCTCATCGGAAATTGACACACGATGATGTGCTTCATAACGATCTCGTAAACCCTTCAAGATTTGAACAGACTCTTCTGCAGTTGGCTCATCGACACGGATAGGTTGGAAACGACGCTCTAAAGCTGCGTCCTTTTCAATATATTTTCGATATTCATCTAATGTTGTGGCCCCGATACATTGTAGCTCTCCACGTGCTAAGGATGGTTTCAAGATATTGGAGGCATCAATGGCACCTTCAGCTCCACCAGCACCAATCAATGTATGAAGCTCATCGATAAATAGAATGATGTTTCCAGCTTGGCGGATTTCATCCATCACTTTTTTGAGTCGGTCTTCAAATTCACCGCGATATTTTGTACCGGCAACAACAGTACCCATATCTAAAGTCATAACTCGTTTATCACGGAGTATTTCCGGTACTTCATTATTTACTATTTGCTGAGCAAGACCCTCTGCAATAGCCGTTTTACCTACACCTGGTTCACCGATTAGCACTGGGTTATTTTTTGTACGACGACTAAGCACTTCTATTACACGCTGAATCTCTTTGCTACGACCGATAACAGGATCTAAACTACCTTCTCTAGCAATTGCAGTTAAATCGCGGGCAAGGCTATCTAAAGTAGGAGTGTTTGCATTCGCAGCTGCACCACCTTGACCTCCTCCTGCTTCATTGCTTCCTAATAATTGCAGAACTTGCTGCCGTGCTTTATTTAGACTTACACCAAGGTTATTCAATACCCTTGCTGCAACACCTTCTCCTTCACGGATTAAACCTAACAGGATATGTTCAGTTCCCACATAGGAATGACCTAATTTACGAGCCTCATCCATTGACAACTCAATGACTTTTTTGGCACGAGGAGTGTAGTGAATCGTTTGGGATGCCTCCTGGCCACGGCCGATTAAGTTTTCAACTTCCTTTTGGATCTTTTCTGCTCCAAGCCCGAGAGCATATAGCGCTTTAGCAGCAATCCCTTCTCCTTCACGGACAAGCCCTAATAAAATATGTTCTGTTCCAATATTATTATGACTCAGTCGTATTGCTTCCTCTTGTGCTAGAGCCAACACCTTTTGTGCTCTTTCTGTAAAGCGTCCAAACATCATATCACTTCCTCCTAACTGTTCATTGTGTCTAATTTAATTTTTTCTCTTATTAATGCAGCACGCCGAATATCTCGTTCATTAGGTCTTAACGGGCCTCCGGCATATTGCTGTAAGAAACCAGGTTGGGTTAAAATCATTAATTCATTCAAAATCGTCTTTGGAATATTTGTTATTAATCCCATATCAATACCAAGTCTCACATCTGATAAACACTTTGCTGCTTCCTTCGACTCTAATATCCTACTGTTTTCTAGCACTCCCAGTGAACGGAACACTCTGTCTTCTAATTCTATGTTTAATGTTCTTGCTAATGCGTCACGCGCACTTCTTTCCTGGGAAATCAATTGTTTGACTACACCTTTCAAATCCTCGACAATTTCACTTTCGGATTTTCCAAGTGTAATTTGATTAGAAATTTGAAATATATTACCTAAAGCTTCGCTACCTTCCCCATAAATTCCTCTAACAACTAGACCTAATTGATTTATCGCTGGGATAATTCGATTAATCTGCTGTGTTAAAACAAGACCCGGTAAGTGCATCATGACGGAAGCTCTTAACCCGGTTCCCACATTGGTAGGACAGCTAGTTAAATAACCATATTGTTCATCAAAAGCATAATTCACATTTTCTTCTATCCAATCATCGACTGCATTCGCATTAGTCAATGCCTCGGTTAATTGAAGGCCAGGATATAAACATTGAATTCTAATGTGATCCTCTTCATTCACCATAATGCTAATTTCTTCGTTTTCTGAGAGAATACATGCTCCATTAATCGCTTGTTCCATCAAACGAGGACTTATTAAATGTTTCTCCATTAAAACCCTTTTTTGCAAAGGCTGCAGCTCATTTATTTTTAAAAACTCATACTGCCCGAGTTCTTTTAATGGATTTTGCCTTGTCATTTCTTCCATTGATGAAATAACACCATTTGCTTCTTCAATCGTGAAGACAGTTGGAAAAGTATACTCATTAAAGTTGCGAGCCAAGCGGATTCGCGAACTCATTACGATATCTGAATCAGGTCCATCTGCACTCATCCATGGACTAATAGCCTGATTAATAAATCTCTCCAATGACAAGTTATTCACCTCCATCAGGACGTTCACTCATTTTACTCTCAAGTAAACGAATTTCATCTCTAACTTGGGCAGCCTTTTCAAATTCTTCATGAGCGATGTGTTCTTTTATTTTCTCTTTCAAAAGATCGATGGTTTTCCTAGTTTGAATGCTTCCACCAATTCTCTTAGGAATTTTTCCTCTATGATCTTTATTGCCGCTATGGACCTTTTTTAATAATGGGATAAGATGCTCATTGAAGGCCTCGTAACATTTTGCACATCCAAAACGGCCCACCTTGACAAATTGGGGAAAAGTCATTGAACAATGACTACACTGAATTACCTCTTGAGGTTTAAAAGCATCTTGAGGATTTGGTTTATATTTCGGTTCAACATTGAGTAATCCAGCGATCAAATTATTTATTGAAAAGCCAGGTGCACCATTAAGGATAAACATTTCACCCTTTTCATGCGCACACTTTTCGCATAGATGGAATTCTGTCTTTTCTCCATTTACAATTTTGGTAAAATGGAGCGTTGCTGGTCTTTGATTACACTCTGGGCAAATCATACGTTCACCTCTTTAACAAACTATTTATATTTTAAAGTAGTTAGCATCGCTTTTAGCATTCTTGCACGGAGTTCATCTCTGTATGGAAGATCGATATACAAGACAGAACGATCAATAACACTTAACATAATCTTTGCTTCGCGATGTGTTATGATTTCTTCTTCAACTAATCGAATAATGACATTCTCAGCACTACTTTGAGAAATATTTGTCTTGATTAGAGATATTAAATGATCGATAATATGAACATTTTCATTCGGTTGTACCTTAATAATTCTGATATAACCTCCGCCACCTCGTTTACTTTCAACGATATAGCCTCTTTCAATCGTAAATCGAGTATTAATTACATAATTTATTTGGGAAGGAACACATTGAAACTTATCGGCAATTTCGTTTCTTTTAATCTCAACAATTTCCTCATCACTTAACTCCAATACCGTTTTTAAGTATTCTTCAATTATGTCGGAGATATTTCTCAATCTAACCTCCCCCAATCATCTGACTTTGACTATATTTGACTTTGATTATACATGATGACTCTACTTTTTTGCAATTAATCTGAACCATTAAACTATTGTCTCCAGATTATTAGTTCTCAAACTGATAATGGCCTAAAACCTTTTTCAGATTTATGTTATGTCGTGAGTATGATTATTGTTAGATTAATGTTGGATATTTAATGCTTTCCTTCTTGAGTGATTTCGAAGGCTGCGTATGTTTGGTTATTTATCCGAAGTAGAATGGGGATTTGAATTGATGATTGAGGGGGGATTGAATCTGACTAATGAATGAAAGATGTTTGTATTGAGTTGAGATGTGCTTACACTTGTGCATATCCACATTTAAACGTGCATATCTGTGATTTTGTGTGCATATAAATTTTGTTACGCCAAAAGTCGTGCATATATTTGCAGTGTTGTATCATATATTTCAAAAGTCGTGCATATATTTTTTGAATTGTATCATATTCACGATTGGGCGTGCATATCGCTATTTTTCTGTGCAAATATTTCAATTAAGTAATACCTATTTCTTAAAAATACATACAAAAATGGGTCCAAATTGAATAAATCTATCAAATTCCTGATGTCATTAAATAAAAATGCTTCCAATTTGATTCAAATCCAAAATTTTTTAGTCGACTTTACTAAAAAAGCTTACCAGTCTTTCAAAGACAACAAAAAAACAGCTAATAATTAGCTGTTTTTGTTTGCCCGGCAACGTCCTACTCTCACAGGGGGAGAGCCCCCAACTACCATCGGCGCTGAGAAGCTTAACTTCCGTGTTCGGTATGGGAACGGGTGTGACCTTCTCGCTATCGCCACCAAGCCTACGGCATTGAATCTGC
>NZ_LR656202.1 GCF_902168435.1 Bacillus marasmi
CGAAATAAAGCACTCGTTTGCCTTTTGGCAAAGAGTGTTTTTTATTTAGAAATTAATATTGACGATAAAAATTTTTGTTTTTATACCTGGAGAATATTTTTAGTGGTGACAATTTCTACGGAAAACAGATGAAATTGGAATACGAGGCTTGGAAAGAGCTCAATATCCCGATCAAGATTTTTCGCAAAGGGAATACCAACAGGCCATTGTCAATACACGAGCTTTCGAATACGAATCGATTCGTGTCACGCAGGAAACAAAGAATTCTGGTTTCAGATTGGTGCATTAGTGGTGATTATTGGGGCAACGCTAATCTGCCCGCCGGCAGGATTGGCGTTGGGAGCTGTATATGGTGCTTATGAATTGAGTTCAGCTGTGTCTGGAAAGGATTTAGTCTCAGGTCGGGAACTTGAGACATCTGAACGATGGGTGCGAGGATTGTTGGCTCCGCTCGATATTGTCCCAGGCGTCAGCGGCTTAACGAAATTCAGCAGCACCATTCGCCTCACAGGTATTAGTGATAATATGGGGAAGCTAGGCTTAAGTTCCGGTGTGAAAGGTGGCGTCCAACAGGGAGCTACTTCTGGTATTAGTAACTTAGTAGAAACCGCATCCAAGTTTGGAACAGACCGTCTGCGACGAGCAGAAGCAGCCTTCGAAAACGGCGCCAATATCGTGAAAAATAAGGTTATAAAAGATACAATAGAGGTAGCACAAGTCGCGGATAAAGTGGCTACCGGAGCGAAAAATCTTAACCCACTTCGAATAAAGCTCGTGAAAGATACAATGGGCAATAAAGTATTAGCCCATGATTCAGCCGTCAATACACATAGTATTGAAAATGGTTTAAGAGATTATGTAAGTAGGATTGAAGGGGTTAAGAGTAGTAGTGGCGGAAATAAGGGTACTCACATAGATATTTACCGTTCTGAAATTGATGAAGTAATAAAAAACGATTATGATATAAACGGAAATTTAATAAATAGGTCCATTGTTCCAAAAGGTTATGAAAGTGTAGAAGACTTTTTGAAAGTGGTAGATGATACAACAATTAAGGAATATGGTTATGATAGTATAGAAGAATTTAAAGAAGTAGTGGGGCACTTGGATGATTATTTAAATGCTTCACCACAGCATAATATAGTTAATAAGGGATTAGCAGGGGGAAAACACGTGAAAGGCGTAGATTATGATGTATTAGGTTTTCCAATATTTAAAGGTGAGGATGTTAAATTTTCATTGAAACTAAAAGAGAGTCTATTTAAAGCAACTGACGAGACACAATTTAGAGAATGTACAAGGTTATTAAATGAAGCAATTGAGCAAGGAAAAATATCTAAGGATTTATTTACCTTAAAACAAGTTAGAGATATTGAAAATGGCGAAGCTAGAATAAAAGGGTTAACTTGGCATCATCACCAGGTACCAGGCAAGATGCAACTTGTAGTCTCTAAGACGCATAAAGTGAATCATTTAGGTGGAAATAAATTGTGGGGAGATGGTATTAGATGAGTAATATTCAGTGGAGATCCTGGGATGACCCTGTGACTAAAATAGAAGTGGAGAAAGTGGGAGAAAAATTAGGTGTTAAATTGCCTTTAGAGTATATAGAAATTGCGATGAATTATAATGGAGCACATGTTAGTCCAGATTTATTTCAAGTTGACGGGAAAGAAAGAGTCTTTGGAACACTATTGACATTTGACGCTGAAGATGATGAGTATATACTAGAAGTCTTCAATGATTATAAGGATACAATCCCCCAAAAAATAATTCCTTTTGCCTTCGACCCTTCAGGAAACTTAATTTGTTTTGATTATAAAAATCATGAAGATAATCCAATTGTTGTTTTTTGGGAACATGAAAACGCTTGGGAAAAGGAAATGTTAATACTGGAAGAGGGGTTATCAGAGGAGCAGGCTGAAGAACGTGCAAGAGAAAATGTATTTTATGTTGCAGAATCCTTTACGGCATTTTTAGATAAGTTGCATGACTAAGGATTTATGTAAAAAAGTTTAAATT
>NZ_LR656181.1 GCF_902168435.1 Bacillus marasmi
TGGCTGTATACGCTGACAAAAATAAATAATAATGTTCCACCATTAAAGGTTATGGCTTTTGCCGTAGCCTTTTATCTTTTTACCCGATTTTCTCCGCCAATTCTAAAATAATCCCCTCTGGACCACGAACGTAGCACAGCTTATAACTTTCTCCATATTGCTCGATTTCACTAAAGATCTCTGTACCCCTATGTTTCAATTTTGCTATGATTGCCTCTATATCTTCAACCGCAAAGCAAATATGACTGATACCCAGCGTGTTTGCAAAAGGTTGCTGAATCCCACCTTCATCTGCCGGAGTAATATATTTCACTAACTCTATCCATGTCCTATCATCCGGCATCCCCAAACCGACACATGCCGTTTTAACACCCTTTAGCCCAACGATTCTGTCCAGCTGTTCTCCATCCAATTCCCATTCTGCTTTCACTTCAAGTCCTAAGTCAAGGAAAAACGCTTTAGCCTCTGACAAGTCATTTACATTGATACTTACGTGATCGATTCTATTGATTTTCATATCTCAACCTCCTAACTTCATGGCTATTCGTTTAAATTAGATAGATACTTCTTCCTTAATCCAAAGTAAAATAGAATCTGCAATACCACATACATTCCTACCACCAACAATGCCTGCATCATCGTATAATGAATTTTTGAGTAGTTAGTATTTACTAAAGCAATATAATACATAGCCATAGTGACACCAAACAGGGTTGGCACAAAAAATATTAGTATCAACTGTTTCGTTAAATTTCGTTTCATCTCAATGTTGGTTACTCCGATTTTTCTTAAAATCGTGATTTGAAGCTTATCTTCCGCAATATCTGTTACAACTTTATAAAGTAGTACAATACTTGAAGATATCAGGAGTAATGAGCCTAAAAAGGCCATCGAGAAGTAAAAAACTCCATTTACTTCTTTATCTGTTTCTACTTTTTCGATTTTAGAAAAAGGTCGATATGCTTCCAACATTGTCGTTTCATTTATCGGCCCGCCTAAAAAAGCTTTGTTCTTCCATATTGTTTCATCGGCGTGATTTACTTTTCGTAATGCATCGAGAATCCCAGCGAAAATCTTACGTTGATCCCCGTTAGATAGATTTATTAAATGATATTTGGAAGGAGTATGATAACCGCTGTTTATTTTGATTATTTCATAGTCTTTATCATCTACTACATAAGCGTGGTAAGTTGAATAGGCATTGGTGTACTCCAAATTTGTCAATTGATCCTTTTCATTCAAAATCCGTCCTTTTGGAACAGTAAATAGGTCAGCAGAATTCACCCGCTGAAAGAAATCCGAAGAATCCATCGTGAAATTCACATCATCAAATTGTTTAACTGGCTTTTGAATACTTTTTCCATTCATTAAAAACATGATATCTTCAGTAGGTTTTGTTTGAATCTCGCCACCATCAAGAAAAACATCTAGCATGTATCCTTTTTGTATGTCTTTATTTGAGCCCGTATGCTGGTTGTAATTGCTCTCACTGATTATCACACTGTTAGAATACGTCCGCTCACCCGTCTTGACTTTCCCATCCTTCATTTTGTATATCGGTAATGAAAGATAGTCTAAGACAGCATAATTCTTAATCTCTCCTCCATTATCTTCAATAACTTTTCGGATCTCATCCTGCGAAATATGATTGTATTTATCATTTTCTACAAACATAAAGTCATAAGGTCTCTCCAAATCGTTGAATGTAACTGTGTTTTTATGAATCGTATAACCGGTTCCAATCAAAAAAACACCCAAAGACACCATGAGAGTAACGACATAAAGAATGGTTCGGTATGAGATAAAACGGTGTGCTAAATTGGACAGTACTAATAAATTTTTATTGTAACTTCTTGGGTATTTTTGAATCACTGATCGAAGTACTGTAATTAATGTACTGATAATAAATAAAGGACCAACAAATGTCGCTACCGCACAAAGTGTTAGGATTACTTTATTTCCATCAAAAATGTCCCCGGTATATACCTTTGGTAAGAGGTACATCGCTATTGCAAATACAATAATCGCTAGGACTCCGGTTATAGGATTGGCAGCTGCTATCTCTTTTTTCGCGCTGGATTGAATGACTTCAATAATAGAAAGTTTTGTCAAATATCTCTCAGTAAAAAATGTACTGATAATAAAAATTGGCAAAAAGACACTGACCGTAAGTAAAAAAGTGTTAAAGCTGATGCTGTATTCAATGTTAACTAACACTTTACCTAGGATTAAATAAAACATCCTCGAAAAAAGCAAACCGGCTACAATTCCCGTTAACAATGAGCTAGAAATAATAATGAGATTTTCCCAGCGCAGCATTTTTTTGAGATCACGCGTCGTCATCCCTAACGTCAAATATACACCGAACTCTTTTCCACGAAATTTCACAAAATATGTTTGAGTATATGAAATAAAGATAATACAAAACAATACAATCGCCACAAAAGAAAAATTAAAAATCCCTTTTGTATTGTCAGGGATAGTATCGTTAAAAAACAATGTCCCATACATAAATAGGACAGCCACAATAAAACTGTTTACTAGATAAAATGAAATGTAACGGTTTAAATTGTATTTTAAATTTTTATAAACAATGGTAGAGAAGGTCATTCATTTTCTCCCCCAATCATACCTTGTGCTTCTAAAATTCGATCGAAAAATTCATTCCTATCTCCACCCGATGTAATCTCCATATTAACCGCTCCATCTTTAATAAAAATAATTCTTTTGCAAAAAGATGCGGCGAATGGGTCATGGGTAACCATCAAAACAGTGCTATTCCTTTCATCATTTATTTTTTTTAGTGTCTTCATAATATTTTTCGAAGATTTTGAATCAAGATTTCCGGTTGGTTCATCAGCTAATACGATGGCTGGATCGTTTATTAGTGCTCTTGCCACGGCAGCTCTTTGTTTTTGTCCACCAGATATATGGTAAGGGTATTTATTTTGGATATGCTCAATTTCAAAAAATGATGCAAGTTCTTTAAGCTTAATGTTGATTTTATCAGGTTCAACATTGTCCAATATTAACGGAAGCGCAATATTTTCATAAATCGTAATGCTATCAAGTAAGTTATAGTCTTGAAATACATAGCCAACACTTCGTCTTCTAAATAAAGCCATTTCCTCACTTGATAATTCAGTTATATTTTTATCCTGAATAAAGATTTCTCCTGAAGTAGACTGATCAATGCCTGCCAATAAATTCAAAAGTGTAGTCTTACCACTTCCGCTAGGTCCCATAATTCCAACAAAATCTCCACAATGTACACGAAGGTTTATTCCATTTAAGGCCATTACTTCTTTTGCTCCCTTAAATGAGCTATACACTTTAGACAGATGATTTACTTTTAAAATTTCCACAGTAAAACCTCCAATAATTTAAAGCTTGATTACCAAAAGTATATAGGGAGAAAGAAGAAGAAAAAATCGATTTTCATCTCGTAATCTTACAGTTTTGAAAGAAAAGTAATTTGGACAGTAGTACCTTTGTCCTTTTGCGATTGAATTCGAATTTTATGTCCTAATCGGTCTGAAATAAGTTTTACCATGTAAAGCCCAATTCCTGTAGCATTTCTGTCGCGTCTACCGCTTTCTCCAGTAAAAAAAGGATCAAATACACGGTTGATATCCTTTGCATCTATTCCAATTCCTTCATCTTTAATAGACAGAATAACGTTATCTTCTTCATCTTCGGTTACATCAATAACGATCGCTTCGCTTTTCTCTACGTTAGAATACTTAATCGCATTTGATAGAATTTGCTCTATTCATCGGCTGATAACCGTTTAAATTCAAAGGTTGATCAGATAGTTTATCCCAAATCTCATATCCTTCTTCCAAAGCTGGTGTATAGACAGCGAGTGGCTTCAATGTCGACCCTGGCTGCCGTTTAAGCTGTGTTGCCCTGTTAAATCCTCGAAAAACATGCTCACCTCGACCACCAACTAGTGCCTGGATTCCTCCTGTTGTAGGATTGATGAAAATCGCACCGCTTTGGATTAACTGATCAGGTGAACTAGCCGGAAACATTCCATCATTAGCATATACACGTTCAACAGATTCCTGAATTGTTGGATTGAGCTCTGTATATATATGATAGCCGCCCGAAAGAACCTCTTTTTCTGTTAGTCCATAATCTTTAATCGCTTCGGAAATAATATGATCCACATAATATGGAAATTTCCCCTTATATTCATCCTCATTCTTGCCCGCTAATTCTATCGTTTCTGCTTTAGCCGCAGCCATATCTTTTTGATTGATATATCCTTCTTTTTCCATTAGAGACAGTACAAGGTTTCTTCGCTCAATCGATTTCTCCATATTTTTAAATGGAGACAGAACAGAAGGTGCTTTAATTAATCCTGCAAGTATAGCGGATTCGCTAATGGTTAATTCGCTGGTATTTTTACCAAAATAAGTTTGAGCTGCTCGTTGGACCCCCCATGCCCCTTCACCAAAATAAATCTGGTTTAAATAACGCTCCATTATTTCATCTTTAGAATAAGTCCGTTCGATTTTTTTGGTTAAAATTAGTTCTTTTATCTTGCGGGTGTAAGTTCGTTCATGAGTTAAAAAAGCATTTTTGGCAAGCTGCTGTGTAATCGTACTTCCCCCGGCGACAATTTCACCGCTAACGGCATTTTGGGTTAATGCCCGAGCGATACCAAGGTAATTCACGCCATGATGCTTATAAAATTGTTGATCTTCTGTCGCTATCACAGCGTTAATAAGATGACGTGGAATTTGCTTTATTCCAACACCTTCAATATTTGAAGCGGCGATTTTACTGGCAACAGCTCCATCTTGGTCATAAATAATGGTTGGTTGAGGTGCCGGTTCCTCTAGCTGACTAACATCACTTGTCCAAATAAATACATTGACAATGAGCAAGCAGCTGAGTGCAACTGCAAACCCAACTAAAATAATTTTCCCAATTAACCTTTTCGATTTTAATAATCCTAAAATTTGCTTTGGAGATTTCCTTTGCTTTCTTCTTTCCATTCTTCCCACGGCCTAAATCCTACTTTCCACTATTGAATAAAGATATCTTGTGCAAAAAAATAACACCTATTAATAGGCGCTAAATCATGTTCATTTATAGCTTTCATCATAAACTATTCGGATTAATGAACCGTTTTTTGTCCATAAAATTTAGTAAATATCTCGTTTTGAAAAAAATAATATTGATAAGACTAAAAATACACCTAAATATATGCATAACATATACATCGAAAATGAAAGTGTCATCCCTTCAACCAGTGGGACACCGTCAATATACACCGATAAATCTGTATTAGCGAATAGGAAATATTTTAACCAGTTAAATTTTTCAGCGAATAGCACAGTTATTGCCTTCCCCATGAACAAAGAAAATACCGACAAACCGATTGCTAAATTACTATTTCGAAAAATTGCAGAAATCATAAAGGCCATTGTTGCAATCATAAGTAAGTCTACAGAGTTTAATATGTATTCAAGTATCAACTGACCCACTATATTTCTTTCAATTACATTTCCATTATAATAGGCAAGATGAAAAACCTCGCCATCGGGAAATCCAAACAAAACGATTCCTATTATCGTTGATAATATTAAGAGCGTTGCAGACAACACAAGTCCGAAAAGCAGTACTGTCAAGTATTTAGATAAGAGGATTTTCGAACGCTTTATGGGGCGTATTGCTAATAGTTTTATCGTTCCCCATGAAAATTCAGCAGACACTATTCCAGCAGCAATTATTATCACATAGATTCCTATTAGTCTGATAAGCTCTCCGGATAATCTAACAAAGTCCCAAACATGTAACTTTGCTGATGGTTCAATATTACGGGCGATTTTGTATTCATTAATCGCAATTTTCCTTTCGAAATTCATTTTCTTATTATCATTAATGTTACCCAATTCCATTAACTGATCTTGATCATGTTCAATTTGAAGCTTTAACTCTGCTTTCCAATGATTATTTTCCTTTGGAGGATACTTAATTTCATCATACATTGAAATTCCAGCGATGCCAAAAATCATAAAGACAAATAACTCCACCATGATAATCGTCCCGGACCTGCTAAAAAGCTTTATCCATTCATTCATAATTAAATTGAGCATCATAATCTTCCCTTCAAGCATTATCTTGACTTGACTTATTAGGAAGTAATTCTTTGATGATTAATGAACGAAAACATATACCTTATATCTCCTATTATTTACTATTTTTCTAGCAAACTCAAAAATTAGGTCGATTTAACTATTAAAGTCCTAAGTCCGATTCCTTTTTTTAACAATTGTACCGGAATAATGTTAACGTTAGATTACCCTTGGTATAAAATTCATTTACGAAATAATAATAAAGATAAAACGCTTAGAGGTGAATAATGGATAAATCGGAAAAGATAGAACAAGTTGAAGACTTTTTTGCGAAATTTCATGACCTGCATGCAGACTATGGACAATTTTGGTTAAACGAGACTTTTCGATTGGGATTGGTGGGGTTCTGTATTTTTAGCAGTTGCTCCCTGGGTATTTTGGTTTTTTTATCGAAAAAGGGAAAGTACCCATCGTTTACTTTATGCCGGTGTATCTGTGATGTTAATTTCATTATGTCTTGATTATATTGGTGTAGCACTTGGGCTTTGGCATTATTCCGGAAAAGAAACGCCATCATTTCCAGCGTGGTTACCATTTAATTTTTGTATGCTTCCTGTTACGATTATGTTTTTAATACAAACTAAACTACATATAGCAGCTTGGAAAAAGGCATTGTTTTACGGTGCTTTAACTGCATATGTTGGTGAACCTATCTTTGTTTGGGCAGGATACTATATCTTAACAGGATGGAAATACACTTACTCCCTACCGATATATGCAATCATATTCTTATTTGCATATTGGTTAACAAATAGGAAGACGTTCTCAGATGTTTAAAAAATCGCCGAAATTTCGGCGATTTGAAGTGACTTATTGTTAATTCAATTTGATATCTGATGAGTCACTGGTAGTTTGATATAGAGAATTGCAAATCGCAGATGACTGTTTCTTAAAAAGGTGTTCATAAGCAAATTGGAATCCGTAGAGTAATAATGCTCGAACCAAAAATAAAAGGACTAATTGATACGGCTCCAAAACCTTGAATGAAACAACTCCGATGCGCTTAAAAAATCTCATACCAGGAAACGCAAACAGAATGTGACCAATTGTGTTAGAAATTAAATATAATAGCAATTTGCCATAAGTAAATTTTAGAGTCCATAAAGCTGCCAAAAATTCTGGACCAATAATATACGCCGTGCTTCCACTAATGACGGAATTAATTTTTGTATGAAATCGCCACCAGTCCATTCTGTTTGCGATAATATGAATAATTTTAGAAATCAAACTTATGAATATTGTTGCAGGTAAGTATCTTTTAATACAACTTTTACCTAGAATCGGAAGTGTGAGCCAAGGTAATATCGTCATTAAAAGTAAAAAAGTACGCGGTTTTATCATTATTTGCACCTCCTCCTACTAATTATTAGACTGTGCATGTAGTAATAAAATATACATTGCAAAAATAATAAAGCGCTAATCTATGGAGATTAGCGCTTATTTTGTAATATAGCCTAGCTTATTAATAATTTCTTCATGTTCGGGGTAAGTTGCCAACAATTCTTCTTGATCAAACAACTCGAAATCCTCAAAATCAAAACCAGGTGCAACCATACAACCCACTAGCGAAAATGTATCTTTATTCATTACCGAGGAACCAAAGATGGAGTTTTTCGGTACTAAGACTTGTGGCACTTCACCAGCTTCAAGGTTCAATCCTAATTTATATTCCTCGTATTTTCCGTTCGCGTCAATTACATGAACAGTCAATGAGCTACCGCCATGGTAGTACCATAATTCATCTGAACGTAATCTATGTAAATGCGAAATATCCTCACTTCGAAGCAGAAAATAAATACTAGTATAGAGCTTTCGTTGTTTTCCGCTAACATTAATTTCAATCTCCGAACTCACCGTACTTTGATAAAATCCACCTTCTGGATGGGGAACTAAATTGAGATGCTTAATATAGTACTCTGCGTTCTGTAATGTCATATTAAAGTCCCTTTCAATATATTTTTTTGATTAGAGCACACCCTGTTATAACAAAAAAGAAAAAAGGAGAGATTCAAATGTCTAACAAAGAAAAATTCGAAGGCTTTGACTTTAGCCACAATCCATATGAACAAGAAGCGCGAAAAGGAAATAAAGTTTGGTTTGAGTCCCTTAACAAATTAGGAAACTATTCTCTAGATGCCTTCAAAGGCTTAGGGCAAATGTATGTAGATGATGAGCGTTTCACTATGAACATTGACCAATTCGGTGAAGGCCCATCTCATTTCATGTGTGACGCAATGGCGGTTTATGCAGATAAAAATAAAGAATAGTGAAATGTACAACACTTATAGCATTAGCATGTCAAATATATTAATACCCCTTTTTTATGATGATACATCAAGAAGAGGGGCCTTATCACTGAGATAGTTCCTTACTCAGTTTCACTATAAAAAAGAAGGTACTATTCCAAATATTAGTACCTTCTTTACGTAGTATTTGATAAAATGGGTAATCACCACCAACGGTTACCTATGATCTTGTTCGAATCTCATCTAATTCACTAACAATATACCTTGCCAGAAACAGCCTCATGTTTTTCCATAACCATTCTACTGCTTTTCTTCATTGCCTCTTGTACTGCAAAATGGATGATCTGGCTAATCCCCTTACCAATAATGGTTCCTTTTCCAGCCTTTTTAGATTTTTCACCTTGTTGTGTTAGTCCAATTAATATCGTATCTGTTAACTCGCTGGCATCATCAGCTTCAATGGAATTTGATCCACCTAATAATTCCAGTACTGCCCTCACTTTTGCCTCAGTCGCAGTCATCAATGCACTAATTAGTGCCCCATCTGTTAAATGGGCATCAATAAACAGCATCAAATTTAGCGAACTATAGAGATGTGAGGAATTGCAAATGATATCATTTTCATCGATATACCCATCACCGTCATTAGTCGTAACCACTACAAGCATCTGAATCCCTTCAAATTCATCTTGAACAAAAACCGAATTCTCCAACTTAATATTAGTCTCAATCCCAAACGATTGTTCATGTGGGATTGAATGTGTCTCAAAACGTTTTTTCAAACTTGACTCAGCCTCTATGCCAACTACGTTTTCCTCAGCATAAAATTGGCAAAAGTGCTTTAACCACTGGATGCCATCCCCCATTACTCCGTTAGAGATAGTCCGTAATGGCTGAGTAAACTCAACATGAACATACTCAGAGGTATGTTTAATATGATAGGATTGCTCAAAATCAACAGATTGACTGAAAGATGTATTTTTAGGTGTCATCAAGATTTGCGGCTTAGGGATAGTTGGATGTGATTGCGAATTAAGCTCTACCTCATACACCTTTTTTAGTTGATTTACCTTTCTTAACGTATCTACATCGCCAATCTCTAAGATGCTTCCTTGATGTAATAAGGCAATC
This sequence comes from Bacillus marasmi, assembly GCF_902168435.1. GTDB lineage: Bacteria > Bacillota > Bacilli > Bacillales > Cytobacillaceae > Bacillus_BU > Bacillus_BU marasmi. Next base: position 9,527 of record NZ_LR656181.1, read on the forward strand.
CGATCAACAAAAAGTGAGGCGATATTTAAGTCATGTAAAATGGCAAAAATTGTGAGGCCCATTGTAGCCTGTCTTTCTTTTAATAAATCCAACATTTGAAGCGTATGTTTAATATCCAAATGATTGGTAGGCTCATCTAATAGTAAAATTTCAGGCTCCTGTGCTAAAGCTTTTGCTAATAAAACCCTTTGTTTCTCGCCACCACTGATCATTCGAAAGGGAGTATTTCGATAATAGCTGATATTAGTGATTTCCATGACTTCTTCAATCACAGCTCGATCATGTTTCGATATCTGCTTAAGGATTCCTTTTTGATGAGGGTACCGACCTAAACTCACAATTTCCTCAACCGTATAATCAAACGAAATCTGTGATTCTTGAGTCAGAACAGCCATTTTCTTTGCTTTTTCAAGCTTGGAAAAAGTTGAGATATCTTTACCACTAAGTAAAATTTCACCCTCCATAGCCTGAAGTTGGCCGGTAATAAGCTTAAAAAGTGTGGACTTCCCACTGCCATTTGGTCCGAGAAGGGCAAAAAATTCACCTTGCTGAATTTCGAGATTGACACCGTTGATAATTGGGCAATTCATGTAACCACCAATCAAATTCTTTACTTTTATCATGATTAATTCCTCCGCCCAATTCTTTCTCTTATCAACAATATAGCAAAAACCGGCGCACCAATTAAAGCAGTGATTACTCCGATTGGCAGTTCTTTAGGTGCAATAATAGTTCTTGAAAATAAATCAGCTAACACAAGAAAAGCTCCACCAACCAGCAATGAAAGCGGAAGGACATGGCGGTGGTTCGGACCAGTTATTAAACGGACTAAATGTGGAATCACTAAACCTACAAATCCAATCGAACCCGATACGGCAACAGAGGCACCTGTTAATAAGGATGCACCAAACAGGATAAACATTTTCCCTCTTTTTACATCTACACCAATATGATCAGCCGCTTCCTCCCCAAGTGCTAAAGCATTTAATTCCCGGTAATGATAAAACAATATCAATGAACCTAATAACATAAACGGGATAATCAACCCGACATGGTTCCATCCCCTCATTGCAACACTTCCATATAACCAATAGATGATTTGAGTCATATTGTCTTGATCACTTAATGAAATAATGAGCGAAACCACCGCGCCAATAAATGCACTAACAATGATTCCTGCCAAAATAATCGTTTCAATTGCCATGCTTCGGCTGCTTAACCGAACAAGTCCGAAAACAATAAACAATGCGATAAATCCACTAATAATTGCCATTACAGGTAAAGTAAAGCTGCCCAAACCAATAATCGTAAATTGAAAAAACAATACAAACACAGCACCTAATGATGCACCAGAAGACACCCCAATTGTATAAGGATCAGCTAACGGATTTCTTAACAGACCCTGGAAGGCTGCACCTGCAAGAGCTAGAGATGCACCAACACAAAAAGCTAGAAGGACCCTTGGTAAACGAATATTCCAAATAATCATCTCTTCATTTTTCGGAATACTTTCAAGCCAACCGAGGCCAAGAGTTTTGTCTAAAATAATATGTAAGATTGTAGGAACAGGAACTTGAACACTACTAATAAATAACCCAAGGAGGGCTGCAGCAACTACAAGCCCTCCACTTATACAATAAAACCAAGTAATTTTACTTATCAAAAACTTCCGGATAGATGAACTTTGCAAGAGTCTCGACTCCTTCTATTAAACGAGGACCTGGTCTAGTAACCGTATCGTTTTCCACATCAAAAACTTGTTTTTCTTTAATAGCAGGTACTTCAGCCCATCCTTGGCGAGATAGTACTTCTTTTTTAGGATCATCGATATAGTAGCCGTAAGTTGTAACAATGACATCCGGATTTAATTTAACAATTTCTTCCTCTGTTAGTTTAACCCAACCTTCATGATCCTCAGCTGCGTTTACAGCTTGAATAGCTTCAAGCATTTCATGCATAAATGTTTTTGTGCCTGTTGTATAAATATCTGGAGCAGGAGCTACTTCAACCCATACTTTCTTTTTATCCTTTACTTCTTTAGCTTGTTCTTTAATTTTGGCTAAACGATCTTGCATTTCTGTTACGATTTCTTTAGCTTTTGCCTCAGTCCCAGTAGCTTTACCCATCATTTCAATTTTCTGATAAACTTCTTTAAAGGAAGAAGCATCACCGACTACAATTACTTTAATACCGGCATCTTCTAGCTGTTTTAAAATATCAGGATGAGACTCATAATGATAGTCGGTCACAAATGCCATATCAGGCATAAGGGATAGAACTACCTCTGTATTAATGTCTTGTGCGCCAACCTTTTGGATCTTTTTTACTTCTTTTGGGTAGTTATCATAATCAGATACACCGACAATTTTATCGCCAAGACCAAGTGCAAACGCAATTTCTGTTGGGCTCGTTTGAATTGATACAATAGTTTCAGGTTCCTTTTCAATCGTGATTTCACGGCCAGCATCATCTGTAATTGTTACTGGAAAAGCCTTGCCGCTTTCAGTTGTTTTTTCACTTGATTTACTTTCTGCCTTCTCCTCATTCGTATTGCAGCCTGCAATCATTCCAACTGCTAACAAAAGCACAATACTCATTAGCCACCACTTTTTAATTCTCTCTTTCATTTTTACTTCCCCCTAATATTTTTGAACACAAAAAAACGCTATTCCAGCAGAAAGCGTTGATTAAAGGCGGCATTATCATACTATCACAATTGGTAATAGTAAAATAAAAAGGTAATCTTCAATTAAATATGTATAGTTAATCGATTACTTGCTCTTTAAACTTTCCCTTTCCACGAGGAAGCTTAAAAAATAAATAGGCAGGTCTCCTGACTTGCGTATCATCAGTTGGTTAATCCTTCCCTTGTTAAATAACAAAGTGGATCATCTTTAACCTTCCTACACGCATACAGTGGCGGGTCCGTGTTGGATTTGCACCAACTTCCCTCTTCGTCCTAATACTCATCATATGAGAGTTATTAAGAAACCTATTCATAAATATTCATTTTTTGTATTCTAAAAAATTATATTACACTCTTAACCAATTGTAAAATAAAAAAGGCGACAAAAGGTGACAGGCACCGCCCGAATTTTCTTGTTTCACATTTGTGTTTCACAGCGCAAATAGACAAAAACCATCCTTTTTATCATTTTTAGTTTGATGAAAAGGATGGTAATTATTCTGATTGATTCGTTTTTTATGAGTCAATATGAAATTTAAACTCCGGATGGATATAGATTAATTCAAATTCAGGATGGTTAATACAATTGGAATAGACATCCTCAGGTGAAAACCATAAATGATCATTAATAAACTCAATCCCTGCGCCATAGTAATAACTTAGCCATATTAATTTTGTGCAGTAAATATAAGTCCACTCATCGTGCAATGGGGTTTTTATCGTAAACTTAAACTTTGGTTTTTTTATTCCCTTTATTTTATTTTCCTGATAAATATTTAAATAACGGATAGCATAATTTGCGGCATTTAACCCTTTGGCTTCTGATACTGGGCGAAACTGAGCATGGTTGGGATGGTCCGATTTAAAGCTTTCTATGGTGATTTTTCGTACTATGGGATCAAGTGGAATTGATTCGATAGCTTCTTGATCACTTATCACTAGAGCACCATGCCCCATAAATCCAAATGGGAGTCCATTTACATTATCGCATGAAACAAGAATGTCCCCAGGTTTGTATTGTTGTTTACGAAAAGCATTTTGTCTTACATGATGAGTTTCATTGTGTCTCAAAACTCTTCCTTCATATACAACCTCATATTGTATTTGTATTTTCTTAGGTAGATAACCATTTGTTTGAATGACAAAGGATTGCAGTAATCCCAACGAACCTAAATAATGGTGATCTATAAATACCGAGATTTGATTTACTCTGACATTCGTATACTTTAGTTGTATGGTGATATCATTTCCATTTACTACCACTTCGAAAAGTTTGGCCAAGATCCTCTCCTCACTTTTTCCCTATCGCGTGTTTTCTTTAGACAATAATGTTTATTTTATTTGTCATAATGGTTATCTTATGTGGTCCTCTAATCTCGGGGAACAAGTCCGTAAAATTTCAGTTCCATCTAACACAAAAAAACCAAGTGAATCCTCAAAGGAAGGTCCACTTGGTTTTTATTTTCTTAGCCGTGAAATTTGTTTGTGATTTCCGCTCCAGACACGTGCGGTTCATGGGGCTAACTGGGAGCCTGTCTAGCTCCAGCGGCTAGGAGCTCGGGGTCATAAGCCAAATCACTCAAGAGACTAACGTCTCTTGCGCGATTCGTCTTATGCCTGTCGCTCCTGAGCAAGCCGCTTCCGCTTTTCGAACTCCTCGGCGCTTTGCGCCTGTGGGGTCTCCCATGCCAGCTACTCCCATAGGAGTCTACGTGTCTTACGCTCCAATCAACGTGGGAAAAATTCCCCTACGCATTAACACAACCATTTATTAAAATAATTATCCTAATTAATAGTAGTTGTACTATTCACTGCTTTCACTTGTCGCTGGTTTTCCTGTTTCAATCAGGACTTTGTCGATAGCTAAAAATACAGTGAGTATTACAATGAGCAAGCCTGTTCCAATCAATAACCATTCAATATCAATCACATCAGCCATAGGACCAAACAACAGCATCCCTACTGGCATCATCGAGGTTGATATCATTCCAAATACCCCAAATATTCTTCCTAAATAGTTCTCATCAACAGATTCTTGCAACAGGACCATCGTTGGCGTGTTGAAAAACGGCATCGCAATTCCGAAAATCGCCATTGGAATTAAATATATCCAAAATACAGGCACCATTCCTAGTGCAATCGTACATAATCCCATTATGAGACTTGAAAATGCCATCGTATGGATTTTATTTTTAAATCCACCCCACGCTGCTATTAATCCTCCTCCAGCCATCATTCCAACTGAAAAAGCAATCTCAATCGCTGTTAATCGCCAAACATCATCGCCGAAACTACGAGTAACTTGAAGTGGAGTTAAAAACGCACCGGGAGCCAACAGTACAAAGAAGACTGCAAAAAACAGAAAGAATTTTTTCAAAAAATCATGTTCTTTTATATAAATGATGCCTTCCTTAAAATCGTTAAAATAACTTGTAGTTTGTTTTTCGGTTGCCTTTGTATGTACCGCTACCTTAACAAACAATAGAAAAATGAATATCCCAATGACCGCAGTTACTACATCGATAAAGAAAATGGTTTCAATCGTTGACACGGATAATAATGCCGCACTCACCATTGGCGCAACGAACATATTGACTGCTTGTAGAGATCCATTGATTCCATTTACTCTTGTAAGCTGTTCAGTCGGTACAATTTGCGGTAAAATTGCCCCTACTGCCGGGGTTTGAATTCCAGTACCAACAGCACGAACGGCCGCCATCAGAAACAGCAACCAAACTGAATCATATCCCATTAAAAATAATATTGCTAAAATCAGTGTCGCCAAAGCAATCATACCATCTGATAACATAATCAATAATTTCCGGTTATATCGGTCAGCCCACACCCCGGCAACCGGCGATAACAGAAACGTAGGTATAAAGCCACAAATAATAAACAAGGTCATCATAAGGCCTGATTCTGTCGTTAGCGTAACATGCCACATAATTGCATATTGAACCAGCGAAGTTCCAAATAGTGAAATGGTTTGGCTACTGAGGAAGAGAATGATATTCTTTTTCCAATTTTCCTTATGTTGTACATTTAAATTTGTCATCGTATCACTCTCCAATCTGTTCCTAAATATATATAACCAAATAATAAAACATCTGTTCTAGTTTAAGATAACTGATGTGGTATATCTATTCAAGTGTTGTGCTATTTGAATGATTGAACAAACCTAGTAATTATGAAATAATGTGAAATTAATTGAACAAATAATGAAGGAAATGTTTTAAATTTGTATTGATTCCCTATCTAGTCTACTAAAAGCTTCAACACCATTACTTCAAGCTATGCCTATCGGAGGTTACTTTTTGAAAAAGATTGTATCTAATTTACATCAACTACCACGCCTAAAAATTGGGATTTATTTCATCTTGGTACTTAGTTTTGTTATCTCGATTGTGTTCGTTGAAAACAATTATTTATTTTACGAAAAGCCAATTGCCAAAGTTATTGAAGTCAATCTGATTGATAAAACGGACACGGTTGACCGAAATAATAACAAGGACACCCTATTCACTCAGCAAATTATCGCAGAATTAAAAAATGGAGAAAACAAGGGAGAGCTCATCTATTTAAATAATGAATTTTCCTCTTCTCGTGGATATGACCACGAAATCAAAATTGGAAACGAATTATTTGTTTTTATGAACGAAAATACTAATCATACTAAACAATTAACAGGAACGATTATTGACATTAAACGTGACAAATTCGTTGTGATGATTACCTGGGTTTTTATCTTTACTTTACTAATCGTTGGAACAAAGCAAGGTTTATTTTCAATCTTAAGCCTGGCTATTAATGCGATTCTGTTATCGTATGCATTGGATCTATACATACATAAATCTAACATCAGTTTATTATTAATATGTAGTATTAGCGCTATCCTATTTACCTGCATTTCATTGTTACTTGTTAGTGGATTTAATGAGAAAACCTATGCAGCGATCGTGGCAACCTTATTAGGAACTTTTATCTCTTTAATTATCGCCTATCTTGTCATTTGGTTTTCAAATGAAAGAGGGCTCCGGTACGAAGAAATGCAATTTATTACGCGGCCTTATCGAGCGGTATTTATTACTGGGCTTTTACTCGGTTCATTAGGAGCGGTTATGGATGTAGCGATAACAATGTCCTCTTCCATTTTTGGATTATATGAAAAAAATAACAATATTACGGTTAAAGCACTTATAGCATCAGGACTTGATATCGGAAAAGATATCATGGGTACTATGACAAACATTTTGTTCTTTGTCTATATCAGCGGTTCGATTCCAATGCTTGTTTTGTATTTAAAGAACGCCTCGCCATTAGGTTTTACACTTTCAATGAATCTTTCATTGGAACTAGCACGGGCGTTAGCTGGAGGCATTGGAATTGTATTGACCATTCCGATTGGTCTATATACTTCTATTCTTTTTGTTAAGCGAAAGAGGGCAAAATCATGAATGTACTGTTGATATTAGCAATTATACTTTTTGTTTTGATGGCTCTAATCGGTGGTAGTAAAGGAGCACGTTCCTTCCTTGCATTATTTTTCAACTTTGCCGTCCTGTTTGTTTCTGTCATAATCATGACGATTCCATCAACTAATCCCATTTACATCACAGTTATTGCCTGTATTGTGATAAGTTGTATCAATTTGTTTTTTATTAATGAAGTGAACACAAAAACAATCATCGCTTTTGTTTCAACAATGATTACCTCCGTTATCTTACTATTTTTCATTGTTCTTGTTACTGAAACGGCCATGATTCAAGGGTTTGGTGAAGAGGAAGTCGAGGAACTGAGCATTTTTTCCCTTCATATTGGAGTTGACTTTGTAAAAATTGCTGCTTCAGTCATCATAATCAGTACAATCGGTGCTATTATCGATGTGGCGATTTCGATTGCCTCACCGATGCGAGAAATCTATTACCACAATCCAACCATAACTAGAAAATCATTATTCCTCTCTGGTTTAAGTATTGGCAAGGATATTTTAGGCACTAGTGCGAATACATTGTTTTTCGCCTTTTTTGGTAGTTATTTGGCTTTACTTATTTGGTTTAAGGATTTAGCTTACTCTGCTAGTGATATTGTCAACTCCAAAATATTTAGTGCAGAACTTATCAATATCTTATTTGCTGGAATAGGGGTAGCGTTAAATATTCCGATTACCGCCTTGATTACGGCCTATTATTTAACAAAAAAAAGGAAAAGTGAAGAGTCTGTTAAACATATATAATGATAAAAATATCTAAAAAAAACTACCAACAACACATAAAACGGAAGGCGTAACGTTTACCTTCCGTTTTATATTTTTGAACTGCTACTGTAAAAATCTTTTATTCATCGCTAAATTTGTAAACTGATTCACTTGCTGTGTTGTTATGTTTTTTCCTGTCCGAGCTGTCATAAAATTGACATCGTATCGTGCGATATCAGGTTCATTCGTTTCGTATTCTTCAAATCCCACAGAACCTAAAACACGTTTTAGCATGTGCATGTACTTGACTGAATCACCGTTCGTCATAGAGAGATCCCAATGCCAGCACAACGCTAATGAGATGACAATGAACTTCTCTGTTTCTTGTAAAAGAAACAATGACTGCAGTAAGCTTTGAGCTACCTTTTGATTACGGTAGTTTGGGGCAACTTCAACCACCCCTAATATTTTTATGAAATCTAACTGCCTCCACCTCTCATCAGGTTCTGGTTCGAGAATAATTGCATAGCCGATGATGGTTTGATGAGATAAGGCGAGAGACATTAATCCTTGATTTGAATCCATTACGGAAAGCATGGTCTTTTGCTGCTTATCCCAGTCACGGAAATTATTTAAATTATGGTCAAATTGATAATCTCGCAAAATGGTTTTAACATCCTCTTGATTTGTTACAATTGAGTATGGAATGGAATCACAACCCTTTAATCTATTTATTATGTAAACACATCCTGTATCCCGTAGCTTTATTGCCATTATAATTGTTTTTTTAAAGGTCAACTATGATTATTTTGTAAATTCAAAGGAAAAGACTGAAGCAGCGGCGAATTGTTTTGCTAAGATATGGAATTAAATCATAAAAAACATTTATAAAAGGGGGAATGATTATGTCCAACGCTGAGATCAAAACTTCCGTTGACGGACAAGAACTTGTAATAGAACACACGGTTAATGCACCTAGAGATTTAGTTTTCAAGGCCTATTCAGAAGATGAGTTGCTATCGAGCTGGTGGGGCCCACAAGGTTGGCAAACGGAAAACCGTCAATTTGAATTTAAGCCAAACGGAGTATGGCTATATTGCATGCGATGTGTGGATCAAGATCAAGGTGAGTTTTATGGCATGGAATCATGGGGGAAAAGCATTTACCATGAAATCATTGCTCCTGAAAAGATTATATACACAGATATGTTTTCAGATAAAGATGGAAACCCAATCGAAGGAATGCCAGAAATCAAAGTTACTATGCTATTCACTAAAAAGGATGGAAACACACAAATATCTGTCCATAATAAATTTCCTTCAACGGAAACACTCCATTTTGTTATGGAAATGGGGCTGGTTCAAGGCTACGCTTCTCAGCTCGAACGCCTTGATGAGCTAATGACACAACTCAAGTAAAGGAACGGGGACATCAATTTCCAATTTATTCAAGTACAATGGGAAATGTCCCCTATTTTGTTATGGATTCTCCGAATGATATGGACACGTTACAACATGATCATCGATGATTCCAATTGCCTGCAAATAAGAATAAATGGTAACGGGACCTACAAATTTAAAGCCTCGTTTTTTCATATCTTTACTAATTTTCACTGACAATTCACTTTGGGCAGGAAGCTCTTCTACAGCAGTCCAATGATTGATGATTCTCTGGCCACCGGTAAAATGCCAGACATATTTTGCGAAACTCCCAAATTCCTCGATTACTTTCTGGGCAGCGAGAGCATTCGAGCGTACAGCCTTAATTTTTAACCTATGACGAACCACCTCGCCAGTTAAGGCAACTTCCTCAAGCTCATCATCCGTCATAGACGCACATAGGTTGATTGTAAAACCATGAAAAGCTTTGCGATACCCCTTACGTTTATTCAAGATAATTTGCCAAGAAAGACCAGCTTGTGCACCTTCTAGATTCAACATTTCAAACAAATACGTATCATCATAGTTAGGTACACCCCATTCCAGATTGTGATATTCTCTCATCAATTGATTGGACTGAGCCCAGGAACATACCATTTCAGATTGGTTCATCTTCTTCACCTCTTCTCTTTTTCATAAATTAGGATAAAAACTACTTATACTTAAATCCCTGCTTTTTGACAGTAGGACTTGAGTTTTGAGCATATTGTTCAAACCCAGTATCATAAAAATGCGATATACTGCTAGACCAATCTCGAGCATCTTTTCCACCAGTTCGTTCAAACATATAAGCAGAAATGGTCTTGTCATATTCATCGATAGATTCTTTTTGAACTTCAGTACTATACTTCTCCTTCTGAAAAGTTGCCATAAGTGGCAATCTCGGTTTCTGTTCAGGAATGGTTCGTGGTGCACCAATAACTAGACCAGAAATGGGAAACACATACTCCGGAAGATTTAACACATCAACAAAGACCTGAGGATTTCGCCTAACCCCTCCAATTGGAACAATTCCAAGTCCTAATGATTCCGCGGCAATAATTGCATTAGCTAGCGCAATTCCAACATCTGTGGAACCGACCATAATGGCCTCTATATCTTCAACAATTTGAAATTGATGCCCATTTTTCTCAGCTGCCAACATTGCTCGATAAAAATCCATGCAGAACAGTAAAAATACTGGAGCTTCCTCGATCCACTTTTGATTGCCCGCAGCTTTAGCCAGCCTTGACTTCTTTTCAGGATCCCTTATTTCAATAACAGTTACATTTTGTCCATTAGCCCAATTTGGCGCCGCCATTGCCGCCTTCACAATGGCTTCTATTTGATCCTCGCTAACATCAATATCTTGATAGAAATCCCGAACACAACGATGGTTTCCTATCAATTTAATCGTTTCATTCATATCGACACCTCACTCTATTTTTAGCCTTTACTTCAAATCCCCTAATCTAACTAATAGACTTCCTCGATAAACTTAAAATTCTTAACAAATTCATTTTCATTAATTGATACCCTATCCGATAAATCCTTCGTCCGCAAAACAAACTCCTTGACCCCGATATATTCTGACTCCGCAATCAAGAAAAATTGTGTTCCTTTTTTATAGCTTTTGTACTTCTTACTCAATACATATAACTTCATTGACTAACCTCTATTATATTAAATTGATAATTTTTAGATTAATTAGACTTATTGTGTTTTTTAAATCTATTGCCTGTATTAATGTAAATGAGCATAAAAACTAGGATTGCCATAAATAAGGCAAGGCCAAAAACGAATAACCAATTATTTTCATACGCAACACTAAGCACCCAAAATATCATACTAAATGATAAACCGAACATCATTTTCCCGACAAACTTCAAGAGAGCAGCTGTGTCATATTTTTTCTTTTCTTCTGGTTCCATTGTATTATATCCTGCAATAAATGAAGAACCTTTACCATTGATAAAGATTATCCCCAATATAACAATCAACACAATCGGAACTACCATAATGATCATTAGGACCAGCTTATCTTCCATCTTTTAACCCTCCCAATCATTCACTCCTAATACAACAATCATTATTAATATAGCAAAAAAGGCGAAAATAAAAAAAGGTCGCCGAAGCAACCTTTTCTATTCAATACATTATTAAATTAACATTAACTGTGAGTACGCTCAACAATAATGTTCTCCATACGGTTCAAGCCTTTATTAGCTGTAGAAATCATATCATTAAATAATTCTTGAACTGAAGGAACATCGTTAATAAGCCCCACAACCTGTCCAGCCCAACCGAAACCTTCTGACTCATTTCCATCATAAATATAATTGCAATTTGCTTTACCGCTAATCAAATCCTTTATATCTTCATAAGTTGCACCTTTATGTTCACGGTCAATAATATCCATGGCAAAGTCTGATTTCAAAGCACGTGCAGGAGCACCCAAAGTTCTCTTAATAACCACAGTATCTGTTTCGTTTGCCTCTAAGATTGCCTGTTTATATTTTTCGTTTGCATGTACACATTCTTGCGTTGCAATAAAGCGTGTTCCCATTTCAATCCCTTCCGCTCCGAGTGCGAAAGCAGCCAATAATCCTCGGCCGTCACCAATACCACCGCTGGCAAGAACAGGAATAGATACAGAATCAACAACACGTGGAATTAATACCATAGTACCGAGATCTTCGCGACCTAAATGTCCTCCGCCTTCTTGCCCAACTGCCATTACCGCGTCTGCACCTAGCTCTTCAGCTTTTTGAGCTTGTCTTGCACCAGATACAAGAACAAGCGTCTTGATGTTTTCTCCTTTAAGTCGTTCAAATACTGGTTTTGGATTACCACCAGTGATTGAAATCGCTGGTACTTTTTCTTCAATCGCAACTTCGAGTAATTCTTCGTATCGACCATCGTGTCTTGAGATGGCAAAATTCACCCCAAATGGTTTATCAGTAAGTGTACGAATTTTTTGAATCTCACTACGAAGTCTTTCAGGTGTACGAAGTGTAGCAGCAGTAATCTGTCCTAACCCGCCCGCATTAGAAACTGCAGCTGCCAACTCGGCGTAAGCAAGATAAGCTAGTCCGCCTTGTACAATCGGATACTTAATTCCAAAAATCTCTGTAACACGTGTTTTCATTATTTTTCCACTCCATTTCAACTGTTCGATTTTATGTCCATTAGGTTACTTATTCGATTTTGATACCGTAAACCCTTTTTATTATTTTAATATTTATAATTTTTATAATATTTTAATAATAACTCTTCCCTTTAAGCTTGAAGTACTAAGACTCTTCTATTTATAGACAACTGGTTTCATGTTACAATATAAGGAACGTTTGTTCTTCACTTCCTTAAAAATTATTTATTACTATATATTTGTCTTAAAGTACATAACAATGGGGGTTTATGTGATGGCGGTTACTTGTTTATTAGAGATTACACCTGGTAGTTCTTTTGAAGGCTTTTGTCTTGTAAAAGAAGTGAAACAAGAAAAAACAAAAAAAGGCGATCCGTATCTAAATATTACAGTTGCGAAAAAGCATAAAATGGTGGCCTGTAAGCTTTGGAACAATGGATTTGGAGGTAGGTCAGTCGACGAATTATTAACGATTTTTGCGAATGGAGTCATCCTTCATTTAACTGGTGACGCCACAGAGTATAATGGACAAGTTCAAATGACGATTAGCCATTTCCGGTTAGCTGAAAAAGATGAAGTCGATATTAGAGAATTTATTGAGGCCGCCCCTGAAACTGTTGAAAGCATGGAAGCAGAAATTCGCTCATACATCGACGAAATCAACATCCCAATTCTACATCAAATTACTTCTGAGTTATTTGAAGAAAATAAAAAATACTTTATGGAGCATGTTGCTGCAGTTAAAATGCACCATAATTTCAAAAGCGGTCTCGCCTATCATACATTGTCGCTGCTGCGAATCTCCAAGAATATTTGCGATCAGTACGGTCCGTTGGTTAATCGGAGTAAAATGTATGCAGCATTGACCCTCCACGATATGGGTAAAATCGTGGAAATGTCCAGGGATTATACCGCTCCAGAATACACTATATTTGGACAATTTTTAGGCCATATTCAAATCGTCAACCAAATGATAGACCGAAGGCTCGTCGCGATTCGCAATGATCGTGCTGTTTCCAAAGACGAAGTAACCGTTGTATATGAACTGATGAACATCATTTCAAGCCATCACGGTCCACTAAGCAATGGCTGGGGCAGCACAGCAGAACCAATTACGCTAGAAGCACACCTTTGCCATTTAATTGATAATATCGATGCAAAAATCAATATGATTTCCAAAGCAATGGTTGATATGCAGGATGGAGAAGTTCAAAAACTATGGGGTCTTGGGAAAATTTATAAACCTAAAGATGTTGAGTGGTAAAAGTGGAAAAATAGACGTATTCGCACCATCTACCTTCCTAATTAGAGTGATAGATGGTGCGAATATCGCTTTTTTAATATACCTAACCTCTAATATCACCCACTAGATAGCGCGATTCTCACAAATGTCATGTTAAACAGGTTTGAATGATGTACGATGTTAATGTACAAGATTGATAATCCATAGAAAAATAGTTAGGAGGACTTGCATGAAACAAGAATATATCGAAATTATTAATGCCAGAGTAAATAACCTTAAAAATATCAATTTACAGATTCCGAAAGGAAAAATTTCTATTTTTACAGGGGTATCTGGCTCGGGAAAGTCGTCCATTGTTTTTGATACCATCGCGCAAGAGGCTGGTCGGCAATTAAATGAAACATACAGCAGCTTTACCCGCCTTTTCCTACCAAGGTACACAAGGCCCGAAGCAGATGAGATCAACAATCTTTCAACAGCTGTTGTCGTCGATCAAAAACGGCTCGGCGGAAATGCGAGATCTACACTAGGAACAATAACAGATATCAATCCCCTTCTACGTCTACTATTTTCAAGATTTGCCCAACCACATATCGGTTACAGCAATGCCTATTCTTTTAACGATCCGAGTGGGATGTGCCCAACATGTGAGGGTATTGGCAAAATCATTACATTAAACATTGATGCTGCAATCGATATGGAAAAATCATTAAATGAAGGTGCCATTTTGCTCCCAGGATTCGCACCTGACTCATGGCAATGGAAGTCATACGCGGAATCAGGATTCTTTGATAATGATAAAAAGATTAAAGATTACACTAAGGAAGAATTCGACAAGCTCATCTATGCAGAGCCCGAGAAAGTTGTCGTTACATATAAAAATAGTGATATAAATACTACATACGAAGGCATTGCCGTTAAGTTCATGCGCCAAAATGTGAAAAAAGATAAAGACACGTCTAAACAAGGCGAAAAGAAACTGAAGGAATTTACCACAAATGGAATATGCCCTGTTTGTGACGGTAGACGATACAACGAAAAAGTTTTATCATCAACGCTCAATGGCTACTCCATTTATGATTTGACATCCATACAGCTTGATGAACTAATGGACGTTCTGCCAAAAATTGCAGATTCAAAGGCGAAACCCATTATCGACGGGATAATGGAACGTTTGAAAAATCTTTGTGACATTGGCTTAAGCTATATGACCCTTTCTCGAGAAACTCCTACCTTATCAGGTGGTGAATCACAAAGGGTAAAAATGGTGAAATATTTATCTAGTACGTTAACAGGTTTAATGTACATATTCGATGAGCCAAGCACTGGGCTTCATCCTCGTGATGTTCACCGACTAAATGAATTACTAGTGCGACTTCGAGACAAAGGAAACACTGTTTTAGTAGTAGAGCATGATCCAGACGTTATCAAAATTGCTGACTATATTGTTGATGTAGGACCACATGCCGGCTCTGATGGTGGAAAAATTATGTTTTGTGGGAATTACGAGGATTTCCTTTCTTCCAATACATTAACTGCGAAATTTTTAAATAGTAAAAACGAAATCAATCCAAATCCTAGACAGGTTTCTGAGTTCCTTGAAAGCCACAATAGCAGCCTTCATAATTTGAAAAACATCAGCCTTCGTGTTCCTAAAGGTGTATTCACGGTCGTAACAGGTGTGGCAGGCTCTGGTAAAAGCACCATCGTAAACGAAGTATTTGCCAAGGATTATCAGGATGCGATTCGAATTGACCAAAGTCCCGTACACACCAACATTCGTTCAAATCCAGCCACCTTCACTGGGATTATGTCGTCGATACGGAAAGCCTTTTCCGTTGCAAACGGAGTTGATAGTGGATTGTTTAGTTACAATTCTACTGGTGGATGTAAAGCATGTGGTGGAACTGGTAGTATCGAACTTAATTTGTCTTTTATGGACAAGATGGAAGTTGAATGTAGTGAGTGTAATGGTACCCGTTATCGGCAAGATGTGCTTCAATACTTATATAAAGGGAAAAATATTGTTGATATCATGGAAATGTCAGTTGAGGAAGCCTTGGAATTATTTGAAGCCAAAGACATTCGCACAAAGCTCAAAAGCCTTCATACTGTCGGGCTTGGCTATCTATCCCTAGGCCAGCCACTGAACACCTTGTCCGGCGGAGAATGTCAACGTTTGAAGTTAGCCAAAGAGCTCAATACAAAAGGAAACATCTATATCCTTGATGAACCAACAACAGGCTTGCATATGTCAGATGTGGAGAATATTCTCCGAATCATTCATACATTAGTAGAAAAAGGAAATACTGTTATTGTCATCGAACATCACCTAGATGTAATTCGACATAGTGATTGGATTATTGATTTAGGACCAGATGGTGGGACTGCTGGAGGAGAAATCCTATATGAAGGACCACCAGCTAGTATTGTGGAATGCCTACGTTCAGTTACAGCACAATATATATAAACTACCTCCTTGATCAAAATTATAAATAACGTCTAAGACTAAATGCACCATCTGACACATACTGCCAGATGGTGCGATGAAATAACTAATTATTTAAATCACAAATAAAAGCTGGAGGAGTCTGGTGATGGTGACTTCAAAAAATTCACTATGTGCTCCGCTTCAACAATTAATGGCCGAACACGTGGAGCTAAGGGCAAATATGTCTCGTTTTTATGAAATCATTGAAGATATAGAATACGAAACGGGTCCGACTGTGATTCAATTGTTTATTAAGTTGCACAAACAAATTACTACATTTACAGATAAATTGAAGGCTCATTCCAAACGTGAGGAAAAATGGCTATTCCCTATGATGAACTTCCACCTAGGCGATAATGACCGAACAATACAAGAGATGGAGCGCGAGCATGAAAAAGCGGAGCAGCATCTACTAGATTTTTTAACTGAAGTTAACAAGGCGGGAGCTAATCTAGATGAAACCATGGTCGAATGGATTACTACATTTGCTTTCCAGGCCCACGCTACCTTAACGGAACACTTTGCTAAGGAAGAAAAATCGCTATTTCCGTTGGCGGAAGAGATTCTATCTTTTGATGAAAAGAAAGAACTATATAGACTACTACAGGAGCGATAGACAAAGTAGTCAGTTACCTTTATTATTATCAAAAAAATAGCGATAACCCTTTGTGGATTAACACTATTAGATCAATGATTTTCAAGATGAACTTGGTTTGAAGTATTCATTAAAATCTTTCTTCAAGTCGGTTCCTTCGCTCTTTAATAGCTCTTTTGCTAAATAATAGCCACTAGCCATTACACCCGCCACACCAAAACCTGGGAACACCCATTGACCAACCAAAAATAAATCTTTTATATCTGTCCTTTGTTTCATATATTTGCCAAAATCCTTTTCCTCTACCGCCCAGCCCATAAAGGAACCGTGCTCGCTATATGTATATCGCTCGTAAGTGATTGGAGTTGATAACTCATGGAACACAACCGCTTTCGAAAATTCATCTCCCAAGTGTTTAGTAATACGGTTTAGTATTGTCCCCTCTACCCTTAACTTTAATGTCCGATACGCATCACCACGACCATCACCTCCTGAAGTTTTCCAATAATCTTCATAGGCATAAGTCAGTGGAATCAGTGCTACAAGTGGACGGTATTTATCCCCTTCGCGCTTCGGATAAATATTAATAACAATTGGTGCTGAATCTGCTGTAAATTCCTGTGGTCTCTTGCGATAATCCTCGCTACCAGCAATACTAATACATTCTACGTTTCCAATATCATAAGTATCATCAAGAGCTATAAACAAAGCACAAATAGAAGGGAATATCTCCTTATCGGCTATCCTAGTCACCATTTTTCCGACATATTTTTCGTCACCCTTAATCCATCGGTAAGTATATTGTGGAGAAACGCCACTTATCACCTTTCCACGATATTCATCACCAGCTTTAGTCCTTACACCATATGCATGCCCATCCCTAACAAGAATTTCTGTTACCTCTGAATTTAATTTAAGCACACCGCCCATATGTTTAAGACTTATGACTGCTGCATTTGGAATGGCCTGCATACCTGCCTTCGGATATTCATTATTACTAAACACTCCCCACTGATATGCAAAAGCCATAAATACCATAGGGTACGGACAATAGGAATAAATCGTTGATTTTAGTCCTTCCGAATTTGTAAATTGATCAAGTACCTTCTTTACGTCCTTATTTCCGTATTTCATAAACATCGGTTTTTGTTTCCTGGACTTCATACCGAATTTAATTAATTGAAACAAGTTCATATCATAAGGAGGCTCAGGTGCTTCTGTACCGGAGAACATCTCCGTATTGATGGTTTCCATTACATTAAAAAGCTTGTCAATATCAGCTGCAAATTCAGGAAATTCTCGTTTAAAATCATCCATTACTTTTCCATGTCTAAATACATGCTTTTTCCCATCAATGAAGCAATACATATCTCCCCTACATGGAACAGTTTCAATCTGAGGCGCACCCCAAAACTCCAAAAACTGCGGGATTGCTTGTTTTTCCTTCAATTCATATAAACCATGAATTCCCAAATCGAAATGAACGCCTTGTCTCGCAAAAGAGGTGACTAAACCTCCTGGAATATTGTGCTTCTCTAATACTAAAACCTTTTTATTGTACTTTGCTAAAAAATTAGCTACGCTTAAGCCTCCCATTCCAGCTCCAATAACAATGAAATCATACTTTTGCATCGTATCCACCACACTTTATTTATTTTTCAAACAACCTCTGCTTGAATCTCGAGTGTGAATATTCAATGTTTTAAGAAATGAATTAATCTAAAAATTGTATGTATATTAATAATTTTACAACAAATCACGAAATTGATTGTGTCCTACATTTGAACAATCCGAGGAACATCTTATAATAAAAAAAGCCGTCATTTGACGGCCTTATACTGTAAATTATCATAATTCAAGCTCTTTCATCTGCATTACATATTTTCAGTTCTAATTTAATTACCCATTTATAAAAACCAACAAGAATAAGTATCAAAACGGGAACAATGATTAAGTCATACCACAACTTCCACCAACCAAAATGGAAAAATCCCCAAGGTTCAGGTAGTATAGTGACCCATTCATAAAAAACAACAACTAATGTCCAACAAAGAATGTAAATCGTTTGTTTAAATAAATTTGTTTTAAAAGGAAACCAACTTATAACCATTACATTTACAGGTGGAATTAAAAATAAATGTGCAGGGAGTCCATGCCAATCTACTCCTTTATCAAAATACCAATATCCATGGTACTTAAATTCAATAATAACATCAAAGATGATTTGAATCGTTATTGTAAATAACCAAATATGAACAATCCGATTCATGGTTTTTATTTTATTCATTTTCAGAGCTATATAATTAAATAAGAAAATCGAAATATATAATATCATAATAATAATAAAATAGCCATAATTTGCCATTCATATACTATCATGAATTATAAGTAATTATTATAGTTCATCCTTACTTTTCTACTTTAACCTTCAATATTTCCTTGAATTTTATTACTGTCAACTCGCCATTAAACGCCTTTAAGCTAATTTCTTTCGTAATTTGATCAAGTCGTTGAACAAATCCGTGTTTATTTTCAATAAAACCATCAACGTAAACTTCTATATCAACATGTAACTTATAATCAATCGCATAGCGTAAACTCTCCTCAAATTCTTGCAGCTGATATTCATCTAAAATAGGCATTGCTATTCTTTGATCTTCAAGCCAAATATTCTTTAACTCACCCGTATGTTCCGGCATAAAAAAACCGTGCCATTTTTTCAGACCTCTATCTCTAATACTCATCCATTATGCCCCCTGTTTTCTACTCATCCTAATTGGAGCAATTGATAAAATATTGCTTTGTTTAAACACTCTCCGTTTATGGCGTAAATAACAATATGCTGTAAATATTTTTTCTGACACATTGATTACTTTTATTTTCCTTTGGGTTATTTCACCTTTATTAGAAATATAAATCATTTCAAGCATTTCACCAGATTCAGCAGCTTTTTTCAACAAAGGCAAACAATTCATCAAACTCACCCCTTTGTTATATATTATATACAAACGTACGTTCTGTTACTACAGAAAAATAAAACATATTTTTAATTTAGTGTACTTATAATGAAACTAATCTATATTATTTCCGTATGTTCTTTATAAAGAAAGATTGATGGGTCCAATAAAGTGAGAGGTGGAGAAAAAAATGGATTTAGTGCAAATAAAGAACGATCTTTCGATTAGGGGGAAAAACGGAATTGGCTTTTTATTATCAGGAAGCGTCATTTGGACAATCATTACTGTAATATTTTTTCAAGAAATGGATATTCAAATCAAAAACATCTTGATGTTATTTGCTACAGGAATCATGTTCCCGTTAGCAATCCTTATTTCAAAAATCATTAAAGCAGAATGGATATTTAAGGATGTCCCGCTTAGCAGCTTAGGCGTGATTTTCAATGTAGCACAGTTTTTTTATTTTCCAATCATGTTTTATGCCTTTGCAAAAAGTCCTAATGAAATGGTTCTCTTTTTCGCTATCATTACTGGTGCGCATTTCTTCCCTTATGGCTGGCTTTATAATTGTAAACCATTTTATTTTTTATCTCCGATATTAGCAGTTATGATCGTTATCATCGGCTGGTCCTTAGAGCCGTCAAAGCTTTGGCTTATCCCGCTGTCACTAGTGATCATGTTACTTCTGTTGATTACAATGCTTTATGTTGATTATATGAAAAAAGCTAAAAGACAATTTAGCGTGAATAATGAACACGACTCAATGAAGAATCCCTTGTAATTATTCCGGTTCTACCAATTAAAAAAACTTTAAACTAAAAAAATTTTGATTTTTAAATGTAAGATATTTCTATATAATAGATTTAGTTAGGAGTACTTCAGTATAGCTGCAGTACTCCATTTTTTAGAATAATTGGAGGCGAAACATTCCGTGTCTAATGATAATGAGAATTTATTTGAAAAAGGAAAGCGTAATGAACCAAAAATGAAAATTGAAAGGAAAGAAGGAGAACCAACTGCTGCATTCAAAGGAGCGTCATGGGCTGCACTTCTTGTTGGTGTTGCGGCATATTTAATTGGTTTATTTAATGCAACAATGGAGTTGAACGAAAAAGGTTATTACTTTGCGGTTCTAATATTTGGACTTTATTCATCTGTTTCCTTACAAAAAGCAGTAAGGGATAAAGAAGAAGGTATACCTGTTACAAGTATTTATTTTGGTATTAGTTGGTTTGCACTTATTGTATCTATTTCATTAATGGCTATTGGCTTATACAATGCAGGTAGTATCGTTTTAAGTGAAAAAGGTTTCTACGGCATGGCATTTGTTCTAAGTATATTTGCTGCTATTACAGTTCAAAAGAATATCCGAGATACTCAGAGAGCAAGAGAAAGAGAGTAATCTCCAAACCAAAAACGACAGGAAAAGCTCCTGTCGTTTTCATTTATTTATTACTTTTATATCACCGTTAACTGGGATTGTAGTGATTGGTCCCACCACTTTTTCTAAAACAATATCACCCGAAAAGGTTGAGACATATAGTTTTTCTGAATCGATATTCTGCACATGAACATCACCTTTATTATTTATATTCATGGAATAATAATTTGGTAAATATGGGAAAGTTAATTAATATATGCTTGTTAATTATTTAGGAAGGATTTGTTTATGATGGTTATGAAAAAATTAACTCCTGCAGAAATTACTAATCTTTGGAATAACTACATTGCAAACACAATGGGTGTTTGGGTTTCCCGTCATTTTATCGCCAATACACAAGATCCTGCAGTATTAAAAATGCTAAAATTTGCAGAGAATATTGCATTTAAAGAGTCAGAACAATCTAAACTATTCCTTGTCGAATCGGGACAACCTCTTCCACAACCTTTTGATGAACATGATATTAAAATTAATGCAGTACCACTTTTTACAGATAACTATGTGATTCTACTGAAATATGGCTTAACCCAAGCTGCAATGACAGTCCATGCGCTCTCAATTAATACTTCGTCCCGCAGCGATATTCGTATGTTTTTCCAAACATGCCTAGAAGATTCATCAAATCTTCTAAACCAATGTGTAGATTTAATACAATTCAAGGGATTACATCACCCTGAGATTCATATTCCTATCCCGGATAAAATTGAGAAAGTTGAAGAACAAAACTTTCTGACTGGTATTTTTTCTGACACAAGGCCAATTAATGCCCTTGAAATTGGTCAATTAGTCTATAATTATCATGCTACTGAAGTACATAAAGAGTTTATAAAAGGAGCAGCACAGGTCAGCAGCTCAAAAGATCTGCAAGAAAACTATCAACGTGGCACTAAAATTTTTGAAAAACAGCTTGAGGTTTTCCAGTTAGTTCTTTCACAAAATGGCCTGCCCAAGCTTCCAACTTGGGAAACAGAAATACTAGATACAACAGAATCACCTTTTTCTGAACGTTTGATGTTTTTTAAACACGCTGCTTTAACATCGCAAACCGCGGCTCGTTATGGTGCTACTTTATCAAGTACAACAAGAAAGGATTTAGGCTCCCATTTTATGCGTTTTTTAGGTGAAACGCTTAAGTATGGTGAAGATGTTGCAAATCTAATGATAAAAAACAAATTCTTAGATCAATTACCGATTGCAAAAGGTGAGTAACTTACAGGTCTTATCACAAAAAACAGCTAATTAATAGCTGTTTTTTTGTTTGTCTGGCAGCATCCTACACTCTCACAGGGTGAGAGCCCCCAGCGTTTCAACAATGATCCATCAAGTTTTTCTCAAAACAGTTAACTACTTTACCTTCCCATGTACTTTCA
The DNA here is from genome assembly GCF_902168435.1 of Bacillus marasmi. Lineage (GTDB taxonomy): Bacteria > Bacillota > Bacilli > Bacillales > Cytobacillaceae > Bacillus_BU > Bacillus_BU marasmi. Next base: position 32,070 of record NZ_LR656181.1, read on the forward strand.
CCATAATATTCAAACCCTAGTGACTTCCAAAACGCTTGAGCTTTCAAATTTTTTTGTAATACGCCAATACGAACATTATCGTAGTTTTCTTGTTTTAATTTTTCTTCAAATGCAGCGTAAGCCATTTTTCCATATCCTAAAGAATGATAATCTTTATGGATCATAAGTAAACCTAACCATGGGTGATTGTCATTAGGATTATTTGCTAGAAAATCAATTAATCCAATATACTCGTTTTTATACAATATTAGAAAACTCTCAGTATTTGGGTTTAGAAATTCCTTGCGTACTTCTTCAATTGACCTAATTGGATGACCGTTTTCTAATATATTATACCTTCTATTTGAATTAACAATTTCCAATGCTAACTCTATCAATAATTCTGTAACAGGTTCAAAAATCATGCAACTAACCTCCTAACATAACTATACCCTACACTTTACTTTTATTCCCTGCAAACAATACCTCTATGAATAATCCCCAAACATGAAAAATCTCTAAAAAGACTTGTTTTCCTTATCTTTCTTTCATTTTTTTTTCAGAAAACGTGATTATGATGGTTCTTATAAGGAGGCGATTAAGTTGAAAAAAACAAAATTATTAAGGTGGAGCTTACCGATTTTTATGATTTTCTTCATTTTTCAATCAGTCATTATTGTGAAAGCTGATGATGATGACGATGACAATCGTGATTATAAGGAGCATGAACGGTACGAAAGGTATGAAGGCGACGAAAATGATCATGATGAATGGGAAGAAGAAGAACATGGTGAAGAGTACGAGGAGTATGATTCAGAGGAAGATGGTAATCGCTCTGTTAATCAAGAGAATCAGACTCAACCATCATATTGGAATATTTGGACTAGAGATACTAATTCTTCAAGTACAGAAAATCTTCCATTTAATGAAGCTAAAGAAATTGCAGTAGAATTGAACGGTAAAACTGAGTATCTTTATGTGTTTCCCTTCAACGGTCAAATGCTTGTATCAGGCGAAAAAATGGCACAACTACTTAATTTAGAGCACAAATTTTACAAACAAAGCAGAATTCTTGTCGTTTCAAAAGGAAAGGAAGAACTAGTTGTTCGTGCCGGTTCCAATGCTGCTTATGAGAATATGATAAAAACACCAATGCCTACGAACGCTCTTTATTTCGAGAAATCAACATACTTACCAATTTCAGTAATCGCAAATGCTTTTGGTTATCGAGTGAATTGGAATGCGGAGAATGAAACCATTGTCCTAGAGAAAATTTAATAGAGGTGATTGTATATGAAAGTAAACAATAAAGCAAAATGGATTGTCGGCATCACAGGAGCAGCATTTTCTGCTTTCGTGATTGGCCAATTAAATGATAATCCTAATCCAGTAGCTCAAACAAGCTCAACTGTTACTTCAGTAGAAATCAATGATTCAATGAGTAAGCGAGAAAAAGAACTTGTCAAACTAGATTGGAACAATTTTTCTATTCAAGAAAATGATTACCAAGGTGGAAATGAACGTGATCGTACGACAAGAAGAACGTAATGACAGCAGACTTGAATCAGTGCAATTAAATATGATGAATACTTCTTTTTACATTGCGGTTTCGGATGATTACCAAACTGAATGGAAAAGCCCAATCATATCCTATCTTCAATATATTGAACGGGAATTCTCTAGATTTCGACCTAATAATGAATTAATGCGATTAAATGAAGCAAAACCAGCTACGACTATCAAAGTATCACCTATTCTTTTTGATCTTTTACAAAAAGCAGAAGCATATCGGCTGCAAACGGACGGACGATTTTCACCTTATATGCTAACTCAAATGGAGGCCCATGGATATAATCAATCATTCCCCTTTAAGGTCGCAAATAGTGAGGCAGGGATTGTCCATCATCAAATGGTATCCCAGCCTCTGACTTTTCTAGATGGTTGTAGATTAATCAAAAATACTGAACAAAAAATTGACCTTGGTGGGATTGCCAAGGGCTATGCAGTGGAAGCTATCGCGAAATGGTTGCAAAAACATACTAAAAGCAATTACGGAATTGTTGACGGTGGCGGTGATATGTCGATGTGGTCAAATGGAGATAAAACCTGGACTATCGGAGTGATGGATCCTTTCAACGAAGAGGAAGAAATCGGGTCCTTTTCCATCCGTAACGGAGGAATCGCGACTTCAAATATTATTTATAGAAGTTGGTTACAAGGACAATGTAAAAAACATCATATTCTAGATGGGAGAACCGGTATGCCGGTAATCTCAGAAATCGTCCAGGCAACGATTGTGACCGAACACTGTCTGGATGCTGAAATCAGTGCAAAAATATGTTTTATGGACGATTTATTATCTGTAAAACCCATTCTTTCTAAGATCAGTCCAAAATTTAATTATGTACTTGTAAATTCCAGAGGAAAAATCGAGATGGGAGGGAGCGAAAATCATGAACAGTGATTTCTTTGATTTACTTTCAACCTGGAATTTAATCCGTGTCTCCGGCTTTCTAAGCTATTTTCTGCTTACATTTGCAATCGCAGCAGGTTTGATGAACCGTTTATTGTGTTTCCAAAAGCAAAAGCCACTTATGATTGAACTTCATAAAGTAAGTGGATGGACCGGATTGCTGACAATAATTTTTCATATCTCATTACTGTTAGTGGATGAATATGTTCCCTATTCAATTTTGGATATTGTCATCCCTTTTTCAGCCGATAATGACCCAGTCTTTTCTGGACTCGGCACAATATCCTTGTATTTATTTTTAGTAACATTTGCTACATCAGATTTTTTGATGAAAAAACTAGGTCGGACATTATGGAAAAAGATCCATTTTCTTGTTATACCAGCATGGATTCTGATGGTCCTGCACGGCATTTTCATTGGGACAGATACTTCTCAAACATGGGCTGCCTTTGTTTATGTTGGATCCATCATCTTGATCATGCTACTCCTAACATTTCGCTATTTGGAAAGCCAGCTTGGTTCTACAAAAAGAAAAAATGCAAGTTTTTAAGCTCAAAGCAATATTTCAGTTTCAGAATGGAAAGATAATTCAGGAGAACTTATACAAAAATAGGCGCATCTCTTCTATTCGAGAGATGCGCCTATTTTATTTTCATATCATCTTCCTAGAGCCTCACGCTAATTCCTGGATGATCTTAATCAATATAGGTAAAACATTATTTTTTTATAAACTTAATCATAAATTCTGTCCCTACACCTATCTCGCTTTTTACTTCAATTTTCCCACTATGTGCATCTACAATTGTTTTGGCAATGGATAGACCCAGACCAGAGCCATCTCTTTTTCTTGAGGAATCAGCTCGGTAAAAACGGTCGAAAATATGAATGATTTCGTCTTGAGGAATTCCAGGTCCTGTGTCTTTAATGCTTAAAACGATTTCCCGTCCATGATTTGTTAATGAACAACTAATCTTTCCTTCCTTTGTATACCTCATAGCGTTGTCTAATAAAATATATAAAAGCTGTTGTATCCTTACCTTATCCCCCTTCATGACGATGCCAGTTTGGATACTCTCCTCGAGAGATAAATGTGATGGAACGATTCTTCTAAATCTATTCATCAAAGTGCTTAGCAGCAAGGATAAATCCAGTTCCTCTATTTCTAACTCGAAATTCCCCTGATCATTTCTTGCTAAAAACAGTAAATCATTCAATAATTTATTCATCATTTCAGATTCATTTTTAACATCCTCTAAAATCTCTTTTCCGAATGGACTTAAATTTTCCCGTTCCTCACTAGAAAGAACGTCTATTGAACTGTAGAAGATGCTCAAAGGGGTCCGTAGTTCATGTGATGCATCTGAAACAAACTTTTTTTGAGTGTTGAAGGCTCTCAAGATGGGTTTCATTGCCTGTCCAGCAAAGAAATTTCCCGCAAAAGCAAATAACAAACTGAACATTAGCGTCAGCAATAGCAAAATCCATATGATATTTTGAATTAAGTGTTTTTCATCTGTAACATCCAATCCGATGGTAACACTTCCTATCTGATTCTGACCATCTTGAAGGCTATAACTGATAATCAATAGATGGGACTTCTCCCATTCTATTTCGTTAATCATTTTGGAAGATTTTAAATGCAGGTTATTACGATAGATATAACGGGCTAATCCACTAACCGCTTCCTCTCCCTTTACCAAATAGTGATTTTTATCAAATACGTAATAGAAAATTCCCCTATCCGGGTCATACTCTAGTTGATCCAATTCATGTTCATGACTATTTCCAGATGCCTTATATTCTCGGTCGTCGTGTTCTTCTTCACCTTCATGTTCCTTATTAACTCTCTCAGAACGATTCTCATAAATATCTTCTATGAATTCATGTTTTTCCTCTTCATAAAATCGGTCTAATTGTTCTATTTCCTGTTTTTTTATCGCTCCGGATATTAATAGATATAATACTATGATAAAAATAATTAATATGAACAGCAGCGAACCTGTATAAAGCAGGTTAAGTTTTGATTTTACTCGATTAAATTCCATTGCTATCCCTCAATTTATAGCCAACCCCTCGAACGTTCTTAATAATGGAGGGCTTGCCAGGTTGGTCTACCTTTTTTCGCACAAGTTTTACTAAAGCATCTAGAGCATTTTCAGTTATATCAACTTCAAAACCCCAAATTCGATCAATAATAACATCTCTTGTCAGCACTTGGTGTTTGTTGCGTAGTAATAATTCTAATAGCTCATATTCTTTCTTTGATAGTTCAATTACATGACCGTCTCGTTTTACAACATGTGTATTAAGATTCAATTGCAACTCGTTTGCTGTTAAAAATTCTTCAAAAGGCTTTGCAGTCCGTCGCGACAAGGCACGAAGTCTAGCTGCTAGCTCCTCATATTTAAACGGCTTAATTAAGTAATCATCTGCACCAGAGTCTAATCCTGTGACAACATCCTCCAATGAATCCTTGGCTGTTAGAAATAGTATCCCGCCTTTAAAGCCTTTTTTTCTAAGTCTTTCACATGTCTCAATTCCATTTAAAACAGGCATCATCCAATCAAGTATAATCACATCATACTCTGTCAACATGGCATATTCATAGGCGCTCTGCCCGTCCTTAACCCAATCGACCCGGTTAAATTCCTTCTGCAGCAAATGAAGGATTAATTTCCCTAAACTTTCATCATCTTCTGCAAACAAAATATTCATAAAAATCCGCACCTTCTCCATTTTTCTATAAGAATATCAAAGAAATCTGAAAAAAGATTGAAAAATTCTAAAAGGACGCAATCCTTATTGAATTGCGAAATGTTGTGTAATCCTAATCAATCTTCTGCTAATTCTTCTTTTTGAACAATGCGCCAGTCATTTGCCAATAGTTTTTCGATATATTCATTGATACTCATTTCCTCTAATTCCAATACAAGTGGGTGTAGAGATACAAAGCATTCATTTTTTGCATAATTTAAAGTTACTTTTACAACCTCGTATCCATTATGAAACCTTGAGTCAAATCCTGGATCATCGATAATATCACCTTGAACAGGGCGAATTGTTGATTCAAATGTTTTCATCATTAGTTCAGCACGATTAGTTTCTTGTTGTTCCTTTGTAGATGTAAGAAAAATGATCATTTTGATTTTCATATTGTTGCTCCTAATCGGTTTATTTAATTTCGTGAGTTTTGCGCTTGCATCAGTTCATATATCTTCCGTGCGGTGTTGACATTTCTTACGGTAACTTGTTTATATATCTTTGAACCAACAATCTTTGACTTTCCACTTTTCGTTACATCCTGCTTGTCAATTGACCATAGGATTGCACCTGGGACATATATGACATGATCAATATTTGGTTTAATGACTAAATTTTCAAGGACGGATTCATCATCAATTTCGTCCCATAAAAACATGACATCACTAGACATCTCTTTATCATTTTTCCATATATCCGGAATAGCATTAATGATACCGCGGACATCATCAACACTACGAATAACTACTTTAATTTGTAATCGGAAATCAGTATGTATCGCTTCTTCCAAAACTCGTGATAATTCAGTTTTTGATACGTCCTCGAATGAAAATATAATATTACCTGTATTGATATAGGTCAGCACATCATTCATCCCGACCTTTTCAAAAGTTTGTTTGAGTAGCTTCATGTCTATTTTATTTTTTCCACCGACATTAATGCCGCGAAGAAGTGCAATAAAAATCATATCCACCATCCTTTCGATTAGTTTCAGTATAACACTTTACTATACTCAGATATTATTCTAGTGCTATCATTGACAGAATGAAAACGGCACAATATAATAACCTAGTACTTTTTATTATTTTAGGAGGATTATTAAAAAATGACACACTCGATGAGATTACGTTTCCCTACTTTGAACTAGTAATTGAATATGTTCAAAGGCTCTGTTTGTATATACAGAGTAAACGGGATAGGTCTGTCCTTTTTTAATAATCTTCATTTTAATCAACACATAAAATGAATAGATTCGGATTTTAATACCTTTCTTATTTTTTGTGTAATTTCCCTTCTTTGACTTGGAGGGAAGTTTATTTGGTGATCTCTACCTTATAACACAAATCATTATGATCCCCTTACTCTCAATCACAGACAAGCTGTCTGTGATTTTTTTATTTTTCATTTAATTCGGAGGGATTTATTATGCTAAATAATAATTGGAAACGTAAATTTATAGCCATATATACAGGACAGTTCTTTTCATTACTTAGTAGTGCAGCTGTTCAATTTAGTATTATTTGGTGGTTAACTGATACATCGGGCTCACCACTTGTATTAACACTTGCAGGACTCGCTGGCTTCTTACCGCAAGCATTGGTTGGTCCTATCGCTGGAACACTGACAGATCGATACTCTCGTAAAATGATGATGATTTTAGCAGATATGACTGTTGCTCTTGGCAGTATCCTATTGATTATTTCAATCTATTTTAGTGAACCAAGTATTTCCCTAGTACTGCTTGTCCTAAGCATCCGATCACTTGCTACCGCTTTTCATATGCCAGCATTTCAAGCATCGATTCCATTGCTTGCGCCAGAAGAGTATCTTACAAACGTTGCTGGCTGGGGACAAACAGTGAGTTCGCTTTCTAATATTGCTGGACCAGCAGTTGGGTTATCTTTGCTGGCAGTTAGTTCACTACAATGGGTGTTATTACTTGATGTTTTTGGAGCTGTAATAGCTAGTGGTGTATTACTATTTGTTCATATTCCGCGAGCACCAAAATCTAAAGAACAGCTAACTCACAACTTTTTTGCAGAAATGAAGGAAGGCTATCAGGCAATCGTAAAACATCCTGTCATCCTGAAGCTTACCATAACGATGACCGTTGTTGCGCTTTTATTCATTCCACTGGGAACGTACTTTCCACTCATTACACGTAACCATTTTGGAAAAGGTGTTGTAGAAGCAGGAATCGTTGAGATGGTCTTTGCGATTGGTTTAATTGCAGGCGGTTCATTATTAGGAGTAATAGGGGAACGCTTTGAAAAAGTCAAAACAATGGCTGTTGGCATGTTGTTAATGGGAATCGCTTTATTCATAACTGGATGGCTCCCCCATTCCCTATTTTATATATTTATTGTCTTAAGCGGATTAATTGGCTTGTCTGGACCTTTATTTTCAGCTCCATTCTATGCCTTTATTCAAACAGAGATACAACCACACCTACTTGGACGGGTATTTAGTTTTGTAACAAGCGTCTCATTACTGGCAACACCAATAGGTTACGCACTAGCTGGAATCATTATCGAATTTACTAGTGTTGCCTCATTATTTACGATAGCTGGTGGCTTTATTATTTTGAATGCAGTTATAACATTAAAAGTAAAATAGGAGAAAAGAGGAGTGAGGGAGAAATTAAAACTTTCTCCCGCCTCCTCCAATTCCTCCACCTGAACCACCAGAAAAAGAACCTCCGCTATTATTATTATTGTTATTTTGGATCTTTTGCTGGGTCACAATCGTATTGTAATGTTGGTCTCTTTTTTTCGTTATGACAAAGGAATCACCTTGTAAATAAGTACTAGCCGTAACAGTTGAGCGCCCCTTATTCCCCATCGCCATAATCCCCACCACTATTCCGCCAATAGCGAGTGAGATGAGTAAATAGATTCCAATTTTATCAAACATGCTTAGTTCTATTGATGAACTTCCATTCCCCTCCTCTGTATTATCATAGCCAGAGTCCCCAGACGAATCATTGATTGAATTTGCTGGAGCTCCAGCTGCCATGATTTTTTCCACTTCATCGAGGAAAAGATGAACACTTTCGCTATACTTCCCATCAGCTAAGGACGGATATACAAGGTCGAGTAATTCATCAACTCTACTAGCATCAATATAATTTGTACCCTTATCTCTTGTAAAAATATAAACTTCCCGTTCATCCATATTAATTAAATACAGAACACCGTCTAGCGTCCCTTGATAGCCAAACCCATGTTCCTCATAATAATCTAGAGCATATTGACTAGAAGCCTTATCCTGACTATCGTCGGTTGTCACAATCACAATATCCATTTGAGTTTGGTCAGATAAAGCGAGTGCTTTTTCATTTATTTCAGCGCGTTCTTGTTCTGACAATAAATTGGCATCATCATAAACCTTTTCATAGTTTGCTAGAACATTTGTCGAGATTAGTAATAACCACATAAAAAAAACAACCTGCATGATGAAGGACTTTTTACTTTTTACCATAAAAATTGCCCTCCAATCATTAACATGACAAATGTACTGGCCGAAATCGCACCAAACCACGAAGCTGCTCTACCGGCACTTATCGGCAGCTTTCCGGAGATTTTTCCAGTCTGGCCGTTCATCGCAAACATATAAGTCTTTCCATTAAATTGATAGGTAAACATCCAAACCGGCAACAATACATATGTTGCCTCGACCTGTTTTAATTTTATATCGGAACTACTGACCGTAACGGAACTGTAGCCTTGGATTGTGTCACGCAACAACGAAGTCATGTTGTTACGAATGATCTTGGAAACTCTGTTGTACACATCGTTTTGATCCATGTCATATTTTTCTGCTAAAAATCCAGATAAGTAAGACATGGAAAAATCAGTTAAATCTTTATAGTCATACGGTTCAAGGATACTCATTAACTCATCATCCATTTTTTTCGAGCCATCTGCCGGTACGTCTTGGAAAATCGCTTTCCCTTCACGGAGAATATGATAATACTTCGTTTCGGTATAGCGGGTATCCCCACTTGTATATGAGCGAACTATAGTGGCTTCCCCACTGACTTCTCCATTTGATTGACAATCAAACAACCAAAACGGCACATAGATTCCAGAAAGCTTTTCGAGCTCAGATGTCGATGTGAATTTTTTTGAAAGAAGAGGTTTCTTCTTACACCAAGCTTTAAAGATCTCTGTCGCTTTATCTCGATTAAATTTAAACGGAATAACCTTTTCGGGACGATATTCCCCTTCCAACCTTCGTGGGATGATGGTCGGATTATGGCAATAATAGCAAAAGGTTGCAACTGTTGTTTCATCCGTCACAATCTCAGCACCACAGCTTTCACATGAATATCCCATTGCCTTTTCATGAAATTCTTGATCTTGCTCTTGTAATGTGTTAGAACTAGCTGACGCTTCGGTCACTGATTGCTCATTGTGAATAAAATTACGAACATCTTGTTCGCTAAATTTACTCATACAATAATCACAAGTCCAGTTTTGAGATTCTGCCTTAAACGCTAGTGGTCCACCACAATTAATACACTTGTAAACGATTACCCCCACACCAATCACCTCTTGGCTAGCTTAAAATTTTGTTCCACACTCCGGACAGAACTTCATGTTTGCAGTTTCGGGCTTCACGAAACCACATTGTTTACATGACTCAATTTCGGGCCTTTTGTTTCCGCAATTCGAGCAGAATTTCCCATTGTTTTTTTGGCCACAATCACATGTCCAGGTGTCCTTTTGTGGCTTTGGTGATCCGCACTCAGAACAAAATTTACCACCATTACGATGACCACATTTGCATTCCCATAATTCAGGTGAAGGCATGTTAGCAGGCGCAGCATCTTTTACATTTTGGGCATTTTGGGCCTGTTGCTGCATTTGCATCCGATTCGTTTCTGCTGCATCCTTCATAAAACCTCCAGCGCCTTGCATCCCCATTCCCATGCCGATAAACCCATTCATTGCGCCGCCACTATCATTCGAACCAGCCGCTTCAAGCCCACGCGCAATTGCGCCCTGGATATAACCTTCTCTTACAGATGGATCCTGAAGCATAGCACCTTGGTTTCTCATATTGATTAATTTCTGCGATTGCTCATCGTACGTAATACTATTGATTCCGACTGACTCCACGTGCATGCCACGAAGTCGATTCCAGTCTTCATCTAAAACATTAGCCATATATTTCGCTAATTCCATGCCACGGGATGTGACATAAGAAATCCGAATCCCGTCACTGGACATTTGGTTAATTGCTGTTTGTAATGCATTCATAAATTCAGCTAAATACTGTGCATTAATTTCCTGAATATCGACTTGTTCTTTATTTCTAGGAATGGCTTCCTTAAAAGTCTTCAGTGGATCCACGATTTTGATTGAATAGGTTCCATGTGCTCGTAAAAATAATTCAGCGTTATAAAAACGATCGAAATAATTAATCGGATTCCGAGTCCCAAACTTAATCCCTTTAATTTCTTGAAGATTAATAAAATACGCTTTTTGCGATGATGACGGGACTCCTCCAAACTTAATTCGATTAAACGTCTCCATAACTGCTTCATCAAGTTGCCCATTAAATAGCGATGGTGCAGATGAATTCGCGACCTGGTAATACCCTGCTTCAGCTGTATAGTCAATAATTCTTCCACCATCAACCAATAGCATGAATTGATTTGGTTGGACATGGATAATAGAGCCATTTGAAATAGTCGTATCCGTCCCCTTCACATTATGATTACGTCTATCCTTAGCCCGAAATTTCACTCCAACTGACATCACCGTCGTATCACTCATCTCTTGCGGTGCAATTACCTCCAACCACTGGTCAGCAAATCCTCCACGCACAGCATCCACGGCAGCTTTAATAATCCCCATCCATTCATCCTCCACTTCTATATGTAATCAGTATTTTCATAGGAATTTGATGAAATATTTCCATCTCTATAAGTATAACATTCGAAATTTATAAAATGACCGAAACATAAAAGCTGTCTGTATCAATGACATTTAAGCACATAACATATTTCCTGTTGTGTTGATAAATACTACATTTACCATTTGAAATTTTGCAAGGTTAGGTGGACAGCAATTCAATGAAAAAAGAAAAAGGCTTTCAGAGAATAAGATTAGTACTTACATTTGTCATCATCGCTCAAATGATCGTATTTGGTATTCTTTACTTTTTACATGAAATCGGTAAATCCTTTCATTATGTTGCATTTTCCATAGAGATGAGTATATGCATTTTATTACTCTATATGGTTTCAAGAATTCACAGTACAAAAGCGGAAATAGAAAATAATAAACGAAAGTTAACCAATATTTTTGAAACACTTGATGTTGCGATTTGGTCACATGACCTAGTGACAGATCATTTGTTAATTACAAAAGGAATTGAAAAACTATATGGTCGTAAATTAGAGGAATTTTATCAAGACCATGAACTGTGGAAAAAGGTCATTCTTCCTGAGGATTTATTAATTTTATCAGAAAGAGACTTTAACCTTAGAGCAGGAAAATCCGTGACGTCTATTTATCGAATCCTCCGGCCGAATGGAGAAATGCGTTGGATACAAGATAGGGGCATTCCAACGCTTGATGAGGATGGAAACTTTGTTGATTTTACAAGTGTTATTTTCGACATTACCGACCGGAAAGAAAGTGAAGACCGCTATCAAACCATTGTTGAAATGTCGCATAATTTAGTCGCAATTATTGCGAATAAAAAAATTGAATATATTAATGATGCAGGTTGTCAAATAATCGGTGCCACTTATCCTTCTGAATTAATTGGACAATCGTTTGAAAAAATAGTCACCCCAAAAATGATGGATAAAATTGAAAAGCATGTGCAATCTATAGATTTTGAAAAAGGAATCATGTTTGAAATTGAAGGACCTAAAATAGATGGAAAATGGATTGAGATGGAGGTGTCAGCCCGCTTAATTCATGTAGATGGAAAAAAGGCGATTCAAATCATTGGGCGAGACATAACCGAACAAAAAAAATCTGAAAGAATTATTACTCATTTAGCATTTTACGATGAGCTAACAGGACTTCCAAATCGAAATATGTTTAGAAACGAATTATATAACTCTTTACTGAATAAAGACATTCAAAATATAGCAATATTATTTTTAGATTTAGATCGCTTTAAAATCATCAATGATACAAAAGGCCATTCTGTAGGAGACCTCATCTTAAAAGAAGTAGCTGAAAGATTGCAAAACATCTTTCAAAATGAAGGTTTGGTTTCAAGGCAAGGTGGCGATGAATTTTTAGTCTTGTTGGTGGATGTTAATCGCGGGAAAATCTTTGATTTCTGTCAACGAATCATTAATCGATTTTCATCGCCCATCAGCTTGGATGGTGAAGAGTTTTATATCACCGTCAGTATTGGGATTAGCCGTTATCCTGAGGATGGTGTTGATGAAGAAACATTAATTAAGCATGCTGATACTGCCATGTACCATGCAAAAGAAAAGGGAAAAAATAATTTTCAATTTTATCATTCGTATCTTAACCGCCATACAATTCACATCATGGAATTGGAAACATCTCTTAGAAAAGCGATTGAACTTAATCAATTCGTGCTGCATTATCAACCCCAGGTAGATTTAAGTACAGGAACGATTGTAAGTGCTGAAGCGCTATTGCGATGGAATCATCCTGAACTGGGGATTATTCCTCCAAATGAATATATTCCTTTAGCTGAAGAAACCGGTTTAATTGTCCCCCTGGGTAAATGGATTTTAAAGACTGCCTGTTTACAAAATAAGCAATGGCAAAACGCTGGCAAACGCCCTATCCCTGTCAGTGTCAATATCTCTGTTCGTCAATTACAAGAAGAAGATTTTGTAACATATACAAAGAAAGTATTAGATGAAACACAACTTCTACCCCATTATTTAGACTTAGAAATCACGGAAAGTATCATGCAGGATGTTGAAAGCTCCTTAAAAATCTTGACTGAATTAAAAGAAATAGGTGTATTCATTTCAATAGATGACTTCGGTAAAGGTTTCTCCTCATTAAGCTATTTACGTCATCTTCCAATTGACCAAATTAAGATAGACAAATCATTTGTTGACGATATTACTTCTAACGCTAAATCGAGTCAAATTGTTAAAACCATTATCGATTTAGGACACAATTTAAATTTTGATTTAATTGCTGAAGGGATTGAAAATGAAACGCAACTTCAATTTTTAGTCAATCACGCTTGTCAAAAAGGTCAAGGATTCCTTTTCAGCAAACCAGTTCCTGCAGAAGAAATGGAAAAACTATTGATTCATGGTTACACCTGAACCATTTAGATTTCAGTTACTGTATTGGGAAGAATAACAAAGCCATTCATGATGTAAAAAGCGAATGGCTTTTATATGTTTGTCAGGAAAATGACACTCTCACAAATAACCCCTTCTAGAAGAAAATATAATCATTCTCAAAACTAAGTTTGATAGGAGTAATATGATTGTGAAAATTGGCTACTTAACAATAGAGCTTATACTTGGATTCTTCTTATTATTTATCATCATAAAAATCGTTGGGAGAAAAATCATTAACCAAATATCACCTTTTACCTTTATCGCTTCAATTGTGTTAAGCGAGTTGCTTGGAAATGCTATCTATGATCATGAAATCGGTCTTGGTTATATCATATTTTCAATGAGTTTATGGGGGCTGTTATTCTTAAGTGTTGAATTATTAGGACAAAAGTTTTTATTTTTTCGTGGAATATTTGAAGGAAAGCCTATTGCACTTATAAAAAATGGGCTGGTTGACAAAGAGGCACTTAAGAAAAGTCGAATGACGCTAAATCAGCTTCAGAGCTTATTGCGACAAAGCGAAACCTTTTCAATTCGAGAGGTTGCCTTTTGTTACTTAGAGACCAATGGCTCAATAAGTATATTAAAGAAACCTAAATACCAAAAAACTACATTAGAGGATTTCAATCTGCCTGGGAAACCGGCCTACGTACCTGTTACGGTCATTCGTGACGGAGAAGTACTGTGGGATGAAATTCACGACCTGGGTTTTGATGAATCCTGGCTTAAAACGCAATTATCCACACAGAGTGTCACGAATTTTGAAGATGTATTTCTAGCTGAATGGTTGGATGGAGACGGCTTCTTTGTACAAACCATACAAAAATAAATGAATACATCACGCAAAAATTTGCGTTTATTTAACAAACGAATTGCCCCTTCATCTTTACCTACATATTTCCAATACTGTTGATTCATACTAACCCTACCATAGGAATTTACTTGTAGGGTTAGGTGGTAAAATGTTCAGAAGGAAAAAAGTTCAACACCCTAAAAAAAGCTATGAAACCGAAGAAAAAACAATCGATGAAATTTTTAAAAAGTCTAGTAAATCGGTTGACTTTATCACCTTATCCCCATTAGGACCAGCTTGTACCTTACAAATTAGTTATTATAAAACACTGATAGATCCAATCGTCCTTCAAAAATCGGTTTTACCTTGCCTAAAGGAACATGCTTTGAAAATAAAAGAGCTATCTGATTTGAAAAATATTGTACCGCTGGATGGCATCAGAATCATTCATGGTTCGAATGAGGTTGAAAAAGCCCTTCATGTTGGAAATATAATCATATACTTCAAAGAACAATTGGGGGAATATGCTCTCGTTGACATTAGTAATCCTAGATTGGGACAACGGGAAACAAATGATACACAGAATGAATTCAGTGTAATAGGACCAAAGGTAGGTTTTATTGAAGATCTCGCCACCAATCTTCATTTAATAAGGGACCATCTTAGTAGTTCTGATCTCATTTTTGAAGAGATGATTATTGGAACAAGGACAGGAACAAAGGTTGTATTGGCATATTTGGATGGTGTTACCTATCCAGGGTACGTAAACACATTGAAACAGCGACTAACGGACCTTGACGTCGATGCCTTTTTTGACACTACACAACTAGAACAAATGATATCTGACAATAGCTCCACACCTTTTCCATTGTATATCACAACAGAGCGTGTGGACAGAGCTATAGGCGCACTTGTACTCGGCCAAGTTGTTCTTATTAGTGATAAGTCATCCTATGCGTTTATTGGCCCAGCAACATTGATGGACTTTTTTTCAAACCCTGAGGATTTTTACCTTCCAACGTTTATTGCGTCATTTTTTAAATTGATTCGCATATTTGGGATGTTGTTTTCAATTTTTGCTACATCCTTTTATGTTGCGATTCTAACCTTTCATTATGAAGTGGTTCCGAAGGATTTGTTAGGTCCAATCATCTTTTCACGAGCGAACGTTCCCTTCCCGCCTGTTTTAGAAGTTTTATTCTTAGAAATTACGATTGACCTATTGAGAGAAGCTGGAGCCAGATTACCAACAAAAATTGGACAAACCTTAGGGATTGTTGGAGGAATTGTAATTGGGCAAGCAACAGTTGAAGCTGCACTTACAAGTAATATTTTATTAATTTTTGTAGCACTTGCAGCGTTATCATCCTATACAACACCAATTTATAAAATGTCCAACGCCGTACGATTATTACGATATCCTTTCATTTTACTTGCCAGCATCTGGGGTGGCTTAGGTATTTATGTAGGATTAATCTTTTTAATCGCCCATTTAGCTCGACTCAAATCATTAGGGGTCCCATATTTACTCCCGCTTTATCCTTACCGCAAAGGAGGAGTGGCTGATTCGTTTATTAGGTCCAATTATATAAAAAACGATAATCGGCCTTGGTATTTAAGACCTTTAAGCTTAAAACGATTTACACCTAAAGCCAAAAATGACCCTGATGATGGCCTTAACGCTGAATGACTCTTACAATAAGGGCTGAAAAAAATGAGAAAATGGAGAAAACTATCCAAGGTTTTATATTTATTCATAATTTGTATAGTCGTCCTTTTTGGTTGTTCAAGAACAAGGATCATTGACAAAATTAGCATTATCCATGTATTCGGGTTTGATCAAGCTGAAGATGGCCAAATAATAGGAACTGCGTTAACACCTGAATACACTAAGAGCAAGGATAGCTCACAAATAAATTATTTGCAAGAAAAGGCAGAAACAACAGCTCTAATCTTACCGAAAATGGCCGCACAAACGAGTACTCCAGTAGAGATAGCAAAAATCAGGGTAATCATATTTGGAAATGAGTTAGCTAAACAAGGTATTCAAAAAATGGTAGATCGCTTTATCGTTACTCCTCAACTAGGGACACATATTCAAATCGCTGTCTCTACTCGCTCAGCTAGAGAGACAATGAAAATATTTAAACAGGAAAAATCACTTACCCTAGCTGAAAGGTTAGAACATAATATGATTGGACAGAATTTACCTAAAATGACCCTCCATCGCTTTTTAAATAACTTTTATGGGGAAGGCATGGATGCATATGTTCCTATGCTAACCATCAATGAAAAATATAAAGTTACAATTGATGGTATAGGTGTTTTTAAGGATGACAAACTTAAACTCCATTTAAATCCAGAACAAACGTTTTTGTTTTCAATTCTTCAAGATTTTCGAAATCAAGGAACGTTTAAAATCGATTTTGATGATAAAGAAGCAAAAGAATTTTTAACGGTTCGTGCTTTTCGAAGTATGCCCGACTGGAAATGGGACCAAAACATGCAAGAATTACTTCTTAACCTAAAACTAGAATGGACGCTTGTTCAGTATCCAAAACGATTTAATGTTGGAAATCCTGAAGATGTACGGAATATGAAGAAAATAATTAATGAAAAATTAGAAGAGAAACTTGCAGATTTAATGGAAACCTTTAAGAAAAATGAGGTGGACCCTATAGGAATTGGAAATATTGTGCGATCACAGGATCGAACATGGAACGAAGATTCATTTTATAAACAGTATCCAAATTTACCAATCAAAGTGAAGGTTGATTTTCAAATTATACATACTGGCCTTGACAGCTAGCATCAGAGGATGAAGATGATGAACTCGAAGGTGAAGGAAAATAAACAGGTGTCCCCCTACTTGCTGTTTTTTCTAATTCATGCACCACAAACAGGGGTAAGTGTATTGAAATTTCAATCAGATCTTATTAAGGTGGCAGGTCATAATGCATGGTTATCCCTTATGGCTTTTGGTTTAATATTGCATGTAATCCTCTTTATGATGTTATATGTCTTAAAACAGTCCAGAACGGGGGATATCCTTACCTTCCACCAGGACGTTTTTGGGAAGTTCTTTGGAGGTATCATAAATATGATTTTGGCAAGTTATTTCTCTATTGCTAGCCTTTTCACTTTATACACCTATATCGAAATCCTTCAGATTTGGGTGTTTGATGGGATAGCTAATTGGGAATACGCCTTGCTTCTGTCTGTTCTTGTTTTTTATATTGTTGCTGGAGGATTTAGAGTTGTAACTGGGATTGCTTTCTGGGGTGTTGTTATCCCTAGTTTCTTGGTGCTTTCATTCCTATATTTATTAAATTATATTGAGGTATCCTATATTTCCCCGTTAGTTCAAGGTCGATTACAGGACTATTTCAAAACGACTCATGTAGTTGCACCAATGTACCTTGGTTTTGAGACGGTCCTTGTTTATTTTTCGTTTATTAAAGATAAGAAAAAGGCAAAAAAATGGGGGCATTTGGGTTTATTGTCTACAACCATTTTATATACGTTTCTTGCTATGTTTTCATTTATGTTCTTTTCGCGAGGAAAATTAGAACGTTTGGAATGGCCAACTTTGACGATGATAAAAATGATCCAGCTCCCGTTTTTGGAGCGATTTGAATTTATTTTTATTTTTACATGGTTATTAGTGGTGATGCCTGTCATTTGTATTTATCTATGGTCGGCCATTAGGTGCATTAAATGGACCATTCCAAAGCTAAAATCAACCTATATAATGTTGGGATTACTTGTTATTTTTTTCATTGTGAATATTCAATTTTTGGATATAACATATGCCAGCTTTATGGAAAAATTGGTCTTATATTTCGGATTAATCTTTCTTTTTTGCTACGTACCAATCCTATTTTTGATTGCTATTGTCAGAAATAAATTCAAAAGTAATGCGTCATGATTATTGTCTAAGCGCCGAGGGTGTCCCCCGATATTTTGGTACCCTCATTTTTTTAATATTGTTTTTTAACTTATTATTTATTACTTGGTATTCGATCGAATGTGATTTAATCAGAATTTTTTGAAAATTCTAAAATAAAATGTATCCGCTTTCATAAAAATCAGATATAATATATTTAACTATTTTTATAAGGAGGTGATTCAATGATTATTCCAAAAGAGGACATTCATTATCTAGTAGAACAAATAAGAGAACAAGACAGCCATCTGGTATACCAGCTTATCAGTTACATTATTCAAAAAGGCAATTGTGAGGATATAGGGTTGGATTTGGACTTTTCTCCATTGCCAGAAAGAGGACAAAGACTACTTAATGAAGCTAAAATGAATACCGAAATTGATGAGCTAATCGTCTGGTATGATCAGCACATTTAATATAGGAAAAACAACATAGTGGGAACAAAGGAATTCATTCCGTTCCCATTATTCCTAAAAATACATAAAACATTGGATTTCCCCTTCTATACTTAAACTAATCCATTTTGTGAGAAAAATTGGACGGCGTTAACACTTGAGCATAAAAAACGATCACATAGCACTTGACTATGTGACCATTTTTAACCAAGTTACCTTCAAAGCAAACTCAGCTTCCCTATCGTGTTACATGCTTCCAATGCGAACCAAACAGCTCTATCTTTACCATACACAATACCATGCGGCTCTGCTTTTGCCGTTTGTATAGGATATTCTTCAATTGTACCCTCACTTTTAATTCGCCCAATTTTATTTGCGCACCATTCGGTAAACCATAATTCAGCACCATTTCCAGATACAATTGCATGGGGACGTGCATCTATGGTAGGAATTTCATACTCCGTTATTTCTCCAGCAGTAGTAATCCGTCCAACCTTATTCCCGATGATTTCTACAAACCATAGTGCGCCATCATTGCCTTTCGTAATTCCAACTGGTCCTGAAGCAGGTGTTGGAATCAGAAACTCAGTAATATCACCGCTCGCAGTTATTCTCCCGATGGCATTATGTTGATTTTCGGTGAACCAAACTGCATCATCTGAGCCCAAAGTAATAAATGAAGGATAAGAATCTTTATTTGGTAATTCATATTCACGAATTTCTCCACTAGCAGTTAATTTACCAATTCTATTACCATTTAATTCAGTAAACCATATTTCTCCGTTTAGTCCTTCCGTGATGCCATATGGAGCTGAATCTGGATGTGGCAAGGATATTTCTGTGAAATCTCCTCCCTTTGACAGCTTTCCAATTTTGTTTGCTCCATTCTCAGTAAACCAAACATCTCCGTTTGAAGAAACTATCAAGCACATCACTCTAGCATTTGGAGTAGGGACAGTGTATTCATTGATAGCACCTTCTTGTCCAATACAGCTAATCTTGTTTGCTTTATGTTGAGTAAACCATATCGTTCCATCTGGTGATACTGCTATGCCATAAGGTCCGGAATCTGAACTCGTTACACTTATTTCATGCATCTCGTATTTCATAAAAATTCCTCCAGCAAGTTTTATCAAACAAAAAAACCTCCTAATCTCATTTTCCGAGATTGGAGGCAATGCAATCCAAAATAAGACTAATAAAAGACTTTTATTCAGTCCAATAGTCTACGTAAGATACATTATCCAATAATCCAGTCTCAGAAAAATCAATCATAAACATTACAAATAGGCTTTCAAATCACTAAGAAATATTCAAAGCCTGTATGACTATGTTTAGTTATCGATTCATTCTTAATGTATGGATTATAGGATCATGTTCTTTTTTCACCCTTCCGTTCATTACTTAATTCCACAATAATTTTTCTTCCCAATTTTGTCAATTAAGTTGTTCTTTTTTCCCAATAAGCTTTTGCTGATTCCTCAAGTACCTTTAGTCTTCTGTAGTAATCTGGAAATTCATTAAGGTGAGCTAGCGCTATTTTCCCAGTAACAAGGGGGTTATCATCAGTAACATTCGTTTGACTGGATATTTTCCCATGTTCCAGCTCAACATTTACTCCCATCCAAAACTCATTTAAATCAAACTTACTTTTATTAAAATCAATCCCTAATAGCAAAGCAATGGCTGCAGATTCCTGTTTTGAAAATGATTTTTCCCTCATTGTACTAAAATTGTTTCTATACCAGCTTTGATGTCCGTTGGATGGATAATGACACTGTGAACCGTAGTAATAATAATTAGTGTAGTGGCTTAAATACGGATTGTAGTCGTACAATATACACCTCTCCTAAAAACGATAGTTAGCATCACTATATGTTGAATGCTTATATACGAGCATGTCTGATAAAAGTTTTACACTTAGATTATGCAACTTAAGAGACCTTTGATTGTACAAAGTACTGTCCGTTCCTATCCAGTTCGCTAAAACTGGATCCGTTTTTTACGTCATTCCCTCTAGTTTATTACACGTGATGAGCATCACAAACGACTCATATTTCTCGTGATACATTATCAGTGAGAACCATAATCATTTATTAAGCAGTGCTTACTTTTATATGAAAAATTACATTACTTATTTAATCAATAAATACAGATTAAGGAGCATCCTTATGAGTGAAATGATTAATAACCGTGAACAAGTCTTGTTAAATGCATCGACACACCAAAATCTTCTAGTAACTATCATCAAAGAGATCCAAAACGGAAAACCCGTCGCAGACGCGAAGGATCAATTCATGGAGATTGCAGGAAGTATTACTGCTACAGAATTATCTCAATTAGAACAAAAACTGAAGCAGGTTGGTGTTCCTATCGACGATATTCACTTCTTATGTTCTATCCACGCTTCTGCATTAAAACAAAAAGAAGTTTCCGGTCAAGCTAAGAAACCTGAAGAACAGCCAGGTCACCCTGTTCACACTTTTATTTTGGAAAATAGGAAAATTCTAAAACTACTAAATACAAGGCTTCAGCCAAACTTTGAGGCATTTATAAAAGAAGAATCTCCTGAAATCATCTTTAAATTAATTAATGATTTAAATCTGATGTTGGATGTCGATAAGCATTACAGCCGGAAAGAAAATTTGCTCTTTCCTTATTTAGAAAAATACGGTATTTATAGTCCAACTCAGGTAATGTGGCGATATAATGACTTTATTCGCGATGCGATTAAGGATTCTAAGCGTAAATTAACACACTATAACGGTGATAAGGCATCCATTATTCAGACGATTAGTTTTATTATCCGAGAAACTCTGGATATGATTGCTCGCGAAGAAAATGTCCTATTCCCAGTTTCGTTGAAAACGCTCACCGAGGATGAATGGATCAAGATTGCACATGAAAGCGATGAAATCGGCTATTGCTTAACAGGTCCTGCGGGGGTTTGGAAACCGGAACGAAAAGAGATGCAAATTAACGCGATGTCAGAAGGATTCATTCGAATGGAGACAGGCATTCTCTCTTTAAAACAACTTGAGTTATTGTTAAACCACTTGCCAGTAGACATCACTTTCATCGATCACAATGATGTCGTCCGCTATTTTTCACATGGAAAAGAACGAATCTTTGCTCGTACAAAGGCAGTCATCGGTAGAACGGTTCAAAACTGTCATCCACCACGAAGCGTTCATACAGTGGAAGAGCTTTTGGCTGATTTCAAAGCTGGTAGAAAGGATTCCGAGGACTTTTGGATTAAGTTTAAAGATAATTATGTGTACATCCGCTACTTCGCCGTTCGAGATGAACAAGACCAATACATCGGAACCCTAGAATTCACCCAAAACATTAACCCAATCCAAGAAATCCAAGGCGAAAAACGCATCCTAACGTAAAAAAAGGGTGCCTGTCACCGCCCGAATTTTGTCGAAAGTGTTTCGGTGAAATTTGGGGCGGTGACAGTGCACCGAAACTACCTTTTCCTATCCTTATTTCATCTCCTAAATCATTGTTTTCATTAGTATAACTAAAGTTCCCCATAATTTTTCCATTTATTATTAATATTGCATCCTCCTTCTATTTACTTTGAATTATTACCCCATTTAAATAGTATTTCTGTTATAATTTTAAAGGTTTTGAATTTTCATATTAAGCGAGGTAATAGATTTGTCATTTGTAAAAATTATTAGGAAAGTTGTCGGCATTGCCCTTATTATTTTTTCAATAGCGTTTGGTTTTTTCTCATTATTTTTTGCAGAAAGGGAAACCATTATTCAATATGGTTTAATTTATATTACAACCGGAATTTTACCATTATTATTGGGTGATTTGATCCTCGAAGGATTTAAAAACTTAAAGCTAACGATTTGGCCAAAACTTCGACTTTACACATATTTTACATTTGTCATACCAATGGTGATTAATGCTGCAGATTATTTAATAGTGAATAAGGAAAAACGGGTCACGAGTCCGAGTGATCTCTTCTTGATTTCTGACTCTGAATGGTCAGCATTAATAGTGATTCCGGCAGGGATATTTGCAGTCATATATTCCCTACCCGTTTTCGTTAGTGGATGGTCAAATACCGAGAAATTTCCCAGGAGAATGTTTACCATCTCTACGCTCATCTGCCTCACAATCACACTAGTTACATATAATGAATACAGTGCGATTCGAAAGGAAGGTCTAGCTTTTTCTGGCTTTTTTAAAGAAGAAATCGTTCCGTGGTCTGAAGTGGAAAGTGCCCAACTAGATGGAGAGGTATCCAAAGCAGGTTACTCAAAAAACAACAGCTTCAATTGGACCTATACCTTTGTTTTATCTGATGGGAGAATAAAAGAATTCCGTCGACTATATCTTCATGAATCTGAACTTGAAACTTCTAATAAAATAAACCAACGCTTATCAGAAGCAGGAGTTCCATTAACCGTCGACCCATTAAGTGAAGATGAGATCCAATTTTGCCAGAATAAAGTGGATAATGATATTATAGACGCTGATCAGTTTAACTCAGTATTCTTTGCAAATTGAACTCTAGGATCTCCCTGTTTTAACTTTGATTAATAATTGACGAAAAGCCTCGTTATAAACTGAAAAATGAAATATTTTCTATCAATTTCCTTTATTAGGACTTTTAATGACTTTCTAAGCAATTGTAATAATGATAGGTTCAGCTATCTTTGGATACAGAGCTACAACCAGATTTGGAGCAAAACGAAAGAAATAGCATTTGTTTTGGGGGAATTTTTTATGGTGAATTATTTAATAATGAGATGGAAATTCTTACTTCCATCTTTTTTAGCAGGTTTTTTGATAACTATAATAAACGGAAATAAAGTCAGTTTCGGATTATTAATTGGTTTATTTCTTGCGTTAAGCTCGGGGAATGGAGCATTTTACATCATAGTTGAAAAATTAGGTTATATTGAAGCTTTTTTTCGATCACTAAAATACATAGCGGTAATGTGTTTGATTCTTATAATAGTTTCTGCTTTAAACTATTAACCTAAAACAAAAAAGTGCCTGTCACCACCCGAATTTTGTCGAAAGAGTTTGGATAAGATTCGGGTAGTGAAAGTACACCTATACTGCTTTATAAAAAGGAAAACATCCATAATCAGTATTTCACCAATGCTCTCCCATTGATATAAGACCTATGAATACTATTCACATCATCTTTATTATCTCCCACATATATATCAAGCGAGAGCTGTTTTGGTGTCCCGTTTAGTTCGGTATTAATTAATTTAGCCATTTCATCCATGACCTTAATCGGTTCTTCATCGCTCAGCCCTGCGTCGTCCAAAGTTAACTCCACTAAGAAATAATTTGTTTCCAATCTAGTCTCTTTATTCTTAGAAAAAAAGTCAAATTCAATACCAGCTACTTCTATATGATGCTCTTCTTGTACCAACAACTTAAACTTCAAATTTGGATATTGCTTCTCTAGTACCTTACTTATCCTTGTTTGTAATTCGTCCGTAGCCAAATACGCACCATAAGAATCATACATCGTCAATTCGTATCTAGAGGTCTCAAAAACTGCATTTTTATCATCAATTGGCCCCATCGTGATATTGTAATCCGGAATTAAGAAATTATATCGTGCTGAGTAAACTTCGAATTCCTTGTTATACTTTTCCTCATAAAAAGCCAATACTTCTTTTTTCGCTTTTGCTTTACTTATTGGGTTTCCAAAGAACGTATTGAGAAAAAATACTACTACAGCCAAGATTAGGATTGTCAAGATGAGTACTATTAATTTTTTCAATTTCATCATGCTCACTCCCACATTTTATTACATATAATTACATCCTTAAATGCTCCTCTTCAATAGTACTCACAAAAAAGGTTTACAGCTATATAGTTTAATTTTACACCATTTTTACAATTATGAAAATACACAATTTTTAATATCATACCACCTTTACGTCAAAACCTGCCTTATTGGTCTAACAGACAAATCAAATCATATTTTATTAAAAACAATATAAAGGAGTGCTAAATCGGGTGAAAAAAGTAAAGGTACATTTACGGCCTATTGTAATCAAAGTGAATTTACCGACTGTTATAAAAACGACATTCCTTCCGGGTGATTCCAGTGAAAGCTTATTTATTGCAACACAGGTAGGAGAAATCTTTTACATACGAAACTCGAGCATAAGGACGTTTTTAGATATTCGCCCACAAATCATAAAATTAGGTAGTTCTGGTGGCGGGTATGATGAGCGTGGATTGTTAGGGCTGGCGTTTCATCCCGAATTTTATTATAACGGCTTGTTTTATCTTCATTACTCAGTAGCTGGAACACAGGGTCCTGGAGCTCTTCCTAATGGCTTTAATCCTGATCCATGTAACCCCAAGACCCTTAATCTTAAGTGGAGAAATCGAGAAACACAATATGATCACATTGATACAGTTGAAGAATGGATACTACCATCAAACCTCAGTCCTCAAAAACGACGGACATTGCTTAACTTAAGAAGACCTTTTATGAATCATAATGGTGTCAATAGCTTAAACTTTTCACCTGAAACAGGCAAACTGATTTTAACAACTGGTGATGGGGGTTCTGGCTATGATCCATTTAACTTAAGTCAGGACAATCTTGAATTTGCTGGAAAAATCATCGAAATCGATGTACGTAAAAATACATCTATCAATACTCCCCCCATCGTCACCCGATTTAATGAACTTCCCGAACCTATTCAGGAAATGCTTACGATAATGGCCAAAGGCGTTCGCAACATACCTGGCATCACATACCAAAAGTTTAATAATCAATATATCAAATATGTAGGAAATGTCGGACAGGATTTAGTTGAGTCGATATTTTCATTCGTACATTATAAACCAGTACCAGTCACACAGCTTGTTCAAGCTTCTTCTAATAACGCCAAACCAATTCAAGAAGGATTGATAAATTTTGGCTGGCGAGGATGGGAAGGTGATCTTCCTACTACAATTATTAGGAGTTGCACTGAAAATTCGACCTCAAATCAGAAAACCATGGCTTATTACAATGAGGCAGTCATCCTTTCAAGTAGTCGCCTTCAGCCATTAACTAGTTATTTTCACCAAGACCCCCGCCCTGATAAGTTTGAAGGAACTGCCATTACTGGAGTTCAAGCCTATTTGGGTAGTGGAATCCCTGCTTTAACCGGAAGCGTTGTCTTTACCGATTTTGCCCGAAGAAACGGATCCAAAAAAGGAGTGTTAGCTTATACTAGGCTGAGATCAGACGGTAGACAAAATGATTTTAGCGTGATTGAAACTGATAATCCTTTTGGGACACAATCTGCTTATTATGTTAGTTTGGGGACAAATTTAGATCAAACAAGGTTATACTTAGGTGTTTACGGCTCGATGAAAGTGACCGATTTTAACCAAGGTGCAGTTTTTGAAATCGTTCCAAGTTGAGACAGTGATTTATTTGAATCAAAAATGATAAACCAAGGGTGCATTCAATTTGCCGCCACCTTGGTTTTTATTTTTGCCCATAGAATATTTACCAACTATTCACTCAAACTAATCATGATAAAACTGCTGCTCCCTGCAATATTCAGTCATGATGTTATTAAAATAAGTCTCATAAGGAGGCACATTATGAAGGTATCGGACGTTATAGTAAATTGCTTGGAAAATGAAGGTGTAGAATACGTATTTGGAATCGTTGGCACAGAGACTCTAGACCTCGCTGATTCCTTATCAAAATCCCCCAAAATTGCCTTTATCAATGTAAGGCATGAACAAGGTGCAGCCTTTATGGCTGATGTATATGGAAGGCTGTCAAAGAAAGTGGCTGTCTGTTTATCCACCTTAGGACCTGGGGCTACAAACCTCCTAACGGGAATTGCCAGTGCCCAACTTGATCATTCACCTGTCGTGGCACTTATTGGACAAGCAGATGTGGCGCGAAATCATCCAGAATCTCACCAATATATCGACATTGTTAAATTATTTGACCCTGTTACCAAATGGTGTACACAGATAAAAGATTCACAGACTGTACCTGCCGTGATTCGAAACGGGTTCAGATTGGCCATGATGGAAAAACCAGGAGCAGTAGCCATTTCATTACCCGAGAATTTTTTATCACAAATGATTTCTAATAAGCCATTGAAAGTTCTGTCTATACCAGAAAGTGTTCCTGTTATGGAGGCAATAATTGCTGCAACAACCCTAATTCATAACTGTACAAAACCATTTATCCTAGTAGGAAATGGAGCCGTTAGACAAAACGCCATCGCAGAGCTTCAGTCCTTTATTAATACCCTTCAAGCCCCTGTCACCCACAGCTTTATGGCTAAAGGTGTAGTAGATAAAGAACATCCTAATAATTATTTTACATTTGGCTTTAATGAAAATGATGAAGTTTTAGCCGGAATTGACCAGGCTGATCTATTAATTTCTATAGGTTTTGACCTTGTTGAAAAACTGCCGAGCGATTGGAATAAAAAGAAAATCCCCGTTTTGCATATAGACGCATTACCAGCTGAAACAAATGAGTTTTATCCCGTTGAGCTAGAACTGATTGGGAACATAAAGACTACACTTCGATTGCTTAACGAGTCCAAATTACCAAGCAAATCCTGGGAACCCTTCGGAAATATGAAAGAAAAGATATTTTCTGCTTATCACATAAATCGGAACCAACCAACACCGACTGACCAACCCTTTACCATTGAAAATTTGCTTCACATGATCGAAAACGACACACCAGAAAATAGCATCATCATTTCAGATGTAGGCGCACATAAGGTTTCCATCGCCCGTACATATCAACCAAAAATGCCAAATCGATTAATTATTTCGAACGGCTTGGCTTCTATGGGGATAGCGATTCCTGGTTCTATCGGTGCCAAACTAGCTTGTCCAGATGACCCTGTCATATGTATTACTGGTGATGGTGGAGCATTAATGAATTTTTCTGAAATAGAGACCGCTAACAGGTTAGGCCTCACGTTCATCATCATTCTAATAAATGATTCAATGTTAAAGCTGGAAGTGCAGCAAATGGATAGGCTATTTGGAGAAAGCTACGGTGTAACTTTTGATAACCCCAATTTTCTAAAATTAGCCCAAGGATTCGGAATTAAGGGAATGCAGGCAAAGAGCTTTGCAGAATTCCAGACAGCTCTACAGGATTCCTTACAAACCCAAGATAAAATCGTCTTAATCGAGGTCATCTTCCAAAATCAGTAATTTTGAAAATCATTAAACCAAGATCATCTTTAACTTTTTAAAAATAATGATCGCAAGTTCCACCCATAACCAGCTATATAGGAATGCAAATAATAGGATGCCTCCTATGGTTAGCAATGAAAAAGAATCATTGACGACTGGACCTAAAATGGGAAATTGAAAAATATATAGAAGACTCACAATCCCTAACAACAATAGAATTGTGCCAGTAGTAATTATGCTTATTCTTTTTCTAAAAAACGAAAAAGCTAACCCTATACCAAGTCCTAACAGTCCAGTCGTAAAAGGAAACACAAATAATTCAGTTGGCTGTAGGATGAATAACACCATAATGGTTAGAAAATAGGACATTAGTCCAAATGGTATAGATAACATAGTACACAATAGAATAGGTGCAGTAGCAAGCGGACTGATAAAATATCCTATTCCTGGTAAAAATCCGCCAGCTGCCTGTAAAATTGCAGCTATACAGGCAAATATAGATACCAGCATAAGCTTCATCGTTCTTTTATGTTTATTAAAGATCATTCGGGTTGAATGAATTTCATCAGAAATTGGTTTTAAAAAATACACCTAACCACCTCCCTATTAATGTAATGTACTACGTTCCAATCCATTACATTCCCAATAATTAGAAGTGGAAAAAGTGAATTATTCAAAAATGAAACAAGCAAGGCCTTATCGGCCCTGCTTGTTATTTGACTATGACTTTACCAACCATTCCTGCTTGGAAATGGTACCGACATATCAATTCATATGTACCGGTCTGGTTTGGTGTAATCGTGATCGTTTTTTCTTTACCTGCCTGAACCTCAGCGTCAATTCCGAGCTTTTCCACGGTAAAGGTGTGCTCCTTCTTTCCTTTATTTTTCAATAACAATGTTGTGGTTTTCCCCATCGGAATTGTGATGACCTTCGGACTAAAGTAATCATCATTTAATTCGACTTCAATCGCTTTCACTGTCTCCGAAGGCTTATTTGCAACCGTAGATTCAGCAAATACGCTGAATGAGCCTAGCGTCGTTACAGCCACAATCATTGCAAGCAAAACAACTGATGCCCACTTTTTCACTGACATTTACAATCCCTCCTTCCTCCACCCTATTTTTTTCAAATTCCAATAAAATTATCAATATAAAATAAACACTGTCTTCAGGCAAATCAAATCCACGCCTCCTGCAAGGTAAAAGCATAATATATTGAAAAAAATGATATATGAAGGAGGTGTTAAGTTGGAGGAGAAAAAAATATCAACTCCCTCTCAGACTTATCTTCCTAAATGTTTCCAACCATTTATTGGTCCAAATCCGATTACTTCATTTAATCCGATTCAACGCTTTCCAAAAATAGATTCAACAGCATTTATCAGCCAGTTTTCCAGTGTCATCGGTGATGTTACGATTAGAAACAATGTTTATGTCGCGCCAAATGTAAGCATCCGTGCTGATGAAGGTACTCCTTTTTATATTGGAACTAATGCAAATATCCAAGATGGAGTAATTTTTCACGGATTATTAAATAAAAGAATTTCAGTTGGAACGAAAACATATTCAATATTTATAGGGAATGAAGTAACCCTTGCTCATGGGGCACTTGTACATGGTCCAAGTTATCTCGGAAATAAAGTGTTTGTAGGATTTAAGGCGATTGTTTATAACGCAATTGTTGCAGATGGTGGGTTTATATCCAATAATGCTGTAGTAACAAACGGGGTAAAGATTGCCTCGAATCGATTCGTTCCACCTGGAGCACATATAGATTCACAGGAAAAAGCTGATGCCCTTTCAAAAGTACCAAATGACAGTAAAGAATTTGCCAAAGAGGTTCAACGTGTAAATCAGGAATTTCCTGCCTCTTACCATCTGTTATTTGGAGCAAATCGCTGCTCTTGTGGATTTGCCTGTGACTAATTTTAGCGGAGAGCGGGGAACTCCCAATTGATTTTTCTAAAAGAGTGATATGTCCCGCTCACCCTTTCGTTTGAAATCCTTCATGTTTCAAACAAATATGAAGATTTTTTTCAAATGACTTTAAAGAGTATACACCTTGATTGAATATATTATTTTCATCATTATTTTTTACGCAATGAGTTTGAAAACATGTGTGTATATATCGATTTTTTCGTGCATATTCACATTTAAACGTTCATATCTGCGATTTTGTGAGCATATAAATTTTGAAGTGTTCGAAAGTTGTGCATATATTTGAAAAGTTGTATCATATATCTCAAAAGTCGTGCATATAATTTTTGAATTGTATCATATTCGCAATTTTGCGTGCATATCACCATTTTTCTGTGCAAATATTTCAATTTAAAAATACCTATTTTTAATAATACACACAAAAATAGCTCCAAATTCAATAAATCTATCAAATTCCTTTAGGTATTTCATCAAATTGCTTCCAAACTGGTTCAAAATCCAATTTTTTTAGTTATTTTTAAAAAAATAAGTTACCTGTCTTTCCAATACAACAAAAAATACAGCTAGACGGATTACGTGCAATAACATATGTATTTATCTCCTTTATCATTGAATTTTGAAAGTACTTTTCCGTGGTTTTTTAGATAAATTATCAGATTTCAACAATCAATTAAAATCAAACCTTTGATGTCGAAACGATTAATAATTCAAATTGATTCACCGTTTCTTAAACGCATTAATAATTAACGTTAATACTAATCCACACATCCCCCCAAATAGTCCACCCACAATTGCACCAATTTGTCCAACCGCCTCGTATCCACGTAATCCATTGAATACAAAGTCCTCAAAATAATTACCACCCAAATTCATTCCAAATAACAAACCAACAACACTACCAGCAACCGCACCGATTATCATTCCTATTATTTTAAGTCGCATCAAACATCCGCCTCCATTAAACATGTTATGAGTTGATTTAATGTTCTCTTTGTATATACTAATTTTACAAGAGTAAGGGTATTATTTTATGAAAAAAAGAAACATTTTTCTTGGTAATCCGTATTACATAAAAGAAAATACCTTTTAAGGAGGAAATGAAGGATGAGTCGATCAGGTTGTGTGAAATGTGGAAGTAAAAGTGCAGATACAAAAGATGTTGCCATGACAGGTACGGGTTTATCGAAAATATTGGATCTCCAGAATAACACCTTCACGGTCGTGTATTGCAAAAACTGTGGATATTCTGAGTTTTACCACAAGAAAACAAGTAAAGCTTCAAACCTGCTTGACCTATTTTTTGGTGGTTAATTTATAACATGTGTGTCCCTGTATTTATCCTCATACACATGCAAAGAACCCCAGTTTGCGATAAACTGGGGTTCTTTGCTATATACGGATTTTTAACTTGCTTGAATTTGCTACATCAATTGCAAGTTGGTAATGCAGGTGCCATCATCCTCAAAAGTAGAAATCTGTGAGTCTACCTTTTTTCCGTCATGTTCTATCTTTACTTGATATGTTTTGTTTCGAGGCAGCCAATAATCGATAAATCCATTTGGTTGGGATTTACGCGTCTCGTCTACCAACACATTACCATCAGTGTCTTCAATAACAATCTTAAACTCTTCTTCCACCATCTCACCTTGACAACCTGTCAAGCTATGGTTTGTTCAGGGGTGAGTTTGATTGATATAAGGTGCAAAAGAGACAAAAAAGTCCTCTCTAGACAAGTCATAGACGACATCTTTTCCGTCCGCTTCAACAATTAGTTGATTGGGGAATATAACTGCAGACTGGTCTGTAATGTTGCGCATGCTGAAATCATAAACTAATTCCTTGATGTTTATTGTTTCCTTTTCCACAGAGGAAGTTTCACTGCTAGAGCTGATCTCTGTATTATCCTCTTTGCTAGTACCGCTGCAGCCAACTAATGCAACAGCAACCAACAAAGTAGTAGTAAATAGTTTTAGCTTCACATTATCCCCTTCCTTTCACCCTACTATTATATCAGTATAACGAGGTGCCTGTCACCGCCCGAATTTTGTCGAAAATTCGAGCGGTGACAGGCACCAAGTTAGCAGTATTCAGCCTCCACTATCTATTTTCCACGGTTGACAAAACGTTTCGTGCCTTCGTTCTTTTCTTGAATCAACATGACACCAATAAGGCCTACCAATGAAAAAATGACTGGAATCATAAAACTATAGAAATATCCAGTCTCTGGACCAATAGAACTTGCGTGAGTTTGATCCAACACAACTCCAAAAATACTTGGAAGTAATACTGCACTTAAAAATCCACCTGTATTGGCAAATCCCGAGGCAATTCCTGCTTCATTTACCGGAAACGAATGCCTAACTGCAGCAAAGGTCAAGGCATTAGCCCCATAGGCGAGGCCAATCACCAAGAACAGTATAATCAACAGAAAAAACGGCGGTTTCGCCTTAAACATTAAAAATGTGACCCAACACAAGATTAGAATGAGATGAACAATAATATACGGCAGCTTTATCATTTTTAATCGACTAGAAATCACCCCAGATAATGGTGCGCCAATAAGCGCCCCAACAAGACCAATCAAAATAAGCTGACTAGCCCCAGAGCGAGTCATTCCATACAAATTCATCCCAAACGGCACCGCCCACGATCCGATAAATCCTATATAAGTTCCGACAATCCCAAAGTGACACAGGAACAAGGCCCACGCCTGACGACTCGAGAATATTCTCCGTAATAAACTCCATGTACTGTCACTCTTTGTTTCTTTTATTAAAAATAAAGATTGTTTAGGCTTTATTATCAGGACAACATAAAGTAAAACTCCACATAAACACAGCGCCAAACCAGTTGAAAAAAATGCTGTCCTCCAACCAAGTAAATCAATCAACAAAGAAAATGGAACGGTTGCCACGAGGAAACCAACACTTCCAGTCATCGCGGTAACGCCTATTAACCTTGTAAACTCCTCCTTCGTAAACCACTGGCTCAAAATCAACACCATGTTCACCCAAATTGTTGCATCGCCTATACCCGTTAAGATTCTCGCAAAAAACAATATCAAGCTATGCTCCCCAAAACTATAAATGATGGTGCCTATTCCTGTAAGGATTGACCCGAAAATGAGGAAAAAATTCGGACCAAACCGGTCTGCTAAAATCCCCATTGGAATTTGCAAACTCGTATAGACAAAAAATTGGACGCTAGCCAATAACCCAATTGTAGATGCAGTAACATTGAAGTCTTTCATGATTTGTTCTGTAATCAATCCCGGTGCTGTCCTTTGACTAGACATCACTACATAGGTAAACAACACAGAAATAAAGACAATCCATCTATACCGATTATTATGTTTAACCAATGTCATTCTCCTGTATGTTTGTTTGATTCATTGAAGTAATACCAGTCACTTTACTACCTACAATTATCCTATGTTACACCATTCTTTTTGCAAAAGAGTTACAGACGTGGCACACTAGGCTTTGATAGTTTACAACAGGTAACAAGTTCAGCATTTGGCGGTGCAAAAATAGCCGGAGAAATTCCGCTTATTTCTTAAAAATCTTCAAAAATAGCAAAATAACAGGAAAAAATCCGCTTATTGGACAAAAAAATATGAAAATGAAGGATTTTTCTTTAAATAACCGGAAAACTTCCGCTTATTTTCCCGCTATCGAGCAATTTATAAAAATAACAGGAATATTTCCGCTTATTCTCACTGATAATGAATTACATAAAATTCCTCCATCTTCACCAAAATCTCAAATAGTAAATACTATGCAAATCCTCCCCTTTTTAATTTCCTAAAAAAAAATACACCACCCTTTCACCCCTTATATAGAAAGGAGATTAGTAAAGGACAGTGCATTATTTGATATTGTTACGCTTTGATGAATATATAAAATCACAAATTGATTTACGAATTTCTTAAGTGAATTAATAACCTCGAAAACAGTATCTAGTATTCTAAATAATTTAGATCACTAAAGAAAGGTGAAAAGCAAGATACTATGCTCCTTCAACCATATCTCGTCTGTGATAACCGATATAACCAATTACCATCATTGCGATGCTAATGACTGTTATTGTGATAAAGATTGGTGCATCAAAATCTTCCAATGGCATTCGAGGAATCCAGCTTAAAATGGCTGTATTCGAAAACCATTCTGAAAAATCTACTATGCCGCCAAAGTAGTTAAGAAGAAACGAGTACGCAAGATACACATACACTACTTTCCCGAGCTTCGGTGCCCAGCCGAGGGCTAATGCTGCAAGACTAACAAAGAACAATACAGATGGTAAGAAGTTGAAACCAGCTGCAAGAAAATCCATCATCTCCATAGTTGTTTGGTCACCCATGGCTGAAATGGCGGTTCCACCCAGACCTCCGGCGGCTAATACAATGCCCACTAGCCCCAACATAATCGCTAAACCAATACTGGTCCAATATAACTGTTTACGGGATACTTTTGTAGCGTAAAGCTGACTTAAGTGTAAACGACTTTCTTCAGCATACAGTCTATTTACAATTGCAATTGGTAAAATCGAAACCAAACCGACCATGACCATCATGATTGTCCCTGTGAATGATTCTTCAATAGTCACACCTGAATGAGAAAACATTTGCTTCATCATCTCATTACTGCCAAGGAACGTCTTCATGTCTCCATAAATTGATCCATAAGCCGCCCCCATAATCACAAAGGTAATCAACCAACTAATCATCACACCTTTGTTTATTTTGAAAAATAATCCATGGACAGATAACAATGATTTCTTTGCACTTTCTCGACCTTCTTTTTCAGGAAGATAACCTGCCCCCATATCCCGAGACCCTTCAAGTTTAAAAGAAATAAGTGTCATAGCAGCACTAAAAATCAAGGCGAACAGAAGTGGGAGCCAATTATTTTCTGTAAAAGGATTTGTTAAATAGGTCCACCCTAAAGGATTCATCATGGATAGATCAACATTGGAAACGTCTGTCCCCGCACGAATAATATAAAGCAGCCCAATTATTCCAAGAGAAGACCCTGTTGCCCCAGAAGAAACAGGCATAATTTGCGCCATAACCAGAGCAATTGCGGCACCGAGAATACCAGCCATTCCAATTGTTGCCCCGAATAAAATAGAACCTTCAACCGAAATCGTATCTGCACCAAAGCTTATCATGACTCCACTAATAAAAAGAGCTAAGATGATGTTGATGAAAATACTTTCCAACATGACAGCAAGTGAATTTGCTTGGCGGCCAATTTGAAAGGAACGCACAAGTTCAGTCAATCCAAGATCCTCTTCTTTACGAGTATGACTAACCACGTGTAAAGCAGTGACGACCATCGCAAACACACCACAGAAAAGTAGCATTTCGTGAGCATACATCGCCCCTAATGTATACTCGTTAGCATTATCAATTGGTGTGGGACCTACCATAGCGATCATAGCAGGATTTTTCAAGGTTTCGAACATCCCCAATAGTCCCTGTCCTTTTGCTATTTCTTCAAAAGCTGGAACATATGCAGCCGAAAACAATCCAAGCCCTAATACCCAAAAAATTATTTTCTTCCAATCTCTTCTAAAATAAAGCAGAAACAGAATATTCCAACGTGCAAATTTTTCCTTCATCGTATCTCATCCTCCTTTCTGAGCTAGCCTTCATAATGACGCATGAATAAATCTTCAAGAGTCGGAGGCACGGATTCGAATTTCTTGACCCCTAATTTACTTGCTTTTACTAAAATATCATTTAAGTATTGATTATCAACGGAGAATGTTGCTTGATTATCTTTTTGTTTGAAATCAAATACTCCATTGATATTAGCCATTTCCGCCACATTGCCTTCAGTTGCTATAGTTACTGTTGATCGAGTTAAGTGTCGTAATTCATCAAGTGTACCAGTTTCGACAATCTCACCTTGGCGAATTATAACGACCTTGTCTGCTAACCGTTCCACTTCACTTAAAATGTGAGAAGACAGTAAAATCGATTTACCTGCTTTTTTGATTTTTTCTACTTCTTCTTGAAATATTGCTTCCATCAACGGATCAAGACCAGAGGTAGGTTCATCAAAAATATATAAATCCGAATCAACAGATAATGCTGCGATCAAACCGACCTTTTGGCGATTTCCTTTCGAATACCCTTTAGCTTTCTTCTTAGGATCCAATTCAAAACGTTTAATTAAATAATCTCGTTTTTGCTTATCTCCTCCCCCATGCAATTTGAGGAACAGATCAATGATTTCACCACCAGTCAATGACCCCCAAAGAGTTACATCTCCTGGAACATATGAAATTCGTTTATGAATTTCAAGGCTGTCTTTCCAAACGTCCTTACCGAATATTTTCGCACTACCGGCATCCCGCTGTATAATTCCCAGCAAAACACGGATTGTTGTAGATTTACCAGCTCCGTTTGGGCCAATAAAACCAACAACTTCTCCAGCATTTACTGTGAAGTTAACATTACGTAAAGCCTGTAACTTACCAAATTTCTTTTGTAAACCTTGGATATTCACAATTTCTGTCATAGCACAGACGCTCCTCTTTTTGATTTTTAATATCTTTATTTACGTGATTTTCCAAATAATTAAATTTTATTGATTGTTAACTTTGGTTATTTATGCAAATAATTCGACTCTTTCGATAAGGATTAACTGCCAGGAAACTCATATTATTTCTTCATTTGTAAAAGCTATATTTTAGTATTTCAGAATATCTCTCCCATTCTTTGAGATACTGATCTCCAAACTCACCAATATTTTCAAAGGAGTTTATTTGATGGATGGCTTTCTCCCCAAATCCAAACATTGTCCAATTGAGGATTTCAATAGCCTTTTCAATATCGATTCCTTCACGAAACTTGGTGTAATCTATATTTTTATATATGATGTCTTTGCCCCCAGCATAGATTGAATCAACCTTGTCTTTAATAATATCTTTTACTTCAATCGATTCCTCTTGGACGGTAGAAGCCAGGAAATCAAATACGAGAGGGTATCTTTTATGAATATGGAGTTTTTGTATTCCTATATTCTCAAGTCTTTTGAATAGATCCGTTTCATTTAGATCAATGTGTTCATAAAGACTCCCGATAATTTGACTACCGTATTCGATTAAAAAAATATAAAGACCTTTCTTGCTTTGAAAATAAGCAAATAACGAACCTTTAGAAATATTAGCCTCCTTTACAATTTCGTTTGTGGATGCTTTATCGAATCCGCTTTTAACAAATTCCTTTATTGCAGAATTAATAATGAGCTCTTGCTTTACTTCTTTTAATTTGTAAAAAGCTGTATAAATGGTCGTAACCTCCTTTTTGATAAATGACCACATTGGTCATTTTTTATTTTAGCATTTATGACCACAATGGTCAATATGATGCATGTCCATATATTAAAAGGGTTACACTTTTTATGATTAGAAAATAAAGATGTTATCTAGAATCAAGCTTATCGGTTCATATTTGTGGGGGATTAGGTTCAACATCCTGTGGTCTAAAAAAATAGCTGGAGAAATTCCGCTTATTTGTTGAAAATCTTCAAAAATGGCAAAAATAACAGGAGAAATTCCGCTTATTAGATCAAAAATCGTAAAAATATAGGGTTTTTCTTTCATTAAACGGAAAACTTCCGCTTATTTTCAATGAGTCTAACCATTTTTTGAATTTAAACGGAAAATCTCCGCTTATTTTCTTCAGCAAGTTCCTCAAGTTCTGGCCCATAGGCCCTCCATTAACATAAACAAAATTGCCCATCCTATAGATCTCTTTTAAGTTCGTAAATTTCACTAAAATATAGCTCTTCGAATTTCTCAGTAAGAATTCCGTAGTAATACGCAATTGGGTTCTTTATTTTCCTAGATAATTTCATCGTGCGAATCAGTTGTTTAAAGGCATCGATGGCTGAATATAATACCTGCTCAGTCTCATTCTCACGATTTCCACGGTAAGCAGCAATTTGCGTCATATGCCAATATTCTTCAATCAATTTCGCTTGATCAAAAAAGCACTTCACAAGGTATACAAATGGCTTTGGAACCCGATTACTTACAAAGGTAGATTCTAATTCAACATGTTCTTCTTTACGTTTTTTTATCTCTTAATTTTTTGTTTCTAAAAGATTATTAGTTTCTTTAGGGTGGTTCAATATTCCTGTTTGGGTGGTTCAGCATGAGGACAACGATTAAAGATGTATAGATTGCTGGTTTGAGAGCCATTCTTTCTGGTTGTTTCGTGAACAGTTAATAGACCAAGTTCGATTGCCTTTTTTATCATCCGCTTAAAAGTTGAACGCGAAATGCCATGTCCATTTGCGTCATCATGAATCGTTTTTACCATAGTTCCTATTTTTGCATTACACACTCCAGGTACCTTTGCCGAAAATCGAACCAAACACTTTAACCCTACATATTCCGATTTTGAACAGCACTTCTTCACTTCCATCATCCACATTTCGATGTGCTTGTTAAACTCCGCCAAACTCTCAAATTGTGAATACTGTGCAAAGTCTTCAATATTGACCATTTTAATATTCATAAAAATGCACCCCCCTTTCACCCCTTATATAGAAACGAGGATAGTAAAAGGACAGTGCATTTTAGATCTTTTATGGCATATTTGTGAATAGAGAAAAAAAGAACCCTATCTCGAGGATTCCATTTCTATTTATAGCTGCTTACATATGTTTTAGAGTGTTAAAGATAGTCCCGAAACCTTTAAGATGCATAGAACACAGATTTTCAGTAAAATATTAGTAAAATTAGGAAATGTAGGGGTGAGACTACCGTATGCAATATGATGCTAAAAACGCTGAGGAATATTTAGAATTGCTTGAAGATGATTGGAGAAAAGAAAAACTGCTAGCGATTCGTCAAATGATATTTGCATATGCACCCGAGTTTGATGAAGTGATTCGCTATAAGATGTTGAATTACGGTAAAGATGATCATTATGTCTTCGCGTTAAACGCACAAAAACACTATGTCAGCCTCTATGTAGGTACAATTGATAAAATTGAAAATGCTGAAACCCTACTAACTGGCTATAATTACGGAAAAGGCTGCATTCGTGTCAAAAAATCAATAAAAATTGAAGAGACGGGATTGGAGCAATTTATCTATACAACCGTGGATATGTGGCGTCGAGGCGAGGATACGGATTGTTGATGCTTGCTTTCTGTTTGATAGAGTTTGTAGAAGACCAGATAAGTACTCTGGTTTATGACATCTCGAAGACCTTCGAAAAAAATAAGCGGAGGAATTCCGCTTATTTTTTGAAAATCTTAAAAAACAGCCAAAATAACAGGAGAAATTCCGCTTATTGATCCGAAAATCGTGAAATTAGATGAATTTTCTTAAATTAACCGGAAAATTTCCGCTTATTTTACCCGAAACGAACAATATTTTAAATTTAACCGGAAAAACTCCGCTTATTTTTCAAGTCTATTAAAGTGATTTCTTTAATTCCTCAATTTCATTAATGTTCAGTTTAGTAACTTTAGCAATAACCTCATCCGATAATCCCTCTTTTAGCAACTCGAGAGTAATTAGTTTTTTTTCTTTCAGTTTTCCTTCTTGAATTCCCTCTTCCTTCCCCTTTCGATGATAGCCCTGGAGATTGCTTAATTGGTCACGAAGTTCTTTCAACCTTGCTTCGTATTCGACACGGTTTTTCTTGTCCGCACTTAAGTTTTCCCATTCTATCAACGCTTCACGAACTTCCTCAATATTCAACGCCCATTCCTCCAGTTCTGCCAATATTTCATCATCAAGCATTTTCCGTTTGGCATCTGCAGCTGATAGCATCATCAGCCACGGCAATTCGTTTTCGTTTTGTTCTTTCAATTTCCGGCGGTATTTTTTCCATTGTACCATGAAACTGCTCAAGTCAATCAAATGGAATTCGAGTTTGTCAGACCAAAGAAATCCTTCTTCATCTTCTCTAATATGGAATTTTGTGTGAAAGCGATCGGTTTCTGATGGAAAAAGTGGATAGTTGACGATGGTGATGAAAATGGTGGGAGGAAGAAGTTTATATGCCTCACCTGAGCTTAACGAAGAGGAAAACATTCGCGACCAATAATACAGCGTTCGTTCCGGCATATCCTGCTGGTCTCTAATTTGAATTTCGACATTGACTCGTTCTCCTAAAGCCGTAAACACGGTAACATCAAAGCGGACTGTTTTACCGTCAGTGCGATCCTTTACATTCTCCGTATTTTCAAAAGTCAAATCAGTTATTCGCTCTTGTCCTTTTCTGCCCAAGATGTCATTGAGAAAAGCGATAGTAATGTGTTTTCGGCTTGGTTGTCCAAAAGCTGTTTAAACATGAAATCCATTTTCAAATCAAGGTATTCTTTTGTCATGAGAGGATCTTCCTTTCGGGGATTATGGAGAGAGAACATGGGGATAAAAATTCGGATGATTGTATTTTCTCCCTTATCGCATATTTCGCTATTCATTACGACATTTCCTTTTTGTTCAGAAAATCGTAACAATCCTTCAAAATGAAATTGATATGCTCGATCGAATCAATTAGAAAAAAATAAGCGGAGGAATTCCGCTTATTTTTTGAAAATCTTATAAAATAGCCAAAATAACAGGAGATTTTCCGCCTATTGATCCGAAAATTATGAAAATGGATGATTTTTCTTTAATTAACCGGAAAATCTCCGCTTATTTTACCCGAAACGAACAATGTTTTGAATTTAACCGGAAAATCTCCGGCTATTTTACCCAAATCCCGTGCACGCGAAATTCCCCACAAAAATTAATGAATTCATATTGACTCTCACGTTACGGGATACTTTATAGTAACTAGTGAAGGGAGCGAAAAACGATGAAAGTGAAAGAAGTTGCTGATTTAGTGGGAATTAGTGTGCGCACACTACACCATTACGATGAAATTGGATTATTAATCCCGGAGGAAACCACTGAAGCTGGTTATCGAGTATATTCTGACGAGAATCTCGAAACCTTGCAGCAAATCCTATTTTTTAAAGAACTCGGCTTCCCTTTGAAAAAAATTAAAGAAATCATCGATAGTCCGTCATTTGACCGGCAGGAAGCACTGATTATGCAACATAATATGCTTCTAGAAAAAAAGCGGCGGCTTGATAAAATGA
The DNA here is from genome assembly GCF_902168435.1 of Bacillus marasmi. Taxonomy (GTDB): domain Bacteria; phylum Bacillota; class Bacilli; order Bacillales; family Cytobacillaceae; genus Bacillus_BU; species Bacillus_BU marasmi. The sequence continues at coordinate 72,979 of NZ_LR656181.1, forward strand.
TTGGGACTATTGAAAAAACAATTCAACATT
>NZ_LR656182.1 GCF_902168435.1 Bacillus marasmi
AGGAGCTCTAAAATAATTTCTGTGATGGTTGAACCTTCCTAAAAATGGAAAATGGGGGTTTTACTTAAAATCGGTCTTTTTTAAAGAAAAAGGGTGGTTGACTTATTTACCATTATACGCTGTCACCACCCGAATTTTCTTGTTTCACAGGTTCATGATGATGTTTCACGAAAAAACTGTTAATCAAACGTTTGATTAACAGTTTTTTTCGTTTAAGGTTGGTTTTTGCTGTTGCTGTTGCATTTAATTAGTGCTCGCAGGAATACGTCAGCAAGGTCGGGGTCAAATTGTTTTCCTTTATTTTTCTCAATTTCCAGAATGGCTTCATTAAACAGCTTGTGCTTTTTATAAACGCGAGTCGAGGTCATTGCATCAAATGAATCTGCGAGGGCCATAATTCTTGCTGAAATGGGGATTTGTTCTCCTTTTAGCCCATTTGGATAACCTTTCCCATCATACCGTTCATGATGGGATTGGACCATATCTAGTATTCCGTCGTTTTTGAAGGAGGTAATGTATTTCAATGTCTCATAGCCAATGTTAGTATGTAACTTGATATAAGCATATTCCTCATCTGTTAATTTACCGGGCTTGTTTAATATAGATTCTGGGATGCCAATCTTCCCAATATCGTGTAGTAATCCACCACAATATATGTCATCGCATTGTTTTTTGGAAAGCTTCATTTCTTTGGCGATTGTGAGGGCATAATTCGCAACATTTTCTGAGTGGTTTCCTGTGTAGTGATCGCGAGAATCTAGTGATTTTGCTAGGGAGAGGATAAACTCCTTTTTTTGTTGCTGCAGCGCTAAATGCTGTCGCACCACTTCACTCGAAATATACGTGACAACTAAGTAAACAAACAATCGTATAGCGATTGCGCTTAAATTATCATATTCACCGCTAAGCATAATTCGAATGAACACTCCAACCGTAGTAATAAGAAACAAAACCCACTTTGGTTTGTCTGAGAAACCAATACCTAGGAATATCACCGTTAATATAAAGAGCGAATTAAATTCAGTCTCAAAATAGGTTAATAGGGGAACAGCGAAAAAGAAAATTATAGATAGAATTCGAAATACCTTTTGGCTTTCAGCCGAAAAATGTAAATTCATACCCAACCATCCTCACTCTATAAATCTATTTCACAAAAACAAAAATAGCAAAAAAGCGACCATATACTATACAGTTTAGCATAAAAGTGCCTGTCACCACCCGAATTTTATCGAATTATGTCGAATAATCACATTTTATTAAATTGGGAGTTTTATCTTTGAAGTAAATATAATATTGTGATAATATTGTGTTAACAAAAAGTTCACTTGTTTTACACATAAAAGACAAATTAAAATATTGATTTTGTTGTTTGGTATAGATGAGTGGCGTTGTTAAACTTTGTTTGATAAGAGGGCCGGAAAGCCCTTTTTCCGAAAATCGAATAATCTTGGGAACTTCGATTTTCATATTTCGTGTTTTACAATTTTCTTGTTTTATTTGTTTTTTTGATTCACCTTTTTGAAAACCTCTCTATTACTTGAGTTGGCCATATGGTCAACTTCTTTTTTTGTTTATCTCACCTATTGGGCAATAAGCCCTCCATTACCATTGATGGTAGCTTCACTTTACAAAAATCGTTTTCTTATTTCTGGGGAAGGTATCTCGCAAATTTCTTTTTTGCCAAACCATTTATATCTGTTATTCGCGATAATTGTGTAAAGATAGTCTCTAAATGGCTTCGGGACAATAAGGAGCATATAGAGTATCTTCCATGCGCCTATTAGGTTTTTGCACACTAAAAGGGCGGCTGTTGATTTAATGTAGCAACGATTATCCTTAATAAGAACAAAACTATTTATGTTTTTTGGCAACTTATACGCATTAAGTAATTCTTTCCCGATATCACTTTGTAACGAAGCAAATACGAAGATGCCCTTTGGATCCCTATTAATAATGAAGCGAACAATGGAGTCGCAAAAATTACACGCGCCATCAAATAAAATAATTTTTTGCATCGGTGCCTGTCACCACCCGAATTTTGTCGATTTATGTTCGTTTTTGGGGTTGCGGTTGAGGGACTGTGTTTGTTTTACTAATAAGTAAGATTTTTATTATAATTTATTTTGTGCATTTTTATTAATGTTAAAATAGATTAGATGTGTTTGTTGGGGATAGAAGTTATGAACGTACGAAAACTGGTTTGAAATGAGGAGATTATTATGAGTACGATTGCAAAACAAAAGACTAGTAAGATTAAATTTGCTTCTAAAGCATTACTAGTAATCATCGGTGCCTTTATAACAGCATATGGCCTAGAAGCGGTATTAATCCCAAATAATGTATCAGATGGTGGTGTCACTGGCCTAAGTATCGTAGGTTCACAACTGAGTGACCTTCCACTAGGAGCGCTTATCGCTGTTTTGAATATACCTTTCATCTTTTTAGGATATAAGCAAATAGGAAGGTCTTTTGCTATTTTTTCAGTGATCGGGATTATATCACTAGCAGTTGGTACGATGCTTATGCACCATATACCAACTATTATTGAGGGAGATACCTTATTAATCACTGTTGTAGGCGGAATTATCATCGGTTTTGGAATGGGTTTGGCATTGCGTAATGGCGGAGCGTTAGATGGAATTGATATGTTGGCAGTTCTGCTTTCACGTAAATTACCTTTTGGGACAAGTGATCTTATTTTATTTTTGAACATGTTTGTGTTTATAGTTGTATCGTTTGTATTTGGACTTCAAGGTGCTATTTTATCAGGAATGGCTTACTTTATCGCATCAAAAGTCATCCATATTGTTGAGGAAGGTTTAAGCGGTTCTAAGACATTTAAAATTATCACTAAAGAACCTGAATTAATGGTTGAAGTGATTCGTGAACGTTTAGGTCGTGGCGCGACATACAACGAGGTTCTAGGCGGGTATTCAAACGAGAAATTTAGAGAAATCAGTTGCGTCATTAACCGTCTAGAAGAAAGTAAAATGAAAGAAATCATCGCTGAAATTGACCCCAATGCATTCATTACAATCTACGACGTAGCAGAAGTAAGAGGCGGAAGCTTCAAAAAGCAAAATATCCACTAAGGTGCCTGTCACGCCCCGAATTTTGTCGAATTTGTTATAGTGCCTGTCACGCCCCGAATTTTCGGTATTTTATTGTGATTTTCATCATAATCAAATACACAGAACTTTAGTAGAATGGTGAAATGTATAACTGTTTTTATTTTTCACAAAACATGTTCTTTATGGGGTGAGAATTTAAGAAATGGAAGGTTTATTGACAGCTGAGTTTGCACAACATATTTGCCAAATTGTTAGTGAAGAAACTGGATACCGCTTGATTTTTGTAGATAAAGAAGGCACCATTTTTGCTGCATATGATCAAGAACGAATCGGTGATTTTCATTCAGTTGGAAAAAAGGTAATGGACGGGCTTGTTGATGAAGGCGTTGTAACAACCGAAGAAGCTGCCGTGCTTAAAGAGAAGTTGGGGGATAAAGCACCTCGAGCAGGCATTAACATGCCGGTTGTTTATAACGGAAAACGCTTAGCAAATTTAGGCGTTGGCGGGGATCCAGACGCTATTCGTCCTATTTTAGGCTTAACTCGTAGAACCATTTCTTTGTACCTCGAAAATAAAGAGATGCTTGACCATCTGACGGGAACGATAGAGGGCATAAACCGGAATTTACAAGAAATGTTAACGAAAACTGAAGAAGTGATGATTGATGCTAAAGAGGTTGAAAAGCTGTCAGTTGTAACGCAAAATACTACAGAAGCTTCTATTGAAAAGGTAAAAAGCATGGAAGAAGTCATCAAAATTCTAAAACAAGTTGGCTTGCAAAGTAAAATCCTTGGTTTGAACGCTGGAATTGAGGCTGTAAGGGTAGGACAGGCTGGACAAGGCTTTGCGGTTGTAGCAAGGGAAATTGGCAAGCTTGCCACGGAAAGCGAGACTTCGATTGTTCACGTTTCAGGAATTCTCAAAGAAATTCAAGATATTTTCCAAACTATTCAGGACCAAGTTAAAGCAAATAGTAACATTATCGAAAAACAAACAAGCTCCATGCTCGAAATGGAAAAACTCATCGGTGTCGTAGAAAAAGCCATGGCCGGACTAATGATTAAATAGGGTGCCTGTCACCGCCCGAATTTTGTCGAATATTTTTTGGGGGAGGGGCTGTTTTCTCCCTCATTTTTTTGTTTTAAGCAGGATTTTCCCACTTTTTTATCGAAAAGATATTATTATTAAGAAATAATAATAGCCACAAAGTATCATATGCCGCAGTCTTCTTTCTTCTCCTGTTATTTCTATTCTCCCTTTTGGCTTTCCATTTAACTAAGCATTTTACAAACTTCCTTGAGTCTTACACCTTCTGAATCTTGATTTTTCTAGCTAGCTATCTAATCAAAATAATATAAAAAAGAAAGAATAGGTGGTATGTTTATGTTTGCCGATGTATTATGTGATTCTTGCGCTCAATTTAGAATGGGGAGGGGATGGTAGATGCCACGGAAGAAAGTAATTTGGGAACCTGATCGATTTTTTCATATTACAAGTCGCGGTAATCGTCGCGAGCCGCTATTTCGATGTTCTTCTGATTTTGAGACGTTTTTCTATATTCTTGACCAACTCCATGAGAAAACTCCGTTTGAACTTGCCGCGTATTGTTTAATGACCAATCATTTCCACATGCAAATGCGCTCCACAGAGGTTCCAATCTCTAAGCTAATGTCCCATATTAATAAAAGGTACGCAAATTATTTTAATAATAAATATGAGTTGACCGGTCATGTTTATGAGAAGCGTTATAGTGGTAGGCTCATTCGGGATGAAGAGGGGATGTTAAAGGTTAGTCGCTATATTCATATGAACCCGATTGAGGCAAATATCGTAAGTCACCCGCAATTATATCCCTACAGCAGCTATCACTTCTATATGGACCCTGAATTGCCCCAGCCTCCTTACTTGAACATTCACGCGGTACTAAACCTTTATACAGGTACAATCGAAGAAAAAGTATGGAAGTATTTCGAGGAGGTGCCTGTCACCACCCGAAATTTGTCGAATATTGAGCAGGTTTGCCTGGAGACTCAGGACAACCCGTAAAACCCGTAAAACCCGTAAAACCCGTAAAACCCGTAAAACCTGCAAAACTCTACGCTCCTTCCGCACCTCGAATAATCTTTTCGGCATATTCATCACGATACTTGTATAGGAATCAAAGATAATAAATTTCTTTGAGGGGCGTCTTAAATGAAAAATATTCGCTTGAAATCAGCGTTGCAGGCTGACCAAATTGCTGATCGGCTAAAATACAGACCAGAAATTTTAGAAATCCAACTTAATGAAGAGGATTTATACTGCCCTCAGGTAGTTGTTGACTATATTAGGGATTTCAAGTCGCGGGGGATCAAAGTATATCTCCATCATCCGACTCGATTCCGGGGGCGGTACATGGACATCATTAGTTCCAGCAGGGAAATGCGGGATTATTATGATTGGTCAAGTAAAGAAATCGCGAGCATTTGTAAACAGGAGCAAGTAAAATGCATTATCCATTGTCACTATGCCCAATCGGAGAGTAGCTTGTATAGTGGTCGTGCGGAAAGGCTTGCTTTGAGAAAAAGAGTGGAAGGGATTCTCGCTATTTGTGATAGGTCATTTCTGTGGGAAGACACAATTAGAGGGATATTTTCAGCGGAAAATCCGTATTTATTTTCTGAGATTGTTGGGCCATTAGACTTGTCTCTTAATATTGATATTAGTCATTCATTTATTGCCTTAAGGGGGAGCAATGCGCGATTAAGAAGGCATTTGGATATATTTGCGCCGCATGCTCGTTATTATCATATTGTTGATTCTAAAGGACAGAATCATGACGGACTCCCATTAGGTCAAGGGAGGATTGATTGGGAAATGGTGAAATCATACGTTGGCGACACTGATTTTATTTTTGAAATCGACCTGAAGTGCTCTGACTACAAAGATTGTATACCAATGATAGAAAGTGCAGAGTACTGGAACCGAATCTAAAATGCCAAACGCGGTGCCTGTCACCGCCCGAAATTTGTCGATAATTTTGCGCATTTTTAGGGATTATATGCTATAATACCTTGGGTTTTAAAAATTATAAAATTTGGAATTTTCAACAAAAATTGGGGATTGGGAATGTAAATGACTAAATACGAGCTTCACTATGTAATAAACGAAATATTAGACATTACTATGAAATACGATGAGATGATGAAAAAGGCTAGGGATGTCCGGTATCGATATCGTGACACATATGTTAAAAGATCATTACTATTTATTATTATTTTGGTTTATCTCTGGGGTACCAAGTACCATTCATTTTCAGGTGATTTAATTCTGCAAAGTCTTTGTTTAACAGGGATTATTGGTTTACCTTTATATTGTCTATATAGAGTTTGGGCTTCATGGAAAAGACGAGAATCTCAGAAACAATCAGAAGATCTTAAAGCTAAAGCGAAAATTTACTTAGAAGAGTCTCTTGAAAATGCTATGCTCCCTAAGATTTACTGTGAAACTAAGATATTAAGGAAATTTCTATTTTATATAGAAGGTCATCTTGCTGAGAACCTCAAAGATTGTGCCAATTTGTATCATAGTGAAAAACAGTATGAAAAATTACATATAGAAATAGAATACATAAAATGGCGATTAGACCAGGTGCCTGTCACCACCCGAAATTTGTCGAATGAAAAAGGTGAATCTTTATGATTTGCCTATTTTTTTTTGCAATTTTGTAGGGATGGTTGCGTTGATGTTATATTGATAAATAATTATTCCGTTTTGTGATATTTTATACAATAAAATAGATTAGATGAAAGTATCGTTAGTATAGGTAGTATGGACTAATTATTATGATGGCTAACTGAGTCTTAATATGGGGAAAATCTAGGCAAATTAGGATTTTTTGATTATTTTATTACAAATAATTTCCTTATGTTATATTGATAAAATATTTGAAAAATGCTATTGTAGGATAGAGAAACTATTCATAAGGAGCGAAATCATGGAGCTAAATAAACTGATCAAGAAAATGGCGATTATTACAGTTTGTGGCGTTGGTATTACTGCGTTTTCACCTACTTTTGCTGATGCAGCGACACCAGCAGATGAAAATGCGAAAAAGTTAGTAGAGGCATTAAAAGTACTGGAAGTTGACCAAGTAGATTATTTGTATGCTTACATGCAATCTGTGAAATTAACAGATGGCGAGTATAATAGTATTGTTGCGAATGCAGAGAAAGTTGCAGCAATCCTTAAGAGTGTTAGCAGCCCAACTGCATTAACGGATGCAAACAGAGCAGAAATTGGCCGTTTATTCCTAGATAGTGCTCAGAAAGCTCATATTAAAATTGCGTTTGTTGATAAAACCGGCAAAACAATTGATTTAACAAGTTATAGCTTTGATAAAGGACTTAAATTGCAAATTATGGATTTAAACGGGAAGATTTTAGCAACGATTGATCCGGATAAGAGCGATTTAAACGCTGATATTCTCGCTAGCAAAGTTGCTGCGTTAAAAACAGCTGTTACTGCTAAAGTTGAACTAGATAAGACTGGTAAATTCACTCCAATTCCAGAAGGCGAATTACCAAATACTGCATCTGACCTTCCGTTAAACATTGCGTTAGGTGGATTATTAATTGCAATGGGTGTAGTAACGTTAAAGCCTGCTTTAAAGATTGCTAGAAAAGCGAACTAATTTTGGCAGACATCATGAGAAAAAAAAAGCGAAAAAGATTTAAGAAGAGATGGCTGGTTCTTATAGTCCCGGTTTCACTTATTGTTGTTGGGATTTTGGTAATGGTCACATTTTATTGGGATTTAACGAAGCAAACAGTATTGTTGACGAAAACTGTTGTGGCTCCGTATGAACCTGATCCAACAGCAAGAGAGTTCGAACATGAAACTTGGCCAACCTTACCGGTGCCAGGTGAAAATCTCGGTGAGTTAAAGATTCCTTCATTGGAATTGGCCTATCCGGTCGTTCAGGGAACACATGATGAAGAATTGAAAATGGGTATTGGCCATTATGCTGGAAGTCTGCTGCCTGGACAAGGCGGAAATGTCCTTCTCAGCGGTCACCGTGACACAGTGTTTAAGAAACTTGAAAACCTAAAGGAAGGCGACCAAATTGTCTTTTCTACGCCTTATGGTGATTATGTTTATGAGGCTGTAGAGTTCCAAATTGTCGGGGCTGACGACAAAACCGTTGCGGTTCCGAAAGACTATGAAACTCTAACTCTTACAACTTGTTACCCATTCGACTTTATTGGAGACGCTCCTGATCGCTATATAGTATATACAAAGTTCCTGTCAAAGACAGAAACTGCAGCTATTAATTAGACAAAGCATCCTAGCGATAGGATGCTTTTTTGGTGAGCTGCTCGGTGCCAGCTGCTCGGTGCCTGGCACCGCCCGAAAAATCTTGTTTCACGAGGATGTTTCACAAGTTAAGTTAAGTTAACTGCCGTGAATGTATGAATTGTGTCTTTGATAATCCGCTTGCCAAGCCACGGTGCTGTAGTGAGCTCGATTAATCTACTATTGAAAGCTGCCCGTTACTTCCTTGATTTTTTGTGGATTAACGACGATTTGAGAGTTTTTTGCCTTTAAAACATCGTCGTACATGGTTTGAACCGTACCGGTAATTTGTTGGTAATTTAGCTGTTTGTCAAGGTCGATATCTTTCACGGCCAAACCTAAGCTAATCATATCGGTTGTTGTCATATTTGTAGCTATTACGTATTCTGAAGAGGTTTTTATTAATGCAGGAAGTTTGGTTACTTGCCCGGGGCTTAGCGCTTTTTTTGCTATCCCTTTTAATGCCTCAACTTGCAGCTGCTGGCGACCATACTCTCCGTTTTTTAATGAATAGCGTTCGGTCACAACCTCAGTCACCATATTTCCATCTAAAGTTTGCATACCGGCTGGGATTACTTTGTTTAAATTTTCATGATTCCATGGATGTGTTAACGTAACTTCAAATGGAATGTTCATTTCAATTTCTCCGACTGAATCAATCATCGCTTGGAACCCAGTGTAATTGGTTTCCACATAATAATTAATTGGTACCCCCATTAGTTTACTTACTGCTGCTACAGCAGCTTCAATTCCTTGTTGTGCACCGTGCTTCGCCTGCATTATGTATTGAACACTGGTTAGTTTTGTAAAACCAAAGCTATCGAGATGAACGCGCGTATCTCGTGGAATGCTCACAGCATTGAATTTATTTTTTTCTAAATTTACATGAACGAGAATCATTGAATCAGAGTGACCAACCTGTTCATCCTTCCGTTGATCAGAACCAATCAGCAGAAGGTTAAATACTGGCGTGTTAATCTTAACCTCCTTTGTTTCTTCATCAAGCTTTTTTTGCTCTGGAATATCTTTTTTTGCCACGTTCATTACTTTCGTGCCAGTCTCTGCTTCAATAACCGGGACCGTCGTAAAATGATTTTCAGGCTTTAACTGATTAAACTCATAGACGATTCCAGCCATGACCACAAGCAACATTACTAATAAACTAAACCCAAACATCATCCACTTTCGATTTCTATTTTTCATAAAAACCTCCATTATCAGTGCAAATGCCTTTAAAAAGAATAGATGAATGTTAGTTTTTCCCAAAAAGGTAGAATTAATGTGCCTGTCACCGCCCGAAAAATCTTGTTTCACGGTTGTTGTTTCACAAAAATAGCGTAGCTGTTAGTCAGCTACGCTTGTGAGTTCCTGTGATGTGGTTAGATTAAATACACATACTTTGTTTCGTCCCGTTCGTTTTGCTTGATACAAAGCTTTATCAGCATCTTCAAGTAATGATTCGATATCTGGCGTTGTTTCATCAAAACTTGCTACGCCGATTGAGATAGTTATATAGATAATCTCTCCTGAACTTAGTGTGAAGGGGTATTTTTCAACCGTTTCTCTAATATTCTCGCTAATCTCCATGGCGCGTTTCAGAGGACAATCGAGCAGGATGATTGAAAATTCCTCACCGCCATTTCGACTAACGATGTCATACGATCGTGCTGCGTTCATTAAAATCATTCCTAAATCTTTCAAAACAATGTCGCCCTCTTTATGTCCATATGTATCATTAATTTTTTTGAAAAAATCAATATCGATATAGAGGAGGGACAGCTTTTCATTCTTAGACTCCATTTTGCTAATAATGCTATTAAATGTATCATTGAACCTTCTGAAATTATTTAAGCCGGTTAATCCATCAGTCGTTGATTCAGATTTATAACGGTGAAAAAGATCTTGGCTATTTCGAATATATTCCAAAATGTAAAAAGCAATGTAGCCAGCTAAAAAAGAAATAATCCAATAGCTAGGGATTAAGATAAATAATGTATTAACATCTTTAATTAAGTAGCAAAAAGCGATGGAATAAAGGATATTAGAAACTACTAACATGAGAAACCTTCTCAAATTTTTAGTGACTTTTGTATTTGAAATAAGGCTTGTACTAATCGTTATGGAAACGATTAGTGGAACAGCAACAAAGGAGGATATGTTATATCCTATGAAGAAACGACCAATGATGATGAGTATCGTCGCGATAAATGCCGGGATTGCCCCGCCAAAAAAAGAAAGCAAGATAATAGGGATATGTCGTAAGTCGATGATTGTATCACCTATACTCATACTATACTGCATAAGGACATTACTTAATAAACCACCAAAAACACCTAATAAAATTTTCCTTTTAAGGTCCGAGGACTTATTAAGTGGTGTGGCGTTATTTACTTGTGTATAAATAAATATCAATGATGTCATGATTCCTAAATTCGCAAGCAGCTCTTTAATAATCATCAAAATCACCTAAATAAAATAGTATATATAATAAATTTTAATCTATAAACCGCCTAGAATATTGTGCGAAATTTGTCGATTTGGTGCCTGTCACCACCCGATTTTTCTTTATTTTCGAAAGAGATAGTTTTTTTATGACATAACTCACTTACAAACCTTATCTGATAATTTAAACTATTAAAAAACCAAAGATAGGATGAGTTGCTTGATAGAATTAGACTTATGTGAGATGACAGGTGCGGATTTATTGATTGAAACATTGGCGCAACAAGGGATTGGTGATGTTTTTGGCTGCCAAAGCGATGGAATGTTGCCATTTTATCAGAAGCTAACCAATTTCCCTTATTTTAATTATATTCAACTGAAGCATGAGCAGGCTGCGGTTCATGCGGCTGATGGTTATGCCCGCTCAACGGGAAAGCCAGGGGTTGTACTTTTAAGTTCAGCGGCAGGGGTAGTGAGTGGGGTTACGGGAATTGCGACGGCTTATAGTGATTCCGTTCCGCTTGTCGTTATCACGGGACAGTATGATTTTAATAAAACGAGTGATGGAGCAAGTGCAAGTGCCGATTATAATTTTTCGGGAATAAATGTTCCGATTACAAAGCATATTTATCATGTAACGTCCGGGGATAATTTGCAAGAGGTTGTCCAACTGGCCTTCCATGTTGCAACGGAGGGGAGGCCGGGACCGGTAGTGGTAGAACTATCGGGGGAAGTATTAACGAGCCTGGTGTGCCCGAGCGTCCTTGAGTTTCCAGAGCCAAAGAAACGATCAATACCACTAAATCAAAATGCATTCGCAAAAGCAGTTGAGTTGATTGAAGCAGCCGAGATGCCGGTCATATTCATTGGTGGTGGCACAAATATTTCTGGTGGGTCTGAGGTGTTAAGAGAAATCGTGGCAAGGACGGGAATTCCAGTCGTGAGTTCAATGATGGGACTTGGTGTTATGAATGGGTCAGACCAAAGTCACCTTGGGATGCTTGGGATGCATGGCACATTCGCATCAAACAAGGCGGTCCATCGCTGTGATTTGTTGGTGGCGGTTGGCGTGCGTTTCAGCGACCGTGTGACCGGGAAGATTAGCGGATTTTCGCCAAAATCAAAAAAAATCCATGTTGATATTGATCCGGCGGAGATTAATAAAATCATTCCAGTTGATTTGCCGATTGTAAGTGACGCTAAGGATTTTCTTGATTTTGTAAAAGAGAACTTGGATTTTGATCACGTTCGTAGTCGAATTAAGAACTGGGCACGCGAAACTTCAGAAATGAAACGCGTTGTTCCGCGGTTTGATCAATCGAAGAGCATTTTGAATCCGAAAAATGTGATTAAACTGCTTGATGAGTACTCTGGGGAGGATGCGATTGTCGTGACCGATGTAGGCCAGCACCAAATATGGGCAGCCAACCATTATAAGTTTACGAAGCCGAGATCGCTTGTTACGTCAGGAGGGCTTGGGACAATGGGTTTTGGGCTGCCGGCTGCAATTGGTGCGATGATTGGAAATCCGACGAGGAATGTGATTTGTGTATCGGGTGACGGCAGCTTTCAAATGAATTTACAGGAGCTGATTACGGCAGTGGCTTATAGGCTGCCGATAAAAATAGCGATAATGAACAACGGTTACTTAGGTATGGTGCGGCAATGGCAGGAAATGTTCTATGATCGTCGTTATTCATCGGTGAAAATTACTTCGCCGGATTTCGTTACCCTCGCTGAGGCATACGGAGCGGTCGGGCTTCAAGCAAGGGATGAAGTAGAAGCACGGGAGATTATCACAAAAGCATTCCAAATCGACGGACCGGTGCTGATGGAATTCAACGTCATTGAAGAAGAAAACGTCTATCCAATCGTCCCACCAAACCAAAGCAACGCCAACTTGATACTAGGTGCCTGTCACCACCCGAATTTTGTCGAATCAAAATAATAGATTGGCAATGACCTTTTATCTCTGTGGAGATGGAAGGTCATTTTCTTCTAGTTTTAGGGCCATTTCAGTTGTTGTTATTTCCGGTAAAACGTCAATTTCGCTCTTTGCCTCGCCAGCAAGTTCTGAGCAAACCTCATCCTTCACCTCGCCAGCAAGTTCTGAGCAAACCTCGCACTTCGTCTCACCAGGAAGTTCTGCACAAACTAAGCTCTTCGCCTCACTGGGAAATTGTGCATATGAGTCCCCAATCGCCTCGCCAGCAGTTTCTGAGCAAACCTCGCACTTCGTCTCGCCAGGAAGTTCTGCACAAACTATGCTCTTCGCCTCAATGGGAAATTGTGCATATGAGTCCCCGATCACCTCGTCAGCAAGTTCTGAGCATACCTCGCACTTCGTCTCGCCAGGAAGTTCTGCACAAACTATGCTCTTCGCCTCAATGGGAAATTGTGCATATGAGTCCCCGATCGTCTCGTCGGCAAGTTCAGAGCAAACCTCGCACTTCGCCTCGCCAGCAAGTTCTGAGCAAACTAAGCTCTTCGCTTCACTGGGGAATTGTGCATATGAGTCCCCGATCGCCTCGCCAGCAAGTTCTGAGCAAACCTCATCCTTCGCTCCGCCAGCAAGTTCTGAGCAAACCTCGCACTTCGTCTCGCCAGGAAGTTCTGCACAAACTATGCTCTTCGCCTCAATGGGAAATTGTGCATATGAGTCCCCGATCACCTCGTCAGCAAGTTCTGAGCATACCTCATCCTTCGCTACGCCAGCAAGTTCTGAGCATACCTCGTACTTCGCCTCGCCAGCAAGTTCTGAGCATACCTCTCCGTTCATCTCATCAGCAACCTCATCAGCAACCTCTTCAGCAACTTCATCAGGTGCATTATCAACCAACTCGTCAGTTAATTCTCCACTTACTTCAGGAGACGTATCTCCAGCTACACCGAAACCATCCTCTCCTTTTCCAGCTTGGATTGTTTCCGCTGCCGCAGAACAATCTTTATTTTTCCGAAAAGAAGGGAGTTTCCATGGATAGGGGTTGTAGCCGAATAGTAGCGTGATGACAAATGTGACAGGGACGAGATAGTCGATGATTAGGAAGCCCGGGTAAGTTCCTTCGAGAATTGAGGAATTTCCCTTTGCTTCTGTGACGAAATAGAAATCCAAGCCAACTAGTGCGGTATAACTTAGGATGGTGATTGCGAGAATTCGGAAGGGCTTAATGTTTTTGACAGCTGTATGGTAGACAATTGGCAATAGAAACGGGATTACAAAGTAAATAATGAAGCCGAAGCCATCAGGTGCGGACTCTACCCATAAGTGAGTAGAAAGTAGTAAAAATGATGCAGCAAATAGAGCGTTCTGCGCAACACCACGTAACCAGCTGAGTCCGAAATATGGCAGCTTGGCTAGTAGCATGCTGACGAGAATGGTTGTTGTCTCTAGTCTCGATAATGAGAATAAGCCAAGATTGAAGTCGATGAGAACATTGGCTGGGACTAGCTTCACTAATAAAATACTGATAGGAATGGCGGTGGCTATTGAAATGATGAAGTGCAGCCAGATATTTTTAGGGAATTTGATTAGGAAAGGGACTAATGCAATGGCTATTAATACAGGCATATAAAGAGAGAGGAAAAAGTCGTTGTAGGCTCCAAGAAATAGGCAAAACGAATAACCCACAAATAAGGAGATTATTTTATTACCAAGACTCAACGCAAATCCCTCCTATTCATTAAACAACGGAAATATATCTATATGTATATAGAAGAAACCTAAAGATATTACAAATTAATGGGTGCCTGTCACCGCCCGAAAAATCTTGTTTCACGGGTGTGTTTCACGGGATGGGGATTAATGGTGATGAATAGGGGGGGGAGGTTATGTATAATCATCATGTTTACGAGGAGAAAATAAAAAACACCTATACTCTCGAGGTTTAGTAGGTGTTTTTATATTTTACTTCCATATAAAGCACGATTTCCGACGTAGTTGAAATCAAACTTCAAACCATATTCAAATGCTTCGTTTGCTATTTTTCTTTTCCTAATGATTTTTCCAAACAGGACGAGGTCTTTTCCATCGATGTTTATATTGATTTTATAAATTGCGATGTAATTTACAGGAAAGTCGAGCTTACTCACAAACCGCAAGCCCCCAGCACTTATATCGATTACTAGTATGCCTGCTTCGTTTCGTATATGGAAATCAGTATGATATGAATGCGTCTCCAGTTCTAATGTAGCCTGGATCCCATTTGTGATGTTTAACCGATCGAATTCCCTTCGACTAGTCACGCGAATACTCCTCTCGACGTTATTTTGAAATATTATATCATTTTTATGTAAATAAATCAGCGACGAACAAATGCATAGAAAAATGAAATTACCATGGATACTGTCCGCTTTTTCTTAATAATAATTAGAAGATGAGAGAACATAATGAAGAATAATTGTGCTAAAAGTTGTACTACTTGGAAAGTTAGGTTTGATATACTTTAACTGTAAAATAATTCAAAAAAATCAATATAAGGGGGAGTTGATATTATGGAATTTATTACTTTAGCTATAAACATTGCCATAGTTGTTTTCTTAGTAATTGATGCACCAAAGTTTGGAAAAAATCCGATTCTTTGGGGTGTACTTGGCTTCATTTTTAGCGCGATTGCCTTAGGGATTTATCTCATTAAAACTGGAAGAACAGCATGGGGTTGGGTCATTACTATAGTTTGCGGGATTGGATATATATTCGTCCTATTTATCATCGGACTATTCTCGTTACTTCTATTTTTCTTATAGGTGCCTGTCACCACCCGAATTTTGTCGAATGAAAAATCAGCATTTCCCGGTTTTCAAAAAACATTTGGGAGAATGCTGATTTTTTTACATTCAACTAAATCAACACATATATCAATACAACTCATTTTTTAATTCAATTTATTCTCAAATGAGCGAAGAAATTTCGCCCGGGGAAGTCGCTTTAATATTGATTGACCTTCATTTTCAAGGATTTCTAAAAAGATATCAGTGATGTACGGGTCAAATTGAGTACAGCGATTGTCGGCAATTTCCGCCTTTGCGTAACTTAAGTCAAGCGCATTCCTATAGGTGCGCTTGCTCGTCATTGCGTCAAACGAATCTGCAACACAAAGGATTCTGGCTGCCAAGGGGATTTCCTCACCCTTAAGGCCTGCTGGATAACCTTTTCCATCAAATCGCTCATGGTGGTAGCGAACCATCTCTAAAACCCCAAGCTCCGCAAACGAAGAAATGTGCATAATCATGTTATAACCAAGCTCAGGGTGCAGTTTAATCTGCTCAAACTCTTCTAGTGTTAACTTTGTTGGTTTTTTCAGAATGGTTTCGGAAATACCGATTTTCCCGATATCATGCAGCAACCCGCCGATATAAATAGCATTGCACTCTTCCTTTGAGAATTTGAGTTTTTTGGCAATCATTAATGCATACTTGGCAACATTTTCTGAATGTTGGCCAGTATAAGTGTCCCTTGAACCGAGCGAATTCGATAGGGCGGTGACTAAATCGTTTTTTAATTTTTGAATATGCAAGAATTGTTTTGTAATGGTATAGGCAAAGAAGGTAATCGATACATAGATTAATAAATTAACAAATAAGGCTGTTGTACTTTCGGGATTTCCTAAAATGAATATTTGTACGCTCAATCCAAGGCAGCTAGCGACCAGTACATACCAACCAGGATAGTTCCATAGGCTAATCCCCAAGGTGACAAAGGTGAAGATATAGAGGGAGCTGTATTCAGGATTCCAATACGTAATGAGTGGTACAGCGATAATCAATATAAACAAAAGGTAACGGAGCAGCTTAAATAACTTTGGGGTAGGGGAATTGTAGTCGGCCATGATGAACACCTCTGTTGTTTATATTTCAAATATTATAAACAGGATAATGTATTGAATCTATTTTTGCAGTTGAAAAAGTCTCAGTTTTCAAGAAAAGGTGCCTGTCACCACCCGAATTTTGTCGAAGAAATCTTCATAACTTCCACACAAGTTCCTCATAAGTTCTTCATACGAGATTAGTATTATTAAGACAAGAAGAACACAGGGTTTTGAAACGCAACGCAACACCGGCTCTTCATCACTTTTTTAACAATCATTTACTTATAGCAGGGTCGGAAAACCCTTGCCAGGAAAGTCGATACTAACAGGACCCTCGATTTTCCACCTTAGTGCTAAACGTTAACACTAAGAAGTTTTACTCGTTAAGCTTAAGTTTTAAACCTTTCTAAAATAAATCTCTCTTTTTGAAAGCTGACCATCGGGTTGGCTTATTTTTTTATTCCCCAAACCCATATTAAGTCCCATATTCAAAGTCCCATATTCAAACCTAATCTAGGCGTATTTACTCAAATAAACAATAATAAAAAGTTCTTTATTGAGAACCTCTAAACATTGTTGTATAATCAAAAACGAACATTAATGTAGCACTTTGTGATTAATCGAACAAAGTAGATTAAAGCTGTGCATCTAACTCCGTGAAGACTAGGTCAGTCAGTCTTCAGTATTACTGGCAAAGGAGTTGTAAGGTTTTGAAAAAACGGGTAACTGGGTTGGCAATATTGACAATCATATTTCTTTTTACTTTAAATATGTCCGTCCAAGCAAATCTAAGTAGAACCGTTCCTATGGCAGAACATACACATACTAAAGGTTTACAACCTCAATCAAAGGAACAACATGTAAATCGAATTGCACATGCAGGTTATGAGCTCGGGAAAAGTGGAGCGGAGTATAAGCTTCCAACTAAATTTGAAAGATCAGAAAAAGTTTTCAAAACATCTTACAAAAAAGGCTATCAAGAATACAAGTTAAGAAAAGAAAGTAACTTAAAAATCGCCAACATTGGCGCCGGGTTGCTATTTTTCGTCTGGTTGTGTCGCCGATTTTATGTGGCTAGAAAAATGATAAGTTAGGGGTAATTGGAATGGGAGTTTATCGGAAAATTTGTTACATAATTGAAGATATCATCGTAAAACTTTTAGGGAAAAATCAACCTCAAGCAGAGCTTAGATCGAAAGTTGAACAATACCGAAGCATATCTGAAGAGCAAAACCTTCATAACTCGGTCTTTTAATAAAGCGCATACATAACAAACCTCAGCTAGCCAAAACCAAAAATCCTACCAACAATTCATTTAAACATAAAAAAAGCTGGCCAGTGGTCAGCTCTCGGTCTTATGTATATTGCCACAATGGTATTCTAATTTTCTGTACCACTTTTGCCAATTTGTTCGTCATTCTTAATCGACCGTCTCGTCTTTCCGCATCTTACACATTTACCAGAATAATAGTCGATTTTATGTTTCTTTTGTAAAAAACATATAATTGCACCAAGCTTCAAGTAAGCTCCCCCCCTTTACAATCTACCTAGCTCCATTAATGTAGTTCATTCTATTTAAAGGGTAATTGTTCTAATTACCAGTTTTTTTATCAGATTAATGCCAAAATTAGTTTACTGCTAAATAATAAAGATAGCAATATAGTTTGCTAAAAATTTGGAATAATTTTAATGATAAGTTATTTTAATAAAACAATATATTTATTGGCAACGAAACAAACCTGATTCAGAAAATAAATGCCACTAAAAGGAGTTGGAATAATTTACAATTAATTCAGAAAATTGTAAAATTATTATAGGTATACGTTTTATAAGTCACTAGATTTAATTAAGGGGATAGCACACATGAGATATTATGAGTTATTAGTCGCTATTTTTGAGAAAGAAATTGGACATTTAATAGAAGAAAATAGATTTCATAATGAATTTGGCGGAGTACTGACTGCGAAATTCTTATATCAAAATAGAATTTGTGTGAGCATGATGTTCGTTGAAATTAAGAAAGGTGTATGGGTCATTCACCATGATTTTTCGATGGAGGAGCCGTTCCTATTGAAAAAAGTACTATATCTCTGTGAAAGAATTGAAAGAATTGGTGATACGAAGCGGACGACCATATTGTTGTCTGAGGATTTACAAGACGTCAAGCGCCAAAACATCATTACAACTATCATCAAAGCCGGCATTCAAAACTTTTTTAACTTATTTACATTATTTGTTTCACCCGTCCTTGCTGTACAAAAAGAACGCCCAAGTGAAACTGACATCACGATTCCGATAAAAGAAACAGCGAAATCCTAAGAATGAAGCCGAAAATAAAAATCTTCACAACTTCCACATAAGTTCCTCATAAGTTCTCCATACGAACTTTGTATTATTAACTCAAGAAGAACAAAACAAAGTTCTTCAATCATCTAATTAACAATAATCTTAATATATCAGGGTCGGAAAACCCTGGCATTTGAAAATCGATAATAATAGGACCCTCGATTTTCGCCCTTAGCACTAATGAAGTGTTAAGCTCAGTACCACCTTTTGCTGTAAAATCTATAAAACCTCTCTATTACATAGCTGGCCATGGGCCGGCTTATTTTTTTGTATTGATAAAAACAAAAACCATTCCTTTATATTTTTCGAAACTCCACATAATCCCCAATTCGCACATCACAAACCTCAAAGCCTGCTGTAACCCAACCGGCTGCATGCGATCCATTAATCCGACTGTTTACCCACCAACAATGATACTTGTAGGCAGCTTCAGGTAAAGCATCTCCAAGGATGATTTCGATTTGTTGAAAGGACAGAAATATAGTGGGGTCTGTTTGTCTAGTTAAATATATTTGTAATGGTAGATAACAATCTGCGACTGCGCTACTGATCATCTTTTGCTCCTAACTCCTCACAAGCACGAGGATTTTTTTACTAATGGTTTTGCCGGATTTTTCAATATGTATACGTACTTTGTGAGGTTGTGGCGAACGGATTAGACGGTTTGATCTTGATTAGGAGAACTTCCCTCGGATCGAGTCGCAGGGCCTGCTTTCTTTTTTCGGAAAATTAACCAAGCAACCTGACTCAAAATAATCACGAGTACTTCCATGGAAAGAATGTACCACGGATAGGGACCTAGATAATCCAGCAGGCTGAAATGATTGGGTTTGCCGCTAAGGTACCAATAGTTGCCGCCCGTCAGAGCATTGACCAGCATAATGAACGGCATTAGGAGGTTCAAAAATAAAAATAGCTTTACTGTCGACCAAAAAGTCGGTCGGTATCCCTTTACCCAAGTGAAATAAAACGCGACCCAAACAATCATTAAATGAGTATAGAAAAAGTGAAAGTAGCGAAAATGCGGAAAATCGTAATGGAGTGAAGGGAAGAAGATGGACTGGGTGCAGCCAAGAATGGCTGTAAAAAAGACCAGCTCGTATATATGTCTTGATTTTCGAATCAGCAAAATAACGGTTAACACGAGGCTAATGCTACAAAGTTCAAGTTGGACCGAATGACTGGCATCCCAGTTTCCATTCACATACATCCAAACATGATAGGTTACTTCAATCAAAACCAAGCTAGAGGCAACTGCATATTCCCATGCTTTAGTGAGAGATTCCCTCAGCCTGTCTTGAAAAATAAAAATGAATAACGATACTAATATAAAGGTGAGCATGACAAATAAATGACTTGCAGAATACATTTCGAAGCGAAAAGGCTGAGAACTGCCGCCAAACCATCCCATTATCATCACCCCTAACTCTATTTTAGCATTATGTGCTCGGCCTAGAACAAAAAAGTGAGGTCGGATTTGATTGAATTTCGCATAAAATAATCCCCATCCTTTGGGAAGATGGGGATTAGCTATAGGGTATTAGGTTATTTGGGTTGTTCCTAATTATTAAAAGTATTAATTATGACTTTAATGCTTTATAAACTTTATTTACGACTTTTTGGTTATTGGGCTTAAGACAGTGATGATAAGCAATTTCATGTTGATAAAGAAACATCGAACGGTTCAGTCAGGTACCTAGCACATTTTTTGCCAAAGTCTAGAGCTTTGGGCAATGGACGTTTGCTCAATAAGGTTGTAAGCGGCATTTGTAATGGCCTGTGGCAGTGAATCACCAGTAGCACGAACATCGTTAAAGCAAGCTTCAGAAACACCATTTGTTTTATATTGGAATCCATACTCTTCTAATTTTTTTACAATTAACATGGCATGATCGTGGTTCTCTTCGGGCTGAAATTCTGAATCATGAATGAATTGATTATTTTCGTAGTCATACCAGCGATCCCATCTGTTTAATTTCCAGCCAAAAATTCTTCTAGCAATAGAATCTGTTTTGTTCATTTTATTTACCCCTTTGTAAAAAGTTTTATTTTCCCCATCCCATTGTTCTAACAAATCACATCACCAAAGGCTTTAATACTATATTCACCAAAAACGTTTATGTTGTATAACAGTTTACTAATTGTTGTTTATTATATAACACGTTCGCGAAACTGACCACAATTTTTTGAAAATTTTTTTAAAAAAATAAAAATAATTTTTCTGTGAGCAAAAATGAAGCTTTTTTAACTGTATTTTGAGAAAATTAAGTCATCCTCGTGATAAAATAATAAGAGTAGTAACATTGGGGAGTGAACACATTGAAAACTATTACAATTGAAGATTTAGCTCAACGGTTTTCATTGAAGGTGTTAGCAGGGGAAAGTCATTTAGGCCGAAAAGTTACCAAAACTCAATCGCACAGACCTGGTTTAGAATTCATCGGTTTCTTCGACTTTTTTCCGATGGAACAAGTGCAAATTTTGGGTAAAAATGAAATTACATATTTATACACTTTGACAAAGGAAGAACGCCGCATGCGCGTTAGCAATATCGTCAAATATCATCCACCATGCTTTATCGTTACTGACCATCAAGAGGATCGCCTTTTTTATATGAGGGAATTTTGTGAGAAGGAAGGAATTCCTTTACTTTTTACTTGTGAACCTACTTATGAATTCGCTTCCAAACTTGATGCCTATTTAGTTAAAGCGCTCGCACCAGAAATTGCGATTCATGGGGTTTGTCTCAATGTGTTTGGGATGGGGATTTTACTGCGCGGTAAATCAGGCATCGGCAAAAGTGAAACCGCTCACACGCTAATAGGACGAGGCCATCGCCTTGTCGCTGACGATATCGTTGTCTTAAAAAAGCTGAGTCCGCAAACATTACTTGGAACGCATAACGGAACAAATCGCGAATTTCTTGCACTGCGCAGCATCGGCTTATTAAACGTCGCACGGATGTACGGACGCAAGGCCTATCAAGAGGAAACGCGTATCGCCCTCGATATCGAGCTAACCACTTGGGAAAAAAATAGCTTAAATAACGACCTTGAAGTAGAAGCAAAAATGTCGGAATACATGGGTGTTCAAATTCCCCGCATCGAAATCCAGCTCCAGGCTGGACGTGACGTCGTTGGCTTAATCGAAGCTGCCGCCAATAATTTTTATTTAAAGCAGCAGGGCTACAGCGCAGCTGATGAATTTATGAAACGCCTTGAATCAGAAGAAAATTAAATTTGTGAAATATGGAAGGCAGCTGTCCCAGAGGGGCAGCTGCCTAATTATTACGTTATTCATCATGTCTAAACTCCTTTAATAGGCGGGCACTGTCTTTTTTAATTTTATTTTCGTCCGAATCGCCGACCACATGGCAACAAGCAGTCCGCCGCCACTATCGGCAATCAAATCAATCATCGTATCGCGATTGCCACCGCCTTGTAGCGTTTGATTGAAAAATTCATCAGAACTAAATTCGTATATTTCCCAAACTACCCCGCCTAATACTGCGAAGGCTATGACAAAAATAAATACAAACCAAGGGGAAATATGCTTGTCAGCTTCGCGATGGATGAGGCGTTCATACAAAGCAACCCCGGCAAAACCAAGAATCGCCCCGCTAATTAAATGCATGAATGTATCCCACCAGCCATTGCCATACCAGCCTAAAATCGAGCCCAAATATTGCGAGCCAACCAAGAATATCAAGTAGGAAACAATTAATGGCATATTAAATTTAAGCTTTGTGAAAAAAGCCAATAAAAGTGGTATGGCACCGCAACCAACCCCACTAGCTGCAACAACAGCCTTGAACGATTCATCCCTCATAAAATAAAAAATAGCAACCGATCCCATAAATAAAACGTATAGCAAGCAAAGTCCGATAACGAGCTTTCGATTGTGATTCATCATGTCACCACCTATTTTTATTGTCGTCATAATAACCGTATTTTTCCGCTTATCTATATTTTTATTATAAGATGTGGTGTGGCTTTCCGCTCTTATTAACTTATTATTGGTTGAAAATCGACAAACTCTCATTACTATTTTTAATAAAAGCTTGAAGGATAAGGCTTTACTTGAGTTTAATCAAACCTTTGATTGAAACGGGTTTCCCGGGAAATTAGTCGAAATAAGTGGGAGAGTTGTAGAATTTGAAAAATAAAGATAGAGCCAGGCTCCACCATAATCAACGGAATGCGTCTGGCTCTATTTAAGTTGGGTGGTGGTGCTGGATTTCCAGCTTCATTTAAATGGCGTGTAATCCACCCCCGGAGTGTACACGTTTTTACTATTCCAAAGTAAATATTCGTGAATTCCCTGGTCATGAAGTGCGCGAATCTGGTCCTCAACTTCCTTCTTCCCATAAATCAGGTAATTTCCTTTACCAAGCCACGGGGCGGTGAAATCCTGCAGCCAAGGTCGCGATTTCGGCGGATGTTTTAATTTGCTTAATTTTTCCTTTTCAACGCGCGCGTATTCATGAACAAGCTTGTAAGGCTCAAGATCCGGCTTTTGGAGCCCGAAAATCCCGGACCAATGACTAGGATAAATCATCGACGAAATAATATCGATGTTCTTGGAGATTTTTAGGAAGTCTTGACCAATTCCTGGTGCCTTTTCAATCACTGTCGTATTTCCAAACGTATCAACGGACATTTTGACATCATAAGGCTCTAATCGTTTTTTTGCCATCTTCACAAATTCTGTCACGGCGTCAATTCTATGCTGACCTTGGTTTCCTGTGCTGTGCGGTTTATAGTATGTAAGTTCACTCTCAAACTGCTCAAATTTTTCTGGAAACCTCACATAATCGAATTGAATCTCCTTGAAGCCTAGCTTCGCTGCTTCAATCGCAATGCCAATATTATAATCCCAAACCTCCTTCAGAAAGGGGTTAGTAAATGAATCACCGCGACTATTTTTCCAAAGGTTATCCCCCTTTTTAAACGAATAACTCGGCTCCTTTTGCGACAGCACGCTGTCTTTAAAAACAACAATCCGCGCAATCGGATAAATATTATGCTTTTCTAAGGTTTTCATAAGCTCTTCTGGATTGGTAATATACGGATGGCTATTCGCATGATAGGCTGATATTTTCGAAGGCTCAAAGGTAATATGGCCCCAATCATCCTTAATATCAATCACCATCGCATTTAATTCAGTATCCTTAACGAGATTAACCAATTGAGTAAACTTTGGCCCTTTTGTGTTGCTGGCTTGAACGTAAATCCCTCTAATTGGCTCCTCCGATGTTGCCTCGTTTTGGGCATGTATCTCCTTTGGAACCATTGCTGTAAAAATAAAAATGGCAAATAGAAACCATATCTTTTTTCTCACAAAACACACTCTCCAGTAGTATATATTTCCAATTATCATGTGCAAAAGAGCGCGGGTTCATTCGTGGAAGTGGAGAAGTTTGCGATTTTTTTTGGGGGGATGGTTGATTCTCAAAAGGATCCCTTATGAGCCAAAACACGAGGGATAATTATAGAAAATGGCTCATAGAAGGCCTCTATGAACCAAAACAAAAGCAAAAATCAAACCAAGTGTCCCAAAGAGAGTCTCTATGAGCCAAAACACGAGGGATAATTATAGAAAATGGCTCATAGAAGGCCTCTATGAACCAAAACAAATGCAAAAATCAAACCAAGTGTCCCAAAGAGAGTCTCTATGAGCCAAAACACGAGGGATAATTATAGAAAATGGCTCATAGAAGACCTCTATGAGCCAAAACAAAAGCAATAATCAAACCAAGTGTCCCAAAGAGAGTCTCTATGAGCCAAAACTCGGGGGAAAATTATAGAAAATGGCTCATAGAAGGACTCTATGAGCCAAAACAAAAGCAAAAATCAAACCAAGTGTCCCATAGAGAGTCTCTATGAGCCAAAACACGAGGGATAATTATAGAAAATGGCTCATAGAAAGCCTCTATGAGCCAAAACAAAAGCAAAAATCAAACCAAGTGTCCCATAGAGAGTCTCTATGAGCCAAAACTCGGGGGAAAATTATAGAAAATGGCTCATAGAAGGCCTCTATGAGCCAAATCTCGAGAGATAATTATAGAAAATGGCACATAGAAAGCCCGTGAGCCAAAACAATAGAAACCATATGCCAAAATCCACTTAAAGCTGTCCCCACCTCTACAGTAGGAAAAGTATACTAGTAATTGATTGTTGAGTTTACTTATATAAAATAAACATGCTTTCCATAGCCCATTTTTTTGAAATGTTTATTCAAAATTCTCATAACCCTCTTCCTTCCACCTTCCACCCCACACCACTCATAAACCAACTTAGTCGTGATTTTCAACTCTGGAAATAGCAAGCGAATTTCCTCCACACATCGCAAAACCGCAGTTCCCAATTCTTCCTCAAACCCGCAATTATTACAAACCAAGTTCCGTCCTCCCGAAGACACGAAAAAGGACCCGCAACGTCCGCAGCAAAACCCCTTTCTCATGCCATTAAAATCATATGAAAATGGCAATTCAAAGGGAGGATTCGCGATATGACGCTCTAAAAGAAATTGTGCTATGCGGTGGTGGCCATCATTTAGGACGGAAGGCAGCCCACTCAAATTGTGTAAATATTGATTTAATTGCGGTAGATAAATAATGGGTTTGTCTTGTGGAGCATCGTATAAAAAGAATTCAGGATGATTAAAGATGACATTTCCATCAATCGATAAATGGAAGCCGTGTTTTTGGAGTAATTGGGAAAGAAGAGTCTTACATCGGCTCAATTGGTGGAGGGGGTTTTTGATTTTTTTCCTGGTGGTTATATTGCGAAATTCACCATCTTCATAATAGTAATTGCCTTGATAGTACTTTACTTCGCAAACAACAATACATTTTTGGGTAATGATTAATGTGTCGATTTGAAATTTATTGCCGTCATAGTCGAGGAACAAGTCTCTCAGAATTAAGAATTTTTCAGCCAGCCAAGCCGAGGATTCATCAAAACGCAATTCACCTTCGTAGCCTTTTTGGAGGATAGATAGGCGATGCTTTGCATCGTCTGGTATTTCCATTCGCAAATTCAAAAGTTTAAGGACCGTTAATTCAGTACGTTCAACACGTTCGTTTAATAGCATATTCCACTTCCTTTCTGGGATTCTATCTTTATTTTAAAGAAAAAAAGAAAGATAGGTGTACGAGTATTGTGTGAATTGTGTGACAACAAACAACTCATGGCCATCAGCCCTGACCGACATTTCTTTCCAATCTTAGCCATAGAATGTTATAATCGTATGTGAGATTTTGATGGGAGGTAGTAACTTGGCGATTTTAGTGACAGGCGGAGCTGGCTATATCGGAAGCCACACTTGTGTGGAGCTGCTTAACGCTGATTATGAAATAATAGTAGTAGATAATTTAGATAATAGTAAGCCAGAGGCGTTAAAGCGGGTTAAGGAACTAACTGGCAAGGAATTCAAGTTCTACGAAACGGACTTGCTCGATCGTGAGGGGCTTGAAAAGGTATTTGAGGAAAACCAAATCGAAGCCGTCATCCACTTTGCGGGCTTGAAGGCGGTAGGTGAGTCTGTGGCACTTCCGCTCAAATACTATCATAACAATATCACGGGAACATTAGTCCTTTGTGAAGTAATGAGCAAATATAACGTAAAGAATCTCGTATTTAGCTCGTCGGCGACAGTATACGGAATGCCTGAAGAAGTGCCGATTTCTGAAAGTTTTCCATTAGGAGCAACAAATCCTTACGGCCGCACGAAGCTAATGATTGAGGAGATCTTGCGCGATTTGTATGTTTCCGACAATGACTGGAGTATCGCTTTATTGCGCTATTTCAATCCAATTGGTGCGCATGAAAGTGGCCGAATTGGCGAGGATCCGAACGGAATTCCAAACAATCTAATGCCTTTCATTACTCAAGTGGCGGTAGGAAAGCTACAGGAGCTTAAGGTATTTGGCAGTGATTACAATACAGTTGATGGAACAGGGGTTAGAGATTATATTCACGTTGTTGACCTTGCTAAAGGCCACCTTAAAGCCCTTGAGAAAATCGTAACAAACAAAGGCGCTGAAAGCTATAATCTAGGAACTGGTCGTGGCTATAGCGTACTTGAAGTCGTAAAAGCATTCGAAAAAGCATCTGGAAAAACGATTCCATATGCAATCGTCGACCGCCGCCCTGGCGATGTTGCCGAGTGTTACGCGAACCCGGAAAAGGCGAAGCAAGAGTTGGGTTGGAGCGCGGAAAAGGGAATCGAGGAAATGTGTGTGGATTCCTGGAGATGGCAATCAAACAACCTAAATGGCTATGAATAATTAGTAAAGGAGGGTCAATTTGAGCCCTCCTTTTTTCTTTTAAAAATAAAGCAGACCGCCGCGCCGGATAAAAAACTAGTCAGTTATGATAGGCGGTTCCGGTTTCGATGTTGAGTTGAAGTAGAGTCAAACTTCTGCACAAAATTACAACGTTGACAGGCACGGCCCAGCGTAACTTTTGATTTGGTGTCTCGATAATAAACCTCATTAAAGCCGCATATTGAACATTCTACCTCGTGAATCGCTTCCCGTGGACCAAATAACGCATCAAGCAGTAGCTCAAAATACATCAAAATCCCCCCATCGTAACCCAAAAACGAATTAATATTTTTATATCAAAAATTACTAGGAGAAACAGTCGGAATTTGGATAATTTTTCAAAAAGAAGTTCGACGTTATTTTTACCCTAGGCATTGCAATTCGTACATGTTGTTATACCCATACTCTTGTCACGATGTTGTCAAATTCGTAATAGTCATAAAATTTTCACCGGATATTTTATTGAAATAATGTATTGGTGATGATAATCTTTATCAATAAGAGAAGCTTTTGAAAACAGATTATAAAAGTAGGTGAATAATATGATTTTATCAAAAGCAAAGATCGGCCAAACAGTTGTGGTTAAAAGCGTTGAAGGAAAAGACAAGATGAAGAAATTCCTATTTTCCTTAGGCTGCTATGAAGGCGAAGAAATCACCCTTATTTCAATTCTAGCAGGTAATTATGTTGTGAATATTAAAGATAGCCGCTACGCACTGGATGCAAATATGGCAAAATCAATCCTGATTCAAGCATAATTCTGCAATTCAATGAGACTTTAAAGCTAATGTTAAGATGAACATGACTCTGTAATCTACCAAACCAATAATATGCTATGAATCGTAGCATATTTTTATTTTCAACATAAATGATAATGATTTTCAATATCAACAAAACAACATCAAAATAGTAGAAATGAGGAGAGGCGCATCATGAAAATCGCTTTGGCGGGCAATCCGAATTGCGGGAAAACGACGGTATTCAATGCCATTACAGGAAGATCAGAAGCGGTAGGAAACTGGTCTGGTGTTACGGTATCAGCAAAAGAAGCAGGACTGAAGAAAAAGTACAATCCCGAAGGTCGCGAAATCACTATCGTTGATCTACCAGGGGCATACTCGATTTCTCCTTTTACTGGAGAGGAAGCGATTACCTCTGATTTCATTAAGGAAAAGGATCCAGATGTCATTATAAATATTGTAGATGGAGCAAATGTAAGCCGAAGCTTATTTTTCACAACGCAGCTCCTTGAGTTAGGGGTTCCGGTTGTTATTGCACTAAATAAAAATGACATCGTTTCCAAACGAGGAGATAAAATTGATGTTGCGGCGTTAAGCAGTGCCTTAAGTTGTCCTGTCATTCCTGTTGCCGCTACGCTAGAGGAAGGCTTACCGGAATTACTAGCGAGTGCAATTGAACATGGAGAAGCGCAGAGCTTTATCGCACCGCCGTCATTAGCGAGTATTGATACAGATACAGCCAGACAAAAGCTGGTTGATCAAATTGTCAATAAATGTCTTGTCAAAGTGCGTGTAGCGAACCAAATCACTCTTTCGGATAAAATAGACCGCATTGTTGCTCACAAATGGTTGGGATTACCGATTTTCTTTGGAATTATGTGGGCTGTGTTCTCTCTATCGATTGAAGGAGTCGGCGGATATTTTTCAGCTTACTTAAACGAGACACTATTTGGAGAAATCGTTCCGAATGCTGCGAACAGCTTTTTTGAAAACCTAGGTGTTGACCCGTTATTGCAGGCGGTTATCGTTGATGGGGCAATCGGTGGGGCTGGCGCTGTCATTGGCTTCTTACCGCTCATCATGGTGTTGTTTTTCTGCTTATCGCTATTAGAGGATTCTGGTTACATGGCGAGGGTGGCCGTGGTCATGGATCGATTTTTCAAAAAGATTGGCCTTTCTGGAAAATCAATTATCCCAATGATCGTTGGTTCTGGCTGCGGAATTCCGGGTGTTATGGCAACAAGAACAATTGAAGATATTAATGAAAAAAGAATGACAACAATTCTGACGCCATTTGTTCCGTGTGGGGCGAAGCTACCAATCATCGCGCTATTCGCAGCTGTATTTTTCCCTGAAAATACTTGGGTTGGCCCAAGCATGTATATTTTAGCGATTGTGATGATTTTACTAGGCGGATTGTTATTAAAGAAAATCTTTGTTTGGGATAGTACTTCATCGTTCATTATGGAGCTGCCAGAATACAAAATCCCAAGCTTAAAAAATGCACTCATTCAAATGTTTGATAAAGCAAAAGCGTTCATTGTTAAAGCAACAACAATTATCCTTGTTTGCAACACATTAGTTTGGTTCGCATCCACTTATAGCTGGAGCTTGAAGCCGGTTGAAGACCAAAGCTTAAGTATTCTAGCTTCGATGGGCTCGACCATTGCACCATTGTTAATCCCACTTGGATTTGTTGGCTGGCAATTGGCTGCAGCAGCAATAACTGGATTCATTGCGAAGGAGAACGTTGTCGCAACGTTCGCTGTCTTGTTAGTTGCATCTGAAGAAGCGTTACACATGCCTGGTGGCGTTATCACTGAGTTTTTCACACCAGTTACCGCATTAGCATATCTTGCTTTCAATTTATTTACACCACCTTGCTTCGCGGCAATCGGTGCGATGAACTCGGAAATGGGCTCGAAGAAATGGCTATTTAGAGGCTTGGCGTTCCAATTTGGTGTTGGCTATATGGTTGCGTTGATTATTTCCCAGGTTGGTTCACTGATTGTGTACGGCACTCCTAGTATTGGGTTCGGGCCTGCAATCGTGATTACCGTCCTAATGGCCTTATTCCTTGTTTTCATTATCAAACGTGCTGATTTCAAACGAACCCAGTTAGGAGTTGATTTATCGTGACAGCAACAATCGTCGTAGGTGTCATTTTTGCCGGAATTTTAATCTTTGCGACAAGAAAAGTCGTCTCAGATGCGAAAAATAAGAAATGTAATTGTTCTAGCTCAGGAAGCTGCTCAAGCAAAACGAAATGCAGTTAATAATTAAATAGAAGAAACTGGTAAAAAGCAGGAGGCGTTCAGCGTCTCCTGCTTTTTGTATTATTTTTGATTAATATTTTGTGGGCATTAAAGGTCTCAATGAAACAAATCATGAATGAAAAAGGCAAGAAATGATTCATGAAAGACCTCAATGAAACAAATCATGATTGAATTATGCAAGAAGTGTTTCATGAAAGGTCTCAATGAAACAAACCTTGGTTGAAAAAGGCAAGAAGTGTTTCATGGTAGGTCTCAATGAAACAAACCTTGGTTGAAAAAGGCAAGAAGTGTTTCATGAAAGGTCACCATGAAATATATCATGATTGAATTAAGTAAGAAGTGTCTAATGAAAGGCTCATGAGTTCAAAGGGAGATGGGGATTTAAGAGAAATGAACTCATGAAAGGCTCATGAGTTCAAAAGGAGATGAGGATTCAAGAGAAATGAACTCATGAAGGGCTCATGAGTTCAAAGGGAGATGGGGATTTAAGAGAAATGAACTCATGAAAGGCTCATGAGTTCAAAAGGAGATGAGGATTCAAGAGAAATGAACTCATGAAGGGCTCATGAGTTCAAAGGGAGATGGGGATTTAAGAGAAATGAACTCATGAAAGGCTCATGAGTTCAAAAGGAGACGGGGATTCAAGAGAAATGAACTCATGAAAGGCTCATGAGTTCAAAAGGGGACGATGGTTCTTGCAAAATGAACTCATAAAAGGCTCATGAGTTCAAAATGAGATGATGAATCAAGAGAAATGAACTCATGAAAGGCTCATGAGTTCAAAAGGAGATGGGGATTCAAGAGAAATGAACTCATGAAGGGCTCATGAGTTCAAAAAGAGATGATGAATCAAGAGAAATGAACTCATGAAAGGCTCATGAGTTCAAAAGGAGATGGGGATTCAAGAGAAATGAACTCATGAAGGGCTCATGAGTTCAAAAGGGGACGATGGTTCTTGCAAAATGAACTCATGAAAGGCTCATGAGTTCAAAAGGAGATGATGAATCAAGAGAAATGAACTCATGAAGGGCTCATGAGTTCAAAAGGAGATTAGAGTTCATGCAAAATGAACTCATGGCAAGCCCATACGGACAGAACCCAAGAAAAAAACCCGAGAAGTGTCCGTATGAAGAGCCCATACGGACAGAACCAAAGAAAAATTCACGAAAAATGTCCGTATAAAGAGCTAATACGGACATTTAAAGCAAGTACCTCATAAAATAAAAAATGTTCAACGCAAAACACAAATCCCATAAACAAATTCTCTCTTCAAACTCTCCCACGCATCGCCTTCAAGTCCGCAACAGCAAAATCTATAATTCTCCCATAAATAGACAGTATTGATTGCCCGTAGGTCGTTCCTGGTACGGCCCATTTGCCATTTAGTGCTGTCCAGGTTTTCGCGGTGCCCCGTGAGACTAAATGGAAGCGGGGGTCGACGACAGGGTAGGCGGTTGGTAATGACTCAGAACTTGCATAGGCAAATAAATGCTGAAGGTGGGCGAGGACACCATCTTCGGGTGTGGCGAACGATGCGCCACGTACGGGAGTTCCGGTTGCCCCGATTCCAGCGAAATTATTTTGGGTGGATCGCACATCGCCGCCGAAACGGAAATACCCAGTTTCGAGCAAGGCTTGGGAAAAAGCAATATCACCCCGAATTCCATAATAATCTCCGTATAAAACGTATAATCCACCCAATTCAACCGCACTCGGATTAATTGATTTTGCGTATTTATTAAGATGCTCAGGAGAAATTAATGTCGGACCTAATATTGAAATAGCAGTATAGTTGGAGAAGTTTCCACCACTGCTACCACCAGCACCACCGCCCTTGCCACCAGTGTCTCCGCTCCCATCCTGACTTGGACTAAAATAAACCATCAGCATCACCTCCATTTATTAGCTTCAAGTAAATATATGCGGCGCGTTATCAGATTAATTTTTCGAAAAGGGAAAATATTTGAGATAGGATTGTCATTATTAAAATAAAATAGAACAAACTGCACTAATTCAAATAGTAAAAGCCATCAAACTTGCCATCCAAAAATTTAACAACCTGCGCAGCTCAAACATGCCAAATAGAACCATCAAAGGGTGCCCATTCCAGAAATCATAAAAATCCGTTAAATCACTAGTTCATTTTGAAATTGCACTCGTATGATATCATAAAACCATTTTTCCATACGATGAGGTGTCGTAATGACAATGCGAATGAAAGTAGTCCTTGTTATACTAGTGGTCCCGCTGTTGTTGTTCAGTTTAAATTCGGAAATTACGGAGATCATCACCGTCATGCTGTCAGGGGATCATTCTGCATTGGCCGATCTTTCGAAGGGGAGTCTTCTTCTGATACTCCTGTGCACGTTGTTGTTGATGACAATTCAAAACTTATTTACGATTATTCCGCTTATATTGTTAATATCCGTTAATATCTCATTATTTGGATTTACGGGTGGATATATTTGGAGTTGGATTGTGAGCATCGCGGGAGCAGTCGTTTCTTTTTTACTGACACGATTTTGGTTTCAGGACTTTTTTGGGAAATTTGTGGATGACAAATGGGAGCAAAAAATTGATGAGAACGGATTTTGGTTTGTTTTTATCGGAAGAATCATGCCGTTTATGCCAACCAGTGTTGTTAATATTGCTGCGGGGATTAGTTCGGTTCGCTTTATGAAGTTCTTCTATGCGACTGCAATCGGAAATTTCATATATTTCTTTTTCCTATCAGCAATCTCCCTTGGAATCCTATCCATCCCTTGGGAGAACGGGATTTATCTTGCGCTCGCCTTGTGCACGCTGATTATTTATATGCTTATCAGGAGAAGAAAAAAGAAAAGCTTGTTAATCGAGTCCTCCTCTGAATATCAAACCGAGGACTTCTAAACAAAGAGGGTGAATCTAACCCTCTTTTCCAATCATTCCGCGTAATTTTCCCACAACTAGCAGCAAAACTGGGAATAGCAGTCCATATACAGCTGCAAAGGGCGTCCAAATCGAGCCAATCACCGAGATGAAAAAAGAGGAATTGGGATAGGCAATTAACGAAAGCACAATCATCATCATACCAAATGGAAAATAAAGAATTCTGGAGTGCTTCAGCTTTAAAGCCTGCGCAAAACAAACTGTAGTGGCATAAAAACAAATAATTAATTTGAAAAATATCGTAATAATCCACAATATTGCCATGATTGCTTCAATGCGCTCTAGTATATTAGCAATATTTATTTTTGTCGCTAATATAAAGGTTGGGTATATGACTCTACCAGTCATTTCTGAGCCCATAACCAATATGCTAATAAAGGAAATGATAATCAGGATAAGGCCGCCAAATAAATAGCCGTAATAAAAGGCTTTTGTTGTTTTGTTTGTATCTTTCACGTAAGGGTAAATCATCAAAAACACGACGAGCTCCATACAAGGGGTGCCAATGTAAGGCAGCGTCCCATTAATAATTGGCTTAAAACCACCTTCAAGCATTGGTTGAATATTTTCAATTTTTGCTTGAGGAAAAATTAATATGATCAGTAAGCAAAAAAAGAAAATAGTAATTGGAAAAATAATTTCAGATGTCCTCGAAAAAGTTTCCAAGCCATAATACAGTCCAAAAATGACCACCAATATGAAAAGGATTTCAATGAACTGGATTGGCGTATCATCCAATACATGAGTTACTAAAAAATCGCCAATGTTACGGAGCACAAGTGAAGAGATGAGAAAAAAATAGGCAGAGAACATTAAGGAAATACAGAGTCCAAGCCATTTGCCGAGGATTTTCTCACTGTATTCAGCAAGGTTCATTTTTGGATAAGACTTTGCTAAAGAATTGTATATTACGATTAAAATAAAGCCAAGGCCAACCCCGATAATCGCTGCTAACCACGCATCTTGCTTCGCTTTGGCGGCTAGCGCAGAGGGCAATAATAGGATTGAACTTCCAATTACATACATTGTTACTAATACGGAGAATTGAACGTTTGAGATTTTCCCGTTTTCTAGCATAAAGAACCCCTTAGCAGCACGGCAGTGTGATTATGTTATTTTTCTTCAAAAAATAAATAAATATCCCTACATTTGAAAAATATTCCACTCAATCAAACAAAAAAAGAGAGGAATCAGCGCTGATTACCCTCTTCATTAATGGTTAGTAATTATGAAATTGCTGTTACTTTTCGTGTGCGTATTAATGAAAACGTATAAGCCTCGCACATCCAGGTAAAAACCTCTTTATCTAACTCAGCTTCACTCTCAATGATGACATGGTGGGTAAAGCGACCGGGATATGGTTCAACAATCTCTGTGAATCGTTTGTTCTTTAGACGACGTCCCACGCTAAAGGTCAGAACGATACTGTTTGGCGGTCGTTTTGAGCCGGACGGCGGATACCAGAGCCAGGCAAATTTCGCTTTTGTGCCAAACGAGATTTCGGTTTTGTGAACTTCCACTGTTGCAGGTCCAATTGATGAAATCATGCGTTCTAATGCTTGGAACAAAGAGAAATGATCATTATGATTAGAAAAGAAAGCTCGGACTTCTTCTGTATAATCAGGATCAGTCATGTCTCTCCACCTCTCTATTGATTTCATTTTTAAATGATTCTTGCAACTTTATCCTAACTCTATTCTACCACTTAAATATTCTTTCACTATACTTTTTGTAAAATCTTGATTGTTGCTTACGACTTTCAGGCGCGATGCTTATGGGAAAATTACTCCAATTATTTCGTCCATGGTCATTCCGCTTTGTACTTCATACATTCCTGGTTTAAGACCGTTTGCTAAACCGCGACGATCCACCTCTTGGGTGAATTCGAGTGCATTAGGAATGATTTTTGATTGTACGAGCGCATTGCCGACATCGATACTGGTCATCCCAGAAGCAACGAAAATGACGGTTCGGTATACAATCTTTTCTTCTGGTTGAGTTTCGGTTTTTGTTTTAGGCTCTTCTTTTTGTTTGTCTTTAGCTTTGGTTGATTTTTCACTAGCCGTTTTTGCTGCTTTTTCTGCATTGTTAGCCGCTTTTTCAGCTTTGTTCGCTTTCTTTTCGGCTGCTTCTACTGCAGCAACTTGAGCATCCCAGTCTTTCTCTGTTTTCACAACATAGCCTTCTGCAACTAGCGCAGCTTTCATTTCTTTTTCTGATAGCTTTGTTTTCGGGTTCGCTGCTGCATCATTTGGGAAAAGGTAGTATACTGCTGTGATTAAGCATGCAGCAATAAAAATACCAGCAGCAATGCTTTGCATTGTTTTAGCTGTCATGTTCAGCCTTGCCCCTTTCTGTCTTCGGCTTGATGTAAGGTGCTAGCTTCTGTTCAACATCCTCAGCAGTTAATTCATATTTACCGGCAATGCTTTCATTCGAATAACCGCGCCGATTCATGTCAATCATTTCCTTAAGATGGGTACGTTCCTCGGTATAGCCTGCTTCATGTGCTGTAATTTCTGCGTCCAACTCAAGAAAGCGCACCTGCTCTTGCAGCTTATTTATTTCATCGGTTAACGAAAATGTGATGTGATCAATTTGCTGTTGATAGTCCTTGGATGACTGCTTAGTGTTATTAATCGACAAAATGAACAGTATAATTGCAGCTAGGAATAAAATGGCTAATGTCCACTCCATCATATTTGCTCATCCTCCATATAGTTCAATTTTTTTACATTGTCCTATTATACATGGATTATGATTACATTTGGATTACAATTCGATAAAATTATACAAAACGCGACAAAAGTCCTGATTTGATAGTAAGTTATGGAAAACATTTAGGGCAAGGAGTCAAATGGTGGGTATGTTTATCTGTGAGAGTGGACCACCACCACACGAACAACTTCTCTGAATAAAACATAGCCAAGCTGAATATGTATAGTTTAATAGAATGAAAAATTTCAGAGGGTGGAGGGCGAGCGAATGAAGGTATTTCTAAGAATCATTAGCCTTTTAGTCTTGCTTGTTGGTATTTATTTGTTTGTAATTGGTGATACAGGGCTGGGCGTTATCGCAGTCATCGTGGCACTTATTCTGTTTCCGACTAAAAGTAGTGGTGGGCATGGTGCGAAGCGTTCAAAAGCGGTGAGCAGCAGTCACAGTTATTATGACCATGATGACGATGAGAGAGACGACGATGATTTTGATGATGATGATGGTAATGATGGCGGTGACTCCTCAGACGGTGGTGATTCCGGAGGGGGAAGTGATGATTAATAATTTTAATCAAAAACAAGCTCAAGTGTTGAGGGCTTGTTTTTTTATTTACTACTAATCGTCATAGTTTGTTGGCGAATTTTAGCGATATTTATTTTATTGGAATATTCTAAATTTAGTATAAAAATCTGTAAATTAAATGCCTTGCTATGGTAGAATTTTAACAGATTGCATAATATGCTCCAAAGTCTACTATAATTTAGGAGGAAGGTAACTGACTGCGATGAAGAAACTTATATTTGTATTAGTGATTATGATGCTTTCTCTAATTGGATGCTCTTCCGTTAAGGAAACGGTTTCGAAGGCTAACAAGTCAACAGGCACAGAGGAAAAAGTGGAGAAAACCGTTAAAGAGTATGTGGAATTGTCTAAGGATGAAAAGTGGGACAAGATGTATTCGTTGATTTATGATCCGAAATTCACGAAGGAAGATTGGATTGAATCAAAGGAAGCAGAGGTATTTTCTACTGAATACGAAATCAAGTCTTATAAAATCATGTCAGTTAAGAAAGATGGAAAAAAGAATTACAAGGTTCGGGTTGGTATGGAAACTACATATAAAAATGGAGACATGAAGGGTGTAATTGAACTAGCAGTTGTGCCTAAAGGTGACAGCTATCAAATCGACCTACAAAAAAGTAAGGAAGTAAGTAGTGAGAAGTTCTAACCATATAAATAAAGAAAAGCCAGGTTCAAATTCAATTTCGGATTGCTTTGAACATGGCTTTTCTCATGAGTGGGACTAAGTCGAAAGAGGACTAGTTACCTAGCTTCTTAAGCTCGTTAATTAAGCCTGACATATCATTTATGGTTTGGAAAATTTCTGTATTTTCTAGAATTGCCGGGTCGAGCTTGCCATCCTCGATTGATTCCAAGTAAAGATTAATCCCATTGAGAACGACCGTGTTATTATCGACGATTTGTTGGTGCAAATCGGCTGCAATTTCTGGTGCTTGAAGGCTATTGAATTCTTCGATTTCGTTTTTCATATCAAGTAGCATCGTTTCGAGCTCCGTGGCTGCTTGAGTATCTTCAACAGCTCGCTTGGCCAATGGTGGCGCATCGTTTGCGAAATCAGTTGCTGTATTAATAAACTCAATTGCTTGATCGATGTAAGTAACCGTGTTTTTCGCTTCGTTAATGACATTACAACCGCCAAGTAGAATGAGCATCCCTGCAAATAAGACCGTAAACCACTTTTTCACGATATCCCCTCCTTATTTTTCGGTAAAATCTATAAGCATTCTCCTCTATTGTAACAGTATTTTAAATATTCGTGCGGCGGATCTGGGCTTTTTCTCGGTTTATATATTGGAACTGGATTAATCAGGATAAAATTTATCAGCATGGAAACGCTAAAGATGGTTATGGAGGTGAGTATAATTGAAAGGTCATAAGCGCAATAATCCAGAGAGTAATACACAAAATCTTGATTCAAAACTATCTGCTAATCCGTTAGACCAGTTTTCTGATGTGGTGTATAAAACCGTAGATAATATGGTGGATGGCGATGATGAGCAACTTAAACCACAGGAATAATTTTTAATAAGATTGAGTTGATAAACCTTATGATTCTTGTAAATGGTTTTGAAATCCTGTAGCTTATGAAAAGAGCCGGGACATAAGTATTTCAGCTAAACAAAAAACCGAACAATCTTGCGAAATTCTAACTTAGAATTTCCAAATTGTTCGGTTTTTTTATTCCTTTTTATAATAGGCGCCCTGATATAACTGTGGAAATTACATTGAAGTGCCAATTTTTTTGCAAGAGGGTCTGTTAACCTTGTGTTTGAAAATAAGCGGAAGAATTACGCTTATTTTGGGAAATACCTATATTTCCCTAAAAATAACGGGAGTTTTTCCGCTTATTTCATAAAAATCACTGGATTTTGTCTTTTCGGGAGTAGTTAAGCGGAAATTCTCCTCTTATTTCAGCTCATTTAGCCCCCCTTACATACAATAACGGGAAATTCTCCTCTTATTTATTCTCATAACTACATGAAAACCAACACTGAACTTTAATATAGTCTCCATAAAATCATTCGAACTTAATAGCGGACAATTTAGTTCTGTCCCAGCTTCTTTGTGTGTAACCTTCTGTTGGAGCATTACAGCACATCATTTCGTCATCATCCACTCAGTAACTTTCTTTGCTTCAGCTTCAGAGAGCAGATTCCCTGGCATCATGCCTTTTCCTTCCATAATTAATGTGTAAAGTTCATCCTGAGTATATTTATCTGCCATATTTTTTACGGCAGGTCCTGAGGCGCCTTCTAGATTTTCTCCGTGACAGCCAACGCAGCTTTTTTTATAAAGTCCTTCAGGATCATTGGGATTAGCGGCCTGATCGTTCCCGCAGCCTCCTAAAAGTCCAATTGTGATGATTCCTAATAGTAATAGTCGTAGCATCTAAACGCCTCCATGTTTTACAAAATTGATATATTAGTTATTTGTTAAAGCAATTAATCTAATGCAACAAATAAAAATTAACTTCAGAAAAAGACACGTGAAGATTGAATTCTGTCGAAGTCTGTTGTTGCGAAATATTACTGTGATACCGCAGTTTATGATAATTTTTTGTAGTATATTTGCCCGAAAAAAAGGGTTTTGATTGGAATACGTGCAGATTTTGTAGAAGATAATTTATTGAATATTATGATTTATCAAAATATAATGAGGTCGATTACCCATAAACAAGCTTTTAGTAAGGAGGAAGAGTTTTGAAGTCTAGTAGATTTTCGATAATCTTTGCACTGGTGCTACTATTTAACGCAGTTTTTGCAGGATTTGCATTTGCAGCAGATACAGCTCCGATCACGCAAAAAAAAGTAAAAGTAGTTGCGCTAGGTGATTCGATTTCAGTTGGACCATCTACATTCCCGTATTATATTGGGGAAGAATGCAACGAAGTGACATCATTCGGAGGTAGTGGTGCGACGTCTGCATCTTTACTGGGGACGTTAACTGGAAATGTATTAAATTTCAGTAATAGCGCGAAGCAAGCTGATGTAGTCACTGTAAATATTGGGAGCAATGATTTCTTAGGAGCAACAGGTTTAGGTGCATTGTTAAACACATTAAAACCAATTGTGAACGATCCAGATGCATTAAAGACGGCATTGGCTGAAAACCAATTGACTCCGATAACTGAAGAACAACTTAACACGTACCGGATTTCCTTAACAGCAATCTTAACCATGACTGATACGCAGTCAAATGCACCGATTGTTCTTTACAACTTATACAATCCGATTGTTGTGAATGATCAGTTAGATTTAGCTGTTGATGGCAAATTGACTGAATTACATAACGTTGTAGAGCAAGAACTTTCTAAAGTCAACAATGTAATCAGTGAAGTTGGAGGTAGTACAGGAGCACGTGTCGTAGATGCCAAGTCTACTATTGCTTCAAATCCAGCGGCATTCATTCTGCCATTAGATATCCACCCAACAGCAGCAGGACACAAAGCATTAGCAAAGTTAACAGATAATGTGCTTGCTAGTTTACCAGTTCAAGAGCCAGATGAAGATTTAAATCCTTGCGGCGGTTGTGACGAAGAGCCAGTTGAAGAGCCAGAAGGCTGCACACAAACTCCACCGGAAGAAGAGGAGCCACCAGCTGAAGAACCAGGTGAAACCCCGGGCGAACAACCTGAGAATCCACCAGCTGAAGAGCCAAAGGAAAATCCAACACCACAGCCGCCTGCAACTGAACAGCCTAAGGCAGAAACACCAAAGCCTGCTCCAGTTAAAGCACATGCTAAGGTTGTTACTTCTGGAAGTGAATTACCAGACACTGCAACACCAATCTATAATTACCTAGTCATTGGACTAGCCTTAGCATTCATTGGCATGATTAGCTTTGGAATGCAGCAATATCACCAAAAAAGAAAACAAAGCATATAGTGTAGTACACTAAAGCGGAAGCGGCTTGGTCAGGGGCGACAGGCACAAGACGAGCTGGCTAGAAGGTTGTTCTTTGACCTTCTGGACTGATTGGCTTGTGACCCCGAGCCCCTAGCCGCTGGAGCTAGCAGCACACTAAAGCGGTGGGGGACAGTCCCCCACCGCTTTAGTGTGTTAAAGAGTTTCTTTGGCTTCCATGTAGAGGGCTTGGATGAATTTTTTGATGTTGATGCGTGGTGGGGCGCTGGATGAGTCGCCTTTCCCTTGCAGCTCGAGCATCTTCAGCCGTATTTGTGAGTAGTCAAAGAAAGTAGCTGCATAATGTTCAAATTTAGGGTTTGCATAATCAGTTACACCAAGTGCCGCGATGTGGTCGAAGGCTTGGTGAATGGTTCGACGGATCCGCTGCTCCCCTGCCTTTGTTTCTTTTTTAATTTCAATTGCTGTAACATTATTACCAAGCCGTTTTCTGACGATTTTTTCATATAAATCCTTCATCGAAGGTACGGACCGATTTCCCTCTGTTTCGGATTGGTACATCACACTTAGGATATCAAGTAAATCTTTATTTCCGCTTTCGCCAATAATGCCAAGCTCAAGTAACACGTTTCTACCGGAGTTAATGAGAGCGTATAAATCACCGTTACCTACACTTGTTCCTGGATGATTTCTAGTGCGAGAACTCCTATCATTTTTGAAAATCGAGCTAGATCTCGTTGTAGGGTGTGGTTCCTGCTTCTGCAGTCCCAGCCCACTTAAGGAATGTTGGATTTGCTGGATAGATTTTTGTAACAGCAGGTGTTCTGACGCCTTTTTAATAATACTGACCACTTCATGCCGATTGATAGGCTTGGTAATATAATATTCAACGCCCAGTTCGTATGCCTCGGCAATCAAATCCTTCGTTTCCACCTGAGAAATCATGATGATTTTTCCAGAAAAGGAAGGGGCAATTTCGCGAACGGTCTCAATCCCATCCCGATTTGGCATGAGCAAATCAATCAACAATAAATCAATTCCATTAGCGGCAAGGATATCTGCATAAACCTCTGAGCCATCTTCAGCCTCCCCTACAACAGTACCGAGTTCTTCGTCTTCAATGATATTGGCAAGCATCGCCCGTATTGGAACAGAATCATCTACAATAAAAAATCTCATCGGTCTAATCATCCTTTCTCCTCTAATTTCTCGATTGGTAGGTGAATCACAAAGATTGTTGAGTAACGCTCTTTGCGGTCACAATCCTCTAAAGTGATGGTTCCGCCAATTTTCTCAATCATGTCTTTTACATATGAAAGGCCAATTCCGGAAGAGGCTTTTCCGGCAGGGTCAAACTTCGTCGTGAAGCCGGGCGAAAATATTAAGTCTCGGTTTCGTGCACTAATGCCAGGACCGTTATCCTTTACCTCAATTATTAGATTATCGAGATCGATTTTTGCTTCAATATTTATTTCTCCACTTTCCACAATCGCTTCCACAGCGTTGGCAACCAAGTTATTTATCAATGACATGAGCATAAACGTGTTATATCTTGGGTGGATGCCGACAATATTGGGAATAAAGCGGATTTTTTTCTCGAGCATTGCGGCATAGCGTTCATTACCTGTAACCATCACATTGATAATCTCGTTGATTGGCATAAAACTAGCCAG
This sequence comes from Bacillus marasmi, assembly GCF_902168435.1. GTDB lineage: Bacteria > Bacillota > Bacilli > Bacillales > Cytobacillaceae > Bacillus_BU > Bacillus_BU marasmi. The sequence continues at coordinate 42,108 of NZ_LR656182.1, forward strand.
TTTCTCTTTTGCCATTAGCTTGGACAGACCAGCATAAATGCGCTGGTTATCCTTTTTAATTTCGTGAATTTCTCCAGCAAATTTCAGGGCAGTTTTGGCGAATTCATGCTGCTCGTTTGCTTTTAAATCACGGTAAAAGGAATAAGCAGAACTCGTCAGTTGTTCGGTATTTTCCATTGTTTTTTTTAGCTGAATCATCTCGACATAAACATTAGAAACTTTAACAAGTATCTCTTCATTACGAAGACGCTGTGCAGATTCCGCAATGCGTGATTCTCTGATAACCAATAGGTTGAAAAATCCGAGTACGAAAAAGCTGCGAATAATCGCAATCCCTGCAATTGTAAAGGCTGTATCAAGTGTCATTGGTACATGTGAGTATAGCGAGCGGATTCCCATTTCCGTTATTGTCGCGGCAATTTCGAGTAGAACTCCGAAAAGACCGATGAGCAATGGTCGATCGTATTTTTGATTTATTTTTAAAAAATGAAACAAAGTTGCAAAAACAAAGTAATAGAAGAAAACAGGAAAATGGAGTTCTAATGCATTAAAAAAGGACATGTCCTCAAAAATCGTGCGGAGCATGATGCGGAATAAAACCACTGAGCAACCTACATAAATCCCCGAAAGAATAGGTAGGATTTGACGGGACCATAATAAAAAGAAGAAAAAGACAGGTGTTCCTAAGCTTACCCGCACATTTATCTCAAAAGGGTATAATTTCATCTCCCCTGCCAGCGGCACGGCAATTATCAATGCTATGTATAATAAAAATTTATGTTTCATTAATGCCACCTCTTCTTATGGGAAAAGCTATTTGTCGTGTAGATGACAATATCATTTTAAGGGAATTAGCAACAATTCAAACCTACAATTATGACAAATTTATTAAGTTGTCGTTTGAGCTTGTTAGTTTCTGTAGTTTTTCGTAGGTCGACTATTATCCTAAAAACAAGCAAAGAGGACAGTTTCCCCTTTCTCACAATTAAGCATTTCTGTTCTCTTGCTTGAAGTATTTTTTTAAAGAAAGAAGGTGGCTGGAGCTTTTTCAACATGATGGGCATCCTAGAATAGTCACAATGAAGCTTTAAAAATAGTTTACTGCTCTAATATTTATTATTTCTTTTCTCACTTGGAGGGAGACAACATGTTCTGGATTCAATTTCTAATCGTGCTTGCCTGTATCTTTATCGGTGCGCGGCTTGGCGGTGTAGGTCTTGGTGTAATGGGTGGTGTCGGACTTGCCATTCTGGTATTCGTGTTTGGATTACAGCCAACATCAGCACCAATCGACGTTATGTTAATGATTTTAGCAGTAGTAACTGCTGCTGGTGCTTTGCAAGCAGCAGGCGGTATGGATTACTTAGTATTCATTGCCGAAAAAGCACTTCGTAAAAATCCGAAGTGGATTACATTCATTGCACCAATGGTTACGTATATCTTCACTTTTTGTGCAGGTACAGGCCACGTTGCATATTCTGTTTTACCAGTTATCGCAGAGGTTGCTCGTGAATCTGGGGTGCGCCCAGAGCGTCCAATGTCAATCGCTGTTATTGCTTCACAACAGGCGATTACAGCTAGTCCAATCTCAGCTGCAACTGTTGCATTACTCGCTTTATTAGCAGATTTCGATATTAACTTGCTTCAAATTATGCTTATCTGTGTTCCATCAACATTTATCGCTTGTATGATCGCAGCATTCGTTGCGAGCAAAAAGGGTAAAGAGCTTAATATGGACGCTGAATATTTAAACCGTCTTGAAGCTGGTCTTGCTCCAATTAAAAAGGATAAGAAGGCTTACGCTCCAAAAGCAGGCGCTAAATTGTCAGTTATATTTTTCTTAACAGCTGCAATCCTTGTTGTACTACTTGGTTCAATCGAAGAGTTACGTCCTGGTTGGGAAGTTGAAGGGGTATTCACTCGTATGGGAATGCCTGCAGCAATCGAAATTGTTATGTTAACTATTTCAGCTTTAATGCTTATTTTCTGTAAGCCAAATGTAGATGAAATTGTAAATGGTAGCGTATTTAAAGCTGGTGCTACTGCAGTTGTAGCGATATTCGGTATTGCTTGGATGGGTGATACATTCTTCGCTGGCAACATGGAATTAATCTCTGGTAGCATTTCTGATTTAGTAACAGCAGCTCCATGGTTATTCGCAATTGCATTGTTTGCACTATCTATTCTTTTATACAGCCAAGCAGCAACAGTTCGTACACTTATGCCACTTGGAATTACACTAGGTATCAACCCGGCTTTATTGATTGCAATGTTCCCAGCTGTAAACGGATATTTCTTCATTCCAAACTATCCAACAGTTGTAGCAGCAATCAACTTCGACCGTACTGGAACTACAGGTATTGGGAAATACATCCTTAACCACAGCTTCATGGTACCAGGCTTAATCGCAACAGCTGGAGCCGTCATCATCGGTATCCTCCTAAGCATGGTCGTCCTTTAAAGCACTGGGGGCCTGTCCCCCATTGGAGTAAAGCGTTGAAGCACTGGGGGCCTGACCCCCAACGGAGTAAAGCGTTGAAGCAATGGGGAACAGTCCCCCATCACAGTAAAGCATTAAAGTTACCCTGGGGGTCAGGCGCAATGCCATGAGTGAAAACTTGCCTTTCCCCCATTTTCCGCGAGGGGACGACCCCCAAATGTTCCCCTCGCATTTTTACGATGTTTGAACTGAGCGGTAGTTCAACAAGAACTGCTGCTCTCCAATGATAAATAGGAGATGAATGAAATGAAAGAATTATTCCGCATCGAAAAAGATTTTCTAGGTGAAAAACAGGTACCGATTGACGCTTATTATGGTGTACAAACGATGCGTGCAATTGAAAACTTTCCCATCACTGGTTATCAAATTGATGAAGCATTAATTATCGCTATGGCAGTTGTAAAAAAAGCGGCTGCACTTGCAAATGCAGACATTGGTCAGTTAGACCGTGAAATTGCTGATGCGATCTCAGCAGCAGCTCAAGAAGTCGTTCAAGGTCACCTTCATGATCAATTTATCGTTGATCCAATCCAAGGTGGAGCAGGAACTTCAATCAACATGAACACGAATGAGGTTATTGCAAACCGTGCCCTTGAATTGCTTGGTGAAGCTAAAGGGAATTACAAAAAAATCAGTCCGAACTCACACGTGAATATGGCGCAGTCAACTAATGATGCTTTCCCAACTGCGATTCACTTATCTGCGTTGGCAAGATTAGATGTATTACTTGAAGCGATGTCAGAGCTTCATCAAGAGTTCATGAACAAGGCACGTGAGTTTGACGGAATCATTAAAATGGGCCGTACTCACTTACAGGACGCTGTGCCAATTCGTCTTGGTCAAGAATTTGAAGCATATGCTCGCGTCTTAGAACGTGATATCAATCGTATTGAAGCAACTCGCGAACACTTAATGGAAGTAAATATGGGTGCTACTGCAGTCGGAACAGGCTTAAATGCTGACCCTGATTACATCAAAAAGGCAGTTCAATATTTAGCAACCTTCACAGGCTATCCCTTAAAAGGCGCAGAAAATCTAGTAGATGGCACACAAAATACAGATTGCTATATTGAAGTATCCGGAGCATTAAAGATTTGTATGCTCAATATGTCTAAAATCGCTAATGATTTACGGATGATGGCATCAGGCCCACGCTGTGGCTTAGGTGAAATTAACCTGCCAGCTCGCCAACCAGGTTCATCCATCATGCCAGGAAAAGTTAACCCAGTAATGGCAGAAGTACTAAACCAAAGTGCTTTCCAAGTAGTTGGAAACGATTTAACCATCAGCATGGCTTCTGAAGCTGGCCAATTTGAATTAAATGTTATGGAACCAGTAATTGTCTTTAACCTTCTACAATCTATTAAAATCATGACTAACGTGTTTACAGTATTCCGTACCCACTGCTTAAGCGGAATTACCGCAAATGAACAACGCATGGCAGCTTATGTTGAAAATAGTGTCGGTGTTATCACAGCCATTAACCCACATGTTGGTTATGAAACGGCTGCATCTATTGCCCGTGAAGCGATTGTCAGCGGACGACCAGTTAGCGAAATCGTATTAGAGCGAGAGGTTTTAACAAAAGAGGACTTAGATGTCATTCTAAATCCATTTGAAATGACTCATCCGGGTATTTCTGGGAAAAGCTTATTGGACGCGAAAAAGAAAGAAGTTGAAGAGCAAGATCTTGTAACTTCTTGAGATAAATAATTAAGAATATTGGTGAAGCCAGCGCTAGCTACTACTAGCGTTGGCTATAAACATTATATAGACTGCTAGATTACGAGTAAAAACTTGCAAGATTTTTATGAAAATGAAATCCTGCAAGATTTTACAAAAAAGAAAACTGCAATTATGAGAAAAAACACCACTAGAAGCACAAAAAAAGGAGGCAGTAAGGCGATGGAGCGAGGAAAGAATCAGCATCTCTACCGAAAGCTTCACTCCCTGTCAGGAATCATTCCAGTTGGGATTTTCCTAATGGTTCACTTATTTGTGAACTATACAGTTACATGGGGGACAGATGCATATAACACAGCCGCAGGAGTAATGGGGAATTTACCATTTAAAATATTCTTAGAGGCATTTATTATTTTTATTCCGATGTATTTTCACGCTATTTATGGAGTTTATATTGCATTCCAAGCAAAAAACAATGTTGGTCGCTATAGCTATGTGAGAAATTGGAAATTTTATTTACAACGCTTATCTGGTGTCATTATGCTTATCTTTGTTACTTGGCATATTTGGGAAACGAAGATACAAGTAGATTTCTTTGGAGCAGAGGCCAACTTTAATTTAATGGCTGGAATCGTTGATAATCCATTGTCATTAGCTCTTTATATTATTGGAATTGTTGCTTCTGTATTCCACTTTGCTAACGGAGTTTGGACTTTCCTTATCACTTGGGGAATCACCGTTTCACCAAAATCTCAGAAGATATTCTCTTATATTTCAATCGGAATTTTTATTGTCCTATCTTATATTGGCATCCGCGCTATTCTAGCATTTGCCTAGATATGAATTATGAACGGAATTTTGTCTAACACAAAAAATGGAGGTAGACGCAGATGACGAAAGGCAAAATTGTCATTGTTGGTGGTGGTTTAGCAGGCTTAATGGCTGCTATCAAAATCGCTGAATCAGGTACAAAGGTAGATTTATTTTCGCTCGTGCCGGTAAAACGATCCCACTCTGTTTGTGCACAAGGTGGCATTAACGGTGCGGTTAATACAAAAGGGGAGAATGATTCTCCATGGGAGCATTTTGATGATTCCGTGTACGGTGGTGACTTCCTCGCGAATCAGCCCCCGGTAAAAGCTATGTGTGAGGCTGCACCAAAAATCATTCATATGTTCGATCGTATGGGAGTAATGTTTAACCGTACTCCAGAAGGTTTACTAGATTTCCGTCGCTTTGGTGGTACGCAGCACCATAGAACAGCATTTGCAGGAGCGACAACTGGTCAGCAGTTATTATATGCATTAGATGAGCAAGTACGGAAATACGAAGTAGCTGGATTAGTGGAAAAATTTGAAAGCTGGGAATTCGTATCATCTGTTATTGATAACGATGGGGTTTGTCGTGGTATTACCGCCCAAAACTTACGGACGATGGAATTGAAAGCTTTCCGTGCTGATGCCGTTATCATGGCAACAGGTGGACTTGGCGTTATTTTTGGAAAGTCAACTAACTCAACCATCAATACTGGTTATGCTGCTGCAAGATTGTACGAGCAAGGTGCTTATTTTGCAAATGGTGAATTCATCCAAATTCATCCAACTGCCATCCCTGGCGATGATAAAAATCGCTTAATGAGTGAGTCGGCACGCGGTGAAGGTGGACGTGTTTGGACATATAAAAATGGTAAACCATGGTACTTCCTTGAAGAAAAATACCCGGCTTACGGAAACCTCGTACCTCGTGATATCGCGACTCGAGAAATTTTCGATGTGTGTGTAAATCAAAAGCTGGGAATTGATGGGGAAAATAAAGTATATCTAGACCTTTCTCATATTGATTCGCATCAGCTGGATATTAAACTTGGTGGAATCATGGAGATTTATGAAAAATTCGTTGGTGAGGATCCGCGTAAGGTACCAATGAAAATTTTCCCAGGTGTGCACTATTCTATGGGCGGACTGTGGGTTGATTTTAACCAACAAACAAGCATTCCTGGTTTGTTTGCAGCTGGTGAATGCGATTATTCTCAGCACGGTGCAAACCGACTTGGTGCAAACTCGCTATTATCGGCGGTTTATGGTGGTATGGCTGCTGGTCCGGCAGCGTTGGAGTATATTAAAGGCTTAACTAAGTCAGCTGATGATGTGTCGTCAACCGTTTTTGATTGTCAAATTGACGAAGACCAACAGCGTTATAGCTCAATTTTATCGATGAATGGAAATGAAAATGCTTATCTGCTTCATAAAGAGCTTGGTGAATTAATGACCGATAATGTGACGGTTGTTCGTGAAAATAAAAAATTACAAATGACTTATGACAAGCTTCAGGATTTTGTCGAGAGATATAAGCGCATTAACATTGAGGATACGGCAAAATGGAGCAATTCGAGCACGTCATTCGTTCGCCAGCTAGAAGGAATGATTAACTTGGCACAAGTGATTACGCTTGGTGCGTTGAACCGTAATGAAAGCCGTGGTGCTCACTATAAGCCAGAGTTTCCAGATCGTAATGATGAAGATTGGTTAAAGACAACGATGGCTAAATACAATCCAAAAACTGGTCAGCCTGAGCTATCTTATGAAGCGGTTGATACTTCATTAATTAAACCGCGGAAACGGGATTATACGAAGGCGAAGAAAGGAGCGAAGTAATCATGGCGGGAAATGGCAAAACAATTAAATTGATTATTAAACGGCAAAAAGATGGAAATTCACAAGCCTATGTAGAAGAGTTTCAGGTGCCCTATCGTCCCAATATGAACATTATTTCAGCTCTCATCGAAATTCAGAGAAATCCTGTTAACGCAAAGGGCGAGGAGTCCACACCAGTCAATTGGGAGTCCGTTTGTTTGGAAGAGGTTTGCGGCGCTTGTTCAATGGTTATTAATGGTAAGCCACGCCAAGCCTGCTCATCATTAATCGACCAGCTTGAGCAACCGATTCGGATTGAGCCATTGAGTACGTTTCCGGTTATCCGGGATTTAGTGGTTGACCGCTCACGCATGTTTGATTCATTGAAAAAAGTGAAGGCGTGGGTTCCGATTGATGGAACGCATGACTTAGGTCCTGGTCCAAGAATGCCGGAAAATACACGCCAATGGGCGTATGAATTGTCCAAGTGTATGACCTGTGGCTGCTGTCTCGAGGCGTGTCCGAATGTAAATGACCATTCGCCGTTTATGGGCCCGGCGCCAATGTCTCAGGTTCGTTTGTTTAATACGCATCCAACAGGTGCGATGCATAAAGAAGAAAGATTAGACGCAATTATGGGTGAAGGCGGAATTACAACCTGTGGTAACTCACAAAACTGCGTTGAGGTTTGTCCAAAGGGAATCGAACTAACAACCTCACTAGCAGCCCTAAACCGCCAAGTCACACTATACTCATTCAAAAGATTCTTCGGTTAACGCGTTAAAGCGGTGGGGGACAGTCCCCCACCGCTTTGCTGTGTTAAAGCCGAAGTTATTTTTTGCAGGTGTTTATTTTTAGTAGTGGATAAAACGGGCAGAAGCGTATTGCTGCCGTTGCGATAAATACGATACCAAGAATCCCAAAATATTTTACATTACCATCAAGTAGGAATAACCCCAACAGAAGAACTCCCAATACGAAACGTAATACTCGATCTGTCCCACCGACATTTGCTTTCATTTTCCCAGCCCCCAAATATCTAAATTGTTAGAAATAATGATAAGCTGAGGCTTTACGTTTTTCCGTAACTAAGTCACATATTCACCTTTTTGTCATAAAGCCCTCAAGCTTTTCTCTGTCATACATCATGATTTTTCCGCGCGCTAACCGAATAATGTCATTTTTTTCGAACTGTTTCATGAGCCTGCTTATGACCTCACGAGCTGTCCCTAGCTCAGCTGCCAATTCCTCATGGGTCATATACAATGTTGACTGGTCGTAAGGAAGTTTTTCTAAAAGGTATTCTGCCACTCGTTCATCTATCCGTCTAAAACACAAATCATCAAATAGTCCCATTACATGATTGAAGCGGTTAGCTGTTGTTTGGTTAATCAGCTTCTGAAAAGATGGATACTTATTCATCCATTTAATTAATAGCTTTCTTTCAACAAGAAAGAGCTTGCAGCTTTTACTAGCGACCACATGTGCAGGGAAAGTCTGTTCCGAAAGTGTGCTTGTGATGGATAAAATGCAGACTTGCCCAGACACAGCACGGAATAAATTGATTTCTCGGCCATTCTTATTCGTTTTGTGAATCTTCACTTCGCCTTCATAAATAAACGCTGCATACTGACATGGATCACCTTCATTAAAAATGATTTGATCTGCATGAGCCTCAATATAGACAAGCTGCTCAAGTTCATCCGTTGTCAACTCTTTAAGAAAAGGAAACAATGAGAAAATAGGACGTTTCATATGCCCCCCTATGTATATTTGTTTCTTTATATTTTAAAGCAATAACCTAATGTGGACTACTAAAACATTCTTAAATATTCTCACTTCAAAAGTAAAGCCTTTTACTGGTTATATTGGAATAATTAAATCGATATTTGTTGAGAATATAACCATGTGACAGTTAGGAGTGCGTTTCATTGAGCATCAATTTTATAGTCCTCATTAGTGTTTGGTCGCTAACCATCCTAGGACTGATCCTTTGGGTTTCAAAAGATAGATTGCGGGAAGCGTGCCTAGTATTTTTTTTCAAGCAGTTTATGACTTGGATCCTAGGTTTAGTAGTGGTTGAGTGTGGATGGATTGAATATCCGGTGCGGGAGTTTTCAAAGGCGAGTGGTACAAGCTTTTCCTTCGAGTATTTTATATACCCCGCAATATGTGTCATATTCAATCTGCGCTATCCTTATCACAAAGGCAAACTACATAGAATTGGCTGGTTCCTCTTTTTTCCAACCTGGATGACAATCCTCGAGGTATTAATTGAAGAGCACACGGATCTAATTGAATATATTGAATGGTCCTGGTATTGGACATGGTTAACATTGTTAATAACGTTTTTCTTTTCAATGCACTTTTATCGCTGGTTTTTCAAAAAAAGTTCTTTAACACAGTAAAGCGGTGGGGGACTGTCCCCCACCGCTTTACTGTGTTAAATTATTTATTTGGTCATGAGCCATTCTGAGACGAGTTTGTTTTCTTCTTCTGTTAGTAGTTTTCCTGGCATCATGCCTTTACCGTCCAGCATTAGCTTTTCAAGCTCATCTGTAGTGTACTTACTCTTCATATTTAATACTGCTGGACCAGCAGCAGCTCCTTTTAAATCCGAACCGTGACAGGCTGAACATTTTTGCTCATAAAGCCCAGGTCCATCTTTAGGACCGTCAGCAGCATTAGCTGAGCAACCAGCCGTAATAATCAGGATTAGTACTGAAAGTAGCCATAATCGTTTCATGTTGTTTTCCCTCCGTAACACAGCTTTAGCATAACAATAAAGTTAAACTATTAACTCGATATAAATAAAACATTAATATTATCTTAAAATATTTAATAGCTGTGTTGCTGTCAAATTTATGGCGAAAATATGATATAATTGAAAAAATTTCCTGACTGCTAGTAACCGGAGAGAATAAACAACGTGTAAATTTAACACTAGTAACAAAAAAAGTCGTATTTCTTCCTATTATATAAAAATCTATCGGTTATTGTTTGATTTTGTCATTTAGGCGAAACCAGGCAATTTTGAAAACTTCTGCTAGTGCAATCTGAAATTCTAATGAAGCATCATTATGAAGCCGCTTTGTCATATCAGCTAGAATTATTTTTTTATCTTTTCCACGTACGGCAATGATCAGTGGGAACCCGAACTTTTGGTGATAGCGAGTATTTAGTGAAAGAAACGTTTCATATTCCTTAGAAGTAAGGTTAGTAAGTCCCGCTGCTCGCTGCTCTTTGCTTGAAGCATGACTCATCGCAATTTTTTCACCTAAATTTGGATGAGCTTCTAACAGATTTAATTGAATCGTTCGAGAGGTCCTTTGAATAATTGCTACCATAGATTGATGTAAATCATCTACGGAAGCAAAGGGGCGTTCTAAAGCTGCAGCGGCTGCAATCCATGCAGATTCTTCAAAAATATCTCCTATAACGTCAGTAAATTCATTCGTACTCATCAAGTTTAATTTTTCTATAGTTAACATACGCTTAACTTCCTCCTTCATATGGTAAAGCCTATGAGCTGTCAATTTCTAAAATTCACATCCTCTATTATTACAGAATTTTTATAAAAAATAAAATATTAAGAAAACTAAAGAAAAACAGACTTTTTTGGATAAAAATTGTTCTTTATAAAGGAAAATGACGATTATTGAACGTTTCTAAATCATGTTTTGTTCTATATAATGAACAAAACAAAACATTATTTTTTTCTAAGAAAGGAGGGTGAAGGTTGCTAAAAAAACTTTTACTAATATGTCTATTATTTAATTCAGCTACGCTAGGTTTAAATGTAGTTCAAGCGGAGGAAATTACCCCACCGGCAGGGACTGTAGCAACTTACACTGAAGATGAGTCTGCAGCACCACTGTTGGATGAAAGTACAGAAGACAATTATTCTAACAAAGAAGAAATAACCGAAGAGGATCCAGAGGTGAACCAGGACCAAACTTCTGATTCTTCAGCAGAACAGGTTCAGGATATCGAAGGAGAGTATGATTTAGTCGACCAAGATCAGACAGCAAATAACAATGTTTGCCAAGATCAAACTGTTGAGGCCACTGTTACTTGCCACGATAGTATTGAAAGTGACGTTAATGGTCAAATTGGTCAGGGACAGACGACGAATTTAACTGGTGCTCAACAACAGGAGTTTGAATCAGATGGAAACATTGACGCAGAACAATGGTTGAAGGCAAAAATTGATTCTCACCAATCACAAGAAGTCAATTATCCTTCTGGTGAAAGTGACGTTCTTAATCAAGGGACAATTGCCGAAACGGAGCAAGGTCAAATTGTAACAACTAGCGAATCGGCTGAAGTTAAGTTAGAACAAGATACAAATATCACCGTTTCCCAGCTACAGGATTTTAATCATGAGGGTGATGGAGCAGACGAGCAGGAGCAGCTAACTGAAATTGATGCTGATCAAAAAATGACAGTAGATTCAGCTGGAGCAGCTGTATTGGAGCAAGTGCAAAATGCTATTGTTGAAGGTTATTTTGTTAATACGCTTATGGAAGTGGCTGAAATAGGTGTAAAGGTTACTACCCAAAACTATGTAGAAGTAATCCAAGATGCTGCTGGAAGCTTCGTGAAATTTGCGCAAAAGATCTTTGTGAATGATCAATTGATTGACGACAGTCAGCGTACAACTGCATTAAAAGTGAAGGACATACATGGTTCATTCCAATCATATGAAGAAGAGTTTGATTGGGGTACCCTTATTGTAAAAAATGTGGCTGTGTTATTCGTGGAGGATCTTGCTACAGTAGACTACAAAGCATTATTAAAAAGCAGTCTGTCACTAATATTTGGCGCCGAGCAGATTGGTGCACCGGTTACAAAACCAATAGAGGAACCGCCTGGTGAAGACGATCAGGAAGAACCAACAACACCACCGGATGACAACAATGAAGAAGAGCCAACACCACCGGAGGAACCACCAACAACTCCAACAGACGATAATGGGACAACTCCAGATTCTGGAGAAACTCCATCTGCACCAACTGAGGTAGAAAATAATTCAGCACCACCAGTAACTCAAGTTATCGCAAAAGCTGCACCTGTTAAAACAATTGCTAAAACGACAGCTGAGGGTAACGAACTTCCAAATACTGCAACTAATCAGCATAACATTCTTTTGTTTGGAATTGCATTAATTGCTTCTGGTTCATTGTTAATTTTTCGTAAAAAAGTAAAGTTCAAAAATTAATAAAAATTTTTTTCACGGCAAAATGACTGGTAATTCAGTGTTTTGCCGTTTTTTTATCATTTTGTTCTTTAGAAAGAACAAAAAAGAGAGAGAAATAGAGCATGGTCTTTATAACGAACAAAAAAATAGGTAAATTGACCGAATATAGCTAAATTTCCGATTTTTCAAAAAATTCAACGCGGTAGTATACTAAAGCTCGGAACAGGCAATTCCAATAAAAGTTTACTTGGAGGTTGGTATCAGGTATGGGTCAAAATTACAAACAGGTAAAGAACGTACTCAATTGGAAGAAAATCATCGCAACAGGAGCTTTAGTTGGAACAATTTTAGCATCAACATCTGCGTTTGCTGCTGTTGATCAAGACAAAGTATATGGCGGAAATCATTCTGACGTAAATATTGGAGCTGGATTGTTGGTTGGTCAAACTAACATTGACAGCGTTACAGTTGCTCCATCACAAACAGCATTTGCAGCTAATTTCTCTGACCAATTACAGGCAGGTCTATTCATTCGCAACCAAGCAAATGTAGGTGCAGGGTTACTGATCGGTCAAGGCAATATTTCATCAAGCTACACTTCACAAGGTCAAGATGTAGTTGGCCGCTGGAATGACCAAACACAAGTTACTGTGGTTGGTGAATCACAAGTAAATGCAGGTCTTGGTGCATTAATCGGTCAAGTAAACATTTCTGATAACCAAGGTGAGCAAATTCAAGATGCAACAGGTAGAGCTAATGACCAAGCTTCAGGTGCAATTAACGTAACTGAGCAAACAAATGTTGGCTTAGGTGCATTAATTGGTCAAATTAAAGGTTCAAGCAACCACAACACTCAAGGTCAAGGTACATCTGGAGTTGCAAATGACCAAGGTCAAGGAATCGTTAACGGTACTGAGCAAAACAGCCTTGCTTTAGGTTTATTAATCGGCCAACTACAAGGCTCTCAAAATACAAATAGTCAATCTGAAGTTTCAGGTGGCGCATTCAATGACCAAAACCAAAGAATTGAAAATGCAACTGAACAAAATCAATTAGGTGCTGGCCTATTAATCGGTCAAGCACAAGGTACAGCTAATTATGTAACTCAAGGTTCAGGCGCATTTGGTATTGGCAATGATACTGAACAAGGTGCAACGAATGCAACTGAGCAAACTCAAGTTGGACTTGGCTTATTAGTTGGTCAAGAACAAGGTGCAATTAACGTAACGGCACAAGGCGCGATTGCTACAGGTTTAGCAAATGACGCTGAACAAGCTTCTGTTAATGCTACTGAACAAACTCAAGTAGGTGCGCTTGGTGCACTTCAATCACAAGGTTCTGAAACTGGTACAGCTCAAAGTGCGGTTGTAGAAGGCGCATTTAACGATGCTGTTCAAGTAGATGTTAACGGAACTGTGCAAACTCAACTTGGTGGCTTAGGTGCTGTACAGGAGCAATCAGCTTCAAGTGGTTCTTTACAAATGACAGATGTTGATGGATTAGCAAATGACACAGTTCAAGCTGATGTTAATTGCGTTGAGCAAACACAAGTTGGCGGACTTGGTGCAGCTCAAAGCCAATCAGCTTCTTCATCTACAGAACAGCTTGCTGATGTTGATGGCGCGTTCAACGATGCGGCTCAAGCTGATGTTAATGTAACTGAGCAAACACAAGTTGGAGCTCTTGGTGCTGACCAAGCTCAAAGCTCAGACAACACAGTTGAACAAGGTGCAATTGTTGCTGGTGTTGGTAATGATGTAGCACAAGTGGCTGCGAACGAAACTGATCAAACTCAAGCAGCTGTTGGTAATGCTGACCAAACTCAAGCTGCTGAAACAAACACTTCTCAAACTGCGGTTTCTGTAGGTGTTGGTAACGAAACAAATCAAGAAGCAGCAAACTCAATTACATTAGAGCAGTCTGCTACAGCTAATGCAGACCAAAATCAATCCGTAACAAACAATACTTCTCAAACAGCAGTAGCGTTTGGTGCTGGTATCAGCCAAAACTCATCTTCAAGCTTCACAATCGTTTCTAGCCAATCAGCTAACTAATATTGTTACAAGTTCTTCAGCCCCATCTGGTGCTTTGCTGGATGGGGCATATTTAATCTTTAAGCCTTGAGATTAAATACATGCCTTAACAAAATCGATATTTAGCAGAAAATATGTTATAGAATATCAATTATTTATTCCACAATCATTAGGAGGATTTACGGTATGTTTAAAAAGAAGGTCGGAACATTAATCGCAGTATCAGCTCTAGTAGCTGGGTTTGGACTAGCAAATGGAGCAGCAGCAGCACAAACTGACAATTCTTCAATTAGTCAAAATCAATCAGCACCATCAAATTTTTACCAAAACAAAAATACAATCGGTAATTATTCTTGGAATTGGGTAAGTGGGGTTAAAGGTGCTGGCCAAGCTCAAGCATCAACAACTGCTGGATCACAAACACAAAATGGTGACACAAGTGGTGCAGAAACAGTCTCCCAATCACAAGTAACTTCTGTTGATGTACAAGATGATCTAAACGGAAACCCACAAAAAACACAAGCAACTGGTAGCTTGAGTGACTCAGTTACAACAACAGGTCCTGCAAAAGTAACGCAACAACAAAAAAGCATCAGCACAACACTACATTTCCAAGGTACTATCAAAGGTGGACCAACATTACAAAATGCTATGACTCAATTCCATAGTCATCAATATTCATCTGCAATTTCAAAATAATTGTCTGCGATGAAACCGAATACTTATTCAAAAACATCAACCCATTCTTAGTTGAATGGGTTGTTTAAATTTGGACAGGCTGCAGTATAATCTCCCATCAATCACCCTATTTAGAAAATTCACTATTTTGCCCCCGTTGCCACCACTAATAGTGTCAAATGTCATTTACGTAAATGGTAATCTTCGGTATGCTTTTCAAAATGAAACTACATATTAAGATGTAGAAAGGCAGTGGAGATTTTGAAATCCTTTTTTAAAAATTATCGCTTCACTCTGATTCTGCTGGGGGCTATCGTAATCGGTGGAATTGCCGGCTTGGTTTATGGTACAGACACAGCAGTGGTCAAGCCGTTTGGAGATTTATTCCTCAATTTAATGTTTATGATGATTGTACCTTTAGTATTTTTCAGCATTGCCTCGGCCATTGCTAATATGAACGGGATGAAACGTCTCGGCAAAATTATGGGCAGCATCCTCGTCGTATTTTTACTAACCGCTTCGGTATCAGCCATTCTTGGTTTAGTTGGCACAACAATAATTGAACCGATTGAAAACGCCGACATTTCAAGCATTAAAGAGGTGATGAGCGCAGCAGAAGAGCCGGAAACAGAGGCGATTCCATTCTTAAGCCAGCTTGTAAACACCTTTACCGTTTCTGATTTTTCAAGCCTGTTATCGAGAAGCAACATGCTCCAACTCATTGTCTTCTCCTTACTGTTTGGGGTATCAACCGCACTGATTGGAGAAAAAGGCAAGCCTGTTGCCGACTTCCTCAACGCAGCCACTCAAGTCATGATGAAAATGGTCAACATTGTCATGTATTACGCACCGATCGGACTTGGCTGTTATTTTGCCGCGGTAATCGGTGAACTCGGTCCGCAAATACTAGAAGGCTATGCACGTTCATTTGTGCTGTACCTCATTCTTACATTAATATATTTCTTTATCTTCTTTACACTTTATGCTTTTATAGCGGGCGGCAAGCACGGCGTCGTGATTTTTTGGAAAAACGCAATCACACCATCGATTACGGCAATCGCTACATGCTCAAGTGCGGCATGCATTCCGGTTAACCTTGCAGCCGTGAAAAAAATGGGCGTGCCAAAGGATATCGGCGAAACGATTATCCCGCTCGGCGCCAACACCCACAAGGATGGCTCCGTTTTTGGCGGCGTCCTGAAAATCGTCTTCCTATTCGCCTTATTTGGCAAAGATTTAACAAGCCTATCAAGCATATTAAGTATTTTAGCAGTAGCCTTTTTAGTCGGGGCGGTAATGGGCGCTATACCTGGTGGTGGTATGATTGGAGAAATGCTCATCATCTCTGTATACGGCTTCCCACCTGAAGTACTGCCGATCATTGCGGTCATCAGTACGATTATCGATGCCCCGGCAACACTATTAAACTCAACCGGCAACACCGTTTGCGCGATGCTTGTCACCCGCCTCGTCGAAGGCAAAGACTGGCTCAAGAAAGCCGGCCTCATCCCAAAGCGCAACGTGAAGGCCGTATAAACTAGAAAAAGCGATGACTATGATGCAGTCGTCGCTTTTTCCTCTTTTTTGAAAATAAAGATCGTGTTTCGTTCCGTTTCAAGCTTCAGGTGGCCACTGCCTCGCACACAGACTAATCGGTCAAAAATTTATAACGAAGTATTGCCGCGAGTCCTGCTCCATGCGAAAATTCTCCATCCTTCACTAAATCCTTTAATTCTCCCATTGTCAGCTCGTGAACCTCAATTTGTTCGCTGCTTTCTAAGTTTTGCTTCGTGGCTGTTAAACCAGCTGCTGCAAATAAGAAGATTTCCTCGCTTGTTGATCCGGGAGAAGGATAGAAGCTTCCTAATTCAAGCCAATCCTCAGCAACATAGCCTGTTTCTTCCTCTAATTCGCGTTTTGCAGTTTCGAGTGGTTGACTGCCTTCTTCGATACCCCCTGCGGGTAACTCCCATTGCCAACTCTTAAGTGCATGGCGGTATTGCTTTAAACATAGTACTTTATGCTCGTTCGTAATTGGGAGAATGCAGACGCCTTTGGCAAAATCCAAATAGGCAAACGTCTTTTCTTCACCATTCGGAAGAATTACCTCATCTATTGTGATGCCGTAGCGATCGATTTGTTTTCGTTCAGTGCTTTTTATTTTCCAAGTCATTATGTATTTTCACCTCGTTAACATTGTAAGCGCCCCGCAGCTAAACGGCAAATTTATCGCAGCATATAATCCTTTACAAGCTTTCTCCATCCTTATTTTTACATAAACATAAATTTGTGAAAAAGCTTTCATAAACAAGACATAATTACATATAGGAGTAGGCATTAAAATAATAGAAAATAGAGGATGTAGATAGATAAATTAGGGAGGTCATCGAATGAGAGGCTATTTATCTTTAATTTTAGGAAGCTTGATTTTGGCGTTTATGTTGGCAGTGCCAGGAAATACTGCACAAGCGAAGGTAACTGCTCCAGCAGATGGAGAATGTAATTGTCCTGTTACTTATATTGTTGGAGCAGAAGGAAACAAGTGGGTTTCTGAGTTATTTAAAAGTGAAGAGTTTAAAACTGTTAAACAGAATTTAACGAAAAACGGATATAAATGGAATGGTGCAGATGAAATGTCCGTTGTTAGAGTGAAGGAAAATTTAGGAACACCATTTGATGGAATGATTATGGTGAGTGCTGCATTCATTAATCAGGATGGTGTGAAGGAGTTTGCAGCATTTCTGGCTACCTCAAAGGGCTTTGTGTTCTTAGATATACAACCTGAAGGTGACGGACATTAAGAAATAAAAAATCGGGCACTCAAAATGAGCTGCCCGATTTTTTTCATTCCATTAAACCTTCGCCACATTCACGCGCCCCGAAAAGAACGTCGCCCCGCCGCCCATATCGGCAATCCGGTCTGGCGTTAGCGTATTGACAAGCTGCTTGGTCCCATCGAGGTCCGCCCACAGTCCTTGTGTCGCGACAACTCCAGGAAGGACGTTTTCACCAACAGACACCTTTAACTCAATTTCCCCACGCTGATTCCAAATCCGGACCATGTCCTCATTCTCAATACCAGTAGCATTAGCGTCCAAAACATTCATATGGAGCAACGGCTCTTTTTCGAGCTGCTGATGCTTTGAATTATTAGAAAAAGTCGAGTTTAAGAAATTATGATTTGGTGCTGGGATGAAGCGGAATGGGTAGACCTCCGCGCTTTCGCTGTCACCATCGCTGTCATCCGGTAACGGAATATAAGTTGGAAGCGGTGGATAACCATCCTGCTTCATTTTTTCGGAATATAGTTCGATTTTGCCGCTTGGCGTTTTTAATTTTCCAGGCAACAATGGCTTGACCTTCGCCTTCACATATTGATTTTCCAAAAGTGTTTCTAAAGTGATTCCGTCCAAGTACGGATTATCAGAATAGTTTAGTGCCTGACTAATCATTTCAGCTTCGGACTCAGAAAACTCAGGTTCATCAAAGCCCATGCTAGCTGCGAGGAGGCGGAACACCTCGACATTCGACTTCGCCTCACCGAATGGTGCGACGACTGGCTCTTGAAGCTGAGCGTAATGATGCCAGTACGAGCAATAAAAGTCCATGTTTTCGAATGAGGAGGTTGCAGGCAGAATGATATCGGCATACTTAGCCGTTTCTGTTAAAAATAAATCATGAACTACGGTAAATAAGTCATCACGGGCAAGCCCCAGTCTGACTTTATTCCCTTCAGGTGCAACGACTGCAGGGTTAGAGCTATAAACATAGAGCGACTTTATAGGAGGGTCAAGGTTGAGCAAGGCTTCGCCGAGCAAATTCATGTTGACCGTCCTCGTGGCTTTATTTTTCAAAAAATCTGGTCGCTGTAAGGCTTCGGAATTATAGGCTAAATAGCCGGAATTACTCTTCGTTGCCCCACCGCCTTCTTTGATCCATTGCCCAGTTAATGCGGGCAGACAGGAGATGGTGCGGATGCACATGCCGCCATTATCGTGATGCTGAGGACCGTTACCGATGCGAATGTAGGATGGTGCCGTTTCGCCATACATTCTCGCCAGTTTGTAAATATCTGCCACAGGGACACCTGTTATGCCTGCGACGGTTTCAGGGTCGTATTGCTTCACATGCTCGCGTAGCTCCTCATGACCAACTGTGTGCTCTTGTAAAAAGTCTTCGTCGACTAGCTTTTCGGCAAATAGGATGTGCATCATGCCTAACGCTAGTGCGCTATCTGTTCCTGGTAAAATCGGAATAAACCAGTCGGCGAACTTACCGGTTTGATTTTTATGAACATCGATTACGACTATCTTGGCGCCGTTATGTTTGCGGGCCTGCTGAGCAAAGGCGATTTGATGCATGTTCGTGCTTACAGCATTCACACCCCAAAAAATGATGAGCTTGGAATGAACTGTATCCTCGGGATCGATACCGTAAGGGCCACCCATCGTATATTTGTAGCCTTCAACCCCTGCTTCAGAGCAGATTGTTCGGTCAAGTTTTGTGGCGCCGAGTCGATTGAAGAAGCGACGATCCATCCCTTCAGCGGTAAGATTGCCCATGTTTCCATAAAAGCTGTAGGGCATAATGCTTTCAGGTCCATTTACTTCTATCAGTTGTTTCCATTTTGAGGTAATCGTGTCAATTGCCTCGTCCCAGCTAATCCGCTCGAATCGATTCTCACCCTTCTTGCCGCTTCGTTTCATTGGATATTTGAGCCGATTTTCGTCGTTAAGGCGATTTGGCATGTTGCGGACTTTATTACATATATTCCCTTTTGTAACAGGATGATTGGGGTCACCCTCAATTTTTACTATTTTTCCAGCTTGTTTATGAATGAGTAAGCCGCATTGATCAGGACAATCAAGCGAGCAAACTGAATGAAAAATGCCATCTTGAGATTGCATGATTGATTCTCCTTTGCTAGGTCAGCGAGACCGCTGTTGGTTTATTAATACTTTTGTAGTTTAAGAGAAATTAGTTATTTTTATTATAGAGGTTATGAGGATCGTTTGTCATGTACGTGGAATTTGGAAAAAAATAATTTTTAAATAGCGATCAGGTGGCGCATAGGGCGAAGAAAAGAAACGGAATATGGTATCATGAAAATAAGAGAAATATTGTATTTCGTTGTGTTGAAAAGCGATGATGTCATCAACTTGTAGGTTCAACACGGTTTACTTATAAAAGAGCAAAAGAGGTGTTGGCTTTGAAGATTACTGAAATTATTTTGGAAAATTTCCGTGGCTTTAAGCAATTGCATTTGCAGTTTCAAGAGAAGAATGTTGTCTTAGTTGGAACAAATGGAGTTGGTAAATCGACGATTCTAAATGCTGCGATTATTCTACTCTCACGATTTGTTGAGTCGCTTTCGTTTGGAATTTCCAAAAAAATTAGCCTCAGTGAGACGGATATCAAAAATGGCAAACAAGGATTAAAAATCAAGTGCACGCTTGAGTACAATGGCAAAGAGCGTCAACTAGAGCTAATTAAAACCTTGGCAGCCAATCAATATAGCAGCTCGAAGCTTACAGTTAATGATTCAACTCAGGATTTAATTGCGTATTTACATAAACAACTGGCAGAGGATTGCTGCTTTAATGCGCCGATTTTTGTGAATTATCCTGTTCATCGAACCGTGAAGGATGTTCCGATAAAACTCAAGGCGAGGAAGGGCTTTGACCCATTTTCGGCCTACCATCATTGCTTTTCAAACGATGTGGATTTCCGGTCGTTTTTTGAATGGTTTTTAGACGAGGCGTATATGGAGGAGCTTCGGCAAGGCGCTCCAAACAGGCAGCTGTCCGCAGTTCGAAATGCCATTTATAATTTCTTGCCAGGTTTTTCTGATTTAAAGGTCACAAGGGGACGGAAAATTAGAGTAACTGTTGTCAAAGGCAACCAGCGATTAGAGATTAGTCAATTATCTAATGGTGAAAAGTGCACTCTAGCAATGGTCGGAGATTTAGCACGCCGTCTAGCGTTGGCGAATCCAAGTCTAGACAATCCTTTGGAGGGAGAGGGGATTGTCTTAATTGATGAAATTGAGCTTCATCTTCATCCGGCATTGCAACGTGATATCATCAACCGATTACAGTCGACGTTTCCGAATATCCAGTTTATTTTATCCACACATTCACCGCAGGTATTAGGTGAAATCAATTCAGCGCAAATCTTCTTTGTAACACAGCAGGAGGACGGCGAAGACATTCATGTTCGTAGCGTGCCAACGTTATTTGGTAAAGATTCGAATATGATATTGGAACAATTTATGGGTGCTGCAGAAAAGAATGAAGAAATAAAGAGTCAATTGGAGAAATTATTCCGATTAATCATGAATGATGCAGAGCTTGATGAGGCGAGGGAATTATTAAACCATCTGATGGATATTTTAGGGTGTGATGACCCGACTTTAATAAGAGCGGATATGATTTTAAGAAGAAAAGAGAGCTTGAATTCATGAAGCATATTCATAAAAAGCCCTCACCAAGCGCTTTTGAAAAATGGAAAAGCTCGATGGGTAATGCAGCAACCTATTCGAGTATTCCACCGTCAATAAAAAGTATCGTTCGTGAAAATTTATTAGATGAGCAGTATTGGCTTTGCTGTTATTGTGGGTTGAGTCTAACAAGAAATAATGTTCATATTGAACATTTTCGACCGCAATCAAAATTTAAATCTCTGCAATTGGATTATCAGAATTTACATGCCTCCTGTATGGGGAAATTAATTCATCATGAAGCAGAACTTTCGGATTTTTGTGGTCATTCCAAGAAGGATTGGTTTGACCCGGTGCTGATGGTATCACCACTTGATCCGAATTGTGAAAGCTATTTTGAGTACGGCTTTGACGGAACGATTCGGGCCGCTAACCATCATCAAGGTGCTGAAGAGACGATTCATCGCCTTGGTTTGAATACATATTTACCAAGAAAACAAAGGGAGGAGGCAATTAATGCCATCCTCGACATCATCGATCTCTCAGATACAGATCAAATAAAACTAATGATCCGTTTTCTTGAAACACCTGATGAAACTAATAGACTGCCATCTTTCAGTTATGTAATTGCTAGATTACTAAAATCATTACTCATCACTGACTCTGCCGCTTTAACGTAGTGGGGGACAGTCCCCCGCTGCGCTAAAGCGCAAAAGCGCGGGGGACTGTCCCTCATTTTTATGGGTAAGAAGTATTTGGATTGAAATTAGTTTTGTGTCTAGCTCCAGGCGCCATCGGCTCGAGGTCACAAGTCAATCCGTCCAGAAGGTAAAAGGCAACCTTCCGGCCGGCTCGTCTTGTGCTTGTCGCCGATAAGCTAAGCGCCTTGCGCTTTCCTTATTCGTCTGGTTTTGGTGTTTCTTCGGTACTATTTTGTGGAGGTGTAGTATCTGTTTGCGCTTTCGGGATTGCTTCTTGACTAGTATCTAGGCTAGGGTTAGTGGTAGTGGTAGTGGAAGAAGTAGGCGTATGTGTAGGTGCAGGTGCAGGTGCAGGTGCAGGTGCAGGTGCAGGTGGTGGATTTAGTTCTGGCCCTGTTGCTGTAATCGCCATAACCCTTGGTTCTCTTTTTACAAAAACAAAGGTAAATAGCATTAATACAATGATTAGCACAGCCGCGACACCATCAACGATGTAGAAGATAGTGGAATAACTGGACCACAGGATTTTACTATCGTCTATTTTTTCTTCAGCATCTTGGATATATTTTTTTACTAATGAATGTTTAGGGTAGAGACGCTCGACTGATTCAAATTTATCTAAGGCAGCCTCATAATATCCGCCCCAGAATAGCTCAAGTCCTTCTTTAAAGAGCTTATCGGTTTCACCGCTCTTATTCTTTGCACCTGCTTGGTTAACAAATTCTTTCACGGTGTTAACAGGAATCGCAAAGTCGAAGCCAGTTACCTCTGCACCAAAGGTTAGCAAGCCAACAATTTCACCTTTGTCATTAATAATCGGACCACCACTATTTCCGGTTGAAGTAGCAGCGTTAAGTTGGATAACAGCTGTTCCAGTTTCTAATTTCTTCGATGTAGCTGAAACTTCGCCAGAGTTCATTGTAGATTCTAAAGAAGAATCAATCGAGAGAACATTATATTCTGCCATTGATGGATATCCAATTGCCCAAATTTCTTCTTGGTCCTCAACATCATCGGAATTTCCAAGCTTTAATGTAGGCAGATTTTTGCCTTCGATTTTTAGAACAGCGACATCCTTCCAGTCACCGTCTTTTTCGCCAATTGGTGAACCATAGCTCTTAATCTCTCCGTCTAAAATATCCCCACCTGGCAAGACGACCTCTGTCTGCCTTGAAAGATTTGTATACCCTATCGTTTCGAGTAAATAGAAATAGACAGCTTCTGGATCAACCTGTAGTGCATCTGCAATTTGCAGCGCCAATCTGATTAATGCCTCTTGAAGGATTTCTTCATCAGACATTTTGGTTGTGGAGACAACGTGTGCGTTCGTAACAATATAGCCATCTTGGCTGATAATTGCACCAGAACCGTAGCCGCCAACTAAGGTTTGGTAATTCATTTCCTCTAGAATGGCTTCAATCTCAGGGAAAAAGTCGAAAAATTGCCATTCTACTACCGCGTAGTCATATACCCGGACAACCGCAGGCTTTGAGTACTCAGCCAGCTTCTTTGCTTGAGAAATGTGTGAAGTATCTGGTTTGATATTCATAAGGAAGAAAGAAGTAACGATTACCGCAATCAGTAATATACTTATTGGTACGGTAAATAAGGCCCTCTTTTTCATCACATCACCTCTAAAAGGAAATTTAAAGCCTTTACAACTATATTCACTTTTTTAAACAATTTATTTTGTACCACAAAATAAATAAGCTGTATGAGGGATGTTCGCTTGAATTAGTAGGAATTTTTTTCAGAAAAACCTTACGAGCATTGAGCTGATGATTTCGGAACGGAGTTTGCGGTGATTATTGAAAAATAGCAAATAAATAGGCACCATCCATGTGTTATGAATGGTGCCCAAAAAGGGTGAAATTAAGATTATCCACGGAGAAAGAGTAGGTCCAATAATGGTTTTTTCCGTTTATCCACAATTCTAACTTGTTTAGGATCGATTTTTTCTTGATTTGCTTGAATCCAGGTTTGGACTTCTTGCTTAGTTTGACAGTGGGTAAAGAACGTTTCTCCACCTCTGCCGATTGCATTAACCATAAACCTGCAATTTGAGTTCCTCATAGTCTCCACCTTAATAAATTATCGTCGGATAAATATTACAAGATGGTTAACCAAAATTCCACCCTTTTTTATCATTTGTCCCAAAGTTGGAACTATGCAAAAATTGAATGCGCTTTCTGTATTGCGTTAAAGGAGTGGGGGACAGTCCCATTAGTCTTGCATGAGTGTCTTTAAATTGAATTTATGTAATTTTTTTACATTCACTCAGAGTTGTTAAATGAAAAAACGGGAACATGGTTCTATAAAAGACCTTGTTCCCATTTTTTTACTTATTTAAAATGTCTTATTTCTTACGTTTTTCTTTACAAATGGCGAC
>NZ_LR656203.1 GCF_902168435.1 Bacillus marasmi
TAGGAGCATTCCTGTTAGAAGGATTTTCGGGGACTTGAACAACAAAGAGCCCTCTTGGTATGATACGGGGTGTCAAAATCTGCAGAAATTGACCCCTAATTTGTAACCAAGGAGGACTCCATAATGGATTTTATACAAAATCAAAAGATTAATCAAGTCACCGAAAAAACGCTTGTCATTGGTATCGATATTGCAAAACGTACACATTACGCATGCTTTGTAGATGATCGAGGACGAGTGCTCCAAAAATCTTTCTCAGTTTCACAATCCAGAGATGGCTTTGAACTTTTCTACAAACGGATTTTGGTAGCTATGAAAGAATCCGAGAAAACGGAAGTCATTGTTGGAATCGAACCTACGGGCCATTATTGGCTCAATTTAGCCTATTTTCTTCAAGAACGAGGTATTCCACTTGTCATGACTAATCCTATGCATGTCAAGCGCTCAAAGGAGCTAGATGATAATCTACCTACCAAACACGACCGTAAGGATGCCCTTGTAATCGCTAGACTCGTTAAAGATGGACGTTTCAGCTACCCGCGTATTTTGAAAGACATGGAAGCTGAACTCCGTGTTGGATCAACGTTTCGAGAAAAGTTAGTTGAGGAATTCGGTGGTGTTAAAAACATGATGATTCGTTGGCTAGACCGCTATTTTCCTGAATTTACACAAGTATTTCCGAAGTTCGGAAAAATGGCATTGGCTGCACTCGAATGCACCCCATTCCCAAGCGACCTACATCAAAAACAGGTTGATGAACTACTTGTATTATTCAAAAAAGTTGAGGGGATGAAATCTCCTCAGAAGCCGAAAGCGAAGCGTCTAATTGAAGTCGCAGCTACCTCTATCGGCCTAACAGAAGGACGTGAGATGGCCCGTTTTGAAATCGCCACACTCGTCAGTCGTTACAATCAGTTAGAACAAGAAATTAAAAGCATTACACAACAGTTAGTAGAACTAGTTAAAACATCTGTGGAATACGAATGGCTCACAACGGTCCCAGGACTGGGAGATACAACAATTGTCGACCTTTTAGCTGAGATTGGAAGCTTCTCACACTATGATGATCCACGCCAAATTATTAAGCTTGCGGGATTAACGTTACGTGAAAACTCATCCGGTCTGCACAAAGGTCAAAAACGTATATCCAAACGTGGTAGAAGAAAACTGCGAGCCCTCCTTTTCCGAGTGATGATGCCAATGATTCGCCACAATGAAGCCTTTAGAAAGCTACATGAGTATTACACTAACCGCCAGGTTAATCCGTTACGCAAGAAGCAATCCATTGTGGTTCTATGCGGTAAGCTATTAAAAGTATTACACGGAATTAGCACCAAGCACAAAGCGTTTGACGCACAGCGAATGATGAAGGATATTCCTAGTCTCGCAGAGGCTATGTAAGTTCTACATCCCCTTGATAGACCTAGACAACAGGATGACACGGAGAAGCTGGCACTATTTTTTCCATACGACCTCGAGTCCCTATAGGAGCTTCGCTAGCCTCTGCCTTATGACTAGACCGAACGAAGGAATGTAGGCACATAGATGCCCAGAGACATGGGAGGGTACGTCATCATAAGCTACGCAGAGATCCATTGTGCATCACATAATTCCATAACACTACTTACCAGTTTTTACTAGTGTGACCGCGTAGCGTACCCATGTATTGGAATAGATTCACATAATATGAAAATACTGTAGTAATATTTGTCGAATAATATTTTTTTGATGCACTACCAATGGCTCAAACCGTTGGTACATCAACATTTATAGAGGGAGG
>NZ_LR656204.1 GCF_902168435.1 Bacillus marasmi
GGGCCATTTAATGGAGGAACATCTTTAAAGAACGTATTATATTTAAGTGGGATTGTGAAGCATTGTACACAATTATCTGAGGTGGGTTAATAAAGTTGTAATTTTTTCAAATTTACCCTTTACCCTGTACTATGGTACAGGGTTTATAATTTATCTGAGGTGAATGAAATGAAATACCGCATAAGTGAACTTGCAGAAAGGTGTGGGGTAAATAAAGAAACCATAAGATATTACGAAAGGTTAGGTCTCCTTTCGGAACCTTCTCGCACAAAAGCTGGATACAGGATGTATCCAGGAGAGTTTGTGGAACGCCTACAGTTTATTAAACGAATGCAAGATTTAGGTTTTTCTCTAGCTGAGATTGATAAGCTTCTTGGAGTTGTTGATAACGACGAAGAACGATGTAGGGATATGTATGATTTTGTTGTTCAAAAAATTGAAGAAGTACAAAAGAAAATTAGGGATTTAAAAAGAATTGAACATATGCTTATTCAATTGAAAGAGTGTTGTCCTAACGAAAAATCCCTCCATGAATGTCCCATAATTGAAAACTTAATGAATGAAGAGAATTTCGGGTAATGATTTCCAACTAATCTATAAGGGGAAAACGGAAAGTGAAAACAAAAATTGCTTCGATCACATCAGTAATCACGGCTCTTTTCGCCAGTATATGTTGAATTGGCTTTGCTGTATTAATTCCACTTGGTCTAAGTGGTTTGGCAGGAACATTAGCAGTTACATTCGCTCCTTATCGCATGGTGTTTATTGGACTTACGGTGATACTACTTGGGATCGCCCACTTATTTTACTGGAGACAAAAGAATAGATCAAAGAAAACAGAGAAATGGTTATGGACAGCTACAGTCCTTTCGATTTTCTTGCTACTTTACACCTTTTTGTCTCAAGGGTTTTAGGAGGTATGATATGAGATTTGCTTTTACTCTAAGTATTATTGCCTTACTAATTGGGTTAACTCTATCTGGATGTGGTAATCAAGTAAACAAAGATTCCACTCAGTCCGAAAATTTAACAACTGTATCATTTATGATAAAAGGGTATACATGAGAACATTGTACAAAAACAGTATGTTCTGCTGTTAAAAAATTAGATGGAATTGAGAAATTTGATTCAAAAGTGACTGGAGAGACGACGGTTACTTTTGACAGTTCACAAGTTTCGTTTGATAAGATTAAAAAAGCCATTATCAAGTTAGGCTATGAAGTGAGTGAATAAAAACAAAAAGGCGGGAGAAATATGGCAGATTGTTGTAGTAACTCTGTAGAAATAAAAATTGAAAGTGTTGCGGATTGCCCATATTGTCAAAGTAAGGGTAAAAGTGTAAAGCTAATTACACTAAAATCAATGCTGGAACCCTCTTCGTTAGAAACGCTAAACGCTAAAGAAAGTCACTATTTTTGTTCAAATGAAGGCTGTGATGTCGTTTATTTTGATACTCTCAAAAAGGCATACCTTGTATCTGACTTAAAGGTTGCTGTTTATCAAAAAGACAACTCCTCAAATACACCGATTTGTTATTGTTTTGATTGGACTAAAGCAAAAATTAGTGATTATGTTGAAAGTGGAAATGCCGATAAACCCGTTGAGCATATTCGTCAAAACATTAAAGAGAATCGTTGTGGTTGTGAGGTGAACAATCCACAAGGCAGTTGTTGTTTAGGAAACGTAACAGCCTTTATCAAAGGTTTAACATAAATAACTTTTATTCCGTAAACGGGCGC
>NZ_LR656183.1 GCF_902168435.1 Bacillus marasmi
GTATTTTTAAGAAATAGGTATTACTTAATTGAAATATTTGCACAGAAAAATAGCGATATGCACGCCCAATCGTGAATATGATACAATTCAAAAAATATATGCACGACTTTTGAAATATATGATACAAGTTTTCAAATATATGCACGACTTTTGGCGTAACAAAATTTATATGCACACAAAATCACAGATATGCACGTTTAAATGTGGATATGCACACAAATAGTCATATATGCACAGGTGCTTCCCCACCCCTACGGCACCCCAATCCCAACACCCCACCTCCTAACCACCCGGAGCGTCCCCCTAATCCTTAAATACCAAACCAGTAGCGGAAAATGTTATTTTTAAAAAACCTCCAAATAGACATACACCCAATCGCTTAATAAAACATACAATAAAATGCGGTCATCTCCGAGTTGAATATTCAAAAAATTGTATACAAATCAAACAGCACGGCAAGAATAGGCGTATGGAGGTGGGAATATTGAATTCGCAGCATTTAGGGGAAAAATGTGTCATCTGTCAGAAAAATAAGTTGAAGGGAATTCATCTTTATACATCGTATATATGCACAGATTGTGAGACAGATTTGATTAAAACAGAAACGGATGATCCTAAATATAGGTTTTATGTTCAGCAGTTAAAGAAGGCAACAACACCTGAAATATATTCTTAAAATCAAATAATCATATATTTTTGAACGCAAAGTGCTCTAAAGGGGGCACTTATTTTTTTTATAAAGAAGAGTTTGTCAAAAAGTGATGAGGATTTGTTAAAATAAACATTAGTGTTAACAAATCCTTATCTTAACAGAGATAATTAGCGGTGATGAAGATGGAAATACAATTGAAAACACCATTATATGATAAATTAATTACCTACTCGAGCGATAATCCGATCTCCTTTCATGTTCCAGGACATAAAAATGGGGTTATTTTTCAAGAAAAGGGTAGACCTATATTTGAAGGCTTATTAAAGCTTGATGTCACTGAATTAACAGGATTGGATGATTTGCATTCTCCAGAGGGTGTTATTCAGGAATCTCAAAAGTTATTAACTAAGCTTTATGAGGTGGATACAAGCTATTTCTTAGTTAATGGGACAACCGTTGGCAATTTAGCGATGATTATGGCAGCAGTTAATGAAGGCGATGTAGTACTAGTTCAAAGAAACTGTCATAAATCAGTATTAAATGGGCTTCAATTAAGTGGTGCTCGGCCAGTGTTTATCAATCCGGAATATGATGTTGACTGGAATGTAGCATCAGGACTGTCAGTTAATTCGGTACAATCGGCATTAAAGCAATATCCAGATGCTAGAGCGTTAATTGTTACTTATCCTAATTATTATGGGATGGTATATAATCTGAGTGAAATCATTGAACTAGCACATCAAAAAAACATTCCCGTTTTAGTGGATGAAGCCCATGGAGCTCATTTTATTGCAGGGGGGCCTTTCCCAAGCTCTGCAGTTACACTAGGGGCAGATATCGTCGTACAATCTGCACATAAAACTTTACCGGCGCTGACAATGGGGTCTTTTTTACACTTTAATAGTAAGCTTGTCTCGAAAAGCAGACTAGAAAAATATTTGCACATACTGCAATCAAGCAGTCCATCTTATCTCATTATGGCATCATTAGACTTGGCACGAAGTTATGTTGGAACGCTTAATGATTTAGATATAGAGTATTTAACGGAGCAAGTTACCGAGTTTCGCAGGTGTTTAGGAAATCTGCCAGGTATTAAAGTACTGTCATATGAAAATGATGAAGGTGACTTATTAAAAGTTACGATTCAGTCTACCAGAGGAATGAGTGGATTTGAGCTCCAAGATATTTTTGAAAAGGCTGGTATTTATGCGGAGTTAGCTGATCCGGTAAATGTATTGTTGATTTTTCCATTGATAAAAGTTGGTATTAGTTATCCTTTAGTAGAAATCATTTCACGACTCAGACAAGCATTACTTTCATTAGAAGAGCAAGAAGAAAAACAAAAAGAATTCCTTCCCCTTACTAAAGAAGGTACTTCAACACTTGAATTGTCTTTTGGAGAAATGGAAAAACGAGAAATGAAGAAGGTTGACTTCGATCAAGCAGTTGGAAAAATATGTGCTGAAATGATTATTCCATATCCACCTGGAATTCCACTGTTATTTCCTGGGGAAATGATTTCCGAGGAAGATGTGAAGCAAATTGTTTGGCATTTAAATAAAGGAACAAGATTCCAAGGTGGAGAATTGTTAAGGGAAGGCTACTTGAGAGTATTTTAGACGTTTAAAATTATTGGAGGCTTTATAATGATAGATAAAGGTGTATTTATTTCGATTGAAGGCCCTGAAGGTGCTGGAAAATCTACTATTGTTGGAATGATTGCGGAGCATCTGGAGCAAAAAGGATATAAAATTGTTCAAACTAGGGAGCCTGGTGGAATAGATATCGCTGAGCAAATTCGTAATGTGATTCTAGCAAAGGAAAACACAGCGATGGACCCGCGCACTGAGGCATTGTTGTACGCGGCAGCAAGGAGGCAACATTTAGTTGAAAGAGTGAAGCCGGCGCTTGAACAAGGCGCAATCGTTCTTTGCGACCGCTTTATCGATAGCTCGTTAGCATATCAAGGTTATGCTCGGGGCTTGGGGATTGACGAAGTATATAGCATTAATGAGTTTGCCATTGAAAATATGATGCCGAAACTAACTCTTTACTTTGATATTGAGCCAGAGGTGGGCTTGCAGAGAATAAACCAACATAAAGGTCGGGAAGTCAATCGATTAGACTTAGAGGCTATTGATTTTCACCGAAAGGTCCGTGAAGGATATATTCAGTTAAGTAAAAGGTTTGGAAGTCGAATCAAAACCATAGATGCGTCCAAGCCGGTACAGGCTGTTTTTGATGATGCTTTAGGTATAATTGGGAAAATTTTAAAATAGGGATGTTACTAATTTACGTAAGTGAGTGATGGATTTGCCAAAAACTTGGGACCAACTTGAAGTCATCCAGCCAACTGTGTTGAAAATGTTAAGGAATAGTTTGATTCGTAATCGTGTGGCCCACGCCTACCTTTTTGAAGGTTTGAGAGGTACTGGTAAGAAGGAAGTTGGCTTGCTTTTAGCAAAAAGTTTATTTTGCCTCGAACCACAGGATGGATATTTTCCTTGTGACAAATGCGTGAATTGTAGAAGAATCGATAATGGTAATCATCCAGATTTCCATATTATTGAGCCAGACGGATTATCTATTAAAAAGCAACAAATTCTCGCATTGCAGGAGGAATTTTCAAAAACAGGTGTAGAATCTAAGCAAAAAATATATATGATTGTTCATGCGGATAAGATTACGGTTAATGCTGCTAACAGTCTATTAAAATTTTTAGAGGAACCACATCAACAGACCTATGCTATCTTAATAACGGAGCAGATTCAAAGGATTCTGCCAACTATCCTGTCTAGGTGCCAAATATTAACCTTCACACCACTTTCTCCTAAACATTTGATAGAAAAGCTCGTATCTGAGGGAGTAGAACCAAGCGTTGCGCCATTATTGGCTCAGTTGACGAATAATATTGATGAAGCAATGGAGTTAAGTAAGAATGATTGGTTTGCACAAGCACAAAAGATAGTGGTAAAATTATATGAAGTGCTAAAAAAGAATTCGCTAGAAGCTTTAGTTTCACTTCAAGATCAATGGTTTGAGCACTTTAAAGAAAAAGAACAATTGGATAGAGGATTAGATTTATTACTTCTTATTTATAAGGATTTATTATATATACAATTGGGAAATGACCAACAGGTTGTTTTTCAGTCAGAAATGGATCGGTTAAGGCAGTATTCGTTGCAAACAACAGGACGAAGCTTGGCTGAGCAAATGTCAGCAATATTAGAGGCAAAGCGTAAGCTGCAGGCAAATATGAATCAACAGCTGTTAATGGAGCAGCTTGTGCTAAAATTGCAGGAGGGATCTTCATTTGTATGATGTAGTAGGAGTACGCTTTAAAAAAGCGGGTAAAATATATTACTTTGATCCCGGGGATCTTCAAATTCAAAAAGATGAATTTGTCATAGTAGAAACTGTTCGTGGTGTTGAGTACGGTAAAGTGGTTACTGGTCGTAAGCAGGTTGACGAACAGGATGTTGTTCTTCCTCTTAAGAAAGTTTTGCGTTTAGCAGATCAAAAGGATAAACTGATTGTTGAAGAAAACAAGCAAGCTGCGAAGGAAGCCTATGAAGTTTGCTGTAGCAAAGTGAATGAACATCAACTAGATATGAAACTGGTAGATGTGGAATATACGTATGACCGAAACAAAGTTATTTTTTATTTTACCGCTGATGGACGCGTCGATTTTCGCGAATTAGTTAAGGATTTAGCAGCGATTTTCCGAACAAGAATTGAGCTTCGCCAAATTGGGGTTCGTGATGAAGCGAAAATGCTAGGCGGAATTGGCCCTTGTGGTAGAATGCTGTGCTGTTCCACATTTTTAGGTGATTTTGACCCAGTTTCAATAAAAATGGCGAAGGATCAAAACCTTTCATTGAATCCAACTAAAATATCCGGCTTGTGCGGACGTCTAATGTGTTGTTTGAAGTATGAGAATGATGAATATGAAAATGCTAAAGAGCAGCTGCCTGATTTAGGGGAAAAAATTGAAACACCTCATGGAATCGGGAAGGTCGTTGGTTTAAATATTTTAGAACGGGTCCTTCAAGTAGAATACAGCGATCAAGGCCGTGTACTTGAATTCACGCTTGATGAGATTATTAAAGCGGGCGCCGTTTCGATACAATCCACAGATTAATGAGGTGGAATAGGTGGATAAAAAGGAAATCTTTGACTCAGTAATCAATATGGAAGAACAAATTGGTCAATTATACAAACAGCTTGGCGAGTTAAAGCAGCATCTTGCGGAAATACTAGAAGAAAACAATTCGCTAAAGCTTGAAAATGATTTGTTAAGAAGACGGTTTGAATTAACTGCGGAAAAAGAAGAGCAGAAGAAAAAGCCGGCTAAAAAAAATAAAACTCAAGTTGCAGCAACGGATCGATCCAGTTTTGATATTGGTGAAGGCTATGATAATCTTGCCCGACTTTATCAGGAAGGCTTCCATATTTGTAACATCCATTTTGGAAGTCCTAGAAAAGAAGGGGATTGCTTATTCTGCCTATCCTTTTTAAATAAGAAATAATCGCGGCCTTCCTCAATTAGGAAGGCTGTTTTTTCGAACATACAAGTTTGGGCTTTATGGTTTTGGTTAGGAGGAATAGGACGATGGTAATGTTAAAAGACGACGAGCGTTTGGATTACTTGTTAGCAGAAAAATTGAGGATTATTCAAAGTCCGTCTGTTTTTGCTTTTTCATTAGATGCGGTCTTGTTAGCAAAATTTGTTTATGTTCCTATACAAAAGGGACAAATTATTGATTTATGTAGTGGAAACGGGATTATTCCGCTTTTATTAAGCACAAGGTCAAAAGCACGGATTACTGGAGTTGAAATACAAGCACGTCTCTATGATATGGCAATGCGCAGTATTGATTACAATCAATTGACTTCGCAGTTGCAAATGATTCATGGTGATATTAAGGAAATGCCAAAGCAACTTGGCCATGGAAAATTCGATGTAGTGACTTGTAATCCACCGTATTTTATAACGCCTAATAAGAATGAAATCAACGAAAATGAACACTTAGCAATTGCTCGGCATGAAATTTTATGCACGCTAGAAGATGCCGTACGTGTATCGAGCCAGCTTGTTAGACAGGGCGGAAAAGTCGCCTTTGTTCATCGTCCCGGTCGATTGTTGGATATTATTACGTTAATGCGGCAGTATCGCTTAGAGCCAAAACGAATCCAGTTTGTTCATCCCAAAATGGGGAAAGAGGCTAATACGCTATTAATTGAAGCCATTAAGGATGGTCAACCTGATTTAAAAATCTTACCACCATTGTTTGTATATAATAAAAATCAAGAGTATACTCCTGAGGTTAACGAGATTTTGTATGGAAAATAATCATTATTTTTATGTGCTCAAATGTAAGGATGGCAGTTTTTACGGAGGCTATACGAATAATCTTAAACGGCGCATTGAGATGCATAACCAAGGTAAGGGCGCAAAGTATACAAGAGGTCGAGGTCCGGTAGAGCTTTTGTACCAAAAAGCCTTTTCAAACAAAAGTGATGCATTAAAGGCGGAGTATGAGTTTAAGAGTTGGTCGCGGAAAAAGAAGGAACTATTTTTATTAGAAGAGGCAGGTGAAGGGTATGTGGCAGCAGAAGAGCTTTGAGGCGGGGGGACTTGGTGGGATTCTTTATTTAGTGCCAACACCAATTGGGAATTTAGAGGATATGAGCTTTCGGGCAATCCGGATATTAAAAGAAGCGAATGTCATAGCAGCAGAAGATACAAGGAATACAATTAAGCTTCTTAATCATTTTGAAATTGAAACACCTATCGTCAGCTATCATGAACATAATAAACGGAATAGTGGCGAAAAACTGTTAAGCAGATTACGTGCAGGTGAGATTGTAGCACTTGTTAGCGATGCTGGGATGCCAACAATTTCTGACCCAGGCTACGAATTGGTACAAGCGGCTGTTGAGGAACAATTAAAGGTAGTACCACTCCCGGGTGCAAATGCGGCGTTAACTGCTTTAATTGCCTCCGGTTTATGTACTCAACCGTTTTATTTTTACGGTTTTTTAAATCGGCAGAAGAAAGAAAAACGCAAGGAGCTTGAAAAACTGTCGAAAGAGACCGCTACCATTCTGTTATATGAATCTCCTCATCGTTTAAAGGAAACTCTGCAATTAATGAGAGAGAATTTAGGGAATCGGGAAATTGTCTTATGCCGGGAGTTAACAAAGAAATTTGAAGAGTTTATCCGTGGGACCATTGAAGAGGTAATTGAATGGTCGAGCAAGGATGAAATTAGAGGTGAATTTTGCATCGTTGTTGAGGGTGCTAGTGATGAACAATTAGAAGCCGTGGAACATTGGTGGAAGGAAATGAACATAGTAGATCATGTTGATTTTTACATTTCAGACAAGGGTATGCCATCTAAAGAGGCGATTAAGGCAGTTGCAAAAGATCGTCAGCTAAATAAGCGGGATGTCTATCAGGCTTACCATGTTGAAGACGAAAAATAAAGGCTGACGTATGTCAGCCTTTTGATTTTATATTATTTGTTTAGATCAAATGTAGCTTTGATCTCTTCCATTAATTGTTCTGCACCTTCACGGCTTAAAATTAATTTCCCGTCTGCTAAGGTAACATTTTCATCTGAAACTTCGCCAGTAACTTGGCAAGTCATATTTGGTTTATATTTTTTTAATATAATTCTTTCGTCATCAACATAAATCTCTAAAGCATCTTTTTCTGCGATTCCAAGCGTTCTTCTCAATTCAATCGGGATTACAACACGACCTAATTCATCAACTTTACGTACAATTCCTGTAGACTTCATTCCATTAATCTCCTCTCAAATCTGTGTGTTTCTCTCTATTATGGTTTTTATTCGTCATTATTCGACATTTTTTAATCTGTCTTTATAATACCAGCCATTCCCATAATCGTCAATTATTTTTATTTTCATTACAATAACAATTTTTTCCTAAATGTAATAAAGCTTGATTTAGCAACCTTCATCATAAGTACGTTATCTAATTTTTATTTTATTAATAGAGAACAAAAATCATTATCACTAGTTTAATGATTTGTTGACTTCGTGTCCATTCGATAAAATTCGACAAAATTCACCATCTTTTTCTTTTTTTCGAAAAGATGATTTTACAACCTATAGTGTTGTTGCACAATTTTGCATTTTTAGGTATATTTTGATGATATAAGAGGTAATGCTTACATAGGAAATCATTCTATTTATAAAGCTTTTTGAAATAATTATATCTCTACTATATTATTTGAGATTTTTATGGGAGGAATTTTAATGGAGGAAAAACAAAACACCTTTTATCTGTCGACTCCAATCTACTATCCAAGTGGAAATCTTCATATAGGGCATGCATACACAACAGTTGCTGGTGATGCAATGGCACGCTATAAGCGGATGCGCGGTTTTGATGTAATGTATTTGACAGGAACGGATGAACATGGTCAAAAGATTCAAGAAAAGGCAGAAGAAAAAGGCGTGACACCTCAGGCCTATGTTGATGATATTGTTGCTGGGATTCAGGAGCTTTGGAAAAAGCTAGATATCTCCTATAATGATTTCATTCGGACAACTGAAGATCGTCATAAAGAGGTTGTTCAAAAGATTTTTGCCCAACTCCTCGAGCAGGGAGACATTTATTTAGGTGAATATGAGGGTTGGTACTGTACGCCATGTGAATCATACTATACCGAAATCCAATTAGTAGAAGGAAATTGTCCTGATTGTGGACGTCCTGTGCAAAAGGTGAAGGAAGAGTCGTACTTTTTTAAAGTAAGTAAGTATGCTGATCGCTTGCTAGCGTATTATGAAGAAAATCCAGAATTTATCCAGCCAGAATCACGAAAGAATGAAATGATTAATAATTTCATTAAACCAGGCTTAGAGGACTTAGCCGTATCAAGAACTACTTTTGATTGGGGTATTAAAGTTCCTGGAAATCCGAAGCATGTCATTTACGTGTGGATTGATGCACTTTCCAATTATATTACTGCATTAGGATATGGAACAGACAATGACTCAAAATATCAAAATTACTGGCCAGCAAATGTTCATTTAGTAGGAAAAGAGATTGTCCGCTTCCATACTATTTATTGGCCAATTATGCTTATGGCATTAGATTTACCACTTCCGAAAAAGGTATTCGCTCACGGTTGGCTTCTGATGAAGGATGGAAAAATGTCAAAATCAAAAGGGAATGTAGTTGATCCGGTTACGTTAATTGATCGCTACGGTTTAGATTCTTTACGCTACTATTTACTGCGTGAAGTTCCGTTTGGTGCTGACGGCGTGTTCACACCAGAGGGCTTTGTTGATCGAATTAATTTTGATTTAGCAAATGACTTAGGAAATTTGTTAAACCGTACGGTTGCGATGATCAATAAATATTTTGGTGGGGAAATCCCGCAATTAACAGGCTCTAATGGTGACTTTGACCAACAATTAGTAACTGTAAACCAAGAAGCTGTCGCAAAGTATGAAGAGGCAATGGAACGAATGGAGTTTTCGGTTGCCTTAACGTCCATTTGGCAAGTTGTAAGCCGGACCAATAAATATATTGATGAGACACAGCCTTGGGTATTGGCAAAAGAAGAAGCAACAAAGCCTGAATTAGCGAATGTGATGGCACATTTAGCAGAATCTTTACGCCGCGTTGCCATTCTGTTAAAGCCGTTCTTAACACAAGCACCTGATAAGATTTTTGCCCAATTAGGGATTACAGATGAAGCGTTAACAAGCTGGGAAAGTCTTGAAGGGTTCGGTAAAATCCCTTCTGGAACAAAGGTAACAAAGGGTGAGCCAATTTTCCCACGTCTAGATATTGAAGCTGAAGTTGGTTATATAAAAGAAAAAATGGCTCTGCCTGCGCAAGCTACACCGAAACAAGAGGTGAGTGCTTCCGTACCTGAAAAGCCTGAGGTAGAAGAAATTACGATTGATGATTTTATGAAGATTGACTTGCGCGTAGCTGAGGTGATTGAGTGCGAAGCGGTACCAAAAGCTGATAAGCTGTTAAAGCTGCAGTTGGATTTAGGCTATGAGAAGCGCCAGGTGGTTTCAGGAATTGCTCAATATTATAAGCCTGAAGAGTTAGTTGGACGTAAAGTAATCTGTGTGACGAATTTGAAACCTGTGAAATTGCGTGGTCAGCTTTCACAAGGCATGATTTTAGCCGGCAGTCATGATGGTCAATTGTCATTAGCAACAGTAGACCAAAGCCTAGCTAATGGTTCAAAAGTAAAATAACTTTAAAAACTCCTGTGCACAATGTAAAGTACAGGAGTTTTTCTTTATTTTTTTAAGAAACTATTTTTCAAAAATGTTCCACATGAAACATTTTCCATCCTAATGATTTGTTTTTAAATCAGAAAAAGTTAAACTATAAAAGAATTCACAAGATAAAGGGAGTAATAAATCATGCTTTTCGATACACATGTCCATTTAAATGCTGAACAATATAAAGAAGATTTACAAGAAGTGATCCAGCGAGCGCAAGCAGAAGGCGTTACAAAGATGGTTGTGGTTGGTTTTGACAGACCTACGATTACAAAAGCGATTGAGCTTGCTGAAGCTTATGAGTTTCTATATGCAAGTGTTGGCTGGCATCCAGTTGACGCCATCGATATGACAGACGAGGATTTAATCTGGATTGAAGAGTTAGCAACTCATCCTAAAGTGGTAGCGCTTGGAGAAATGGGCTTAGATTACTATTGGGACAAATCTCCTAAAGAAGTGCAAAAAGAAGTGTTCAGGAAGCAAATTCGGTTAGCGCGTAAAGTTAAACTGCCAATTATCATTCATAACCGTGATGCAACCGCTGATATCATTGAAATCTTGAAGGAAGAGAACGCCAGTGAGGTTGGCGGAATCATGCATTGCTTTAGTGGAAGTCCAGAAATTGCCTTGGAGTGTATAAAAATGAACTTCTACATTTCACTTGGAGGCCCAGTTACATTTAAAAATGCCAAACAACCGAAAAAAGTGGCAGAAATGATTCCGTTGGATCGCTTATTAATTGAAACTGATTGTCCATATCTTACTCCACACCCTTATCGAGGAAAACGTAATGAACCTAGTTATGTAAAATTGGTCGCTGAACAAATAGCTGACATAAAGGGTGAAAGTTTTGAAGATATTTGTAAGATTACAACGGAAAATGCCAAGAAAGTATTCGACATAAAATGATGGCGGATACTGTCGAATATAAGAGAAACTTGTCCTAATTTTTAATAATAACTTACTGTTCTACACGCCTCCGAGGATTCATAGGATAAACATGTCGATATAAATTTCTTTACATTTTCACTTGACTTTTTGCATAATAAGTTTACACCAAGGGAAGTGTTTAGTTGACAGTCGGCAGAATAGTCTATATAATTCACTCGAGAAAAGGAGGCGTTTTTCATCGTACTCAAAAACATGAAAAACCTGTATTCCGATCTTTCGAGGAAGAGGAGATGGACCGTATTAATTGCTAGTTTTATAGTTTTTGTTGCAGCGGCTTTCGGAATTATTTATGAAACGAGTAAGAAAACTGTAGCATTAACAATCGACGGTCAAGAAAAAATCATTAGGACCCATGCGAACACCGTTGAGGGAATTTTTGATGATTTAAAAGTCTCACTTCGCTCAGAAGACTATGTGTTTCCTTCGGTAAACACTAAGGTAAAAAACAATCTTAAGGTTGTTTATAAACCGGTAAAACAGGTCGAACTTGTCAAGAATGGCGAGAAGAAAACGGTTTTAACGACAGCTATAACAGTTGCACAGTTATTAAAGGAGCAAAAAATATCATTACAAGAACATGACGAGGTACTTCCCAGGCCGAAGACTAAACTAAGAAACAACTTAACTGTAGATGTGAAATCGGCTCTTTCAGTAACACTTATTGAGGGTGGTAAAGAGCAGAAGGTATGGTCAACTTCGACTACGGTCGCTGACTTTTTAGTACAACAAGGAATTAAACTAAACAAACTAGACCGAGTTGAGCCTAAGCCCGAGCAATCACTCACTAATGATGTGGTGGTTAACGTGATTAGGGTTGAAAAAGTCACCGATGTGGTGGAAGAACCAGTTGATTTCGCGACAATCACGAAACAAGATAATAACCTCGCACAAGGTACTAAACAAGTTGTACAAGAAGGTCAACAAGGTCTAACGAAGCGCACATACGAAATAGTTTACGAGAATGGTAAGGAAGTTGTTCGAAATATATTGAATGAAACAAAGCTCAAAGAAAAAATTGATAAAGTTGTAGCTGTGGGCACAGGTTCGCTGGCGGTGGCTCAACAAGTTTCCCGTGGCGATGCTAACGCTAATACTAACGGTCAAGAGTTTTATGTTACTTCTACTGCTTATACAGCCTCGTGCAATGGCTGTTCTGGTACAACCGCAACAGGGATTAATTTATTAGCAAATCCAAATGCCAAAGTCATTGCTGTTGATCCAAGAATTATTCCACTTGGTACAAAGGTGTATGTAGAAGGTTATGGATATGCAGTGGCTGCTGACACAGGATCAGCGATTAAAGGTTATAAAATCGATGTATTTATTCCTTCAAAAGCGGATGCTTACCGTTGGGGTGTTAGAAAAGTTAAAATCAAAATCTTATAATTAGCGATTTGCAGAGGAAAAGGCTTCCTCTGCATTTTGCATTTTCGCAAATTTTCTTTAATATAGTAAGAGGATCATTTTGATGGAGGAAGGCTTTTAAATGAAAATTAAAGAGATCATAGTGGTAGAAGGAAAGGATGATACCACTGCGATAAGACATGCCGTTGATGCCGATACAATCGAAACGAACGGTTCAGCAATTAATGAAGAAACGCTTGAAAAAATAAAGTTAGCTCAGAAGACACGTGGAGTGATTGTGTTAACTGATCCTGACTTTCCAGGTGAGAAGATAAGGCATACCATTTCACAGCACGTACCAGGAGTTAAACACGCCTTTATTAATAAAGCAGAAGCGTTAGCCCGTAATGGAAGAGGGTTAGGTGTTGAGCATGCTTCGAAGGAAACGATTATTGAAGCACTTAGTCAAGCTCATGAAATGAGTAAATCAATTGCCGAGGTAATTACCCAAGATGACTTAATTGATGCAGGACTGATTGGTGGACAAGGAGCTAAGG
The DNA here is from genome assembly GCF_902168435.1 of Bacillus marasmi. Lineage (GTDB taxonomy): Bacteria > Bacillota > Bacilli > Bacillales > Cytobacillaceae > Bacillus_BU > Bacillus_BU marasmi. The sequence continues at coordinate 12,789 of NZ_LR656183.1, forward strand.
AAAGACGAGAGAAGTTGGGGAAATTACTTAAGATTGGCTATACAAATGGAAAACAGCTACATAAGCGATTGATGATGTTTCAAATTAGCGCTGCAGAGTTTAGTGCAGCAATGGCAGTTATTAGACAGGAGGAGAAGAATGAATAAGGATATTGCAACACCGATACGAACAAGAGCGATTCTTGAAAAGTATGGGTTTTCCTTCAAAAAAAGCCTGGGGCAAAACTTTTTAATTGACCCAAATATATTAAAAAGGATTGTCGATCATGCCGATATTACAAAAGAAACCGGTACTATCGAAATTGGACCTGGAATTGGAGCGTTAACAGAGCACTTGGCTCGCAGCAGTAAAAAGGTAGTTGCGTTTGAAATTGACCAAAGATTATTGCCAATCTTAAAAGAAACGCTATCTCCGTATGATAATGTCGAAATCATCCATCAGGATGTCTTAAAGGCCAATGTGAAGGCCGTCATGGACGAGAAGTTTACCGATATTAGCGACGTAATGGTGGTTGCTAATTTGCCATACTATGTAACAACACCAATCATTATGAAATTGTTGGAGGAGAAGCTCCCGATTCGTGGTATTGTCGTTATGCTACAAAAAGAGGTCGCAGAGCGAATTTCAGCACAACCTGGAACGAAGGACTATGGCTCACTCTCGATTGCCATTCAGTATTATACAACTGCAGAGGTAGTCATGACCGTACCAAAAACAGTATTTGTGCCTCAACCAAATGTCGATTCAGCGATCATTAGATTGACACGACGAGATAAACCTGCGGTAGAAATGAAGGATGAGGCTTTCTTTTTCCAAGTCATTAAAGCGAGTTTTGCCCAAAGACGAAAGACGATATTAAATAATTTGACAAACCAATTGCCGTTGGGGAAAGAGAAGAAGGACTTAATTGTTCTTGCGTTAGAGGCTGCTGAGATTGATCCTGGAAGACGGGGCGAAACGTTATCAATTCAAGAATATGCGCGTTTAAGTGATGAGTTACTACCTCATTTTAAAAGTGAAGCTTAATAATATATAGTTTCGTTATTATATTAATGTATTATTTTCGTGATAAGGATTGCCTTTTTGAGAAGAGGGCAATCCTTTTTAATTTTTAACGTAAATTCACACTTTCTCCCGTAGTTGCATAGCCTATACTAGAAATATTTAGTTTAGGAAGGCCAGGCATTGGCCATTTGGAGTGGATGACTGTGACGATAAAAATGATGGATATAGTCGGTAGAAAGTCATACCATTGTGACATCCTCTTCCGCGTGATTGATCTTAGGCAAGATTCAGGAAAAAAAATTGCTATCCTTTATGGAGAGGATTTTCGGTTAATTGCCGATGCACCTTATGAGGATCTCATTATTATCAACCCAGCACAATTACGAAAAAAAACACAAGAGTTCAGGTCGTTGGAGCAACAATCATTTGAATTATTTCGACAAGATGTAAGCTTGCTAAAAGAAAAACAAGAGTTTGCAGCAACCGAAGGATTTAGTAAGGATATAAATATTTTTCAAGTTCCTGGAAAGGTTTTGCATCTTGATGGTGACCCATCGTATTTAAAGAAATGTATGATGGTTTACGAAAAGGTCGGCGTTCCGGTATATGGGGTCCATTGTAATGAAAAGGAAATGCCGCTTAAGGTGGGGCAGCTTTTGGATTATTATCGCCCAGATATATTAGTCATCACTGGACATGATTCTTATTCAAAGTCAAAGGGGAAAATGTCTGATATAAATGCTTATCGACATTCATTACATTTTATGCAAACTGTAATGGAGGCAAGGAAAAAGAACCCCCATCTAGATCAGTTGGTGATCTTTGCTGGTGCATGCCAGTCTCATTTTGAGTCATTAATTCAAGCAGGTGCCAACTTTGCGAGTTCTCCATCCCGCGTTAATATTCATGCGCTGGATCCTGTATATATAGTAGCAAAAATCAGTTTTACTCCTTTTATGGAAAGAATTCATGTCTGGGACGTTCTAAGGAACACGTTAACTGGTGAAAAAGGTCTTGGTGGAATTGAAACAAGAGGAGTTCTTAGAACTGGTATGCCCTACAAGCTTCCATTGGAAGATGAAAGTCAAAAATAAGCCGTCTACAAAATTCGGCTTATTTTTGCATTATGCATAATACGATCAAATGTTTTTTATGAAAAGCGTTTTTAATTCCTGTCCTTTAACGTATTAACGTTTGTGATCGGATATTGTTATACTAATGAAATTTAGTTACATAATCTATAGTGAATTCGGCAATTATAAAAATGTAGAAATTTAGCAAAAAAAGTGGAATGAAAAACATTGACAATCGATTAATTTGACTGTTATAATTTTATATTTTATTTGACTTTTTAAGCTAAAAGTGTTATACTTTTCATAGTGAGGTGGACCGAATGCCAAAAACATTAGCGGATATTAAGAAGGCTCTCGACTCAAATCTAGGGAAAAGACTGATGCTAAAGGCGAATGGGGGACGAAGAAAGACGATTGAACGTTCCGGTGTTTTAGCAGAAACCTATCCTTCTGTATTTGTGATTGAATTGGATCAGGAAGAAAATGCGTTTGAACGGGTATCATACAGCTACGCAGATATTTTAACAGAGACGGTTCAGATTACCTTCTATGAGGATCCAACAACTGGTACTGTAGCTTTAAGTTAATACTTGTTTTAAATTGCAGTGGACTCTTGTTTACTGCTTTTTATTTTGTTTTCTTTTTGGGACTATATTTGCTCGAATATCACAAACTACTAAGGCCGATGTGAATGAGGAGGTTGTTTGATTTGAGCAGAAGAAGAAGAGGGATTATGTCTGAACATTTTAAAGAGGAGCTCGCTAAGGAGCTTGGTTTTTATGATGTGGTTCAAAAGGAAGGTTGGGGCGGAATTAGAGCCAAAGATGCTGGGAATATGGTGAAAAGAGCCATCCAACTTGCTCAGCAGCAGCTTGCGAACAAACAATAATTTCTCTTATTATTTAGCTTTTGATGCAATCAATATACATCACACGGCACAGGAAGTCAGGGAATAGCCTTGACTTCTTTCTTTTTGTGCTTCAAAACGCTGCTTCTTCTGTTTTGTAAAAGTATTTTAGGAAAATAATGTTTATAATTCAGAATAATGTAAGGAAGTTCCGTTCTTCCTCGTCTGTTTTATGGTAAAATAGGACAAAATATGAAGATATCGTCGAATTTTGTAAAGTAGGTGGATATGTTGAAGCTGTTAGTGAAAGCACCGGCGAAGATCAATTTGTCATTAGATGTACTGCATAAACGTCCTGATGGTTACCATGAGGTGGAAATGATTATGACGACAATTGATCTCGCTGATCGCCTTGAGCTTTCTTTATTAGATAAAGATGAAATACATATTGTTTCTCATAATCGCTTTGTTCCTGATGATCAAAGGAATTTAGCCTATCAGGCAGCTAAGCTATTGAAGGAACGTTTCCATGTTAAGCAAGGTGTACGTATTGCCATAGAAAAAATGATTCCAGTAGCTGCTGGTCTGGCGGGAGGAAGCAGTGATGCAGCAGCAGCTCTAAGAGGGCTTAATAAGCTTTGGGGATTGGGTTTATCTTTAGATGAACTTGCAGTGCTAGGGGCAGAAATCGGCTCAGATGTCTCTTTTTGTGTGTACGGAGGGACTGCACTGGCCACAGGGCGTGGAGAAATCATTTCTGAGCTTCCGGTTCCACCGACATGTTGGGTGATTTTAGCTAAGCCGTTTATTGGAGTATCCACCGCAGATGTATATAGACGTTTAGATATCAATAAAATTAATCACCCTAATACAGCTGCAATGATAAACGCCATTCATTCCAAAAACTATCAGCAGATTTGTCAACAAGTCGGAAATGTTCTGGAAGATGTCACGTTGAATCTTCATCCAGAGGTTGCCCAGATTAAGGATCAAATGCGGCGTTTTGGTGCTGATGCGGTATTAATGAGCGGTAGTGGTCCTACAGTGTTTTGTCTTGTTCAGCATGATTCAAGGATGCATCGGATCTATAATGGCTTAAGAGGTTTTTGTGATCAAGTATTTGCTGTGAGGATATTAGGTGACCGTCATAAGCTTGATTAAAGCCGGATATTAATGATATATTATCGTTAAACATTCGGTTTTTGGAGGTCCCTTTTATGAAATTCCGACGGAGTGAACGTTTACTTGACATGGCTCATTATTTAATTGAACATCCCCGCCAATTGGTTTCGCTTACATTTTTTGCTGAACGCTATAAATCGGCTAAATCGTCCATAAGTGAGGATTTAGCTATTATTAAAGATACCTTTGAACAACGAGGTATTGGCACGCTGCAAACGGTTCCTGGAGCGGCAGGAGGGGTAAAATATTATGTTAAGGTCGGTGAGACAGAAGCCAAGGAATACGTCCAAGAGCTCTGTGAGTTGATGGCTAGTCCAGAGCGACTTCTACCGGGTGGTTATTTGTATATGACAGATATTATCGGGAATCCTTCTATTATCCGAAAAGCAGGTCGGATGTTTGCATCAGCATATGCTTTTGCGGATATTGATGCTGTTATGACTGTTGCAACTAAGGGGATTCCACTAGCATATGCTGTGGCAGCACAAATAAATGTCCCGGTTGTAATCGTTAGAAGAGACAGTAAGGTGACAGAAGGATCGACTGTAAGCATAAATTATGTGTCGGGTTCTTCCAAACGAATTCAAACGATGGTCCTATCGAAGCGAAGCTTAGCGGAAGGTTCAAAAGTTCTGATTGTTGACGATTTTATGAAAGCAGGCGGAACGGTTAATGGGATGAAGAGCCTGTTAGAGGAATTTAAAGCTCAGCTAGCTGGAATTGCAGTGTTGGTTGAATCAGAAAATATCGAGGAAAGACTAGTAGATGAATATATTTCGTTAGTCAGATTATCAAATGTCGATGAAAAGGCGAAAACGATTAATGTAAGTGAAGGTAATTATTTTACATTATCGGGCAATATGTCTTGGGAAAAATAAGTAATTATTCATTACATATAAACTATCTTGGGAGGTTTTTAAGGTGAAAGTAGTACAAACGAATGCTGCACCTGCAGCGATCGGTCCGTATTCACAAGGGATTATCGTTAATAATATGTTTTATAGTTCAGGTCAAATCCCTTTAACAGCAGACGGTGTCTTAATTGAGGGGGATGTTCAAGTTCAAACACATCAAGTGTTTAAAAACCTTCAAGCAGTTCTAGAAGAAGCAGGCTCTTCACTTGAAAAGGTTGTTAAAACGACTGTGTTTATTAAGGACATGAACGATTTTGCAGCAATGAATGAAATTTATGGGGAATATTTTTCTGTTCATAAGCCAGCACGTTCTTGCGTAGAGGTTGCAAGACTTCCAAAAGATGTATTGGTTGAAATTGAAGTAATAGCGCTCGTTAGCTAATAACGAGCTTTTTTTATTTATGGCTATGTATTGTTGTTTTCCGCTGCAGGCACGTGCGGTTCACGGGGCCAGTTGGGAGCCTGTCTAGCTGCAGCGGCTAGGAGCTCGGGGTCATAAGCCAAATCACTCCAGAGACTAACGTCTCTTGCGCGATTCGTCTTATGCCTGTCGCCCCTGGGCAAGCCACTTCCGCTTTTCTGTCTAGCTCCAGTGGCTAGGAGCTCGGGGTCATAAGCCAAATCACTCCAGAGACTAACGTCTCTTGCGCGATTCGTCTTATGCCTGTCGCTCCTGGGCAAGCCACTTCCGCTTTTCGAACTCCTCGGCGCATTTGCGCCTGTGGGGTCTCCCATACCAGCTACTCCCGTAGGAGTCTCCGTGCCTTCCGCTCCAATCAACTCAAAAAAGTAAATTATAAGCTTTAAAATTTCATTCTAATTATTAAAAAAATATCAAAAATTCAAAACAATATAAGCATAATGTAAACCGCATTGCAGTGCGTTTAGTCACACTATTTCGAAAATCGATTCATTTTTTGTTCACAATTTGAGCCAATTTTTTGAAAAAAAGTATTTCTTGGGGAGGAAATTTGGAAATACTTGTTGAATAATTTAGGTGGTTTTCATTTTGAAAATTAAAAAGGTGGTGAACATGATGGAAGTGACAGACGTAAGATTACGCCGAGTTAACACAGATGGACGTATGAGAGCAATCGCTTCAATTACATTAGACAATGAATTCGTAGTTCATGATATCCGTGTAATTGACGGTAATAATGGATTATTTGTAGCGATGCCGAGCAAACGGACACCAGATGGAGAGTTTCGTGATATTGCCCATCCAATTAATTCGGGGACTCGTGGCAAAATTCAAGAAGCCGTGTTGGCGGAATACCATCGATTAGGTGAATTAGAAGTTGAATTTGAAGAAGCTGGAGCGTCCTAAAAACAATTAGCTAAACAACGAGAGCCTGCTATCATAAGTAAGGCTCTTTTTTTATGGGATTACAAAATTACCCTTGAAAAACCCCTATAAACATTGATTATTTTCCTCGAAAAACATTTCCATTTAATTCCCACATATAACAATTATTCGCACTTTGTGAGGATTCCTTGAAATAAGCAGCTTTTTAAGATATATTCTTAATGGATAAAAAGGTAAATTGGAGGGCCATACATGTCTACACGGTATGCAATAATATTAGCTGCAGGTCAGGGAACACGTATGAAATCAAAGCTTTATAAAGTGTTGCACCCTGTATGTGGCAAACCAATGGTTCAACATGTTGTTGATCAAGTTTCAAAGCTTAACATAGATGAAATGGTCACAATTATTGGTCATGGTGCGGAAAAAGTGAAAGCTCAGCTTGGTGATAAAAGCCAATATGCGTTGCAGGAAAGCCAGCTTGGTACAGCACATGCTGTGATTCAAGCTAAGGGAACTTTAGCAGGAAAGCAAGGAGTAACTATCGTTGTTTGTGGAGACACACCTCTAATCGAGGCGGAAACAATGGAGGCGCTCATCAAACAGCATGAAGCAATGAATGCAAAGGTAACAGTATTAACCGCTGCTACAGACAATCCTACTGGGTATGGGAGAATCGTGCGGAATGCAGAGGGACATGTTGAAAAAATCGTAGAGCATAAAGATGCTACCGATCAAGAACGCAGTATTAAAGAAATAAACACCGGTACATATTGCTTTGATAATAAAGCGCTTTTTGAAGCATTAGAACAGGTATCGAACGATAATGTCCAAGGTGAATATTACTTGCCTGATGTGATTGAAATTTTGAAAAAACAGGGTGAAATTGTTACGGCGTATCAAACTGGAAACTTTGAAGAAACACTAGGTGTCAATGATAGAGTTGCCCTTAGTCAAGCAGAGCAAATCATGAAAAATAGAATTAATGAATCACATATGCGTAACGGCGTAACGTTAATTGATCCAACATCTACGTATATTGGCGCTGATGTTGAAATTGGTCAAGACACAGTTATCTATCCAGGAACTGTTGTTTCTGGAAGAACCGTTATTGGTTCAGACTGTGTCATTGGACCTAACAGTGAAATCAAGGATTGTAAAATTGGTGATGCCACTACAATCCGCCAATCTGTTGCACATGATAGTAGTATCGGTTCAAATGTTAACATAGGTCCTTTTGCTCACATTCGCCCTTCATCAGATATTCATGATGAAGTGAAAATCGGTAACTTTGTGGAAATTAAAAAGGCTGTATTTGGTCAAGGTAGCAAAGCGTCTCATCTTAGCTATATTGGCGATGCGGAAGTTGGCAAGGATGTAAACATTGGCTGCGGTTCAATAACAGTCAACTATGATGGGAAAAATAAATTCCTAACAAAAATTGAGGATAATGTATTTGTGGGATGCAATTCCAATTTAGTAGCTCCAGTCACAATTGGTAAAGGCTCTTATGTGGCTGCAGGTTCTACAATTACGAATAATGTTCCTGAAGAAGCACTGTCAATCGCTCGTGCGCGTCAAGTGAATAAAGAAAACTATGTCCAAAAATTAAATTTAAAGAAATAAGCTGGAGGGGCTTTACATGTCTAATCAATATTTAGATCCAAATTTAAAGGTATTTAGCTTAAATTCGAACAAAGAGCTTGCTGAAGAAATTGCTAAAGTAATTGGTGTTGAACTAGGGAAATGCTCAGTTAAACGTTTTAGTGATGGCGAAATCCAAATTAACATCGAAGAGAGTATTCGTGGTTGTGATGTATTTATTATTCAATCAACTAGTTCTCCAGTTAATGAGCACCTAATGGAGTTACTTATTTTAATTGATGCATTAAAGCGCGCCTCTGCAAAAACAATCAATCTTGTTATCCCTTATTACGGTTATGCACGACAAGACCGTAAAGCACGGGCCCGTGAGCCAATTACAGCGAAGCTTGTGGCAAATCTGCTTGAAACAGCTGGTGCAACACGTGTTATTACTTTAGATTTGCATGCACCACAAATTCAAGGCTTCTTCGATATTCCAATCGATCACTTAATGGGTGTACCAATTCTTGCAGAATACTTTAAAAATAAACATTATGATAAAGATATTGTCATTGTATCACCAGACCATGGTGGTGTAACACGTGCTCGTAAAATGGCTGAGCGCCTAAAAGCACCGATTGCGATTATTGACAAACGTCGACCAAAGCCAAACGTGGCAGAAGTAATGAATATTGTCGGTAATATCGAAGGTAAGGTTGCTATTTTAATTGATGATATTATTGATACAGCTGGTACAATTACGCTTGCTGCTAACGCCTTGGTGGAAAACGGCGCAGCGGAAGTATATGCTTGCTGTACGCACCCTGTATTATCAGGTCCGGCAATGAGCCGAATTGAAAATTCTAATATTAAAGAGCTTGTTATTACAAATTCAATTGCTCTTCCGGAAGACAAAATGATTGATAAAATTGTTAATCTGTCAGTTGCTTCATTGCTAGGTGATGCGATCATTCGCGTCCATGAAGAACAATCTGTCAGTGTATTATTTGAATAGTCGCTAAGAAAAGATGTTTATTCCTTCCTCATTTAGGGAACTTTTATAGAGAACCTATCGATAATAAATGAGGAAGGTGTATATTGATGAATGTAGAATTAGAAGCTAGGGAACGTACTGGTTCCCAACGCTCGATTTTAAAGAGCTTGCGTGATAATGGTGATATCCCGGCGATTATCTATGGTGCAAATACCGGTAATCAAACCGTTTCCGTCAATGTTGGCGATTTGATGAAAACGATTCGTGACAACGGACGGAATAGTGTTATTTCCTTACAGGTTGAAGGAAAGAGCTGCAATGTGATTTTATCGGACTATCAGAAGGATCCGGTTAAACAGGATATCATTCATGCTGATTTTCTCACCGTCGATATGACAACCGAGATTTCAGTAAATGTGCGGATCCAATTAGATGGAGAACCACAAGGAGTAAAGGATGGCGGAGTATTGCAGCAAACCCTCCATGAAGTCTCCATTACGGCAACACCAGATCAAATTCCACAATCAATCAATATTAATATCTCGGACTTGCAGGTTAATGAACACATGACTGTTGCCGATATTTATACGGCCAATCAGTTTACGATTAATCATGATCCAGAAGAAGTACTTGTAACGATTCTTCCTCCGAAGCAGGAGAAGGAAATTAGTACCGGAGAACAGCAGGAAGGTGGCCTGCCAGACAACCTTGAAGGCAGGGAAACAGACCCTTCTCAATAATAAATTTAGACGTAACCTAGTTCAGGTTACGTCTTTTATAGTATTATGGAAATAGCCATAAATGAGGGAGGTGGAAGCGTGAAGTTAATAGTGGGTCTGGGTAACCCAGGAAAGCAATATGAGCAGACTAGACATAATATTGGTTTTAAGGTTATTGATAAGCTTGCTAATGAGCTTGACATACAGTTAGATCAAGCTAAGCATAAAGGTCTTTACGGAATGAAAAATATTAGCGGAGAAAAAGTCTTTTTATTGAAGCCGCTTACTTATATGAATTTATCTGGAGAGTCAATTCGCGCAGTGATGGATTATTATCAAATTGAACCTGATGAAATAGTTGTCATTTATGACGATTTAGATTTACCTGTTGGGAAGATTCGCCTCCGTCAGAAGGGAAGCCCGGGTGGTCATAACGGGATGAAATCAACAATTGCTCATTTAGGTACTGAGAATTTTAATCGTATCCGTGTTGGTATTGATCGTCCGAAAAATGGAATGAAGGTCACTGATTATGTACTAGGGAGATTTTCTAAGGAAGAAGAAGAAGTACTGGTTGAAGTGATCGATAAAAGCGCTGCTGCCGCTATGAAATGGCTCAACCAACCATTTTTACAAGTAATGAATGAATTCAATGCTTAATTGATTCATGTTTACTAGGAAAATAACATACAATAGGCTTACGAATAAGTTTCCTTGAAACCGTAAATAATAACATTATCTACGGAGTTTGAGGAGGAAGTCATTTGGCTATACATTATCATTGCAGACATTGTGGGATGAAAATGGGCACGATTGATCAAGTGTCTATACATAGCGAACAACTTGGTTTACACAAGTTATCAGCTGAGGAACGCCAGGAAATGGTTTCGTATGATCAACAAGGCGAAATTCATATAGCCACAATTTGTGAGGATTGTCAGGAGTATTTGACAAGAAATCCTGAGTATCATCAATATGATTTTTTAATACATTAACAGCTTTGGAAGCAATCCAAAGCGTTTTTCTGTTATATATATGGGTTAAAAAGTAGGTAGGTCTGTCGCCCCTGAGCAAGCCACCTACGCTTTTCGTTTTGTCTAGCTACAGCGGCTAGGAGCACATGTCATAAGCCAAATCTCTCCAGAGACTAACGTCTCTTGCGTGATTCGTCTTATGCCAATGCTCCTGAGCAAGCCGCTTTCGCTTTTCGTTTTGTCTAGCTTCGGTGGCTAGGGGCTCGGGGTCATAAGCCAATCCGTCCAGAAGGTCAAAGAACGACCTTCTAGCCGGCTCGTCTTATGCCTGTCGCCCCTGAGCAAGCCACCTACGCTTTTCTTTGAGAGGAGGGTTCGGATGGAAGGGCTTAAAAATGTCATAACAAATTTAGATGATGTTCAATCGGTTATTGCCGGTGTGAATGAAGGATTAAAGGAACAGTTAATCGCCGGATTATCTGGTTCGGCGCGAACACTTTTCCTTGCTTCTGTCTATGAAAAAACAAATAAACCACAACTAATCGTGACTCATAATTTACTACAAGCCCAAAAAATTTATGATGACATGATTAATTTACTCGGAGAGAAGGAAGTCTTTCTATACCCGGCTAATGAATTAATTGCTGCAGAAATCAGTATTGCTAGTCCAGAGCTAAAGGCGCAACGGATTGATACAATCAATCATTTAATTAGTGGGAATAGCGGAATCGTCATCGTTCCTGTTGCAGGTCTCAGAAAAATAGTGCCTCCAAAAGCACTTTGGGAAATCTATCAGATTTCACTTAAAGTTGGGGATGATATCAATCTAGATGAGCTATTAAATAAATTAGTAAAAATGGGCTATATTCGCGCTGATATGGTTTCCGCACCTGGTGAATTTAGCGTTCGCGGCGGGATCGTTGATATATATCCGCTAACCGAGGCAGATCCTCTCCGGATTGAGCTATTTGATACAGAGATTGATTCAATTCGGACATTTTCACTAGACAATCAGCGCTCTAAACTTAAGTTAAAGGAAGTCAGCATCGCCCCAGCGACTGAATATATATTTGAGTCTGAGCATTTTGGGAAATTGATAGAGCACATCGAGACAGGACTTGCCAAAACGTTAAAATCGGTAAAACAAGATAATGTTAAAACTTTGCTTACGCAAAATGTTGGCTATGAGCTCGAACAGCTTAAAGCGGGACAAAAACCGGAGCAAGTCTTTAAATATTTATCATTTGCTTATGAAAAAGAAAATAGTTTACTAGATTATTTACCTTCACATGCTCTCGTTTTTGTTGATGAAATTAGCAGAGTTCAAGAAATGAATGATTCTTTGGAAAAAGAAGAAGCTGAATGGTATACAAGCTTATTAGGTGAAGGGAAAATTGTTCATGATGTAAAGATATCCCATCAACTTACGCCTTTACTACATAAATCGCCACAGGCAATTGCATATTTATCATTATTCTTGCGGCATGTACCGAACACGAATCCGCAAAACATTATCAATGTATCTTGTAAGCAAATGCAAAACTTTCATGGCCAAATGAATGTGTTAAAAACAGAGCTAGATCGCTGGGCGAAAGGTAAGTATACCGTTTTATTTCTTGGACCAGACGAAGAACGGGTCGATAAACTGCAGCGTGTACTAGAAGATTATGACATAGAAGCATCATTTATTGGAAAAGGACAGGATTTGCGGATAGGCAATATTCAGATAGCTGAAGGGAATTTACTAACCGGCTTTGAACTACCTATTCAAAAATTAGCTGTCATTACCGAAGAAGAATTATTTAATAAACGAACAGCAAAAAAATCAACAAGACGCCAAAAGCTTTCGAATGCTGAACGGATAAAAAGCTACTCTGAGCTTCGTGTTGGTGATCATGTCGTTCACGTCAATCATGGGATTGGGAAATATCTTGGTATTGAAACACTAGTGATCAATGGTGTCCATAAAGACTATCTTCATATTCGTTATCAAGGTAGTGACAAGCTTTATGTACCAGTTGAACAAATTGATTTAGTACAAAAATACGTTGGCTCTGAAGGTAAAGAGCCAAAAATCTATAAATTAGGTGGTTCTGATTGGAAGCGGGTCAAGAAGAAAGTTGAATCGTCTGTACAAAATATTGCGGAGGATTTAATAAAGCTATATGCAGAACGTGAAGCTGCGAAAGGGCATGCTTTCTCGCCTGATGGAGATATGCAACGTGAATTTGAAATGGCGTTCCCTTATCAAGAGACCGATGATCAAATTCGCTCTATTAACGAAATTAAAAAAGATATGGAACGAGAACGTCCAATGGATCGTTTGCTATGCGGTGATGTCGGCTACGGGAAAACTGAAGTCGCAATTCGTGCTGCTTTTAAAGCTATCGCTGATGGGAAACAAGTGGCCTTCTTAGTACCAACAACTATTCTAGCGCAACAGCATTATGAAACTATGCGTGAGCGTTTCCAGGAATATCCGATTAAAATAGGTTTACTTAGCCGCTTTCGCACAAGGAAGGAACAGCAGGAAACAATGAAGGGCTTAAAAGCCGGAACAGTCGATATTGTTGTCGGCACACATCGCTTGTTATCCAAGGATATTACCTATCGTGATTTAGGGTTATTAATTATTGATGAAGAGCAGCGCTTCGGTGTTACTCATAAGGAAAAAATAAAACAGTTAAAGACGAATGTTGATGTATTGACCTTAACAGCAACACCAATTCCTAGAACGCTCCATATGTCGATGTTAGGGGTACGCGATTTATCCGTAATTGAAACTCCGCCAGAAAATCGTTTTCCAGTGCAAACATATGTTATGGAGTATAATGGCGGCTTAGTTAGGGAAGCAATTGAACGTGAATTAGCACGGGATGGACAGGTTTATTTCCTATATAACCGTGTCGAGGATATTGAGCGGAAGGCTGAAGAAATCTCGATGCTTGTTCCCGATGCCCGCGTAACTTATGCACATGGACAAATGTCTGAAAATGAACTTGAATCAGTCATGCTCGGCTTTTTAGAAGGCGAATTTGATGTATTAGTTAGCACAACCATTATTGAAACAGGTGTAGATATTCCAAATGTTAATACCCTAATTGTTTTTGATGCCGATCGGATGGGACTTTCGCAGCTTTACCAGCTCCGCGGGCGTGTTGGACGTTCAAACCGCGTTGCATATGCTTATTTTACCTATCGCAAGGATAAAGTGCTGACTGAAGTAGCTGAAAAACGTTTGCAGGCAATAAAAGAATTCACAGAACTAGGCTCAGGCTTTAAAATTGCTATGCGCGATTTATCGATTCGAGGCGCAGGTAATTTGCTAGGGGCAGAGCAGCATGGTTTTATTGATTCTGTCGGGTTTGATCTTTATTCGCAAATGCTAAAAGATGCTATTGAAGCTAGAAAAGGTGATTTGAATTTAGCAGAAACGGCTGCTTTAGAGATTGATGTAGAGGTTGATGCTTATATTCCAGACGCATATATTGGTGACGGTCATCAAAAAATTGAAATGTATAAGCGATTCCGCTCATTAGCAAACGTCGAGGAATTAGAGGAGCTACAAGAGGAAATGATTGATCGCTTTGGCGAGTATCCTGATGAGGTAGCTTTTTTATTCCAAATAGCTGAGATAAAGGTATTTGCCCAATTAGCAAAGGTTGAATACATTAAGCAAGTTAAACACGATGTGACCATTCTTTTTTCAGAAAAAGGAAGTCAAAATAACGATATGAAACAAATTGTTCAAATTCTTAATAAATACGGACGTATGGTTGGCATGGGTCAAGATGGAACAAAGTTTAAGCTGGTCCTTCACATTAAGGGAGTTTCTCCGCAAAAGTGGATGGAGGTAGCCTTAGAGCTCATCCAAGCCGTTTATGAATCAAAGACAGAGCCAGAAAAAAACATTGTTTCAAAACAATAAAAATCAACTAAGTTAGTAGTAAGCCATAGTTTGAAGTAATTGTTAAGATTTTACATTATTGGTATAACTATCATTATTGAGAAAAAATCGTTGATTGTGCATAGAACTTTCCAGATGAAAGATAATATATCTAACATGGTGATGATTTACCAAATGAACCACCATGAATCATTGCCAAACAACAAATCATCAGATGAAAGTGAGGCAACATTGGATGAAAGCAACTGGTATTGTTCGTCGAATCGATGATTTAGGTCGTGTGGTTATTCCAAAGGAAATTCGTAGGACGTTAAGAATTCGCGAAGGTGATCCACTCGAAATATTCGTGGACCGAGACGGAGAGGTAATTTTAAAGAAGTATTCTCCAATCAGTGAGCTAAGCGATTTCGCGAAGGAGTATGCCGAGGCATTATATGATAGTCTTGGCAATCCAGTATTAATTTGCGACAGAGATACATATATTGCTGTTGCAGGAGGTTCCAAAAAGGACTATTTAAATAAGAATATTAGTGACTTAGTTGAAAAAACAATGGAAGATCGCAATTCTGTACTGGTGAATCAGCAGGAAAATGCTTCACTAGTAGATGGTAATGATGAGAGTATTTCAGCATATACAATTGGTCCAATCATTGCAAATGGTGATCCAATTGGAGCAGTGATTATTGTGGCGAAAGAAGGTTCATTAGGTGAGGTGGAACAAAAAGCTGTTGAAACAGCTTCTAGCTTTCTAGCTCGCCAAATGGAATCGTAACAGAATGAAGATTTTTGATTCGATATTTTGCAACATAAACATAGTGTTTTTGATAAAAAGGTGGCGAAAAGCTGCCTTTTTTCCATTTGTGCTCTGGGCAAGTTATCGTGATTTATTAGAAACTGACCGTAAAGCCCTTAGTATGCTATAATACGTTGGAAAAATGATAAGGAAAATATTTCTGGAAGGTGAGATGGGCGATGAGCCCTATACATGAACAAAAAACGGTTTTAAAAGGTGTATTTATTTTAACTATAGGGGCTATTTTAACGAAAATTTTGAGCGCCGTCTATCGAATCCCGTTTCAAAATATGGTAGGGGATGTCGGTTTTTATATTTATCAACAAGTCTATCCTTTTTATGGCTTGGCACTCGTTATGACTACAAGTGGCTTTCCGGTCATCATTTCAAAGCTTTATGCGGAAAGAAAGGGAAATGATGCGAAGCGGTTGCTGCTAATCTCCTTCTTTTTCTTATTTGGTCTTGGGCTGGTGAGCTTTATTGCGATGTATTTAGGCGCGGACTTGCTCGCTGCAAGTATGAATGATGCACATTTAGCAATCTTGTTTCGCGTTATATCGATTATTTTCCTCATTCTCCCATTCACTGCTGTATTGCGCGGATATTTTCAGGGAGAAGGAGATATGCTACCAACTGCTGTATCTCAAGTTGGGGAACAGCTAATGCGTGTAGCAACAATCCTCGGTTTATCGGGTCTGTTTATGAGTGAAGGCTATTCCCTTTATGTTGTCGGGAGCGGGGCGTCATTTGGTTCAATAACCGGAGGGATACTGGCTGTTATCCTTCTCCTTTTTTATTTTAAGAAAAGAAAACGGTCAAGGAGTCTTTCTTTAGCGCGCTTATTGAAAACCATTAGACTCAGAGAAGTTATCGCGGTTAGCAAAGTTCTTTCTTTGCAGGGCTTTGCTGTATGTATTTCCGGGATGTTATTAATCTTTATACAATTGGCAGACTCTATTAATTTATATACTTTACTTATCTCATCTGGTTATGAGCCTTTGGAGGCTAAAGGGCTGAAGGGGATTTACGACCGCGGTCAGCCGCTTATTCAATTAGGAACCGTACTAGCAACATCGATGTCATTATCGTTAGTACCGCTCATTTCGAGCGAAAAAGTAAAAAGTGATAAACAATTATTATTGGAAAAAATACAAACAGCTTTAAAGATCAGCATGATGGTTGGTGCTGCAGGAGCGATTGGTCTAATATCTATTATGAAGCCAACCAATATGATGTTGTTTAAAAATTCACATGGTACAAATGTGTTAGCAATCATCGCCATCGTTATTTTTTTCTCATCTGTGATTATTACGATTTCAAGTATTCTACAAGGTTTAGGCGCAACGGTTTTTCCTGCAATAGTCATTTTAATTGGCTTTGCGATTAAGTGTATTGCCAATATTCCTTTGGTTCTTAAATTCGGAACTGTCGGAGCTGCAATCTCATCCGTTGTGGCGATGATGTTTATTTTCATTTTATTAAGTTTAAAATTAAAGAAGACTATCCAAGCACGGCTATTACCAAAGGGCTTTGGGCAATCCATTAGCTTAGCAACGATTATGATGGGAAGTAGTTTGCTAGCATACGTAAGATTAACTGATTTTCTTTTCGCAGGGGAGAGATTGTTAGCAACAATTCAAGCTCTTTCAGGGGTTATAATTGGAGGAAGTCTCTATTTGTTTATTGTTTTCAGAAGTGGAATTTTTAATGAGGCAGAATTATCACTGCTTCCATTTGGAGACAAACTTAAGGCGCTATTGCCAAATAAGAGCAGGAGATGATTGATTTGTCTAATAAAATTACGATTATCGGGTTGGGAGCCGGAGATCTAAACCAAATACCGTTCGGTGTGTATAAAATGATGCTTAAGGCAGAGCTTGTTTATTTACGAACGAAGGAGCACCCAGTTGTAGCTGAACTCGAAAAAGAAGGTGTTCAGTTTATTTCCTATGATGATGTGTATGAGAAACATGATTCGTTCGGAAAGGTCTATGAAGAGATTAGTGAAAGCTTATTAAATAAAGCACAGCAGCAATCGATTATTTATGCTGTTCCTGGTCATCCAATTGTTGCAGAACAAACCGTCCAGCTTTTATTGGAAAATGGACCAACACAAGGAATACAAATTGAACTCGCCGGCGGTCAGAGCTTCATTGATGCCATTTTTCAAGCATTAAAAATTGACCCAATTGATGGCTTTCAATTATTAGATGGTACTTCGTTAACAAAAGAAAGCCTAAATCTGCACCAGCATATCGTGATAGGCCAAGTATATGATACATATGTAGCCTCAAATGTGAAATTGACATTAATGGAGCGCTTGCCAGACGATTATCAAATTGTTGTCGTTAGTGCAGCTGGAAGTGAAGCTGAACAAATCGAATCAATTCCGTTGTATGAATTGGACCGGGTTGTGAAAGTAAACAATTTAACATCTATTTATGTACCACCAGTTCAAGAAGAGACGATCCTTTACAAGGAGTTTGATAAGCTTCGCGAGGTGATTGCTGAACTGCGTGGACCAAACGGCTGTCCATGGGATAAAAAGCAAACCCATAGTAGCTTGAAAAAATACTTAATTGAAGAAGCTTACGAGTTAATTGAAGCCATTGGGCAGGATGATATCGATCATATGATTGAGGAGTTGGGGGATGTTCTACTTCAAGTCATGCTTCATGCCCAAATTGGTGAAGACGATGGGTATTTTTCAATAAACGATGTGATCGAATCCATTACAGCAAAAATGATTCGTCGTCATCCGCACGTATTTGGAACAGTTGAAGTTAACGGTGTAGAAGATGTGCTTTCGAATTGGAACGAAATTAAAACACAGGAAAAATCCGGAGAGGATGACAAGTCACTGTTAGACTCTATCGGCTTGTCCCAACCATCGATGCTAAGGGCGTATGAACTGCAAAAGGCAGCAGCTAAAGTGGGCTTTGATTGGCAGGAGGTTGAACCAGTTTGGGACAAGGTAAAGGAAGAATTACAGGAATTTGAAGCAGAGTTAATCGGTAAAGAAGTAAATGAAAATGCTGTAAAAGAATTTGGTGACTTGATGTTTGCGATGATTAATTTAGCAAGATTTTATAAAATACATCCAGAAGAAGCACTACTTTCAACTAACCTAAAGTTTACTGACCGTTTTAAGTTTGTGGAAAAACGGGTGAAGGAAAGCGGAAAAGACTTTGCCCAGCATTCGCTTGAGGAACTGGATCAATATTGGGATGAGGCAAAGGAACTCGGATTATAAAATGATATAAAAGGGAGTAGAGCATATGCGCTTAGATAAATTTTTAAAAGTTTCGCGATTGATAAAACGTCGTACCGTAGCGAAAGAAATTTCCGACCAAGGTCGAATCGACATTAATGGTAAACAGGCAAAATCTAGTTCAACTGTGAAAGTTGGCGATGTGTTAACCGTAAAGTTTGGCCAAAGAATTGTTACCGTCAAAATTGAACGAATTCAGGAAACCTCTCGCAAGGAGGAAGCGGCTGAAATGTACTCGATTGTAAGTGAAGAACGGGTATCAGAGGCTTAAACCTAGTTTATAGTCGAAACGAGTGTGTTCTAATTATCTCTCCAAGTTCATAAACTTGTACAAAAACCAGCACTATGACTGTGAGGGATAAATGTTGAACCAATATTATGATCAAAATACAACGAAATCATCAGTACAAGACCATGATGTGATTATGAGAGGAAGACGCCTGCTGGAAATTACCGGTGTCAAGCAGGTTGAAAGCTTTGATAATGAGGAGTTTCTTTTAGAAACAGTAATGGGCTTTCTGGCAATAAAAGGGCAAAACTTACAAATGAAAAACCTTGATGTTGATAAAGGGATTGTTGCGATTAAAGGAAAGGTTTATGAATTACTTTATTTAGACGATCAGCATGGGGAGAAGGCTAAAGGCTTCTTTAGCAAGTTGTTCCGATGACACTGTCTACACAATTTATTACCATGCTGACAATGGTTGGCATGGGATCCTTTTTTGGAGCAGCATTTGATACGTATAATCGCTTTTTGAAACGGGCTTCCCGGAAAAGTTGGCTCGTCTTCTTGAACGATGTGTTATTTTGGGTCCTGCAAGGTCTGTTAATTTTCTATGTGTTATTTCTTGTGAATGAAGGAGAAATGCGATTTTATATATTCATAGCATTGGTGTGTGGCTTTGCTGCATACCAAAGCTTACTGAGACGAATATATTTGCATGTTTTAGAAATCGTAATTACCTGGATCGTATCCATTTGGCGATTCCTTGTAAGGTTATTTATGGGCTTAATATATAAACCAATTTTAGCCTTGCTTGCGTTTTGCCTTTCGACCATCGTACTAATAGGCAAAGCGCTTTTTTCACTTAGCAAATCACTATTAAGACTTCTAGGTTGGATTGTTCTTATCATCTTAAAACCAATCCAATTGATATTGTTATTATTTTGGAAACTTTTGCCGAAAGGAATTAAAAAAAGCGTCGAGAAGTTATATAATAGAATGGCAGGATTTTTACGAAAAATAAAGAAATATTTCAGTAAGGCAGTAGCTTTTCTTAAAAATAAAATTAAACATAAAAAATAAATAAAGGGGGTTTTGCGTGAATGGGTGCCATTAGAAGAAAAAAAGTAGCCAAGATTCAAACACAATTAACACAACAACATGAAATCACCGAGGTACGCGTTGCAAGAAAGCGAAAAAAACTAGTCCGTCGCTTGTTTTTTTTCGCGATGTTAGTTATTGCAACAGCATATATAATGGTCTCCACACTCATTTCGCAAGCCTCCACGATTGAAAAAAGGCAAGCCGAGAAGCAAAAGCTGCAGCATGAACTATCAGAATTAAGAGATGAACAAAGTGCCTTAAAAGAAGAAATCATTAAGCTTAACGATAAAGATTATATTGCTAAGCTTGCGCGAAGGGATTATTTCTTGTCAGAGAGTAATGAAATTATTTTTAATATTCCTGAGGAAAAGAAGCAGAAACAGGTTGAATAGTGGGTTTATTGACACGCTTTTTTCCACTTTTGTATAATATGGAATATGTATGATTTTTTATATTCTTAAGGAGGAAAATTCTTTATATGTCAATCGAAGTAGGCAGCAAGTTGCAAGGAAAGGTAACGGGCATTACGAAATTCGGAGCGTTTGTGGAGCTGCCAGAAGGTTCAACTGGTCTTGTTCACATCAGTGAGGTCGCAGATAATTATGTGAAGGATATCAATGATCATTTGAAAGTTGGCGACATTGTCGAAGTTAAAGTCATGAATGTTGAAAAAGATGGGAAGATTGGTCTTTCCATCAAGAAAGCTAAAGACAGAGCTGAACATAAGACACATTCGCATTCGAATTCCCACTCACACTCACAGCGTCCTCGTCATGGACGGTCAAATGATTACCGCAATAATAATAAAGTGGAAAACTTTGAATCAAAGATGGCACGTTTCTTAAAGGATAGTGAAGATCGCTTATCGTCTTTGAAACGCAGTACTGAGTCAAAGCGCGGTGGCAGAGGGGCTAAAAGAGGTTAACTTGTTGCTTATTTTTTTGGTATATAGTTATGAATTTGATTATAGATTGCTTATTAGACAAGTCGTTATCCGGCTTGTCTTTTTGGTGTGTTTGGGGTGCGGGGTAGAGGAATGGATTGAGTGTTTGAGTTGTAAGTTGTGGTAGGTAGTTGTGCATAAGAGGGGAAAACTGTGCATATATGTATTTTTTGTGCATATCGTGTTTTTCTTGTGCGAATATTTTCAGTGCTTCTCAAAAGTTGTGCATATATTTGAAAAGTCGTGTATATATCAAAAAAGTTGTATCATATAATTTTGGAAGTGTTGCAAATAGACAATTTCGTGTGCATATATGAGTTTTGTTGTGCATATATTTGCGTGGATAATAATAAAATTGATCAATTCTCGATTTTTTTATTAAAGTTTTCTTTTTTTAGAAAAAAATAAAGATCTTTCTTCCGGAAAAATAGAGATTTCCTAAAAAAATCTCTATTTTTTTAATAAGACTAGTAAAAAAATGAGGAAATCAATAAATTACACAAAAAAGGTTGTCCCGCACATAACTTGGGACAACCTTTTTTGTACTTCCGCTTTTCGTATGTCCAGCTGCAGGTGCCATCGGCTCGAGGTCATAAGTCAATCAGTCCAAAAGGTAAAAAGCAACCTTTCGGCCTGCTCGCCTTATGCTTGTCGCCGATAAACGGGCACCTTCCGCTTTTCGTATGACCCCTACGGGATTCGAACCCGTGTTACCGCCGTGAAAGGGCGGTGTCTTAACCGCTTGACCAAGGGGCCGAGATAAATAATGTCCAGCTGCAGTGGCTAGAGGCTCGGGGTCATAAGCCAATCCGTCCAGAAGGTTAAAGAACAACCTTCCGGCCGGCTCGTCTTATGCCTGTCGCCTCTGGGTAAGCCACTTCCGCTTTTCGTTTGTCTAGCTCCGTTCGCTAGCCCCTCGGGGTCATAAGCCAAATCACTCCAGAGGCTGACGCCTCCTGCGTGATTCGTCTTATGCCTGTCGGGGCTGAGCAAGCGAACTCCGCTTTTCGTTATAGCGGCGGAGGGGATCGAACCCCCGACCTTACGGGTATGAACCGTACGCTCTAGCCAGCTGAGCTACACCGCCAAATATTTAAGCACAAAAAATATAATACAGTCGAATCATTATAGTGTCAATAATTTTTTAGCTGAATCTGTCGGTAAATGCTTGTTTTGTACAAAGACAGGGAATTAAGTCGAGAAAAAATTGGAATACCCCTTGTAATTGTGACAATATTCTGAAAATAATCTATTTATAATGAATATAATTATGAACGTAAGGGAGTGTGGTTAATGGCTAAGACAGAGCAAAATTTTACTAAGCCAATTGGCGAAGTTAATTTTAATAGTCCAAAAATGGAATTCTCTAATGGATTGAATAAAATGCTATTAAAACTAGACAGCTTTTTTATTAAAAAAGGCTATATTCTCTTATTTATTGGGTTTTTATTAGGACGAGCTCTTATCTTATCGAAACTAACTCCATTCAGTTTGCCATTTTTTGCAGCTGTATACTTGATGAAACGAGAGCGAGCTCCGCTTGCGCTAATTGGAATTATTGCAGGCGCGGCAACGATAACGATTGCTGATTCCGTCCTATCATTTGCATGTGCTTGTGTTTTTTTACTGATCTACCGAATTACTCATAAATGGAATAGTAATGATTTAAAGGTAGTACCTGTCATTGTGTTCTTTACCCTCTTAGTTGGCAATCTACTACAAATATTATTCATCGAACAAAGGTTATCAGTTTATGATGGGGTGATGGCAGGGGTTGAGGCGGGTCTAGGCAGCATTTTAACTTTGATTTTCCAACAAAGCATTCCGTTAATAACGATGAACAAGCGAAAGCAACTGTTAAAAACAGAGGAAATTGTTTGCATGATCATTATGCTGGCTTCAATCATGACGGGAACGATTGGCTGGGCTGTTTATAATCTATCAATTGAGCATATTGTTGCTAGATATTTAGTATTACTATTTTCATTTGTAGCGGGTGCAACAGTCGGTTCCACAGTAGGAGTTGTCACAGGCCTAATTCTAAGCCTCGCTAATGTAACTAGCTTCTTCCAAATGAGCCTACTCGCATTTTCTGGATTATTAGGTGGACTCCTTAAAGAGGGCAAAAGAATTGGTGTGGCTATCGGTCTATTAATTGCTACCGTATTAGTAGGAATGTATGGAGAAGGGGGCGGAGAATTATCGAAAACTATCTACGAATCATTAGCCGCAATATTATTATTTTTGATAACACCTAGAGTGATTACGACAAGATTGGCCAGGCATATACCTGGAACAGCGGAATACGCTGCAGAACAGCAGCAATATATGAGGAAAATGCGCGACGTGACAGCTTCTAAGGTCTCCCAATTCTCCAGCGTGTTTCAGGCTTTGTCAAAAAGCTTCAATACAAATGAGGAAAATGAGCGTTATGATGATTCGGAACGAGAATTGGACTTTTTTCTAAGCAATGTTACCGAAAAAACCTGTCAAACATGTTTTAAAAAGGATTATTGCTGGACGAGGAACTTTGAGACTACCTACGAATATATGAGTGATATTATGCGAGAAATGGATCATCACGATAGTGTTTTATCAGCAAAAACAATGCGTGAATGGGAAAAGCATTGTACAAGGGCCAATAAGGTGGTTGATTCCATCGGTCAGGAACTTACCTACTTTCAGGCAAATCAAAAGCTAAAAAAACAAGTTCAAGAAAGTCGTAGATTAGTAGCCGAGCAGCTATTAGGTGTTTCCGAGGTAATGGAAAATTTCGCCAATGAAATACAGCGCGAAAGAGAAAACCACTATAAACAGGAGGAGCAAATATTAGAGGCAATACAAGAATTTGGTATACAAGTCGAACAGGTCGAAATTTATAGCTTAATTAAGGGAAATGTCGATATTGATATGACGATTCCGTATTGTAACGGTCATGGCGAATGTGAAAAGTTGGTCGCGCCGATGCTCTCAGATATTCTTGGTGAAACAATTGTTGTGAATTCAGAAGAATGCTCAGCTTATCCAAATGGATTTTGCCAGGTTACCTTTGGCTCAGCTAAAGCTTTTGTTGTTGAAACTGGTGTATCCCACGCCGCAAAGGATGGTGGTTTTGTTTCAGGTGATAGCTATTCAACCATTGAGCTTGGACTAGGCAAATATGCGATTGCTATTAGTGATGGGATGGGAAATGGAGAGAGGGCTCATTTTGAAAGCATGGAAACCATCAGCTTGCTGCAAAAAATCCTTCAGTCCGGAATTGAAGAAAAGGTTGCGATTAAATCAGTCAACTCGGTGTTATCGTTACGGACAAATGACGAGATTTTTTCGACACTTGATTTAGCAATGATTGATCTGCAAAATGCTTCCGCAAAATTCTTGAAAATAAGTTCGACACCTAGTTTTATAAAACGAGGCAAGAAGGTAATGAAGATCCAAGCAAGTAATTTACCGATGGGTATTTTTCAGGACTTTGATGTGGATGTAGTAGGCGAACAATTAAAGGCTGGAGATTTGCTTATTATGATGAGTGATGGGGTATTTGAAGGTCCGAAGCATGTTGAAAATTATGATTTATGGATGAAGCGGAAATTGCAGGAATTACAAACAGATGACCCACAGCAAATCGCTGATTTAATTATCGAAGAGGTGATTCGTTCAAGAGGTGGCTCAATAGATGATGATATGACGATTGTTGTATCCAAAATTAAGCATAATACGCCAAAATGGGCATCCATTCCTGTTTCAAAACAACAAAAAAATGCATAAATCTTATCTTACCCTCCGAGGCCGTTAAATATGTATAAATTTCTCTTTACATGGCGATGATGTTAGCAATTATATGCTGGAGGGGAAATAAGTGAAGACAGGAACTTTAAGACAGGTTTTACTCATAACAGATGGTTGTTCAAATCAAGGTGAAGATCCAGTTGCAATGGCGGCACTTGCTTATGAGCAAGGGGTTACAATTAACGTCATTGGGGTAATGGACCAAGACATTATTGACGAAAAAGGCATGCGCGAAATTGAAGATATTGCGATGGCGGGTAAAGGGGTTAGCCAAGTTGTTTATGCAACTCAGCTTTCACAAACCGTTCAAATGGTGACAAGAAAGGCGATGACCCAAACGCTTCAAGGATTAGTTAACAAGGAGCTTCAACATATTCTTGGGGGTGCAAAAACAGTTGAAGACCTCCCGCCGGAAAAGCGTGGCGAGGTGATGGAAGTTGTTGATGAACTCGGTGAAACTGCAAAATTAGAGGTGCTAATTCTTGTTGATACAAGTGCAAGTATGAAACAAAAGCTCCCTACCGTCAAAGAGGCATTATTAGATTTATCGCTTAGCTTGAATGCTAGATCTGGAGATAATCGGTTTGCGGTGTTTGTATTTCCTGGGAAAAAGAATGAAGTCGAGAAGCTGTTAGATTGGACTCCGGATTTAAGTGCCTTAACGAAGGTTTTTTCAAAGCTGACAACAGGTGGAATTACTCCGACTGGTCCGGCTATCCGTGAGGCATTATCTTATTTCCAGAAAAAACGTTCACTAAGGAGTTTGTTATCTCGTGATGATGAATCATTCTTTGAAGAATCAGTGTAAAGTAAATCCTGGAACTATAATCGAAGGAAAATGGCATCGAAACCGTTATACAATAATAAAAGAACTAGGAAATGGTGCGAATGGCATCGTTTATCTAGCTCGAGCTAGCAATCACAAGCAGGTTGCACTAAAAATGAGCGATAATAGTATGTCAATCACTTCTGAAGTGAATGTGCTAAAATCCTTTGCTAAGGTCCAGGGGTCAACCCTTGGACCTTCTTTGCTTGATGTTGATGATTGGGTAAGACGCACTGGTAATATTTCATTTTATGTAATGGAATATATCGATGGGCCTGACCTTTTGACTTATATTCAAAAAAGAGGTCAGGAGTGGACAAATGTATTAATTTTGCAATTATTATCAGATTTGGACCAACTTCATCAAAATGGTTGGGTATTTGGAGATTTGAAGCCTGAGAATTTAATTGTGTCAGGTCCCCCGCCGCAAATCCGTTGCATCGATGTCGGAGGAACGACGATTAAGGGGCGGGCAATCAAAGAGTTTACTGAGTTTTTTGACCGAGGCTTTTGGGGTATGGGAAGCAGAAAAGCTGACCCAAGCTATGACCTGTTTGCGGTTGCAATGATCATCTTAAACACGGTTTATCCAAAGCGATTCAACAAAACGAGCGGCGGGATTATCCAATTAAAGGAAATGATTCGCCAAAAAAGTGAATTAAAGAAAATAGAGGGAGTGTTACTAAACGCATTACAAGGAAATTACACTTCAGCTGGGCAGATGCGAACGGAGATGTTGAATGCGCTAAATCGCGTCCCTAATCAAACTCGGCAAGCTCCAAACAAAGCACGTAACCCACACACAAATACAAGTAGAAGCCATTATACAAAGCGTAAAAAGAAGAGTAATTTTATTGAAACAATGGTTATTACGATGATTATTATCATTTTATATACGGTCTATATTTTTGGACAGCTATTACCGTAAAAATAATGAAAAGGCTGAAACCAAATTGATTTTCATTCGTATGTAATAAGATTAAGTAATTTAATAAAAACCTGGCAAATAGAGGTAATGTTTTGGTACTGCTTAAGGAAAAGTGATAAGCTTTTATTAACAATAATAATAAGGAAGATTATCATGTTAGAAAATAAGGTGGACCTCTTTCTCAAACACCAAGGAATTGACTTAACAAATAAGGGAGTGATTGTAGGAGTTTCGGGTGGTCCAGATTCGTTAGCATTGCTCCATTTTTTATGGTCGCGTCGTAAAATTTGGAATTTAGCAATTGTGGCCGCCCATGTTGATCATATGTTTCGTGGTAACGAATCATATATGGAGGCGAAATTTGTAGAAGATTATTGCGAAAGGTTGGGTATTCCGTGTGAAATAAAGCATATTGATGTCCCTGCTATTATTTCCAACACAAACAAGAATGCCCAGGTTGCTTCCAGAGAATGTCGATACCAATTCTATCAGCAAGTAATGGAGACTTATCAGTCAGACTTTTTGGCGCTCGGTCACCATGGTGATGACCAAATGGAAACCATATTAATGAGACTAACACGTGGAAGTACCGGGATGGCTAGAGCTGGTATTTTATTTAAACGTCCATTCAATCAAGGTCATATCATCCGACCGTTTTTATGCGTAAATCGTGATGAAATTGAAATGTACTGCCAAAGGAATCAGCTTGAGCCAAGACGCGATCCTAGCAATCATAAGGACATTTATAGCCGTAATCGATTTCGAAAGCATATACTCCCTTTTTTAAAGAGAGAAAATCCCCAAGTACACAATCATTTTCAGCGGTATAGCGAAGAAATCCAAAGTGATGAGGAATTTCTGCAGGAATTAACGCTTCAAAAAATGAATACAGTAATGAAAAAAGAACAGGGAAAAATAACTCTTGACATTAAAATGTTTTCAACAATGCCAATGCCTTTACAACGGAGAGGGATTCAACTAATATTAAAATATCTTTATCAAGAAAGGCTTGAACTTCTATCGAATATACATACTGATCAAATTTTTAGCCTTATTACACATACTCATCCATCGGGAAAACTCGATTTACCTGAAAAGCTTTCGGTGACCCGCGCATATGACGTCATTATTTTCCAATTTAAAGAAAAATGCGTAGAAACCTATCACTACGAAATACTTGATACTCAAACAATTGAGCTACCAAATGGACAAACACTATCTATCAACTTTAATCAGGACAAGATGTGCAAGCCTGATCATTTTTCTTTCTCGCTGAATCCACAGCAAATTAACTTGCCTCTCGTGATTCGTACCCGGAAAAATGGTGACAAAATGAGGATAAAGGGTATGTCTGGTACGAAAAAGATAAAAGATATCTTTATTGACCAAAAAATCCCGATTCATATGCGGAATCAATGGCCCGTTGTTACAGACAGTAAAGATAATATTCTGTGGCTGCCCGGACTAAAAAAATCCAAATATGATGCTACGGGAACTGTTGAAACCGGCACTATACAATTAATATATAATAGCAATGATTCTTCTAGGGGGCATCTAGTAATGAAAAGAGATATTGAAAAGGTATTGATCACAGAAGAAGAGATCCAAACGAAAATTAAGGATCTTGCACATCAATTGACTGAGGAATACCAAGATAAATTTCCTTTGGCGATTGGGGTTTTAAAGGGAGCTATGCCATTTATGGGCGATTTGTTAAAACGAATCGACACCTATTTGGAAATGGATTTTATGGATGTATCCAGCTATGGAAATTCAACCGTATCTTCTGGGGAAGTGAAAATTTTAAAGGACCTCGATACTTCTGTTGAAGGGCGAAATATCTTGATTATTGAAGATATTATCGATAGCGGTTTAACTTTAAGCTACCTAGTTGAGCTATTCCGATATCGCAAAGCAAAGTCGATTAAAATTGTGACCTTGCTTGATAAACCAACTGGACGTAAAGCAGACCTTCATGCAGATTATGTAGGGTTTGTCGTACCAGATGCTTTTGTTGTAGGGTATGGTCTAGATTATGCTGAAAAGTATCGCAACCTTCCATATATTGGGGTTTTAAAACCTGAGGTATACACCAATAACAAATAAGTGAAAAATAAGGAACGGGATGGCCGTTAATTCATGAACGTACATTGTAAGACAGACAAGGTCAATTCCTTGTAATAGCGCATTTTTTTATGATAGTATTTAGTATAGTTTGTTCAGTAGGGAGGAGGTAAGGGATGAATCGGATCTTCCGAAATACCATCTTTTATTTATTAATATTCTTAGTCATAATTGGCGTAGTTAGCTTCTTTAACGGTAATAACGAGCCAACAGAAAATATAACATACGATAAGTTTATCCAACATCTGGAAGATGGTCAGGTTACTACACTTACATTACAACCTGAACGCGGTGTTTATCAAGTCCGTGGTCAGTTGAAAAATTATGAAGAAGGTAAGTTTTTCTTAACTTACGTTTGGAACAGTGAGGAATCATTGTCCCAAATCCAAAAAGCAGCAGCTAAAGCAGAGGTTGAAGTGTTGCCAGCTAAGGAAACAAGTGGTTGGGTAACATTTTTTACATCGATTATTCCTTTTATCATTATCTTTATTCTCTTTTTCTTCTTATTAAACCAAGCTCAAGGTGGCGGCAGCCGTGTAATGAACTTTGGTAAAAGTAAAGCCAAGCTTTACAATGATGAAAAGAAAAAGGTTCGCTTCAAGGATGTAGCAGGAGCGGATGAAGAAAAGCAAGAATTAGTAGAAGTGGTTGAATTCTTAAAGGATCCACGCAAATTCGCAGAACTTGGAGCACGAATTCCTAAAGGCGTTCTGTTAGTTGGTCCTCCAGGAACAGGTAAAACCTTATTGGCAAGAGCGGTTGCTGGAGAAGCTGGCGTACCATTCTTCTCAATCAGTGGTTCTGACTTCGTAGAGATGTTCGTTGGGGTAGGGGCATCCCGTGTTCGTGACTTGTTTGAAACAGCGAAGAAGAACTCCCCATGTATTATTTTTATTGACGAAATTGATGCGGTTGGACGTCAACGTGGCGCTGGTTTAGGTGGCGGACATGATGAACGTGAACAAACGCTAAACCAATTACTCGTTGAGATGGATGGTTTCGGAGCTAACGAAGGTATCATAATTGTTGCGGCAACAAACCGCCCAGATATTTTAGACCCAGCACTATTAAGACCAGGTCGTTTTGACCGTCAAATTACCGTTGACCGTCCGGATGTAAACGGACGTGAAGCAGTTCTGAAAGTACATGCCCGCAATAAACCGCTAGATGATTCAGTTAATCTTCGAGCGATTGCGACCAGAACGCCTGGATTCTCAGGTGCAGATTTAGAAAACCTATTAAATGAAGCTGCGTTAATAGCAGCAAGACGCAATAAGAAAAAAGTTGATATGTTAGATATTGATGAAGCAACCGACCGTGTTATCGCTGGACCAGCGAAAAAGAGCCGTGTTATCTCTAAAAAAGAGCGAAACATTGTTGCTTTCCATGAAGCAGGTCATACAGTAATTGGTCTAATTCTGGACCAAGCTGATATGGTTCACAAAGTTACAATTGTCCCTCGTGGCCAAGCAGGCGGTTATGCTGTTATGCTTCCAAGAGAAGATCGCTATTTCATGACAAAGCCTGAATTATTAGATAAAATTACAGGTTTACTCGGTGGCCGTGTTGCTGAAGAAATCGTATTCGGTGAAGTAAGTACCGGCGCTCACAATGACTTCCAGCGTGCAACTGGAATTGCGCGTAAAATGATCACAGAATACGGGATGAGTGATAAGCTTGGACCGATGCAATTTGGTCAAGCCCAAGGTCAAGTATTCTTAGGCAGAGATATTGGAAATGAACAAAATTATTCTGATGCCATTGCATATGAAATCGATCTTGAAATGCAACGTTTCGTTAAAGATTGCTATGAAAATGCACGGAAGATTTTAACAGAGAATCGTGATTTATTGAATCTTATTGCCAATACACTATTGGAAGTTGAAACTTTAGATGCTGAACAAATTATGAGTCTAAAGGATCACGGCACATTACCTGATCGTAAAGTCAGCTCTTCCAACAATGAAACACCAAGCTTAGATGATGTGATTGTAAACATCTCTTCAAAGCAAGAGGATTCTTCTAAGAAGGATGAAGATCCAAACAATAAAGTTGATTAACAACTAGGAAGGCGCTCAAAGCGAGCGCCTTTTTTTTCACGATTAATCCCTAATGTGATATGATGCAAAATAGATAAAATTAATAGTAAAGTGGTGAGTGCGGTGATTTTTGTTTTTGACGTTGGCAATACGAATATCGTTTTGGGTGTTTATGACAATGATGAACTAAAACACCATTGGAGAATCGAAACGAATCGAAATAGAACTGAAGATGAATATGGAATGGTAGTGAAGCAATTATTTGATCATGCTAAGTTATCCTTTTCAGAGATTAACGGTATCATCATTTCTTCCGTAGTTCCTCCAATTATGTTTGCTTTGGAAAGAATGTGCAATAAGTATTTCCATGTAAAGCCCGTCGTAGTTGGGCCTGGAATTAAAACAGGACTCAATATTAAATATGAGAACCCACGTGAGGTTGGTGCAGATCGAATCGTCAATGCTGTCGCTGCCATTCACGAATATGGAAGTCCGCTCATTATTGTTGATTTTGGTACCGCTACTACATATTGTTATGTGAATGAACATAGTCAATATATGGGCGGGGCGATTGCACCGGGGATTGGTATATCTACCGAAGCGCTTTATTCAAGAGCGGCTAAATTACCGCGCATTGAAATCGTGCGCCCTGAACATGTCATCGGTAAGAATACCGTCGCAGCAATGCAGGCTGGTATTTTGTATGGATATGTTGGTCAAGTTGAAGGTATTGTCCAAAGAATGAAGGATCAAAGCCCAGTGCCGGCAAAAGTAATTGCTACTGGAGGTTTGGCGACGTTAATTGCTGAGGAATCCAAAGTAATCGATGTGGTCGACCCTTACCTCACTTTAAAGGGTTTAAAGCTTATTTATAAACGTAATATGGAAAATATAAAGAGATAAGCTTGCTATCAAGAAAGGAGCAAAAGCATGAATGATTATTTAGTCAAAGCATTAGCCTTTGATGGTCAAATCAGAGCTTATGCAGTAAGGTCGACTGAAACGGTCAGTGAGGCACAAAAGCGTCACCATACATGGCCGATTGCCTCTGCCGCTTTGGGTAGAACATTGTCAGCTGGTGCCATGATGGGTGCGATGTTAAAGGGTGACGCAAAACTCACGATAAAAATTGAAGGTGGCGGTCCGATTGGGCCGATTTTAGTTGACAGCAATACAAAAGGCGAAGTACGTGGCTATGTCACCAATCCTCATATACACTTTGAAAATAATGATCAAGGTAAATTAAATGTAGGTAAAGCGGTTGGCCGTGATGGAATGCTTTCAGTGGTAAAGGATCTTGGTATGCGTGACTTTTTCTCCGGTCAGGTACCGCTCATTTCAGGTGAATTAGGCGAGGACTTCACTTATTATTTCGCCTCCTCTGAGCAGGTGCCATCGTCTGTAGGTGTTGGCGTATTGGTTAATCCGGACAACTCAATCCTAGCCGCAGGTGGCTTTATAATCCAGCTGATGCCGGATACAGATGATCAAACGATTTCAAAAATCGAGGAAAGTCTCAAAAACATTTCGCCAGTCTCAAGTCTTATTGAAAAAGGGTTAACTCCTGAAGAACTATTAGAGGAAGTGTTGGGTAAAGGAAATGTTCAATTCCTTGAAACTCTTCCGGTTAAGTTCTCATGTAATTGTTCAAAAGACCGATTTGCAACGGCCATTATTGGTTTAGGAAAAAAGGAAATCGAAGATATGATTGACGAAGATGGACAAGCAGAAGTGCATTGTCATTTTTGTAATGAATATTATTTATTTACAAAAGAGGAATTAACTGAATTACATAAAGAGGCACAATAAAGGAGAAGCAGTGGAGGAAGAAATGTGAAAAAACAGCATTTTCTTATCATAATTGCCTGTCTAGTAGTATTCAACATCGCTACCATTGCCTATTTTCTGTATCGCTCAACTGATTCTGGTGAATCTGTCGCTTCCATTGGGAAGGAAGATATTACGCGTCAGGAATGGCTCAATGAAATGGAAGCAAGGTACGGTGAGAGTGTTCTAAAGGATTTAGTTGATCAAAAAGTAATTAAACAAATTGCCCAAAAGTATAATATTACCGTAAGTGATAAGGAAGTTGAGCGCGAGCTATTATTTGTTAGGACAACTTCCTATATGGAAAATCAGCAGAAAAATAAGGAAAAGCTGAAAGAGCAGATTAAACTTAATCTACTGCTTGAGGAGATTCTTACGAAGGATGTTGCAATCCCCAATAAGGATTTAATGAACTATTATGAAGGAAACAAAAAGCAGTTCTCGATTCCTAATGCCTATCATCTTTCGCAAATTATAGTTAAAACTAAAAAAGAAGCGTTAAGGACAATACAGGAATTAGAGCAGGATTCAAGTTTTGAAGTCTTGGCAATGGAAAAATCAATTGATGATTTTTCTGCCAACCAAGGTGGAGATATTGGTTTTGTTAGTGAGAATGAGGAGCGGGTTTCCCCTGATATCCTCGTGAAAATTAAGAAATTATCACCGGGGAAATGGACTGAGCCAATTAAAACAGAAGAGGGATATGCTATTTTTCTGCTAAAGGAAAAAATTTCAGAAAGAAATTATGACTTTAAAGAGGTTAAAAACCAAATTAGACGTCAGCTCGCCTTGGAACAAATGGGGATGAGGTTAAACGCTGACGTGTTTTGGGATGAAGCAAAAGTTGAATGGTTTTACGGAAATAAGGAAAATTAATAAAGATGGCTAAAAAAGGGTATCTGTTTTATAAACAAATACCCTTTTTAATACCCATTTTTTGATGAATGAGGCCGACTAGATAAATTTTTTAATTTTTCTCTCAAAAATGATTGACAATTACTTAGTAAGTTGGTAGGATTTAATTAAACCTATAAAAATACTCGGATTAAGAGGTGGAGAGAAATGGTACGTGTAGCAAACTCAGTTGCAGAATTAGTTGGGCAAACGCCAATCGTAAAATTAAATCGTGTATTAGATGAAAACAGCGCAGATGTTTATTTGAAATTAGAATATTTTAATCCAGGAAGCAGTGTAAAAGACCGTATCGCTTTAGCGATGATCGAAGCAGCAGAAGCAGAAGGTGCTTTAAAACCAGGAGCGACTATCATCGAGCCGACAAGTGGTAACACAGGAATTGGTTTAGCGATGATCGCAGCTGCCAAAGGCTATCGTGCAATCTTGGTAATGCCTGAAACAATGAGCTTGGAGCGTCGTAATTTACTACGTGCATATGGTGCGGAATTAGTATTAACTCCAGGACCAGAAGGAATGGGTGGAGCAATTCGCAAAGCGGAAGAGTTAGCTAAAGAAAATGGCTACTTCGTTCCACAACAATTTAACAACTTTGCTAATCCAGAGGTTCATAAAAATACAACAGCAAAAGAAATTGTTGAACAAGTTGGGGGACAATTAGACGCATTTATCGCAGGTATCGGAACAGGTGGCACGATTACTGGTGTCGGTCAAGTTCTTCGTGAAGAAATTCCAGGAGTTAAAGTATATGCAGTAGAACCTTCTGATTCACCAGTATTGTCAGGTGGAAAACCAGGTCCACACAAAATCCAAGGTATCGGAGCAGGTTTCGTACCAAAAGTATTAAACACAGATATCTATGATGAAGTTATCCAAGTATCTACAGAACAAGCATATGAAGCAGCTCGTAATACTGCTAGCAAAGAGGGAATTCTTGCAGGTGTTTCTGGTGGAGCAGCAATTTACTCCGCGCTTAAAATTGCGAAAGAGCTAGGAAAAGGTAAAAAGGTTTTAGCGATTATTCCAGATAATGGGGAGCGCTATTTCAGTACACCACTTTATCAATTTGAAGATTAATTTGAATGATAAATAGAGGCAGAAGCTTAGGCTGCTGCCTTTTTTTAATGGGGAAAATCAAGAATATTCTTACAACGCATCACGGTCTTTATTTGGATATATGAAAAATATTGTAAAATCATGTAGAATAAGAGTAGGAAAGTAAAGAAAGTATCCCTACTCGGAACAATGGTCGGTCATTACAGGAGGAAAATGAATTGGAAAAAGGACCAAAAAAAATCATTCAGTGTGGCCCCTACACTCTTGACTATGGAAAAAAGACATTAATTATGGGGATTTTAAATGTGACTCCAGATTCTTTCTCAGATGGAGGACGTTTTGATCAAATAGATCTAGCAGTTCAACATGCAATGAGGATGGTTGATGAGGGAGCAGATATCATTGATGTTGGTGGAGAATCGACCCGTCCTGGCTACGAACAAATATCAGTTGAAGAGGAACTTAACCGTGTAATCCCAGTTATTAAGGCACTTGCTGAAAATGTTCAAGTTCCCATATCAATTGATACATATAAAGCAGAGGTAGCTCGACAAGCGATTCTTGCTGGGGCGCAAATTATTAATGATATATGGGGAGCTAAGGCAGACCCAAATATGGCAGCTGTGGCAGCTGAATTGAATGTCCCAATTATTCTCATGCACAATCGTCCCGAACGTGATTATCAAGTATTCATGCGAGATGTCCTTGGGGACTTATATGAGAGTATTTTGAAGGTCAAACAGGCAGGTGTTAAGGCTGAAAATATTATCCTCGACCCTGGTATCGGCTTCGCACGAGATCTTGAACAGAATCTGGAAACTATGAGGAACTTGGACAAGATAGTAGCTTTAGGTTATCCCGTTTTATTAGGAACTTCCCGTAAATCTATGATTGGTAATGTCTTAAACTTACCGCCTAGTGAACGATTAGAAGGTACTGCTGCAACTGTTTGCTACGGAATCCAAAAGGGCTGCCAAATAGTTCGAGTTCATGACGTAAAGGAAATAGCCAGAACTGCCAAAATGATGGATGCGCTATTAGAGAAGGGGGAGTATAGTGGACAAAATTGAATTAAAACAAATGGAATTCTTCGGTTATCATGGAGTATTTCCAGAGGAAAATAAACTTGGGCAACGTTTTATCGTAGATTTAACCGTTTATACTGACTTAAGCAAGGCTGGGCAAACGGACAATCTTGAGGATTCAATTAATTACGCTGAGTTATTTTTTATTTGTCAAAAGGTGGTTGAGGGATCTCCATTTAAACTAATTGAAGCTATTGCTGAAAAGATTGCCAGCAATATATTGAATGGCTATTCCTCGATAAAAGAGTGCATTGTAAAAGTTATCAAACCTGACCCGCCTATTCCTGGTCATTACCAGCATGTTGCGGTTGAAATAAAAAGGAGCAGATAAATTGGGGAAGAATATAGCTTATTTAGCCCTAGGATCAAACCTCGGTAATCGATTTGATAACCTGAAACTAGCTATTAGAGCTTTGAAAAATGAAGAAGATATTGAAGTGGTAAATATTTCATCTGTCTATGAAACTGATCCTGTAGGATATGTTGATCAAAGCTCGTTTTTAAATATGGTCATCCAAGTAGAAACTGGACTTTCCGCAATGGAACTGCTAAAGTTATGTTTAAAAATCGAAAACGACCTTGGCAGAATTAGGGAAATAAAGTGGGGGCCAAGAACATTAGACCTTGACATTCTAATGTATAATCATGAAAATATTGAAACAGAAGAGTTAATAGTTCCTCATCCTCGGATGCATCAAAGAGCATTTGTATTAATACCTCTCTTAGAAATCAACCAACACATCCACGTACCGAAGATAGAGAAACCTTTGAAATTATGGGTAGAGAATCTACCTGATAAAGAAGGAGTACGGATATGGAAGCGGATAAATGGGGAAGACGTATTCGCGCTTTTCGAAAGCTGAAAGGTTTTACGCAAGAGAATTTTGCAAAAAAAGTCGGTGTGTCTGTATCGATTTTGGGGGAAATCGAAAGAGGCAATCGAATTCCAACACAAGAATTTCTTGAAGAAGTTGCAGGTATCCTGCAAATTGACGTCGTCGAACTAACACCACCAGATGAACTTTAATTAATATTGGACATAAGTTTAGGCACCTTAGAAGAAAGGGGTAGCTTGTTTGTTAAAAATCGGAAACATCGAAATGAAGAATCCAGTTGTTCTTGCACCGATGGCGGGAGTTTGTAATGTTGCTTTTCGTCTCACTGTGAAAGAGTTTGGTGCAGGTTTAGTTTGTGCAGAAATGGTAAGTGATAAAGGCATCGTCTATAAAAACGAGAAAACTCTGAATATGCTTTATATAGATGAGCAAGAAAAACCACTTAGCCTTCAAATTTTTGGAGGAGAAAAGAAGACGCTTGTAGAAGCGGCACAATTTGTTGATAAGCATACAAATGCCGACATCATTGATATTAATATGGGTTGCCCCGTTCCGAAAATTACAAAAGTAGATGCAGGTGCTAAATGGCTCCTCGATCCAGAAAAAATTTATGAAATGGTCTCGGCTGTTGTCGATGCAGTTGATAAGCCTGTCACCGTCAAAATGCGGATGGGCTGGGATCCAGCTCATATTTATGCAGTGCAAAATGCTCAAGCTGTTGAGAGAGCTGGAGGTCAAGCTGTTGCGTTGCATGGTCGGACACGCTATCAAATGTATGAAGGTAAGGCTGATTGGGATATTATTCGTCAAGTTAAACAAGCGGTCAATATTCCGATAATCGGAAATGGAGATGTAAATTCTCCCCAGGATGCGAAACAAATGCTTGAGGAGACCGGTTGTGATGGAGTTATGATTGGTCGAGCAGCACTAGGTAATCCGTGGATGATTTATCGTACCGTCAAATACTTAGAATCTGGTGAACTGATTGGTGAGCCAACCCCTCGTGAAAAAATTGACGTCTGTGTCCTTCACCTTGATCGATTGATTGCCTTAAAAAATGAAAAAATCGGCGTCCGCGAAATGCGAAAGCACGCAGCATGGTACTTAAAAGGAATCAAAGGAAATGCTAGAGTTCGCAATGCAATTAACGAATGTAATACAAGAGCAGAATTAGTAAATCTATTATATGGACTAGTTGAAGATATTGAAATTATTGAAGATCTTGATGCATCACAAGTCGTATAAGTTTGACTTTGTATACAACTTTTCCTATAATACCTTTGTTAAATAAATAAACTGCCAGTATAAAACTGGCAGTTTATTTGTATTTAAAATACATTTTTGATGTCTGAATAGCAAAGATTGTGTAAAATAATATAGTATGCAAAAAAACGGATAAGTGCAAAACGCCAATGGCTGACATAAAAGTTAATATAAATGGAGTGATCAATCAGATGAGTCAGGAAGAATTAAACGACCAATTGAGGGTTCGGCGCGAAAAAATGAATCAATTACGTGAAAAAGGACTTGATCCTTTCGGTAAACGTTTTGAACGCTCTAATAACACTCAAGAACTTATTAATCAATACGGAGAGTTAGAAAAAGAAGAAATCGAGCAACAGGACATAAATGTAACCATTGCTGGACGGATTATGACAAAGCGCGGAAAAGGTAAAGCTGGATTTGCTCATATTCAAGACTTAACCGGGCAAATTCAATTATATGTAAGAAAAGATGCAGTCGGTGAAGAACAATATGAACTATTCGACACTTCCGACTTAGGAGATATCGTCGGAGTTTCTGGAACACTTTTTAAAACAAAAGTAGGTGAGCTTTCTGTTAAGGTAAAAGAGTTTACCTTATTAACAAAAGCGCTACGTCCTTTACCTGATAAATTCCATGGCTTAAAGGATATTGAACAACGCTATCGTCAACGTTACTTGGATTTGATTATGAGTCCAGAAAGTAAAAGCACTTTTATTACAAGATCATTAATCATCCAATCAATGCGCCGTTATTTGGATAGCCATGGCTACTTAGAGGTTGAAACACCAATGATGCATGCTATCGCTGGTGGAGCATCTGCTCGTCCGTTCATCACGCATCATAATGCGTTGGACATGCCTTTATACATGCGTATTGCGATTGAGCTTCATTTAAAACGCCTCATCGTAGGTGGATTAGAGAAGGTTTATGAAATTGGTCGAGTTTTCCGTAACGAAGGAGTTTCAACTCGCCATAATCCTGAATTCACGATGATTGAATTGTATGAAGCATACGCAGATTACCGAGATATCATGAGTTTAACCGAAAATGTGATTGCGCACGTTGCGCAAGAAGTGCTAGGTACAACAACAGTTCAATACGGTGACTATCAAGTGGATCTTAAGCCTGAGTGGAAGAGAGTCCACATGGTAGATGCAATTAAAGAAGCGACTGGTGCAGACTTCTGGAAAGAAATGACCACAGAGGAAGCCCGAGAACTAGCTAAAGAGCATGGTGTTGAAATTAATGAACATATGACATACGGTCATATTGTTAATGAATTCTTCGAGCAAAAAGTAGAAGAAACATTAATTCAGCCAACTTTCGTATTCGGACATCCTGTGGAAATTTCACCTCTTGCTAAAAAGAATGATGAAGATCCACGCTTCACAGATCGTTTCGAATTATTTATTGTTGCGCGTGAGCATGCAAATGCATTTACAGAGTTAAATGACCCTATTGATCAAAGAGAAAGATTTGAAGCACAGCTAAAAGAGCGTGAACAAGGTAATGATGAAGCTCATTTAATGGATGATGACTTTGTAGAGGCGTTAGAATATGGTATGCCTCCAACAGGCGGATTAGGAATCGGCATTGACCGTCTAGTAATGCTATTAACTAATTCTCCATCAATCCGTGACGTTTTATTATTCCCATTAATGCGTCATCGCTAATATTTTGAAGCAGACCCATTTTGGGGTCTGCTTTTTTGGTTTTTTAGAAATTTTTCGTGTTACGTTATTATTCTCAGATAGGAGAGATTCATTGAATGTAACTATAATAATAGTTTAAAAATTCCGTCTTTTTCGTTTGTACAAAAAAGTGACAAAAACGTATTGCAACAATTATATAATGGTGGTATATTATTATCTGTTGCCACAACAAAGAAACATTTTGAAAAAATAATTTCAAAAAGATGTTGACGCAACATTAACAATCTGTTAATATTAAAAAGTCGCTTTTGAGAAGTGATAAAAATTGCTCTTTGAAAACTAAACAAACAAACGTCAACAATAAACAAATTTTAGTGTATCTGACTTCGGTTATGAACACTAGCCAACGTAACTTTATGAGCTAAATCAACTTTCTTGGAGAGTTTGATCCTGGCTCAGGACGAACGCTGGCGGCGTGCCTAATACATGCAAGTCGAGCGGACTTGAGGGAGCTTGCTCCCGATAGTCAGCGGCGGACGGGTGAGTAACACGTGGGCAACCTG
>NZ_LR656205.1 GCF_902168435.1 Bacillus marasmi
GATTATGTCCATATAATTGTGTAAAAAGGAAAGGTCATCATCATGACCCGTGTTACAATGTTTTCGACCAAGAAAACTAATACGGAGGTTATGATGATGACCCAAATCAATATTACTATAAATTTAGATGATCTCAAAGAAAAAATCGAAAGTAGTTCCCTAGAATCTCCTGTGAAAGCTTCACTAGCTTTGATTTTGAATTCTTTAATGGAAAAAGAAAGAGATGAGTATATTAACGCTTTACGCCATGAAAGATCGGAAGATCGCAGGGGATACCGTAATGGTTATTATGAGCGCGAACTCATTACTGGTACTGGTTCATTAAAATTACGCGTGCCACGTACTAGAGATGGTGAATTTTCTACGTCTATTTTTGAAAAGTATAAGCGTTGTGAACAGGCCTTGGTTTTATCAATGATTGAGATGGTTGTTAATGGGGTGTCTACTCGGAAGGTCACAAAAATCGTCGAGGAACTTTGCGGGAAGAGTGTCTCTAAGTCACTTGTTTCTAATCTTACGAAGTCCTTGGACCCAATTATTAACGATTGGAGAAACCGTCCTCTAAACACTTTATATTATCCATATCTTTTCGTGGACGCTATGTACATTAAGGTTCGCGAGAACAATAAGGTTGTTTCCAAAGGTGTTCATATTGCGTGTGGTGTGAATGAAAATGGTCACAGAGAAATTCTTGGTTTGAAAATTACTCATGGTGAATCTACTGAAAGCTGGTCTATCTTTTTTGAGTACCTAAAAGCCAGAGGACTGCAGTCTCCAATAATGATCACCTCAGATGCTCATGCTGGGTTAGTGGCCGCCATTAAGCAAAGTTTCTTAGGAACCTCTTGGCAAAGATGCACTGTCCATTTTTTAAGAAACATCGTTGAATCACTTCCAAAAAAGGGATTTGAAGAAGCTCGCCAAGAACTCAAAGCTATTTTCAGTAATACTGATCTGAAATTCGTTAGAGAATTGAAGGATCGCTTTATCGAGAAATATCAAGACACTAAAGGTTTTTCTAAGGCCATTGAGAAATTGGATGAAGGGTTCGAAGATTCCATTCAAGTTCATGCTGCACCTATTCAATTTCATAAACATCTGCGCACGACCAACATGTTAGAAAGAATGAACAGAGAAATAAGGAGAAGGGAAAAAGTTATTCAAATTTTCCCAAATGAGCAATCGGCAGCTAGGATTATTGGTGCAGTTTTGATGGATATTGAAGAGGAGTGGACTAGTAAGAATACTCAATTCTTAAAAGGTTATAAATCCTTGT
The DNA here is from genome assembly GCF_902168435.1 of Bacillus marasmi. GTDB lineage: Bacteria > Bacillota > Bacilli > Bacillales > Cytobacillaceae > Bacillus_BU > Bacillus_BU marasmi. The sequence goes on from NZ_LR656205.1 coordinate 1,277, forward strand.
AGACCCCTAAGGGGATTGGTGTGTAGCCTAATTTCGAATTGACATTGAGCCTCTGCGGGTATGATATAAAGCCGGGAAGCCAAGCTCATAAATGACCCTGGCTTGCCATACAGGCTATCATACCCGCCCCTCAACGTAAATTCGAAATATGTATAGTCCACTAATCAAGATGAAGATTTATGCGAAAAACATTGTTACAGGTTTTTACACAAGAATATGGACTTGACA
>NZ_LR656184.1 GCF_902168435.1 Bacillus marasmi
CAGGTTGCCCACGTGTTACTCACCCGTCCGCCGCTGACTATCGGGAGCAAGCTCCCTCAAGTCCGCTCGACTTGCATGTATTAGGCACGCCGCCAGCGTTCGTCCTGAGCCAGGATCAAACTCTCCAAGAAAGTTGAGTTGATTTAGCTCATAAAAGTTACGTTGGCTAGTGTTCATAACCGAAGTCAGATACACTAAATTTTGTTTATTGTTGACGTTTGTTTGTTTAGTTTTCAAGGAACAATGGAGCGGGTGATGGGAATCGAACCCACAACAACAGCTTGGAAGGCTGTGGTTTTACCACTAAACTACACCCGCATATTCATATTAAATTAGATGGTCGGGAAGACAGGATTCGAACCTGCGACCCCTTGGTCCCAAACCAAGTGCTCTACCAAGCTGAGCTACTTCCCGATTTAGATGTCAGAGTTCAGATGTTAGATATCAGAATCTTAGAATCGCTTCGAAGCTTTTCTTTCAAACTGACTTCTCACTTCTGATTTCTTACTTCTAGAAATGGCGCGCCCGAAAGGAGTCGAACCCATAACCTTCTGATCCGTAGTCAGACGCTCTATCCAATTGAGCTACGGGCGCATTTGTTAAAATTTAGCAACTTAATTAGTTTAACAGTTTCACAAAACGTTGTCAATACTCTTTTAAATATAATTGGTGCGGCCGAGAGGACTTGAACCTCCACGGGGTTGCCCCCACTAGGCCCTCAACCTAGCGCGTCTGCCATTCCGCCACGACCGCATTATAAAAAGCGACAATCGCAATGATAACACAATTGTTATCCACAAACAACAGGAAATTAATGGTGCGGGTGAAGGGAGTCGAACCCCCACGCCTTGCGGCGCTAGATCCTAAGTCTAGTGCGTCTGCCAATTCCGCCACACCCGCATATGTTAGATGTTAGATGTCAGATATAAGAGGTCAGAATCCCGGTTTCGCTTCGAAGCAAAACACATATTCTAACTTCCAACTTCTGATTTCTCACCTCTAGAATGGTGAGCCATGAAGGACTCGAACCTTCGACCCTCTGATTAAAAGTCAGATGCTCTACCAACTGAGCTAATGGCTCTCAAAAAAATGGCTGGGCTAGCAGGATTCGAACCTACGAATGACGGAGTCAAAGTCCGTTGCCTTACCGCTTGGCTATAGCCCAACATATATTAAATAAAAATGGCGGTCCGGACGGGACTCGAACCCGCGACCTCCTGCGTGACAGGCAGGCATTCTAACCAACTGAACTACCGGACCAAAAACTTAAAGTGACCCCTACGGGATTCGAACCCGTGTTACCGCCGTGAAAGGGCGGTGTCTTAACCGCTTGACCAAGGGGCCGATATATTAAATGGCGGAGAAGGAGGGATTTGAACCCTCGCGCCGGTTACCCGACCTACACCCTTAGCAGGGGCGCCTCTTCAGCCTCTTGAGTACTTCCCCAAATAAATGGCTCCGCAGGTAGGACTCGAACCTACGACCGATCGGTTAACAGCCGATTGCTCTACCACTGAGCTACTGCGGAACAGTATTAATAGAAGCTTTTTGTTAATTTAATATCAACATCATCTTGTCGACTTTATTTATTATAAAAACTTCGACTCGATTTGTCAACACTATTTTTTTCGCACCGAAATCATTATCGTTGCGCGGAATATTAATATAACATCGCTTTAACTGCTTGTCAACTCTTTTACTTTTATTAACTGACCTCTACATTTTCCACAAACATATTTCTCTGTATTGATCGCTCGCTTACGCTTATATACTTGCGAACACGTCTTGCATGCATAAACTAGAATTCTATTTACCGGCTTCGCTTTCTTAGCATTAGGTAATGGAGAGCAAAATCTAGGTGCTTCTACTTGTTTTAATAATTGCCTGAAATCGGGATCTCTGTGTTGATAGCCTTTCCCCTCTAAATGAAGGTGATAATGACATAATTCATGTTTTATGATTCCGTATAACTCAGTTTCTCCAAATTGCTCAAAATATGTTCTATTAACTTCAATATTATGGCTCCCTAATAGATATCTCCCACCAGTAGAGCGTAATCTCGGATTAAAAAGGGCTTGATGTCTGAAAGGTTTCTGAAAAAATTTAATTGATATTTCTTCAACTAATTTCTGCAGTTTTTTGTTATCCAACCAAACACCCTCCTCATCATTGAACATGACAAACTATTATAACATATATTATTTCAAAAGAAATACGATTCGGGAGGTTGTATTTATGCCGACCTGGTTTCAGAAGCAAATGCAACGTGCATTTTATGAAAAAAATCGTTATCAAATAAAGCTATTGAACCAATGCTGGTTTTTATACAGAAAAAAACACCGCTCATAGGCGGTGTTTTTCAGCAATAAATCGTTATTCATTCGGTGGGAGCATTGTTAATGATACTCGACCTTTATTAACATCTACCCCATCGACCCAAACAGTGACAACATCTCCAACCGCAACAATATCTAATGGGTGTTTTACAAAACGATTGCTTAGTTTTGAAATATGGACTAATCCATCTTGTTTAACCCCGATGTCAACAAATGCACCAAAATCAACGACGTTTCTTACAGTTCCTTGTAGCTCCATCCCCGCTTTTAAATCTTCAAGCTGAAGGACATCTTTTTTGAGCAATGGTTTTGGCAGTTCGTCACGAGGATCCCGCTCTGGTCTCATTAATGCTTCAACGATATCCTGCAAAGTCAATTCTCCGATTTGCAGCTCTGCTGCCGTTTGTTTGATATCGAGTCTTGATAAAGCAGCTTTCAATTCTTCACTGCCTAGGTCAGCAGTTTTGAAACCTAAACTAGAAAGTAATTGCTTAACCTCTTTGTAGCTTTCTGGATGGATACCAGTTCGATCTAATGGATCCTCTCCATCGACAACCCGTAAAAATCCAATTGCTTGTTCATATGTTTTCGCGCCGAGTCGCGGTATCTTTTTCAATTGACTGCGGCTTGAAAATTTACCTTCCTCTTCGCGCTTTTTAACAATATTATTTGCAACGGTTTTTGATAAACCCGCTACATACTGAAGCAGCGATGATGAGGCAGTATTAACGTTAACTCCTACTTGGTTAACAGCAGTTTCTACGACAAAAGTTAATGATTCAGACAGTTTCTTCTGTGATACATCGTGCTGATACTGTCCGACCCCAACCGATTTCGGATCGATTTTCACCAATTCAGCTAATGGGTCCTGCAAACGGCGCGCGATAGAAACGGCACTTCTTTCTTCAACTTTAAAATCAGGAAATTCCTCACGAGCCAAGTCTGATGCAGAATACACACTTGCTCCCGCTTCATTAACGATAAGATAGAAAATCTCTTCAGTCATCTCTTTTAATATATCTGCGACAAACTGTTCTGTTTCACGAGATGCCGTCCCATTTCCAATCGCAACCATTTCAATTTTATATTTTTCTAAAATAGAAATGATTTTTTCGCGCGCTTCCTTTGTCTTTTTCACAGGAGGATGTGGATAGATCACATCGATTGCTAACACTTTACCCGTTTCATCCACTACCGCTAGCTTACAGCCCGTCCGATAGGCTGGGTCTACCCCAAGCACAATTTTCCCCTTCAATGGTGGTTGAAGCAGCAGATTGCGCAGGTTTTCCGAGAAGATGTGAATCGCTTGTTCCTCAGCTTTTTCGGTAAGCTCATTGCGGATTTCTCGCTCAATCGATGGTTGAATCAGACGCTTGTATCCATCCTCAATTGCTTCTGTAACTAGTTTCTCACTTATAGCATTATGTTTTTTAATCCACTTTTTCAGTAAATAATTCAAGATTGCGTCTACGTTTGGCTTAACAGCAACTCGTATGATTTCTTCTTTCTCGCCACGATTAACTGCTAAAACACGATGCGGAACGATTTTTTGAACAGGTTCTTCATACTGATAATACATTTCATAAACATTCTTCTCGTCTTTTTCCTTATCTTTTACGGAAGTTTCTATTAATCCATGTTTAAAGGTTTCCTGACGAATCCATTTGCGGCTTTCCGGATCATCCGAAACCCATTCAGCGATAATATCTTTAGCTCCAGCTAAAGCATCCTCAGCAGACAGGACTTCTTTTTCCTCTGACAGGAATTCACAAGCTTTTTCTTCAGTGTCCCCCGTTTGTGGAAATGTCATCAGCCATTCCGCAAGTGGTTCTAAGCCCTTTTCCTTGGCGATAGTAGCTTTCGTACGGCGCTTTTGTTTATACGGACGGTATAAATCCTCAACTTCTTGGAGTTTAGTAGCTCGTCCTATTTGAACCTGGAGTTCAGGCGTTAATTTGCCTTGTTCATCTATTAAACGGATAACCTCTTCCTTCCGTTGTTCTAGGTTTTGTATGTATTGCCATCTTTCAATAATGTCTCGTATTTGAACTTCATCTAATGCGCCAGTCATTTCTTTTCGATATCGCGCCATGAATGGAACAGTATTACCCTCGTTATGAAGATTGATGACACTGCGAACTTGGGTTAATTTTAACGCTTGCTCCGTGGCAATTTGTTTAATAAATTGCTCTTGTTTATCGATAATTTGTTCCAATCGTATATCCTCCACATTCTTCATTTTTCCATTAGGATTATTATCTATTGTAGCAAATTTATACGTTGGTTTGCATTGAGGGCACTTATATTGAGGTATTGTGAGGTGTTTTTAGAAAAAATCTATCTTTTGTGGGGGAAAATCATTATTTTTTTATAAAAATTACAGATTTTTAATACAAAATAGCAGATTTCTATAAAAAAGTCTGGATTTTAGGCCATTTCATCTTAATCGGGAACCAATATTTGCACAAGATTACTGCGATATGCACATGAAATTGTGGGTATGATCTATTTGAAAAAATATATGATACAACTTTTCCGATATATGCACGACTTTTCAAATATATGCACAACTTTTTAGAGACACTGCGAATATATGCTCACGAAAACCTTGATATGCACACAAAAAACCATATATGCACATCCCGCCCTTTTATGCACAGCTCTCAAACCTCGACAACTAACAACCAATCAACTACTAATCCTAACCCCCCCTCGCAAACAATAAAAAAGACAAACCTGCTTGGAGGCTTGCCTTGTGCCGAATCTTTATGTAAAGAAGCGACAAACAAAAGTTCGTCCTTCTCTTAAAAACTTAATAAAAATAAAATCATGACAGAATAACGGTGAATCCTTTTTACTAAAATTCGATGAGTCCTAAACTTACTTGTAAGGCATCATCAACTTTATCCATCATTTCATCATCAAGATGGGTAATTTTGTCAGTTAAACGTTGTTTATCGATAGTACGAATTTGTTCTAGTAGAATAACCGAATCACGTTCGAAACCGTAACGCTTCGCATCAATTTCAACATGGGTAGGCAGCTTTGCTTTTTGGATTTGAGCTGTTATTGCTGCAACGATGACTGTGGGACTGAACCGATTCCCGATGTCGTTTTGAATGACAAGCACAGGACGAACGCCGCCTTGCTCTGAGCCAACAACTGGGGAAAGGTCTGCAAAATAAACGTCACCACGTTTCACAATCAAGAGATTACCCTCCGCTAACTAGGCGTTCTACTGTGTGTTCTGCCTCATATTCCGCTTGAAACATTTCCGAAGCTATTGTTAGATTTATTTTGGCCATTTCCATATAGCCTCGTCTCATCGACTCACGAATCTGCCTTTTTTTTCGCTCGCGAAGATACATCTTCGTGGCTTGATAAATAAATTCACTACGATTAACGTTTTCCTGTTTTACAAAACCATCCAACTCGGTTAAAAGATGTTGCGGTAATTTTACCAATATCTCTGTTGTTGCGCTGGATTCAGACACAAACATACACCTCCACCATCACTACACACCATTTTATCTCTATCCCTTTTATATATTACCACTATTTATCCAGAAAGCAAAGGCTATTCAGTTTTCACTTGAATAATCTATCAGAAAAATAATTTATTATACACCTGTATCATTATTACCTATTAAATAGCTTTTTAGTCGGCAATTGCATTATATACATCTACTGTTTTTCCATTGCGTTTATAGATACGTGGTACACGATTCGAGATAATGCAAGGAATCTCGTAGTTAATCGTTTCCGCGCGAGCTGCAATCTCATTTACGGATATTACTTCATTAACTTGTTCACCTATTAACGTTACCTGTGTTCCAACAGGGTATTCATGAGGCAGCAAAATCATGCATTGATCCATGCAGATTCGTCCAACAATCGGCATTCTAATTCCATCGATTAGCACTTCTTGGCCTTGCAGCTTTCGAATCCATCCATCAGCATATCCGATTGGAATCGTACCAATCCATTCATCCTGTTTCGCTTCATAAGTGGCACCGTAGCTTACTTTATCACCTTTATGGAGTTTTTTCACATGAATTAGACACGAATGCAGTGAAAATACTTCCTTTAATGGATACGGCAGCTCCGGCTCTATCTCAGGTGATGGAGTTAAGCCATACATCGAAATTCCCATGCGAACTGCATTAAAATTAGCTTCCGCAAATCTTAATGATGCTGCACTATTACTACAATGAATGTATTTTGGCTTTTCTTTTAACAAAGAGACCATTTCTTGAAAACGGGCAAACTGTTGATAAAAATAATTAGTATCAAGCTCATCCGCAGTTGAAAAATGCGTAAAGACTCCTTCTAATTCAAGCCTATTATCGTCTAAAATTAACTTTTCTAAAGCTTCCAAGTCATCACTCTCTCGGATGCCAATTCGTCCCATACCTGTATCTAGCTTAACATGAAGTTTTAGCTGGTCTGTTTCATTAAGAACGGCTTGTGCTTCAGTTAGCCAGTTTGATTGAAAAACAGTTAAGGTGATTTTATGATTGGCAGCAATCCGAACATCTTGCGGTCGGCTGGCACCTAATACTAAAATTGGTGCGGTGATTCCTTTTCTTCTTAACGACAATGCTTCATCCAGAAAAGCCACAGCTAAATAGGTTGCACCTGCTGAAAGAGCTGTATTAGAAATTTGCACATCACCATGACCATATGCATTTGCTTTCACAACCGCAATGATCTCTACATATGCGGGTAGGTGGTTCCTTAATCCTTCGACATTTGCTTTAACTCGGTCTAAATCAATCTCAGCCCAAGTATCCCGATAAAAAAAACCTTGCTCTTCCACGCCATTCACTTCCTCTTACATTAACCCTTTAACGTAATGGGGGACAGTCCCCCAATGCGTTAGTGCATTGAAATGTTCTATTGTTGATTATCGAACTCCTTAGTTTTAATGTCAATGAAAACTTTATGGTTTAAACTTCGTTAAAAAACAGGCTCGGAATGTGCGAGCCTGTTGATTAATGTCTTGTTTATTTCACAGCATTTCCTTGTACGGTGCGGGCAACCTCCGCCATTTCTTCAGGTGTTAAATCATTCGAAGCAATCGTATAATCGACGCCTTCGTATGTCCAAGTAATGTGATTATCTGCTAATGCACCAATTGTAAAGCCAAGATCGACTGGCTCGCCAATCATTGACGCCGCCGAAGCTGTTGCTGGCATGATTTCTGCCTTCTCCTCAACTAATGTAAATGACTTATCTCCATCATACGTTAAGACAACACGTTTACCGTTTTCTGTTTTAATCTCTTTTTCACTTACAAGGCTTACTCCCGGAATGTCTGCTTCTGGATATTTAACCGAAAACGACTTATCCTTAACATCCCCCATTACCGGTACCTCAAGTTGAGCGCCTGTCATGTTCTTTTGCATATCGAAATCCTTTTTATCAAAACTTGCATCGAATTTTACTTTAGTAAATTTTACGGTTACTAAAGCATTTCGGTCAGAGTCCATTACCTTCACACTTACAGGTGATAAATCCTTTTTATTAATAGTTATTTCCTGAAGTGGAAGCATTTTATTATTTTGATAGCGAGTTTTTGTTTCAAATACAAAGTGATCCTTTGTTGCAGTAAATTTCGCATTTTTATCTTCTATAATGTCCTTGATTAATGATTCGTATAAATATGCCTGGCTGCTATTTTGTGGCCAATCGCTCTGGAAGCGGAAGCTTTTATTAAGTGCCGGCGTTAACACAAATACACCTTCATCATTGCGGAGAATCATCTGACTTTGATCTTTTTTAGCATTTTTTAAGTTTACCCGATAAAAGGAAGGATCCTTATGCCAAATCTCCACGTCATAGGTTTGCGGTTCCGTTCCCATTTGCAGTGTCATTTGGGCATCAGCCTTGTAAGCAGCTAGTTTCCCCAATTTCCCATCTAATTCTTTAACAACATCTTGCTGTGATTTTTGACCACAAGCCGCCAATACCACAACCATTAAAAGCCCGGCGAGAAGCAACAACCAGCTTTTCCTCATGTCTTCAACCCCTTCTGTCTCATTTCTTCAAGAAATAGAGAGCAAGCCCGGAATTAAACAGGGACGCTATAGACTAATGCTTAACGCCCGTGTTCCCGCCGCCTAGCCTTGTCTCTCCTATCGCACTATGAATATATGAGACAACCATGAGGAATATGACGGGGATGATGACAAGCTTATTGATTTTCCCAACCTTTTTCAATAACCACTTGAGCAACCGCATATTGTTCGCTATGCGAAATTGACAGATGGACCCCCTTCGAAAAGGGCTTTACTATATATGGCTTTCCAAATTCATCGACATGCAATTCAATATCCAAAAATGAAAGCTGCCCTATTCCTGACCCAACCGCCTTGGAAAAGGCCTCCTTCGCCGCAAACCGTCCCGCTACATATTCAACCTTGCGTTTCTCCGATAAAGTAATAAACCGATCCTTTTCGTGCGGTGTAAGCACACGATCAATAAATTTTTGTTGCCGATTCATTAGCTCTTTTATACGGTGAAGCTCAACAATGTCTATTCCAATACCTTCAATCATTTGGTCTCTTCCTTCTATATATAGTCGTTTACGCATAGATTAGCTACAAACAAAGAACAAGCTGTCTAATACATTAATTTTCCGGATAATGTTATGATGAAAATAAAGCTTGAGTTACAACTACATTTCTTTTCACATTGAAAATAATAAATAACATGCTTATATCAATCTCCAAGGAGGACATTATGTTTTTTAGAAATGAAAGCTTCCAGCAGTTTATCCGCTATTATCCGATAGTCACTGCTATTATACTCATACATGTTTTGTTATTTCTAGTCACCAATCTTCCCTTCTTTCCCGGTAAATACATCTTTTCCGTATTGGCCGGAGTGAACCTGTATATTTCCGAAGGAGAACTTTGGCGCTTTGTAACACCGATGTTCCTGCACGGTGGTTTTGCCCATATGTTATTTAATAGCTTTTCACTCGTTTTATTTGGACCAGGCTTGGAGCGGATGCTTGGAAAGTTTAAATTTTCTGCCCTTTATTTAGCTGGTGGAGTGCTTGCGAATATCGCAACCTACTTTGTCAATCCGCTTTATTATACACATGTCGGCTCAAGCGGTGCGATTTTTGCGTTATTTGGCTTTTATATCGCCATTATCGCCTACCGAAAGCATATGCTGTCACAACAAAATTCACAAATCATCTTAACCATTACTGTGATTGGTGTGATAATGACCTTCCTTCAGCCAAACATTAATATCACCGCTCATATTTTCGGTCTTATTGCTGGCTTCTTAATTGGAAGTATCGCTTATTATGATAATAAAAATAAATCCAGCTTCAACCTTGGATCATCTGGAAGCAGAGGAATGGGTAAACTAACACTTCCCAAGCTTAATCTACGCTCTGTCCCACTTGGAAAGCTCATCATCTGGGGAATCATTGCCCTCCTAGCAATTGTAGGATTCATCACACGATGATCATAAAAGAGGCTGGGACAGAACTAAAATGTCCGCTATTAAAACCGAATGATTTTTATGTAGGTATGAGAATAAATAAGCGGAGAAATTCCCGTTATTGTACGTGAGGGGGGCTAATTGAGCTGAAATAAGCGGAGAATTTCCGCTTAACTACTCCTACAAAGTCAATATCCGGTGATTTTAATGAAATAAGCGGAAAAACTCCCTTTATTCTTAACGAAATATGGGCATTTCCCAAAATAAGCGGAATTCTTCCGCTTATTTTCAAGAACAAAAAAATCGAACTACTGGGAAATTCAAAGTTAGAATCTCCCAGCATAGTTCGATTTTTTTGCTAAAATACTTATGCCCTAGCCGCTTTTTGTTCGTATGAATACCAGCGATAGATTTGGTCAGCGTGCTCCTGTTCAATATCAACCACTTTTCCGTGCGAGCCCCCAAACCCAGCAGCCACTGTAGCCTTTATGGAAGCTAAATTCTTTCTTGTTTGCAAAAAGCTTTCTTGTTGCTCAAGCGCCTGTACTTTTTTCTTTTTTAAAAAAATCATATTTTTATCTATTAACCGATATTGGAGTGTTAATTGATCGTCAGTTATGTTCCAGCCAGCATCACGGTGTCTCAAGTATTGCAGAACCGATATAGGTAATAAAATCAACACCGATAACCATCCCCACACAGGAAAGAAACCAACAGCTATTGCGATAACTGGTACTGGGATTAGGACACCCTTCAGGATATATCTTAGTAAAGCTCGCTTTGGTGCCCCTTTTAGGGCGACGTCCAACTGATATTCCGGAAACTGCCTCTGTAAAATCCCTTCAATATCTTTTCGCTTCACTAATGGAAGCAACATGAATTTAGTAATACCGTCTTGTTCATTTAAGCCGCCTCCGGCATTTTCTAAGTATACCGTTGCATAGCCTAGCGGTTGCCGTAGTATATTTTGCGAAATTCGAATCGCCTGAATTCGCTTAAACGGAATGGTTACCTGCCTTTTTTCAATTACTCCCCTTGAAATGATTAAGTCCTCTCCGCTTTTCACAACTTTAAAATCAGCATATTTCAGCATCATACTGATTAAAGCGACTACCCATACAAAAATAAACACAATAAAAACTAAAATGCTGACAAAAACCATTCCATTCGTAATGATATCCTCAAAGCGGTGGAACAATTTTTTATAAGGAATCATTTGACTAAATTGAGCTGCAAAGGCGATTATCGCCGAGATAATCATCCCCACACCCCCAGAAGTGGCGGCTAAAAGAAAAAGTTCCTTTGGAGCGATCTTATAAATCACAATCTCTGGCTGAGAAGTATTTACGTTTTCACTTCCAGCACTAATTCCTCCATTTTTCGCTTCCGCAATAATCGTCTGAATTCTGACCGCTTCTTCCTTTGTAATGGCGACTAGCTCTCCCTCAGCTTCAAGGGCATCAGCTTTTGCTGCGGTATCAATGCTCAATTTGACCAAACCAAAAGGGCGATGGAGGATCCCCTCTGATTGATTTAAGCTCTGAATTCGTTCAAACGGAATATAACGCTTCTTTTTTACAAAAACGCCTGATTCTATGCGTAGTTCATTTTCTTCAATTCGATATGTATAACGAAACCATGTTAATAATCCAGAAATCAATGCGAAGATGACAAAACCAAGTGGAATGAATAAAGTACTCCATTCCTTCATTCCCCCTCCGAAGACGGTTGAAGCAATAATTGGAAAAATCATTTCCTTTAATTGCTTGAAAAATGAAGTGATAGCAGCAATTGGATGAAGTCGTTTCGGCTTAGACATCTTCATCAGCCGTCCTTGTCAATTTTCCAATATAATAGCGAAGTTCCTCCGCTTCAGCTAAATCTAATGCTGGAATCTCATGGACTGTAGCTGCAGTTGATATTTGAACGGAAGCTAAATTATATTTTTTTAAAATTGGTCCTTGGTTTGTATCCACGTGTTGAACACGAATCATCGGCACTAATGTTCTTTTTGTAATGATGACCCCTTGCTGGAGCTCTATTTCTGTTTCTCTTACCTCGTAGCGCCATCTGTTCCACTTCAATCTTGGCCACAACCAAATAGAAAAATAAGATAATAGCAATGCCGGAGCCATTGAAATCAGGTTAATCCAAATTGGCCAATCGAAAATAATTGATAGTGGAATGGTGCTTCCTCCAAGCAAGATTAAAACAACGGCTGTAATGATACCATGAATTTTCCATGCCTTTAATGCTCGCTCAGAAATTCTTGTCTGAGGTTCTCTAATCAATCATATCCCTCCTAGTGTTTATTTATTTAAAGGTAGTGTTAGATTTAGGATGTTGATTTCCGCTCCAATCAACATAGCAAAAATCAAAACTTTGCATTAACATAACTTCTTAAAATAGGCATCATACAAATTATTACAAGAGACTTAACGTTTACCACCATAGTATACAGAACATTGTCTAAAATTGTAATATTTTTCCACGCAATTTTACAAACCATAAAAAAAGCTGTTGAGAATTCTCAACAGCCTCTGTTAATTGTTATTAACGGAATGTCTTTGATGGCTTCGAATCGCGGTGATGTGTGCGTTTTGCACCAGTGCGATGATTCGGAGCACCTTTTTTGCGATTGTAATCATTGCCACGACGGTTGTCCCCACGCTCGTAAGGCTTCCGTTCCCGCTTTTGTGGTAATGGTGTTTCTTCTGTTAATTTGACTGGAGTCGTATCTGGCTCCTTCGTTAACATTTTTAAAACAGCGGCAACCACAGTGCTTGGATCTTGTTGATCAAGAAGCTCATCAGCTGCTTGCTTGTAATATTGTAAATTATTCGCTTCGATTGTTTGCAGGATTTTTTCAACAACAGCCTTTTGTTGTCCTTCAAGCGCTTGGTCCAATGTTGGCGGAACCAACTTTTCCATTTTCTTCTTAGTCGTTCTTTCTACGACACCTAAGTAAGATTTTTCGCGGTGAGTTACAAACGTCATCGCCATACCAGTTTTTCCAGCACGACCTGTTCGGCCGATACGGTGAACATAACTTTCTGGATCCTGTGGAATATCAAAATTATATACATGAGTGACCCCGGAAATATCTAAACCACGTGCTGCAACGTCTGTTGCAACAAGCACGTCGATTGATCCCTCTTTAAATTTACGTAACACGGATAGGCGTTTTGCTTGGCTTAAATCACCATGAATTCCTTCCGCCATATAGCCACGCAAATTAAGCGCTTCTGATAATTCATCAACACGACGCTTTGTGCGACCGAAAACGATGGCAAGCTCCGGTGATTGTATGTCTAACAATCTTGTCAACACATCAAATTTGTTACGCTCTTGAACTTCAACATAAAATTGTTCAACAGACGATACAGTAACTTCTTTCGTTTTCACCCGAACGATTTGCGGGTCTCTCATAAACGTTTCGGCGATTTTTTGAATTGGCGCTGGCATAGTTGCTGAGAATAGCAAGGTTTGACGCTCAGTAGGAATCTGCGCCAAAATTGCTTCAATGTCCTCAATAAAGCCCATGTTTAGCATTTCATCTGCTTCATCAAGAATGGCTGTTTGCACACTGTCAAGACGAAGTGTTTTACGATTAATATGGTCGATTAAACGACCTGGAGTTCCCACAATAATATGGGGATTCTTTTTCAAAGCACGAATTTGGCGATTAATATCCTGTCCACCGTAAATTGGCAAGACGCGCACTCGCTTTCCGTAGCCAATTTTGTAAAGCTCTTCCGATACTTGAATCGCTAGTTCCCGTGTTGGCGCGACAACAATTCCTTGAATCGCATCAACGTCCTTATTAATTTTTTCAATAAGCGGGATACCGAATGCAGCCGTTTTCCCCGTTCCTGTTTGTGCTTGGCCAATTAAATCCTTGTTCTCTAAGCTTAACGGGATCGTCTGCGCCTGAATTGGTGTTGCTTCCTCAAAACCCATTTTTTTTATTGATTTCATCATTGCCGGGCTAAGGCCCAAATCTTGAAACATTGTCAATTTATTCAATCTCCTTTTATTCCATCAATCATGTATAGTTTCATTTCTTAATTATTGTTATATAAGCTTTTTTAATTTGAACGCGAATATTTTTCTCAAAAAAAGACATTCTCCAAAAGGATCATGTCTGGTTGTTAGCATTTCGCCCTAGTACTTTGATGATAATCTTAACACTTTAGCGTAGTAAATGCAATTAATTGGATTTGGGACCAAACTGTGGATTTTACGATTATCACAGAAAATAATTGATTATTTCACGATAATTTGTCGAAATCAGGATGGATTTTGTCAAAATAATTAGAAATATTTTTTCTCTTTTTAGTACTAAATCAGGGTTATTTTTGCAAAAATAAAAAAACTTCCCTAAACAACTTTTCACGTTCTTCACTGTGACAAATGAGGTGCTTGGCATTTTGATAAAAAATGAGCCGTTTTTGCTCGGCGCCTATGTTTGAATACAAATATTCAGCGCTTTTCGGTGGGACGATGCCATCACATTGACCTTGGGCGATGAACGTAGGACTATTGATTCCGCTCAATAACGGCCTTACCTTTGTGACTAATGTTCGGAACTGAATTGTTGCGCTGAGCGGTGTCTGAGTTATTTTTCTTTTATAACGGAGGAATAGCTCATTATCCGTTATTTTGCCCTTAAAAGAATCCTTGATGATTTCTTTAATATCAAGTACCAGCTGCTTAGGGTTAACATAATAGGCAGCCGCACTCAATAAGACCAATTTATCAATTGGATAGTTTGCCGCCAGATAGCTGGCAATTAAACCTCCCATTGAAAAGCCAATAACATAGATGGTATCGCATTTTTCCATCAAATCACGGAGCGCTAGGTCAGCATGCTCGATCCACTCTTTGTAATGAACCCCTTTTAAATTCAAGTTATCACCATGACCAGGTAAAGTCGGCACAGCAAAATGCCAATTTGTCCGTTCCTGTAAAAATTGAACTAAAGGTGCCACTTCAAACGGTGCCCCAGTAAAACCATGAATACATAAACAACCGATCATGAACATCACCACCAAAATCGTAATGAATGTAAATATCCCATTAGTGTAATTTTACCATATCTATGCAAAAAACGGCTTATCCTTGTGATAAGCCGCTTTAATATTTATTTGCGGACATAGGAGCCGTTATTTGTGTCAAAACCTGCTTCTTCTCGGTCGTAGCGGACATTGAAATCACCGGCATCATCCGCTAGCGGACATAGGAGACGCTATTTGGGCCAAAATCAGCATCTTCTCGGTCGTAGCGGAAATTGAATCCGCTATTTGCCCAAAATGCAGATTAGTTTGCATGATTTTGACTAAATAAGGGCGCTGGTGTCCGCTAAACTCTTAAAACAAGGCATTTGACTCCAAATAAGGGACTCTGTGTCCGCTCAAAATCAGGATTTTATTGTTGAAGGAAATCAAGAACCTTGCTGACTGCACCTTTTCCTTGGGAGATGCAATCCGGTATTCCCACCCCTTCAAACGAGCTACCGGCGAGGTATACACCAGGTAATTCTGCCGCGAGAGAAGATTTGACCTTTGCCATCCGTTCCTTATGGCCAACGGTATATTGCGGCATCGATTTATTCCATCTTGTAATGACATGGAATAATGGTTCTTCCGTAATATTCATCGTCTTGTTTAAGTCAGTCAGAACTAGCTTCACAATTTCTGCGTCACTCATATTTACTGCTGCTTGGTCATCCGGTTTTCCAACATAGCAACGCAACAACGCCATTCCTTCAGGGGTAGAGCCTGGCCATTTTTTATGCGTCCAAGTACAAGCAGTAATACGGAAATCGCTATTGCGAGAAACAACAAAGCCTGAACCATCAATATCCTTCTTAATAGCGGATTTCGGAAAAGCCATTGCCACATTCGCAACCGAAGTGGCTGGCATTGCTTTAAAAACATCCATAAATGAATACTTTGACAGCATTTGCTGCGCGTGGAAATGGTCGGTGGCAACAATCACACTATCAGCCATTTCTACGCTTCCATTAGCTAAGGTCACCTGATATCCATCGTTATGCTGCGCAATTTCTGTAACTCCTGTTCCTTTTACAATCGAACCAGCTAAGCGCTTCTCCAATTGAATGACAATCTCTTCAAGTCCTGTCGTCAAAGAGATAAACATCCCTTTTCGAGCTGGCTGCTTTTTCGCCCCTCCGGCAGGCTTAGGCGGCTTTGGCATTGTTTTCTTTAAACCAACCACGAGACTGCGGTGCTCCTGTTCCATTTCATAAAAGTTCGGAAATAGCGACATTAAGCTTAAATTATCAATATCACCCGCATAGATGCCCGCCAATAGTGGCTCAATTAAATTTTCGACCACTTCATTTCCCAGTCTTCTTCGGAAAAATCCCCCCAAAGATTGGTCTGTTTGTGGCGCACCTTTCGGAAGCACGAAATCGGCTGCTGCCCGTAGCTTCCCAAGTGGTGAAAATAAGCCAGAAACTGCAAACGGAGTTACTCTTGTGGGGATCCCCATGAAAGAGCCTTCTGGCATTGTATGTAATTTTCCTTTAACGAGTATATACGATTTTCCGGCCGTGTTTGAGATAACCTTGTCCTTTAAGCCGAGCTCTTCAATTAATTGAATGCCGCTCGTTTTCCGAGCAATAATTGAATCAGGGCCTTTCTCAATGACAAAGCCATCCTTTTTAACCGTTTGAATCACACCGCCGACACGGTCACTCGCCTCGATTAACAACACCTCAATCGGAAGTGACTTCTGAGCTGCTTCCTTCTGTAAGTAATAAGCGGCCGATAGACCTGTAATCCCTCCACCAACAACAATTACTCTCTTTTTATCCATGCTGCTCACTCCCTCAAACTTTATCGCTCTAAAGCGATGGGGGACTGTCCCCCATCGCTTTACTGCAGTGCAGTGACGATTTCTTCTAGTTTCATTCCGCGCGAGGCTTTGATTAAGATTAGTGTGTCTTGTTTTGTGCATTTTATTAATTCTTTAGTAAGTTCATTTTTATCTATAAAGGCTTTGACTTGTTCATTCCGAAGAACGGTCCGTGCCCCTTCGGCAATCTTGAGGCCGAGCTGCCCATATGTGAATACATAGTCAATTTCCTCTGGATCAACCATTGCCCCAACCTCTTGATGGAATTTCACTTCATCGGGACCGAGCTCAAGCATATCACCTAGAACGAGGATTTTTTGTCTATAGCCTTCTAGATTATTAATTAGCTCAATCGCAGCTTTCATTGAAGTAGGACTTGCGTTATAGGCGTCATTAATAATCTTTATACCGTCCCGCCCATTAATAAGCTCCATTCTCATATTCGTGAGCTTTAAGGAAGCAAAACCTTCATTCATTTTCTCAAAAGGAACGTCATAATGATGAGCTACCAGCATCGCAGCTAAAGCATTTAGAACATTATGTGTTCCTAAAACAGGCAAAGTAAATTCCTGATTAATCCCATTAACCGTAAACACATTCCCTTCTGCAGATGGAATGATGTTTTCCGGATAAAGATCGTTCATATCATTTCGTCCAAATGTTTTAACATTCCCCTGATAGTTCAGCAAGCGTTCACGCAATAATGGCTCATCACCGTTATAAACGACTAAGCCATCAGCCTGAATACCAGAAATGATCTCAAGCTTAGCTTCTGCAATTCCGGCACGGGAACCAAGGTCAAGCAAATGGGATTCACCTATATTCGTGATCATAACTGCGTTTGGTCTCGCTAATTGAGTTAAGAACTCTATTTCCCCGCGGCTACTCATACCCATTTCTAGTATGGCAATATCCGTATCCTCATCAAGATTTAACACGGTTAAAGGCAAGCCAATATGATTATTAAAATTGCCCTCTGTTTTTTGCACCTTATACTTGAGGGACAACAAATTAGCAGTGATATCCTTAGTCGTTGTTTTACCATTGCTTCCTGTAATACCGATTACCTGGAGCTTCGGCAATTGATTCCGATAGCTTCTCGCTAATTCCTGAAGAGCAACGAGTGTATCTTCGACAACGATAACAGGTAAATGAAGTGGTGGATTAGGAACATCCTTTTGCCATAACGCTGCGGCCGCACCTTGTTGTAGTGCTGCTTCAACGTATTGATGTCCATCAGTTTTCTCACCTTTAAAAGGAACAAACAAATTCCCCTTCGTAATTTTACGAGTATCAATACAGACTCCCTGAATTTCAATAGACCCGATAGCACTAACATCGTTTTCAATTGAAATCATTTTTTCTATTTGCGCGATCGTCCTTTGAATCATGCGCTAATTAACCCCCTGCTAATACTTTGTAGGTTTACAAAGAAACCATTCTATCAACCTACATTGTATAACGTATTCTTTGCTTTTCTGCGTGTCTTTCTTGAGCGAGCTCAACAAGCTTCTCAATCAGCTGCGGATAAGCAATTCCGGTTTCGTTCCATAAAAGCGGGAACATACTTACCGGTGTAAAACCAGGCATTGTATTCACTTCATTAATGAGCCATTTACCATCTTGAGTTAAGAAAAAGTCTGCACGAACTAATCCTGAACAATCAAGCGCTTTAAACGATCCAATCGCTAACTCCTTCATTTCAGCGTACTGCTCCGCAGAAATCTCGGCTGGGATAATCAAGCCTGTACTGTTATCCTCATATTTTGCTTCATAATCATAAAAGGATGTCTTTGGAATAATTTCACCAGCAACTGAGCATTGCGGCTCATCATTACCCAACACAGCGATTTCAATTTCTCGTGCAGTAACTCCTTGCTCGATAATGATTTTTCGGTCAAACTGAAACGCTTCGTTGAACGCAGCCTCAAGCTCTGCACGATCAGAACATTTGCTAATGCCCACGCTCGAGCCAAGGTTTGCAGGCTTAACAAAGCACGGATAACCAAGCTTTTCTTCCACGTTAACGTAAGCAGACTCCTTAGCCTTCTCCCATTCGCTACGAATAAACCAAACATAATCTACTTGGGCTAATCCAGCTTGTGCGAAGATGTTCTTCATCACCACTTTATCCATCCCAGCCGACGAGGCCAACACCCCATTACCAACATATGGGATATTCAATAGTTCAAGTAAGCCTTGAACCGTTCCATCTTCACCGTTCGGTCCATGTAGTAATGGAAAAACTGCATCAAGCGGTGTAAGCTGTCCATCCACTTCCGCTTGAAAAAGCTGCGGTGAAAGCATCCCTTCTCCTGCTTCAGGTGTGGAAAAAGCTAACTCATTTACATTTTCAACTGGTGCGAATAGCTGAGGCCCTTTAATCCATTGCCCCTGCTCGGTTATGTATATTGGAAAAATATCAAATTTGCTTAAATCAAGAGCTTTAATTACTGCCATTGCCGTCCGCATCGAAACTTTATGTTCTGCAGATTTACCACCGTATAACAATCCTAATTTTGTTTTCATTCTTAAACCTCCATTTTATCAGGTCATACCCATATATTTTACCACTTTATCATTAAAGGTGTTCATTCATTTTCCATTCATTACTATTACTGTATGTAGTATTTAGCTTGGTTCAACCCTGGAAAAATTAACACGACAAATAAGCGGTCGCCCAAACGACCGCACCAACTATTATGTAGTGAGGGACCACTCCCTTGTTTTTTTCTCAAAAACGAGCTTCGCATCACATTTCTCATATTTCATTTGCGCGTATTCATCAAACATATCATCCATATTATCAAAATCACCAATGACCCATATTGGTATCTCAATCCGGACTCGGTTTTGCTGAACATTTCTTAATGAAAAAACAATACCTTCCCGCATAAACTTGGTGAGCGATAATATGATATCTAAATTCACAGGTGGATAGGTGCGTTTTTTTCTGAGGCCAATCATAGTCTTTTCCAGCTTCAGTTCAGAAAGCTTGATTGGCAGAACCTCTCCAAGCATTCTGTAAAAATCATTCATTTGCCGAAAATAAGTTTTCGTAAACCAACCATCATCTCGTGATAAATACACGAAGCGGTTTCCTAATTTGTTATAAAACGGCACCCGTAAATGCTGTTTTAAATGTCCCAAATAAAGCAATTCAGCTATTTCAGTTCCAGATAGTTCATCTAAGCCATCAATTTCTTCAAAATCAATCCAACAGAAATCCCCGTAGCCATAAATATTATCAACTACTAGCTTACTTAATCGCTCCCTAGGAACGTACTCTAGCTGAGTATGGCGATTGAATTCACCATCCTCAAAACGATGCTTTAATAACAATAAGTGATTTAGAGTACGCGGTAAGGACTGGGCAAATTCAGCAAATTCTACTCCGTAAGAAATGACGTATTGACCACTATCATTTAAATGAAAATATACTAAATCGCGAATTTCTTGATGATTCCGTTTCAATGTATTAAACCCTCCCTACCCCATCGACTCTACAAGAAAAGACAGTCTGTACCCAGCTGCCCCTCCTCATACCTCTTCGAACAATATTATCTTTATATATTTTAGCAAAAACAGCGAAAAATATCTTATATTGCTATAAAATTCTTTATAATGAAAGATGGGAAGTTCGGAAATCGAAGTATACGGCGGAAGGAGCGTGAGTGAAATGATTATGAACTTGACACAAGAACAAATTATTGAGCAAATGATCAACACTTTAGTAAAAGAAAACAAACAGGAATTTGAAGAAATTGTCGAAGAACTCCAGCCGTATGATATTGCCCAAATTTACGATGATTTACCTGAAGAGCACAAAACACGATTTTTGCTCTTTTTAAATATCGACCTTCTTGCCGATGTCATCCAGGAGTTAGACAAAGATGATCAAATTGAAGTATTAAATAAAATTGGGCTAGAAAAGAAGGGCAAAGTCCTTGATGAAATGGACAATGATGACTTAGCCTCCCTTCTCGAAGACCTTGCTCCTGAAAAGATGCGCGCGCTTCTTTCAGGAATGAAAAAAGAGGAATCTAAAGCCGTTCAGGACATTATGAATTATCCGCCGGAAACGGCAGGAAGGATTATGACCAACCGATTCGTTTGGATTCGCAATTATTTTACAGTCCGCGAAGCGGTCGACAAACTGAAAACCTTTGCTGAATATGCTGAAACAATCAATTACTTATATGTCATCGATCAAAAGCGAAAGCTAGTTGGTGTTGTTTCTTATCGGGATTTATTAATTGCTGAACCTGGTGAATTAATCCGTGATATTATGTTTGAACGCGTCATTTCCGTTACGGTTTCAATGGACCAAGAGGAAGTGGCGACGATAATTGAACGCTACGACTTTTTGGCCATTCCAGTTGTCGATGAGGAAAACACTTTACTCGGGATTGTAACTGTTGATGATATCATTGACGTTTTTATTAAGGAAGCAAATGAAGATATCGAAAAACTATCGGCTTCAGGTAAAGCGATTGATTTTGATACAAAGGCAATTGTTGCAGCTTCTAGGCGTTTACCATGGTTGATTTTATTATTATTCATCGGGATTGTCTCAGGTAAAATTATCAGCGGCTATGAGGATACGATCGAAAAGGTCGTCGCGTTGTCCTTCTTTATGCCGATGATAACCGGAATGACTGGAAACACCGGTACACAATCGTTAGCAGTAGTCGTTCGTGGACTCGTTTCAAAGGATATCGATAAAAAGGTCATCACAAAGCTTATATTCCGCGAGCTGCTTGTCGGCATCATCATTGGTGTGATATGCGGGATTTTGATAACGTTGATTGCGTTCTTTTGGCAGGGAAACCCGTTTCTAGGGGTTGTGGTTGGCTCCTCACTTTTATTGGCGCTGATTATCGGCACATTGGCTGGTACTGTCATTCCGTTAATCCTATATCGCTTGAATATCGACCCTGCGGTTGCATCCGGCCCGCTCATTACAACCTTGAATGATATCTTTTCATTAATTACTTACTTTGGAATTGCTAGCACCTTCATTAAGCATTTAATGTAGGTTTTAAGATAAGGAGCTTAATAAGACTATGGGGAAAAGCAAGTACGCAATTTTGATTTTTTTAGGGGCCTGCAGCTACGGTATTCTCACCGCAGTCGTCAAGGTTGCGATTCAAGCGGGCTATTCTGTCCAAGAAATCACCGGAAGCCAATATTTATTTTCATTTTTGGCCCTCTTAATCCTGCTTCCCTTTTTCCAACGGAAAGCACTTACGAAGAAGCAAGGACTACAGCTTATTTTGACTGGTAGCTTTTTAAGCTTAACAGGCCTTTTTTACGGATTAAGCCTTAAAGAAAATCCAGCCTCTGTATCGGTGGTACTCTTATTTCAATTCACTTGGATTGGGATTTTACTCGAAGCTTGTGCCGAAAAACGATGGCCATCACCTGAAAAATTAATCGCAATCGTGTTCCTGCTAATTGGAACGGGGTTTGCTGGTCAGTTTTCGCTCGTTGGAATACAGAAGCTTGAGAGCACCGGGGTCGTTTACGGATTATTAGCCGCATTAACATATGCTTTGTTTATCTTTTTTACTGGAAAGGTAGCGACGGAGCTACCAGGTTTACAGCGAAGTACATATTTAACCTTTGGGGGATTATTGCTTGTCCTTATTACAAGCTCTGGTGGTTTTATCACGAGTGGGGTCATTTTTAATGGATTATGGAAATACGCCTTGATTACCGGCTTCTTTGCCGTATTACCAATTATTTGCTTTGCGTTCGGGTCTCCGAAGCTAGACTCAGGGCTTGCAACCATCGTTAGCTCTGCCGAATTGCCCGCCTCTATCGTCGCAGCTTTATTAATTTTACATGAATCCTTTAGCACAACCCAACTATTCGGAATCATATTAATATTAAGCGGGATTTTCATATCACAATTCCCATTTCAGCTTGGTCGCAAAAAACATTGTACAAATGAAATACTAAACCGGTGAGCTAAGCTTCACCGGTTTTTTCTTGTTCAACTTCAGTTTTGATCTTCTGGACCTCAACATATAGGATATGATGTCCGTCCGACTCGATCACTTTAAATTCAAAGCCTTCAAATTCGACTGTATCTTTTAATTTCACATTATACTTTTGGGTTAAAATCCAGCCGCCTAGCGTATCAACGTCGTCATCAGGGATATGTGTCGCTAATAAGTCGTTAACATCCTCGATTAATATTTTTGCATCAAAGATGTAATGCTGATCCGCAATCTTCCTAATTAACGGAATTTCGTCTTGATCAAATTCATCGCGAATTTCCCCAACAATTTCTTCCAAAATATCCTCAACTGTCACTAGGCCTGCTGTTCCACCATACTCGTCTAGTAAAATCGCCATATGATTGCGTTCTTTTTGCATTTTTACCAACAAATCATGAATGGGAATCGTTTCAATCACTCGAATAACCGGCTTAATATAGGGCTCAATTGAAAAGTCCTCCGCATTAACGTTTAGACTTGCTGTTAAAAGCTCCTTAATGTTAATCATCCCGATAATATTATCCTTATCTCCTTCAACAACAGGGTAACGGGTAAATTTCTCTTCACTAATGACAATAAACATTTCTTCGAGTGATGAGCTTTTATCAATTGCCACAATCTCCGTACGGGGCACCATAATCTCCTTGGCAATTCGATTATCAAATTCAAAAATATTATTCACATAGCTATATTCTGATTGATTAATTTCTCCTTGCTCGTAGCTTTCGGACAAAATAATCCGCAGCTCTTCCTCGCTATGAGCAATTTCATGCTCTGTTGCGGGCTTCAAGCCAAATAACCCTGTGAATAATCGTGCTGACGTATTAAGTATCCAAATAAACGGGAAAAGAATTTTATAAAACAAAATCAAAGGCTTTGAAAAAATCAAAGTAATACCTTCTGCTTTTTGGATTGCAAAAGATTTGGGAGACAGCTCTCCAACAACAACGTGCAAAAACGTAACGATGGCAAACGCAAATCCTAATGACAGCAAATGGCTAACCGATTCATTTAAGGCTAATTGATCAAACAACGGGCGTAGCATTACCTCAAATGTTGGTTCACCTAGCCACCCAAGACCTAACGCAGTAATCGTTATCCCTAACTGGCATGCTGATAAATATTCGTCTAAATGAGTAATAACCTTCTTTGCGGCAACAGCACTTCTATTCCCTTCAGCAATTAGCTGGTCAATTCTACTCGAGCGCACCTTGACAATGGCAAATTCCGATGCCACAAAAAATGCCGTTAGTGCGATTAATAAAGCGATAAGCGCTAGGTTTAATAATTCCAATGAAGGGTCCTACTTAAACAAGTAAGACATTCACCTCCTTAGCCGAAAAAACTTAAAGATATGGACAGGTAAATATAAAAACTCAATACATTCATTATTTCCATTATAGCAAAAAAAAATGGGCGTGATGGTTTCCTTAAATGATTGCCAATTTAATATTAAAGTGATATCATATTAGTATCAAAATAATTTCATTTTGAAATGGAGCGTGATCGTTATGAAAGAGAAAGACATCTTTAGAGTGAACGGTTTTGTCGGGGTTGCTTTTGAATTAATTTTAGTGGTTGCGGCCGGATTTTTATTTTGGCAATTCACTCTTTATCAAAACCCAGCAATGATCATCGGCTTTATCATCCTTGCTCTTATTGCTACCGTCTTAGCTACTGGCTTTACGATTATCCAACCTAATCAGGCAAAGGTTTTCACCCTGTTCGGTTCGTATTTAGGCGTTATTAAAAAAGAAGGCTTTTGGGTATCCATCCCACTTACTTTACGGAAAAACGTATCTTTACGAGTGCTTAATTTTAACAGTGATAAATTAAAGGTAAATGATTTAGAAGGAAACCCAATTGAGATTGCAGCAGTTGTTGTTTATAAAGTTGTTGATTCGGCAAAAGCAGTCTTTGACGTTGAAGATTATCGTGGTTTCGTTCACACTCAAAGCGAAACTGGCTTACGTCATATCGCAAGCCAATATCCTTATGACAACTTCAACAATGATTACGAAATTTCACTTCGTCAGCATTCTGACGAAGTCGGTGATGAATTAACTCGCGACCTACAACGTCGCCTCCAAGTTGCCGGCGTTGAAATCATTGAAGCTCGAATCATGCACCTTGCTTACTCAAGCGAAATTGCCCACTCTATGTTACAGCGCCAACAAGCTCGTGCTGTCCTTGCCGCTAGAAAGGTTATTGTCGATGGAGCAGTTTCGATGGTAAAATCAGCAATAGACCAATTAAGCAGTGAAGGCGTTGTCGAATTAGACGAAGAAAAGAAAGCCCAAATGGTCAACAACCTAATGGTGGCGCTTGTTTCCGATAAAGGAAATCAGCCTATCGTAAATACAGGCAGCATTTATTAAGGTCGTGATGGTGTGGCTGAAAAAAAGAAATTTTTGCTTAGAATTGACCAAAAAACTTATGATGCTCTTGAAAAATGGGCAAGCGATGAGCTTCGAAGTGTAAATGCCCAAATCGAAATTCTCCTAAAAAAAGCGATTAAAGATTCCGGGCGAAAATAAAGCGGACGCGGCTCGCCCATGGGCAACAGGCACAAGACGAACCGGCTATAATGGCGCAATTTTCCATTATGGACGGATTGGCTTGTGACCCCGAGCCCCTAGCCGCTGGAGCTAGTAATCGTCTATTCGAATGCAAATGAAGGTGGCCAGTTTATCGGTCACCTTTTTCATTTTTTTGTTAAACCTATTTTACCGGAAAGGGTTCTTTTCCCCCCTCTATGTAAGGTATAATCATAACTAGTTGTGAAAAAAAGGACAATAAAATTTGAATTATGGTGGAAGCACCGCTTCAAAAAATATAAGGAGATTATTTGAATCTATGGAATTACTAACGATATTAAAAGCGATTATTCTCGGTCTCGTTGAGGGACTCACTGAATTTGCTCCCGTTTCATCAACTGGTCATATGATTATTGTTGACGATATGTGGCTCAAATCAGTGGAATTTTTAGAATCCAAATATGTTGCCAATACGTTTAAGGTTGTCGTTCAGCTCGGTTCGATCTTAGCGAGTGTGATTTTCTTCAAGGATCGCTTCATAGAGATGCTCGGCTTGGAACGATGGCTAAACAAGAAAAATTATCAGGTTCATAAAGGACAAGGCAATCGTTTAAAACTAACTCAAGTGATCGTCGGCTTAATTCCCGCTGGTGTTCTTGGAGTATTATTTGAAGACTATATCGATGAGTATTTATTTTCAACCGAAACGGTGTTAATTGGATTAGTGCTAGGTGCTATTCTGATGATTATTGCTGACCTATTTGGTGGTAAACGCCCTAAGGTCCATACAGTCGACCAAATCACCTATAAGCAGGCTTTTTCGATTGGATTAATTCAATGTTTCTCTCTTTGGCCAGGCTTCTCGCGCTCCGGTGCGACCATTTCAGGTGGGGTACTACTTGGTTTGAATCACCGTGCTGCAGCTGACTTTACTTTTATTATGGCTGTGCCTATTATGGCAGGTGCAAGCTTTATTTCCTTATTGAAAAACTGGGAATACTTCACAATTGACGCTTTGCCGTTTTTCCTAGCCGGTTTCATAAGTGCCTTTGTATTCGCTTATGTATCCATTAAGTTTTTCTTAAAGTTAATCAATAAAGTAAAACTCATACCGTTTGCCATCTACCGAATCATCCTAGCAGCGGCTATCTACTTCATATTTTTATAAAAAACAAAAGGCTGAGACATAAGTATTTCAGTTAAACAAAAAACCGAACTATTAGGATATTCTAACTTAGAAATTCCTAATAGTTCGGTTTTTTTATTCCTTTTTCCAATAGGCACTACACTGAAATAACGGTTATTTCATACTTTGATGCGTTAACCCGAATGTTGATTTCGCTGTGTTTGCAAATAAGCGTAAGAATTCCGCTTATATTGGGAAATACCCATATTTCCTTAAAAATAACAGGAGTTTTTCCGCTTATTTCATAAAAATCACTGACATTTGTCTGTTTGGGAGTAGTTAAGCGGAAATTTTCCTCTTATTTCAGCTCAATTAGCCCCCCTTACATACAATAACGGGAAATTCTCCGCTTATTTAATCTCATGCCTAAATAATAATCAACACTGAACTTTAATATAGTGTTCCATAAAAATAACTCAGTATGAATAGCTGATTATTTCGTGCTGGCTCAGCTTGTTTTTGCATCATAGCCTATTTCGGCGCGACAGGTTGTCTAATGACGGTTTTCAGCTTACTTGGGTCGACCTTACGAAAGTCACTTAAATAGATTTCATGATGCTTACCAGACGGGACATAGCCATTCTCCGCAGCAAACTCATGCATCTTCATAATCGTCGGATGCTCATCATCGAAAGGTCCAACATAAAGGACTTGCACAGAACGACCCTCATCGTATGCTTCAAATCTCAGCTTATCTAAAGCAGCCGGGTTTTTCTTTTTCCTTATTGTTTCAATCGCTTCCTCGACCATTTCTTTTGTAATCGGCTCTGGCTGCATAATCATCGCCGTCCATTGCCAGTCATCCTTTTGCCCTTTTAAAAAATCCTCATAATTGTCCATATACCATAACGCTTCGAGCGGCATAACAACATAATCAAGCCCGGCATTTTTGGATGTAAACTTCAAGTTGTACGATACCGAATAAAGTGCTTCAATCGCTGCTTGGAAGTCTTCTGATGTATTTGGGTTTCCTTTGCCATCAATCATTAAATAATTCATCGTAGGCACATCAATCAATCCAATTTTCTTAGGTGGATTGTACAAATTGCGGAGTTCTTTTTTATAATCGATCTTGACTGTAGGTTTTTCATTCACCATATTATTATCCCTCCAAATTGAAGCCATTTACTATCATTGTAAACGAAATAGACCTTCCTAACTCATTATTACATAAGCTAGAAAGGTCTATTTTTCGAATTATTTCAAACTATTTAATTGTTGGTATTGCTCAACAATTCCTGCGAATAACGGTGAATCACTTTCAAGCTTTGTATACTCGCTAATTGCTGCTTCCAAACCTTTTTCGCGAATCGTAGTTTGCACAGCAACTGCTTCTTCATCACCTGCAAAATCGTAAGAAAGAGCGGCAGCAATCCCTTTCAATAAGTTCTTTGGTTCCTCACCAACTACTTCAAGATACTGTCTAGCCGGACTTACAAGCCGATCATTCGGCCCAAGCTTACGAATTGGCGAACGGCCTACTCTCGTTACCTCATCTGTAATATAAGAATTGGCAAAACGGCTCATAATTTTTTGAATATATTGTTTGTGAGCATCTCCGTCAAAGCCGTATTTCTTAACAATGAAATCACCGCTTTCCGATAATGCACCTTCTACTAATTGTTTAATTTGCTCATTTTCCATCGCTTCATTAATCGTTTCAATTCCAAAATAATAGCCGAAGTAAGCAGCAAGAGCATGTCCGGTATTCACCGTGAATAATTTCCGTTCAATATAAGGAACTAATTCCTGAACATACGTAATTCCATCGATCTCAGGTTTTTGACCGACTATCTTAGTTTCTTCTACGACCCATTCATAAAACGGCTCTACTTTTACCATTAGCTTATCTTCATTGATTTGGTTTGGCACAATCCGATCCACTGCAGAATCAGGAAACCCAAAGCGCTCATCAAAAACAACCTTTTCTGCTTCAGAAAGTTTTTCATAAACCTTTTCTTTAAGTAGCGAGCTTCCACCAATCATGTTTTCACAGGCAATGACATTAACCGGTTGGTCATTTAACTCAATCCGTTTCCGCAAGCCTTCCGCTACTAACCCGGCAATCAACGGCAAAATATTCGGTCCGATGGCCGTTGTTATTAAATCAGCCTTAGCAATCGCCTCAATAACTAACTCTGGATTAGCAGCACTGTTGATGGCAGAAACATTTTTTACAAGTATTTCTTGCTGAGACTCTTCTGCTAACACAACACGATATTCCTTGCGCTCATTTAATAGATTTACAATTTCACTATTTACATCAACAAAGCATGTTTCATAACCTGAATGATATAACAGATTTCCGATAAAACCACGCCCGATATTTCCGGCACCAAAGTGTACAGCTAGCATTTAGTTCACTCCTTCAAAAATCGCGATAATCTCATCTGCTGTCGTCGCATTAACAAGCTTTTCGATATTTTCCTCTTCAGAACAAACAATAGCAATATTCGATAGAATATCTAAATGTTCATTATTTTTACCAGCAATACCGATTAATAGCTTAACAATATTCCCTCCACCAAAATCAACACCTTGTGGAACTTGAATAAACGAAATTCCTGATTCTTTAACAAACTCCTTTGAATCTTCAGTACCATGTGGAATTGCCACAAAATTACCCATATATGTTGATGTTAACTCTTCTCTTTCTAACATCTTTTCAATATAATTTGCATCAACATAGCCTCTTTCCACAAGGATGCTGCCTGTTAAGCGAATTGCTTCTTCCTTTGAACCTACTGTTGTATTTAAACGAATATTTTCTTTAGCTAAAATGTTGTTTGTCATGTTTATTCGCTCCTTATTTCTTTCATTTTTTCAGTAAAAAATTCATCAAATCTCGTGGTTAATAATTCTTCAATTAACACTTGTTGATTGGATTGAAAAATCGTAATGCTTTCCTCGCTTTCAATCAACATAGCACTTAAATAGCTCAGTACCTCTAGCACCCACTCAGATGCTCTCAATGGTGATAACAGCAAGATAAGCTGCGTCATCTCCATCTGTGAACCGTCCATTCCCTTTACTAGAAGCGGTTCTTCTAGAGCGTAAATGGAAAATGACGGTGCTAACACCGAATCAGTTCTCGTATGATACAAGGCCATCGTTGTTTCAGGTATCCCTAATCCACCAAGCTTTTCTCGTTCAAAAATCGCATCGATAACTTTGGCAGAATCATCGATGATTCCTTTATCCGCTAACTCCCGACAAGCATTACTTACGATGTCTTCTATAGAAGCTTTTTCGTTTACACGTGTTACCGCAAATCCTTGTAAGATAGATGAAATCACTTTTGCATAATCTTGAATCATTACCATATCCTTAACGAAGGATTTCACATTTCGCTTTGATGCAGCTTTCCGAACCTCTTTATCCTGCCTTTGCTCGGTCACTACTTTAAAAATGCGCTCTTTAATGAAACGATGTACCTTCCCGATTTCCTCTTTTGATAAAAACGGAGTAACAACGATGTATTCGTGGTCAAAATCTGCTAACGGAATCGTCGAAATAATGACTGGATAATCACTGATGTTAATGTTTTTCAATTCTAGTGCTGATGCACTGCGAACCTCTTGCAGCTGAGGAAATTCCTTTTTCAATGTGGATACCAACATTTTTGATGTTCCTATACCACTTGAGCAAATGACCAATGTATTAACACGGATGTGATCTTTATTCCCAAGGACTGCAGCGCCAAAATGCATCACTAAATAACCAATTTCTTCGTCTGGAACTCTATATTCATGAAAAACATCATTCACGGCTGCTTTTACAATTAAAAATAATTCTTGATAATCCCGTTTAATTCGTTCGAGCAGGGGATTGCTGATTCCCATGTTCTGTTTTAACCGATATATTGCAGGCTTTAAATGCATCGCTAAGCCTTCATATAATGAAACGTTTCCTGACAGGTCTCTCTCTAATCGATTTCCAACATTGTGAATGAGCTGCTTTGTTTTCATTGCAACCTCAATACTAGTATCTTCAATCACATATTCTTTATCATGGCGCATCTTCGCACCTTTTAAATGCATCGTAATATAGCCAATTTCTGCTTCCGGTATTTGAATTCGAAACACTTTTTCTAACTCTGTAACTATTTTTTCAGCAAATTGATATTCTTTTGTCGTTCGCTCGCTTGCTAGGTAAGTAGCGTCAATCGTAATACTTTCCCCTTTTTGAATTCGTTCAACAGCTAGAGCAAGATGAACAATTAATCCAATATAAGCGCTATCTGCCATTGAAAAAGGGAGTTCCTGACTTATCGATTCGAATACCTTTTCAACAATCATTAACTTATTCTTTTCAACAAGTCCTAATAATCTATCAGAAATGGTGTTCATTTGCTGTGATGATCTTTTTTGAATGTTTTCTTTTGCTAATGAGAGAATTTCCGATTCATCAAGATGTTCCGAAATGATATTGCTCATCGCCCTTCGCTTCGCACCTTCCGAACCTTCAATTTCCACTCCGTAGCCTCTTTTTCTAATCAACGCTAAACCGACTGTTTGTAACCGCTCCTCTAATCTTGATAGATCACTGCTAACTGTAGCTATTGTGACATTTAAATCATTAGCAAGGGCCACCAGCTTGACCGGTCCATCTGATTCAAGTAAAGCGCACAGTATCATTGTTAGTCGCTCATCTGGGGTATACTCATTGTGACTAATATTAAATAAAAATAGCTCTAGCTCGCGAATCTTGCTTCTCTCACCAACAATAACTACACCAACACCAGATTTCTTTTGGAGCGAGAGATTGTACTCCGATAAAACATCTTCCACATTTTTTAAATCTCGATGAATCGTTCTTCCACTCACGCCAATTTGGTCAGCAAGATCCTTAACCGTTAATTCATCGCTTTCTGACAATAAGATTTCGAGAATTTGTCTTTCCCTTGCTGAAATATACATAGTTCTCACTCCACAAAAGAAGTATTCAAACCTATCTTCCAACTTATGATGTTGCCAAGTTTATATTTTCATTCTTACAATTTAATCTTAAATCATCAAAAACCTTGCTACAACAACAGATAAACTCAAATTAGTCACAACACTTGTTGCCAAAATTGAAAAGCGGAGGCGGCTCGTTCAGGGGCGACTGGCATATGACGAGCCGGCTAGAAGGTCGGCTTTTTGACCTTCTGGACGGATTGACTTATGACCCCGAGCCCCTAGCCGCCGCAGCTAGACAAATTGAAAAGCGGAGGCGGCTCGCCCAGGGGCGACTGGCATATGACGAGCCGGCTAGAAGGTCGGCCTTTTGACCTTCTGGACGGATTGGCTTATGACCCCGAGCCCCTAGCCGCCGCAGCTAGACAAATCGAAAAGCGGAGGCGGCTCGTTTAGGCGATCTTCTGTTCTTTAGAAAAAAGAACCTAACTAATCCGCTAGGTTCTTTTTCGTTACATTATGCTTTTAAATCATTAATTAACTCGTCATATCTAGGACTATTCAAGAAGTTTTCAACTGAGATATGAATCGCATTTGGAAGTTTCGCCTTCGCTCGATCAGTTAAATCCTTATGCGTCACGACAACATCAGCATCGGCTGGTAAGTTATTGATTGCTGTATTGGTTACATCAATTTCTAACTCTGCTTTTTTCACTTTGTTTCTTAGGATTGAAGCACCCATCGCACTTGATCCCATTCCTGCATCACAAGCAAACACAATTTTGTTTACTTTATCAGCTTGAATTGTTGTTAATACATCATTATTTAATACAGAAGACACAGAACTTTTCTTCCCTTTCATTGCTTCCATTTTAGCTGTTGCATCAGCTAAATCTTCTTCAGTTGCTTTGCTTGTTTTTAAAATAACGGACGCTACTGCGAACGACACTGCTGCAGCCACTAACACACCTGCAAGTACGCCTAGGTAACCACCTTTTGGTGTCATCGCAAGTACTGCAAAAATACTACCTGGTGATGGAGCAGCCACAAGACCTGCATCAAATAGATTTAGTGTAAATACTCCGCTGACACCGCCGGCAATAGCTGCTACAAGAAGAATCGGCTTCATTAAGATGTACGGGAAGTAGATTTCATGAATACCACCTAAGAAGTGGATGATTACAGCACCAGGAGCCGTTTGTTTCGCTGTTCCTTTGCCAAATAACATGTAGGCAAGTAAGATACCAAGACCTGGTCCAGGGTTTGCTTCTAATAAGAATAGAATGGATTTACCAGCATCTGCTGCTTGGTCAATCGCTAACGGACTTAAAATACCGTGGTTAATTGCATTATTTAAGAATAAGATTTTTGCTGGTTCAATAATAACGTTTGCAAGAGGTAATAGATTCGCATCAACGATCCATTCAACACCTGAAGCTAAAGTTTTACTAATACCTTGAACAACTGGTCCAATCGCTTTGAATGCTAAAAGTGTTAAAAGACCACCAATAATCCCAGCAGAGAAGTTGTTTACTAACATCTCGAAACCTTGCTTTACTTTACCATGAATTGCTTGGTCAAACTTCTTGATTAGGTAACCACCAAGTGGTCCCATAATCATTGCACCTAAGAACATTGGAATGTCTGTTCCAACAATAACACCCATTGTTGCTGTAGCACCTACAACACCACCGCGGATGTCATGTACCATTCGACCACCTGTAAAACCGATTAATAATGGCAATAAATACGTGATCATTGGTCCAACTAATTTTGCAAATTCTTCATTTGGCCACCAGCCAGTTGGTATGAACAAGGCTGTGATAAGACCCCATGCGATAAATGCACCGATGTTTGGCATTACCATACCACTCAAATAGCTACCAAACTTTTGAATTTTTACTTTTGCATCTGATTTATTTTGACTCGTTTGGTTCATTATCTGTAAATCCCCCTTCAAGTTAAGATTGTTTATTATTTATATTTTTATATTAAAGCGTTTACAATCCTTAATCCATCTATTCAAAATTGGATTTTGTCATAGTGATTGTTGCCAAGTTTTATTTTTCGACAAAAACCGCGTCATATAAGGAAAAATCAAAAAAGCACTGAGATTGACTCCAGTGCTTCGATCATCTTTACAACCTATTAATGTTTATTTTTCTCAACATAGCGGCCAAAATCAGGCACGGCAATATCATCAAAATGCTCAACAAGTCGATAAAGACTGTTTGTCAATAAGTCACCAGACATCGGTAAGCCATGTCCTGTAATCGCAACAGTTGGTTTGAGCGCTTCTAGTTTTTGTACTGATTGCTTGGAGGAACTCCAATCAGGAGTTAAGTATCGCGGTGGACCGCTGATTTCTTGCTCCTGTGTCATCACCTTGTAAAGATATTCCTGCTTCACTGTTACAAATGCGTCTCCGACAATAAGTGCCCGATCCCTATCTCGAAACAGGGAAATATGCCCTGGAGTATGTCCCGGGGTATGAATCCAGCGAAACTCTGGCAAGTGTGGAACGCTACCATCTTCCGGCAGCTTTTCAACATGGTCACTAATGTTAATTGGTTCATTCGGAAAAAACGGGGACATTTTGGCAACCATCCCACCTTCAACCGTTGGGTCAGGCTCTGGATAGCTTTTTTGTCCAGTTAAATACGGCAGTTCTAAGTTGTGGGCATAGACCGGAACTCCCCAATGGTTAATAAGCTCAATAATCGCACCAACATGATCAAAATGTCCATGAGTTAATATAATTGCTTTAGGACGACTGTTTTTACCAAATCGATTATTGCACAGTTCAATGATTTCTTCAGCTGAATCCGGCATACCAGCATCAATCAACACATAATCCTGGGTCTGTGTATTCCCGATTAAGATAATATTGACGATTTGAATCGTATAGCTATATATGTCAGGTAGCACATCAATTCCAACCCCACTACCAATTGATGTTGCCGGAATAAATTTATAATCACTGCCATAATGCATTTGTTGTTCCATCTAATTAGTTTCCTCCTTGTTGCTGCTAATAAACCTACATAGCTATTTTGCCTCGGTTTACCTGATTCATAACAAGTTTAGAAACTGTAAATAAAGACAAAAAACCCCGCAAAGGGATATACCGCTTTGCAGGGTTTTCTATATTTTACAATTTAGTTTTCTTCAATCTCACGACGGTTTTTCTTGAACATCTTTGATAATACTTCATACACGATTGGTACAACGATTAACGTTAATAATGTCGAGCTTGTTAAACCGCCAATAACAGTAATACCAAGGCCTTTTGAAATCAATCCGCCTCCGCCTGAGCCAACAGCTAACGGAATGAGCGCACCAATCGTCGCAATTGCCGTCATTAAGATTGGACGTAAACGGGTCACACCCGCTTCAAGGATTGCTTCACGCATTGTTAAGCCATCGTGTTCCATATGGATAATTCGGTCTACCAATACAATTGCGTTTGTTACGACGATACCAATCAACATTAATAGTCCCATCATAACTGAAACGGATATCGTCTCACCAGCAATCAATAAGCCAACGAACGATCCAATTACTGCAAATGGTAAAGAGAAGAGAATCGCAAACGGTGCCAAACCTTCACCAAATGTCACAACAAGAATGAAGTAAACAATCGCAATCGCTGCAAGCATTGCCACTCCTAGTTGTGTAAAGGTTTCCGTCATATCCGCTTGAACACCAGCAACTCCAACGGTTACCCCTTTTGGTAAATCCAATTTATCAATTTCTTTGTCCATTTCAGCTGTAGCTTTTGTTATATCCTTATCAACAATCGTTGCTGATACAGTTGCGTAGTACTCGCCCTTACTTCGAGCTAAAGTATTTAAGGTCGTACCTTTTTCCACTTTTACTAACTCAGAAAGTGGCATTGTCATTCCTAATGCTGTTTGCACTGGAGTATCTAGCATTTCATCGATGGATTTTGGCTTTTTATTCTGCTGTTGTTGAACAATTACTTTTAATGACTCACCATCTTTTTCAATCGTCGTTAACACTTCTTCTTGCTTCATTGGATTAAGCATCATGACAATTTGACCAGCGGTTAAACCGTATTTCAATAATTCATCCTGGTCAACCTTAAAGCTATATTCTACATATGCTTCCTCTGCGCTTGATGACACATCCTCTAAACGCTTGCTATCCTTCATCACTTCTTCAACCATTTTTACGGAATCATGAAGCTTGTCCAAGTTTTCACTGTAAAACGTATAGCTTAATTCATTTGTGCCCATACCACCCATTGAAGTGAAGTTTTGGCTCTTCCATTCACCAGATTGACCGATATTAAATACATAATCCTCAATATCTTCACGAACCTCTGGGAAGTTGTCCATTTCCGGATCAAAGATGAGATACATTAAGCCTCCGCCGGCTCCGCCACCCATCATCGCGGTCATTTCATCGGCTTCTTCATTCACAGACACCTGAACAATATCAATATCGTCATGCTTTAAAAGCTTATTTTCAACTTCTTCAATATTAGCTAAAGTATCTTCCCAACGCTCACCAGCTTCTGGCGTATAAGTTAGGTACATAACTTTGTCCTCTTCACTACCAAGGAAGCTAAAACCAATAATTGGTGTTAATCCTAAACTTCCTACTAATAATACAATGGCCAAAATTGAAGTAATGACTTTATGGTTAAGCGACCAATTAAGTACACCTTTATACCAATTTGCTAATTTTCCAGCTTCTTTATGGCTACTTTCTGTTTTTTCACTGTAAAGCTTTTTCTTAAATAAGAAATGGGCTAATGCCGGTACAATCGTAATCGCCACCAACAGTGACGCACCCAGTGCAAATGTCATTGTTAACGCAAATGGCGCGAACAATTCACCCACCATTCCACCAACAAAGATTAACGGTGCGAATACAGCAACCGTAACAAGCGTTGAAGATAGAATAGGTTTAAACATTTCAATTGTTGCTTCGCGCACAAGCGCACGACCGTAAAGCTTCTCTTCGCGTAAATGCAAACGACGGTAAATATTTTCAACAACGACAATGGAGTCATCGATAACCCGCCCAATTGCCACGGTTATCGCACCGAGCGTCATTATATTTAATGTAATTCCAAGCCAGTGTAAGATTAAGAATGCCATGAAAATCGAGACTGGAATTGAAATGATTGATATGATTGTCGATTTAAAATCACGAAGGAATAAAAGAATAATTAAGACTGCAATAAGTCCACCAAATACAGCTTTTTCAACCATCGTTGACACTGATTCTTCAATCGGTTTACCTTGGTCAAGTGATACATCAATCACAATACCATCGATTTTTTTCTTTTGCTCTTTTACTAATTCCTTCACTTCGTTAACTACATCAACTGTGTTGGCTTGCTGCTCTTTCACGATTTGAATCGCAATCGCATCTTTACCATTTGTACGAGAGACAGACTGAACGCGACCAACTGTCTCTATTTTTGCAATATCAGAAAGCTTTACAAACGGTGATGGATTTGTTGCTGATGGGGTAACAGGAATCAGCATATCCTTTAATTCATTCATTGTCATGAACTTACCATCAACGGAAACAGCTTGTTCACCTTCTTCGAACTCATAAAGTCCTAATGATACGGACAGATTACTTGCTTGAATCATTTGCTTAACA
This sequence comes from Bacillus marasmi, assembly GCF_902168435.1. Lineage (GTDB taxonomy): Bacteria > Bacillota > Bacilli > Bacillales > Cytobacillaceae > Bacillus_BU > Bacillus_BU marasmi. The sequence continues at coordinate 36,949 of NZ_LR656184.1, forward strand.
GTATCTTCAGTTAAACCAAGCTGTTCCATTTTTGCTTGGTCATAAGTAAATTCAATTTCTTCAATATGCTGACCAGTAATCGTAGTTGAAGCGACACCATCCAACTTATTAATCTTTGGAAGCAATACTTCTTCAACAGTTGAAGTTAACTCGACAATATCTTCTGATTTACTGCTGACACTTAATGCCATTACCGGCATCATATTCATGCTAATTGCCGTAATGGTTGGCTTTTGAGCACCTTCAGGCATCTCAACACCATCTAAGGCAGACTGCAAGGCACGCTTAGCCTCGTCCATATCGATACCGTATTCATACTCTACTTGGATGCTTGACATATTTGAATAAGAATTAGAATACACAAATTTTACATCTTCGAGACCCTCAACAGCTTTTTCTATTGGCATTGAGATATCTTCCATGACCTTTTCAGGAGTTGCTCCAGGATAGACACCCATGATCATTAAATATGGAATGGATATATCAGGAATCGTCTCCGTTTTCATTTGCGTACCTGAGTAAATACCAGAAACCGTAATGATTATCGTTAGTAACCAAACGGCTAATTTGTTCTTTATCACAAAATTAACTAAACCTTTCACTCTTGCACCACCCTAAATTGACTTATCATGTTACTTTACTTATACTAATGACTAACCGGTCATTTGTCAATGAAAGACCACGGGGAGCGATTCGAAAATGATTAAAAAACAACTAATAATGGAAAAAGCAATAGAACTCTTCGCAAAGCAAGGATTTGAAGCGACGACCGTCCAACAAATCACAGATTATTGTGGTATTTCCAAGGGTGCCTTTTACCTCTCCTTCAAATCAAAGGAAGAATTGATTTTAGCGCTAATTGACCACTTTATGATGCAGTTCATCTCTGATATTGACTACATAGTCAAAAACACGGCTGATGAAGCGCTTTTATTTGAGTTTTATTATTCAATTTATGAATCTTTTCAAAAGCATTCTGATTTTGCCAAAATCTTAATGAAGGAGCAAGCTCACTCATTTAACGACCAATTAATCATCAAGCTCCATTATTATGATCGTTTATTTGATACAGCTATCCTTTCCATGGTTATGCGTTTGTATGGCGAAGAGATCCAACGAATAAAATATGATTTAGTTTTTTGCATAAAAGGGTTTATGAATACGTACTCCCATTTGTTTTTATTTTACAATCTACCACTGGATTTAAATCTGCTGGCACAATCGCTTGTTGAAAAGACTAACCTATTGGCAAAAGAAGCGACCATTCCGTTTATTTCGGATGAGATGGTCCAGATTTTAAAAGAACCGTTGCAACAAGAAGTATCCGTTGAACTGATTCAGGACATGATTGAGCAAAAAATTGTTGAAATGGAAGAATCAATTGAAAAAGAATCATTATTATTGCTCAAAGAGCAGCTAGTACAACCGACATTCAGTCGCGCCATTGTTAATGGCTTATTAGAAAACATCCGCAATCACCCACACTGTAAATGGATTGCGTATTTACTTCGAAACTATTATCAACAAGTATTATAAGGTCGGTGTTTATAAAAAGGCCCAATTCCTCAGTGTCAAAAATGAGGAATTGGGTTTTTTTAGAGTGAATTGTTTGCATGCGAAGTGAAACAACTATTTTGTACGGTTTCGTTTCGTTTTTCAAAATTGATAGCTTTTTAAAGAAATAAAAAAACCGATTGATTTTTTAACAAAATCAATCGGTTACTTTTACGTTATTATTCAACTGTTACACTCTTAGCCAGGTTTCTTGGCTTGTCGACGTCACAGTCGCGGTGTAGAGCTGCATAATAAGCAAGTAATTGCAAAGGTACTACAGAGACAAGAGGTGTTAATAATTCGTTTACTTCAGGGAAAACAAAACGGTCACCTTCCGCTTCTAGACCCTTCATTGAAATAATACAAGTATGGGCGCCGCGAGCAGCTACCTCTTTTACGTTTCCACGGATATTTAAACTCACAAGGTCTTGCGTTACTAAAGCAATAACCGGTGTGCCTTCTTCAATCAAGGCAATTGTACCGTGCTTTAACTCCCCACCAGCAAATCCTTCCGCTTGGATGTAGGAAATTTCCTTCAGCTTTAAAGATCCTTCAAGACATACATAATAGTCAACGCCACGTCCGATGAAGAACGCATTGCGTGTAGTTGTCATATATTCCCAAGCCATCGCTTCGAATACATCTTTAGAATCAACTAATCCTTCCATTACGTTAGCAATGATTCCAAGTTCTTTAACCAAATCAAACTCTGAATCAAAACCACGCTGTTTGCCAACTACGTCTGCAAGGATTGCTAAAACCGCAATTTGCGCTGTATAAGCTTTCGTAGATGCTACTGCAATTTCTGGACCAGCATGAAGCAACAATGTATAATCAGCTTCACGAGAAAGCGTTGAACCAGGAACATTTGTAACCGTTAATGCCTTATGGCCTAGTTCCTTAATTTGAACAAGCACCGCACGGCTGTCCGCTGTTTCACCACTTTGGGAAATGAAAATAAACAACGGTTTTTCAGAAAGCAACGGAATGTTGTAGCCGAATTCACTAGCGATATGAACTTCTACTGGGATTTTAGCTACTTTCTCGATTAATTGCTTTCCAACTAGACCTGCATTGTAAGAAGTACCTGCTGCCACAATATAAATACGATCAGCTTCTGTAACCGCATCAACGATTTCTTGATCAATTGTTAACTGACCTTGGTCATTTTGATACGTTTGAATGATTTTGCGCATAACAAGTGGCTGTTCATCGATTTCTTTGAGCATATAATGCGGATAAGTACCTTTTTCAATATCGCTTGCATCAAGCTCTGCAGTATATGGATTGCGGCTCATTACTTCGCCATCAAGATTTTTAATTGTCACGTTTTCTTTCGTCACAATTACCATTTCTTTATCCATTAATTCTACATATTGATTAGTTACTTGAAGCATCGCCATCGCATCACTAGCTACAACATTGAAATCTTCGCCAAGTCCAACTAAAAGCGGGCTTTTATTTTTTGCAACCAAAATGGTATCAATATTTTCATTGTCTAAAAGAGCAAGTGCATAGGAGCCCTTTAATAGTGTCAGCGTTTTGCGGAACGCATCTTCAACAGTTAATCCTTCACGTACAAATAGTTCAACTAACTGCACGATAACCTCTGTATCAGTATCACTTACTAAAGTAACATCCTGTAAATACTCACGTTTTAGAAGATCATAGTTCTCAATAACTCCATTATGAACAAGTGTAAAACGGTCAGTACGGCTTTGATGCGGGTGTGCATTCACTTTGCTTGGTGCACCATGAGTAGCCCAACGTGTATGACCGATACCTGTAGTCGCCAATACACCTAAATCCACGACATCACGTAAATCAGCAATGCGTCCTTTTTCTTTAAAGACATGGACGCCACTCTCGTTCATAACTGCAATACCTGCTGAGTCATAGCCTCGATATTCGAGCTTTTCTAGACCCTTTAACAGGATTTCCTTTGAATCTTGAGTTCCAATATATCCAACAATACCGCACATGTGTAATTTTCCTCCTTGATAACAAGGGGGCAAGTTACCTGGGGGCAGACTTGCCCCCTCATCTCTGTGTTTTTATTTTATTGTAGGCAGCAATAACTACCTTTTGTGCGCAATTTCTTTCCTTTTGTCCAACAGGTTGCCCTGTTGATTTAGGGATAAGAATTATCGGTTGTGCGTCAGCAACCGGGAGGCATCCGCCGAAACTTCGATAAACCTCCTCCTCGTCAACTAATCTCCTCTGATTAGTCCAGGCGCTTTAAACATGTAAATATTTGTAAACCTATCCTCCTTTTGGTGGAATTTTTTTCACAAAAATCAAGATAATCATATAATAGTTTCTCCTGCGCGTCAATCATTGAAACAGGATTGACATATTAGTAATAATAACCAAGTGAAAGCTTCTTAATAAAAAAATATGCATAAGAGACCATATTGGTGCTCTTATGCATATGATTCTTACGCCTCTTTTAGGCCCATTTCTTCTTTCACTACTTCGGCAATGCTGTTTACAAAAGCTTGGCAGCTTTCCTCAGTCGCTGCTTCGACCATTACCCGAACCAATGGTTCTGTTCCCGACGGGCGAACAAGAACTCGTCCATTTCCATTCATTTCTTTTTCAACAGATTCAATGATTTGTTTTACCTTATCATTATCTGTGACATGATGTTTATCGGAAACTCTAATGTTTACTAGCGCTTGTGGGTACTTTTTCATTTCTGCAGCAAGTTCTGAAAGCGACTTTTCAGTAACCTTCATTATGTTGACTAGCTGCAAACCTGTTAACAATCCATCACCAGTTGTATTGTAATCAAGGAATATAATATGCCCCGATTGTTCTCCACCAAGATTAAAGCCATTCTTTTTCATTTCCTCAACCACGTATCGGTCACCAACGGCTGTTTGGACACTTTGAATTCCCTGTGTTTCTAATGCTTTATAATAACCAAGGTTACTCATGACTGTTGATACTACAGTTCCATGCTTTAACCGACCTTGTTCCTTCAAGTATTTACCGCAAATATACATAATTTGGTCGCCGTCAACGATTTGGCCATTTTCATCAATTGCAATAATCCGATCACCATCACCATCAAAGGCTAAACCAACATCTGCCCCTTTTTCTAGCACAAATTTCGCTAATGCTTCTGGATGTGTTGAGCCCACACCATCATTGATATTTAATCCATTAGGTGAAGCACCCATAGTCGAAATATTTGCATCTAAATCTGCAAATAAATAAGTTGCTAACGATGATGTTGCACCATGAGCACAGTCTAATGCAACATGAATGCCAGAGAAATCTTCATCAACCGTTTGTTTTAGATATTGAAGGTATTTTTGACCGCCTTCAAAATAATCATTTACTTGACCTAGATTAGAGCCAATTGGTCTAGGCAGTTGATCCTCTTCTAAATCTAAAAGCGTTTCGATTTCAGCTTCTTGGTCATCTGACAGCTTGAAACCATCTGGACCAAAAAACTTAATGCCATTATCAGCAACAGGGTTGTGGGATGCTGAAATCATTACTCCCGCCTGTGCACCTAACGCTTTTGTTAAATATGATACTCCTGGTGTGGAAATGACGCCTAATCGCATTACTTCAGCACCTATCGATAATAACCCAGCCACAAGTGCACCTTCCAACATGTGACCAGAGATTCTTGTATCTCTACCTATTAACACCTTTGGACGGTCTTTATCCTTCGTTAAGACATACCCTCCAAATCTGCCTAATTTAAATGCTAATTCCGGTGTCAATTCGCTGTTAGCAACTCCGCGAACACCATCGGTACCGAAATATTTTCCCATTATCAATATCGCTCCTTCATCTATCTCTCTTATTTAAGCTTCACTTTTTTTAATAATTGATATTTTCGCTCGTTCCTTTTCTAGCTTCAAGGTGACATTATTAGGACCGCTCGCAGCGATTGGAACTTCATGATCCCCTTCACCTAAATTAGATACATTTAGAAAGATACGAAAATCCGATTCTGTAAGTGGTTTTATAGTTTCACTAGCACCAATAATCGTAAATGAAATTTTTCCGTTTTCGGGGTCTCTAAAAAGAATATCAAAGCCTTCCAATAAACCTTCTGCTTTGATCATGGCACCCGAAATGGATTTTTGTTCTTGTTTACTTATCTTTATTGTCGCCTTTACAACATCCGGCGTCACTTTTGTAATGCCTTCCGGAACTATTACCGGTAGTGATATGACGGTATCCTCGCTAATTTTCGCGAGATCAACTTCAACCCGAACGGTTTCAGTTTCTTTTACTACCTCTTCATTACCACTGATTTTAACCTCTTTACTATCCAATATTATACTGTCAATTGCAATACCATTTGGAAGTGTTCCTTTTTGGACAATATTTATCGGAACAGTTTTATTCGTATTCTTGATAGGAACCGTCACTTTTACGGTTTCAGGCTTTATGGTGACATCTAATTTATTTAACTGTTGATCAAATGCCAAAACCTTTGCACTTTTAGTGAGTGTTTCTTCAATCGGTCCGTTTACATCAACTGTTGCTTTTACATAACTGATTTTTTCGATATCTCCTTTTGCACCAGTAATTTCAACCGTGCTTGGTTCTACCACTGGTTCAGAGGCTGTGTATCCATCATCTAGTAAATTATGATTAAACTCTGCTTCAACTTTAAATTCCTTGGTTATTTTTTCCTGTAAAGTTACTCTTGCAGTTGCAGGTTTAATCGTAACATCTAATTTATCTGATAAATTTTTCACTTCAAGCTTAACTGTTTGTGTTCCAATCTTTGCATCAGTTAAATCAACAAAAACTTCAATGTTTTTTAACGGAACTGTCGTCTGCACGATACTTTTCGGACCCTCTATCGTTACATCAACCGATTCTGGCACACCCGAGACAACAAAGTTTTCAGTATCAAAATAACTATTCACAGGTACATTTTCAATCGTATCCACCATCTGATTCGCAGGAACATTCTTTTCTTTAGATTCATTTCCTTGTCCATCAGAAACTGACGAAAACAGGAGTAAGGCAAGAACAAGGGCTACTCCCTTCATAAACCACGGATTATCCATGAATTTATCCATTTCTTTTCCCCCTCCAGTTCCAACGGGTGGAAGAAGTTGGTTTAACCTTATTTTTTGAAACCAATTCATTCTCTAATAAGCTTTTAAATGCATCTAAGGTTAGCCCTCGATGCAGCTCCCCATTTTTCGTTAAAGAAATATTCCCCGTTTCTTCAGATACAATTATCGTAATACTGTCCGTAACTTCACTAATTCCAAGAGCCGCACGATGTCGCGTACCCAATTCTTTAGAGATAAATGGACTTTCTGATAATGGCAAATAACAAGCGGCTGCAGCAACCGTGTTTTTCTGAATAATCACAGCTCCATCATGTAGAGGTGTGTTTGGAATAAAGATGTTAATGAGTAATTCAGATGAAACCCTTGCATTTAACGGAATTCCCGTTTCTATGTAATCACCCATCCCTGTTTCCTGTTCAATGGAAATCAAGGCACCAATCCGGCGTTTCGCCATATAGTCAGTTGCTTTGACAATGGATTCAATAAATTTGTCTTGGTCATCTTCCTCAGGATTGCCACTTCTAGAGAAGAACTTACCTCTTCCCAATTGTTCCAAGGCTCGCCTCAACTCAGGCTGGAAGATAATAATGATTGCCAGAAACCCCCAGGTAATAACATTGCCCATAATCCAGCTCAATGTATTAAAACCTAGTGTGTCACTGATAAATTTCACTAATAAAATGACAAAAATACCCTTCAACAATTGAACAGCTTTTGTTCCCCTAATCAAATTAATGAGCTTATATATGACGTACCAAACAAGGAGAATGTCTACAATATCAGCAAGAGAACCCCATAAATTAAAATTGGCAATCGACATGGTATTTCCCCCAACGAGTTAGTAAGAAAAGTGGAAGCGCACAGATTTGCGCACGACACTGTTCTTATTAAATAGTAATACTTTCTTTGTAGCCTTTATATTATATCATGAGACTCTATAGAGCTAAAGCAAGTTCTCATCCTAACAAAAGCAGTTGCCCTATGAGCAACTGCTTTCTATCTTAATTATCATTAAAGATGGAAACAACTTTTGCACTTGAGTCCTTTATTTTGAACCAAAGCCATTCAAATACTTTATCAACTTCTTCAATTTCCCCGGTCACATGACCTGCAGATGCCAGATAATGTTCCCCGTTAATGACGGTCACATCTCCGTCTACTTGACCCTCAATGGTCAAATCACCATTTTCAACGATGATATCACCTTTTACGACTTCACCTTCAGGCACAATAACTTTGTTATGTTGAACTACAAGATTTTCCTGTTTTGTAACGGAAAATTGCTTGTCATTTTGCCAATCTGAAACCAAGGATCCTGTCATTAACAAAATAAAAACGGATGCAGCAGTTAAAAAAGGATGATATTTAAACCAGTTTGAAAAACGCTTAGTCTTTTTTGTTTGAATTGGCGGCAAACTCGCCATTACATTAGCAGTGAAATGATTAGGTGCTTTTACCGAAACGGTCTCCTTTATGTGAGCATCAACTTTTTTCAAATCGAGAAAATAAGTTTTGCAGTCTGGACAAGATTTTAAATGGGCTTGTAATTCACTATCATTATCGGGTGCGATTTCTCCATCTAAGTATTCATGCATCAATTCAATAATTCTTTCTGAACATTTCAAGATTATCACCCTTTCAATAAACATACCGTAATTGATTCCGTAACGCCTCGCGACCGCGATGAATTCTTGTTTTTACCGTCCCTAATGGCATTTCTAGAATTTCACTTATTTCGTTCAAAGATAGTTCCTCGATGTATTTTAACACAATGACTGCTCGGTATTTCTCTGGCAGTTTAGAAATCTCCTGATGAATTTGCTCCTGTACCTCCATGCCTTCTACTTCCTTATCAGGCAAAATCGACTCAGATGGAATCTGTGAATACAGTGTTAACCCTTCCGTACCAGAAATTTCTGCATCCAAATAATAATCGGGCTTCTTTTTCCTTAGCTTGTCAATGCAAAGGTTTGTAGCAATTCGATACAGCCAAGTTGAGAACTTCATTTTTATATTAAAGCTACTAAGGTTAACATACGCTCTAATAAAGGCCTCTTGAGCTGCATCCTCAGATTCATGCCTATTCCCCAACATTCTGTAGCATATTTGATACACTTTGTCCTTATAAAGCTCAACTATATGCTCAAAGGCATTTTGATCGCCTTTTAAAACTTGCTTTATCCTTTTCTTTACAATCTCTTCCACTCATTTACCTCCGCTCTATGCGGCTATACACTATTACGTAAGTATAGCTGAAAAGGTTTCATTATTTTTGAAAAATGTAAGCGCCTTGTTTTTCGTAGTAAAACTTGTTACTTACTAAATTCACTTCCTCTATATTATCAAATTACAATGGATAAGTTTAGAACAAAAGTACAATCATTCCAAAAATTACCACAAAAAAACTGCCGAAACAATCGACAGTTTACAGCGAAGTAGGAAATCAATTAAAAAATCTCATTATAATAACTTCTCTCCGAACAAGGATCCCATTAACGCAACTGCTACTGTTGCAGTTTTATTTCTTTCATCAAGAATCGGATTTACCTCTACGAATTCAGCTGATGTTATGATGTCTGCTTCTGCAAGCATCTCCATTGCTAAATTACTCTCACGATAACTAATCCCGCCAATAACAGGTGTTCCAACACCTGGAGCATCATTCGGATCCAACCCATCCAAATCGAGCGAGAGATGAACACCATCAGTTTTGGCTTTTAGATATTCGATTGTCTCCTCCATGACCTTCGTCATTCCTAAACGATCAATCTCATGCATAGTATAGACTTTAATACCCTTCTGGCGTATTAGTTCTTTTTCACCATCATCCAAAGCTCTCGCACCGATAATGACAACATTCTCAGGTTTAATTTTTGGTGAATATCCTGAAAGCCCTGTTAACATCGGGTGCCCAATACCTAAACTAATCGCCAGAGGCATCCCATGAATATTTCCAGAAGGAGACGTTTCTGCAGTATTTAAATCCCCGTGTGCGTCATACCAAATAACCCCTAAATTTTGATAATGTTTGGCCACTCCTGCAAGGGTACCAATCGCAATGCTGTGATCACCACCGAGAATTAATGGGAATGCTCCGAGAGAGACAACTTCATTTACTTTCTCTGCAAGCAACTCGCTTTTTTCAGCCACTAATTCCAAATTTCTTAAGTTTGTATCCTTACAAATAACGACTTCAGGCCTTCCAATCGGAATATCACCTAAATCATCTATTTGATATTTTAATTTTTTTAATTTCTCGATCATACCTGCATATCTCATTGCACTCGGTCCCATATCGACACCTCGGCGTAATTGCCCTAAATCCATTGGCATTCCAATCACCGAAATCTTCTTCATCACTCTTCCCCCCAGCTTTTCTTTATATTTTAACTGTTCAGAATTTAGTGTTCACTTCTATTTTACCTTTTCTCGTTTACATGACTCAACTCAACATAATTCTGTATATATATACGAAAGAAAAAGCGGAAGCGCCTTGCTCAGGGGCGACAGGGCAAAGATCCGCCCTGCAGGAAATCCTGATTTCCGGAAGGGATTGTTAGAAAAGTGAAAGTGGCTCGTTCAGGAGCGATGGACATAAGACGAATCACGCAAGAGATGATAATCTCTGGAGGGATTTGGCTTATGTACTCAGCTCCTAGCCACTTTCACTAGACAAGCTTGTGACCCCTAGGCGCTGGAGCTGGATTAATTTGACGTTGCAAGAGTTATCCACAACGGTAAAATTTTTCAATTCCTAAAAAATAAAGCTGTGTTAAAGAGCAATGTTGATTTTTACACTTGTTGATTGCAGCGGAAGGCACGTAGACTCCTACGGGAGTAGCGGGACAGGTGAGACTACAGGCTCACCGCACGCCCCGTGGAAAGCGAAGTGCCTGGGAGCGGAAATCACCAATCACGTTTAACAGCGCCAAAAATAAAAAAACCTTAACCCGTAAGGATTAAGGAATAAAGTTAATATGTAGTGTGATGGTGGAGCCTAGCGGGATCGAACCGCTGACCTCCTGCGTGCAAAGCAGGCGCTCTCCCAGCTGAGCTAAGGCCCCGTAATTGGAGCGGAAGACGGGATTCGAACCCGCGACCCCCACCTTGGCAAGGTGGTGTTCTACCACTGAACTACTTCCGCATATCAATAGTTTATGATGATTGAATGGTTAATACAATAGGATTTATTGTCTATTTTTTTAAAATTAAATGAGCCATGAAGGACTCGAACCTTCGACCCTCTGATTAAAAGTCAGATGCTCTACCAACTGAGCTAATGGCTCGAAGTAATGAAATTTCCTCTAAATGTTCTGTCGTCGGATGTCCCAATCTCAGAAAGATAATTCAAGTAGCATCTCGATTGGTACAACTCGCAGATAATTCATTGAAGAATTGCTCGTTGCTCTACCAACTGAGCTAATGGCTCGAAGTAAATAAAATGGCTGGGCTAGCAGGATTCGAACCTACGAATGACGGAGTCAAAGTCCGTTGCCTTACCGCTTGGCTATAGCCCATTAATAATAATTAATATGATATCCAAAAAACCAGAAACTAATCCAGTTGATTCTTCTGAATTTTCTATTAATAATAGATATCAAAACAAAAAGGACAAATTGTTTTCATGTCCATTTTTTATTTCTATTAAAATGGTGGAGGGGGACGGATTCGAACCGCCGAACCCTGAGGGAGCGGATTTACAGTCCGCCGCGTTTAGCCACTTCGCTACCCCTCCGAAAATGGTGCCGGCTAGAGGACTTGAACCCCCAACCTACTGATTACAAGTCAGTTGCTCTACCAATTGAGCTAAACCGGCATAAATGGTGGAGGATGACGGGCTCGAACCGCCGACCCTCTGCTTGTAAGGCAGATGCTCTCCCAGCTGAGCTAATCCTCCACAAATGGTGACCCCTACGGGATTCGAACCCGTGTTACCGCCGTGAAAGGGCGGTGTCTTAACCGCTTGACCAAGGGGCCATATGAATTTTTGAGAGCTTCCAACCGGGCTCGAACCGGTGACCTCTTCCTTACCATGGAAGTGCTCTACCTGCTGAGCTATGGAAGCATGTTGCCAAGCTCACTTGACTTAACGTCAATATTAAGAATGGCTCCGCAGGTAGGACTCGAACCTACGACCGATCGGTTAACAGCCGATTGCTCTACCACTGAGCTACTGCGGAATAATAAAATTTTTAACAGCCCGGCAGCGTCCTACTCTCACAGGGGGAGAGCCCCCAACTACCATCGGCGCTGAGAAGCTTAACTTCCGTGTTCGGTATGGGAACGGGTGTGACCTTCTCGCTATCGCCACCAGACTATTTTATAAGACATTATTTATTATAATGACTTTTTGTAATTTTGCAAGAGAAAAATTTTAAAAATTCATTCTCTCAAAACTAGATAATGAAGAAGAAATGATTTTATGATAATCACCTAAATTTGTCCAGCTACGGCTCCTAGCTTTTCGGTCATTTCGATCCGTCCCTACAAACCCAAAACCAGGATTTGCAGTGCCGGCTCTCCAATGCCTTCAAAGCTGAACAGTCGCCTTCGCTTTTCGTTTTGGTTAAGTCCTCGATCGATTAGTATCAGTCAGCTCCACATGTCGCCACGCTTCCACCTCTGACCTATCAACCTGATCATCTTTCAGGGATCTTACTAGCTTACGCTATGGGAAATCTCATCTTGA
>NZ_LR656206.1 GCF_902168435.1 Bacillus marasmi
GTCCCACTAGCGTTGCACGACTTGAAAAATATGTAAAAGTGACTTAATTAATTTCTAAAAAATAAAAAGGCTCCTATTGTAGAAGAGATAGACCATACTTGTTCCCTCATCTTCTACAAAAGGAGCACACAACGTGAGTATTAGTATAGGTCGTCAAACATTAATTTGTCAGTGCTTATCATCACTTCCATTAGAAGATTTTGAATGTCTACTCATGGATTATGATTACGATAAGCTTTCTACCAAGTCTTTACTGAAAATATTTGTAGCTGCACAGCTAGACAAATGGAGTTCCTATGGACAATTTGAAGAAAAGCTGCGTGCACATCCCAACCTAAGAAAAGAGCTTGGGATCAGCGAGATCAGTGGCTCTCAACTTAGCCGAAGGATTAATGATTTACCTACAGAATGGGTTCAAAAACTATTCCTTAAGGTGATTCAAAAAATTCAGGAGCTCACCAAAAAGCAAACAGGTATATCAAAAAATATCGGCTACTTAAAAATAGTTGATTCCACTCAAATTCGATTACCAAAAACCCTTTGTAATTGGGCAAATATCTCTAAAGAATTTAATTCGGTGAAAATGCACACGAGGTTAGTTGTTGTGTCTAAAGACACTGTTTTTCCAGATAAAATTATTCCTTCATCAGGAATTGTTGGTGATTCAGAAACTGCTAATCTGCTTGTTGAAACTGATGATGCCACGTATGTAATGGATCGTGGATATCCTACAATTAAAAATTTAGAAGATTGGTTAGAAAGAGAAATCTCTTTTGTAACACGCATCTCCAAGAGTCTCCGACTCTATTCCATAGAGGAATATACACCAACCCATCCTTCTGTCCTAAGAGATGCAAAAGTTAATTTTGGTGTTTCAAAGAAGCCGGTTCGTTATATTGAATTTGTGGACGAACAAAATCGTACATATAGAATTCTTACATCGAGATGGGATCTTACAGACCAAGAAATTATGGAGATTTATAAAAATCGATGGATGATTGAGTTATTTTTTAAGTGGGTAAAACAACATTTAAAGTTAACCAAGGTTTGGAGTACAAAGCCGCAAGGCATTTGGAACCAGATGTTTTTATCCCTAATTGCTTATGGACTTGCCTTAATTGTAAAGCTACAAACACAATCGACTAAAACCCTTTGGGAATTCTTTCAGATTCTGCAGATTTATCTTTATAAGTCATGGAGTAGCTTTTTAAAAGCGTTATTTCGAAAGAAATCCAGAACTTCTAGAGGCCGGCAAAAAGTACCTATACCTCTAGAGAAAAAACCTATTGTTTTTGGAACAGTCGCCATTTGTAAAGAAAAACGTAAGAAATAAGACATTTTAAATAAGTAAAAAAATGGGAACAAGGTCTTTTATAGAACCATGTTCCCGTTTTTTCATTTAACAACTCTGAGTGAATGTAAAAAAA
>NZ_LR656185.1 GCF_902168435.1 Bacillus marasmi
AACCTAACTCTTTCACATTTCTGGTTCGATCTTTTTTGGGGATCTTCTCAACAATTTCATATTGGGTAACGAACTTCCCATTAATCCTAGCAGTATATTTCCTGACAATCTGCCCATTGTCAAAAACGTAAAAATCCCCACCATATTCCTCATACTCATCGATGATTTGAACTTGGTAGGCTAATTTATGCTGGATGTTTACAAACTCTTCTTTACTAATTGACCGAGGCTTTTTCGCCCGATATATTTCGCTGCTGTGATAGGCTTTCGTATTAAAATGAATCGGTGAAATACTGCCGTTTTTCGTTGATGACTGTAATAACTGCTGAAATAGCATTTTCGCATAGGATTCGGCGGGTTGGGAATTTTGGTATCGATTGACTAGATCATAGTCCAGTTCATGAACCTTCTCAAGTGTATCCTTTCGCTCTTTCTCAGCTAGGTACATTTGATGGTCAAATTCAGCACTCGAGAATACATCTAAAGAAATAATATCATCAATGTTACGAAAAATCCTTTTTAGTTCTCTTTCCTTGTCGGATACAATCTCGTTAGATTTTTGTGCTGCTTTCGTTAAGGTTTCATCTAAAAATGGTACATGAACCAGTGTGTTTCCAGATAAATTACGTTCTGAGACGGCACCTTCAACACTAGTTAAAAATGAAAGATGTTGATCAATAAAATCTTCCCAGGCATTGACGACATCTATTTGAGCACGATAAAAACCTTTGATTGAATCGGCAGTCTTACCTTTAAAATCAGTCAGCTGGACGATTTCTTGAAAAGCTCCCTTTAAATCTTCCAATTGTTTCTGTAAGTTTTGATAATCTTTGATTCTTTCAGTTATAGACGAAAGCAATGTGCTTGCTTCAAAGATTTTTAGATATGACATTCTTCTAATTCCTTCTTTATTTTGGTGTACCGTTTGCAATTGCTTCGTCTTGTTGTTTAATAGAATCTACATTTGAGCGGGTATCCTCAATATTTTGCGCGACAATTTCTATGTATGAAGCAATGTCAAACGCAATAGTGGTCTCCCTTGATGTCCACCGGTCAGTAAAATCAAGCTTATTATTGCCAAGTAACTGTTCGTTTGGATTGAGAAGGTTCAGAGCAGATAAAGCTTCTTTGACCTTTGTTAACCGTTTCATGACTTCATCATGTTTTACTTGAATCGTACTCATTAAGACAATTGCCTCCTGATTTGCTTGATTTTACGTTGCAAGTCTTCTGTTCCCTCTTCACCCTTTGTCAAAAGTCGTTCTGCTTCGCGGGTTAAGCCACTGGCAAAGGATAATCCTGATTTTTCCTGTTCCAAAATATAAAGTTTTGAATCTATCTTTTCAATATATCTATCGTACTCAGAATGAAAAATATGTTGCATTTCCCTATGTGCACGAGAACGGGATTCATCGAATGTCATAGCTCGATTTCCTTCCCAATAAGCTTGAAGATTTAGGGTTAGATTGGTATTCCACTCTGCCTAGGCATTGTTTTGTTCCCTTTTATTTCTCTTTTTGCTTGTTCTAGCATGTTTATTTGATCTGCTAGATTAGCAGATTGATGTTTTATATATGAGGAAAGTTGCGTCAAAATTGCTGAAAATCATATCCTTTTTCCCCTCCTCACATGCAATAATTTCCATATAGGTTATTATATGTCGAATTATGATAGCTGCTAAATAAGTAGTTATACCTATTTTACATACATTGGAAGGATGAGAAAGCTCAGTGATTTATTGTATTTAATCTTATTTCCAACAAGTTAAATTTCCGTCTGCCTTCTTGTTACTCAAGAAAAAAAGAGGCTTCCCAAAAGTTTTTTCAACTAATGAGAAACCTCTATTGTATATCTGATGTTAGCATTTTGTTAGCAACAAGGACATAAACCCTTATGTATCAAGGGTTTCGCCGGCTATTACATCATGCCGCCCGTGAGCTTTGAGAGTGTAATATCGTTAACGAGAGGTGCAAGAAACGCGGTAAATCAACGTTTTGGATATTGCTGGTTGTAATATCTTTAACGTCGATTTACCGTTTTTTATGGGATTGCGTTAGCAAAATGTTAGCATTTAGGTGTTCTTTAAAAGAACTGCAATTTAATCTCATTTAGTAGTGCAAATACATTTACAGAATTTTATTGGTACTATTAAGTCTGGAATAGGGAAATGTCATTGGGTGTATTTTGTTTAAAGCTGTTAAGAATTAAGAGAAATTGCAATCATCTGTTGAACTAGAATCTTATGGTATGAAAGTTTTTATTATTTGCTCTAAAAATCTCTACCCGCTTCACTAATAGCAATTTCGTTTTCATGAGAAGAAGAAGATTTTGATTTTGCTGATTCTGGATTAATATTTAATATATATTGGAATTCATCTAAAATAATTGCCTTCTCAATAAAATTATGTCCACAGTACAAAAACTTTTCACATGAATGAAGTTTAATTTCAAGGTATTTTTTCATTAAATCATTGCCCTCATGTAATTGTAACTCTGTGTAGTTTGACATAATTGCAGCTTTATTTTGTTTTATATAACCTTCAATTCTGCTATTAACTTCAAATATTTTATCCCACGACAAGATTTCTTTTTTAAACCTTTCACTACTAATATGTACTTTAGTTCCACGAACACTTAAAGATACATCGTTATTACCCTTCTCAAAAGGGTAAAATACTTTCCTTAATGATATATCTTTTTCTTTTTTATAATCTTCATTACAATCATGACACATTGGTACTAAATTATTCCTAATAAGCGAGACAAATGGATACTGACTCCTAAGAAGATAATGATCAAAAGGCTCCCTTCGCCTTTCAAAGGTCGTCTTCATGGGCTTTATCCCACAAAATGGACATAATGTATATCGGGAAAAGTTCCCCTCATAAAATTGATTATAGTAATCTTTGAAACTCCCTAAAGTATCTTTAAAAAATTTCACACTAGGGAAATCATCATATAAATAATTAAAAATTTTTCTTAGGTCATTAGCAATCTCAGAGGGGAGCTGGGTATATTTAACCGGCTTAAATACTGATGAGCATACATTTTCAATTGCAGTATTCCTTCTATATGCTTCTCTGACTTTAATCTTATCCCGTTTACTAAGTTCATTATATTTTTGATGAAAGTCTTTTAAAAACTCTTTAACTAAATTAGTCCGCTTTAATTTAGTGAAAAATTCTGAGTCAATTGAGTGATTAAAATCCTCTCCATTAAACGTTTTGCCAAAAAAACTTTCCATACTCGATATATAGTAATCTAAATGTTCATTTTTAAAGTTAATATCATAAAAAAACCACATAAATCAGACCCTTTGCTTTTTATAAATCTTATTCAAAAGCATCATTCTCTCTGCAGAATTTCCAAAATTCTCAGCTACCTCTTGTTCAATCTGTAATAGCTTTTGTATATCTTCTTCTCTTTCTATTAATCCTAAATATCTTTTATATGCCTGCATAGCAATTTCGGAAACCGTATCACTCTTATTAAAAATACTACTAGCTATAATATTAGGGTTTGTCCCAAATGTATGAATATCAATTGTTTCTACAATTCCATTTTTAATAAATATTATATCTTCACTTCTAATGTCTGTTAAAACTTCAGGGTTATGAGTAGTAAAAAGACATTGTGAGTTTTGACTTTTTATCATTGATATTATAGAAAGGAATTTTGATTTCCATTCAGGATTAAAGTGAGTATCAGGTTCATCTAATATAAATAATGTATTTGGACTATCATGTATTAATAATAAAGACGATATTAGTAAGAGTTGAAATTCTCCATCAGATAAATCTAATATGCTTACAATAGATTTATCTGACTTAGTAATTAAACAATCTCTCAAACTAAAAACCTTTTTTTCTGTTGAAAAATAGGAATGAATATCCTTAATTGCATAATGTAATTCTTGTTCTATTAACTTTCGCTTCTTTTTAGAGATCTTCAATAAATTTAAATTCTCTAAGAATTCGAAAGTCCTATAAATATTTGTAGGGTTATTCAAATAATGGTCCTCTAAACGCTCATAATTATTTTGGAAAATTATATCATAATTACCTTCCATTTTTGAATCTTCTATTTCATTAGAAAAGCTAAGAAGCTTTCTAACTTCAAGCGATTCCATACTTGGCAGCTCAATTTGCTTTCCGCGATAAGAAAAATTTATATCTACCTTTATGAACGATATCCTTTCTAAATTAAGTAAATCCTTTAACCTTCTTATTTTCTCACTATTAAAAAGTAACATAGAAGTTATTAACAAGGCACGATAACTTTCATGCACATACTCTAATTTCATATTATTTATATCAGTAATGATTTGATTATACATATTATCTAAATATCTATTCTGATTGTAAAACCTATATCTCAATAACTCATTACTAATAGTTTCATTTTCTCCAGATGAATAAACAACTAATGCATTAGGAAGAAAATGCTTTAACTTCTCTCTTTCTACTTTCAGAGGAACTAGTTCACTTGAACGAAGTTTAATAAAAATATTAAATGAAAATAATTCATCACTCTTAACCTTAGCTTTTACAATAATTTCATTAATATCATCATACTTTAAGTTCTCGTTATCTTTGTTGGCAATTAATGAATAAGTTTGAGGTGTAAGTGCAAGTAAATAATCTAATTCAAAATCTAATTGCTCATAAATCTTATAATTGTTTAATCTTGCATATAAATTTAGAAAAGCATTAACAATCATTTCTTGAAATTTAGACTTTCCACTTCCATTAACACCTACTATAGCTAAGATTTTCGAATTATTAAAATAAAAATCAGCACCTTTAGAGAATATCGAATAATCACTTAATAATTTTAACTTTAATAAATTCAATAATCATTACCCTCTTTATTAGGATTTCATAGATATTTTATTATATAGAAGAACACTTACGAACCAGTATTAGTAACCTCTATTGAATTCTTATTTATTTCATCAATAATTCCAATAATCTTCCGAGCATCATCCATATTATCTTTAAACAGTTCAACAATACTTCCAACCGACTTAAACGGATCTTGTTGTAAGACTTTCTTATCCATTACTCCGTTCTTCACGACATAATCGACAATAAGTTTTACAAACCTACTTTGATAAATGTTAAGCTTCTCGTTAGATAAAAACTCTGAAAAGGCCTCATTTGCTGCCTGTGGGTCTAATCCAACAATTTGGCGTACAAGCTTTGTGACCGGGGTATCACCAAAGTCCTTTTCGTAATCGTCTTTAGTCCCTAATTCATTCCAAAGGATCGTTTCCAATGTTCGTAAATCTTGCTCAGTCAGTTGCTTATTATTTCTAAGTTTATGGATTGCTAGTTGATCTCGGTGTTCTTGTAAGTAGTGATGTACCTTCTTCTTATAATTCTGTAGGTCATTTGAATGGAAAATTGGTCCGTTTTCTTTTACTTCCAGTACTTCATCTTTGAAGTTTGTGAAGTAAATTTTTTGCTTTTCTTTTTCAATGAACTTGATAAGGTCACGTAGTGCTTCACGGACAGTCTCTAGTTCAAAGATGTCAGCACCTTCCCAGAACTCTTCAATCAAAACTTTATCAATAATAGGCTTTTGTGCAACTACTTGTGGTATTGTTCCTAATTTTGATAAAGATTCTGCTGTCGTAACAACGCTGCGAATAGGTTTAGTAGCATTTTTTGTTTGTAATTTAGCTAGTTCAATCGTATACATGACTAAATCAAACCGTTTGGCAAATTCGTCATCATTAAATGGCACGATGATTGGTGAAACATGCTCTTTAATTTCATTTACATTCATTACCGTTAATGAATTCCAATTTGCTTTATTTTTATATTTATGGACATGTTGTATATGTTGGCGGACACGGAAGTTTTCATCATCCAACGCATTTATATCTGCAAACACATCATTAATGAGCTCGTTACGATGTGTAATATAATTATCTGTTTGATAATCCATGCCTTGAAGCTCTTTAATAATTTCTACCTTCGAGTTAAATAGCTTTTCTGTTAAACTTTCAGTAGCTTTTCCTTCCATTCCTTTTGGGTTTTCTCTAAAAAATTCAAAGTTCCCGCAATAATCAAATATTAGGAAATGTGTTTTATCCTGTCCTATACCAAACAAATCCGGACATAATCGAGTGCCACGACCAATCATTTGCCAAAACTTTGACTTAGATCGTACCTTTTTGAAAAAAACTAGATTCACTGCTTCTGGAATATCGACACCTGTATCTAACATATCAACAGATACAGCAATTTGTGGCATCTTCTCTTTTGTAGAAAAGTCTTCGATTAGTGTTTGGTAGTAGTTAATGCTATAATCGATTACCTTCGCAAAGTCACCACCATACTCAGGGAATAAGATATCGAATCGCTCAACAATTTTAAGAGCATGTTGATGGTTTTTGGCAAAAACAATCGTTTTACCGAGCTTATCTCCACCTTCTACGTGAATGCCATTCTCCATTAAATTCTTGAGAACGGTATCAATTGTGTCTGCATTAAATAACCATTCATTTAATGCACCACTATCTATATCTTCTCCGACTTCATCATCAAATGTCTCTTCGTATATTTCCTTTTCTTCATCTGTTAAATCGTCATATCGAATACCTTCTTCCAGGAACTTCATTTTTGTTTCAATTGTCCTGTAATCAACAAGATATCCGTCTTCTACGGCCTTCTCCAACTCATAAGCATAAGTTGGCGCACCACTTTCTAAATTAAATACTTCATAAGTATTTTTATCAATTTCGTCTTTTGGTGTAGCAGTGAGCCCAAGCAAAATACCATCAAAATAGTTGAAAATCGAGCGATATTTTTTGTATATACTACGATGAGATTCATCAATAATAATTAAATCAAAGTGACCAATCGTGAATAGTTTTTTTCCATCTTTCCGTTTTGTATCATCGATTGCATTCATCATCGTCGGATAAGTGGAAAAGACCATCCGACTTTCTTCAGGATTATCTTTATTATCCAACAGATTACATAACGATAAGCTTGGTAGAAGATTATTAAAATTTTTCTTTGCTTGCAGTAGGAGAGTTTTGCGGTCTGCAAGAAACAATACATTCTTAATCCAATTATGACGAGAAAGAACATCTACAATCGAGATTGCAACCCTTGTTTTCCCACTACCAGTAGCCATAACTAATAACATTTTACGTTGGTTGTTTTCTAGAGCATCACAAACTGCTAGAATGGATTCTTTTTGATAATAGCGATTCGTAATATCATCGTTTATCTCGATATTTTCAAATTTACGTTTCATCGTGAGACGATCGATAACTAGTTTTAAATCCGCTTTATTGTAAAATCCAGATACTTTTCTCGGTGGGTAGGGTTGATGCCAAATATAAGTTTCAAAGCCGTTTGTATAAAAAATAACGGGACGTTGGCCATGCATTTGTTCAATGCAATCTGCATATAGTTTTGCTTGTTGCTTACCAGCATTAGGATCTTTTGATGTGCGTTTTGCTTCGATAACAGCAAGAGGCTTTCCATTATCCCCAAAGAGTACATAATCAACAAAACCAATGCCCTGATTATTAGGCATCCCTGTCACTTCATACTCTCTCACAACATCTTTACCAAATTCCCATCCAGCAAGTTTCAAATCAAGGTCAATATATTTTTGTCTCGTTTCAAATTCGTTTAGTTCATCAACTTGAAATTCATATTGTTCCGTATTTGATTCACGTTTCGCTGTATTTGCTTTACGCAGCTCTTCGTTTTCCTTCATCATTTCTTCTAAACGTCGGTCTTTTGAGCTTAATTGCTCGTATAAATCTTGTAATTCTTTCGGTCGAACTCGCTTTTCTTCACCTTGTTGTAGCAATGACTCATCAAATTCTTTTGCCGTGTATTCATCCGAATAACAATAATCAATCCAGGCTACAAACTGATGGAGGTTATGTAAAGAAAGAATCGCTTCATCACGACCAATATTCGCATTAGAATGAACCGAAACATTTCCTAGCTTAACGATATACTTTAACAACGGGAGAAAATCTTCATCTATAATAGCTAGAAAATTAGAATCATGAATTAAACTTGATAAATTATCTTGATAAGGGACTTTTAATTCACTGTCTGAACTATAAAGCCATTTTACAGCAAGCTCAAGCGCGCGACGTGCCAAAATCGCACACGTCGCTGGACTCACAATTAGAGCCTTTTCCGCTTCTAAACAAGCACTTGTAAAGTTTATATATTGAGTTTTTTCTTTAAGAAAACCAAAGTTTGTCGTCAAGATTTTCCCTCCTTTATTTAGGCATTCGGGAGTTTTTCTTGGGTGAATAATTCTCCTTTGAAGGCACGTTGCTGCAAAGAATTATAAAGATTTTGCATTTCAATTAAATTCTTTTTTAAGAATGTCATTTTTTCTTGAACTTTATCTACATGTAAAGAGAATTTATTTTGTAAATCTAAAGGTGGAATCATTAATTTAACTTTTTTTAATGAAAATATCTTCAATTCGGCAAATGTGGTACCAGAAGCTATATTTAAATAATCTCTAATTAGTTTATCCTTTAAAGCATATTGAATATATATTGTGTTAATATCATTAATGGTAAAATGGATCCACAGTACTCGACCATCTTTGAAATAAAAAGGAGTGTTATCTCGCACTCTCCAAATCCTACCATCTGGACATATTGAGGGCATTAACAAATCCCCAACCTTAGGAATTCCACTAGATTGTGATAAATTTCTATAATGTTCTTTAGTTATAAAGAGAGTTGGTGAAATATCTTCTCCTAACGCTAAAGACCCAATTTCAGTTCCTCTATAAAAAGGAACTCCCTCACCCACTAATTCTTCAACAAAAACTCTTTTACTAGACCCTACTGTGGCAATATCACCAAGAGATTTAGAAGGGAAATCTTTGTCATTTGTTAACGGATCCCCAAACATCTCCCAAAACACACTTTGCGTTAATTGGTCTAATTCTTCAATTTGGGCTTTGCGTTTGTTAATGATAGATTCTGATAATTTAAGTACGTTAATTATTTTTTCCTGCATTTCTAGTCCGAAATTAGGTATTTGAGCAAGTAGTATATCTTCCCTTGTAATTCCGGGAATCATTCCTTTTGCTTTTTCTTTTAGCTTTTCTATATAAAATGCTAAAAAGTATTTAATGTACTCATTTAAATATCCATTTTTTACCCTCAACGCCATAACTTGCCTGCTTAAATGAGCTTCTTCTTCTAATATGAAAAACTCACCGACGGTTCCTTTTACAGATAGAATTATATCCCCTTTCTTACCTATAACTGTTGGGGTATCTGTCCATCTTTCGATAATAAACCTTCCATTATTTATATTGCTAGCCCCCATAATATATGGTATACCTTTTTCTTCTGCATTGTACTGCGACTTCTGAAGATCCCGTCCTGAAATTAGTTCAATTGCCTCTTGTAGTAAAATTGTACTGATTGAATTTTTCATTCTCATTTAATAAGCACCCTTAAGTCATTAATACCTTCTAATATCTCTTTTTCTAAAAATTCTATCCTATCGAGTATTTTTTGGGGACTCTCATACTCCACTTCCTCATACTCAATTTCTTTATACTTGTTAATTGACAAGTCATAGTCATTTTCACGTAACTCATCAACTGTTACAAAGAAGGATTGTTCTGTACGTTTTCTTTCTTTTTCAACTTTTAAATCTTTAAATCGAGTAATGATATCAGGAATATCATTTTGTTCTACTGGAATTCGTTTATCATCAAGAGAGTATCCATCTGCTTTCATGTTGTAGAACCACACAAGATCTGTACCACCTGCACCTGTTTTTGTAAAAATCATGATTGCAGTAGAAACACCTGCGTAGGGTTTAAATACGCCACTGGGCATAGAAATAATAGCTTCAAGTTTATGGGTCTCAATTATCTCTTTTCTGATTTGTTTATGTGCTTTTGAACTTCCAAATAGAACACCATCTGGAACAATAACAGCCGCTCGTCCACCAGCTTTAAGAATACGGATGAATAGAGCTAAGAAAAGCAATTCTGTTTTCTTTGTTTTGGTTATTTTTAATAACTCGTTTGAAACTCCTTCTTCATCTAATGAACCTTTAAACGGAGGATTGGCAAGTACTAACGTGTATTGATCTTTATCTTTATTTACTTCTGCAAGAGAATCACGGTAATCGATATTCGGATTGTCAATACCGTGAAGCATCATGTTCATTGCTCCAATACGTAACATCGTTCTGTCCATATCATTTCCGTAAAACATTGTGTTGTTATAATGCTCTTTTAAACTTTGAACTAAGAACAAATCACTATGGTTTTTACGTAAATACTCTGATGCAGACACAAGGAAACCAGCTGAACCCATAGCTGGATCAATGATGACATCTTCAGGAGTTGGTTTCATGAGTTCCACCATCATATCAATAATATGGCGTGGCGTTCGGAACTGGCCATTTGTCCCTGAAGTAGCTACTTTTGATAGCAAGTACTCATATAAATCTCCTTTTGTATCACGGTCTTTCATTGGGATGTTATCAATCCCATCAATAATCTTTGAAAGCATATTGGCAGTCGGTATCATAAACATCGCATCACCCATATATTTGGAGTATGCTGAATCCTCTTTACCATGTATGTTCTTAATAAAAGGAAATACTTCTTTGGATACAACTTCATACATTTCCTCAGCTGAACCAAGTTGTTTAAACTTACTCCAACGTAAATGCTGCTTATCTTTAGGAAACAAGCCCTGATGTTCCATTCCAAGAAATTCAGCTTCCTGCTCTTTCGTTGTTTCTGTTTCATCTAATCCTTTTATAAATAATAGATATGTAAATTGTTCTATCACTGTTAATGGGTTCGTAATTCCACCAGTCCAAAACGTTTCCCATATTTTATCAACTTTATTTCTAATTTCACCAGTAATCAATTAATATTCCTCCTTAAAAACAATAACTCCAAATTCAATTATACAGATATTAACAACCTTAATGAAATGATATTATTAACAACCTATTTCCATTATCCTATTAATCAAAACCACACTTACCATTTCTTTTTGATAACCCTTTTTGCATTATCTTTGTTCTGGACAGATAATTTCTAAATCTACATAGCTACCCTAGAACATTTATTAATAGGAATTTACTAATACCCTCTTTCAAGAGACCACAATATCAGTTAATAGCCTATTTTTATGTACCTCCAATTCAGCAAACTGGAATACCACTACAAGCAATTAATCTAATAATTGCAAATAAGGAGACGCATTTGCATCTCCTTTTGTTAAGTATTAAAAACCAATAACCTTGATCACAGACTAATCGTTATTTTTCTCATCATTTCCAAAGGCATGAATTAAGATTTTTGGGTCCAGAAATTGAGGTCCTAAAAAGTTAATGGCCGCTTCAATATTCTTATAACCCAACTGATACATTACTAGATCAGGTGAAACACCTGATTTAATAAGCAAGGCAGCATATGTTTTCCTTAAATCATGAAATGAAATTCTGCGAATATTTGCTTTATCAACTAGCCGATTAAATCTAGCACAAACGGTTGATGGCTTTTGGATTCCTCCATCTTTATTTGGAAAAACAAGGTCAAGCTCGTTATGATACCCATCACCAAGGTCCTCCTTCCTCAACTTTTGTTCATTTTTGTGTTCTTGCAACATAGGTAATAAAGACTCCGGCATATTTACCCTTCGATATCCACTATTCATTTTGATGATGTTGTGGTTGCCATCCCCACCGAAAAGAACAATATTTTTAACATTTATCGTCTTTTGGTCAAAATCAATATCTCTCCAAGTAAGTGCCAATAATTCTGCTAGTCGTAGTCCAGTAGATAGTGTAAATTCGTACATCTTTCCTTCACCTCCTTCTTTTGCTTTTTCTAGCAACCTTATTATCTCTGAATCACTTAAAATGATTGGATTACGATTCGGAACTTTTATCTTCTTAATAGAACTCATAGGGTTTTTATTAAGAAACCCTTTTTTAACAGCTGAACGAAATAGGGTGGCTAAAAAATTCTTGATACCATTGATTAAGCCTTCTGAGTAGCCTTCACTCATTTTCTCAGTAAATAGTCCAATGACATCCTTTTCAGTAATTTCATAGAGGTACATATCTCCAAAGTAAGGCGCAATATGCTTATCTAATAATGCTTGTCTTACTTTGAAAGTCTGTTCTGTAACCAATTGAGACTGTTCACCGTAAAACCACTCTTTGGCAAATTGATTGAAAGGGATTTGAGTATTTTCTTCCTCAACCTTTTGATCCAATGTCATTTGATTTCGCACATCTTCTTTAACACTTCCTAGTTCTTCAAGAAATACATCAGCTTCTTCACTAGAGTTAAACATCATTTGCTTAATATGGAGCCTACCAGTTCGAGGGTCTTTTCTCTCATCAAAAATCACTGCATATCTTTCTTGCTTTCCAGTTTCGATTATTACTTTTTTAGCCATTACCATAACCTCCGAATTCAAGTAGGTAAGATACCCAGTCATTACCCATACTTGTTTGTTTTTTTGTATTACTTACCTTTTAGTTCTATTACCGTTTAACTTGTAAACTTGTGATTGCTTCTAACTCCTTAAAAATTTATTTATTTTACGTGAATCACTCCTTTCATATCCTATACAAGCACAATTTGGCAAATAAAAAAGGGCAGACGGATAGTGAAATCACTAATCCATCGCCCTAGTCCTTCTAGCCACAATGCATTTACATAAGGTAACATATTGAATTATTTAAATTATATAAAAAGTTTAATTACCATTTCAATTACAAGCGATAATATTTTTATATACATTAAAGCCCTTAACCCTCTCCGATGATTTTACTAATCCAGATACCCATTTAATTCAACATGAATAGGTAAGTAACCGAGCGTAGTTTTCAATTTCTTATGCCGAAGTTGTTTTTGAATTGACTTATAATCGTTTCCCTCTTTATACAATAGATAGGCCATTGTTGCTCTTAAATCGTGGTTAGTTACTTTCCGTGTTATTTTTGCCTTCATTCTAAGATTATTCAACAACTTATTAAGATCCGTCGGAGTGAAAGGCTTGTTTTTCCAAAAAAACAACTCCTTATCTTTCCCCTTTGTCCAAGCTATAAAAAAAGGATGATTCATATACTCCCTAAGCTTCTTTTGTAGGGCATCTGTCATTCGAACCGTACCAATTTTGGTTTTCCGCCCATTATCAATGACAATGACATTATGTTCAAAATCTATTTGAGAAACAGTAAGCCTACATAATTCCGTTGCTCTTAATCCACAAGTGGTTTGAAGCAAAAGAATTAAGTAGTATTGTTGAAAAAAAGGATCCAGTTCATAGGCTGCCTTTAGAAGGTTTAAACACTCTTCTTCGCTTAACGCACGGTTTCGAAACGATTCGTAATAAAATGGATTCTTATAATGTCTCAGTGGATTAAATTCTATCAAATCATAATCCACTAATAGATCCATAAAGCTTTTTAAGGCTATAAAACTACATTTTGCTATTGATCTGGTTTTATTGTCGCGAAGATACTCAATATATCCATCCATAAAATCGAGGTCTATCGGGGCATACTTATCATGGATCTTGCTGTAATAAAACTTGTCAAAGTCAAGCTCTCCCTCCCATCCCACTAATCCTAAATAGTCCTCAAAAAATTTTAAACGGCTAATATACGATTGAACAGTATTGGGTTTTAATCTATTTAATTCCTTCCACTTTTGAAAGTAAAAAGACGAAAAGAGAATCCCATCCATTAAACATCAACTCCCAAGTGTTTTAATTGCTCGATTTCTAGCTGTGCAAATGGGTGTTTATCCATCGCATTTTGGTACTGTTCATCAAATAAATTTAAATAAACCTCTGTGGATTCAATAGATTTGTGTCCCAAAAGTTCCTTGACAATATAAATATCCATCCCGCTCTCAAGTGCATAAATCGCAAACGAGTGCCGGAAAGAATGGGTCGAATAGTTCACTTGAACCTCTGCTCCACGATCACTGTCCCACACTTTATCCTGAATCACGTTATCCTCAATAGCTC
Source organism: Bacillus marasmi (assembly GCF_902168435.1). Taxonomy (GTDB): domain Bacteria; phylum Bacillota; class Bacilli; order Bacillales; family Cytobacillaceae; genus Bacillus_BU; species Bacillus_BU marasmi. The sequence goes on from NZ_LR656185.1 coordinate 14,039, forward strand.
TATCAATCAATCCCCTGACCATTTTTTGAATAGCCCGATTAGACAGGGTGTTTCGTCCATTGTCATCTGAAAAAACGTAAAGACGCTTGTAGTCCGTCTCACTTAAAACGCTCTTTAAGTGAGAGTAAGTGAAAATAATATAGTATTTAATTGCCTTAATGGCCCCTTTTGTCATGAACCTTTTCACTTTTCCTCGTTCTTTCCGTCCTTTCGCTTTTACTTTTATCCAACCTTTTTCAAGATTCACATCACCAATTTGAAAATGCAACTCGTCCACTCGAATCCCTGTTCCCACGAGTGTCCAAAGTATCGTATAGTTTCGAAGGGAGCATCGTGTTAAGCGGGACAAATTTAGTAAATAATCAATTTGTTCTGCAGTAAAGGCTCGTGGAGGCTGTGGATCTGGGTCATCCAGGTGTAGTGCCCTTTTATTTAATTGATTGATTTTTTTTTCGCTTAGCAGATCTCTTGCTACTGAATCAATAAAGGTCCTTAAAAATGCTGCCTTTTTTCTTCGAGTCGACTCTGCTAAATTTGGCTGTTGGATATATTCCTCTAACTTTTCAGGGGTTAATACCTCTTTTAACAAAACATCCGTTGATATATCAGTATCAATATTTACTTTAAAATACTTACAAAAACTTCTCATTTCACTTTTATAGGATGACTGTGTAGAAGGGGAAACATTTTGGTAGGTTGAAAATTCATCATCTAAAAAGTGATGTGCTGCCTCCAACAACGTTATCTCCTTATTGATAGGGTTCTTTTGTTCCGTTAAAAGAAGTCCTATGGATCCAAGTTCTTTTTCCACTTGAACCTGCCCATATTTTTCTAAAAGTGCTTGTACTTCACCTTTGATGTTAAATTGAGAATGGTCCTCACTTTCAAGTGCCACTTTAATTCACCTCCCACGGAAACGAAATCTGTTTTGCTTTATCTTCAACTTCCCCGTCCGATCGATGGATATAGAGGGAAGTTGTGGCTAGATCGTCGTGTCGAGCCAAACGTTTAAGTGTTTTAGGTGTTACGTCCTTCTCAGTTAAACGCGTGATATAAACGTGGCGTAACTGATGGGGGCCACTCGCCTCTTTCCATTCTGCTATCAAGGTGAATATTCGATACTTTAAAGACAATAAGGCTCTTAGTTGTTTATCCTTCATACCAAACACTAACCCGTCCACTTGTTTTTCCATCTCCTGTAAGTGATTCATAAGGGGTGAAGGTATTGGTAATGAGTGTACCTTTCCTCCCTTGGCTGTAAACTTTACATCCTTAATGCTCCAATTGATGTTTTCCCATCGTAATTTTGCTAGTTCACATGAGCGAAATCCAAGATAGAGCATAAAGCCGAATGCTAGTTTATCTAGTTGTGGCGTATCAGAATATTGTTCTACGGCGGTAAAGAACGCTTCTATTTCCTTATCCGTTGGCATGTAACGAGATTGATAATCATCACCTTCAATATTCCGTATGCCTCTAGTGATATCGTTTTTAATAAACCCCATATGATAGAGGGTTCTAAAAAATGTTTTGATATTTTTAAAATGTTTCATAGAACCATTTTCTGCAAACCGGCCACTTTGTACTCCTTTGATGAGAAAGGTTTTATATGTCTTTAGGTGTTCTTGTGTAAACAATGTAATGGGTACTTTATCAATTGGATAGGAACTAAAGACATTTAAAACATTGCAGGACCAACGTAAGTACCGATGCAGTTCATATCGAAACTTATTTAAGCGGTCTGGTTTCGTTCCTTGCCTCATTTTATAAGTCAGAAAGGATTGCACGCCCGGTGGTAATGCCACCTCTTTCCGTTCTTTGGGTGTATACGTTAAAGACGATTCTGTAAAGGGATTCATCTGTTTATAAAACAAAGCAAAGTTTTGATAATAAAACTGGCTCGTGATTACCTCGTCATATAGTTCCTGATTTAGAAAGTCTTCTCGCACAAGATCGAATGGTTTTTTTCGTGTTGCCTTACTGACTAATGACTCAAATTCGGTAAATCGTAAAATGAGCAAAAACACTGATTTATAATTGAGCAGTTTCGACCGCTTTACTAAAAACTGTCGAATCGGTTTGGCCTCTAGCTTACTGATCATATTGTCAATGAACCACTGCTTTAATCCTTCCTCTCCTAAAGGAATCATGTTCTTTTGATGAGAGGTATTAAATAAGCTTTCCATAATGGAGATCAACTCTTCCTTTGAAAATTTATCTCCATTATGAGCAAGCATATTAGATTTTATACCGAGTTCCTGCGAACTTTTAGTCAGATAACTCCCGGACCATGCACTTTTGTTCTCTATTCCAGTTCCAAAAATATACTTGTTCAACAGCTCTTCAACACTGCTTATTCCATCAAATTCAGAAATTGTCTCTATTTCTTCTTGGATTGATTGCATCTCTTCCTTATCGCAGCCATTCCATTCAAGAATTTCATATTGAGAAGAGGCATTCACTTTTTCAGAACAAATTAAATCTTTTTGCGAAAACAGTTCATCTTTGCTGTTCATTTGATTAGATTCATCGAAATGAGAATCGAATAAGGATAACTGAATAGAATCTTGGTTTTGCATAAAGAAATTCCCTTTCTTGATTTTTTTTCAAAAATCACTTTTTCTACTTGTATAGAACAAAAAAAGCACTGCCCTTATATCTATAGAAGACACACGTATTGTGTACTTCTATAGATATAGAGACAGTGCTTCTGCTCTAGATCTATTAAAATGAAAAAATAGATTTATTCGATTTTTAAATGAATTAATTTTTTAAACATAAATAACTTATTGCTATTAACTAAACATTACTATAACCCACATTTTCCTGTCAAACACGAAGGATTAATAAGATAGAATTGTTGTTAAAAAATGTGGTCATCTAAATTTCTTATCTTTTCTAGTTTTTTTCGATCGCGAATTTCTGCTTGACAATTCAACATATTACAATATATATTTTGTAACATAATCAAAATTCAATAAAAAATACAGTCATAGTTGGGTAAACCCCACAGATTTGGACAGGAAGGACCTGCCAATCCAAGACTAAAAGATTATTTGTATAAAACTTATAATCTTTATTCTATGGATGCAGTCTGTCTTTCTTTCCATATCTGTGGGGTTTTTCTTTTTTGATTTAACTGGAGGTAACAATTATGAAAAATTCAAAAAAACACACTACTTGGGAGTCACTCCCTTGCGTTTTGACAGCACAACACATTTCTGAGTTTTTAGGGATTTCCCGAAGAAGAGTTTATGAGTTATTTCAAGTTCAAGTGAGTCATGGAGGAATTCCTTCATTTCAGATTGGGACCTCCAAAAGAGTTGATAAAAATGATTTTGAACTATGGATTAAAGAGTTAAAAGCAAAGGACAACAATTTAAACTAATTATTCCTAAAAATTTTAATCCATTCAGGAGGTTATTTAACTTGAAAGGTCATTATAAGAAGAGAGGTTGCACTTGCCCTATTGATAACTGTACCTGTGGTAAGACCTGGAGTTACACCATTGACATTGGACGGAATCCTAAGAACGGAAGAAGGAAACAGGCAACAAGGGGAAGATTTAAAACTAAGGAAGAAGCTCAGTTAGCTGCAGCAGCTCTACTTAACGAAATAAAACAAGGTTCTTATATTAAAGAATCGAATATTCTATTTAAGGATTTTGCTCAAGAGTGGCTCAAAACATACAGTGAAAGAACTGGGTGCAAACCTGGAACGATTCGTCTTAGACAATATAGCATTAATAAGCTTTTACCCTACTTTGCTCACCTAAAACTGAAGGTTATTACAGATGATATGTATCAAGCAGCATTAAATGATTTAAAACAACAGGGTCTTTCCAAAAGTACAATGGAAGGTTTCCACGTGACTGGAAAGATGATTTTCAAATTTGCACTCAGCAAACGAATGCTTAAAGTTAATCCGACTGAATTTGCTTATATCCCAAAAGACAATAAGGCCATTATTGAGTCTGAAGAAGATGAATGCACAGTTGAAGATGAACTTCCAAAATACTTTGAAAAAGAGGAACTCGCACAATTTCTAGATATCGTTAATGAAAAAGGGCTTTATATGGATGAACCTATCTTTATTACGTTAGCTTATACAGGGATGCGTGTAGGTGAGTTGGTGGTACTCAAGTGGAAAGATATTGATTTTAATCAACGAACAATTAGTATTACTAAAACGTACAACAATGATAAAAACAACACAAAAGACTATTTGTTAGTTGCTCCTAAAACAATTTCATCAAAACGTAAAATCTTTGTAGATGAAATTGTGATTGAAGCACTTAGAAAACACAAATTACAACAAGAGAAATTCATTAAACTATTTGGCAAATCATATTATGACAAAGGTTTTATATTTGCAAACTTTAACCGTCATCCCGGGTATCCAATTTTAACAAAACTTGTTCGAACTAGGATGACCAGGCTATTAAAATTCTTAGAGTTTCAGTCAAAAAAATATAATCCTCACGCTCTTCGCCACACACATACTTCCCTGCTTGCCGAAGCTGGAGTTGATATTGAAGAGATTATGGAGCGATTAGGCCATAGTGATGAAAAAACAACAAGAAAAATTTATCTTCATGTGACAAAAGTAATGAAAACAGAGGCTTCTGATAAATTCGGAAAATTAATGCGTGGAGTAATTAAAAAATTATGAGAGCAAATATATTTTGCTCTCATTCTTTTCTCGCACAAATGGTTGTGTAGTCGTTCATTATTATAGTAAACCTTCTTCAGTCTTTGCATTGAAATTTCGCTCCTCAATGCTAACGCCAATATTACTATTGGAGGTCGCCTCTTGCAAAAGACTCAATAAACTATTGCCATTTATCAATTCGATTTTTTTATCTTTTGAATATTCAATAGCTGTTTTGGTGAATTCACCAGTGGTAACAAAGAAGCCCTTTTTCGCTTTCATATCAATTAATGCACTATGGAATTTTTGGATTTCAGGGCGGGTTACTTTTTTCGAATTATATCGCTTACATTCAACAAGTAATGTGTCGGATTCCTTTTTTAATATGATATCTTTTCCACCATCGCCGGTTTTGGACGTAAGTATCGCTTTGTATCCCATCATTTCATACAACCCTTTTACAAACTTTTCAAATTCAAAAGGATCCATCTTTTTAAGTTGATCTAGCTGATTCTGCGCTTTTATTCTTTCAATTTGCCCCAATCGATTAAGTTCTTCCATATTTTTTAAATGGACCTTTTTTCGGGCTAACTCTTGCTTCTCCCTTACCCTTGATAAGTAATATAAGAAAAATAAAAAAGCACAAAAAAGAATGGTATACCCCCACTCTACGAGATTTAAGCCCCGAAAAAAGGACAGAAATCTCCAGATTGCCTGATTTAATGATACTATTAGTCCAACCAAAATAATCGAAAGGGTCGCAATTAAAATTAATACTCCTTCTATTCTAAATCTCCTGTTAAACCTATTACCTCTTTTTCTTCCCATTATTTAACCGCCACCCGTCAATGAAAAAATTCACCTTAATAGGATGCCCTAAACAACGCTTACCTTAACAATTTTTTCCTTATTGTAGTTCATAAGTACCTTAGCTCGGACATATATTTAATATGGTTAAATTGGAGGTGATTAGATGTACTTTCTGATGGTTGCTGTGATTTCTTTAGCTTCAATTGGAATGGTAATCAGTGCTGTTATATTAATGATAAAAGTAGTAATAGGCAGAAATTACAAAGCAAACGATATAGATAAAGTATTACAGCTTTCTCTTTATGGGATATTTTTAGGGGCATTAGCAAGTTACCTTTTGAATTCTCCACCCCTAACATTTGTGGAGTTCATATTAATTTTAAAACTAATTTTTACACTTTTTTTAGTTGTGACTCTCCATGAAATGGGGCACTACCTAGCAGCACGATTATTTAATGTCTCAGTATCTACCTTTTCTGTTGGAGTCGGTCCTAAACTATTAAGCTTTAAATTTTTAGATACTAATTTTCAATTTAATACTATTCCAATAATGGGATATGTAAAATCAGATTCATCAAAGGAACAAGAACTTCCTCTTATTAAACAATGTATTTTTTATTTAGCTGGAATATTTATTAATATTGTCTGCTTTTTTATTGGCATGACCGTTTTCTTTATCCAACAAGGTCAATCCATATATGATTCCTTTGTTATTGTTTATAATAAGTTTGTTTCTTTAATACCGATGTTTTACTCATTCATTGCCAATCTGAAGTTTTCGGATATCATCACTCCAGAGCATGATTTAGAAAATACCATTGGCGTATATATCTCTATAGCAAACATTGCTCAAGAATTTTGGCTAGGTTTTGCCGTTTTAAGCATTATGGTTGCATTATTTAATATGATTCCTATTCCAGTATTGGATGGCGGACGTGTTATCTTAGCAATTCTTGGATCCCTATTCGCTCTTATTGGGATACCTAAAAAATACATTAACGTAAGCTTCACTTGGTTATTTATCCTTGGAGTAATCATTTTGTATAGCCCAGCGATAATTAACAACCTTTGGGCTACTAGTATCGACGTAGGAATGACATTACCTGAATATTTGTTATGGATGGGGATCATTCTAACAGGGATTATTAATATCCAAATCTACTTAGAAAATAGAAGGAATAATAACACAACCCCTGTTGAATAAACAGGGGTAAGTTTAAATATTAAAAAATAGTGCCCTATTGTTGAAGATAATTTTCTATTGCAGAGTATCGTTGTACTACGCATCAAACCACTTCATATTTGGGTTACTTCCATCATTATGTAGATGAAATATTATCGACAATATATTGAGTAGAGCATATCAATAAGCTTCATAATTATTCCGCTGCCTCCATTAGAGTTTCACACTCTAATGGAGGCACAAATGTTCGCTTTTTTGCTGGATCTCAACATTAATGTTTAACAGAGTCTAAAATAAAGAGCCTCGCAAACTATATCAAGAATTTTATCATCAAACTCATTCTTCGAGATATTCATTGATGATAAGAACTTCTTGTTCTTTTTAAATGACTTCCACAAAATTTTTTTATCCTTATCATCTAATTTAATTTTATATAAAAGATTTGATAATGCGATTATCAAATCTTTATGTGAGGAACATAAACCTTCATTAGCTTTTCCGTTACCTTCAGAAATAAATTTGCTGAAGTCTTCTTCATTATATTTTGATTGCAAACCTAATATCGGATTTACAAGCAATTGTGTTGATGCTGACATCAAATTCACATAAGCTCCTAATTCATACTGCTGAGCTTCGGTCATTTGAGTATAATCCACTCCAAATGATTCTATCTTTTCAATCGCATCGTTGAGTTTAACACTTTCGTCCTTTATACGAGATATGCGTTCATTAAGCTCGACAATTGCAAGTTCATATGATTTTTTATCTCGCTTACTTATCAATGTAAAAATGTTTTCAAGTCGATTCTGATCGCTTTTAGTCTTCCAAAAAAGAAGTCCACTACCCAAAAGTGCAATGCCTGCAATTGCCCAACCAACAGGTCCAGCAAGTGCTAAGAAAGCATTTCCGGCTGCCATACCGCCACCACCTGCGGCAAGTGCTCCACCACCTAACCACGCTAATGCAGCATTAGTGGCTGCAGCACCACTCAAAGTGGATATAGCCGTACCTGTTGATGCAAGACCGAAAGTTGTAGCTATTCCCATTGCTGCAGTAGGACCAAGGGCGACTACTGCAACACCTGCGCCAACACCTGTTACACCTTTTCCAGCATTCTTGGCGACAGCATTTTTATAATCTGACTGGATTGTTTCAACCTGTTGTTTCCAATTCAAACGAACTTCTTTTAGTTTTTTATATTCCAAATGTTTCTGACTTGGCACGTTTCTAATTTTATCAAATAGCTCCTGAATATCGTTTAATGCAGTATAAAGATTGCTAGTATATTTTCCAAGCTCCTCTATTTTATCATTTGTCCTTTTGATGGTAGATTCAGCTTGTTCTTGAGCAATCTGTAAATTTGATCTCTTCTTACTCACGTTTTACTTCCTCCCCCAAAATAAGAATCTATTTCCATCTTTTTTTTAATATTTCATTAATTGGCACATTTCTCTTTTTAGCTAACATAACAGATTTTTCAAAAGCGTGTATATACATATCACTATTCTTGAAATCAGTTATAAAGTTCAAAAGACTTTTATCTTCATATAATTCCGATAATAGTTCAAGTCCCTCAATATAATTATCTACAACTAATTTTTCTTTTCTCGCAAAGATTATTTCTCTTTCTGCTTTTTGTATGCCAATTTCACGCTTAACTTCACCATATAAGGAAATAGTAAGTCGTCCAACCCCTACGATGTTAAGACGCAAGAAAAACTCAGTCGGATTAAAAGATCCTGCACCTGTTACAAAACCACGAACAGTAGCATCACCTATATCTATAAGGCAAAACGTCCCATGTGCTACAGTCAACATTCTTTTAACAGTTGGATTTGAAAAAGGCTTACACTTTTTCCACATAAGTGAAAACGAACGAGTTTCTTTATCGGTTTCAGCAAAATATTTTATAAGTCTTCTGATAGCAAAAACAAGTCGAACTAACATCTCGTTTATAAAAACTGGAATGGCTTGAGTCGACTGGAATCGAGCATCATATCCTTCTTTATATATATTTATAGCTAGCTCGTTTATTGAGTTATCAAACTGTGACACAGGAATATTCAAAGACCTTTTTAATGCAATAATATCATTTGTCCATATCCATAAAGGAGAAGGAATCCCCATTCCACGGCCCTTGCTACCTGATGAGCCTGACATATCAGATATTAAATGACCAAACCAATTAGCAAATGCACAGAACAATTTGCTTGGTATGTTGTTTCCTCTTAACTCGAATTTCCCATCTGCATCAGCTAAAGATATAAGTTCACCACCGGAAATAAAATGCGAAGAATTAGTAAACTGGTCTAATATTGAAAAAAACAAACCAAGCAAACTAGGATTATGTGCGAGTGATTTAAAATGATGATTTGTCGGAGTTAAATCAAAAACAAAACTTGCAGCGTCACCAACTCCACGCTGGTCATATGGAATCTTAAACTTTTTTTCAAGAAAACGGATTGCTGAAGACAAAGAGTTCTCTCCTTTATCTTCCCATCCGCACAATTTAGCAAAATCAGTTGTTCGATTAGCAAACCATTTATCAGTAATATCTCCGAGAGGTGATTCTCCAGGTTTACCAACCAAGAAAATATCAATGATGCCACACAATGCACCTGAACTCGCAGCTAATATATAGTCCAATTTATCACAATTAGGCTTTAAGCATTGAATTGACTCTATTGTTTCATCTAAATTATGTATTTCTAATTCTGCTTGATTTAGTGCTGCGACAATAGACGATGTGAAGTCATATTCACCATCCACAAGGCTCATCTCAAGCAACAATTTTGTATTTTGCTTTTCTCTAAGTATCTCACCCACCTATGAACACCTCATTATCACTTGTTTTTGTTCTTCCTAAGATAGTGATATGTAATTTTAACCTCTGCATCCAACCGGAATACATCGTTAGAATTAATTTTCTTCTCACCATAAATAGTGACTGATTCTACTTCACCCCCATCGGTTAGCCAACCAACCAGTAATCATAATCCATATTTACCGTAAATGTTTGTATATCCAGCGTCTTCAAAAGATTTTACTACATCTTCATAGTTTATCCATCTTGCCTCCTTAAATGGACTCCATTACTGCGTGATGTTTAATCCCTTCACGTACAGTAATTTCTCTCATCGAAAGGCCATTTACCAACATAAGCAGTCCTCTCTGCTGAACTTCAGTTAAATGTCAAAGGAGGATTGTAGGTTTTCTAATAAATACTTTAATAAAGCCGTATCATCAATATAATAATACATTTGCGGTACTACAAATCCCGGAATATCCCTTCCTAATATTTCCAATGGCATGTGTTTGGCAAGGTTCTATGAATAATTTGGTTGCCGTTTTATACTTGTCAAACACAAACTAACAATATTACCGGATTCCAGATGTCCAGAGTGTATATGGCAACACATAAAATGTTTGGTGAGTTTACATTCGTTTTAAATGCTAGCAAAAATATTCAATGTCGTTCATAAAATGCCCGATAATTGAATAACGTTCTGCTTCTATTATAAAAAATTAATATACTTAAATTTTTTTACACAAGCTCTTTTCTTAAAATAAACACGCCCTTATGGAATATGAAATATATAGTCAGTCCCAAATTTACTCCCAGTTCTTATTTCCTAATGTCCTCGTTACCATACAGAATACAAAGTAAATTTCAAAAACTTTACTTGAGTTTACCAATACGTGTATGTCTTTTATCAGCAGCACTTAGTATAAATATGGTGGCAACACCCCAAACACTTGCTTGAATAGTTGCAGCCCATTTACCTAATGACAAAAAATATAACACTATTGGACTAAATAATGTTAAAGAAAAGCCTATTGAAAATGCCAATTTTTCAGGTAATGCTTTAATTTTATTTAACATTTTTTCACCTTTTCCTAGATTTTACTTATCATTTCCTTCTGAAACATTCCTGCTTTATAACCCAAAAACAATCATTACAAATTTCTGTATTTTTTACAATTTTTTACACTAAAATCTGGAACAAAAACGAAAAAAGAGCACTATTCTCGCAAGAAAAGCACCCGATTGTTTAATAACAAGTGCCGTTTATTTGATAAAATTTTCTACTTATTTCTACAAAACGAATAAATTAAAACTTTGTATGACTAAAGATATAAACATAAAAGATAACACAAAACAGAAGATTGAAAACAATTTCTTTTTAAGAAGTAAATGTTCTATCCCCATTAGGAACCAAAATCCTGCAATAACTATTTGTCCAAGCCCATTATAAAAATAATTAACACTATTATCTTTAAAGGTATATACACTAATAATTATATAAACAATTAGAAGCATTAAATAAATTACTAAAAAAGGTTTAATCCTATCTTTAAATATTTCACGTCCAATTTTTTTCATAAGTGATCTCATAATTTTCACCTCACTTGCGATTTGTCCTAATATTACCATTTATTAGTAGTTTCATCTTTAAAAATTTATCTATTTTTTTTCCTTTTCACAATTAACCTGGCCAGTAATTGATTAACAAATAAGAAAATGGACTGCTATAATTCACAGTCCATTTTCTTGCGTTTTTGCGCCCGATTGTCTTAATGTTAGGATTCGGATATATGTAAATCGTTTATTTTATTTTTAAAGGTCCCTATTATGGCCTTTAACATCACTCTCTATTATCTAATGAATTCACACAATCCTTTTCAAGGTGTTTTGATTTATTCCTTTTATCATAATAATCAACGGGCTCTACCCCCGTAGCACCATTCCAGTCCCTCTCACAAAACTGTTTCACTTTTTTACTTTTTTTCAATATCCCATAGTAATAATTCATTTCAGGCTCATCTTGGAATCTAACCAGATAATGACCATGATAAAAATCCTTATTTATCAAGTTTTTTGGATCTACATAATGTGCTTCAAGTATTTCGTCATTCGAATATCCATTGTTCTTTAAATATTTCGGAACATATCTGTTTGCAATAAATTTATCAATAGGATTTCCATAGTTCAACCAATAAAATCCTCCAATAGGTATAAAGACTAGAACACAAATCAAAATTCCATTGATCCATTTGGTCATCAACCTCCCTCCTTTTAGTGTAATTTTACACTATTTTTCATTCAAATAACCACTTATTTATATTTTTGTATTAAAGCTCTTTGTAATTTAATAGTAATATCCATCGAATTTTGTATCTTGTATATGAGCAATGCATATATTATACAAGTAAGATTGTTTCTTTTTTCCTTGGCTATCATGTGTTAGTAAAAAGCGTCTCTATACGACAATGAAAAGGGTCCAAACTTTAAATTAGCGCCGATCCTTTTTACAATAGGGAATCTCCATAAAATAAATAAGACGCATTTCTTAGCGAAAAGCGCCATTTAGCTGAAGAAACTCAATCAATTTTATTCCATTCTTCCGCCAAAACCCCATATACAACATGGTCTACATAGTGGTCATATAACCACTCAGCATGTCTAATACACCCTTCATTTACATAGTTCAATCTCTCAGGAATACTTCTACTTTTCTTGTTGCCAACAGCGGCCCTAATTTCAACTTTATGTAAACCCAATCCAACAAAAGCATAATCAGTTAATGCTTTTGCCACCAAGGTCATTATCCCATTTCCTTGAAATTCTTCACCAAGCCAATAACCAATATATGCGGTCTTATTTGACCAATTAATGCTATTGTAGCCTGCAACTCCAACAATTTCTCCTTTAAATAAAATAACCGAATTTAAGCTCTTATTTTCATCAAATCCTTTTAAACACCCTTTGATAAACCCAGTGGTATCTTCGGGTTTTGTAGTAATGTCTAACCAAGGCAACCATACCCTTAAATGAGCCCTAGACTTATCTGTTAATTCAAATACCCTTTCGCTATCCTTTAATTCTATTAATTTTAAGGATAAGTCGTCGTTTATTTTATGTATGAACAATCTGACCCCTCCAATCTGTTTATTCCGTATCTTAACACACGAGTTTGAGGCTTTCAGTAATCAAAGTTACTCCACAATCTTGCCCAAAACGTAAAAGGACGCTTATCCTGGATATGGATAAGCGCCCTGATTGTTGAATAACGTTATTAAAATAACTGCCCTATCTGAAAATGCGGTGTGTAAAAAATCCGCAAAAATGGAAAGATGTTTCATCATTGATAACAATCATTTATTATACTTTCCCTCGGAAAATGGGCTTTTCAATTAAAAGTTCTGTAATTTTCAACTTAAATAAAATGTAATGAGTAAATAATGCAACCATCAATCCATTTAATATTCCAGCAACTACATCTAATGGATAGTGCACACCTACCCAAATTCTTGAAAATGCTATTCCAAATGCAAGCCACACCCATAAATGCTTAAATCGAAGTGAAGATAACCACAGTGTAAAAGCTATCACAATTGCCGAAGTAGCATGGTCACTTGGAAAGGATGAGTTTGCAGCATGCTCCACAAGTTGGTTCACGGCATGGGATACAAAAGGTCGCTCCCGAAAAATGAATAATTCAATCAATCTATTTATTGAATAGGCCAAAGTAAAGGAAACCATAACTTGAAAAGCTATAACACGAAAATTACTTTTATTTAAAAGCCATAGAATCAATATTAAAAATACAAAAACATATTGAACATATTCCGCAAACAAAATCATAATGTTATCAAAAAATGGAGACTGAAGTACTTGACCGTTAATAACATTGAACCAATTGTAATCTACTTCTGTAAAACTCATTAATATTCCCCTTTAACACTTACTTTTCATAACACCAATAAATATTAACAAAAAATACCATGCTTTCCTAGCTATTTTATAAAGATGTAAATTAAAACGCACCAGAATTTGAAAAAAAGACTAGTTCCATTGCTCATAAAAAAATCGCCTTTCTTTAAGGAGGGCACTCTTAAATAAAATAGACGCATTTCTTAGCGAAACGCGCCCGGTTTGTTATGTAACAAATGTTTATTAAATTTATAATTTCAGTAGTAATCTATATTTAGTTTAATTCTCCCATGTTGTAAATGATATCACCACTCTCTAATACATCTTGCACACAAAAATAGACCGGCAAAAGGAATTAACGGCATCATAGTATCCCTTCTGCAATTTGAACACTCGCCAAATTTCACTACATTAAATTTAATTTTACCACTGTCAATTGGCATAACTAGTGAGGCGTGACCTTCCAAAAGGAGTATTGGAGCAATATAAGAAGCTATAGCTGTTTTTGTAATATTATTCATTAGCCATTCCCCAAGACTATCTTTTGGAGGATTTGTTCTTGAAGTCCCGATTGTAACTGTTCGTCCTTTAAAGGTATCAAGTAGCTTCATATATTGTTCGTTACTTAATTTAACAGGTGTACTAGATTTCCCCAAAAAAATCTCCCTATCTCCATTTGAAATATATTTATATTTAAATGGTTTCTTTTTCATGATCGTTTTCATGTCATGCATAATTTCAAACATTAACAAACTCTCCTCATCAACTTTGACATCCTTAACTAACTTCTTCAACAGGGTAAGAAAATCCTTCAACTACTAAATGGCCACAAAACGATAAATAAACGCTTATCCTTGCTATGGATAAGCGCCCAATTACGGAAAATCAATTGAGAAGAGTAATGGATTTGATTTTATCAATCTCCAAAAATTTAATTAATTTTTTGGGAATTAAATCTTCGTCAAAAGTCTCAATTCTATTTAATGTCTCCCAAATCCCGAAGCTGTCTTTATCATTTTTATTATATCCAATCACATTCTCTAATTTCGGTAAATTAAAATGAATTTGGTCAGGTTTAGACTCCTTTATTAACCTCCAATTAGTTGTAATCATTGCTTTTTTTGTCTTAACACTTAATTCTTCACCTTTAATGTCATATGCTTTGATATTGCTAATTTCATTTTTGTAAAAATTGCTACTTTTATATTCATCTTCAGTTTCAAAATCTAGTTTACTGATGAAATCCTCAGTAAAATCAAAATCATTAATTACAAAAAAATCTAGGCCTAAATGCTTACACAAATTTATAAGTACTAGTGCAGTTATCTTACCGTGATGTGGAATTATTGCGATATTATTAAAGTTAAGATACGTATCAGCAAATTTAGGATCACTTGTTATTTCTAGCACTTTTTTTCTAATAACTTCCTTGTATACCAACATGTCATTTGGACCTTCAACAAGTAACACTTTTCTACTAAAAATTATCTTATTTAAATTAGGTTCGATAATCTTAATGTAATTATTATAGTCTCTAACTTTATCTACTAACTCATTATCTTCAATCTCTGAAACTGTAACTTTTGATGAAAAATCTAATCCAGCCTTATTATATTTCACTTCGGTTTGCTTCTTATTTTCATCAAATTCTAATCTAATCAATCCTTTTGTGTCGAAAATATCAATCATCTTATCTGAATGTGTAGTATAAATAACTTGATGATTATTTTCTGCTAATCCACATAATACAACTTTATAAAAATACTCTTGATGATTTTCATGTAAAAAACTTTCAGGCTCTTCAAATAAAAAAAGACATTTATCTTCAGCATTAGTTTCTGCGATTGCTTGTATAACAGCCATTACAAACATTGATATGTACCCGTCACCCAAATGTTCGATTGGTATTAAATTGTCAGTATTACCATTCAATCCAATTTTGAATATCATTTCTAAAAAAATTTCTTCATAGTCTGGCAAACTAAACTCAATATTACAATTATTATTTCTAAGATTTTTTGAATAATTTGATTGAATTCGTTTAATAAATGCATTTAATTTGGAATTTGTAAGGATATCTTCAGTAGATTGCTTTATTTCATCTTTAAAAGTACTTTTTTTCTTTAGCATATCTTTATCTGAATCAACAGTACTTTTAATATGCTTTGCGAGGAATGAGGTGAGATTCCCCCAACTGGTTTTTTTAGTAGAAATCTCTTTTTTTATCTCATGAAAATTTATATAGAATATCTTATAGTATTTTGAAGCTCCAAATGCATTCCAATTTTTATCCTGTTTCTCCGGATCTTTGAAAGATTCGATTTTTGCGCTTTCTATCTCTGTTCCATCTAAATCAATATTTAGAAAATGATACCCTGTTAAATTAGCATATTTACCATCAACTTTTAATTCTTCACTGCTTTCTATACCTGTAATAATTTTTGGCACATTATTAAAATTTCTATTATGGAAATCATCTCTAGTAAAAGTGTTCTTACTGATGTATCTCTCAGTAATACCATATAATATAGCGTTTAATAAGTTAGTTTTTCCTGCATTATTATAACCAACAATTGCTATAGGTTTTTTATAATCGTCTTTTGGAAATACAATATTTTTTCTTTCTCCAAACGAACGATAATTTTCAATTGATATTCCTTTTATTCTAATACTACTCATACAAGGACCTCCATAAAATCTAGGATAATTATTAACTAAATCCTTTAAGTAAAAAATGTAGTGCAACAAAAGAATTCATTCATTTGAAAATAATGGTATTATTATAACATAATTTTACGGACATCCTTTATTCTAGACTCAAGTTTTAAAAGTACGACGATTAGAAGGTAATCTTAATAGTGATAATAACAAATTCATTAAACAATCTTGCCCAAACATGAAATAAGCGCGTTCATCTTTTTGATAAATGCGCCCGATTGTTGAAAATTAATACTAGAAAATTGTTATCTACAGTATATTAGTCCTTTCTTTCACAAACGCACTCGTTCGTGTTGATACGAGGTTTTGAAAGGAAACTTTTTGGTGCAGCCTCTTTTTTACCATAAAGGTTCATCTTTATCAGTTAATTTCAGAAATAATGGCATAATTAATAGAGATAAAAAAAACAAGGGAATATCCAATAGAAATATAGAAATAAGGGATAAATCAAATAATACTGTAATTGGTATAGTGATAAGGGGAAATAAAATTACTAAAGATGTAGTATTTCTCGAAGATGCACTTTGATATTGAATTTTCCCACAATGACTACATTTCATACTTTTGCGAAACGTCAATAATTTCTTTATAGAACTAAACCAAGACCATTTTGTTCCACAGTTTTGACAAATCGGCACAACAAATTCCTCCCATCCTTTTTCGCCATCCACAAATACATATTACCATAAATATACATTTATTGTTTTCGACCAAATGATCCTTAAAAAAATAGACGCATCTCGTGTTTGAGATTTGCGCCCGATTGTGGAGGATTAATTCTTTTAAAGAAATTACGCTCCATCTGTAACAAGTTGTTATCTTCTTTTTAATAATCATGGAGTATACGCCAGTTTTTATATTTCATTGCTTTGTAAAACAAAAACGACCATTCACAATGAATAATCGTTCATGTTCATCCTATTTATCATTCGTCACATGCATTTTAAAATTTATCTGTAATGACACCTATTGATGATGCTTTAATAAAAGGTAACCCTTCCAGTCCCTTCAAACTTTCGGCATCTCCAGTAACTACTACCCCAAATACCTTAATATCAGCTTTAGTCAATTTTCCATCCTGTCCAAGCAAATTGTTATAAAGCCGATCAAACTCCCCCTTATATCTAGTATCGTATTTTCTTCCATTTTTTAATGCCCAAATAAAATGTTGTAATGGATTTTCTAACCTTTGATTGCTGGCATCTAGCGCTTTTATTCCATAGACTGTTTTCTCAGACCGAATCCTTGAAAAGTCAGCCTTTTCGGTTTTCTGTTCTCCATTATCATCTAAATGAGTGATCGTAATAGATTCACTTTCTTCTTTTTCTTCATCGTTTGAGTCATCAATCCAATACCATGATAATGTAACACCATCAGGCAGCTTATCACGAACAGCATCCATACTATAAGCTTGGTCAAATGACAAGGCGATCTCCATAATTTTATTTGCTTCAATCTGGTCTAATAACTGTAAATCATTTTTATATTGATAATAATCAATGTAAGGATAAAAGAATATCATCTCTCTTTGTCCCAACTCATTGTACTTTTGTCTATCAAGATCCTCGGTGTCATAACTTGTACCTATAATGCTTGGTGATTCAGTTCCAATTCGATTGCCATAATAGTCTTGAAATAACCCATAACTATATTCACTCTCACCTGTATATACTACTTTACCTTCGATAATTTTATAGGTTGTAAAGCTATTGTTACCACCGAGAATACCATGGTACCGATCCATTTTCCCAATATATTCATTAGGTGCTGAAATTTCATTAAAGGCAGATACGGCAATTTGAATCGGTGTTTCCAACTTGTAAACTAAGGATCTGTTAGCTATTGAACCCCCAATGAAAACAACTACTAAAACTACAAAACTGATTAACACATTTCTTAGAATAGAGTGCCTTTTTGCTTTTTTTATTGCTTTATTAAGTTTATTTTTCTTTAGATTATCAAATAAATCATCCAGTTCTTGTTCATCTTTTACGTCCTCATTTTTATTATCCTTGTTATTCATTATTTTTCCCCTCCAAAATGTGTCTGAACGTATTTCTTGCACGGTAAAGATAAACTTTTACATTTTGTTCACTTGTCTCCAAAATACTCGCCATTTCTTTATAAGATAAATCCATGTAATACTTCAAAATTAACAAGTTTTTATATGCTGGTTTTAATTCATTTAAAGCCCTCATTAACTCCTTCTTATTTTGTTCGGTCAAATATATTTCTTCTGTGCTATTACTTGAGGGCTTTATCATCTCAAATTCCTCAGAAGTAAAATGAACCATAGTCTTCTTTTTACTATAAAGATTATAAAAATTATTAATGGCAACCTTAAAAAGCCATGCTCTGACCTTATCTACATGGATAGAATCAATGTTTTTTATAGTTCTATATAAGGTATCTTGCACAATGTCTTCAGCATCTTCTTTGGAGGCTCCCATTTTCAAAAGATATTTAAAAACAAGTTTAGTTTCATCTATTAAAAGATCTTCTATGGTCCCATTTTTCATGTTTCACCAACTTTTTCTACAATGCATTTTAAACTAGTTAAAAATAACGTTATTAATTAACTTACATATATAACAAATGAAACGTCAAAAAGTATACAATTTTTTAAAAAGAATTCTAGATTATTTATTATATTGCCTTTTTATAAATGATTTTTCCGCAATTTATAGAAGATGAAATATCTCATATTCTCATATCATTATGAATGAAGTTGAAAAATAACGATAAACTTCGAGAATTGTCATACAGATTTTATCTAAGGCCTTATTTGTATAAGCCCACCGTTTTTAGTACAAAAAGGAGATCGCCGAAGCAATCTCCTTCTTGAATAAGCCATCCGTTTCTTTACTTATTTAGCTAACACTATTAGACAAGCTCCCTCCATTAACTGGCCCCAAAACGTAAAATGAGCGCTTATCCTTGCTATGGATAAGCGCCCGATTCTGGAATAAGTAATGTATTTTCTTCTTTCACTATCGCCCACTTAGTTTAATTGTTGTAAACGAGCACATTATTCCAGTCGCTGTTTTTCAATTTAATCCGGTGAAAAATCTGAAATAATGTGCATATTTTTTCACAGTATTTCGGAATATACAAATCTTTGTTCAAATTATTCCAGCCAAAATTCCAAAAAATGAAACCCCTAAAAAGGGGCATCTACTCGAAAATACTCATTTATGTTTATACGAATCTTATACACTTCTTGGGTGTGAAGGACAAAAACTACATGATCTTCCAAAGTCACAATCCAATCCACATCTTTTTCCAAAGAAGCTCGAAAGTATCGATTATTGATTCGTACCTCAAATGTATACCCCTGGTCGATCCAATAAGGGGTCTGTCCAATCCAAACTCTCCATTCTTGGCTGCGCTGATCAAATACTAAAATTCCACTCTTAATCATAGTGTACTATCCTCAATGGCCAATCTTACGATTTCCTCATCAATCAGTTCCTTATTTAGCTGAGATCCAAACAAAAGACTGTTGACCGTTATAGTATTAATTACACGTGGCCATCCCTGAGATCGTAATGCTATAGCTTCCTTGGCGGCTTCAGTGAATATAGGCATTTTTGCTCCAGCTATCTTTAAGTGGTGGTCTACATAACCTGATACTTCCTCTTTTGTTAAGGCCTGAATCTCATACTTCATTATGACCCTTTGGGTGAGTGGTCGATGATGATTTAAGGCTAACCGAGTTTTCAAATGGGGTAATCCAGATAGCACTAATATAAATGGGTTCGTAGAATCCATCTGAAAATTAAATAGTAGGGCAATATCCTGCAAAAATGCATCTTTTGCCATATGCATCTCATCCAAAATAAAAACTGGTGTTATCTTTCGATCCTGCGCTAATCGTTCAATTCCTTGTTGAATTTGCCTAAAGAGGTCTACTTTACGGAACTTTGGTTCTTCTCCCAAGCCGTAGGCTAATCCACGATAAAAATCCATCACTCCTCCTGTGGAGAGAGGGAAATAAATAACTTGATATAGTGATGGGCTTAGAGAGTCCTTAAATGTGCGCAGGGTAAACGTTTTTCCTGCACCGGGATCTCCAACAAGTAGACCAATTCCTTTTGATTTTTGTAAGTATTTTAATGCATTCGTTGCCCCTTTATAGTCAGTAGAGGAGAACGCATCTGAAGGACGTAAGTCTTTTGTGAAAGGAGTTTGAGCTAACGAATAAAAGGATTTATACATGCTCTGCACCCTCTCTATTTTCATTTGAGTCATTTAATAAAAAAGGTGATTGAACCCTCTTCGCATGTGCATTCACTTCAAATGAAACTGGTCTTGCCTCAGCCACTTTTTTATCATTTTCGAAGATAAAGACTCCTTGTTCATCAAACCTGACATCTACGGAGGTTCCTATAAATCTTGGTGGTACTTCATAAAGTTGCTTATCCAATGAAATTGTTCCATCTGACTTTACTTTCCGTTTTTCCCGTTTTAGAAAGACTGTTTCAAGAATGGAGGTATCCTCTAAAAATTCCACTTCATTCATTTGAGAGTGAAAGACTTCATGAGGGGTTTTCCCGTCTAGGGAAGCATGGATCCTACGGTGGTAATTTTCCTCCAGCCAGCGCCAAAATCGTTCGTTTAACTCTTCCAAGGAATCGACAGGATCAGTTTGTAAAAGTGGGTAAAACCGCGTTTGAATAGTCTTAAATAGCCGTTCTATTTTCCCTTTCGCACGTGGATCAAATGGGGCTGTGTGAGCCAATGTAATTCCCAGTCTCGCACAAGCATATTGAAGTGTTTCAGAACGGTAAATTTTACCGTTGTCCGAATAAAGTAATTTCGGCTTTCCCCTGCGAATAAGAGCTTCCTTCGTTACGACCCTTAGTCCATCAAACTTCTCATCAGAAAAAAACTGGGCATATGGAACAAGGCGTGAACAATCGTCAATATAAGCAATTAAAAATGTCTTTTTTGCTTTTCCATTAGCTCGTATATAGGGCCCGTGAGACAAGTCCCCTTGCCAAACTACATTCACTTTTTCATGGGCGAACCGTTTTCTCTCGGGAATCGCAACGAATTTTTTCCCTACTAGATTGTGTTTTTTTAATAATCGATTTATAGTAGAGTATGATATTTGATTTTTTTGTATTTCTCCACTCGCCAATAGTTGTTCGTAGAACACACTAACTGGCATATGGAGATTTTTTTTTCGAATTTCGATGATTTGATCCCGATCATCAGGTGATAGTCTTCTAGAATCCCCACGATCCGCACGATTCTTCGGTTTTAAGGCCTCAAACCCATTTCTGCGATAGTGAAGAAGCCACTCTTTTATTGTTTTTACGGCAATTTTGCGTTCCCCATAGTAGGGTACTGAATGAATCTTTCCTTCTAATTCATTAAGATACGTTTTGGGATCCACTTGACCATTAAACAATGGGGCTATGAGTCCAAAACGAAATAAAGCAATCTGTTCACGTTCTTTTTCATTCATGGAATTCTCCTCCTTATTGTAGAAGGACAACCGGTTATCCATGTATTTATTCTACTTTTATTGTCATTTTCTGACGATGAAAAAGGTGTGTGGGACAAATAATATTTTTGTATCATCACTAATATGGTAGAATTAATTTGCCATAAAGTACGTTGATAAATGACCCCAGCTCCTTCGTAAGAAGGAGGATTCGCCAAAATCACGGATCATTTTCAAATATTTTATGGCCTCTTTTTTTCGATCGCTAGATAAGCCATTAGAATAACCGATATCGATAAAAAAACTATGCACCCAATTCAAATTCCTATCATACCTAACAAGATAAAATCTTAGTAATTGGCGGCTGTGATTGGTTTTCCTTTTTTGAATTAAGTCCTGCATAAGGTCTAACACGGTTCTGATAGTGTGCTGAAAATAAGGGATTAAGAAATCAGGTAAGATTGATATACTCACTCTACAATTCAAACACCTAATTCGACATATCGGAATCTTTATGGTTATATCCTTCGTAATTCCAAACCTCCAATAGTACCCATTCCTATGAAGATTTCCATGTGATATACACTTGCATTTGGGGCAACAATCTAGCATAGGAAAGCTATTATTCTTACCTCTATTTGCGTATTCTTTTAAATCGATTCCAAAATCAAAAGAAACAATCATAAAAAACTCCACCCCCATAATATGCAAAAAATTTAGCATATTATTTCGGTGAAGTGTAGACTTTATTCCGAAGGAATTTGAAAAAAAGGGGATATTTTCTGCAGAAAAAAAGTGACTGTTTACATAATTGTAAACCTTCACAAATACAGATTAATTTCCTATTTGGTTCATACTAAATCCCCAATTCTTTAATGTAACGATGCAGACTATCAAAAACCAGATGTTTAACTTCCATCTAGTTTTTGATAAATCTTTATTTGTAGATTTTCACACGGTCTTCAACTGGTTTAAATTCCTTTTCACCAGGTGAAGAAGTTGGATTACCAAATGGCATTTGAGCGATTAATTTCCAGTTGCCCGGGATAGTCCATTCTCTTTTCACTTCATCATCAATTAGTGGATTATAGTGTTGTAAAGATACTCCTAATCCCTCTGCTTCCAATGCTGCCCATACTACTAATTGGTGCATACCTGATGCTTGGTTTGACCATATTGGAAAGTTTTCAGCATATGATGGAAATTGTTCTTGAAGAGACTTAACAATTGCTTGGTCTTCAAAGAATAATACTGTTCCGTATCCAGCTTTAAAGGAGTTCATTTTTTGTTGAGTTCCTGTAAAATACACCATCTCCAACCACTTTTCTCAACGTTTCAGTTGTAATGTCCCATAATTTATCGTGGGCTTCTCCTGTTAATACAACAAGACGTGCTGTTTGAGAGTTGAAGGCAGATGGAGTATATTTCACAGCAAATTCTACAATTTCTTTAATTCTTTCTTCTGATACTTGTACTTCTTTATTAATTCCATAGTAAGAACGTCTTTCTTTAAGTGCTGTGTAAAAATCTTTTGTCATTACATTACTTCCTCCTAAATTTGATTTACTTCGAAGTGATATATCTCAAATTGGATACAATTTTACATTAATAAATATTTATTATCAAACTAATTGTATTTTTCTTTTGGGGAATCAGATTACCCAATCTGATGCTACACCTATAATAATATTTCCCTTATTTTTGAAATTAATTCTCCTATTGGCCCTTAATATAAAGAAAGAGCGCAATCCTTGTTATGGAAATACGCCCGTTCGTAATATAAAATTAGCAAGATTATTCTGGTGAACTTTTTCTATATGGCCGTATAATTATGGTAGTCTGGGTAGAACGTGCCACCGTGGGACTCGATCCCGTTAACAAGCGAACCATGAGATTACAAGGAGTTTTAGGGGATACCAACTAATATTATATTTCTAGGAGGATAAATAATTATGAATTTAGTGGTTGGTCTGGATGTTTGAAAAGGGGAAAGACAAGATCAAGCTTTTTTCTGATTATTATTCTTCGATACATCCCTTTGAGCAAGACTGGCTGATCCTCCATAATTAGTAAATTTTGATTATTGCTTTGGAACAAATCTTCAAAACTCACTCCAATATCTGTTCCTAAAACTCTAATTAGAGGTCTAAAGGTTTTTTTAATTGGTGACAATTCTTTATTTTTTGTAGAAAATTTATCAAAAATTATTATTTCTCCTTCTGGTTTTAAAACTCTTGTCATTTCTAGAAAACATTTTTTTGCATCAGGAACTACCGAAATAATTAGACTGGCAATTATATAATCAAAAGAATTATTGTTAAACTCTAAATTTTGTGCATCCATTTCTAAAAAATTTATCTTAGAATTTTTAAATTTTGTTCGAGCTTTTTCAAGCATAGCTGGTGAGTAATCAATTGCTGTTATATCCAAACCGGAAAAATCAATAAGCTCTAAATCCGCACCCGTTCCTACTCCAACAAATAGAATTTTTTGTTTACGATTCATTGTTATATCTTTAAATATTTGTTTTCGTGCATATAAAAAAATACCCGAATTAAAAATCTTATCATAAAATGGAGACCAGATTTTATAAATCACTTTATTCCAAGCATTAATCATATTTATCCTCCACCAATAGTTTTATATTCAAATAAGCATTTGAATATTATATATTATATATTATATTTTATATCTTTATCAAAATATAGTCAAACGTTTATTTGATTGTTTGAACGTGTGCTAATGAAGGCCTTATTTTATATATTACGATTAACTATATTCAAATAATCTTTTGAGTATTATTTTGTACTTTGATATAATAATTTCAATTAATACTATTTGGAGGTTTTTTATAGTGAAAAAGATTCTTTTGTTTACACTTATGTTCTACCTCACATTTATTAATAGCGCCTTGGCACATACTGGATTAGAAAGCTCTGTACCACAAAACGGAGACATTATTAAGGAAGAATTGAAACAAATCACAATGACATTTGAGACAAAGGTGGAACAAGGTAGTATATTTGAACTTCAAACCTCTATTGGAGAGCCTGTAATAGTTGAAAACATTGCTTTATCAGAAAATCAAATGGTTGGAACTTTTTCAAGCCCGTTAAAGAATGGGGTATACTTAGTAAATTGGAAAATTATTGGAGCTGATGGTCATCCAATTGAAGGTGAATTTTCTTTCTCTGTAGACATGCCTGTATCTGAAGCACCTGTTGAAGATCAGGTTGAGCCACAAGAGGAAGCACAGCCCCAACCAAAAGGTGAAGATAAAAAAATAGATTCCGTAAATGAAACAGAAACTGAAGAAATTCAACAAAACAAAATCCCATCATATGTAATTCCAGTCATTTTAGGTATTTTACTCGTTATCGTTGTTGGAAGTTTCTTATTTATTTTGAAAAGGAAGAGATAGCACATGATTTTCGTGGGCACTGTTACTCAAGCACTAATATATCTTTGTTTTGCTATTCTTCTAGGGAGCTTTATTTTATCTCTTGTGCCACAAACCTATCGACCTACTATTTCAGTCCCAAAAGGAGTTATGATGACGGCTGTAGGTGGCATAGCCATCTTTTCATTTATACCGGTTTTGGAATTGATCTTATATCTATCTCCTGGAATTGGCTTTATACAAACAATGCAATCTGTTTTGTTTACGTTTGAAGTTGGAAAAGCATGGATCTTTACTTACATTTTATCGAACATTTTATTTATTTTTGTCATTTGGTTTGATTATCGAAAAAATAAATCATATGCTTACATTGGAATTACCATCGTTTTTATTTTGATTTTAGCATTAGGTTGGTCCAGTCATGCCAGCTCCTATGACAAGGTTTTAGGATTTTTCAGTCATACAACCCATTTTACCGCTGTTAGTGTTTGGGTAGGAATTCTTCTTGTGGTTAGTTGGTTCTCAAAAGATTATTCTAATTGGACAAATTTTTTGAAATGGTTTACACCTACTGCGATTATTTGCTTTGTAAGTACCATCATAACCGGACTTATTCTTATGACTTTTGTGGTTGAATTCAAAGATTACACTAATTCTTGGATGCTCCCATATGGACAAGCATTATTAATTAAACACTTATTGATTATTCCATTACTTATATATGCAAGCATTAATAGCATCTTTCTAAGAAAGAAACTTAAAAACAATACACACTTTAATCCAAAACCGTGGACAAGAATGGAAACTATCATCATTCTCCTGATCTTTTCTGTAACGGCTGCATTAGGACAACAATCTCCTCCGCATGAAACGATTGTAACAAATGAAGAAGTTTCATACTTCTTTACTCTTTTTTATCAGGGGCAGTTTCAGCCGGAAATGACAGTAAAACTAATTATGAACGCGACAAGTATTTCACTATTAGGTTTAGCTATCATTTTCCTAGCCTTAATTATTTTTTCATTTATAAAAAAAGCGCCTGCAATAGTATCATTCCTAATGAGTGTTCTATTGGTTTTATGCTTATATTTATCATTAATACTAAGTATTAAATAAGATTCACCAAATAAAAAAGTAACAACAATATTAAAGCCCAATTCTTCATATATCATGAGGAATTAGGCTTTTTCCTTTTTCCGTATACTTATCATTCAAACCTTCAATTAAATATTCACACAATATCCATATGATTCGATTGCAATTTTCTTTATTTTAAGGAAGAGGAGGGAGAAATATGAAGGAACAAAGGAAACAAATAATTACAGTTGGTATTCTTGTTATTATTTTAATGTCCGCCGGTATATCATTCTTTCTCATCAGAGACGCTATGGCAAAAATTCCGGATGATATCTGGTTTATTACACAGGATGGGAAAGAATACAGATTTGGTGATTCTGAGAAAAAAATTAAACTGGTTGAATTTATGTATACTACTTGTCCAGAAATTTGTCCAACCACTACTCAAAAAATGAATTTATTAAAGAAGGATTTGGAAAAAGAGGGGGTTTTCGGGGATAAGGTTCAATTTTTATCCATTACATTTGATTTATATAAGGATACACCTGATGAATTAAAAACATATATGAAAAATTTTGATATTAAAAATGACGGAAACTGGATTTTTTTAACTGGTGATAATGAACGTTCGCAGGAAAGTATTGATAATTTAAAGCGAACAACTAAACCGTTCAACTTTTATTATAAAGATCCAGGTGATGGATATTACATGCACACTACCCTTGTCTTTTTATTGGATGAAAATAATCGGTTTATCAAAAAGTTCCCAATGGGTACTGATTTTAATAAGGAGGAAGTTTTCAAAGAAATAATGAGCGAAATATAAATGGATAACGGTAGATTACACAAAAGAAGCGTGAATTATTTACACGCTTCTTTCTTAGCAATTTTATAATTTAATGTTTCATAAATTTACTTTTTGGTTTTCCTTCCTCCGGCTCACTAGGGGTACCTACTACAAATTCCTTCGTCGGCATATTATGCATATCCTTTGCTGTAACATGCGCGAATACATAATAAGTTCCTTCAACATCAAAGATTTTTTCAATCTGATAAGCACCATTAGTCGCTTTCTTTATTTCAATTTTTTCATGGTTTTCATCCTTCGCGCGCCAGATTTCAAAACTGAAATCTTTTACATCTGTTATTACCTCACCATCATAAGTCACTTCAGCTTTGAAAGTAACTGGTTCATTTGGTTGTGGTTTTTCTGGATTGATAGTAACATCAACTTCTACCCATTTTAGTTCATCATCACTGTTTTCAGAACTTGAACATGCTGCTAGACTCATAACCAATATCAGAAAAAACGCCAAATAAGCACACTTTTTCACCATTTCCCCCACTTCTCCCCTAAAAAAATGCGAATATTTTTATAAAGCACAATAGTATTTTACACTAAATCTTTTATGGTATGGAAATCTAATTTTTTGAACTTACTGTACTTAAGCCAATACAAAAAAGGCTGAAAAATAATCCATATTTTTATGGATTGTTCTTCAGCCAGACAAATAACCTGTTTAGTCTAAGAGACTATCTTCATTTTCACAAATTTCGGATTCTGATGATGTATTAGTTGGATTCACTATATGATTCTCTTTGACCTCATGTTCTATTACACATGAATCTTCCAACTTTGCTGCTTTTTGATTAGGACCAAAATAATTTACTACACCAACCCCAACTGTACCAAAAAAACAGAAAACAAGAAAATAAATTAATATCTCTTTTTTCATGATTATTTTGGTACCGGTGTTGGAGTTGGTTCACCGTAATCAGCGTATTTTTCGGTAATGTATTTGTTAATGTCTTTTAATTCTTTTCCATCTTGCTTCATTTCAACCGCCTCACGGGCGATTTGTACACAGATGTCTCAAGATACTCCCATTGCATCCCATTCAGTAACATTCATATCTGAGCCAAAACTATCAACAAAGCAATCTAGATTACTTACGTGACCATCTTCTGCATAGCAACCACAATAGCACGGTACAGAAGCCAAAGCTTCAGGGTAGGTTGCAGCCATAATATAGGTTTCTTTTATTTGATCAGAGGAACTAACTACAAAATCAGGCAATTCTTTATGTTTAGAGTCTAAAGCTAATTCTTCTTTAGATCCGCACCCTGCTAGAAATACCATGAAAAGTACAACAATTAGTGCAAATCCTTTGTATTTTCTCATCTAGTTTAATTCACCTCATGTCTATTAGATAAAATTGAACATTTTTATTTTAACATAATTCGAAGTTAGTTAACGTGTTAATTATTAACGATTGATGACATAGAATAACTATGAAATACTATGATTTTCCTTTTATCTAATTATCGTTATAATGAGTACAGGAGGTAGATCTAATGGAACAAGATAAAAAACCGGCAATGACAGAATCCATAGATGAAGAAACACTCTTTATCGTTTCACAAACCTTTAAAGCCCTTTCTGACCCCACTCGAATACGAATTTTGCATTTATTATTCCAGGGAGAGCATTCAGTTAATGAGATTGCGGAAAAACTATCGTTACTCCAATCAACCGTTTCACATCAACTACGTTTTCTTAAAAACCTACGCCTGGTCACATTTAGAAGAGAAGGTACAACATTATACTACATCCATGACGATGAACATGTAATGAGTATATTAAGACAGACTATTGAACATGCCCTGCATCATTAATTACAAACTCCATGATGACTAGGGCATCCTGGTTCCTGTTGTTCTACCTGAATGGTGCTATGTTCAATACCAAAATCGTCATGAAGAATGGATTGCGCCTGATGAAGAACCTTATCATGCATTCCTTCACCTTCAATGGCAATATGACAGGTAAGCATAGGCATCCCGGATGTAATGGACCAAATATGCAAATCATGAACTCCTTTTACATTTTGGATTCCCATTAAAGTTTTCTTTACCTTCTCTACTTCAATTCTAATTGGGGCACCCTCCATTAAAATATGAAGCGAATCTTTTGTTACTCTCCAACCACTTATCAAAACAAGAACTGCCACAATGACACTGGCAATTGGATCAGCTATTCCCCATCCAAAGAAATAGATGAATAATGCTGCTAAAATTGCACCTACTGAACCAAGCATATCACCAATTACATGAAGAAAAGCACTTCTTACATTCAAATTTTCCTCTTTATCGCCTTTCATCAAAATCCAAGCTGCAATAATATTAACAAGTAAACCGATAACTGATATTGTCAGCATTCCCATACTATTTATCACAGGGGGATTGAAAAAGCGATGGTATGCCTCAATAAAAATGTAAAGAGAAATCCCAATTAGAGTTAAACCATTTAAGGCAGCAGCAATAATTTCAAACCGTTTATATCCATACGTTTTATTTTCTGTTGCTTTCCGTTCACCTAATTTTATTGCAAAGAAACTTAATCCCAAGGCAACTGAATCGCTTAACATATGTCCGGCATCTGATAGAAGTGCCAGGCTATTAGTTAAAAAGCCTCCGATAACTTCTACAACCATAAATGCAGTAATTAATAAAAATGAAGAAAATAGTGCCTTCTTATTCCCTGTATGGCTATGTCCATGTGAATGACCATGGTGATGATGCCCCATAATATATCTCCTCCTAAATATATGAATATATGTTCATATATATTATGTGCTATCATATTTAAATGTTCAAGATATTTTTTAAATTATATTTCTTCTTAATACCTTGTCCTGAAAAGGATCTTTTTATTAGCAGGGCAGTGAATCATCTTATAAAGAAAACTCGCCGATTTGCGAGCCTATTAAGGCGAAGACATAGGCGTAGTTGATCTTAAGCTTAATTCCTTAAATTGGCCTCTACACTCTACAACGAATCAGCTCCACCGCTACTAATTTATACTTTCCTAAAGAGTAAAAAAACCAAGTATTTTATTAAATACTCGGTCAGTCCTCTATCATTATTTAAACTAAACTTAATGACCAAAATGGGAAAAAATAAAATATATTCTTATAAAAATTAATCCTGATAAAGCGCTCATAATCATCTTGGGTGTTAAGTGATTCTTTAATCCTTTCCACAAAATTTCGTAAAAAGCAACGTACCCTAGTGACCCTGCTATTCCCATAATAATAGTACGAAGTTTTAAGGAATTGAAATCAACTGCAATTCCCATATAAGTATTTACCCCAACGGTGAAAGCCAATAAAAAACTTATTAACAGAAATATTTTTAGTTTCATTTTGGAATATATAACGGAAACCATCATAATCATTCCTTCTGGAACATGGTGTATCAAAATCGCACTTAATAAAGAAGGATCTTGGAAATGATGATCAGTAAAATTTAAACCTAAAGCTAACCCTACTGGTATACTATGAAAGAATAATGCCAAGAATAATAAAAAAAGGTTTCAGTATGCACAATTTGAACACTCTTTGTGTTATGTAAAAATTTATCAATTATCAAAACGAAAAATATCCCTAAAGATATCCCTATGAAAATCCCAATTGGCTGATAACTATTAATAACATCAGGAATCAGCTCGAAACCTAATAAGCCAGCTAAAACTCCTCCACAAAATACGATTAAAAAGAAATGGTTTTGATTAATTACTTTAGTAATTAATACTGCAACCCCCCACCAAAAGCTGTTCCTATAAAAATATATACACATATTAAAATACTTATTTCGATTGCTTCAATCATTGGTATCCCCCGGAGTGTCATTTGTACATTATATTCAAGCTTCCGGTACACATGCCTTTGATGAGAGTACAGATTTTCTAATAAAACCCCGGAATAGTAAAACCTTCATCAACTTTTAATCTTATTTATCTATGACTTTTCCTTTTATCTTTTTTCTTTGTTTGCTAGAATAATATGGGAATCATAATACGTTAGGAAAAGTAGGGGTAATAAATGGCTAGAAGGAAAAATTTCTTTTTACTAATTTTACTTTTAATGAGTTTCATTCTATCTGCATGTGGTCCAAAGGAAATACCTAATGCCAAAAACTGGGCAATCACTGATTTTACTTATACAAATCAAGATGAAAAATCGTTCGGTTTATCAGATTTAAAAGGAAAAGTATGGGTAGCCGATTTTATCTTTACCTCCTGCGCGGATGTCTGCCTACCTATGACAAATAATATGGCTAAACTACAAAAAATGCTTAAGGACGAAGGCATCAAAGATGTCGAGCTTGTTTCATTTAGTGTTGACCCAGCAGTTGATACTCCTGAACGCTTGAAAATGTTTGCCGATAATTTTGAAGCCGACTACAGTAATTGGAACTTCCTAACAGGATATACACAACAGGAAATTGAGCAAAAAGGGGTAAAAGATTTTAAAACTGTAGTAAAAAAACCTGAAGACCAAGATCAAGTTATTCACGGCACCGATTTTTATCTTATAAATCAAGAAGGTAAGATTGTTAAGTATTACGATGGATTGGACGAGATTCCATATAAAGAAATCATAAAAGATATTAAAACGATCCATTAGAATGATATCAATCTATTGAAAAGGGCTTTCCGTGAGTAATCGGAAAGCCCTTTAACTTTATTCCTTCACTCGCAAAAGTCGCAAGCTGTTTAATGTTACGATTAGAGTAGCACCCATATCAGCAAAGATTGCTATCCACAATGTTAACCAACCTGGTACTACTAAAAGTAAGGCAATTGCTTTAATTGCTAATGAGAAGGTTATATTTTGTTTAATAATCGCTAATGCCCTACGGCTTAATTTAATCGTGTAAGGCAACTTGCTTAAATCATCGGACATTAAGGCAATATCAGCCGTTTCTAATGCCGTATCAGTTCCAGCACCACCCATTGCTACACCAACAGTTGAAGCTGCTAAAGCTGGTGCATCGTTCACACCATCCCCTACCATAGCC
The DNA here is from genome assembly GCF_902168435.1 of Bacillus marasmi. Lineage (GTDB taxonomy): Bacteria > Bacillota > Bacilli > Bacillales > Cytobacillaceae > Bacillus_BU > Bacillus_BU marasmi. The sequence continues at coordinate 45,906 of NZ_LR656185.1, forward strand.
ACACTGTGATGTTTTGCGCGGAGTTCTTTGATGAAGTTTAGTTTATCTTCTGGAAGTAAATCTGCTTTAATATCTGAAACTCCGACTTCATTTCCAATTGCTTCAGCGGTTCGCTTATTATCTCCAGTAAGCATCACTGTTTTTTCAATTCCAACTTGGTGAAGTTTACGGATAACTTCTTTTGAAGTTTCTCTCATTTCGTCAGCTACCGCAATTAATGAAAGGATTTCTTTTTCCGTTCCTAAAACCATAACGGTTTTCCCTTGTGTTTGAAGAGTTGCAATTTGTTCTTTCTTATCTTCTTGAATATTATTCGGAAGTATTTCCTCAAAAAGATTTGGACTACCGACATAATAGAATTCATTATTTACTCTTGCTTTTACACCTTTACCGGTGATGGATTGGAAATCTTCCACCAATACATCCTTAATATTTAGACCATTTTCCTCTGCCTTTCGCATAATGGCTGAAGCAAGTGGATGCTGTGATCCATTTTCAATGGCGGCTGTGATCGTCATTAATTCTTTTTCATTTCCACCATACATTATGATGTCAGTAACAGCAGGTACCCCTTTTGTTAATGTACCTGTTTTATCAAAAGCAATGACTTTTAATGCTCCTGCCTCTTCTAAATGAATACCACCTTTAATTAATACCCCATTTCTTGCTGCGTCCCCAACCGCATTAACAACCGCCACTGGTGTCGAAACAACAAGGGCGCAAGGACAACCGACAACTAATACGGCTAATCCTTGATAAATCCATTCGCTCCAATCGCCTCCAAATAATAGAGGTGGGATTATTGCGATAAAAAACGCTAAAACAATGATTGCAGGAGTATAGTATTTCGCAAATTTATCGACAAACGCCTGTGAAGGTGCACGCTCAGCTTGTGCCTCTTCAACAAGATGAATGATTTTTGCTATTGTGGTATCTTCTGCCAGTTTTGTTACTTTTACTTCAAGTAATCCTTCTTCATTCAACGTTCCTGCAAATACTTCATCATAAATCGTTTTTGCTACAGGCACACTTTCCCCTGTAATGGCAGCCTGATTTATCGTAGATGTGCCCTTAACTACAATTCCATCCATAGCTAATTTTTGTCCAGGCTTCACAATCATAATATCGCCAATTTGAATATCTTCAACTGGAATCATCATTTCTTGTTTTCCACGTCGAATTAAGGCATCTTTCGGAGCAATATCCATTAATGATTGAATCGATTTACGTGCTTTATCCATTGAGTAAGATTCCAGAGCTTCACTTATTGCAAACAAAATAACAACAGTGGCTCCTTCACCCCATTCCCCAATAAATGCTGCACCAATAACCGCAATGGTCATTAAGGTTTTCATATCGAATTGGAAACGGACTAAATTCATTAATCCTGCACTAAAAAGCCTATATCCACCAATTAGAATAGACATTCCATAAGCTAATATAGAAGAAATACTTTCTTCACCATTCAATTGTCCAGATAACCATCCCATTAGTAGAAAGACGAACGAGACGATCACAGTTGCATGTTTCTTCAAAAACGGTTCTTTTGTTTCTTCAAATCGTTGTTTTTCAGGAATCACTTTTAAATTTTCAAATGCCCCTGCTTTTTCAAGTTCTTCTATTGTTGTTTCCCCATAAACAGTAAGTTTCGACGCACCAAAATTAACACTTGCATTAGAAACACCATCCAGGTGTTTTACGTTCGTTTCGAACTTTTTTGCACAGCTCGCTCAAGAAAAGCCTTGAACACGGTAAACATTTTTATTCATTGATTGCTCTAGAACGTCACTCATGAACTTTCACCTCCATTTGATGTGTAAAGGCAATCTGAATTAACTGTCTTACGTGATCATCATCTAAAGAATAATAAACTAATTTGCCTTCTTTACGATATTTCGCTAATCCAAGGTTGCGTAATAGTCTTAAATGATGGGAAGCAGTTGCCGTAGTGGCTCCAACAATATTAGCTACATCACATACACATAATTCATCTTCTTCACTTAATGCTAAGGCAATTTTTATTCTTGTGTCATCGGATAACACCTTAAATATTTGAGAAACAGCCAAAGTATTTTTTGAGTTAATTACTTCCTTTACCCGTTTAACTTTTATGTCATCGACACAGGTTATTTCACACACATCATCATGCTTCAACTGGTAACCCACTCCTTATTCAAATATCTATTTGATTATTAGTATAAGTTTAATTATTAAAATGGTCAAATGAATATTTGAATATGAATTTTAGTTTTTTCACTGACGCTTGTAGATCTCATTAATAACATAAAAAGAGCGTCAATCCTTTATGAATTAACGCATACTTAAGTTTCATTTACGAAATAAAAAATAATTTAATAACATTAATTACCACATTGTTTCATACTCGAATGAATTGAGTATCCGGTAAAGATATCTTCTTTAAGCTGAAGCAATCCTCATTATCATGCTTAAAATGTATCAAATCTAATAAGCTTCTTCCTTAATCAAAATTCGCAAGTACGTCGAGATCGGTAGAAGCTCCATCTTCATTCCTTTCCACTGAAACCCGCACGCGCCGATTTACAAAAGTAACCAAAAAAACCATAATATATCGCAGTATGGAACTACTATATATTGTAGTAATTCAGTCGTTTTCATTTCACTTAACTGCTCCACGAGTATAAGTATAAACCTTCACACGCTCTCTACTCATATCAATTTTCTTTAAACACTTTGTTTAATAATCTGGCCCTAAACATATAGAAAGAGCGCAATTTCACTCGAGAAAAGCGCCATTAAATGAAAACAGACGTATTTTCTTAGCGAAACGCGCCCGTTTACGGAATAAAAGTTATTTATGTTAAACCTTTGATAAAGGCTGTTACGTTTCCTAAACAACAACTGCCTTGTGGATTGTTCACCTCACAACCACAACGATTCTCTTTAATGTTTTGAC
>NZ_LR656207.1 GCF_902168435.1 Bacillus marasmi
AATTAGCTTCTGGTAATGTTCTTACTTTACAAAAGCTAACACGTGCCCGTCGTGAATTAGTAGAGGAACGAACAGAGACACAAAATTTGATTCGGATGCATATGGACCATATCTTTAGGGAATTCCAGGGGAAGTCCGTTTGGGTAAATGGAAAGCGTGAACATGTTGGACCGTTAAGTAAATTGTTTGGAAAGTCTGCACTATATTTGATGAGGCACTATCCGCATCCAAGCGATATCCTAACACTCGGGGAAAAGGGTTTACGTGAACTTTCAATTCGAGAAAACCTAAAATTACGAGACAGTACCATTCAAATTCTATTAGACTATGCTAAAAACTCCATATCTCAGCCAAAACAGTTGTTAGAAGGGGATATTTTCCTCTTAACTCAAAAGCTAGATCGTTTTGAATTATTGAATAATCAAATTGATGTTTTAGAGCGTAAGATTGAAGATTTGTTTGTCGGTATGGAAGGAGCAGTGATTCTAAGTGTTCCAGGGATAGGAGTGGTAACGGGAGCTGAATTATTCGCCGAAATGGGTGATATCTCGGACTTCGAGCATGCGGGGCAATTAATCAAAATGGCAGGGACAAATCCTATTGTGAAACAATCAGGTGGAAAAAAGCCTTCTTACCACTGTATTTCTAAACAAGGTAGGAGGACATTCCGTAATATTGCCTACCAAGTAGGTAGATCCCTAGCCGCTAATAACCCCGAAATGAAGCAGAGATATGTTGCCTTTAAAGAACGAGGGAAACTCCCAGGTCAAGCTTATATAGCTTTAGGAAACCGAATGATTCGTTTAGCCTTTTCCATGATTCGAAACCATACCCTATACCGCACAAATCAAGAGAACTATGTCTTAGTAAAGGAAATAAGTAAGAAACTTCGTGCCGCCAATGTAAAACGTTTTTATGAAATCCATGTCTCTTCAAATGTTTGTCTATCAGCTTAATTTAGAAGATTAGTATCAGTTATTTATATTCTTTAGTATCTTAGTTTTTGGATAACTTAGAGCTCCTCTAGGACGTTAGATTACATTGTATCTCGTGCCTGAGGCTTATAGACCTCGTGTGACAGCGTTATGGATCTTGTCCTACAAATACGAATAATACGTGAAAATCTTAGTTTATATTCGCTAGGCGGTATCCCTGTAGGATGAAACGCAAGGTCCCTTCACGTTCTAGAGGAGCTCTAAAATAATTTCTGTGATGGTTGAACCTTCCTAAAAATGGAAAATGGGGGTTTTACTTAAAATCGGTCTTTTTTAAAGAAAAAGGGTGGTTGACTTATTTACCATTATACGCTGTCACC
>NZ_LR656164.1 GCF_902168435.1 Bacillus marasmi
TGGAATTCCCTAAAGATATGGTCCATATGCATCCGAATCAAATTTTGTGTCTCTGTTCGTTCCTCTACTAATTCACGACGGGCACGTGTTAGCTTTTGTAAAGTAAGAACATTACCAGAAGCTAATTTATTCGATGTCCCCCGCCCATGAATCATAGATTGAACAATCGCCATTAAATCTAAATTATCGGTTTTCGACCAGTTTAATAGAGCTTGTCTTTCCTGGGCAGTTGTCGCTGCATTCAAAGTCCTCACATGATAGCCATCAGAATGGCATCGTCTAACAAGATCCTCGTAATAATGTCCAGTGGTTTCAATTCCCACCACTACTTCTTTAAGTCCATTTTTCGCCTTTTCGGACCGAATAATCTTATTAAGATATTCGAAACCTGTCATGGACGCATCAAATTCAAATGGTTTTACTAATATGTCTCCATAAAAAGTACAAATCATTGCTTTTTGTGTATACTTTGCGGCATCGATTGCCACTAACATTAGATTCTCCGTCCCTGTCTCTCTTACAAACTCTGCCCATCGACTTCCTTTTTTACCTTGTATGTGGTTAAATATTGAATATGCCATCGTTTTCATCTCCTTGGAAGGGTAGTAATATTGGAAGTTCTGTGATAGGTTCTTCCATTTTACAATGAAAACGGTGGCCTTTTTCTATTTATTTGACCTATTTACTATACTAGGCACTTATTTCATTTTTTCGTACAGGTTTTGTACTCCGTATAGTAGGTAGGCCTTATAGTGCAGGTAGATGAAGAATTGCCAATGATTAATCCGATTTAGACTGATGATTTTCAGTTTTTTTAGAATATCAATGAAAAGAAATGCAAACAGTCCATCTGCAATCACATTTAGAAATACAAACTTTTTGAAGTTTCCGTATGAATATTTTAGGATCCACATCGATATAGGCATGTAAGGACCCACGCTAAAGGGAAGTTCATCTTTCATAAATGACTTACGCTTATCGTAAAACTTCCACCAATTCCGCTTATGACCATATAAATGGTTTAGAATCTCAAATATTACAATAAAAACTCCAGAGACAGAATAGCGTTTTACATGTCTTTTTCCGATAAATATCAGTGAGAGCCAAGGGATTAATATGATTGAAAGGTTAAACCAAAAATGTCTCTTTGTAATCATGTGCTTTTTCACCTCATACAACTTTTTCCTCCTAATAAATGTTTCCAATTAAATGAAATACCATACCCTCATATTTATATAGATTCCCTCGAAGCATTCGGAGAGTGATAGCCGATTGAGACTGCATGGTATTTTTGAAAGATTGAAGCAGTTTTTTGGAATTGCTCTTTATTAATGCATTTTATGATAATCAAAAAATCAATATAGTTTTTATACCTTTCATTTCCTCGTTTTTTTCTCCTAAATGATTTATCAATGACAAATCCCAAAGATGCACCAAGAAAAAAACCAAATAGACCAGTAGCGATTGGACCGATTATGAGATTAGCACCCCAAATAATTCCAAAAAGTGCCCCGACAACAGACCAAACAGCCATTCCATCGAGGATGCTAAATCCATCTGAATACATGATGGTATCCAATACCTGTGCATTACGTTCATTATTTTTCATTTCGATCGTGACAATTCTCTCTTCATTAATACCAGAATCTTTAATTTCTTGAATTGCCATTTCCAAAAATTTGGAGCTTTGATATCCAGCGATAATATGCATGATTTAGCCTTTCAGAAAGATTATTGGTAAGTACATTATTTCCAATTAATTGGAAATTATAATACTAAAAAGGAGTAGTATCATTGAATAAACCGCTGAAGGTCCAAATAACGAAACCGAGATTTTCAAAAATGTATATGGGTATATGGGGTGTTAATCACTTATACAGAAATAACCCTTTGGTTGCAGCTTGGTGGTCTGCTGCGTTACCTGGATTTGGACATATGTCGATGGGGATGTATTTAAAAGGGGCCATATTTTTAACCGGAGAAATCCTAATGAATTTTTTTGGGAAAATTAATCTTGCACTATTTTATACATTTAATTTGCAATGGGACAAAGTTCATGAAGTTATCAACTATGATTATGCTTTAGTATATGCATCGATTTGGGTATATTCGATTTGGGACAGCTATCGGCTAGCGGTGGAAGTAAACAAACTTGAGTGGCTGGAATCAAAACAAAACGTCCGTCATTTTGAACATGATGTAATTCGATCCATAGATATGAACTTCCTTGATAAAAGGAATCCGTGGGTGGGCTTAGCTTGGTCATGCGCATTTACAGGTTTGGGGCACGTATATTGCCATAAGCTTTTGTTTGGTTTCATCTTAACAAGTTGGGCTTTTATCATTTCACTAAATACGCATTTACCCACAATAATTATCTATACGTTTATTGGTCAGGTTGAAAATATTCCACAATTAGTTAATTATCAATGGCTATTATTTTTTCCATCTGTCTATTTATTTGGTGTTTATCATGGATACAACTCTGTTATCGTTCATAATCAAGTTTTTAAAGAGGAACAAGCATATTTCCTTCGGGTGAACTTTGGAAGTAATAAATTGGATATCATCTAAAAACGATAAATTATTTCATTAAAAAGCTGCCCATATCATTTGATTTGGGCAGCTAAGCTTCACCATAAAAATCTCATCAATTAAATGAATAGTAATAAGCTTAAAGCCATGACGGCCATGCCGCCGACCAAGCCGTAGATGGAAGTGTGGGCTTCATCGTATTTCTTGGCAGCTGGTAATAACTCATCTAGGGAGATGAACACCATAATCCCTGCAACACCGGCAAAAATAATACCGAACAAAGTGTCAGTTAAGAATGGCATCAACACCAAATATGCTAGTAAGGCACCAATCGGTTCTGATAAGCCTGACAAGAATGACAACTTAAATGCTTTTTTCTTACTTTTCGTTGCAAAATAAACCGGAACAGATACGGCAATTCCCTCTGGAATATTGTGGATGGCGATTGCAAACGCAATCGCTATTCCGAGGCCTGGATCTTGAATTGCTGACGCAAAAGTGGCGATGCCTTCCGGAAAATTGTGAATGCCAATGGCTAGCGCTGTAAAGGTTCCCATTTTCAAAAGGTCTGGACTACTAGCGTTATTTCCATTTAATGGTGCATTCATTTCCTCTATCTTTTTCACCTCATGCGGATTTCCTTGTTTTGGGATGAATTTATCGATTAATGCAATCAGAAGCATTCCCCCAAAAAAGCTAATCACTGTTACCCAATTTCCGGGTACTTCCCCTAAATCGGCTACAAGTGCTACCTTTGCCTTGAAGAAAATTTCAATCATTGATACGTAAATCATCACTCCAGCAGAAAACCCTAGTGCCAAAGATAGGAATTTTGTATTGGTATGGGATGTGAAAAAAGCTAAAACACTTCCAATGCCAGTGGCTAGACCTGCTAAAAGGGTTAACCATAATGCAAATAAGACATTATCCACCTTTTTCCCCTCACATTCATGAATTAATTCTAAATGGTATTCCATTTTTTTAAGCCAATTTGGTATTTGTATAACATATGCATGAGCTAACAAATGTTGCACGTGTTCAACATTTTAATTTCGCGCCAACAGTTTAAATTTAGGTGATAACATGCACCTAAATAAAAAAGTTTCCTTAGGCAAACTTTTTGAGATTCATCCAACATTATCATATTTTTAAACAAAAAGGAAGTAATTAGAATTGATTACTTTAATCTTCCGTGCAAATTTCTCAAATATTTGGAAGTAGAGAATATTAATACCTTTACTGTGAAAAATAAGAAAAATAAAAAACTAGGGGGAGTTGAGGAAGGATTAACAATTCCTATCAAATTTCGATTTTCCAAATTATTCTTCTCATCATTACTGCCGTAGGGTTAAAAAATCATGTTTTTGCGATTCCTCCGTTAATTCAAACTGCCAAAAAGGATTCTTGGTTGAGTGTGATACTGGCACTTTTGATTACGCTAATTTGGATTTTGATTATTTTGGCTATCCATAAAAAGACAAATAGGGAAAATATATTTCAGTGGTTATTGAGTCGAAGTAATAAATGGATTGTCTACACTTTGATTGCGATGCTTGTTTTTAGCCTCATGCTAATGGCGGTGGCAGCATTACGCGAAACAGTTACTTGGGTGAATATTTCCTTACTTCCCGAGACTCCGAGAATTGTAACTGCGTTTTCATTAGGGCTTGTTTGCTTTCTAATGGCAAACACAAATCTTAAATCTATCTGTATTACGAATCAATTTTTATTGTTCTTCGTTGTTATACTTGGTTTTTTTGTGGCCATCGTTAATATGCAATATAAAGATTACTCTTTATTAAAGCCGATGTTTGAACACGGCTATGAACCCATATTTAAAGGGAGTATTTTTCCGTTATCTGGATTTTCGGAGCTGTTTTTGCTGCTGTTAATCCAAGATAAGATAAAAGAAAAATTCAGCTATAAGCAATTCGCCATCACAGCAATATTATTAACAAGTTTAACAATTGGTCCGTTAATAGGGGCCATTATTGAGTTTAGCCAAGGTGAAGCGGAGAAGCTGCGGTTTCCGGCCTATGAAGAGTGGGAGCTTGTATCGATTGGACATTTTATTGAACATATTTTCTTCTTCGTTATTTATCAATGGCTTACTGGGGCATATATTCGGATTAGCTTTGTGTTTTTCTTAATTAGAGAACTATTATCCATAAATAACAACAAATACAGTAAATATTATTATTATGCAGTTTTTATCATAGTTGAAGTACTTACCCTCTATCCATTGAGTGACTTTTTGTATTCTAAGATTCTATTTTACGTGCTATTGCCTTACACAGCTTACTTTTTGCTAGGATTTTCATGTTTATTATTCCTAGTCATCACAATTGCAGCCAGAAAAGATAGGAGGATAAATCATGAGGCTTAAAGGTTTGTTTGGGAAAAATAACGAAAAAAACAGTGCACCACCGCAGCCTAAGACTGTTAGTAGTTCAGATGAAGAACCTTTAAGTGCGAAGCTGCTAAAGAAAGTCTTTGAAAAAAATTCCGATGTTCAACAGTCCCTATTTAAGTTCAATGGACATCAAGTCGTATTAATCTATTGTGCGGGTTTAGTAAATACAGACTTACTATTTAACACGATTCCTCGATTAATTGAAAAATATTTTACTAATCTAAATGAGGAACCTTCAGAAGAAAGGATTCTTGAAAATCTTAATTTGCCTTCACTGGCTACGATTGATAATAAAGTAGATGCAATTTCGGATGTTTTTGCAGGGAAATTACTTATCGATTTCGGCCTGCCCGGAACACTTATTACTGCAGACATTTCGAAACGACCGCAGCGATCGCCAGAAGATACAAAGGCTGAATCAACCATTCTTGGACCTCGCGATGATTTTATCGAAGATATTAATGTGAATATTTCATTGATTAGAAAGCGCCTTAGAACGACTTCGCTCGTCTTCGATGAATTTTCCATTGGCGAAAGGTCACAGACGAAAGTTTTACTCCTTTATATGGACGATATTGTTAATCAAGATACATTAACTCAGATTACTAATAAGCTTAATGGTATTTCTGTGGATAGTCTCACTAGTGGAACTCAATTAGAGGAATTAATAAATGACAATCCTTATGGGATATTTCCAAGGCATAAGTATACTGGAAAACCAGATTTTGCGGTTCAGAATCTTGTCAGTGGAAGGTTTGTCATATTAATCGATGGAGTGGCGACAGCATATATCACGCCAATAAATTTTCATCTTTTATTTAAAAGTAGTGAAGATCGCGAAATCTCATATATTTTTGCCTCGCTTGAACGATTTTTGCGAGTGTCTGGTTTAGTTGTTTCGACCGTTTTGCCAGGAATATGGATTGCGCTAACTACCTTTCATCAAGATCAATTGCCTTTAACATTATTAGCGACGATTGTTGAAACAAGGCGGGGTGTTCCTTTCCCTGCACCTTTAGAAGCCTTTGGAATGTTGCTTTTGTTTGATTTATTTCGAGAAGCTGGCGTTCGATTACCGATGGCAATTGGGCAAATATTGAGTGTTGTAGGAGGGCTAATTATTGGAGATGCTGCAATTCGGTCTGGATTAACGAGTCCTTCCATGTTAGTAATTATTGCCTTGTCAACCGTTTCAACCTTTACTTTAATCGATCAATCTCTAATTGGTACGATTTCTGTTATCCGGTTTATTACTATTATAATGGCATCCATCATGGGCTTTTTCGGTGTGTTAATTTCCTTTTACTTACTGTTGAGTTATTTAGGAACCATTCAAGTTTTTGGTGTCTCTTATTTAGATGGGCTGAATGAATTTAATAAGGGGACCTTCTTAAAAACCTTTTTCAGATTACCTGGCTCCGAAATGAAGAGCAGACCAGAGGATTTAAATTTGAAAGATGTGACGAGAAAGGATGGTGCTCATAATAAGAAATAAAACTAGAAGAAGGATAGCACTTGCCATCATGATTTCACTAGTAGTTCAACTCACTGGTTGTTGGGATTCTAACGAGCCTGATCGAATGGCGTACGCACAAGGTTTGGGAATTGACTATAAAGATGGAAAGTATATAGTATATCTTCAATTGATGAATCTCAGCTTATTGGCCAAATCAGAATCCGGAGCAGGTACCGGCGAACAAATTCATACGCAAATTGGACATGAGGCCGGGTATTCCGTCGAAGATGCAATCTACAATTTATATAAATCAACGCAAAGGCGAATTCATTGGGGACATCTCACTTATATATTTTTAACAAAATCAGCAATTCATCATAATGGCCTAAAAGATGCAACCGATATTATCGATCGTTATTTTGAAACACATTATCAGATGTGGATTTACTGTACAGATGAGCCATTATCAAAAATCATGAATGTCGACCCACCCATCAATATGTCAACCTACTTGTCACGTTTAAGTGACCCCGATGCAGCTTTTAGTCAGTATTCTTATATTCAAACACCGGACTTGAGGGAGGTCATCATTTCAAATTATGAACCACCACATGAAATGGTTATTCCAATGGCGGGGACTAACGATTCTACATGGAAGGGTGATGAAAAAAAACGAAAAATTGGCTATATTAAAGGGATTGCAGTTATTGATAACAATTCCTATAAAGGTACGATATTGAATGACGATGCCAATGGTTATCGATGGATGCAGAAGAAATTTGAGCGTTCTGGTTTAAGCTTGAAAATAAAAGACAAGGTGACGATTGGACTGATGGTAAGTAAACGGAAGGTTAAGGTCGAACCAATTATTACTAATGGTCGTGTCCAATTCGATATTAAATTAAAATTAAAGGCCTCTTTATCGAAACTGGAAGAAAATATTTCTGTTGGGCAAATCAGTTCCAAGGCTAAAAAGGTGATAAAACAAGAAATCATCGATACTTACACAAAAGGACTAGAGAATGGCGTAGATGTTTACCGTCTATCAAATGTGCTCTATAAGGATCATTATTCGGTTTGGAAAGATATAGAGTCACATGGGAGGATTCCAATAAACAAAGATTCTATCAGGAAGATAGAAGTAGAACTGTTAATTAGTGATGGTGGTAAACAACGAAAGATTCCTACATTAGGAAATTAGTTGAGGGATAAGTGATAAAAACAGACTCCTTTAAGTTAAGAAGGAGTCTGTTTTTCATCATGGCTTTCCTTCATAGCTTATATTTCTTGATTTTTGCATAAAGCCAGGGTCTGCTGATTCCGAGGAGGTGGCTGGCCTTTGTCTTGTTTCCGTTAGCTTCTTTTAATGCTGAGATGATCATTTCCTTTTCGTTGGAATAAAGTCTTTCTTTATAGGATTTTGCAGAAGAATCGGTTGCTTTTAGGGGCAATCCGGTTGTGTTTAGGTCTTTGGTGGCTCCTTTAAAGGTAGGAATATCCTCTTCCTCAATATAGTCACCAGTTTTTAGATTCGCAGCTCTTTCAAGTACATTTTGCAGCTCCCGCACATTACCTGGCCATGAATGTCTCAGCATTTTTGTCAAAGCGGAATGGGTTACTCCCTTGATGTAAAAACCGCTCTGTTTTAGACGGTCAATGATTGCTTGGATGATCTCTGGCAGGTCCTCTAATCTTTCGCGTAATGGAGGAATATTTAGGCGAATGATGTTTAATCGATAATACAAATCTTCCCTAAATCTACCGTCTTCTACCATTTTTTCAATATTTTGATTGGTGGCGGCAATAACTTTTGAGTTTATATGAACAGTCTTTGCGCTTCCTATTGGCTGGAATTCCCGTTCCTGTAGCACGCGTAACAGTTTTGCTTGGAGCGAGAGCGACATTTCGCCGATTTCATCAAGAAAAATCGTCCCGTTTTGGGCAAGCTCAAATTTCCCTTTCATTCCACCTTTTTTGGCACCGGTAAACGCCCCATCACTATAGCCAAAAAACTCTGATTCTAGCAATTCTGCCGGAATAGCGGCGCAATTGACTTGAATAAATGGTCCCATTTGTCCGGATGCAGCATGTATACCTTGTGCAAATAATTCTTTTCCGGTTCCGCTTTCGCCCGTAATCAACACGGTGGACATGCTTCTCGATGCTAACGTAGCTTCATGCTTTACTTTTTTAATAGCTGCAGATTCCCCGGCAATATCAAATAATGTGTATTTCGTTCCTTTCATTTCATTAAATTTATTTTGATAATCTGATAACTGTTTTTCGAGTTTTTTCACCTTTGTCAACGCCTCATGTAGGTGCGTTAATCCACGATAGGTCACCTTGCAAATTGCGCCAATCGTTTCTTCTTTTTCTTTAATTGGAAAAATAGAAATGAGTGATTGCTGCCCGTTAATTAGCTGGGGAGTATTGCGAATGCTCACACCACTTTTAACTACATGTTCGATATCGAGATTTGGAAATAATTTCGTGCAAGACTGATTCAATACTTCTTCACTGGAAACACCAAAAAGATTAGTAAAACCTTTATTGACCATTGTGATTTCCGATTTGTTGTTTACTAGAATAATCGCATCATAGGCAAGTTCAATAACAGAGCGGAGTTCTTGTTTCCAATTAAAAAAAATATTATAGGAGCTCAGTAATTGTTGAGTAGAAATTAAGCCAACTGGCTGCAATTCGCGATTAACAACCGGCGCATGTCCAATATTATGTTTTAATAGCAGGCGACGCGTTTCTACTATTTCATCATTAGGATGGATATAAATTGGATTAGGGTGAAAGTATCGTTCTATTGTCGTTTCAAAGGAAGGCATTTCAGCTAGTATCTTAAAAAGTTTATTTTTTGTAATGATACCTATTAATTTATTGGCACTATCTACGACTGGAAGGATGTTGGAGGTTGTTTGCGTAAACATGGTGAGTGTTTCTTTGATGGTTTGATTTTTGCTACAGCACATAAACTTTGTTGTCATCGCTTCTGATACGAGCAAATTGATCCACTTCCTTTCAAACGCATTGTCGTCAAGAGTTTTTGAGGCGTTAACAACAGTTGTAAATAATTCAGACAGTTTACAATATTCTGTAAATTAATCTTAACATATTTTCAGCTAAATCGCTTTATTTTCATAGACAAAATAAATGGCACAGTACTTGCATTGTATTAGGGCAATTGCATAAAAGGGGGAGGAGTCGTTGAATTATCATCATTTAGCCATTGAAGAAGAGATTACATTGTTTAAGAAATCGCTAGAAACCTTTGCGAAAAAGGAAATTGAACCATTTTACAACCAGTGGGAACAGGATGGGATACTCCCAAAAGTGTTGTGGAAAAAGCTTGGGAGTGCCGGTTTCCTTTGTGTAGATATTCCTGAGCAATATGGTGGATTAGGAGCAACATTGCCGTTTTCCGCCTGTGTCATAGAAGTGTTTAGCAAGCTTGGCTACAATTCGATCGCAACAAATATTGCTGTGCACTCCAATATTGTAGCTCACTACATTCTTAATTCTGGTACAGAGGCTCAAAAAATTCGCTATTTACCGAAAATGGCTTCGGGAGAATCCATAGGGGCTATCGCCATGACTGAGCCTGGAGCAGGAAGTGATTTGCAGGGAATCAAAACAACGGCAAAAAAGAATCCTGATACTGGTGACTATATCATCAATGGTTCGAAAACCTTTATTACGAATGGTCAGCATTTAGATTTTGCTGTTGTTGCAGCCAAAACAAATATGGCTGTTTCAGCTTCTAAAGGAACGACTCTGTTTATTATTGAAGCAAATACTGAAGGATTTATGAAAGGGAAAAATTTAAACAAAAGTGGTCTCCATTCTGCCGACACTTCCGAGTTATTTTTCGATAGTGTAGTTGTCCCCCCTAGCCAAATTCTTGGAGAGGTTGACGGTGGATTTATATCGTTAATGAAGGAATTGCCTCGGGAGCGGATGACTCTTGCGGTTGGAGCATGTGCAGCAATGGAAGGGGCATTGGAAATCACAATTAAATATCTCCATGAACGAGAGGCCTTTGGCAAAGCGCTTAGTAAGCTTCAAGTGATTCGCCATAAAATGGCTGAAATGACAACCGAGGCAAAAATCAATCGTGCCTTCACCAATCAATGTTTAGCGCAGTTAGCGAATAATGAACTGAGTGCTGCCGATGCAAGCATCGCTAAATTATCGACAACTGAAGCGCAAGGCCGGGTCGTCGATGGCTGTTTGCAGCTTTTTGGTGGATATGGGTATATGGAGGAGTATCCGATTTCACGTATTTATGTGGATGCTAGAGTTCAGCGAATATATGGCGGAACATCAGAAATCATGAAGGAAATTATCAGTAAAGATGTGCTAGGAAAGTAAATTCGTAGTGATAGTTTAAGAGAGACGCTCATAGAATGATGATTGGCTGGAAAAATGGGTGAGCGTACTTGTCGCCATGAGTTCAAAACATGGTGAGAAATTTGAGGAAGTGAACTCATGAAGAGTCTATGAGTTTAAATGGTGGTAAGAAATTCAGGGAAATGAACTCATGAAGGGTCTATGAGTTCAAAACAAGGTGAGAAAATCGAGGAAATGAACTCATGAAGGGTCTATGAGTTCAAAAGGTAGTGAGAAATTCGAGGAAGTGAACTCATGAAGGGTCTATGAGTTCAAAACAAGGTAAGAAACTCGAGGAAGTGAACTCATGGAGGGTCTATGAGTTCAAATGGTGGTAAGAAATTCAGGGAAGTGAACTCATGAAGGGTCTATGAGTTCAAAAGGTAGTGAGAAAATCGAGGAAGTGAACTCATGAAGGTGTTATGAGTTCAAAACAAGGCGAGAATTTTGTGGAAGTGAACTCATGGAGGGTCTATGAGTTCAAAACAAGGTGAGAAAATCGAGGAAGTGAACTCATGGAGGGTCTATGAGTTCATAACAAGGTGAGAAAATCGAGGAAATGAACTCATGAAGGTGTTATGAGTTCAAAACAAGGCGAGAAATTTGTGGAAGTGAACTCATGGAGGGTCTATGAGTGCAAAACAAGGTGAGAAAATCGAGGAAGTGAACTCATGAAGGGTCTATGAGATCAAAACAAGGTGAGAAATTTGAGGAAGTGAACTCATGAAGGGGTTATGAGTTCAAAACATGGTGTGAAATTCGTGGGAATGAACTCATAAGTCCAAAACTCAGCGCGAACCATTCCAAAATGTCCGTATGAAGCATTCATAAGGCCAAAACACAGCACAAACGAGTCAAAAGTGTCTGTATAAAAGTTCTATCCAAAAAAATCAAATGCCAAGGAGGATGAATCATGCCAAATCATGCAAACGTCATTGGGGTTAACATGGTTAAATTTGAAAAACCAGGTAAAAACGAGCCTTACGAAATCATGGCTGCAAATGCCATCAATGGAGCCTTAAAAGATGCGGGAATTCCATATACTGCTATTGAACAAGCCTATGCCAGTTATGTTTATGGCGATTCGACCTGTGGACAAACCGCGCTCTATAAGGTGGGCATGACGGGAATACCAATTATTAATGTTAACAACAACTGTTCGTCGGGCTCTACTGCTTTATTTTTAGCAAGACAAGCAGTGGAATCAGGGGAAGCGGATTGTGTGCTAGCGTTTGGATTTGAAGAAATGAAGCCAGGGGCGTTAGGCGAGAATTGGGTAGATCGCACCTCGCCATTCCAGTGGATCAATGACCGCTTTTTGCAATTGGATGGAAAATTACCAGAAGGTCCTATTGCCTTGAAGGTATTTGGGGCTGCGGGATTAGAATATCTAGAAAAATCAGGAGCGAATCATGATATTTTCGGCAAGGTCGCAGTAAAGTCTAGAAAACATGCTGTTCATAATCCGTATTCTTTGTTTACAAATGAGATGGATTTGGCCGATGTCATGAACGCACCAACAGTATATCCTGGGCTGACAAGATTGATGGCTTGCCCACCAACCTGTGGTGCTGCGGCTGTCATTGTTTGCAGTGATCGTTTTGCCAAAAAGCATAACATCAACAAAACCGTAAAAATTATTGCCCAAGCAATGGCAACGGATCAACCAGATAGCCACGAGGATTACCTCCACTTAGTTGGTTATGGTATGACGGAGAGAGCTGCAAAACAAGCGTATGACATGGCTGGCTTCGGACCTGAAGAAATTGATGTCATAGAGCTTCATGATTGCTTTACTCCAAATGAGGTCATCACATATGAAGGATTGGGACTATGTGGTGAAGGGGAAGCCGAGACCTTGATTAATAATCAGGACAACACGTATGGTGGAAAGTATGTAATCAATCCTTCTGGAGGATTAATGTCCAAAGGTCACCCGCTTGGGGCAACCGGTTTGGCGCAAGCGACTGAGCTCGTCTGGCATTTACGTGGCGATGCGGGGAGCCGCCAAGTGGAAGGGGCAAGGACGGCCTTGCAACACAACTTAGGTCTGGGTGGAGCATGTGTCGTTACGGTTTATCAAAAGGGCTAATTACTTTCCTGAAAAATCAAACTATAGCCTTGCTCCATTGAAGCTAATGGATCACGAACCAAAAAAATCTAAGGAGTGAATAATCATGCTAAACAACCTATCTAGTAAACTTGGACTCGAATTTGCACCCTATAGCTTTAGCGTTGAGCGGGGGAAAATTAAGGAGTTCGCACAAGCAATTGGTGATGACAATAACATTTATCATAACGTCGAGGCGGCAAGAGCAGCTGGATTTAGGGATATACCGATTACCCCAACCTTCGCAACTGTCATTGATATGTGGGCGGGTCCAAATTTTGAGCAATTGATGGAGACACTTGAAGTCAACCCATTAAAGGTCCTTCATGGAGAAATGCAATACACATATTTAGGTGATATTTGCGCAGGTGATACAATCTCCTGTACTAGTAAAGTGACAGAAGTGACTGAAAAAAGAAAAATGAATTTCTTTACGATAGAAACAGAATACAAAAATCAGGATGATAAATTAGTGTTGATTTCAAAATCCCTCATTATTGAAAGACCTTAAAACTATCAATCTTTTTAAAAAAGGAGCGAAATAATGAAAATATTACAATCGTTAGAAAAACCAGCCATTACCCATAGTCAATTAGTCCGTTATGCGGGGGCATCAGGTGATTTTAATCCCATTCATACTGTTGTCCCTGTCGCAAAGCAAGCAGGCCTAGGTGACGTAATTTCGCATGGGATGCTAGTGATGGGGTTTGCCGGTCAAGCACTGACGCAATGGTTTCCTCGCGCCGATTTAAGAGACTTCAAGGTTCGTTTTGTCAATATGACGCATCCTGGTGAAAAGCTGACAGTAACTGGTCAAATTACAGATGAAATAGAGCGTGATGGTGAATCTAGATGGTTAGGCGAGCTTACTGTAAAAAGTGCTGACCAAATAAAGCTATCGGGACAATTTGAAGTTGCTAAGGTTGTCAAATAACGAAACGAAATGAGGGGATGTTGTGAAACTATTAAACAATCAAGTAGCCATCATCACTGGATCTGGACGTGGTGTGGGACGGGCACTTGCTGAAATGATGGTTGAGCATGGTGCAAAGGTCGTCATTTCTGATAAAGATCACGATGTAGCTGAGGAGACCTTGCAAGCCATCAAAGAAAAAGGTGGAGATGCGATTACGGTAGTGGGCGATGTGACCGCAGTTGAATTCCCACAAAAGATCATCAACGAAACTATTTCCGCTTTTGGAAAAATTGATATTTTAGTCAATAATGCTGGTTTCACCTGGGATAGCCTCATTCATAAAATGACCGACGAGCAATTTCAAAAAATGCTTGATATACATTTGATTGCACCATTTCGATTGATCCGTGAAGCCGCTCCATACATTCGTGATGCGGGTAAGGCGGATATTGAGGCTGGTCGAGTCAATTATCGCAAAATCGTAAACGTTTCATCTGTTGCTGGAGTGATGGGGAATGTTGGACAAGCGAACTATGCCTCTGCAAAGGCTGGATTAATTGGTTTAACGAAAACAGTGGCCAAGGAATGGGCCGGCTTCAATGTCAATTGTAATGCCGTTGCTTTTGGAATGATTGATACACGATTGACTCAATCGAAGGAAAAAGGTGAATCGGTTGATGGTGTAGCAGTAGGGATTCCCGAAAAGGTGAGGAAAATGTTTGAGCAATCGATTCCACAAAAGCGGGCGGGTACGATTGCCGAGGCAGCAGGAGGGATTTTTTATCTCGCTTCGCCTTTATCAAATTATGTAAACGGCCAAGTGCTAAATATAAATGGAGGAATGTACACTTAATTATTTTAAAAGATGGATCATTTAAATGAATAAGGGGGAGATTTTATGTTAATTCCAAAGGGGCTTCTTCATGCAGCACGTACTTTTCCGGAAAAAGTAGCAATGATTGATGGAGACAAAAGCTTTACGTATTCTCAATTTGCTTCAAGAACAGCAAAATTAAAGAACTCGCTTGCTCGTCTTGGTGTGAAAAAGGGGGACCGTGTTGCTGCCCTCTTGCTAAATGAATATCGTTATTTGGAAATCATGTATGGAACAACGGCTTTAGGTGGAATCATCGTTCCGTTAAATACAAGATTAAGTGCGGATGAAATCTCCTTTATATTAAATGATGCCGAAGTCGAAGTTTTGTACATTCATCCTGAATTTATAACGCATTTATCTGAGATTAAACAAAAAGTGAAAGGCTTGCGCCATGTGATTTTAGTGGAGGATGAAGCAAACTGGAGTATGAAGGTTCAAGAAGGCTTTCTTCACTATGAAGAGCTGCTGAACGAGCAGCCTGATCATAAGCTATCATTTGGAGAAATTAATGAAGAGGATGTAGCCGGTCTGTATTATACAGGCGGAACAACCGGTCGCTCTAAAGGTGTTATGCTGACTCATAAAAATATTGTGAATAACGCTTATCATAGTATGTTATATTATAGCGTTCTTAAGGAAGATGATATTTACCTTCATGCAGCACCGATGTTTCACTTGGCAGATGGGGCAGCAACTTTCTCCATCACATTATTAGGTGCAACTCATACCTTCGTACGCTCGTTTACCCCACAAGGAGTATTGGAGGTTATAAAAGCAACAAAGGTGACTTCATCTCTGCTTGTCCCAACCATGATTAACCTTCTCCTCAATATGCCAGAATTTGATAAACCACATACTAATTCGTTGAGGACCATCATTTATGGGGCATCACCTATGTCTGTGAGCGTCCTCCAAAAAGGCTTGGAAAAACTTGAAAATGTTCAATTTTGGCAAGCGTACGGTATGACGGAGGCGGCACCAATTCTAACCCTTCTGCATGGGAAGGATCATATCCTCGATGGTAGTGAAGTGAAAATTAAGCGACTAGCAGCAGCTGGACGTCCTGTTCCAGGAGTTGAAATGAAGGTGGTCACTCCTGACGGCACGGAAGCTGCGGTTGGAGAGGTCGGACAATTCGTTGCCAAGGGTCCAAATATTATGAAGGGCTATTGGAATCTGCCAGAGGAAACGGCAAATGCCCTCCGCGATGGCTGGTATTACACGGGTGATTTGGGCTATCGGGACAAGGATTACTATTTTTATTGTGTCGATAGGGCAAAGGATATGATTATTACTGGTGGTGAAAACGTTTATTCTGTGGAAGTGGAACAAATAATCAGTCAGCTACCTGAAGTATTGGAGTGTGCAGTGGTCGGTATCCCGGATGAAAAATGGGGTGAGTCGATTAGGGCTGTCGTTGCTTTGAAAAAATCAAACAGTCTCTCTGTAGAAGAAATTATTTCTTTCTGCAGACAAAAGCTTGCAAACTATAAAGTTCCCAAATCAGTTGAATTTGTAAGTGAGCTTCCAAAAAGCGGTGCCGGAAAAATCCTAAAACGTAATCTCCGCGAAAAATACTGGCAAGAAGAGGGACGGAGAGTTAACTAAGCAATTGAAAATTTGTAAATGAAGTTCCAGAAACGGCATCTTCCAATTTTTGTGGAAAGGTGCCGTTTCATATTCTTTAACTATTGTCCAGATGGTGTGAATAGGGTCTAATCGTTACTCTATATCGTAAAATCTTCAGCTAGATGGTGTGAATAGGGTCTAATCGTTACTCTATATCGTAAAATCTTCATCTAGATGGTGTGAATAGTAACTAATCGTTACTCTATATCGTAAAAACTTCAGCTAGATGGTGTGAAAAGCAACTAAACGTTACTCTATATCGTAAAATCTTCAGCTAGATGGTGTGAATAGGGTCTAATCATTACTCTATATCGTGAAATTGTCATCTAGATGGTGAGAATAGCATCTAATCATTACTCTATATCGTAAAATCTTCAGTTAGATGGTGTGAATAGGGTCTAATCATTACTCTAAACCGTAAAATCTTCAGCTAGATGGTGTGAATAGCATCTAATCATTACTCTATATCGTGAAATTGTCATCTAGATGGTGTGAATAGCATCTAATCATTACTCTATATCGTAAAATCTTCAGTTAGATGGTGTGAATAGCAACTAATCATTACTCTATTTCGTGAAACCTTCAATTAGATGGTCAGAATAACAAAACTCCAATTACTGGGTGCCACCTCTATTTTCCCTGACAAAAATCAACCAAAGCTTCCACCAACAAATCTACCTCTTGAATACTATTCATATATGAAAAGCTGACCCGCAAAGCGCTATCAGCTAGCTCACGAGTTAAACCAAGTGATTCTAGCATCGATGGACCACGCGATCGATTCCCTTTGCAGGCCGCCGCACTTGAAATGAAAATATCCCTCGTGCTAAGGTACTCAACAACTTCTCGATTAGGTATTCCAGGCAATGAAAAATTGACAATATGCGGTGCACCAAATTTGCTCGAATTAATGACCACATCCGGAATTCCTGCCAACAAAGCCTTAATGCAATAATCCCGAAGCTTCAACATATGAAGTTGGTCTTCAAATCGATTTTCGAACGTCAACCGTACTGCCTCGCCAAAACCAGCTATTAAAGGTGTGCTCTCCGTCCCGGAACGCAAACCGTTTTCCTGACCACCGCCAAGATTAAGCGAGAACATATTTACACCGTTTCTTACGTAAAGCGCACCAATGCCCTTTGGTCCGTGAATTTTATGTGCACTTATGCTGATTAAGTCAGCGCCAATACTTGCAGCTGTGAAATCCATTTTTCCATATCCTTGTACTGCATCACAATGCAGGAGAGCAGGAGAATTTTTTCGAGCAATGATCTGCTTTATTTTTTCAATTGGAAAAATACATCCTAGCTCATTATTGACGAGCATTGCACTGACTAGCACTGTTCGTTCGTTAATGGCAGCATCTAATTCCTCTAGGTCAAGCTCACCACGTGGAGCAGAAACATACTCAACCTCCCAGCCTTGCCGTTTTAAATCGCGAATCGTCTTAATAACTGCCGGGTGTTCGGCAACAGTAGTGACGATGCGGTTGCCACGCTTCGAATTCGCGAGGCAAGCTCCTTTGATGGCCAGGTTGTCAGATTCAGTTCCGCCTGAGGTGAAATATATTTCATCATTTTTAACAGAGAGAGATTTTGCAATCAACTGTCGCGCAAGCTCAATCATGCTTCGGCTCTCTTGACCAAGACGATGGTAGGACGACGGGTTTCCATAAACCTCCGTTAGTATTTTTACGATTTTAGTTGTTACTTCCAGATATGGTTTTGTTGTTGCGCTATTATCTAAGTAGATTTCCGCCATCCTGTTACCTTCTTCCTTTTCAACATACCATTTCTAAATCTGTTATTATCCATAAATATCTTAGCAATTAAAAGCGGATTTTGTAAAATTAACAGTTAAATTGGAAATAACTAGTTCGTTTAAATTGACAGAAAATTCAATTATAATTAAAGGGATACATCTTACTTGTAAAAGGAGGAGAAATCTTGTCAGATAAAATTCCATCAACCATATCAACTCAATTGGAACTTCCGGTTATTAGTGCTCCGATGTTCCTAGTTTCTAGTCCGGAAATGGTCATCGCAGGCTGTAAGGCTGGTATTATTGGCTCCTTCCCATTGGCAAACGCCCGAACCGAAGCGGATTTAGAGGCTTGGATGTCTCGAATAACAAGTGCGCTTGATGAAGCAAAGCGTTTAGAGCCACATCGGAAAATTGCACCATGGGCAGTGAATCTAGTAGTTCATCGAACAAACAAACGATATCAGCAAGATATTAAATTTATTGAAAAGTACCAGCCTCCCATTGTCATCACATCTCTTGGTGATCCAAGTCAGGTGGTTGAAATCGTACATAGTTATGGCGGACTCGTCTTTTCGGATGTCGTCAATCTAGTTCACGCAAAGAAGGCTGCTGAAAAAGGTACAGATGGGTTAATTCTTGTATGTACCGGTGCTGGCGGACACGCTGGATCATTAAATCCATTTGCTTTTATTAGCGCGGTAAAGGAATTTTGGAATGGGATTACAATTCTTTCTGGTGGGATTTCTAATGGACAAGATATTGCGGCAGCTCAGCTGCTTGGGGCAGATTTAGTATATATGGGAACGAGATTCATTGCAGTCGAGGAGAGCTTGGCTAGTGATGCTTACCGTCAAATGCTGGTTGAATCTACGATGGAAGATGTGCTTTACACCGATGCTTTTAGTGGAATTGGGGCAAATTACCTTTTGCCAAGTATTGAGAGAGCTGGTCTAAATCCGCAAAATTTAATCAAAAAGGATTCATTCGACTGGTCAAATTATAAAAGCGAAAACGGTCCAAAGCCATGGAAGGATATTTGGTCAGCTGGACAAGGGGTCGGAGCGATAAAAAGAATTGAAACAGTTGCAGAAGTAGTTGAAAAACTTAAGGAAGATTATGCAATTGCTGCAAGAACTGCAAATAACGCTTAATAATCTAAAAAGGACAGGTATCTCCACTTGTGTGAGGTACCTGTCTTTATTATTTATTAGTATCCAACTTCCACTGAGGCAACGACAATGTACATTAAGTCGTTTTTGTCACCCTTTTCCTCGATGACAATTCCGCTTGTTGTTAGCATCCCGCCATCCATTACTTCAACAGTCACTTGACCGTAGGGTAAGGCTGCTTTTACTGTTTCGATATTAAGGTTTTCCTTTTCACAGGGAACCGCAAGCTTTACATTGACCTTCATATTCTCGAGGCTGTTTCCTGGCAGGACTGAACGGATGCCTGGCATAGAATTAAAATGAATTGCATTTTTGATCGCGCGTACTGCCGCCTTTGTGATGTTTTGACCATGTACGTCGATGCCCATCCCTGTTTCAATAAACATGATTTTTTCCATAAATGCGTCACTATCCTTTCCGAATGCTTATCCTCTTTATTGTAGCCTGTTTTTGTTGATTTTTGGTAATGTATTAGAATTTTTTTACCTAACATACACTCTTCTTAACAAGAAGAAGAGGAGAGATAAAATGAATGCGCAAATGCAAAAAGCAAACCTACTTGCTGATAATATACAGGAATTTATTCGGTATGTTCCAAGGCTTGAGAGGCTGCGAAATACCTTGGATATTAATCGAGATAAGCTATATCAAATCAAGCTCTATATTGAGGAATTTAAGTTTCAAATTTTAGCAGATGAACTCCACCGTATAAATCGCTTTGAATGGGATGAAAAATATACCTATTATCTAGTTGGTCAGTTTGTAAAGGGCATCGACATTATTGATGAGTATGTACATTACAATGAAAGTGAGCTTTTCTTCATTACCGCAAGACTCCACACCTTAAAGAACCTCTGTTCATTATTTCAAAATCAAGATGTTGTGAATGATTGATGCCGTTTTTGAATGCCACAACAGCTTTTATGGGAATATTAAATCGAATCAATAAAACGTATTCATTTTTCCAAATGAAAGAGGTGTTCCGAATGAAAAAGTTGGAAGTGAGTCAAGAAGCTGCCGAGTGGTATATCTCTGAGATGAATCTTAAAAAGGGGGATTATGTTCAGTTTGTTGTAAAAATATACGGTGGAATCCCGACGGCTCATCGTGATTATTATTTAGCAATTTCTCTAGGAAAGGAGGGAAATGTTGCTATTAAAGACGAGGTGGAAGGAATCACTTTTTATTTCAGTGATCAGGATGAATGGTTTTTGGAAAATCATGATTTGCTCATCATTAAGAAAAAAGATGAGGTCGAATACATCTTTACATAAAACCTACAATCAGCAATAGGTAATACCTCCTTCTTGCATAAAAAATGGTTGTTAACAAATGCTATTCATGATTGTTTTCAATTAAAAAGGAGGAGAAGATTACCTTGCATAATCAAAAGCATCTAAGAAAAATTTTCCGCCATACACTAATCGTTCTGTTTATGATCGGTCTTTCCGTCACTGGAACACATGAGGCTAATGCACAGGTTCAACAGGTACCGACTGCAAAACTTGCGGTTAATGGTAAAGCCGTGAATGGTATTAATCCGATTAAAATTGATGGAGTTTATTATTTACCATTAATTCCACTTGCAAAAGCTTTAGGATACAACTATATAAAATTTGAAGAAAAGACATTAACCTATCAAATCACTGATGGTTCTACCATTATTAGAACGACGATGGGCGGAACGAAAGCGAAGAAAGGGAATGAGTACGTAAACATAAAACCGCCACGTTGGATACATAAGACGGCTTACGTATCTCTGCATGGAGGCGGCGCGCTGTTTAACGCATATATTACTTTTCAGCCAAGCAATGGCTCCATTCAAGTTCAAAAACCTGCACAAAAGTACATCGCTCATACCGGCGATAGTTTATACAATATTTCTCGACTCCATCACGTCACCATACCTGAGTTAAAAGCTGCCAATAAACTAACTTCAGATATTGTGAAGGATGGTCAAGAATTTGTGATTCCACCTCGTGATCAGGCGAAAGAAATGGAGCCTGCGAAGGAGCATAAGCCGGTTAAAAATACCAATCATATGACGGTTGCCACTCAGAGACAAAAAGTTTTAAATCAGGCAAAACTTTATATTGGTGCAGCATATAAATTTGGTGCAACTCTAGCAGAGGCTCCAAAATATTTTGACTGTTCTTCTTATACTCAACTTGTTTTTGGAAAAAACGGCATTACACTTCCTCGCGTTTCTAGAGATCAAGCTAGCCGTGGGACTACTGTTTCACAGTTGGAAGCTGGAGACTTAATGTTCTTTACGCAAAAGGATTTATACTCTGATGGACGTGTCGGTCATGTTGGGATCTATATGGGGGATGGAAGCATGATACACGCATCTACTTCAAAAGGAGTAACCATCACAAAAAATGTCCTACAAAATCCTTACTGGAAGCAAAATTATCTCTATTCAAAAAGAGTTATTTTTTAAAATATTTAAAGCTGTCATAGTCGACAGCTTTTCTTTTTGTAAGAAAATTTGTAAAATGGAAGGTATCCACGACGTACAATGTCAAAAAATCTGATATGATGGTAAAAAAGGGGGAAAAGGTTTATGGAAAATAAAACAAAAATATTAGACTGTACCATTCGCGATGGTGGTTTAGTTAATAACTGGGATTTCAGTATTGAGTTTGTACAAGACTTATACAACGGCTTAAATGAAGCTGGTGTAGAATATATGGAAATTGGTTACAAAAATTCTGCGAAACTCCTTAATGCTACTGAGCCCAATCCTTGGAGATTCCTCGATGATGATTTCCTTAAAGAAGTAATTCCGGTAAAAAAGAAAACGAAGCTTTCAGCACTAGTTGATATTGGTCGTGTAGACCCAGAAGACATTCTTCCAAGAGAGCAAAGTGTACTAGATATGATTCGTGTAGCTTGCTACATTCGTGAAGTGGACAAGGGGTTAGAGCTCGTGCAAATGTTCCATGATTTAGGCTATGAGACTACCCTTAATATTATGGCGCTTTCCAGTGCACCAGAACGTCAGCTTATTGATGCGTTCGAAATGATTAAAGAAAGCCCAGTTGATGTTGTTTACATCGTTGACTCTTTTGGTAGCTTAGATCCTCAGGATATCGCTCATCAAGTAAAGAAATTCCGCGAAATGCTTCCAAACAAGCGTCTTGGAGTTCATACTCATAACAACATGCAGCTTGCATTTGCTAATACCATTTCTGCAATGAAAAATGGCGTAGAATTCCTTGATGCATCTGTTTATGGAATGGGACGTGCTGCTGGGAACTGTAACACCGAGCTTCTTGTAAGCTACATACCAAAAACAAGCTATGAGCTAAAACCAGTACTAGGTGTTATTGAAAAACATATGCTAGAAATGCGCGAAAAATGGGAGTGGGGCTACATCATTCCTTACATGATTTCTGGTGTATTAAACGAACATCCACGTGTGGCTATGGCTTACCGTAACAGCCCTGAGCGTGACGAATTCGTAAACTTTTATGATAAAGTAACATCACCTGAAGTATCTGTAGCACGTGCAAAATAAAAGGAACAATATCCAAAGGCATCCTTCCTCAATTGATGAAGGGTGCCTTTTTGTCTACCTTGACAATCTTTCAAATGTTGCAAACCAACAATATGAGATTGTCGACACTACAGTAAAGCTGAAATAACGCTAAGCCCGGGAATACTATTATGCCCGGGCTATTTTCCATTTATGGAGTTATTTCACCACCACTATTATTTCTTCGGCTTCACATGGGTTACGAGACCATCATAATTTGTAATATAAAAATCTATCTGTGGCACTTCTTCTAATAAATGCTCCTGCACTAGTAAGTAGCCATTAACGCGACGCAAATGATCGTAAGGCAGTAGCGGGTATTCTTTTTTCTCACGTACATAGGCATCAACTGCTTTTTGGACCTTATCCATTAATGGAGGGATATGGGCCTCATGTTCCTCGAAAATCTCATAGGTTTCCTTAGACATAAAAAATTTTTGTGTAGGTTTTCTAGGAAGGTATCTAAGTAATTGGGAAAAATCAATGCTGTAGTCTTCGTTTACGAGGATTGTGCGGTATGTTCCATCTGGGAGGTTGTCAGAAAATTTACGAACCGCTTTAATAACATCTTCCTTTGTAATATCATCCTTAAATTTATCGACGTCGTGTTTAGGGCTTTTCTTTTTTGATTTAAAAAATGAAAAAATCGAAGTTTCTTCCTTTGTATCGGAACCGCTTCCAAAAGTATATATAGTGCGAGCAACTAACAACAAACAGCTTTTAGCCTGCAGTTCGGTAAAATACAACAAATCAAAGCTTAAGTGGATTTCTTCACGATCGTTGATAATGATGGGTTCTACTGCGACCATAGCCTCTGAATATCCCTGTAAGCGGAGCTCCGCCTCGACCACTTTAGCTATTTCTGCTGAATTTCCAACCGGGACGATGACTGTTGGAATTTCTCGATTCTCATCGTAGATAAAGCCTTCAGGTAGGTGGTCCTTTAAAAAGTACGTATATTCCCTTTGGAGATTTGCCTCATTTGATAACATCGGATTGCCTCCATTTCTCTAGTAAAATAATAATTTGAGTTAATCTAGGAAAATAGAATGTAATCATGATGTGCCTCTACTTCTATTTTACTCTCAAATTCTACAAATGTGGCAATAATTTCTAAACATTCTTTGCCTAGTTTTTCCCATTATGATAAACACTACGAAACACTTATAAACAATGCGTAATAATGAACATTCCGGATAATAAAAAAGAATAATATCAAGAGCTTTTTTGAAAATCACCAAGAAAATAAATTAAATTTTACAAATTTGTTAATATTTGAAAAAACTAGAAATATATAACAATTAGCAAATAATTAAGTGTATAATGATATTCGGACATAGTTAGTGATGTTTATCACTATTATATCGAATCATTCTATTTTAAAATGAACATTTGATGGCGAAATTGGTAACAATTACCTCGGTTGATAAGTAAGCGTTTCCAAAATGCTGTTTATTTCCATGGTAAGGAGGCAATTATGGAAGACCCAATTAATGTTGTGATAATTGATAATCATCCCTTTACGACGGAGGCCATTTCACATTTTTTCAAAAATGAAGAGATGGGGATTAAGGTGGTCGGTACGGTTACAGATGGGAGGAAAGCGATCGATTTGATTAATGAGACAAGGCCGGATGTCATTGTAATGGAACCATACTTAACGAATATCAATGGAATAGATTTAGCTGAGGAGATAAGTGATAAGTATAAAGACAAAATAAAAATAGTCATATTTGCTAGCTATGCATGTGAGGAACTTACAAGAATCTTATATAAAATAGGCGTTCACGCTGTTGTTCTTAAGGAAGAGCCGTTTAAAATGCTGATTAATGCAGTCAAGCAAAGCTATTTAGGTAATATATTGCTGTCTAATCGGAAAATATTTAAGCAAAATCATCATCAATTATCGATGACTGAAATAGAAATTCTCCAATTAATTTCTCAAGAGAAAAAGAACCATGAAATTGCCAAGCAATTAAATATGAGTAAACGAACGGTTGAATACCATATAACCTCTATTTTTCAAAAGCTAGACGTGGATTCTAGGGTAGGTGCGATTATGAAGGGAGCACAAAAGGGCTTAATTTACGTTTAAGTCTGTTTGCAAAGCTAGATACAAAGATTTTTTTTTTGCGTTTATTGCGGAATCACGCAAAAAGAATACGAAAATTACCTCTATAATTGTCGGAAAATACGATGTTTTGAAAAAATGATTAGGAATATGATGTATATAACAAATCGAAATGGTTTTAGGAAGAGTAAAATCAACCAGATTCATTTGTAATATGAGCTCGGAGGTGAAACAAATGTTAGCATTAGGACTATCTTTAGCAGCAGTTCTTGATTTAACTCCAGTTGTAGGTCTTGTGGGTGCACTTTTAGGCGCATTACTATAGTTCTTTCTAAATAAAGATGGAGGTGAAATGAATGTTAGCATTAGGATTATCTTTAGCAGCACTTCTTGATTTAACTCCAGTTGTAGGTCTTGTTGGCGCACTTCTAGGCGGATTACTATAATCCATACATAATAAGTTTTTTAATGAGTCTTTCAGTCATCATACTGAAAGGCTTTTTTTCATTACTGCACATCAAACAAAATGTGGAAACAGATACCTTATTAAAATGAAATTTGGTATACTATGCCTATCATACATGAAGGTCGTGAAGTGGTGGCAAAAAAAAGAGTAGAAAAAAACCGATTAACATCTGTCCAGTTAATCGTTTTATTTTATTTGGCAGCTATAATCATCTCAACCATTTTGCTGAGTCTCCCTATAGCACATCAACCTGGGGTTAAATTGTCATTTGTTGATGCACTATTTACAGCTGTTAGCGCGATTAGTGTGACGGGCTTAACCGTGGTATCAACAGCGGACACATTTAATTCAACAGGTTATTTCATTCTTGTATTCATTCTTCAGCTTGGCGGAATTGGAATCATGACGCTGGGGACATTTGTTTGGATAGTATTTGGGAAGAAGATTGGTTTGAAGGATAGACAATTAATTATGATTGACCAAAATCAGTCGACATTTGCCGGTTTGGTCCGATTAATGAGGCAGATATTAGGTATTATAATATCCATTGAAGTTCTAGGGGCAGTCATTTTAGGTGTGCATTTCTTGAAGTATTTTGATTCGTGGCAGCAGGCCTTTATTCAAGGGCTATTTGCCTCAGTCAGTGCCACAACTAATGCAGGCTTTGATATAACAGGGACGTCGTTAATACCCTTTGCAAATGATTACTTTGTCCAAGCTATTAACATGATATTGATCATCCTTGGCGCAATTGGTTTTCCAGTCTTAGTTGAAATAAAGGATTTTTGTCTCCATAAAGGTCCAATCCCATATCGGTTTACACTTTTTACTAAATTAACCTCGACCACCTTCTTTTTACTTGTAGGTTTAGGTACTATTCTGATTCTCCTATTTGAGCATAGTCACTTTTTCTCAGATAAATCATGGCATGAATCCTTTTTTTATGCACTCTTCCAGTCGGTATCTACAAGAAGTGCCGGACTCGCAACGATGGATATGGCAGATTTATCTCGTCCAACGATTCTTTTATTGAGTGGAATGATGTTTATTGGAGCATCACCAAGCAGCGTTGGTGGAGGGATACGAACAACCACCTTTGCCATCATGGTATTAAGCATCTTCTTTTATGCAAGGGGAAAGGATTCGATAAAAATTTTCGGGCGCGAGGTAGATCCAAAAGATATACATAAAGCATTTATTGTTGTATCCACAGCATTGATAATTTGGTGTATTTCGGTTGTAATGATTAGCTATTTAGAGCCAACAAATAGTCTTACGGAAATTATTTTTGAGGTCTCTTCCGCATTTGGAACAACTGGTTTTTCTTTAGGGATTACTCCATACTTAGGTGCTAGTGCAAAGTTTATTCTTGTCGCATTGATGTTTATCGGAAGAATTGGCATATTCTCTTTCCTATTTCTCATCCGCGGTAACACCGTAATTGAGCAATTCCATTATCCAAAAGAAAAAGTAATTATCGGATAATAACTGAATATTAGTTTGGAAAGCAGTGACTTGTGGAAAATTCCACTTTGTCACTGTTTTTTTGTTATGAATAATTAAATGTTTTCGAAATATATAGAAAATAGTTGACTCACCTATTAGTTAAAAGGAAAATGGAAATAGGTTAAAAATTATATTTATATAACGAAAACTTTGTCGTTACCCAGATTAATATTCTTTTCTAACACTGAAAGGGGGAAGATGATGCTTAAGGCTATCCAACAAGTGTTTTTTATTTTTATCTTAATATTATTCTTAGCAGCACTTCCGACTATTGTTGGTATTAATCCAGCTGAAAAAAGTTTACATTGGAATTGGAGTTCACTACCAACTGCATATGGTGATTTTATTGAGGAAATAAGTAGTGGAAGCCTTGGTACATATCAGGTTGGATCACAACAAAGGCAAATTGCTGAAGATATTGGTGGTCATTTTACAACAAGCTTGCTGATTATCCTATCGGGTGTCAATCTAGGCGTCTTTATAAGTCTAGTGCTTGGGATATTTTTAAGCAGGTTTAAACTGATTCGCCTTTTCAATACTCTGTTAAATGGACTAGCAGCAATACCCGATTTTATTATCATCATATTATCGCTCATATTAGCTGTTAAGGTTTATAAAATTACTGGTATACGAATTATTTCGTTACGATCAGACGGGGGAGCATTAAATTTATGGTTCCCGATTGTGCTTGTGGCGATTGCCCCTACATTATATTTATATAAATTAATTGCCGTGAAGTATTATCAAATCAGTGGTGAGGACTATGTGCGAACAGCAGTGGCGAAGGGAATGCGAATAAATTATATTAATTTTCAACACGTGTACAAAAATATTGAGCCATTTATTCTAGCT
This sequence comes from Bacillus marasmi, assembly GCF_902168435.1. Classification (GTDB taxonomy): domain Bacteria; phylum Bacillota; class Bacilli; order Bacillales; family Cytobacillaceae; genus Bacillus_BU; species Bacillus_BU marasmi. Next base: position 27,707 of record NZ_LR656164.1, read on the forward strand.
GAGCTGACAAAAGTGATCTCATTAGCGATAGGAAATTTATTTATCATTGAATATTTATTAAATGTTTCAGGAATTACAAAATTTATTTTTCTTAGTAAAGAGCTTCAGCCTATTGCAATTGGTTTGTTTGCGATGTTGATTATTTCCTTTGTTGTTTACTTATCAGTTAGGATTGGTCTTTATTTGTTTAAACGAGGGTTTATTTATGAATAAGCTGTGGCGGATAAATTATTCTTTTTATGTTGGAATTATTCTCGTGACCCTACTAGTTGTCCTATCAATACTCGGACCTACACTCGCACCGTATACATTAACTGAAATTCTCGAAACGCATTATTCAGATGGACAGGTTATAGCTCCACCGTTAGAGCCGTTTGAGTCGAAGGAATATCCATTTGGGACTGATAAATGGGGTTATGACCTATTGACGATGATTCTTTTTGGTATTCGTCATACTATCTTTATTTCGTTAGTGATTACCATTATTAAAATGTCGATGGGGACCGTGATAGGGATTTATATTGGTACTTGGAAAAAGACACCTGGATGGCTTGAGTCGATTGAAAACTCATGGAGTTATGTTCCATTATTTTTGGTGTTGTATTTCTTTTTAAAACCAATAAATTTTGGTAATCAAATTCATCCATCCATTTTGATTGGTTATTTCATCTTAATTACCTCAATGATCAGCATACCAAGTATTGTTTCTTCTGTGAGGAAAAAAACGCGTGAAATTGAAAAGTCAGTGTTTATAGAGGCTGCCCGCGTCTTAGGGGCAAATCGACATCGAATCATTTGGAAACACATCTTTCCGCAAATGAAAGAATCACTACTAGTAATGTTTGTTTTAGAAATTGTTTATGTCATTACGATTATGGGGCAATTAGCCTTGATGAATATCTTCATTGGTGGAACAATCGTCAGATACGACCCACTCATATACTTATCAGTTACGAAAGAAATATCTGGATTGGTCGGACAGGCCCGTGGAAACCTCTTTGGTACACCACATATTTTAATTGTTCCGCTGATTGTGCTATTAATCATCACCGTATCGTTTAGCCTTCTCGCTAATGGATTAAAGAATCGCTATCAGGCTAATTATCAGCGGACCTCATGGATTAAAACAGGCTTTGAGCCAAGATTTGTTCCGGTAAGGGTACAATATAGCAGCAAGAAACGTCTAAGGCTTACTGGTGAAAAACTGTTAGTTTCCCTGTTTGTTTTGTCAGTATTGGGTGCAAGTAGTTATCTTTATACCACTTTTGCGGCTGAAGAAGGAATAAGAACTGTCAGTAAAGCAAAAGGAGTTGAAAATGGAAGTTTTGCGAAATATCAGCTTCAACTGAAAATGTTAAACTCCGGGACGTTTTCGTCAACTGCAAATATTACTGTGAAAAATAAATCAAATAAAGAGTGGAATGAACTCGTCTTTTATTTCATTCCAAATGCTTTATCGAAGGCGAAGTCGTTTGAGTCAGTAGCAGACTATACAGAAATTAAGATGAAGAGCATTACGATTGATGGTGAAGAAGTTAACTATTCACTGGAAAATGATTTGTTAAAAATCATGCTGGAAAAGAAGTTGGATAAGGGTGTTGATGTTAACGTAAAGATTACGTACACTTTTACGGTCTCTAAGGAAGGTAACGGCTTTTTTACTGCGTCAGGTTCATATTATCTTGGTCAATGGTACCCAATGCTTGCTACCTTCCAAGATGGTCGCTGGAATAAAGCAGATTATAAGGAAGGATTTAAAAGCTATCACACTGATTTTTCCGACTTTACCGTTCAATACAATCTGCCAAGCGGATATCAGCTTGTTTCTTCAGCAGATAAGGACGCAGAAATAAAAAGCAATGAGGGAACGGTAGAGATTAGCCGTGTTCGTGAATTTTATCTCGCTATTTTAAAGCCAAACATGAAAGTGTATAAAACAACCAGTAACGGCGTAGAGATTCGTTTATTTTCAAGACAAGACCATGATGAGAACCCTGAGAATGCAATAATCATAGCAAAAGAGGCATTAAACTTTTTTCAAGAAAGAATTGGAAAATATCCACATCGACAGCTCGATATTTTATTGGCCGAGGGCTATTCCCATGAGTATCCCGGTGTTGTAATGGTGGATCCGTATCATGATAGTGACGGGTCATTTAAGAATACGTTAATCCACGAGATTGCCCACCAGTATTTTTACGGTGTTGTTGCCAATGATTCTTATCAGGAAGCTTGGCTCGATGAAGGCTTTAGTGAGTTTGCGACTAATCTTTATTATTATATACACGAAGGACAAGGAAAGTACCAAGCAATGGGCGTGTCTTATAATCGTATGAGTGCGATTCAAAATGCTGGTTTAGGAAGACAATATTCCAATGTGCCATTACCGGAAAACCAGCATCCGGGCTATATTTTAGGACAACCAGCAGTTCAGCTTTTCAATATGATTGAGGAAAAATATCGATATAGAGAGAAGGATTTTTCAATTGTCTTAACTGAGTATTTAGCTGATTATTACCAACATTTCCAGTATCAACAAGTGGACACATCGGCATTTATTCGATTTACGAAGGATTATTTTCATGTTCCAACTGGGTATTTTAATGAATGGCTTGATACGACTAAAATAAAAGAGTAAGGAAGAATGTCTTGTACCAATGGTGCAGGGCATTTTTTTTGAATGATTTTATTAAAAAGGTCAATCCTAATTATAAATAATTGAGAGGTAAAATTCCGATGGATACAATTAAACCTATAAAAATAAATGCTAGAAAAGCAAACAAAATGGTGTTTACAGAACCACTTACTGCTGCAGAAGTTGGTAAGCTTTGGGCGACCTACATGGGCAATAGCATGTCAAAATATATCCTGAAGTATTTTCTGAAAAATTGCGATGACACTGATATAAGAAAAGTGCTCGAAAACTCGCTGAGTCTGTGTGAAGATTTTATCGTTAGGATTGAAGAATTTCTTAAAAATGATAATCGGCCAATTCCAGATGGATTCACAGAAAATGATGTAAACTTAGAAGCACCAAGGTTATTTTCCGATGAGCTTTACTTAAATTATTTAAAATACACTGGTAAAGCTGGTCTAGGGCTATATGTTATTGCGATTCCATTGGTGACCCGCCTTGATGTTCGCGAATTTTACACGAATGTGATTGATTCTACAGTGCGTTTGTTAAATCAAGTTAATGATTTAATCTTAGATAAGGGATTTCTTTTTAAAATCCCTGTCATACCTATTAACGATAAGGTTGAATATGTTGAAAAAAAGAGTTATTTGAGCGGATTTATTGGAAAAGAAAGACCTTTACATGCACTTGAGGTGGCACATCTTTGTGATAATATCGAAAATAACGCAGTAAGTAAGGCACTGTTAATTGGTTTTGCCCAGATTGCCCGAAGTGATCAGGTGAGAAAATATTTCCAAAATGGTAAAGGGATTACGTCAAAACACATTGATGAATGTGCTCACATCCTTCATAAGGAAGATATGCCATCACCGCCATTGATAGATGATTTGGTGACAACTTCAACAGAGTTTACCTTTTCAGACAAGTTGTTGATGTTTCATAAAATTGATATGTTCTCGATGCGAATTCGCTCCTACGGAAATTCCATGTCAGTTAATGGTCGACATGATTTAGGATTGTTATTCACGAGAATGCTCTCGGAAATAGGTTTATACGTGAATGAGGGTGCTAATATCTTTATCGAGAATGGTTGGATGGAAAAACCGCCACATGCCGCCAATCGTAATGACTTGATAAATAGAACTCATCAAACTGACAAATAGACATGACCCAAATCTTTTCACGGTTTGGGTTTTTTTAATGAAAATATGCCAAGGCTTTGCTTCCCTCATGTATAATGGTAAGCAGAATTAGTATGATTATTGAAAAAATACATTGGGTTGTTTTTTTGTATTTTTTACAAAGAGGTTGATAGAATGAGTATTTTAAAAATTAGAGATATTGTTGTTGGGGAAGGATTACCAAAAATCATCATTCCGCTCGTTAGTGGAGAAGCCAATCATTTGCTAGAGGAAGCAGAGTACGTTAGGCAGCAACTCCCAGATATCGTAGAATGGCGTGTGGATTTATTCAATCAAGTTGATGAATTAGAATCGGTTATGGAAATGTTAAAACAGCTTAGAGGATTATTGATGGAGATACCATTGCTATTTACATTTAGAAGTCATCGTGAGGGTGGCAATAAAGAAATAAGTGATGCTTTTTATGCGGAATTAAATATTGAAGCGATAAAGTCTGGATACATAGATATGGTCGATGTGGAGCTGTTTAATTCTGACGAGGTAAGAGACAGTGTGAGTGCAGTGGCAAAACAAAATCAAGTTGTTGTCGTTATGTCCAATCATGATTTTTCCAAGACTCCTGATAAGGAAGAAATTATTAATCGGCTTCGGAAAATGCAGGTATTAGGGGCTGATATTCCCAAAATAGCTGTTATGCCGAATAATGTTGCTGATGTAATAACGCTATTAGATGCAACGAATACGATGAAAACACAATTTGCTGACCGACCTATTATTACAATGTCGATGGCGGGGACAGGCGTGATAAGCCGCTTAGCTGGCGAATTATTTGGTTCCGCATGTACTTTTGCTGCGGGTAAATCTGCGTCTGCTCCTGGTCAAATACCTGTCAGTGACTTGCGTTCAGTATTGGACATTTTTCATAAAAGTATGCGATAAATGTTTCTACTGTTTTGATAGTGATAATCATCACTACCTCCATTATACATCCAAGGTAAGATGAATGTAGAAAAAATCATTCAACACTTTTAACTGCAGGAGGTATGTGGGAATGTCTGAGAAATTAGTCCAAGAAGTATATGAGGTCCTTGAGGAAGTAATGGATCCTGAGCTTGGTATAGATATTGTGAATCTTGGTTTAGTATATGAAGTGAAGATCAACGAAGAGAAAGATGTAGAAATCGCAATGACAATGACATCTATGGGCTGCCCAATGGCAGGGCAAATCATTAGTGATGCGAAGTTTCATTTAAATGACAAAATTGAAGGATTACGGAGCATCGACATCCAAATTGTTTGGAGTCCGCCATGGTCCAAGGAAAAGATGTCTCGTTATGCAAAAATCGCACTTGGAATTCGTGATTGAGAAAAACAACCTGTTTCCATTCTGGCTATTTTGTACTAAAATAAAGAACGTAATAACAAAAACTGTTCAATCGACAATAATATTTAGACGACAAAAAATGTTTTGTGATTTTTTACTATAGTTTTTTGGTCATTAATGTGGATTGAAACGGAGGAATAGCATGTTTTGGAACAAAATTGATGGCATTAATCTATGGAAGGTCAACCGAATTTTTAACAAGCTTGCCCTTTCGAGAGCTTACTTCGAAGAAAAGCTTACTAACGGTAGAGTTGTTATAGAATTGGCACCTAAAAAAAACCGTGAACTTACGAAACAATCGACACAGCGGGAAATAGAAGAAAAAATTAAGGCTACAGAAGGCTTTGAAGTTTTTCGACTATGCTTATTAGAAGATTGCAAGCCAGTTTATAAGGAAAAAATGACGACTTATGGAGTATCCAGATGGTTGGAGATTCCATTAAAGTAAAAAAATAACTACCTGTCCTATAATGGGGCGGGTTTTCTTTATGATTAACGAAAAGGAACATTGCAAACATTGAGGATGAAAGTTAAGATTAAAATTAGGGTTTATTTTGATGGTAGCAAAGAGAGGAATTATCAATGAATAACATATTTAAAGATGAAGTAACATCTCGGCGTACGTTTGCAATTATTTCCCACCCTGATGCCGGGAAAACAACTTTAACTGAAAAATTACTATTATTCGGTGGGGCAATTCGTGATGCAGGAACAGTAAAAGCAAAGAAGACCGGAAAGTTTGCCACTAGTGACTGGATGGAAATTGAGAAGCAACGTGGAATTTCCGTAACCTCCAGTGTCATGCAATTTGATTATTTAGGATTTCGTGTAAATATCCTTGATACTCCAGGTCACCAAGATTTCAGTGAGGATACGTACCGGACCTTAATGGCTGTTGACAGCGCAGTTATGATTATTGATTCGGCCAAGGGGATTGAGGACCAAACAATCAAATTATTCAAGGTTTGTCGGATGCGAGGTATCCCGATTTTTACATTTATTAATAAATTGGACCGCCAGGGGAAAATGCCGCTAGAATTATTGGCTGAACTTGAAGAAGTTCTTGGAATTGAATCATATCCAATGAACTGGCCAATCGGAATGGGCAAAGAATTCCTTGGTATTTACGATCGTTATTATAACCGAATTGAGCAATTCCGTGTGGATGAGGGAGAACGATACATTCCGTTAAATGTTGATGGTGAAATAGATGGAGATCATTCACTAAAACAATCGGGTCTTTATGATCAAACACTTGAAGAAATTATGCTCTTAAATGAAGCTGGTAATGATTTCTCTGCAGAGCGAGTTCAAGACGGCACATTAACACCGGTCTTTTTCGGTAGTGCATTGACCAATTTTGGTGTGCAAACCTTTTTAGAAACGTACTTAAAGTTTGCACCAGCACCACAGCCACGTCAATCCTCAATTGGAGAAATCAGTCCTTTGTCAGAGGATTTTTCAGGCTTTATTTTTAAAATTCAAGCGAACATGAATCCAGCACACCGTGATCGAATTGCGTTTCTCAGAATTTGCTCAGGTAAATTTGAACGAGGAATGTCTGTAAATCTTGCCCGTACCGGAAAGCCAATAAAGCTATCGTCATCAACTCAATTTATGGCTGATGATAGAAGTACGGTTAATGAAGCGGTAAGTGGTGATATTATCGGACTCTACGATACAGGTACGTATCAAATTGGTGATACATTGACAACTGGAAAGCAAAACTTTGAATATGAGCGTTTGCCGCAATTTACTCCAGAGCTTTATGTAAGAGTCAGTGCGAAAAATGTCATGAAGCAAAAATCCTTTCATAAAGGAATTCAGCAGCTTGTTCAAGAAGGTGCGATTCAATTATTTAAAACTTTAGCTACTGATGATTATTTACTTGGTGCAGTAGGACAACTGCAGTTTGAGGTATTTGAACACCGCATGAAAAACGAATATAATGCTGAAGTTATTATGGAACGCTTAGGTTCTAAGGTTGCTCGTTGGATTGAGAATGAAGAAATCGTCAATGATAAACTATCAAGCTCGCGAAGCTTGCTTTGTTTAGATCGCTTTGAAAATAAAGTGTTCTTATTTGAAAATGAATTTGCGTTAAGATGGTTCCAGGATAAGAATCCAGATATTAAATTATATAATCCCATGGATATTCATCAATAAAAAAATGATTATGCCTGCTGCGACTAAAAAAGTTGTGGCAGGCTTTTTCATTTTTGTAAAACATCTGGATATTTCTTTATAAACTTTTGTAAAGTTGTACATTCTAACCATATAAAATGTCGGAGGTAACTAAGAATGATGGAATGGATTAACCGTAGCTGCTTGTATATTACAAATACTGAATTTGCATTCATACATTTAACATAATATGAGTACAAAAATTAAAGTAGGAAAATTAGAGGCCGTCCTTTGGAATATCGCACTGCCGGGATTTAGTCAAATTTTAATGGGACACGTAATCAAAGGATTATTTTTTGTCATTTCTGAAATGGTCATCAATATGTATGGCAATTTTAATACAATCATCATGTATAGCTTCCTAGGTCAATTTGATAAGGCAATCCACGGTGCTAATTACCAATGGTTAATGTTTTATCCTTGCTTTTATATGTTTTCACTTTGGGATGCATATCGGCTTGCGATGCCAGAGACAGAAAAAAGATCATATTTACCATTTGTATTTGGCGCGTTTTTTGTTACCGTTGGTCTAATGATTTCACCAAAATTTAAATTATTTGATGTACTTTTGGGTCCTGTATTTTTACCGATGCTGTTTTTAATACCTGGACTCCTAGTTGGTTTTATTCTAAGAATGATTATTTTAAAGTTTGAAAATCAACAGTGAATAAAGCTCTCTTTTCTAGGTTTAGAAAAAATAATTATGTGAAGCAGATCTACCCCCAGAAACAGGCTTCAAGATGGGAATTCTTTATTTGAAAATATAAAATATCAATTATTGCCATCTTTGATCCCCTAAATTCAAATACAAGTGCAATATGTTATAATTGTTGGGGTCAGAGAGGTGAGATCATTGTTTGGATTAATTTTTTTAAAGAAAAAAAGAAAAAATACTATAGAAGAAACTGTAGCCTTAATTCAACAAGGTGATCGGACCCTACAAAATGAGTTAATCGATGCTTATAAACCATTCATCGCCAAAACCATTTCGGCTGTTTGTAAGCGATATATATATGAGACGGATGACGAATTTAGTATCGGTTTAATTGCCTTCAATGAAGCAATTGAAAAATTCAGCCCTGAAAAGGGAAAATCTCTGTTAAGTTTTGCAGAAGTAATTATCAAGCGACGAGTGATTGATTATATTCGTAAAAATACAAAGGAAAATAGTCTTCGTTTCGATGCTGGTGGAATAGATTCACAGGTGGATGATGATATTATTGGAAAGTCAATTGAGAATGAGCTTTCTATTGACTATCATCGTCAAAAGCAAGAAGAAGAAAAGCGAAGAGAAGAGATTTTTCTATTTCAGTCACGGCTTCAAGCGTTTGGTCTCTCGTTTCAAGAGATCATAGAACAAGCACCAAAGCATGCTGATGCACGATTAAATGCAATCATGATTGCTAAACTTATTCATGAAAAGCCTGAATTGACTGACTATCTATATGAGAAAAAACGATTACCAATTAAAGAATTGGAAAAATACGCCCAAACGAGTCGCAAAACAATTGAACGAAATCGTAAATATATTATAGCGATGTCGATAATTCTCTCTGAAGAATTTTATTATTTACAAGATTATCTAAAAGGGGTGATAAAGGTGTGAAAACGGGTATAATCCTAGAAATTGATGAAAAATATTTAACCTTACTAACCCCTGATGGTCAATTTATGCGCTCTAGGAATATGGAACATCCTTATCAAATTGGTCAGGAGATTCAATTTGTACCCATCCAAGAGTCGGCTCGCAATCCGATAAAATGGTACAGTACAGCTAAAGGTAAAGCGTTAGCGGCAGCTGCATTCGCCATTATGGTCGGCGCTTCGACCTTCATTCCAATTTATCAAAGTAACCAGGTGTACGCTTATATGACTATTGATGATGGAGCTAGTATTGAATTAGAGGTAAACAAGGAGCTAGAAGTTATTGGAGTCATACCTTACAACGATAAAGGAGAGAATGTTGTAAAAGCCATTGACGACTGGGAAGACCAAAACCTTTCAGATGTTTCAGAAAAAATCATTACTGAAATTGAGAAGCAAGAGGTTGGTGATGGTGAAATTGTTATGAGTTCAACTTTTCTTGATAATACATCAAACAAAAAGGTAGAAAAAAAGCTTGAGCAGGAAATGACTGTGATTCAATCAGTTGTCCGAGAGCATAAATCTTCAGTTACACATGTCGAGGGAACCAAATCTGAGCGGAAAAAAGCGAAGGAACAAGGTATAACGATAGGAAAGCTAAAGGAAAAAGAGATAACTAAAAAATCAAAAGAAAAACAACCAACTAATGATAATACTCAAGGGACAAGAGGGCAAAAAGGGAAACAACTAACGAATGAAAACCAACAGCATAAAGAGAAAAAGAATCAGAAGGATAACCAGAGCCCAGCGAATGATGAGGCTAAAAATAATCGTCAAAACAAACAGAAGAATCCACGAAATCAAGATGCCGAAAGAAACAATACAGATAATCAGCAAAATAGACAAAACAATCATAAACAAATACCAAATCAAGCTCCAAAACAACAACGAAATCAGGAACCGTCATGGAAAGAGCAGCAACGCCAACAAAATCAAAATGTTAATAATCAAGATATCTATCAAGGAAAGCAAGAAAAAGAAAAGGGAAATCAAAGATAAAAGTCCGGGTTGTCCACCGGACTTTTTTCCATAGCTATATTTTATTGATTGTTTCTGCCGGACATTTGCGCTTGAGCCTGTTTAACGAGACGTTTGGTTATTTCGCCACCAACCGAACCATTTGCTCTTGAAACAGTATCCGAACCTAATGTTACTCCAAACTCTTCAGCAATTTCGTATTTTACCTGATCTAAAAACTGTTCAACTCCAGGAACTAATAATTTATTACTGTTCCGTGCCATTTTACTCACTCCTTACACAATGTACAGAGAGAAGATCTCTGTAGGAGTAGTTTGTGGGAGAATAGCGAATTGATGTATGGTAATTTTAACAATCTTTTTTAATAATGAACGAGTTTCTACTATATATATGGTTGAAGAAAATAATAAAAAACCTCCAGATTGGAATTGGAGGTTTTTTGTTATTTATATTAGTTCTTGTTTTTTTGAGCATATTCGAATGCTTCTAATAATAAATCGACGATGTGCACGCCACGTGAAGTTTTACTTAAGCCTTCTCTTTCGATACCAAGCTTCATTTGTAATAAGCAGCCTGGATTAGACGTCGCGATTGTTGTTGCTTGTGTGTCACGAACTCGGTCCATCTTATAGTCAAGGAATTTCATCGACATTTCTGATTGAATAATATTATAAATACCAGCTGAACCACAGCATCGATCTGCTTCAACCATTTCGTGATAGTCAACACCCTTGATTGCTTTTAGCAAGATTCGTGGATATTGAGAAGCTTTCATAACGTTCTTTAAGTGACAGGAATCTTGATAAGTGATTACCTGGTAAGGTAAGCGTAGATCTCTTTTATGGAAATCAAGGGCAACTAGAATCTCACCAACATCCTTTAACTTATTAACGAAATCTTTTGCGCGATCTTTAAATTCTGGATCATCATGTAGTACGTGATCGTATTCGATTAAGAATGCACCGCAACCACCGGCATTCGTAATGATATAATCTACATTCATATCTTCGAATGCTTTAATATTCTTACGAGCCATTTCCTTTGAATTATCTTTTTCACCGTAGTGACCATGAAGAGCTCCACAGCATGCTTGATCATCAGGAATAACGATTTCACAGCCGGCATGCTGCAATAATTCAATCGTTGATTTATTGGTTTCATAGAACATTGTATCCATTAAGCAACCTGTAAAAAACGCCACACGTTTTTTCTTTGTACCGATTGCTGAAAACTCGTTAGGACGGCTTAACATTTCTTTACGTGTTGCAATTTTCGGTAATACACGTTCCATCGTTGCAATCGTATCAGGGAATAATTTCATCACTCCAACAGAGCGCGCAACTGTTTGTAAACCTGAGCGCTGATAAAAACCAATAAGGTTAACCAATGTTCTCATATTGTTTTGCTTAGGGAAAAGATGGTCGAATACTACTTTACGAACAACTTTCACTGGAGCTGAGTATTTTTTATTTTGCGCGATACAGTCACGAGCTTGTTCAAGTAAATGGCTATAGTTAACACCTGATGGACAAACAGACTCACAAGCGCGGCAACCTAGGCAAAGGTTCATAGAATGTTCGAAGTCCTCATCCGGTTCAATTAAACCGTCAACTACTGCTTTCATTAAAGCTACACGGCCACGCGGAGAATGGGACTCTTGAAATCCAGATTCAATATATGTTGGACAGGAAGGTAAACAGAATCCACATCTCGCACAGTTATAGAGGTCATCCTCATTCATCTTATCCTTGAATGATTGTTGGATTATTTCCCGTTCTTTTGCTGTTGTCATCTTGAGATCACCACACGGTTTCGGTTATTTTCTAGGAAGACTTTCCCAGGATTAAAGATATTGTTTGGATCTAATGCATCTTTAACTGATTTCATTGCAGCTACGCCTTCTTTTCCTAACTTTAATTCTAGGTAAGGTGCTTTTTCAGTACCGATTCCATGTTCACCGGAAATCGTACCACCAAGCTTAACTGCAGCTTCAAAAATTTCAGCAAATGCTTGCTCAACACGATGCATTTCTTCTTTATTACGAGAATCGGTTGGGCAAGTTGGATGAAGGTTTCCGTCACCTGCATGGCCGAATGTACAAATTTGAACATTGTATTTTTTCGCAATTTCATTGATTGCTTTAACTAAGTTTGCAACTTCAGATCTTGGAACTGTTGCATCCTCTAGGATGGTTGTTGGTTTTAAGCGAGCAAGAGCAGATAAAGCGGTACGACGAGCCGTTGCAAGCTGGTCAGCTTCTGCGTTATCCTTTGCAACTTGGATAGAGGTTGCATTTTCGCTCTTACAAATTGCTGCGATTTTTTCCATATCACGTGCAACGATCTCTGCTGGACCATCTTGCTCGATTAGCAGAACCGCTTCAACATCAGTAGGAAGTCCGATTTTTGTAGCAGCTTCAACAACTTCAATTGTTGCTTTGTCCATGAACTCTAAAGTTGTAGGAATGATTTTAGCAGCGATAATTTTTGATACTGTTTTTGCCGCTGATTCAACATCTTGATATAGCGCTAAAGCAGTCTTTTTCGTTTCTGGTTTTGGTACTAATTTCAAAATCGCTTCAGTAATAATTCCAAGAGTTCCTTCAGAACCAACCATTAAACGAGTAAAATCATAACCAGCTACGTCTTTAGCTAACTTACCGCCAGTTTTGATAATATCACCATTTGCTAAAACAACTTCTAAACCAATAACATAATCACGAGTAACACCATATTTTAAACCACGAAGACCGCCTGCATTTTCTGCGATGTTGCCAACGATAGTCGAAATTTTAACCGTACCTGGATCTGGCGGATAGAATAAGCCTTCTGCTTCAACGGCTTTAATAATATCCATTGTGATTACGCCAGGCTCAACTGTAATTGTTAAATTTTCTAAATCAAGTTCTTTAATTTTATTCATATGTTTAAATAGCATGACAATTCCGCCTTGAGTTGGCGTACAGCCACCACTAAGGTTTGTACCAGTACCGCGAGAATAAATAGGAACAGATAGCTCATTACAGATTTTTACGATTTCAGAAACTTCTTTTGTATTACGGGGACTAATGATTGCATCTGGCATTGCTTGTTTTACAGGTGTTGAATCATAAGAATAAGAAGCTCTTCCAACTTGTGAATCGTCATAGTTTTCTTTGCCAACTATAGCAATAAAACGTTGTGCTACATCTTTACCTATCATGTTGATTCCCCCAAATGATTATTAAGCGCTTTCATCAATTCTGACGAAAAATGTCGAATTGACTTATTACTATTCTTAGTATAAAAAAAAGGAATAAGATTTTCTATGGATAATTCAACAAAAAAAAGCCCTTAATAGGCTAGTTTTTTGTTTTTTCGTCCAATAATTGCAGACTTAAATAGAGGATTAGTAAATCATGAATGTTTGCAGGATCGAGGTTCGTTAATTCATGCACTTTTTTTAATCGATAATGCAAAGTATTGATATGTACGTGGAGCGCTGAAGCGGTGTTTTTTAAAGAATGATTATTTTGAAATAATATTTTAAGGGTGTGAATTAATTCTGACTCCTTCTTTATTGGACCAATTGTTCGTTCAATAAATATCAGTTTTGTATCCTTTTTAACATCATCTAAAATCATTTCAATTGTTAAGTCTTCATCAAAAACAATACTTGAAAGCTTTATGCTGGACCTCAAGGCCCGCTCAGCTTGGTTATATGATTGTTTCATGTCCTTCGCTACTACGATCTGTCCGATTCCAATCGACAACTGGGAGTGGAGGTTTTCTTCAAGAAAGTGTTGAAAGGATGTTACAAAGGATAAAATTTGCTCGCGATTTTCCTGATTATAGATTTCTCTTAACAAAAGAATACGATTATTTCCCCAACGAATCAAAATATCGCCTTTTTTTGCATGATTCCACCTTGAAAAGGTGCTATATATGTCGCGGAGGAGTAGGTGCTCGTATTGATGTAATTCAAGCATGATAGCTTGTCTCTTGCTTGAAAGTTCAACATTAAGAAGCTTAGCTTGATTTAAAAAAACGGAATCCCATTCTCGATTTTGCAGCCAATCAAAAACAAACGCTTCAAGTGAACGAGATTGTAGTTTAAGCTGTTCTGCGTAATAGTTTTCACTAACAATCATTTCTGTCATTTTTCGGATGATTTCTCCAAAGGGGGCAACCTTAGCTGGATCCCCTGTAATTCCTATCACACCAATGACATCTCTACGAAAGAAAACAGGGAGGTTGATACCAGCTCTAACACCAATCATCTTCTTTGCCTCTGCCTCTAAAATGATTAAAGTATCTTTTTTTTCTATTACCTTTAATGCTCCCTGATGGAAATTGCCAATCCTTTCTTCGTCAGTACTGGCAATGATAATACCTTTAGTATTGACGATAATAATGTCTTCGCCAATCAGTTTCTTTACATCTTTTACTATTTTTTCTGCAATCTCTGGGAATAGCATGACAAATTCCCCCCGTGTCTATTTTGATGATAATTATAAGGGATATCGTGTACGATGAGCAGAACCTTCACAAACTTTCCATAATTCGATTGAGAAAAAGTTGAAATAACCCGTAGGAGGCCCCGCGGGTTAATCAATCGTTGTTTTGACGTGAAAGTGAATTGGCAAGACATGTAGAACTTTCATTCATCTTTGTTTCGGTGCGTTATTTAATTTAGTCCTTTCCGTTACTCACATCTTTTGTTGGATGCATAAAAGGCTGTGCTTGAGGGACTCTCTTGCTCTCGATTAACTCACGGTTTTCAGTTGTATTCCAGCCAATATCATTTGTTGGATGGATCCATTCGTCACCAGCCATAATTGCTGGATCCGTATCTTTATTCCAAGACTCTAAAGGAGACTCTGGAGAAGTATATTTACTGTCACCAATCGTGACTCCAAAGGAATTGACAAACGGAGGCTGCATGTTTATTCCCGTTCCTTTAAAGCTCGGTGCGCTAATTTGGTGTGGGAGTGTTTCATCAATTGCCATTCGATTTCGTGATTCTTGCTCTTCCTTCATATAAATCATCCCCTTTTGATCTTATTTTTTGATATTTGCTTGATTTTATAAGCAAGAAAGGACTAACGAATTATGGTAATTGAAGTTGCGAATTATTTTTAATTGGAGGATAACACTAAATTCGAAACTATTTTTTCTTGATAAGGAGGATTTATTATGGCTAAAAGAAAAGCTGCTTACAATGCAGTTGAAAAATACAGCAAAACTCCACATAAAAATAATGAAGAGGTCGAGTTTTCAGCAGAATTTGCAAGAGGTGAAAACCCGATGAAGGGAGCAAACCGAAACTCGAAACAAGGACGAAAGGGGAAGGGAATGCATAATGAAAGACCACTTGAATAATAATAATCGAAATGATACCAATGCAAATGTCGAATTTGGTATTGAGTTTGGTGATATTAATGGAGCGAAATTACTTGAATATCCTTTTATGAATCAGGATCATGCTAAAAAGAAACAGAAGAAAAAGAAAAAGTAAAAAGGATCAACTCATCTCAACTGAGATGAGTGATCCTTTTTATTATTGTAAAGTAAATAAATGTGCAGTTGTAGTTTCTGGCTGATAATAGGCGAGTAATTTGAAATTACCTTCCACGATAGAATTACTTTGTAAGTACTCATCGAGATTAAAATGGAGCTGTTCCATGACAGTTAATTTGTATAAATCCTTTTCAGACAACTTAAAGGCAGCAAAATCTTTGCCTACTAGTTCAGGTGACACTAGGATTTCCTGATAGATTTCAGAACGTTCCTGTTTAGGTAAGCGCTCCTCCCACCAAAGTTTTCTTGGTTTATACTTTTGATTTCGTAAATAATCATACTTCATCAGGCCTTCAATGATTGAAAAATCAGTAAGGTTCTGCTGGGATAAAAATTGGTGCAATCTAAGGTACAAATCCTCTAATTGGTGCCCAATTCTTGCCCAACCTTGCTCATCCCAAAAGCTACCGAATTGTTGGAAAAAGTCAAACGGAGATGGAAATACCCGTGATACTAAATATTCAATGGTCGTATCCATGCGGTGGTCATTCCAATATTTTTCTAAGACATCCTCTACTTGTTTAATTGAGATAATTTCCTCAAAGGTTAATACATTATTACCTAATATTTCATATGGAGGAAAATCCATATAAATATAGTTGTACTGGCTAGCTTGACGTCGCAAACCTGTCCCGTGCAGCATTTTTAAAAATCCTAACTGGAGCTCTTCGGGACGAAGTGCAAACACATCATTAAATGTTTTACGGAAGCTTTGGTAGTCTTCTTCAGGTAGACCTGCAATTAAATCGAGATGTTGATCGATTTTGCCCCCATCTTTAACCATTGTGACCGTCCGTTTGAGCTTTTCAAAGTTTTGCTTGCGTTTGACGAGTTCATTTGTGAAATCATTTGTTGATTGAACACCAATTTCAAATCGGAATAATCCAGGTGGTGCGGTTTCATTTAGAAACTGTATGACTTCCGGGCGCATAATATCGGCAGTAATTTCAAATTGAAAAACTGTTCCGGGAGCGTGTTCATCAATTAGAAATTGAAAAATATCCATTGCATAGCTGCGGCTAATATTAAAGGTCCGATCAAGAAACTTAATCGTTTTCGCGCCATGCTTCATTAAGTAGCGAATATCTTCTTTAATTTTTTCTCGATCAAAATAGCGTACCCCAACCTCAATTGATGATAAACAGAACTGACAGTTGAATGGACAACCCCTGCTTGTTTCGATATAAGCAATTCGTTTTGATAGATGAGGAATGTCCTCTTCAAATCGAAAAGGTGATGGTAAGTCACGAAGATCAATTTTTTGAATGAGATGATTTACGACTATTTCCCCAGCTTGATTACGGTACACAATCCCTGGTACTGAAGTAAAATCAAGCGAGTTTTCGATATGTACAAGCAATTGCTTGAAGCTTGCTTCACCTTCTCCTGTAACAATAACGTTAATCTCTGTGATACGCTTCATTAATTCCTCACCATCATAGGACACTTCAGGTCCTCCGAGTACAATGATAATTTCAGGGTTGATTTTTTTAATCATTTGAATGACTCTGATGGTTTCTTCGATATTCCATATGTAGCAACTAAATCCTAATACTTGAGGTCCTTTTTGAATGAGGTCCGTCACAATTCGCAATGCAGGATCTTTTATGGTGTATTCGGGTATTTCTATTGTATATTCCGGGGCGCTGTATGCTTTTAAATAGCGAATCGCCAAGTTGGTATGGATGTATTTAGCGTTAAGTGTGGTACAAATGATTTTCATATGTAAAACTCCTTAATAAAAAATAGCCATTGTAATTATAGTCTAGTATGGACGAAATTGATAGGGAGAAACCAAAGCAAAAAGAAAAAGCATTCTCCCGATTGGGAAAATGCTTTTTCGAAAGTATTCTCGGCTTATGGAATCATAAATGAGAATACAGTGTGTTGTAGGTAAGTCATTATACAAACAAGTAATACTAAGAAGAAGCTGTATTTGATAGTGAAACGGAATAAATCTGATTCTTTACCAGCTAAACCAACGGCTGCGCAAGCAACTGCGATTGACTGAGGTGAAATCATTTTACCAGTTACACCACCAGAAGAGTTAGCCGCAACGGCAAGGACTGGGTCCATTCCAACTGACAATGCTGTAATCTTCTGTAAGTTTCCAAATAGTAAGTTTGCAGATGTATCGGAACCTGTGATAAATACTCCCAACCAACCAAGTAATGGAGAGAAGAATGGGAATAATGCACCAGTTTTTGCTAGTGACATACCAAGAGTTGTACTCATACCTGATGAGTTAGTTACATAAGCGAAACCAACAACAGATGCAATTGTAAGGATTGGGAACGCTAATTCTTTTAACGTATCTCCCAATACTTTAACCCAGTCACCCCAAGAGATGCTTGTGATGAATTTAGTGATTACGCAGGCAATTAGGATTGCGGTACCAGCAGCAGCTAAAATTTCAAGCTTGTAAACAGCTGCAACAGGTGCCCCAGCAGTGTTAATTACTTTATTGTGTAATCCTGGAACTTCAGGCATATAAGTTAATGCATGACCAAGTGAGTTTACTGCTTTTAAGATTGCGTTTGTGCCTTCGTAGTGACCAGCTAAAGCAAGCTTAATCGTTGGGATACCCCATAAAGAAATGATACCTGTTAATACTAAGAAAGGTGACCAAGCTTTGAAAACTTGTCCGCCAGTATAGTGCTCTGGAGCTTTGTCTTGTTTTTTAGCAGTTGCAGTAGTTGCTGCCAACTCTGCCTCAGCACTGAAACGGAAGATCGTTTTTGGTTTCCAGAACTTAGAGAAGATAGCTAATGCAAATAAAGAAACTAATGCAGATAGAATATCCGGAAGCTCAGGTCCTAAGAAGTTTGAGCTTAAGTATTGAGTAACAGCAAAAGTTAAACCAGATACTAAGATCGCAGGTAAAACTTCCATAGTACGTTTAAAGCCAGCCATGATCCATACTAACATGAAAGGAACGAAAGCTGATAGGAATGGTAATTGACGACCTACCATTTTTGAAATTTCCATTGCAGGAATTCCAGTTGGTCCTTCAACAGCGATGATTGGAATACCGATAGCACCGAAAGCAACTGGTGCAGTGTTAGCGATTAAACATAGACCTGCTGCATAAAGTGGGTTAAATCCTAAACCTACTAAAAGAGCAGCGGAGATTGCAACTGGTGCACCGAAACCTGCAGCACCTTCTAGGAATGCTCCGAAAGAGAATGCTACTAATAATGCTTGGATACGACGGTCTTCTGTAATTGAAAGTACAGAGTTACGAATGATATCGAATTGACCTGTTTTTACAGTAATTTTATAAAGGAATACGGAAGTGATGATAATCCATCCGATAGGAAGGATCCCGTAAACTGCACCTTGAGATGCGGACATTACAGCCATACCAGCAGGCATTTTATAGAAGAACACAGCTACTAAAATTGCAATTAATAGCGTTGTTAAACCAGCGATATAACCTTTCATACGTTTGATAGCTAATGCCCAGAAAAAGTAAAGAATTGGAATAAGAGCTACTACTGCTGACCAAAGGAGACTATCTCCTACTGCGGTAAAATTCTGTGTGAATGTCATAATACTCCCCCAAGTATATAGATTTGGTTTGTTAACTTACCCCCGAAATTTTTGATAAAAATACTGTCACTCCTTCCAATATTCTAGTAAACGCTTTCAAAGGAGAAAAATAAATTCCTTTGCTAGGCATCTGTTCTAACGTGATAACGTGATAACGTGATGACTAGTTAAAACGAATTATATGAGAATATTGTCGAAAAAACAATATTATTATCGAAATTATTTTGCTAAAAAAACATTATTTTTATGCAAAGTTTTTTATTTTAATGTTATTTGTGTTGTTTTCCATTAGAAATATAAGGTTATTAAAGGTCTTGATACTTATATAGTATTTAAAGAAAAAATAATTCTTTTCCAGTTAACAAATATTAAAATATCACAATAATATTCGGTGTCTTTAAAGTTTGTCTATTTTGTGAATATTATTTAAAACACTTCCAAAAACTTATATCTATATAGTAATAATAGTAATGATGGTAATAATAGTAATATCTTTCAATGTTGATTGGTCAAAAGGTCATCAGATGACTTGTTGACTTGTCTTTGTCGAAATGAATTAAAGTCACGAAGGAGCGAAAAAAATGAAAGTAACCCTTTTTGCAACATGTTTGGTGGACTTGTTCCGCAGTAATGTTGGGAAAGCCACTGTAGAACTGCTTGAACGTTTAGGGTGTGAAATTGATTTTCCTGAATCACAAATTTGTTGCGGGCAACCAGCATATAACAGTGGCTATGTGCAAGAATCTAAAGAAGCCATGAAAAAGATGATTGAGACCTTTGAACATGCCGAGGTTGTTGTTTCACCATCAGGTTCATGTGCCTATATGTTTACTGAATATCCGCATGTATTTAAAGGAGATCCGGTATGGGAGCCGAGAGCGAAAAAACTCGCTGCCAAGACATACGAGTTAACTCAATTTATCGTAGAAGTATTAAAGGTTGAAGATGTTGGAGCAAAATTTGATGCAACTGTTACATATCATACTTCCTGTCATATGACTAGATTACTTGGAATTAAAACTCCACCACTTACTCTTTTACAAAATGTGAAAGGGCTAAAATTTACTGAGCTCCCTGGTAAGGAACAATGCTGTGGGTTTGGTGGAACGTTTGCTGTGAAAATGCAACATATCTCAGAACAAATGGTTGATGAAAAGACACAACATGTTGAAGAAACAGGAGCTGAGTATTTAATCGGTGCTGATGAAGGATGCTTATTGAATATTCGGGGAAGAATTGACCGTAAAGGAAAGCCGATTAAAGTTTTGCATATAGCTGAAGTTTTAAATATGCGCTAATTTTATTGGTTATACCGCTAATATATACAAATAACAGAATTATGTTTTTATCAAATATAGCTAGATTTCAAAGAAAAAGGGGGCAATATTATGCCAATGAAAATCGGCGAAGACAGCTTAAAAGAACGCCTTGATAAAGGGATTAATGATACCTTTATGCGTGGTGCGGTAACAAAAGCCCAAAACAGTATGGGGGTTCGTCGTGCAAATGCTGCAGAGGCGTTAGGAAACTGGGAAGAATGGCGTAATCATGGTGAGGAAATTCGAAAGCATGTTCTTGAAAATCTTGATTATTATTTAATGCAGCTAAGCGAAAACGTAGCTAAAAGGGGCGGGCATGTCTTTTTCGCACAAACTGCAAAAGAAGCAAATGATTACATCGAAAATGTTGTCAAAAGTAAGAATGCTAAAAAAGTGGTTAAAGCAAAATCGATGGTTACGGAAGAAATCAATTTGAATAAGACCTTGGAAGATGCCGGTTGTTCAGTAGTGGAGACTGATCTTGGAGAATACATACTTCAAGTGGATGATCATGAGCCACCTTCACACATCGTTGTCCCTGCTTTACACAAAAATAAAGAACAAATTCGGGATGTATTTACTGAAAAATTAGGCTATACAGGTACATCTGTCCCTGAAGAGCTTGCGGCGCATGCTCGTAAAATGCTTCGTGAAGAGTTTTTGTCGGCAGACGTAGGTATTACTGGGTGTAACTTTGCGGTGGCGGAAACAGGGTCTATCAGTTTAGTTACCAATGAGGGGAATGCGGATTTAGTTACAACCTTGCCTAAAACTCAAATCACGGTTATGGGTATGGAACGTCTTGTCCCTACTTTTGAAGAAATGGAAGTATTAGTTGGTTTACTAACACGCAGTGCAGTTGGGCAAAAGCTGACTAGTTATATCACGGTATTAACAGGACCGCGTGATGAAGGTGCTGTTGATGGACCTGAAGAATTTCACTTAGTTATTGTCGACAATGGTCGTTCGGATATTCTTGGCGGTGAATTTCAATCAGTTTTACAGTGCATTCGTTGTGCTGCTTGTATCAATGTTTGCCCAGTATATCGTCATGTTGGCGGTCATTCTTACAACTCTATTTATTCCGGTCCAATAGGAGCCGTGCTAACTCCATTAATTGGAGGGTATGATGATTTTAAAGATTTACCATATATGTCATCTCTTTGTGGGGCTTGTACGGAAGTTTGTCCAGTGAAAATCCCGCTTCACGAACTTCTTCATAAACATCGACAAGTCATTGTGGAAAAAGACGGCAGAGCACCTATAGCTGAAAAATTAATTATGAAAGCCTTTGGGTTTGGTGCATCAACTCCTGCGGTCTATAAATTGGGGACAAAATTTGCACCAGCTGCTATGAATCCATTTGCTGTAGGTGATGTCATTTCCAAGGGGCCTGGACCATTAAAGGCCTGGACTGAGATGAGAGATTTCCCTGCACCTACTAAAGAGAGATTCCGTGATTGGTGGAAAACACGTGAAAAAGGGGGTAAAGCATAATGCAGGGAACTATTCAAAATCGTGATACATTCCTTCAAACAATTGCAACGCGGCTTGGACGCGATAAGCCAAATATCGTTGCGAAAACTCCTAAATATATGTACAATCCGCAAGATTCGGTTATGAAGGGTTATACCCAAGACCAATTAGTAGATGTATTAAAAGAGCAATGTAAAAATATCCATACAACTGTTGTGCTAACGAATCGGCAGAACCTCCCTTCGGAGCTAAATGGAGTAGTGAAGGGTTTTGGTGGGGGACCAATCTCTGCGTGGGATGATGCTCGCTTCTCAGAATATGGTTTAGATAATTTAATGAAAGTAGAGTGGCCGAAAGAGGGGATCGATATTCAAGTTTGGGATCCTTCTAAGGGTGGAAAAGCCAATATTGATTTTGCCGAAAAGGCCAATATTGGTATTACAATCAGTGACATTACGCTTGCTGAGTCAGGAACTGTTACTTTGTTAAGCGATAAAGGCAAGGGAAGAAACGTAAGCTTCTTACCTGTTAATTCGATTATGATTATCCCTAAAAGTACAATTGTACCTCGTATCACACAAGCAGCTAGAATTTTACGAGAAAAGGTACAAAAGGGCGAGCAAGTTTCTTCGTGCATTAACTTTATTTCTGGCCCAAGTAACTCGGCTGACATCGAGTTGAATCTTGTTGTTGGTGTGCACGGACCTGTTAGAGCCACATACATTGTCGTTGAAGATATTTAAGATATTTTAAGCTATTTTAGCAGCGTTCAATCGAATGCTAGCTTGAATAGCTTTTTTTGTAGTTATTTTTTCGTTATAAATTCCTTTTCATATTTCTGCAGAACGTTCACATTTTGTTCTATTTTCACAAATTTATCTTGTGAAATTATGAAAATATTCAATAATTAAGCCAAATTAAAACGAAAAACAAAAACTGTTATATATCAAATTTCATTCTGTTATATAAAAAGAAAACAACATTTTTCCTGTAATAAATAACGTTCTATGGTATTCATAAAAAAACTGTGTTATAATTTCTCCATAAGGTGTATGACATTTGTCACAGCAAAAAATATAATCATGTATTACAATGCAAATAGAAAAAGTGTCATTTGTGTTAACAATATTGCAAATGATGGAAAAGTACTGGGAGGGAGAACATGTCAGTCTTACCGAAAAAAAATGACCTTGGTTTTTACGAAATCCGTCTTGAATCTATTGGAGGATTAGGAGCCAATTTAGCAGGGAAAATGTTAGCTGAAGCAGGAGTTTTAGGTTTGGGGCTTAATGGTTCGAACTTTTCTTCTTATGGATCAGAAAAGAAAGGTTCTCCAGTAAAAAGTTTTATTCGCTTCTGCGAGCCAGAAGTTGATATTAGAGATCACAGTCCGATTGAACAGCCGCATGTTGTAGGTGTTTTTCATGAAGCACTTTACAAAACAATTGATGTTGTAAGCGGTTTAACTTCGGATGGTATCGTCTTGGTTAATACGGAACGTGATTTTGATGATGTGAAAAAAGATTTAAAGCTTGAATACGGAACTTTGGCAATTGTTGATGCTTTAACGATTGCGGTTGAGGAAAAAACAAAGGTTAATACAGCAATGCTCGGGGCATTGTTTAAAATTTGTGATTTCCTTGATCCAGATTCAATGCGTAAGGTTATTCGAAAAACCTTTGAAAAGAAATATCCTCATTTAGTTGAACCAAATATCCGTACATTTGACCGAGGGTATAACTCAGTTACATTTAAAACATACGAAACTCCAGAGGGCGTGGACGGAAAAGCGTTTAAACGACCACAGCCACAATTAGGATATATGACACAAGAATTGGGTGGCGTAATTGTTGCTCAAGCAAATAGTATTTTCAAAGACTTAAGCGGATCACGTCAAGGATTCTTACCTGAATATAAAGCGGATGATTGTATCCACTGTGCAGCATGTGATACGGTTTGTCCAGATTATTGCTTCGTTTGGGAAGAAGGCGAAGACAAGCGCGGTCGTAAGCAAATGTTCTTAAAGGGGATCGATTATCAATACTGTAAAGGCTGCTTAAAGTGTGTAGAGGCCTGTCCAACCACTGCATTAGCAGATTTACGTGAAGTAATTGGCTATGCAGATGATAATCGTGTGAAACAGAACTTTCCTTATGTTACAGGGGGTATGAGATAATGGCAATTCTTGAAGATAAAGTTTCAACAGGAATTTCTGCAGAGCAAGTAACAACATTTGAATCAGGAAATGAAATGGCTGCGATGGCTGCAGCCCAAATCAATTATCATATTATGGGTTATTTCCCAATCACTCCATCAACTGAGGTAGCGCAATACCTTGATATGATGAAAGCACGTGGAGAACACGATATCAAATTAATTCCAGCTGATGGTGAGCATGGTTCAGCCGGAATTTGTTATGGTGCTGCTGTAACTGGTGCACGTGTGTTTAACGCAACAAGTGCAAACGGCTTCCTCTATATGATTGAACAATTACCAGTTCAAGCTGGAACTCGTTTCCCTATGGTCATGAACTTAGTAACGCGTTCAGTTAGTGGTCCGCTTGATATCCGTGGTGACCATTCCGATTTATACTATGGCCTAAACACTGGCTGGGTTATTTTAACAGCAAAAACACCACAAGCTGTTTACGATATGAATATCATGGCTTTAAAAATCGCTGAGCATTCAGAAGTAAGATTACCAGTAATCGTTGCGTATGACGGCTTCTTTACTTCACACCAAAAGCGTAAAGTTAATTATTTCAAGGATCGTAAAATTGTTCAGAAGTTTGTTGGTGAAGCTCCAACCGATTACAATTTTGCTCGTGATCCAAAGAAACCAGTAACAATTGGTGCGCACATGGATGGTCACGACTTAATGAACAACCACTTCCAACAATCCGAAGCGATTTATCGTGCTGGTGAAGTATACAAGGAAGTAGCGGCTGAATATGCTAAACTTTCTGGCAGAAACTATGATGTATTAGATTTGTATAAAATGGAAGATGCTGAAGTAGCATTATTCTTATTAAACTCTGCTGCAGAATCTGCGAAGGATGTTGTTGATAAGTTACGTGCACAAGGAATTAAAGCTGGTGTAATCAGCCCGAATATCATTCGTCCTTTCCCAGCAAAAGAAATTCGCGAAGCATTGAAAAATGTAAAAGCTTTACTTGTTGGTGAACGTGCTGATTCTTATGGTGCAAATGGTCCAAACTTAACTCATGAAGTTAAATCTGCCCTACAAGATGACAAGGAAAATAAAACAATCGTTCTTAGCCGTGTGTTCGGTCTTGGCGGTAAAGACTTCTATGCGGATGACGCTGAAGCCTTCTTCAAAATGGCAATCGATGCAATGGAAAAAGGTTATGCTGAAAAGCCATTTGATTACTTTGGTCATGTACCAGGTAATCCAGAAAAAGTCTTAAAGCCAGTAATTGAACCACAACATGGTGAAGCATATAAGACAGGTCTTATTCAGGTTACAAAGGATGAAGAGACTAACAAATTAAAAGTGAAGATTCCACCACTTCGCGCTTTAACAACAAAGCCTAAGCGTATTGCATCAGGACATGGTGCATGCCCAGGCTGTGGTATTTTCGGTGGTCTAGAATTGTTCTTTAAAGGAATTGAAGGCGATGTTGTCGTATTATTCCAAACAGGCTGTGCCTATGTAACGACAACTGCTTATCCATATTCTTCACATAAGCAAACGATGATTCACAACTTATTCCAAAATGGTGCAGCAACATTGTCTGGTACAGTTGAGGCATTCCTTGAATTGAAACGCCGTGGTGAAGTTGAAATTTCTGATGATGCTACCTTCGTTATGATAACTGGTGACGGCGGTATGGATATCGGAATGGGATCAGCAATTGGTACGGCACTTCGTGTACACAAGCTGATTATGCTTGAATACGATAATGAAGGCTATATGAATACTGGTTCTCAATTGTCATACTCAACACCAATTGGACACATGACAAGCACTTCATCTGTTGGTAAAGTTCAACAAGGTAAAACTTTCCATCATAAGGATACGCCACAAATTATGGCTGCAACTAACATTCCTTATGTGTTTACTGGAACAGAAGCCTTCCCACAAGATTTAATTAAGAAGGCGGCAAAAGCTCAATGGTATGCGCAAAACGTTGGTACTGTTTACGGTAAAATTTTGATTGCATGTCCATTAAACTGGAAATCAGAAGACCGCTACGGTACAACTATCGTTGAAGCAGCTGTTAACTCAAACTTCTTCCCGCTATATGAGGTTGAAGAAGGTGTAACAACTATCACTTACAACCCTGAGGAAAAGAAGAAGAAAATTGCTGTTTCCGAATGGTTGAAATATATGGGTAAATCTAAGCATTTACTCAAGGAAGAAAACAAGCCATTACTTGAAGATTTCGAGCGAATCATCGAGAAAAGATGGCAACAGCTTAAAGCAAAACACGAAAGTCCATTCCTATAATCCTAGTATTTCATAGCCAATCCATGAAATATTAATCATTTTTTACCCATTCCTATATTTTGACCCAGCGCCTTTGGTGTTGGGTTTCTTTTTGTAAGAAAGTATAATAGAAATGAAAGGGTGGTTTGATGCGGTATTATACGAAAATTGCTAGTATTATTGATGAATTGTTCTTAGTTGCAGAAGATGAAAAGCTTTCGGTTATTCACCTAGGCGAAGCGGATTTTCATAAACATGAGGACACTACCATGATTACCTATCAGCCTGAACTTCCCTGCCTTAAGGAGGCAGCACAGCAATTGCAGGAATATTTTGCTGGTAAAAGAAAGACATTTAACCTGCAGCTCTCAGTTTGCGGGACAAGCTTCCAAAAATCGGTTTGGGAGCAACTGAGCTTAATCCCTTTTGGTGAGACAAGGAGTTATCAAGATATTGCTGTTGCAATCGATAATCCTAAAGCCGTTCGTGCTATTGGTCAAGCAAATAAAGCCAATCGTTATCCCATTATCATTCCATGTCATCGAGTCATTGGTAAAAATCACTCACTAACAGGCTACGCCGGAACACGAGTGGATATTAAAGAAAAATTACTAGAATTTGAAGGTGCACTATAAATACAAGAACTGAGATCGTGGATGAGCAGCTTGCTTTTTACGAGCTCAGTTTTTTTATCTAGACTTGATTTTGAAAATTCACAATATATCCATGTGATAGAAAGTGGTAATTTTATATGATGAACCTAGAATCGCAGAGAGGGTGTGAATAATGACTTTTTTTTAAAATCGTATAAGGTCAAAAGAATTAACAAAGTATCAGATTTTAGATGGTAGAATGGATATACCTGCTAAAACGAGGCAGGATTACCATTACCTTCAGAAAGGTTATGAAGGTGAAGTTCAATTTGATAAGTTTGCTACTGACGCAGGTCTTGATCAAAAATTTCTTATTTTAAACGATTTATTCTTAAATTACGACAACAATAAATTCCAAATTGATTCTACAATCATTACTCAAAGAGCAATCCTCCTCAGCGAAATCAAAAATTTTGAAGGTGATTACTATTACCAAGATAGAAACTTTCATTATAACTCTAACTCTCCAAACAATCTCACCAAAAATCCCTTAGAACAACTTAATCGAAACAAAATACTACTCGGTAAACTCCTTTTTAAAAATGGCTTTAATCTTGCTATTGATGGCAATGTTGTCTTCATTAATCCTGAGTTCTTCTTGTATCAAGCCCCGAGGGATGAACCCATCGTTTATCGTCCTCAACTAAATAAATTCATTCAAGAAATTAATTCAAAGCCAGCCAATCTCAATGGTTCCCATATAAAACTAGCAGAAATGTTGGTGAGTCATCATATTGCGGATGCTTCTTATTTGGTGTTTCCTGCGTATGATTTTAACTCACTGAAAAAAGGAAATAAGTTCAAACAATGCTTCTCATTTTCTGTGGTGGTCGACGGGAGAAAGCTTGTTTGTGCCGATTGCGGTCATGTGGAGAAGATCGAAGCTGCTATAGTGCGGAGCGTGGGGGAGTTAAGATTGTTATTTCCGGACATGAAGATAACGACAGCGATTGTTTATGAGTGGTGTGGATTGCCAATTACCGTAACTTGGGTTTGGAAAATTCTTAAATCAACTATAAATTAGTAGGGTATGGACAATGGTCATATTATGAATAATGGTGATTTTCTATTTAGTTGGTTGGATACTTAATTTTGGTGGTCTATTGAGCATAATTTGAAAATTGAGGGTTATTGAGTACGTGGTTTTAGTGATGTGCAAGAAAATAAGTAGTCAATGCGGGTTATTGAGTACGTGGTTTGAGAGTGGTGCAAGAAAATAAGTAGTCAATGCGGGTTATTGAGTACGTGGTTTTAGCGAGGTGCAAGAAAATAAGCAGTCAATGAGGGTTATTGAGTACGTGGTTTAAGAGTGGTGCAAGAAAATAAGCAGTCAATGCGGGTTATTGATTACGTGGTTTGAGAGTGGTGCAAGAAAATAAGCAGTCAATGCGGGTTATTGAGTACGTGGTTTGAGAGTGGTGGAAGAAAATAAGCAGTCAATGCGGGTTATTGAGTACGTGGTTTGAGAGTGGTGCAAGAAAATAAATGGTCAATGAGGGTTATTGAGTATTAAATTTTTAAGTGCCTCCCAAAATAAGTAGTTATTAACATATCAACACTACTCTTTTAAAGAGAAAATTCGACAATTACTGTCGATAAAAAATAATATTGAAAAAAATGTCTAGTTTTGCGATTCTATTTACTTTTTATTCATTTCTTGTGATAATTCATCAGTAACGTTGATTAATATAGTTATACCAATTGATTAATTGAGATGAATTGAGATGGGATTGGGTTAGGAGGAAACAGAAGTTGTACCAGGAAAAAGAAAGTAAGTCTTTAATGGAAGAAATTAATGAGTTAAAAACAAGACTGGTTGACACGGTCGAAAAGAAGGGAAAAACTCTTACGGATGAAGAAACGGTCAAACGAAGTCAGGAATTGGACCAGTTGATCTTTCAATATCAAAAAGAGGCTTTTACGAAACTAAAGCGACAGGAGGGAAGTAAGGCAGTACTTTGGTCAATGATGGCACTAATACCCAATGTGCTTGTCGAAGCTTGAAATTTAGATTTCTTATTCTGGACGACATTTTGAAAATTTCTCAGTTACGGTTTTTGGTGAAAAAAAACAGTTGTGCGCGGTCGATGTTCCCGTACAGCTTGACTATCCCTATAAATAGAAGAAATAAGCAAAAAATAAGAGGAGTACTCAAAAGAACGCCAAATGAGTATTCCTCTTTTCTTTGTCTTTGTAAAGGGTAATTTATTAAAATATTTCAATGATTAATATCATAAACAATAGGCCAAGGATAAATGAATAGGTCGAAGTTCTTTCATTACCATCACCGTGGCTCTCAGGAATTAACTCCTTATAGATGATAAACAACATTGCCCCAGCTGCAAAAGCTAGTCCATATGGAACTAAGTTATCAACAAAAGAAGTTAAATAATATCCGAAAAATGAAGTGACAATTTCAATCGTCCCGGTTAATGTAGCCAAAATAAAAGCTTTGAACTTGCTAATATTTTGATTAACAAGGAAAAGTGCAACTAGCAAGCCCTCAGGAGCATTTTGAAATCCGATTGCAAAGGCAATAAGGTTTCCCGTTTCTAAGGCGGGATCAGATGCGTAGCTGACTCCAACTGATAACCCTTCAGGGATGTTATGTAACGTTATTGCCGCAATAATGAGTAACGCTTTTTCATCGAATTGTATATTTTTACTAGAATGGTGTAAATCCATATGTGGTATATACATTTCTAATAGTGTTAATGTTACTACTCCAAGAATAATTCCTATTGTTAACTGTAAAAATCCACCGCTATTTAATGCTTCTGGAATCAGTCCCATTGTTGACGCAGACATCATAATTCCCGCAGTAAAGGCGAGTAGGAGGTCACGAAAGCGGTGTGTTACTGATGTATTCATGAATAAAATGATTAATGCTCCCAGACCTGTCGAAAGGGCAGAGAGTGTACTACCGATTGCAACCTGCATTATATCTCCCCCCTACTAAATACTTATTTTCCTGATTAAACATGATAATATTGTAGCTTTTTATCGCTATTCCATCAAACTATTTAGCTCTTAAAGAATAATCTTATATGAATCTACTTCATTAATTCAAGAATATATAAAAGATTGTACTAGACCCTTCTTTTTACACATATATCGTAATAAACACGGTTTTAATGAGCAAGCCGAACCGCAAAACTTTCTAAAAAGGAGGGCATGAATGATATGCACATTTTAGTCTGTGTGAAGCAAGTGCCTGATACAAAAATCATAAAAATAAACCCGAAGACCAATACGCTTGACCGGCGCAGTGCACCGGCAATATTAAACCCTTATGATGGTCATGCTGTGCAAGAGGCAGTAAGGGTTAAAAGAGAAGTCGGTGGAACAATTTCAGTGTTGTCAATGGGACCTCCACAAGCGACTGCGGTAATAAAGAAAAGTATAGAAATTGGTGCCGATCGTGGCTATTTAATATCAGATCGAGCTTTTGCCGGAGCTGATACTCTTGCGACGAGCTATGCTCTCTCGAAGGCAATTGAAAGAATTGCAGAGGAACATCCAATTGATTTAATCATTTGTGGTAAGCATGCGATTGATGGTGATACTGGACAAGTTGGACCTGGAATTGCCAGACGAGTAGATATTCCTCCTATCACTAATGTAATTGAAATTACAGAAATCAATAAGCAGAAAAATAAAATCATTGTGAAGCGAAAAATTACAGATGGTTATGAGCTTATTGAAACGAAGTTCCCATGTCTGTTAACGGTTGAGAAGCAAATAAACGATATTGAATATGCACCAATGCCAAACATGATTAAAGCTGCCCGCTATGAGCCAGTCATTTGGTCAGTCAATGATCTTCGCAATGTTGATAGACCGCAGCTCGGTTTAAAAGGATCACCAACAATTGTTGGGAAAATGTTTACACCCCCGCGACCTGAAGGTGGAAAAAGGCTTGAAGGATCAGCCTCTGAACAGGTTGATCAATTAGTGACACTATTAATGGAGCAAAAACATCTGTTTCAATTTTCATCTAATCAAAAATAATTTTTTTTGAAATTGTTCTAATTGAAATGGGGAGATGAATTATGAACGAATATCAAGGTGTTTGGGTTTTTATTGAGCAAAGTAGTGGGAATATTGCTGGCGTCTCCCTGGAATTATTGGGTGCAGGAAGAAGCCTAGCCGATAAGCTTTCGGTACCGCTTAGTGGGGTACTGTTAGGTGATGGTGTGAAACCTTTAGCGGAAACCGTAATTGCTCATGGTGCAGATCAAGTATATCTAATCGATAACCCTGTTCTTAAAGATTATCGAACAGAATCTTATATGAAGGGTGTCGTCATGCTGGCAGAAAAGTATAAACCGGAAATCTTTTTATATGGAGCAACATCAAATGGAAAGGATTTGGCCAGTGCAGTCGCAACTGACCTGTCCACCGGTTTAACGGCGGATACAACTATGCTTGATGTTGATGTGGAAAAGCGACTATTAGAAGCGAGCCGACCTGCGTTTGGTGGTAATATCATGGCCACGATTCTCTGTAAAAAACATCGACCGCAAATGGCCACCGTTCGTCCGAAGGTGATGAAAGCACTTGAGCCGAACCAAAACAGAAAAGGTGAAATCATCGAGGAAAGCATTTCGATTGCAGAATCTGAAATGAGAACGAAAGTGCTAAAAATTGTGAAAGAGGTCACAAAAAAGGTGAATTTAGCAGAAGCGGATATTATTGTCGCTGGTGGCAAAGGAATGGGTGATAGTAAAAATTTTGAACTCATTCACGAATTCGCGTCGTTAATAGGGGCAACTGTAGGTGGTTCACGAGATGTCGTTGAGGCAGGCTGGCTCCCGCATGAGCACCAAGTTGGGCAAACAGGGGAAACTGTAACACCGAAAATTTACTTTGCGATTGGCATCTCGGGGGCGATTCAGCATGTTGTAGGCATGAAAAACTCGGAATTAATTATTGCGATTAATAAAGATGCTAACGCACCCATTTTTGATGTAGCAACTTATGGAATTGTTGGGGACGCCCTCGAAATTCTACCTAAATTGATTGACCAATTTAAGAAGCTACGCACCGAAAAAGGCGGTGAAATGAGCTATGTCTGAAAAATTTGATGTCATTGTTGTTGGGGCTGGACCGGCAGGTACCTCCTGTGCGTATACTTGTGCAAAGCAAGGTTTAAAAGTGCTGCAAATAGAACGAGGCGAATATCCTGGCAGTAAGAATGTAATGGGCGGGGTATTGTACCGAAAACAGATGGAGGAAATCATTCCTGAATTTTGGAAGGAAGCCCCGCTGGAGCGACCTGTGATAGAGCAACGCTTTTGGATGATGGATAAGGAATCAGTCCTTTCATTTGGGTATAAAGGGCTGGAATGGGCACAAGAGCCGTATAATAATTTCACTGTGCTACGGGCAAAGTTTGATCAATGGTTTGCAGAAAAAGCAGTTGAAGCAGGTTCATTGTTAATTTGCGAGACAGTTGTAACGGAATGTATCGTTGAAAATGGAAAAGTTGTTGGTGTTAAAACAGACCGACCTGATGGGGAAATCTATGCCGATGTCGTCGTATTGGCAGACGGGGTCAATTCATTGTTAGGTAAGCAGCTGGGCTTTCATAAGGAATTTCGACCAGATGAGGTTGCCTTAACGGTCATGGAAGTGATTAACCTTCCTAAGGATAAAATTAATGATCGTTTTAATCTTGAGGACAATCAGGGCTGTACAATTGAAATTTTTGGTGATTCAACGAAAGGAAATCTAGGAACTGCCTTCCTCTACACAAATAAAGAAAGCTTAAATATTGGCGTCGGTACGACGTTGTCGAGCATGATCAAAGCGAAGCTAAAGCCTTATGACTTACTGGATCAATTGAAAAATCATCCAATGGTGAAACCATATTTAGAGGGTGGAGAATCAGCCGAATATTTAGCGCATTTGATACCGGAGGGGGGCTTCCATTCAGTTCCGAGAGTGGTCGGCAATGGCGTCCTAGTTGTCGGTGATGCGGCGCAATTTGTTAATGCCATTCATCGAGAGGGTTCAAACATGGCGATGTCTTCAGGAAAAATGGCTGCTGAAGCCATTGTGAAGGCAAAAGAAATGAATGATTTTAGCGAGACAGGCTTGAATAGTTATAAAGACGCTTTAAGTCGCAGCTTTATCATGAAGGACCTGGAAAAATACAAAGATACAGCTCATACATTTGAAAATTATCCGCAATATTTCAAAGAATATATGCCGATGATGAACCAGGCAGCGAGCAAATTCTTCACGGTGGATGGCACACCAAAGCGTGATAAGCAAAAAGAAATCATTCGCAGTATGACAAAGGAAAAAGGAAGAATGAGAGTATTGCAGGATATTTATCGGGCTTGGAGGGCGGTTAAATAATGTCGACAAAAACAATTGAGGAAAAACAATATTTGGTCAGGTTTAAAGCGGATACAAAATCGCATTTAACTGTGCTAGACCATGATACTTGTGCGACAAAATGTCCAGAGAAATATTGTACAGTATTTTGTCCGGCGGAGGTTTATAAGTGGGAAGACATCCGCATGCATGTCGGCTATGAAGGTTGTCATGAATGTGGCAGTTGTCGAATTGGTTGCCCATACCAAAATATTAAGTGGGAATATCCTAAGGGAGGACATGGAATTATTTTCCGCCTAGCTTAATTCATACTGAAACAATAATAAGCTAACCTTCAGTGCTTAATGATAGTGCTGGGGGTTAGTTTTTTGTTAGTGGTTGATAAATTAAGGGGTATATAGATGAGTTGGTTGTGTTTAATATTTCACATACAAGGAGAAAAAGAAGAAAGAAAAAATGGTTAGGGGACTTAGACGCAGCTTAGTTGGCTTTTTCTATAAAATCAAGCATTGATATCTCTGAATCCTGACAGGCTTTTTCTAAAACTAAGGCAGCCTCATATGCTTCATCAAAGGTTTTGTATTGAGAAGAGCGATGTAAGGGGGTATTCCAATTAAAGGTTCCTTCACAATCAGCGGGATAAATAGAAACCTTCCAATAATAATATGTTTCATAAGCCTCGGGGTAACCTTCTAAGGAAACTAGCCAATGAGTTAACCTAGAGTCAGATTCCTGTATCGAGCTTCTGTCCTTTGTTCCCATCGTAATTAACGATTTGGGATAAAATTCACGATAGGTACTAAAATGCATGCTTTTCCCTCCTTAGCGAGTTGTCTCTTTAATATATGAATGAAATGGAAAAACCTTGATATAAATTTTAATTTTTCTTGTCAGTGAAATAGTTGGCTTTATTTTTAACAAATAAAAAAATGGATTTTTTCAAAGTATAAAACGCAAGAGTGATAATCATCACTACGATAAATCTGTATTCTTTTTATACTTGGTTCAAAGGAAATGAAAGGGGAAATACTTGATGATGCAAGGTTGCGCAAGTACGATGATGGGGAATGGAACAGTAACATTAAGCGAGGGGCTTGCCCAGTTGAAATGTGAACATATTCCGTTATTAGAGAAGCTTCATGGCTTGTTTGATATATGTTCAAAAATAGATAAAAATGAAGCTGTTAAAGAGAATTTTGCTCAATTAGAGCCAGCAGTAAGTACCTTTATCGCTGAGCTTGAGCCGCATTCTGAGCGGGAGGAAAGAATTCTGTTTCGAATGATGGAAAGATACTTGGGTGTCGGAATGGGACCGATTGCGGTGATGGAGCATGAGCATACTCAAGCCAAATTATTAATTGGTCGCTTTTTTGAAAAGACAGCTGAAAAACGTGATCATTTGAGTCTTGATGAGATGAAGGAATGCAGTGATTTTATTAAAAATGCTTATTTCACGTTAACTGATCACTTTTCTAAGGAAGAAAATGTGTTATTTCCAATGGCGGAAAATATGCTTTCAGATGAAGAAAAAGCAGAGCTAGCTGAGAAAATTAAACAGATATAAACGAAAAAGGATGGGAGCTCCCATCCTTTTTTTGACTTTAAGAATATAGGTCTTTCAATTTTTTATCAGATGGTAATAGGCTTGTGAAAATTCCTAGTAATGGTAGAAGTCCGACTATTATCATTGTTTCTGTAAGGCCAATGACGTCGGCCATGTATCCGAGTCCAACCGAGCCAATTGCACCCATCCCAAAGGCTAAACCAACCGTTAAACCAGCCATTGTACCAATTTTGCCTGGAAAAAGCTCCTGGGCATAAACAACGGTTACGGAAAAACTGGTCATTAAAATAAAGCCAGAAATCGCTAAAAATACTAAAGCTAACGTACTATTTACAAAAGGCATGAATACGGTTATTGGAGCACAACCTACTAATGAAGCAAAAATAACAGTCTTTTTACCAAAACGGTCAGCTAGTGGTCCACCAAAAAAGGTACCAACCGCACCTGCTAATAAAAAGACGAAAACATAAGTTTGCGACGCTCTTATTGTAAGTCCATAATGTTCAATCGCATAAAAGGCATAGTAGTTTGTCATCCCCGCTACATACCAGGACCTTGCAAAAATTAAAAATAGCACCACGCCTAAACCAAACCAAGCAATCTTCGGATAGGGTTGATTCAGCGCTTTAGAATGACCGTTTTTTTGAGTTTGATTTCGTTTCTCTATTAGCAATTTCGCACTGTACCATTTTGAAATATAAATGAGTAATCCAACCGCAGCTGCAGCAACTAAGATAAACCAAGCAGCTCCTCGTTGTCCAAGTGGAACTAGCACGGCAGCAGTGATAAGGGGAGCTAATGATTGACCTGTATTTCCACCAACCTGATATATTGATTGGCCTAAGCCGCGTCGTGGTCCCGATGCCCAAAAGGCAACTTTAGAGCCTTCCGGATGAAACATGGCTGAGCCAATTCCCATGCAGGCAACAGAAAGCATGATTAGCTCTAGATTTGGAGCAAATGTCAGACCTGTTACCCCGATTAAGGTTAAACTCAAAGCCAGCGGAAGTGTGTAAGGCTTTGGTTTTTTGTCGGAGTACATTCCGATGATAGGCTGCAAAAGTGAGGCGACGATATTTAACGAAAAGGCAATCATCCCTAATTGTGTATATGATAACCCCATCGATTTTTCTAAAATTGGAAACATTGCTGGAACAACTGCTTGAAGTGTGTCATTTAATAAATGGCAAAGACCAAGAATGATTAATATTTTATAGGTTGTGGCTTGTTGTTGATTCCCTGTGGACCCAACGTTTAGCGCAGCTTGACTCAAAGTGTTTCGCCTCTTCCTAAATAAGTATATTTAATATTTGTATCTTACATAATTTTTGGTTTAAATAGAATGATTTTGCTTGAGTCCTTGCATATAACATCAAAGCTTTAACGATATTTGACATATATGTTGCGATTTACTATAATTACTTTGAATTCAAGATTTTTTTATTAATTATTGAGGATGAAGCGGCAATGAGTACTGAGCAAATTAATCAATCATTAAAATTATTTATTGTGCTTTCGCGTTCATATAAAGCAATTAACGAACAGGTAAACAAGTTTATTGCCAAAAATGGCCTAAACCCAACTGAATTTGCTGTTTTAGAGCTTTTGTATCATAAAGGAGAGCAGCCACTTCAGCAAATAGGGGGCAAAATTCTACTAGCAAGCGGCAGCATCACGTATGTAGTAGATAAACTAGAGCAAAAGGGATTACTAAAAAGAGTTGCTTGTCCAAATGACAGACGTGTAACATATGCAAAAATCAGCGATGAGGGAAAGCAATTTATTGAAGACATTTTCCCAGAGCATGAACAAAGAATTAATGAAATTATGTCAGTACTTAGTGATGAAGAAAAGAATACCGCGATAGACATACTGAAGAAATTAGGTTTATCTGTCGGAAAATATTAAAACAGCGGTCATAATTAAGACTGCTTTTTCTTTTTTTAGGAGTAGGTCAAGCGAGTTTATCATAGCATTTTATCACTAGGGAGGTATGAATGATGAAGTTTTCAGAGTATACATATTCACGACCCAATTTAGAACAGATAAAGCAAGTGTTTGACCAGGAACTTGACCATTTTAAGAATGCGGCGACTGTAGAAGAGCAAATTAACGCTAATCAAAACATCAATAACATCCGCGATACGATTAGCACGATGTTTAATTTATGTTATATACGACATTCAATTAATACAAATGACGAGTTTTATAAAAACGAACAAGATTATATTGACGAAATTGATCCTGAAGTGGAGGAGTTAGTCACAAAGTACTATCGGTTGCTAACGACTTCAAGGTTCCGGAGTGAGCTCGAAAAAAAATGGGGAAAGCAGTTGTTTGCTCTAGCTGAAGCTCAGCTAAAAACATTTGCTCCAGAAGTGATCCCGCTTCTCCAGCAGGAAAACAAGCTTTCCTCTGAATACACAAAACTCATTGCATCTGCCAAGATTCACTTTGAAGGTCAAGAGCGGACGCTGCCTCAGCTAGAGCCTTTTGCACAGTCGCCAGACCGCAATATGCGGATACGTGCAAATGAAGCACGATTTGGCTTTTTTGCAGACAATGAGGAAAAGCTCGATGAAATATTCGCTGAACTTGTGAAGGTTAGAACTCAAATTGCCAGAGGGCTTGGTTACAAAAATTTTGTCGAGCTTGGCTATGCGCGGATGAGTCGAACCGATTATAACGCAGATATGGTAGCAAATTTCCGAAAACAGGTTCTCGAGCATATCGTTCCACTGGCAGATAAGCTGAAGCAAAGACAAAGTAAGCGAATTGGTGTTGAGAAACTAAAATACTATGATGAGCCGATTATTTTCCATACAGGCAATGCGACTCCGAAGGGAGGACCAGAGTGGATTATCGAAGGCGGGCAGAAGATGTACAATGAATTAGCGCCTGAGACTGGGGAGTTTTTCAAGTTTATGACTGAAAATGATTTAATGGACTTAGTTTCTAAGCCAGGTAAGGCTAGTGGTGGTTATTGTACGTTTATTGAAAATTACAAAGCACCATTCATTTTCTCTAATTTTAATGGTACATCAGGAGATATTGACGTCTTAACCCATGAGGCAGGTCATGCGTTTCAGGTATATTTAAGTCGTAACTTTGATATTCCAGAATATTACTGGCCAACTTATGAGGCTTGTGAAATTCACTCGATGAGTATGGAGTTTTTTTCTTGGCCTTGGATGAAGGAGTTTTTTAAAGAGGATACTGAGAAATATCAATTTGCTCATTTAAGCGGTGCGTTGTTGTTCTTACCATATGGTGTTGCAGTTGATGAATTTCAGCATTGGGTCTACGAAAATCATACAGCAACCCCACAAGAACGGAAGCAAGCATGGCGGGAAATTGAGAAAAAATATATGCCTTATAAAGATTATGATGGATTGCCATACTTGGAAAATGGTGGTTTTTGGCAGAAGCAAGCCCATATATATAACTCTCCATTCTATTATATCGATTACACGCTAGCGCAAATATGTGCTTTTCAATTTTGGAAACGCTCAAGGCATGACTGGAAAGAGGCATGGAGCGATTATTTGAAGCTTTGCCAGCTAGGCGGAAGTAAGTCGTTCACAGAACTAGTAGCACAAGCGGGCTTAGCTTCACCTTTTAAGGAAGGCTGCGTAAAATCAGTCATTGATGAAATAGATCAATGGTTAGCATCTATTTCAGATGATAAGCTATAAGAGTATGTTGTTTTGTTAATAATAAAAAATCTCACTTGGACAAATGGTGCCCAAGTGAGATTTTTTTGATTACTTACTTCTTACGACAATCGTATCATTTTCAACGTCAGCAATAAGGTCGCTAACATTTTCTTCATCTAAAATAAAATCGGTAATCTTATCCTCTAAATGCTCCTGAATAACACGACGGAGCGGGCGTGCACCGAAAGCTGGATGGTATCCAAGTTCCACAATTTTTTCCTTAGCATCGGTAGTTAATGATAAGGTTAAGCTCTGCTCAGTCAGCATTTCTTGTAATTCCACTAGCATTAAATCAACAATCTCAAGAAGTTCTTCCTTATTAAGTGATTTAAACTCAATAATGCTGTCAAAGCGGTTTAAAAATTCTGGTTTAAAAAATGCTCCAAGTGAATCGAGAATATTAGATTCCTTGCCAGCTGAGTTTTTTTCGAAGCCTACCTCGATGGTTTTGTGTCCTGTTCCGGCATTACTAGTCATAATAATTACTGAATCCTTAAAGCTGACGGTACGTCCTTGACTATCAGTTAAACGTCCATCCTCAAGAATTTGAAGGAACATATGCTGAACATCAGGATGAGCTTTTTCGATTTCGTCTAATAGAATAATGCAATATGGATTTCGACGAACTTTTTCAGTAAGCTGTCCAGCTTCTTCGTGGCCTACATATCCTGGTGGTGAACCAATAATTTTTGATACGCTATGTTTTTCCATATATTCGCTCATATCAAGACGAATCATTGCGTCTTTTGAACCAAAAAGCTCGTCTGCAAGTGTTTTTGTTAACTCAGTTTTTCCGACCCCGGTAGGTCCGACAAATAAGAATGAGCCAATAGGGCGATGCTTTGATTTCAAGCCTGCACGGCTACGTCGAATCGCTTTAGCAACCTTCTTAACTGCTTCCGCTTGACCAATTACTTTTTTTGCCAGATTTTCTTCAAGGTGTTTCATTTTATTCTGATCATCTGTCTGAAGTTTTCCAACCGGAATTCCTGTTTTCTTCTCAATAATTGATTGAATGAGTTGGACATCGACGATAGGGTGCTCAACCGAAGCATTTTCTGTTTGTGTTAATTTCTTTTCAAGGGCAGCTTCCTCATCACGAAGCTTAGCAGCCAGCTCGTATTTTTCATTCTTTAAGGCAGCTTCTTTTTCGTTACTAATGTCTTTTAAGCGTTTTTCAATTTGTTCGGTATCTGGGGAAGAAGTATGATTCAAGTTCAAAATGGATCCTGCCTCATCCATTAAGTCAATGGCTTTATCAGGTAGGAATCGATCTTGAATATAGCGGTGAGACAAGGTTACACACGCTTTAATTGCTTCTTCAGTGTACGATACTTTGTGGTATTGCTCATATTTAGTCTGTAGACCCTTGAGAATCTCAATGGCCTTATCCAAGCTTGGTTCCCCGACAAGTACAGGTTGGAAGCGACGTTCAAGTGCTGGGTCCTTTTCAATTTTACGATATTCCTTTAAAGTCGTTGCACCAACAACCTGTAGTTCACCTCTAGCCAATGCAGGTTTTAAAATATTACCTGCATCCATGGAACCTTCGGCAGAGCCCGCTCCAACTAAAAGGTGAATCTCGTCGATAAAGAGAATAATATTCTTTCTTTGCTGTAGTTCTCCGATGAGCTTCTTCATTCTTTCCTCAAATTGACCACGAATCCCTGTGTTTGAAACAAGGGAAGCCACATCTAAAAGGTAAACTTCCTTTCCGAGAAGTTTCGAAGGGACATTACCCTCGGCTATTTTTAATGCCAAGCCTTCAGCAATGGCCGTTTTACCAACACCAGGTTCACCGATTAGGACTGGATTGTTCTTGTTG
This sequence comes from Bacillus marasmi, assembly GCF_902168435.1. GTDB lineage: Bacteria > Bacillota > Bacilli > Bacillales > Cytobacillaceae > Bacillus_BU > Bacillus_BU marasmi. Next base: position 68,134 of record NZ_LR656164.1, read on the forward strand.
CGTCTGTTTAAAATCTCCATTACACGAGAAATCTCTTCTTCGCGACCGATTACTGGGTCAATTAAGCCAGCTTTGGCAAACTGTGTTAAGTTGCGACCGAATTGATCGATAAAGCCTCCACCATTAGTCGCTTTAGTATCTTCGAATGTATGTTGGGTAAAATCCTGTTGTGGATTTGGGTTAAATTGATTTTTAGAAATGTCATTGAACATTTCTTCGAGTGGGAAATGGTTAAAGCCTTTTAAGCCCCAGTTGTTAATATTCCCGATTTTTTCGCGTTCCTTTTTGTAGCAATCCTCGCATAAGAGGAAATGCTTTTTTTGACCATTGATATTAATGTTCATTTGAATGTTTGCTTCGTTTGTTTGACATTTGTTGCAAAGCATTTCGCATGACCTCCTAAATCATTTGTTTGACTTTGACTAACTTTGACCTTTCGTGACTTTATTATACTTTGACTAATTTTGACTTTCAAGTATTTTAAACAAAAAAATTGTCATAATTTTGGTCTTACATAAATGTTGTATTTCCTACAGTCTCTTTTTTTACAAAAAATCTCGTCTGTTTTGTCCATGTGCTCATATATATGGATAAAGAGGAGGAGAATGACTTGAAACCAAAATGGAGTGCATCCTTTCAAATCGCTGCAGTATATGTTGGAACCGTGGTAGGAGCTGGATTTGCCACTGGAAAAGAAATCGTCGAGTTCTTTACAAGGTTTGGCTTCATCGGCTTAATTGGAATCGGGATTAGTGGCTCCTTGCTGATTTACTTAGGTTCAAAATTACTTAGAATGGCTGCTCAGGTCGGCGCACATTCCTATCAGGAATTTAACGAGTATTTATTTGGTACATTTTTTGGACGAGTAATTAATGTCATGACACTCTTAATGCTCCTCGGAGTATGTGCTGTAATGCTCTCAGGTGCTGGTGCTGTTTTTGAAGAACAATTACACCTTTCAAAATTAATGGGGGTTGTTATAACAATCATTCTTTCCATCCTTGTCCTAGTAATTGGGATGAAGGGGTTATTTGTAGTGAATGTAGTGGTTGTACCGTTAATGGTTACGTTTAGTATTATTTTGATGGTTAAATCAGTGCAGCTACCACACTTTACTGATGAGTTATTGGTCATACCTTTTCTAGCAGATGGTTGGAAGGCCGTTGTTTCTCCTTTCTCTTATGCTGCTTTTAATTTATTTCTAGCTCAAGCAGTTTTGGTGCCGGTAGCATATGAAATTGAAGATGACCAAACCTTGAAGTGGGGTGGTATTTTAGGAGGAATTGCTTTAACTTGTATTTTGATTTGTGGTCATTTTGCTTTGATCATGCTGCCGCAGTTTGAAACTTTTGAAGTACCTATGGCGGTAGTTGTAAAAAATGTTGCCGCGGTCTTTTATTGGATATACGTGATCATTATTTATGGGGAAATTTTCACTTCGGTTATTGGGAATGTTTTTGGGATCGAACGCCAACTACAAAACTATGTTACTCTACCAAGTATAGCCATTGTTTGCGGTATTTTTATGAGCTGTTATTTTGTCAGTTTGATAGATTATGGGGAATTACTATCGTATTTATATCCACTGTTTGGCTACTTCAGCCTAGCTTTTATAATATTGTTATGGATGAAGCCATTGAAGGTGAAATAAAAAAGCAGCCTTTTAAAAAGGCTGCTTTAACGAAGTGGCATAAGTACAAATAAAAATAAATCGTATACTAAATGTGATACGATGACTAGCGGCATACTTCTTCGCCAAGCATAAAGCCATGACCAAAATAGTCCTGCAACAAAGGCGGCAAACGGAAGCATAAATTGATCTGAATATATATGTACTGATGCATACATAAGTGATGAAAGGATTATACTTACGCCATTTGAGGTCAGTGAAAGCAATTTTTTTTGAATGAAACCTCGCCAAAATATTTCTTCCCCTGGAACAATAACTAGAATTAACGCAAGATAGTGCCAAAATAAATCCGGTCCGAAATGCTTGTACAACTTGGATATTTGTTTAGTAACCGGTATATTAAATAACTCTATTAATTGATTTCCAATCCAGAAAAGGAAGTAGAGTAGAACGCCTGAAAGGATTCCAATAAAAAGGTATTTAAATAATGATAATTTGTCATCTAATTTATCCCTGGCAACGACAAAACAGATCAACAGAAGCATTGTTGCAGTAAAAAAATACCAAAAGACCGCCTTATCTGAAAAGGTAAAATACATTAATAAGTGCGCTAAAATGAAACCGCTTATAAAACGAAGGTCAAGTGCTGATTTTATCATTCACATCCCCCTCTCTTAACTAATTTTCTTTATTTTAACAAAAACCCCTTTATTTATGTAGAGAAAATTGAGGAATAAAAAACCGTCTTATAAAAAAGCAGAGGAGCTCTGCTTTTTTATAAGACGGTTTCTTTAATGACTCTATAGTTTTTATGATTAACAACAGTTCTTTGATCAAGTTCGAGATCACGATAATTATCCATATAAGTTAAATCGACGATTACTGAATTCTCATTTACTTTTTCTACGATTCCTTGTAACCCGTCTCTAAATTCGATGACATTGCCTACTTTTGCTCTCTTCAAATTATCTCTCTCCCTTGTCTTAAAAATTATGTTACTTAACAGTTTGCACTACTTTTCTGATTTCGTAAATGATTTTCAAGGAATTTTCAGGGATTTTTTTGGTGGAATTTTGAAATTCGACAAGATTATTGTAATAGTTCCACGCTTCAACATTTTTTATATTTGTGCGAATTTTGTATGAAAGTTTACAATCTGGAAGGATGGACAACCGTCTGTTTTTTTTATAAGCTATTAAAAAATAAACTGATGTAAAAGGTGTACAAAAGAAAATGCGTAAACCTTTGTTTTATCTAAAGCTAGAGGAACTAGGTGATGATCAAGATGAACGATGAAACAATCCATATCCAATTGGAAAAACTGAAAAATAAAGAGCTGCAAGAGTTTCTCGTCAAAAAGGAGGAATTTCTAGCTGTTCGTAAGATAATAGTCGACCGAGATGATTTTAAACATTTTCGGGGTACTGCCTTACGCGGTGGCGACGTTTTATATGAATATTTGGATGAACCTAGAAGCTAAATTACCCTATTGAATAGTTAAATTAATACTATATATGCTCGTAAATGATTAATTTTACATAATATTTTGATAAGTGTGACAAAATACCTATTGTTTGGTATGATAAGGGTATAAAATATAACTAAAATCCTATGAGGTGACAAATATGAATTTGTTGAAGACTCGTGAGGAGCTATTGTTATTGATCGAAAGCAAGCGGGTGGAAATGGTTTTGGAGGCTGAAAAGTCTGGATTTTTGAGCCATCAAACATTGAAGCGAAGTAAAGAGCTGGATGAACTCCTCAATATGCATAATCAACTATCAGAAATCACAAATTAACTTAACATAAACTCCGAAAGTGTTATTTTAGAATAACACTTTTTGTTTTGTTCATTTTTGGAATAAAAACGCTTACTGAAAACGTTTTATAGATTGAATATTGATTATTCAATAAAAAAGCGAGTTTTTTATTGTAGAATAGTGTTGAAAAATGCTATATTCTTTGAAGGAATATGGTCAGTCATACAACAAGAAATATTATTCTCTACATAATAATGTTTTGTACATGAAACACGCTTGTTTGGAAAAAATAAGGCAAGTTAAAGATATCGCAAATAAAGTTTATTTATTCCAATCTGGCAGGTTTTGGCTTATAAAAGGTAGTTGTTAATGGTTGAACGTATTTTCCGTTACTATCAGATCTTCTATATTTTATGCAGAAAAGGAGTAGGATGACAATGGTTGAAAAACAATATAAGGTTACTGCAGAAACAGGAATCCATGCACGTCCGGCTACACTTTTAGTACAAACAGCAAGCAAGTTTAGTTCAGATATTCAGCTTGAGTATAAAGATAAGAAGGTTAATTTAAAATCGATTATGGGTGTTATGTCACTTGGTATCGCTCAAGGCGGAGAATTCAAAATTATTGCTGACGGTAGCGATGAGCACGAAGCACTGCAAGGCTTAGAAGAAACATTAACAAAAGAAGGACTTGCACAATAATGAAAGTATTAATGGGAATTGCAGCGTCAAGCGGGTTTGCAATAGCAAAGGCATATCGTTTAGTAGAACCTAATCTTTCTTTTGAAAATAAAACAGTTACGGATGTTGAACAAGAGGTTGAACGTTTTCGTGCCGCGCTTTCAAAAGCGAAGGAAGAACTGTCGACGATTCGTGACCGTGCTAACATTGAGCTTGGAGCGGATAAAGCGGCGATATTTGAAGCGCATTTACTTGTGTTAAGTGATCCCGAGTTAGTTGGGCCAATTGAAGAAAGTATCAAAAATGAAAAAGTGAATGCAGAAGCAGCATTAAAAAATACTGCTGACATGTTTATTATGATGTTTGAGCAAATGGATAATGAATACATGAAAGAACGTGCTGCAGATATTCGTGACGTAACTAAGCGTGTTCTTGCCCATTTACTTGGAGTAGCGTTAGTGAACCCAAGTATGATTTCTGAAGAAGTCATTATTGTTGCGGAGGACCTCACTCCTTCGGATACTGCACAATTAAACCGTCAGTATGTGAAAGGTTTCACGACCGATATAGGTGGAAGAACTTCTCATTCAGCGATTATGGCTCGTTCAATGGAGATTCCAGCAGTAGTTGGAACCAAAACAGCTACCGAAACGATAAAAAATGGTGATTTAGTTATCGTAGATGGTCTAAGCGGTGAGGTTCACATTAATCCTTCTGAAGAGACCGTTAAACAATATGAGCAAAAGGCTGCCGATTACGAAGCACAAAAAGCTGAGTGGGCTAAGCTAGTAAATGAAGCGACTGTATCTCGTGACGGTCACCATGTAGAACTAGCTGCAAACATCGGAACACCAAATGATTTAGTAGGGGTAGTCAATAACGGTGGTGAAGGAGTAGGTCTTTACCGTACCGAGTTCCTCTACATGGGCCGTGATACTCTCCCAACGGAAGAAGAGCAATACACAGCCTATAAAGCCGTATTAGAAGGCATGAACGGGAAACCTGTTGTCGTTCGTACACTTGACATCGGGGGCGATAAAGAACTTCCATACTTACATTTACCAAAAGAGATGAATCCATTCCTGGGCTTCCGTGCTATTCGCCTTTGCCTGGAGGAACAAGAGATATTCCGCACTCAATTAAGAGCATTATTGCGTGCGAGCTCAGCAGGCAACTTAAAAATCATGTTTCCAATGATTGCAACGATTGATGAATTCCGTCAAGCGAAAGCAGTCCTAGACGAAGAAAAGCAAAAGCTAATTGGTGAAGGAGTAATTGTTTCTGATTCAATCGAAGTTGGAATCATGGTGGAAATCCCATCAACAGCTGTACTTGCTGATTTATTTGCGAAGGAAGTTGATTTCTTCAGTATTGGTACAAATGACCTCATCCAATATACAATGGCAGCTGATCGGATGAACGAACGTGTTTCATACCTTTATCAGCCATATAGCCCGTCAATTCTTCGCTTAGTGAAAAATGTCATTGATGCCGCCCATAAGGAAGGCAAATGGACAGGCATGTGTGGAGAAATGGCTGGAGATGAAACCGCAATCCCAGTATTATTAGGCTTAGGTTTGGATGAATTTTCGATGAGCGCAACGTCTATTTTGAAGGCCCGCTCATTGATTAAGCGACTAAACAAGTCTGATATGGACAAATTGGCAGCTGAAGTGCTAAATATGAGCACAACTGCAGAAGTCGTTGCAGCGATCGAGACAGCAATCAAATAGATTTGAATCGAAGAAGTCGATGTTAACTCATCGGCTTCTTTTATTTTGCTATTTTTTGATTACTTTTTAATAAAAAAGGAAATTGTAGGAAAGAGGAGGGAAATCAATGAATTTTAATAAAATATTACCAGTCTTTTTCGTTTTCGTATTCTTGGTAGGTTGCACATCCTACACGGAGCAGTTAGTAGCAAATCATCACGCTGAAGCAGTTTTAACTAAAAATAATGAGCTGCAATTCCGATTGAAAATAAATGATTCGATGCTTAAAAAAGCCCAAACTTATAAGGTGAAGATTTCCATACATAACGACGAATTGGCTCAAGCTTTAGGTGCAAGTGAAATCATCTATGGTCAGGACATCGTTTATTCTGGTGAATACTTAGAAACAACAGAAGATGGTCTTCAATTCATCAATATGACGCCGATTGCACTACAAAAGGATTTACATCCCTTTGAGATACAAAAAATGATAGTAAATGACGAAGCGATAACAGTAGAAGTATTCAATGATCAAAAGGTCTTGGCAAGGGCGACGTTGACCAATTTTTCCACTCAGCTTTAGAAATGAGGCGGTTTTAAAAAATGAGTCATAAAACTTGGTTTTATAGGGTTTCTCGTTTTCATTAAGTAATTTAAACTGCTAAAATAGTCTTATTACAAGTTTGGAGGGGAAAGCATGATTCAACAAGATAACACCGTAATAGGCTTTATTGGCATAGGAGTAATGGGTAAAAGTATAGCACGACATTTATTGACAGCTGGCTATCCAGTAATTGTTTATACGAGAACGAAAACAAAAGCTGAAGAACTGATTGAGCAGGGGGCAAAATGGGCTCAAACTACAAAGGAAATCGCCCAATCGGCAAATGTCATCTTTACGATGGTAGGGTTACCGACTGATGTCGAAGAGGTGTATTTTGGTGAAAACGGCTTAATTCCAAATGCAAATAACGATACATATTTAATTGATATGACCACATCAACTCCATCATTAGCAGCGAAAATTTATCAGGCGGCAGAAGAAAGAGGACTCCATGCCTTAGATGCTCCAGTTTCCGGAGGGGATATTGGTGCACGCGATGGCAAATTGTCGATTATGGTTGGGGGAGAGGCTGCAGATTTTAGTGCAGTAGAACCTTTGCTTCAACATTTTGGTACTAATATCGTCTATCAGGGTCCAGCAGGTGCTGGCCAACATACGAAAATGTGCAATCAAATTACGATTGCATCCAACATGATCGGGGTTTGTGAAGCGCTTGTTTATGCGAAAAACGCTGGACTTGATGCCGAAAAGGTTTTAAAAAGCATCTCAACTGGTGCTGCTGGCAGCTGGTCGTTGTCAAACCTCGGACCTCGCATGGTCAATGGAGATTTTGAACCAGGTTTTTATATAAAACACTTTATTAAGGATATGAAGATTGCACTTGCAGAAGCTGAGGTGATGGGTATCAAGCTACCAGGACTCACTTTAGCAAAATCCCTATATCAGCAATTGGCTGACGAAGGTGAAGAAAACAGCGGAACGCAAGCATTGTACAAATACTGGAATTAATCGGTCATTCACACAAAAGATGCCATGAATGAATCCTCCTAAACAATCGAAAATAAACATGTACGAAATCGAAGGAGGAAATTTTCATGGCGAAAAGAACGAAAAAAAGTGACCCTCAGCAAAAAAATAAAAAAGGATTTGACTCAGCTGTGCTGAATGCAGAATTTGCTCATGAAATGGGTAGTGCTGCAACAAATAAAATCCATCATGACAAAGCAAAAAAAGAAAAGGCTCTAAAAAATAACGGCAAGTACCATGGCATAAAATAAAATACAATCAATAAGGGTCAGGCTGCATCGTAACAAAAGTTATGCACACCTGACCCTTACATTTTATAAATATTCTTTTAAGTACTTTTCCAATCTGTTTAACGCTTCCTCCAGCGTATTCTGAGAATAGGCATATGAGATACGGAAATATCCCTCACCGTATTGACCAAAGGCACTTCCAGGCACACAAGCTACTCCTACTTTTTCAACGAGTGAAAGGCAAAATTCAAATGAATTCAAAGGAGTATTCGGTTTTTTAACAAAGAAATAAAAGGCACCGTCAGGTTTTACCACTTCAAGATTCATTGCGACGAGTCGATGATATACATAATCACGACGTTTCATATATTCACTTTTCATTGGCAGCGCATCATCAATTCCAACGGTTAATGCTTGTAATGCAGCCATTTGTGAAATTGAACTAGCACAGGTTACATTGTATTGATGAACCTTTAATATATGTTTTGCAATACTCTCGGGTGCAAACACCATGCCAATTCGCCAGCCAGTCATCGAATGTGATTTGGACAAGCCGTTTATGACAATGGTTTGCTCTTTTATGAAGTTCGCAATCGATACATGTTCTCCTTCAAAAGATAATTCACTGTAAATTTCATCAGCAAGGATAAAAATATCGCGATTTTTTACAAGCTCTGCTATTTCCTGTAATTCAGCTTTTGTTAAACTAACTCCTGTTGGATTCGATGGATATGGTAGAATAATACAACGGGTCTTTTCGGTTATGTAAGATTCAATCAAACTTGCGGTCATTCTAAATTGATGTTCACGAAGGTCAATGTATACCGGTTTAGCCCCACAGAGATGGATAATGGGTTCGTAGCCGGGATAAACAGGTCCAGGTAAAATGACTTCGGTACCTTCTGTCAAAATAGTTCTAAGGGCGATATCAATCGCCTCGCTTGCTCCTGTAGTAATAATGACTTCAGTTTCTGCATGATAATCGATACCATATTTCTTTTGATAAAAATTGGTTGCTGCTTTACGTAGTGAAATCATTCCGGCATTATGAGTGTATGAGGTGAAATTATCATCAATTGCTTGCTTGGCTGCTTCCTTTACATGGTCCGGTGTAGGGAAGTCAGGCTGACCAATTGTTAATGAAATCATATCCTTAGTATCTGCTACCATATTAAAAAATTTGCGTATACCTGATATTTCGATTTCTTTAACTCTTTGATTAATTAAATGCTCCACTTTTTTCATCCTTCCAAATGCTGATACATCATTTTTATATTTTATTAAAGTTTTTCGATTCTTTTAATTTATCATAAACAATAAAAGACTGGAAAACAAAAAATTATTGCCAAAGGTAAAGGTTGGGGAAGAATTTGATTCGGATATGTGCAATAAGAAACGATGGAGTGTTCCTTAAAGATTTGAAATTAAAAGAGCTAAAAGATAAGGAGATCGTCTGGTATTGGGTTGATTTTGTATCACCTACTAATGAGGAATCGAACTTACTTTCGAGCTACTTTAAATTCCATCCACTATCAGTAGAAGATAGTCTGGATGAATTTACGCAGAGACCAAAAATTGATTTCTACGAAGGCTATATCTTCTTAGTTTTACATGCGATTCATCAAGATAGTCTCGTACCATATGAGGTAGATGTTTTTGTCGGCGACAAGTTTATCGTTACTTATCAACAAAAAACAATCCGAAATTTAAATAATCTTTGGGATAAAATGCGCAAGGATGAACGCTTCCGAGAAGGTCCGTTCCACGTTTTGCATGCGGTGATTGATAGTCTTGTTGACGATTATTTTCCGCCGATATACCGACTAGAGGACCAAATTAATTCAATAGAGGATAATTCTGAAAAAGAAAGCATCCATGTGCTAATAGAAAAGCTATTTGATATAAGAGCAGACTTATCTAAATTAAGAAGGACTCTTGTTCCGATGGGCGATTTGCTTTATCGAATCATCCATTCTGAACGTCTCAGTCATTTAAAGGAACACCGTCTTTATTTTTTTGACGTGTATGATCATTTATTAAAGCTTAATGAAATGCTGGAATCGTATCGAGATTTTTCATCAGATATTCGTGATAGCTACTTATCGGTAAATTCCAATACGATGAATAGTATTATGATGACACTCACTGTTATAACCACCATTTTTATGCCACTTACTTTTATCGCGGGCATTTATGGAATGAATTTTGAACATATGCCAGAGCTTCACTGGCAATATGGTTACTTTTTCATATTAGGAATAATGGGGCTCATTGCACTGTTTATGTTTTTTTATTTTCGCGCCAAAGGTTGGTTTAAGCTTGGGCGAATGAGGGAGCGTAAGAAGCGAAAAATAAATATTAGATAACAAGCCAATAAAAAAGGATGACTAAATAATCGTCATCCTTTTCGTATGGTGTTTTGTTAATAACCATATTCCCAATCTACTTCTGCTTCGTGCCATAGTACTGGAGAAACTTCGCCAAAATCAACCTGATTGTTTTCGAGCTCGCAATTGCAGTGAGCACATCCACATTGCTGCTTCAATGTTTCATACACTTCATGATCAACGTTTTCGATAAAAATAACCCTTTGATTAGGTTGATAAAGAATGGCAGTTCCCTTCATGAAAAATCTCTCCCTATAAAATATTGTCCATAAAGAATTGTGAACAAATAATCTGGCAAAATGTTCCACTAACTGTTTACGACTGTATTGTATTCCTGATTCAGATAAAGGTCTAGCTGTAATAAAGAAAGTTCACAAAATAATCAATATTTTGTGATATATCTCGCAATTTTAAGAAATAAGCGAAATTTATCACCAACCTTCGTTTGGATTATAGTGAAAGAATCGAAAATAATTGCGCTGGAAATTGAAAACGGGTAACCGCTGATGTATTGGTGGTTACCCGTTTGATGTATCATATTCGCTAAAGCTTGTCCGTAGAACAAGAGCTTATAAAAACTAAATCGACCTGTAATAGGTTAAAAATAGCTTTCTCCAAGTCGTTTAAATTGAGGCTGTCGTGCCTTTGGCTTTCCTGTTCCTTTTGATTTTTCACATTCTTCTTTTTCGCAGATGCCAGTATAGCTTTGCAGTAATATTTTTGCAATAGTGAGCGGTAATCGCGTTTTAGGGTTTTTTACGTGCTCGCTTAGTTTTCCTAGGTGAGGAAGTGAAGTGAAATCTTCTTTTGATGGGGGAATATGAAAAGAATAGTTACCACTTACCACGAGTACATCGGATTGCTGCTGACTGTATTTAGGATTTGCAGAAAAGTGAAGTCCAACCTTTTTAGCCTTACCTTCGCGTAGCATTTTTTTTAAAGCTTCGTGTTTGAGCTTATATAAATACTTTGGATTCGTGGCTGTTTTTGCATGCCGATTAACGATGAAGATTGCTTGTGAGAGGTTATCAACTGTTGGAATCAGTTTTTGAGGATGATTATTCCTGTCCCGGTTCAATAGTAAGATCTCCTTTCAGTGGTTTAATTTATTATACCCCTAAGTAGCTATGTTAAGAAAGGAAAATTCCAATGTTTTTCCTTTATTTTTTTAAAAGAGGAAGCACGAAGCTTCCTCGATTATTATTATATCCATTTTAGCGGTATGGATATGGACCTGGACCGTAGCCATATGGGGTTGGGGGATAGCCTGGGTATGGTGGATATGGTGGGTATGGTGGTGGGCAACAAGGTCGATTAAAGAAAAACGGACTCGCTGCTAATCCTAATGCTCCCCCAGCAAGAAACGGCAATAAGCCAAAACCTATGAAACGTTGATCCTCGTATCCACGGTAAGCATTTGGTTGGTAGGGATGGGCATGATACATTGTTTTTTTCCTCCTCATAAAAAACTGCCTTTCCTTCTTATTCTATGGAAACAGCAAATGAATGAGCATGTCTTATATGTTAGGAGAGAAAAGTGAGTATATAATTAGGCATTTCTAGCCAGTGTAAAGATAGTTAGTTCGGGTTGCGATAGGAATCGGAACGGAAGTCTGGTAGTACCAATGCCACGATTAACATATAGTGATAATTGGTGACCTTGATTTTTCAACTGATAAATTCCTTCTGTGTATTTCTCTGCAAAAGGTGGTGTTACCAGTGCTCCCATAAAAGGCACTTTAATTTGACCGCCATGGCTGTGTCCGCTAATTTGCCAATGTATCCCGTATTGGACAGCTTGGTCCGCTAAATCAGGGGCATGGCTCAATAGAATTTTAAAGCCATCTGAACGTACATTTGTCATCGCTGCTTCAAAATTGGGTTTCCCAAGCATTGCATCGTCAATTCCAATAAAGTCAATTCGACTTCCATCCAACAGTTGGATTGGAACTGCTTTGTTTTGTAATACAATAAAGTCTGATTGACTCATAATTGAATGGTAAATCTCTGAACCGTAGCCACCATGATCGTGGTTGCCGTAAATACAAAACTTGCCTAGTGGCGCTTTTAGCTTTTTTAATAGCGCCGGAATTTTTTCTGTTTCGCCATAGCGATTGGGTTCATCCATTAGGTCTCCGGTAAATAAAATAATATCAGGCGATAGGGAATTGATTTTTGTAATTAACCGCTCAAATTGATTTAAATCATAGTTAAAACCTAGATGTGTATCACTAAATTGGATGATTCTACATCCTTCAAAGCCTGATGGTATGAGATGATGTAAAATCGTTTGTTCCGTAACTTTCAGCATTCTTGTTTCGATTTCACGAGCATAATAATATATTCCCGAGCTTGCGCCCACTGCAATTACAGTGGTTCCAAACAGCTTTTTTAAGAAGGACCTTCTTGAAACCTTTTTTTGCATAGTACTACTCCCGTTCATATCAAAAGTCCTTTATATCCTATCAAAAAAAAGGGGTTAAAAAAAGCAAAGGGCATATTAAATATACATTACAACTTGGCATAATTAATATATACTTGTCCATTTGCTCATATATTCAAAATAGAAGGCGATAAAATAAAAAAAAATGCCTCGTGTTCTCTGAGGCATTAATTCCAATTATTTATAGCTAATAGCTCGACATTGAAGCGCCTTCCACGATTCAAGAAATTGCTGTTTATTAACTGGGTGTTGTTTCCTACCAGATAGCGGGTCATTAATAAAAACATTCTGGTCATCAAATCCAACTAAGACTACTGCATGCAAATCTAGTGGTGAAGTTATGGTTTGATTTCCATGTGACCATGATTCGGGTCTGTCGGGTAGACGATAATCTCCTGTTGTCCAAACGACAACCGGATAGCCGTAAGCAACATGCTGTAAAACTTCATCAAAGCCATGGTTAGTTAAATTAACGGCTCGGTTTGGTAGGTAGCGATTAACTAACTCCTCCATGGGCTTATCAAATACTGCGTAGCCTGCTTGTTTTCCTGTCATGTCACCAACGAATCCGTCTGCAGGATTTCCCCAACTTATAATATCACCTGACGGAGAACGCCGAATTGGATCTTCATCTTTCCTTATCGCGTTATAAAGCTCCATTTTATTCGTGGCGATACCTGCATATTGCAGCATCATCGTTAAGCTTGTTACTTCACAACCATATTTTAATTCAGGATTTTGTTTCACAAGTGGAACATCCAATAAGTATTTTCCACTTGTCATTTCATAGTCATCTGGATGGTCTTCAAAATTACTGTGATCATTTATTTGAACAGTTCCTAATACATTTATGTTGGCTGCTTGTATAATTGATGGAGAACTATTGTTACAATATTGAAATTCGGCAAGTTGTGGATTAAATCCAAGAAACGGTAAGAGCGCTGCTGCGACAAAATGGAGCATGAACATTATGCTTCATCCTTCTTCCTTGATATAATCTTACCGGTTCATATTATTTTTTGATTTTCAATGAAGATATATGATGGTATTATGTTGCCATCTAATAAAAAGGTAAGGCTTGGAGGTTTTTTAATGGATGCATTGGATATCATTTCAGATTTAGATAACGTTATTCCATTTTTTCAACCGATATTCAGTGCGGATGAGCACCGGGCGATTGGCTATGAAATTTTAGGAAGATACAACGGTAAGCAGGGGATACAATCTTTAGGCCCATTTTTCCTAGACGATGAAATTCCTGACGAATATCGACTTGAAGTAGATAATACCGTTTTAACCAAGGCGCTAGAATTGGCGGTTTCGCTCGACAAGGATGTATTATTATTTATTAATCGTGATGCTGATATGTTAATGCAGGATGATGGTGAACAATTTTTACAGCTGCTTTTGCAGTACGAAGAAAAAGGGATTTCTTTAAAGCGAATTGTGTTGGAGATTTCTGAGTTAAATTATAAAGGTGATATGGAGCACTTAGATCATTTGTTGAATTACTACCGAACTTACGGTATGAAGGTAGCAATCGATAAAGTAGCTAATGAAAATAATCAATTGGATCGAATTGGCCAATTGGCTCCCGATATTATTAAAGTTGATTTGCAAGCACTTAGATCGCTCGGGTCGTCATCAGGCTTTCAGGATGTATTATATTCATTATCATTACTAGCTCGGAAAATTGGGGCAACACTCTTATTTGAAAATATTGAAATGGTTTTCCAGCTTCAATTTGCATGGAAAAATGGCGGACGGTACTACCAAGGCTTTTTCTTAGCAAAGCCAGAGGATCATTTTGTTGAACGGGACATACTCAAAGAGCGACTTAAGGAAGAGTTCCATTCCTTTATTGTTAGTGAAAAGAAGAAGCTTGAAACGTTGTATAAATTGACTGAGGACTTTCAACAGCAACTTCAATTGATGCTGACAAAGTACCGAAAAGTCACGAATAATTATGATGAATTGTTAATGGCATTAGTCACTGAGTTAAAGTCAATTGCATTTCGTGTTTACATTTGTGATGAAGAAGGGTTTCAAAAAACAGCCAATTACTTTTATGTTAATGAACAGTGGGAAATTCAGCAGGATTATATTAATAAAAACTGGAGTTGGCGTCCGTATTTCCTAGAAAATATTATTAAGATGAGAAATGAGCAAAAAGGAATACTTTCCGATCTCTATAGTGACATCGAAACAGGAGAGACGATTCGGACCTTCTCATACCCTGTTAATTCTAATGACTATATTTTCATCGATTTATCTTATAGCTTTTTGTATCAGCAAGATGGACTTCTTTAATTTGAACATGAATAAAAAATCATGCAATGCGACATGTTAAGTGTAAAGGAGTGAGTCTTGCATGGTTTTTTCAGCAAACATGTTGTTGGGAGTAGCGATGGCCATTCTTGCTGTGTCGCTCATATATACGTTTATGCTTGGACGGCAACAAAAGGCGTTGAAAAGCGAAATGGATTCAAAAATTCCGCATCCTGTCCAAGATCATATTTATATGCGAAATCCTGTTTTTTTAACCTATGCGATTTTCTTTGCGCTTGTATTATTAATTATCGTCTTTTTTGCAGGCACAATGAACTGGTAAGGTCTCAATTTATTGAGGCCTTTTTATTATTAGAATAAAACAATTTCCATTTGTCGTTTGTAGAAGAATCTTTGTTGTCTTTAGTCTTTTTCTGTCTAATCGTGGATTTAATTAGCGAACTATTTTTTCGTAAAATAGGAATATTCACTGATAAAATGAATATATAAAGTGATGGGAAAGGGGTTAGTAAATGAACAAAGCCATTCGATTTAGTTTGATTATCACGGTTATTTTATTATTGCTACCAGTTCAAACATATGCGATATTAACTAGCGAAAATCCTGAGGAGATTCTCAAGTTTGTCAATGAGTCTTTTCAAGCTCAGGTTGCTCTTAGTGAAAAAGACCGGAGTCTCAACGAGGTGCATGAGCTGCTTTCCCCGTATTTCACCCAGTCATACATGGAATTATTTTTAAAGGAAAATTTGGTGGAGGAAAATCAAAAATATTTTACGCTTGGTTCAGACTTTGCACTATACTACATCCCCTTTTTTAGTTATAACGATGACACAAAAGTAGTAATAAAGCAGGATGAAATTTATGTATTTGAATTTTTTCCTGGAAATCAAGAAGGACCTGTTACTTACCATGATCATTATGAAGGAATATTGTTAACAAAACAAAATGGTCAATACAAAGTGGCAGAGTATTTAAATAACATTCCAGATGAATTGATTGATCCTCAAGAACAAAAAGAAGGAAGGTCAACAAAGAATGACCAATCCTCATTATTATCTACATTCATTACGAGCCGCATTCCAGTAAAAAAACCACTTGATTTCTTCGTCCATTTTTACACAAACGGCAATTTTAAACTATTGATACATAAAAGCTGACTCGTAATCGAGTCAGCTTTTATTCTGGTATATTCAATGCCTTCGCTAGTTCCTTTGCGTCAAAGCCACGAATGATTCGATCACCGATAACAATTGTAGGTGTCGAATACGATTGGTATTTATTGATCAATTCATTACGTGCTTTATTGTCTACTTTAATATTTTTTTCGGTATAGGAAAACCCATATTCCTTTAAAAACTTTTTAGTAATTTCACAAGGCGGGCAATCTGGTTGGGAATATAATATGATTTCGCTCAAAAAATTTCCTCCGTTTAACTCTTCTTTCGATTCTGGTGCTCCAAATAATGGATTAGTCCTTGGGAACAGACGTTGATATCTAGCTTAATTACCTCTATTGCCGGATGATCTGCTGGAATCTCTTTCGATTGCAAGAAATCAAGTACTTTAGCAAGAATTGATTTCTCAGTAGCTTGAACTTGATCTTCAGTCTGCTCGTAGTTTCGATAGGCTTCACTTGCAGTATCAACGAAAATATTTAACCACATTCTTACTTGGCTGTAAATCTCATTTACATTTTCTGAACCACCAAAATGTCCAAAATAAATATGATCCAAATTCAGCTTCTCAAACATAGATAAAGATTGTCGCATCTTGTCCGGGTCAAATTGATTAGGTGAGGTTGATGGTAGATATAATTCAACTCCATCACGATGCAGCTGAGGATAGTACACTCCAGATGTGTCTCCAGTAAACATAGCGTTAGTTGGAGGGTAATAAATACTGAAATGATGATTTGCGTGACCTGGCGAATCATAAAATTTTAGCATACAGTTTTGCCCAATGCTAAGTTCTTCTTCATGGTTTTTCACGATCAGACGATCTTCTGGAATCGGAACAATTGGATCAAATAATGCATCAAACTTTTCCCCATATACCATTCTTGCCCCTGCTATCAGTCTTGAGGGGTCCGCTAAATGTCTGGCACCTTTAGGATGAACGACTACCTTAGCATTTGGACAATGCTGAAGCATTAACCCTGCGCCACCAGCGTGATCGAGATGAATATGTGTCACAATGATATATTTTACTTCTTCCGGAGAAATTTGTAATTCCTTCAAACCTTGGAGTAAATATGGGATAGATGGGCTTGCAGAAGTTTCAATGATTGTTAGTTCTTCCTCAAACAGCACGTATGTACCGGTTCGTTCTTCCCAACTCAGATCAAAGTCATCAATTAAATAAAGATTTTTCGCTAATTTCCGTGGTTTTGACAAAAAATCACATCCTTTTTCACCTTTTACTTGTACAATGCCTCTCATTATTTTATTCTGTTAATATTGGTATGTAAAGAGAAATGGTTTGAATTTTCTGAAATTAATCCTATTGGATAGAATCATGCCAGTTGATAAAAGCTATAGTAAATGTTTGTTTTCGTTGAAAGGAGAGGTAGCATGTCACAGCTTCAAGGTATATTAACTAGGTTGAAAAACCTTCATGAGCAAGCAAATGGAGGAGAGCCATCACAACGATTTTTCGAGGTGAATGGAGAGCGCAAATGTCAAGTTACATACAATCCAAAATCAGCAACATTTGAACTTGAAATATACAACGAAAAGGAAAAACCAAAGCGCTATCAATTTGACAACATTGATATGATCGCAATTGAAATTTTTGATTTGATTCAGTAAAAAGAGCCCTTGTGGTTCTTTTTTTTGAGTAAAAGTTTGTTATTGTTTCCCAATTTTCTGATAATGATGGTTCTCTTCATAGGAATTAACAGGAGAACTATGGTAAAATGAGAAAGATTCGGTATAGAGCGAAAATATTATGAGGAGATTCGGAGATGTTCAAACTTCAAGACGAAGAATTTTCAAGATTTAGCCTTTCTGATTATTTAATTCCAGCTGAACGTGTTGCGCATGTGCAAATCGGAAATAATGTGGAGCACGCTTTATTAGTGCTAACGAAAAGCGGCTACACCGCCATCCCAGTTCTAGATCCCACTTATAAATTACATGGTTTAATTAGTACACCAATTATTATGGAATCGATACTCGGTTTAGAACGAATTGAGTTTGAAAAGTTGGAACAAAAACGAGTCGAAGAAGTTATGCTAACTGACATTCCACGGTTGAAAACTGATTCCTCACCTGAAACATGTCTTAACCTATTAGTGGATCATCCATTTTTATGTGTTGAAGATGAGGATGGACTGTTTGAAGGAATTTTGACTCGGAGAGCGATATTATTACAATTAAGTAAGAGATTGCAACAAATAGAAAAAACAGAAGGCTCCTAATTTGGAGCTTGTTTTTTCGTCTGAAATGATTGAAATCTTAAGTAGGTGATGCAATGGAAGGAGTTTATGAGAGACGGTTACTTAAACAAAGAAAAAACCAAACGAAACGTCCTTTTGTTTTAGCAGCTGTAATGCTGGCGATGTTTATGGGGGCGATTGAAGCAACTATTGTGTCCACAGCTATGCCAGATATCGTAGCTGACCTCGGAGGTTTTTCATTATACAGTTGGGTTTTTTCTGCATATTTATTGATGAATTCTGTAACAGTACTGATCTATGGTAAATTATCCGATTTATTCGGGCGAAAACCCATTCTAATTTTTGGGATTGTGATTTTTTTAATTGGCTCTATTTTGTGCGGAATAGCAACATCAATGGAAATGTTAATTATTTTCCGTTTGATTCAAGGCTTTGGGGCAGGGGCCGTAACACCAATTGCTACAACGATAGTTGGGGATATTTATACGATGGAGGAACGGGCTAAAATCCAAGGCTATCTTGCCAGTGTATGGGGAATCTCTGCGATCATGGGTCCTGCTTTAGGCGGTTTACTCGTTCAATTTGTAAGTTGGCGGTATGTGTTTTGGATTAATATCCCACTAGGACTTTTAGCAATTGCAGGTTTATGGTTCTTTTTACATGAAACGGTTGAGAAGAAAAAGCGGCAAATTGATTACATAGGGGCAGCGTTAATGACGGTAGTAGTTAGTGCGCTCATGATTGTGCTAGTTCAAGGGGGAACTAATTGGAGCTGGTTATCGCCACAAGCGCTTTCGTTATTATCGATAAGCTTGATTGCTTTCATGATGTTTATTTGGCAAGAAAAGCGGTTCTCTGAACCGGTTATGCCACTATCTATCTGGCGTGAACGTTCAATCCTAATAGCAAATATCGCATCATTAATTACAGGCATCATGTTAATAGGTATTTCTAGCTTTTTACCAACATTTGTTCAAGGTGTGATGGAGCAATCACCAATGGTGGCAGGATTTACATTAACGACGATGTCAATTGGTTGGCCGATCGCATCAACAATCTCCGGTCGAATGATGATCAAATATGGCTATCGAGGAACTTCTATCATCGGTGGAATACTACTGATTTTAGGTAGTTCAATGTTTGTATTATTAACCCCGCAACTTGGACCGTTGTGGGCGGCGCTAAGCTCATTTTTCTTTGGATTTGGTATGGGACTAACGAGCACTGCATTTATTGTTTCAATCCAAAGTGGTGTTAGCTGGGAACAGCGCGGAATTGCAACAGCAGCAAATATGTTTATGAGGAACTTAGGTAATACGGTGGGGGCAGCCCTTCTTGGTGGTATCCTAAATAGTCAATTGTATCGCTATATAAATAAGCAAGAGGAAACAAAGGATTATTCAATTGATTCAATAAACTTATTGTTAAATGAAACTGAACGAAATGAATTATCGCAAGCGGTAAGGCACATTTTACAAGAAGGGCTAACCTTGTCACTTCACACTGTTTATTATGTTGTATTGGTCATGTCGATTATCAGTTTCATATTAGTGTTTATGCTACCAAAAAAGAAAGCTGAGACTAATTCGATGGTAAAGGAGTAAAAAAGTTTGTCTTCATTATCAGAATTTCATTTTTTGTCTGTATTAGCCCAAGAAATGAATATGCGCCGGGCTGCGGAACGATTATTTGTTTCTCAGCCAGCTCTTTCACAACGTCTGCAGACGATTGAAAAGGAATGGGGGACGAAATTATTCATTCGCTCACAAAAGGGTCTTACCCTAACTCCTGCAGGTGAGAGTGTAATTAAATTTGTTAACGACGTTCTTGAGCAGGAAGATGAGGTCCGCGAAACCATTCATGCGATGAATTCACAGATTCAAGGTACACTGAAAATTGCTGTAGCATCTATTGTCGGACAAAATTGGCTCCCAAAGGTATTAAAAAAATACGTTAAACGTTATCCTCAAGCAAAAATTTCACTCATTACCGGTTGGAGTAGTGAAATATTAAAAACAATGTATGAAGATCAGGCCCATGTAGGAATTATCCGGGGAACACCCGATTGGAAAGGCGTAAAAATTCATTTGTTTGAGGATAATCTATATTTGGTTGACACTGAAATTAATCGGTTAGAACAAGTGCTGGAATCTGATCGGCCATTTATTCAGTTTAAAAGCGATTCCAATTACTATCAGGAAATCCATAACTGGCTTCACCGCCAATTTGGAACCTTGCCGAAACGAACGATAGTTGTTGACCAAATTGAGACTTGTAAACAAATGACGTTAAACGGAATTGGATATGCCATCTTACCTGCCATCACATTAACAGGGGAAGAGAAAAACATTTTCAAGATTCCATTAATCGGTGAAGATGGGAAGCCAATAAAACGCGATGCCTGGCTTGTCGGGTACGAATCAGCCTTTAAGCTGAAGCAGGTTCAAGCTTTTGTGGATTTAATTAAAGAGGATTTTGAAGAATAACATAGTAGTGTTTTTCTTGTTTTCAGTACAATTGTCTGATAAATTGTTTGTATATGTACATAAAGGAGGAACTAAATTATGAAAATGATGGATGCCAATGAAATTATTTCATTTATTTCCAATAGTAAAAAAGCTACCCCAGTAAAGGTTTACATTAAAGGGGATTTAGAAGGAATAGATTTTGGCGAAAACTCAAAAGCTTTTATCAACGGTAATACTGGGGTTGTTTTTGGTGAATGGAGCGAAATTAATCCTATAATAGAAGCACATCAAGCACAAATCGAAGACTATGTGCTTGAAAATGATCGCCGTAACTCAGCGATCCCGATGCTTAATCTTAAAAATATTAAAGCGCGTATCGAGCCAGGTGCAATTATTCGTGATCATGTTGAAGTAGGCGATAATGCTGTAATCATGATGGGAGCAGTTATTAACATTGGTGCTGTGATTGGTGCAGGTACGATGATTGACATGAATGCTGTTCTAGGTGGACGAGCTACTGTCGGTAAAAATTGTCACGTTGGAGCAGGAGCCGTGTTAGCTGGTGTCATCGAACCCCCTTCAGCTCAACCGGTAATTTTAGAGGATAATGTCCTTATCGGTGCAAATGCAGTAGTACTTGAAGGAGTTCGTATCGGAGAAGGTTCCGTAGTTGCTGCGGGTGCTGTTGTCACAACTGATGTGGAACCTTATACTGTTGTAGCTGGAACTCCAGCGCGTCTAATCAAGAAAATTGATGATAAAACAAAATCAAAAACTGAAATTATGATGGAGCTTCGTCAATTATAGGAGCTATTGAGAAAGCGTGGGTCCAATTGGTCCACGCTTTCTTTAGAGAGGAGACCAGAAAATGTCTTTAAATCCATTTGTAGAAATTAGAAGAGACCTGCACCAAATCCCTGAGCTAGGCTTCCAGGAATTTAAAACACAAAGTTACTTATTAAACTATCTAGAAAAATTACCACAGGACAGGCTAGAAATTAGACAATGGAAAACTGGACTAGTCGTCAAAATTAATGGTAAAGCTCCTTCTCAAACAATTGCCTATCGGACAGATATAGATGGCTTACCTATAACTGAAGAAACAAACTTGCCATTTAAATCACAGCACCCTGGAAATATGCACGCATGTGGTCATGATTTTCATATGAGTATTGCGTTAGGAGTACTGACTAATCTAGTTGAAAATCCAATTGACGATGATGTCGTATTTCTTTTTCAACCAGCAGAGGAAGGTCCAGGAGGGGCTGAACCTATGTTGAAATCCGGTGTATTGGACGGATGGGATCCAGATTTAATTATTGCTCTCCATATTGCACCAGAATATCCAGTCGGTACTATCGCAATTAAGCCAGGGCTACTGTTTGCAAATACTTCAGAGCTATTTATCGATTTAGTGGGTAAAGGTGGACATGCTGCCTATCCGCATCAAACAAACGACATGGTAGTTGCTGCATGCTCGTTAGTAACGCAACTGCAAAGTATTGTGGCAAGAAATGTAGATCCTCTCGATAGCGCAGTAATTACAATTGGTAAAATTGAAGGTGGCACAGTTCAAAATATTATTGCCGAACGAGCTAGATTAGAGGGAACCATTCGGACCCTTTCCGAGGAATCGATGGAAAAGGTTAAAGAAAGAGTTCACGCAATCGTAAAAGGGATAGAAGTTGGCTACCAATGCCAAACGACAATAGATTTTGGGGCAATGTATCACCAAGTATATAATCATCACGGATTAACAGCGGAATTTGTTGAGTATATGAATGAGAATTCTGATTTAACCGTAGTGGAATGTAAGGAAGCAATGACTGGAGAGGATTTTGGCTATATGCTGAAGGAAATCCCAGGATTTATGTTTTGGTTAGGGGTTGATTCGGATTTCGGTTTACACCATTCCAAACTGCATCCTAATGAGGCTGCGATTGAAAAAGCCGTAAACGGAATTGTTAGCTATATTCAATTTAAGGGTAATCGTGATTAGTTGCTAATATGTAGTAATCTTAAAATCGATAAGTGAAAACGTTGATAGGACAAGGCTTATCATTTGGATTTGCAAATTTTACATGCTAAAATATACAAGGGTCGACACAATATTTACCTCTGACCGTTTAAAAATTTTGATTCAAGGGAAAACCAAATAATGGATTTTAGTTGCTTAAATTATAATAAATTCTTTTTTAAATTAATTATAATTTAATATTGACTAAAAAGTAGGATAAGCATATAATTAAAACTGTGAAAAGGGAACCCATGAGGAGTTAATCCTCATTGAATACAATATTGGAGGGATTTTTAATGGCAGAACGTTTAGTAGGAAAACAAGCACCACGTTTCGTGATGGATGCAGTTTTACCAAACAAAGAATTTGGAAAAGTTAGTTTAGAAGAGAACATGAAAAATGATAAATGGACAGTATTATTCTTCTATCCAATGGACTTCACATTTGTTTGTCCAACTGAAATCGTTGCGGTTTCTGATCGTTACGAAGAATTTGAAGACCTTGATGCAGAAGTAATTGGTGTATCAACTGATACTATTCATACTCACCTTGCTTGGATCAATACTGACCGCAATGCAAATGGTCTTGGTCAATTAAGATACCCACTTGCTGCTGATACAAACCATGTTGTAGCTCGTGACTATGGTGTACTTATTGAAGAAGAAGGTATCGCACTTCGTGGCCTATTCATCATCAGCCCTGAAGGTGAATTACAATATGCTGTTGTTCACCACAACAACATCGGTCGTGACGTTGATGAAACTTTACGTGTACTTCAAGCGTTACAAACTGGCGGTCTTTGCCCAGCTAACTGGCGTCCAGGTCAAGACACTCTATAATTTTATAAAAATCAAGAGGCTAACTCAATTTGAGTTGGTCTCTTTTACTTTTTAAAGAGTCAATATTAACTGATTTGAAGTGCTTATTCATTTCCATTTATGCTAAAATGGGACAATAAAGAATGTAGTGTATTTGGAGGACAATCATCATGAAAAAAGAATTTGCTGTTATCGGTTTAGGACGGTTTGGCGGTAGTATTTGCCGCACGCTTGCAGAGCAAGGGATGGAAGTTTTAGCAATAGATATGGATGAAGATCGGGTCAATGAATTCTCAGGAATAGCTTCCCATGCTGTTGTTGGGGATTGTACAGATGAGCAAGTATTAAAAAGCCTTGGAATCAGAAACTTTGATCATGTCCTTGTGGCAATTGGAAATGACATTAAAGCAAGTATTTTAACAACGTTAATGTTGATAGAATTAGGAGTTACGAATATTACGGTGAAAGCGCAAGACGATTATCATGAAAAGGTACTGCGTAAAATTGGTGCAAATCACGTCGTTCATCCGGAACGCGATATGGGCCGACGTATTGCCAATCATATTGCAAGCAATAATGTGCTAGATTACTTAGAGCTATCTGAGGAACATAGCATCGTTGAAATTATAGCAAATCAAAAGCTTGGGGGTCATTCGATTATCGATTTAGATATTCGAGCAAAGTACGGGATTACGATTGTTGCTATCAAACGAGAAAACAATATCATCGTATCCCCACAGGCAAATGAAGTGATTCATTCAGGTGATGTTTTAGTTGTGATCGGAGCCGATGTTGACATCAATCGATTTGAAAGGAAAGCGATGTAAAGTGGCGAGCTTAGTTTAGAGTTTACAGTTCAAGTTATCGGTTAAAAAGCTTGCTTGCTAGTGTAGCGAACAATTAGGATGGAGCGGTCACCATAAGGCATGGGGCGCTTATGGTGCCCGTGCGGCGATAAAAAAGGCTGGAGCGGTAACCAAAGAGGGCGAATGGTGCCCGTGCTGTGATAAAAAAGGCAGGAGCGGTAACCATAGAGCGTGAATGGTGCCCGTGAGGCGATAAAAAAGGCAAGAGCGGTAACCATAGAGCGTGAATGGTGCCCGTGAGGCGATAAAAAAGGATGGAGCGGTAACCATAGAGCGCCAATGGTGCCCGTGAGGCGATAAAAAAGGATGGAGCGGTAACCATAGAGCGCGAATGGTGCCCGTGAGGCGATAAAAAAGGATGGAGTGGTAACCATAGAGCGCGAATGGTGCCCGTGCGGCGATAAAAAAGGCAGGAGAGGTAACCATAGAGCGCGAATGGTGCCCGCAAGGCGATAAAAAAGGCGGGAGAGGTAACTATAGAGCGTGAATGGTGCCCGTGCTGTGATAAAAAAGGATGGAGCGGTAACCATAGAGCGCGAATGGTGCCCGTGCTGTGATAAAAAAGGATGGAGAGGTAACCATTGAGCGCGAATGGTGCCCGTGCTGTGATAAAAAAGGATGGAGCGGTAACCATAGAGCGCGAATGGTGCCCGTGCGGCGATAAAAAAGGCAGGAGAGGTAACCATAGAGGGCGAATGGTGCCCGTGCCGGGTCGAAAATCGAAGTAGCGGTAACGATAACCAAATTATCGTGCCCATGCCGAGCGAAAAATCGAAGCAACAGTAACGATAACCAAATTATCGTACCCATGCCGAGCCAAAAATCGAAGCAGCGGTAACGATAGCTCAAATATCGTGCCCATGCCGAGCGAAAAATCGAAGCAACAGTAACGATAACCAAATTATCGTGCCCATGCCCGGCCAAAAATCGAAGCAGCGGTAACGATAGCTCAAATATCGTGCCCATGCCGAGCGAAAAATCGAAGTAGCGGTAACGATAGCTCAAATATCGTGCCCACCCAAAGCCAAAAATCGAAGCGACGGTAACGATAGCCCAAATATCATCCCCCCGCACAGAGCCAAAAATCAAAGCAAACATAACAAAGACCTACGCACAAAAAACATACAAAAAAGCTCGCCAACCGGCGAGCTTTTCTAATTTCCATTAAACTTCCATAATAATCGGAAGAATCATTGGGCGTCGTTTTGTTTTTTCATATAAGAATGGAGCAAGAGTATCTGTAATTTCATTCTTAATTTCAGACCATTGTGTTGTTTTACGCTCCATCACCTTATTTAGGTGCTTTGTAATCAATACTTGAGCATCGTTAATAAGGTCGCTTGATTCGCGCATATAGACAAATCCACGTGAAATTAAGTCAGGACCTGCAGCAATCTTAAAGTCTTTCATATTAATGCTTACAACGACAATAACGAGTCCTTCTTCCGAAAGAATACGGCGGTCGCGTAATACAATATTACCGATGTCGCCAATTCCACTTCCGTCAATATAGACATTTCCAGATGGAATTTTCCCAGCAACCTGGGCCATATTATCACTTAGCGCCAATACTTCACCATTATCCATAATGAAGCAATTTTCTTCGGGAACACCACAATCGACAGCTAATTTAGCGTGCATTCGTTGCATGCGGTATTCACCGTGAATTGGCATAAAGAATTTTGGTTTTATTAGGCGAAGCATTAGCTTTTGTTCCTCTTGGCCACCATGACCTGAAGTATGGATATTGCTTAATGGTCCATGAATGACTTCTGCGCCTGCCTTAAACAACATATTTATTGTACGACTTACGCTAATCGTATTTCCTGGGATTGGTGATGAAGAGAAAACAACAGTATCTCCAGGAATGATTTGAATTTGACGATGAGTTCCGTTGGCAATTCGTGATAATGCAGCCATTGGTTCACCTTGGCTACCAGTACATAGGATCGTTACTTTGTTTGCAGGTAAGCGATTAATTGACTGAGCATCAATAAAAGTATCCTTCGGTGCACTGATATAACCTAAATCCAGACCGATTTCAATTGCTGCTTCCATGCTTCGTCCAAAAACAGCAACTTTTCGGCCGTTTGCAACAGCAGCCTCAGTAACTTGCTGAAGACGGTGGATATTAGATGCGAATGTAGCAAAGATAATCCGCCCGTCAACGGTGCGGAAAATATCATCAATGCTTTCTCCGACCTTACGCTCTGACATTGTGAAGTTTGGGATTTCACTATTTGTGCTATCAGAAAGTAGGCAAAGGACACCTTCTTTTCCTATTTCAGCCATTTTGGTAAGGTTTGCTGGTTCACCGACTGGAGTAAAATCGAACTTGAAATCCCCTGTATGAACAACTTGTCCAGGAGGAGTTTTTACGACAATACCATATGAATCTGGGATACTGTGAGTGGTACGGAAAAAAGTAACCGATGTTTTTCTGAACTTAATGATATCGTCCTCTTTTATTTCATAAAGCTTGGCATTTCTTAATAGACCGTGTTCTTCAAGTTTATTTCGAATTAGACCAAGGGCAAGTTTTCCACCGTAAATAGGAACGTTGATTTGCCGAAGTAAATAGGGGATACCACCGATGTGATCTTCATGACCATGGGTAACAAATAATCCTTTAATTTTATCTTCATTTTTAATTAAATACGTGTAATCCGGAATAACATAATCAATTCCCAGTAATTCGTCTTCAGGGAATTTGATACCTGCATCTATTAGAATTATTTCATCCTGAAATTGTACGGCGTAGGTGTTCTTACCGATTTCCCCAAGTCCGCCCAGGGCAAACACGGCTGTTTGATCATTCTTTACAAATTTCATATTTTATTCAATCTCCAATACATTAAAGTCTTCGTTTTTTTGCTCATATTCTAAAAATGCACCTTCTACTGCTTGTACATACTCGATGTTATATGATTTATCGATTAATTTTTTTCGGACATCTCTTTCTGAATCCCCATATACATAAAGCGTTTTTGTTTTTTCACGTACTGGTACCTGTTTATTTGATTCCTGAAAATATACTTTAAAAATCATGACTATCTCTCCTTAATTTCTTTTGATTATTTATTTTTGAAAGTCTACGCAAAACGCCGTAAGCGTGCGTACCTTGCACTTTTGATATAGGTATATTACCTTCATGTTTAAAGTAATAAATAATTATTGTAGTCCTGTTATTGTTAATTACTCCGTTTTGGTGAAAACCAGGTGTTTTCAAGCCACTATATTATATAATAACAGGTTTTTCATTTTTTTTCTTGCCTTAACAAATTATTCATGGGAAGGAATAACTGGGATGGGCTTCCAAGGAATGTTAATTGGTGTTAATTACAAATGTACAACAAGGAAGAAGCCCTTCGCAAGTTTGAAGGGCCAAAATGCACTAAGCGATAGATTTTTTTCGAAGTAAATCTTTCCACTGTTTTAAGAGCTTCTGTCTTAGCTTCTTTAACATAGTGGATCATCTCCTCACTTCCTATTTTAAACCATCCTTGTCCAATGTAAAGTAGGTAAAGAGTATTTATTAAAAAGTCGCTCGATACTTCCTTTTTACTAGTATATGCTTAAACTGCAATAATTTTTCATGGGTATATTTGGGAACCTTCATTCTCTATATCTTGTTAAATAAATAACTGACGATTAGAAAATGTGTTTTTCCAACATTTTAATGTTATATTAGTATTTTAATCACTATAAGGAGATACGTTTATATGAAGGAATTAATCTTTTTGGATATTGATGGGACAATTTTGAATCATGAAAATAAAATCCCTGAAAAAACAAAGCAGGCCATACAAAGCTTAAAGGAAAAGGGACATTTCGTTGCGATTGCAACTGGTAGAGCCCCATTTATGTTTGAAGATATTAGAAAAGAATTGGATATTGACTCTTTTGTAAGCTTCAACGGTCAATATGTTGTATTTGAAAATAAGCTACTTTATAAAAATCCATTAAATATAGATGAATTACATAGAATTCATCATTATTCCGATGAAAAAGGACATCCGCTTGTGTTTATGAGTGAAAAATCAATGAAATCGAGTGTCCCACACCATCACTATATTGAAGAGAGTTTGAGTAGCCTTCAGTTTTCTCATCCGGAGCACGATGATGATTACTATAAAAATAAAGAGATATACCAAGCTTTATTATTTGTAGAGGAACATGAAGAATATTTATATGAAAACACATTTGATGATTTTAATTTTGTGCGTTGGCACCCATTTTCTGTTGATGTGATTCCAAAAGGTGGATCGAAGGCTGACGGAATAAAACAAATGGTGGAAGCTCTTGGAATGAAAATGGAGGATGTATACGCGTTCGGTGATGGTTTAAATGATATCGAAATGATTCAAGCGGTGGGGACAGGAGTAGTGATGGGGAATGCAAGCAACGAGGTAAAGCAGCATGCTAATTTTATCACTAAATCTGTAGATGAAGATGGCTTATGGTATGGTTTGAAGGAGCTTGGTCTTATTTAACTGGAATTTTTTAAGCCGGTACCCATATGGTAACCGGCTTTTACTATTTATCTAATTATTTCAATTGCATTTTCAGGGCGGTAATAAGGGTCTTGCTTGTTAATGTGGTCATAAAACATAATACCATGCAAATGATCTATTTCGTGTTGGAAGACGATAGCAGGCATACCCTTTAGTCTTAATTGAATTTCTTTTCCTTCTAAATCGTAGGCTTTCACGGTGATACGGGCATGTCTTGGTACGAATCCGGGAATGTTTTCATCGACAGATAGGCAACCTTCACCAGATGATAAGTAAGCCTTCTCAACAGAATGACTAATGATTTTAGGATTAAATAAAGCGTGGCTGTAAAGTTTGTCTTTATCGTCCTTAACATGAATAGCGATCATTTTTTTTGTAACATTAATTTGGGGTGCAGCTAGGCCGATGCCAGGTCGTAGATTGTATTTCGCTGCGATTTCAGGATTTTGACTGTTTTGAACAAATTCCATCATGTCTGCTAATATTTTTTTGTCTTCGTCTGAAGGCGGGAGCTGAACATCATCTGCCACTTTTCTTAAATTGGGATGTCCGTCCCTTATGATATCATCCATTGTTAGCATCTATAAAACACTCCTAATTCTTTTTTCAAATGATTCCGATACTTATTTTAGTTATGATTATGTATGTAATATAACAAAGAATAAGCAAAAAGTTAATTAATACAACCTTTGTGAAACAACTCATGTACATATACAGAAAAAAGAGGAGAATAATCTCCCCTTAATATATTTCCTTATTTTATATTAACAAAATGCGCTACCTACAATAATTAATAAAATGAAGAGGACGACGATTAAGGCAAAGCATCCTCCAAAGCCTACTCCTCCGCCATAGGCAGGGTAGCAACAACCGCCTCCGTATCCATATCCACCATAACCAAACATAAGGAAAACCTCCCTGATTGTTATTCGTCTATATGACGTTCACTATAAACTATGCTTGTGAAAGGTTTTTGTGTAGGCCGTTGCCTAAGCAATAAGAGTTTGGTCAAATTTTCCTTTTATTAATAAAAAGTTAAATAAATGGGCTTTTTAGGCTTTAAGCAGCTATTGAAAAATGAATAGACAATCGATATAGTTAGAATATGTTAGGGGGTAGAATTGTGTCGAGGATTAGGAAATTCGTCTTCATCGCTTTTTTGGCAATCGGTGCCATGACATTGTCTGGTTGTCTAGGGGAAAAGCCTGAAGAAGAAATGTTTAATGTACTAGAGGATGTCGTAAAAGCTGAAAAGGGCTTTGAAGACCAACAGAAACCACTTGTAGAGCTTGAGAAAAAAGAAAGAGAGCTATATGAAAAGATCATGTCATTAAAGAGTGATCAGCAAGAACAAATTATTAAACTTTCCGATGAAGCACTAAAGATTGTAGCAGATCGCCAAAAGCATATCGAGTTAGAAAAAGAAAGTATTGATGCTTCTAAAAAGAAATTTGAAACAATCGCACCGATTGTGGATGACTTGAAGGATAAGGATTTACAAAGTGAAGCAAAGAAATTAACAGAAACTATGAATGAACGATATAAAATACATAATGAGCTTTATAAGCAGTATCAATCGGGAATTAAATATGATAAGGAACTATATAAAATGTTAAAGGATAAAGACGTTCCTTTGGAAAAGCTTGAAGAACAAGTGAATAAAATTAATAAAACCTATGATGAAGTGTTAGCTACAAATGAAAATTTCAATACTCAAACGAATCAGTACAATAAAATAAAGCTATCCTTTTATAAAAAGGCAGGCATTAAGGTTGCGGAATAATCAATCACGAAAATCGGTCCAAATGGGCCGATTTTTTTATTGTTAAAAGGAGGAAACTTATGTTTTGTGATAGTGATATTTGTCACTGTAATATATCAAAGCATTCTCATAGTTGTTTTATAGTACAGTTTGTGATAATTGATGAAACAGAACAAAAATAATAAATGTGAATAAAATGTGAATAGGATTAAACATTATGTTTGACTTGTTAATTATGTCTGTTGTAAACTAAATCATGTAGAGATTGGTTGTATTAGTTGAAAGTAAAAAATAATAGATACAGTTTGTTGATTATCATTATCAACTATATGTTTTATTTTTTCTAAGTCTATTAAGTCTGTGTTTTTTGGGTATCCTAACTTTGATATGGCTAATTCTAACAATTATTTCCCTTAATGAAAGGATGAGGTGGCATTTATGGCATCGAATATAAAAACACAATTAGATGTAACGCAGCTACTCAAGGATGTTGAGGAGCAGTTTCAAACTTTACAAATATTAAATGAAGAAGGTCAAGTAGTCAATGAGGCTGCAATGCCAGAAATAAGTGATGAGCAGCTACAAGAACTAATGACCAGAATGGTTTATACAAGAATTTTAGATCAACGATCGATTTCTTTAAATCGCCAAGGCCGGTTGGGATTTTACGCACCTACTGCTGGTCAGGAAGCTTCACAATTAGCATCCCAGTTTGCTTTAGAAAAAGAAGATTTTATCTTACCGGGATATCGTGATGTACCACAAATCGTTTGGCATGGTTTACCTTTATCTCAAGCATTCCTTTGGTCAAGAGGGCATTTCGAGGGTATGAAAATTCCAGAGGGTGTAAATGTACTTCACCCACAAATTATTATTGGTGCACAGTATGTTCAAGCAGCTGGCGTTGCGCTTGGGATGAAAAAGCGTGGAGCAAAATCAGTTGCAATTACCTATACAGGTGATGGTGGTACTTCTCAAGGTGATTTCTATGAAGGAATTAACTTTGCGGGAGCCTACAAAGCACCAGCAATCTTCATTGTGCAAAATAATCGTTTTGCGATTTCAACACCAGTTGATAAGCAATCTGCTACAAAAACACTTGCTCAAAAGGCTGTAGCAGCAGGTATTCCTGGAATTCAAGTGGATGGAATGGATCCTTTAGCAGTATATGCAGCAGTTCGTGATGCGCGTGAGCGTGCTATAAACGGTGAAGGACCAACCTTAATCGAAACATTAACATATCGTTATGGACCTCACACAATGGCTGGTGATGATCCAACTCGATATCGTACAGCAGACCTTGATAATGAATGGGAAAAGAAGGATCCGCTCGTTAGATTCCGTAAATACCTTGAAGGCAAAGGATTATGGAATGAAGAAAAAGAAAGTGCTGTGATTGAAAAGGCAAAAGAAGATATTAAAGAGGCAATTAAAAAAGCAGATGCTGCACCAAAACAAAAGGTGACAGATTTGATGTCAATTATGTATCAGGAAATGCCACAAAACTTAAAGGAACAATTTGAACTATATCAAGCAAAGGAGTCGAAATAAACCATGGCGCAAATGACAATGATTCAAGCGATAACGGATGCACTGCGCACAGAATTGCGTAATGATCCGAATGTGTTAATATTCGGTGAGGACGTAGGTGTTAACGGAGGTGTGTTCCGCGCTACTGAAGGACTTCAAAAGGAATTCGGTGAAGAGCGAGTATTTGATACACCGTTAGCGGAATCTGGAATTGGTGGTTTGGCTGTTGGTTTATCATTACAAGGATATCGTCCGGTCCCAGAGATTCAATTCTTTGGATTTGTATTTGAGGTAATGGACTCCATTTCAGGTCAATTAGCACGCATGCGCTATCGATCTGGTGGCAGATATCATTCACCAGTAACGATCCGCTCTCCGTTTGGTGGTGGTGTTCATACTCCTGATATGCACGCTGATAGTCTAGAGGGACTTATGGCACAGCAACCAGGATTAAAGGTAGTAATACCATCAACTCCTTACGATGCAAAGGGATTATTAATTTCATCAATTCGTGATAATGATCTTGTCATTTTCTTGGAGCATATGAAATTATATCGCTCCTTCCGTCAAGAAGTGCCAGAAGAGGAATATACGATTCCACTTGGTAAGGCCGATGTAAAACGAGAAGGGACGGATTTAACAATCGTTACCTATGGTGCAATGGTACATGAGTCCTTAAAGGCTGCGGAAGAATTAGCTAAGGAAGGTCATTCAGTTGAGGTAATTGACCTCCGCACTGTTGCTCCACTTGATATCGAAACAATTATTGCTTCTGTAGAAAAAACGGGTCGAGCAATTGTTGTTCAGGAGGCGCAAAAGCAAGCTGGGATTGCTGCGCATGTCGTTGCTGAAATCAATGATCGTGCAATATTAAGCCTTGAAGCACCAGTATTACGAGTTGCTGCTCCAGATACAGTGTTCCCATTCCCACAAGCAGAGGCGGTTTGGTTACCAAATTATAAAGATGTTATCGAAACAGCAAAAAAGGTGTTAACTTTTTAAATAAATTAGTGGGATTTCTGGGACGATATAGAAGTCGATATTTTTTCAGGAATTCCTAATCCTTTCATTTATAGGACGGAAAACTTTAAGCAATTTTTCTAGGAGGGTGAATCCATTGGCATTTCAATTTAGATTGCCGGATATTGGTGAAGGTATTCACGAGGGCGAAATAGTTAAGTGGTTTGTTAAGCCAGGCGATAAAGTCCAAGAGGACGATGTATTATGTGAGGTGCAAAATGATAAAGCAGTGGTGGAAATTCCATCACCTGTAGAAGGGACAGTTGAAGAAGTTCTTGTTGGAGAAGGAACGGTTGCTACTGTTGGTCAAGTGTTAGTTACCTTTGACGCGCCTGGCTATGAGGATTTACAATTTAAAGGTGACCATGAGGAAGAAGCACCCAAAGAACCTGCAGCAGAATCGCCATCTGCACCTGCGGCTCCGCCGGTTGCTGGTACACAGGCGCCACAAGGGGCAGTTGCAAACGCTGCGGCTGAAGCTCCAGTAAATCGCCGCATTATTGCGATGCCTTCCGTTCGAAAGTACGCTCGTGATAAAGGTGTTGACATCCAACAAGTAGTAGGAACCGGAAAGAATGGTAGAATCTTGAAAGAGGATATCGATGCACATTTAACTGGTGGAACTACCGCTGCCGCTGTACCAGCAGCTCAAGAGGTTCAAACAGCTGGTGTTCCTGCAATTCAAGAAAAAACTACTCAAAAAGCGCCTATTCCACAAAGTCAGTATCCTGAAACACGGGAAAAAATGAGCGGTATTAGAAAAGCGATTGCTAAAGCAATGGTGAACTCTAAGCATACTGCTCCACACGTAACCTTAATGGATGAGGTGGATGTTACTAAGCTCGTGGCAAATCGTAAGAAATTCAAGGATATTGCAGCGCAAAAAGGAATTAAGCTTACATATCTTCCTTATGTTGTGAAGGCGCTAACGAGTGCGTTGCGTGAATTCCCTGCGTTAAATACATCACTTGATGATGCAACTGAAGAAATTGTTCATAAGCATTACTATAATATTGGAATTGCGGCAGATACGGAAAAGGGCTTGCTTGTTCCAGTAGTGAAGGATGCAGATCGCAAGTCAATCTTTAATATATCTAACGAAATTAATGAACTAGCTTCTAAAGCTCGTGAAGGCAAGCTTGCCCCAGATGAAATGAAAGGTGCGTCTTGTACGATTACAAATATTGGTTCAGCGGGCGGTCAGTGGTTTACACCTGTCATTAATCATCCAGAGGTTGCCATTTTAGGTATTGGACGGATAGCGGAAAAGCCAGTAGTTCTCAATGGTGAAATCGTTATTGCGCCTGTACTTGCCCTTTCGTTAAGCTTTGATCATCGGATGATTGATGGAGCAACGGCACAAAATGCGTTAAACCATATTAAAAAATTATTAAACGATCCAGAACTATTGTTAATGGAGGCGTAAAACGATGGTAGTAGGAGATTTTCCAATTGAAACGGATACTATAGTCATTGGGGCTGGGCCTGGTGGGTATGTTGCAGCGATTCGTGCCGCTCAGCTTGGTCAAAAGGTAACAATTATTGAAAAGGGTGAGCTTGGTGGTGTTTGTTTAAACGTCGGTTGTATCCCATCAAAAGCACTCATTTCAGCTGGACATAAATACGAAACGGCAAAGCATTCTGACTCTATTGGAATCAGTGCTGAAAATGTAAAGGTTGATTTTTCAAAGGTTCAAGCCTGGAAGGCAAGTGTTGTAAAGAAGCTAACCGGCGGGGTTGAAGGCTTATTAAAAGGTAATAAGGTGAGCATTGTTCGTGGCGAAGCGTATTTAGTTGATGCGAATACACTACGAGTGATGGATGAAAGCTCAGCGCAAACTTATACGTTCAAAAATCTTATTATTGCAACTGGCTCACGACCAATTGAATTGCCTGCATTTAAATATTCAAAACGAGTACTAGACTCAACCGGAGCACTTGCTTTACAGGAGATTCCGAATAAAATAGTCGTCATAGGCGGTGGCTATATCGGGACAGAATTAGGTGGTGCCTACGCAAACTTTGGAACGCAAGTGACCATTTTAGAAGGGCTTGATGAAATTCTTAATGGCTTTGAAAAGCAAATGTCCGCACTCGTGAAAAAGAATTTAAAGAAAAAAGGTGCTGAAATTATTACAAAGGCATTTGCAAAAGGTGTAGAAGAAACTGAGTCAGGTGTCACGGTAAGGTACGAGGTAAATGGTGAAGAAAAAACAGCTGAGGCAGATTATGTGTTTGTTATGGTTGGTCGCCGTCCGAATACAGATGAGATGGGCTTAGAGCAGGTTGGAATTGAAATTTCTGACCGTGGTATAATTCAAGTTGATAAGCAATGTCGAACTAACATAAATAATATATATGCAATTGGTGATGTTGTACCAGGTCCTCCGCTTGCCCATAAAGCATCTTACGAAGGGAAAATTGCAGCAGAAGCCATAGCTGGTCAAGCTTCTGAAATCGATTATTTAGCGATGCCAGCAGTCGTTTTCTCAGATCCTGAATTAGCTTCTGTTGGGTACAGCGAAGCTCAGGCGAAGGAAGAAGGCATCGAGGTCGTTGCTGCCAAATTCCCATTTGCGGCAAATGGACGTGCACTAGCGCTTGATGCAACAGATGGCTTTATGAAATTAGTGACTCGTAAGGAAGATGGTTTAGTAATTGGTGCACAAATAGCAGGACCAAGTGCATCTGATATGATAGCTGAATTGGCATTAGCAGTTGAAACAGGCATGACTGCTGAAGACATTGCGATGACCATTCACGCCCATCCGACATTAGGTGAAATTACAATGGAAGCTGCAGAAGTAGCTCTAGGTCATCCAATTCATATTATTAAATAACTAGCGAGAAGCTGTCCCAAAGGTCGCGATAAGATCGATCTTTGGGACAGCTTTTTTTTGGAGAGACAACGAGCCTGCTCGTTTTTAGCATAGCTTGGTTACAAAATATTACCTAAATGAAAATATCCACCTGTACCTAATCATATAATGATTTATACATGCAATGGATATAGGTAGGTAATGAGTATGAAGATAAAAGGATATATCGTGGTGTTATTCCAATTAATTATATGGAGCGGTTATTCGGTGATAGAGTGGCTTTCGCATCATGACCAACCGATATTTAATGTTCTAATGTTTTTGGTGTTTTTATATATCGCTTTTATAGTAGGGAATTCGTTTTTAAAATCAACAAGAATGACATTATTCATAACTCTTATTAGCTTAATCGTATATATATCAATCCAATTTACGTTAACGTTGATTCAGATTAGATCACCTTTTTTTGGATAAGGACAAAAAAGACGACCGCTTAAATTCGGTCGTCTTGTCCATTTTTCTGTCCCCAAAACAATCTGAGCACGATCGTAACTAATGAAAATATTATCAGAAAGAAACTGAGAAAAGATAATATAAACGGAAAAAAGTGAAGCTTTGTTTCTTTTTTTAGAGGCGAAGCAAAGTTAACTTCAATTGGATATTGTTGTTCTTTTTTAGGTAGGTAAATTTCCTGTTCTGCGAATGGAAAAGGTCCACCAAATTTTGCGTTTCTATGTATTTCAGTCGGTTTTTTTTCAAAATAAACCGCGAAAAGATACGGTGAGAAACTCGTGGTGATGAAACTTAAAATTGATAGTAGAATAATCCTTTTCTTTAACATTGAACACCTCTTGTTGAATTTATCCTGGTAAACTTCATACCTATTTTCTTGGGTAGTGGTACATTACTCTTCCATTAAAAAGGTGGAGTTCTCCTTTAAGCTTCTTTGATAAAAATTTGCAAAACTCATTTGCTTTACCTTTATCTCCAGCAGTGGATCTTTCAGGTAGTGTAATTTGAATATACGTTTGTTCTCTTTCGGAACCATCCTCATCCTTAACCAGTTCTTGATCAATACCGATTAAGATAGCATAATAGCGGTCTAGCGTCCCAGAAAGGTAAAACCATTTTCCTTGGCTGCTTTCGTGTTCCTTTATATCATAAGGAAAAGCTGACTGCTCATAATTCCAATCAAGCTGATCCCCAGTCTTTGCGGTAATTTCCTTATAATAATTAAAGTGATTTTTCAGTTCCTCTGTCGTAATGGTTTGTTGTGCTGAAGCAGGAACAAGCTTAATATAAGCATTTTGTGCCATTTTCCAATCCCCCGGTTTCTAAAATAATACTCAATTCTTCACTATTATAACATGGCTTAAAGAATTATGAAGAAACTAAGGGACTTTCGATGTATTTTACAAATAAATCCATTGCAAAAAGTGAAAAAGCAAGTTATAATAAAATTCTAAATATTCAAAAAATAATGTTTTAAAGGGAGGTTTTTTATGGTAATTTTCGAAAAACTATATGATGAATCAGAAAAGGTAAAAGTTAGGTTTATAGGCTTTACCACTGAATCCACACGTTATGATTTTGGGATTGTCTACACAAATCTATTTTTTGGTAAGCCCCTCGTTGTCTGCATGCAGACAGGCCGCTCAACTCTCCTCGACCCGAAAGATCTGGAAGATACAGAATACCTTAAAAACGCATTCAAAATTTCCGATGAACAGCAAGCATTGGATTTAATTGAGTTTTTCAAGAGTGCCTTACCAAGTGTACCATTTGAACCTCAATATGAATAGAAACGCAAAAAAACAGACCTTTTCAAGGTCTGTTTTTTAATGTGTCATACTTATTTCTAATAACTAATTTTTTTATTAACAATAGTTCCATCATTTACTAACTAAAAAAGTTAATGTGACATACAAATTAGGCTTGAAATTATAATAGTGTTATATTATTATCAAATTAAGAAATCGAATAAAAACGCTTACACCAAATTTTGATGAATTTTTCCGAAGGGAAGGGAATCCATAGTGGGTACAATCGTTTGTCAAACATGTGATGCGACTATTGATCATTTTGAAGATGAAAAGGTAACTGTTCTTTATGCTAAGTGTCAATGCTGTAACGAGGACAAAAAAGAAACAAAAGAACATTAATAATATGAAAAAAAGCATGCAAAGGCATGCTTTTTTCATTTTAATAAATATTCCAATTAAAAGGGC
The DNA here is from genome assembly GCF_902168435.1 of Bacillus marasmi. GTDB lineage: Bacteria > Bacillota > Bacilli > Bacillales > Cytobacillaceae > Bacillus_BU > Bacillus_BU marasmi. The sequence continues at coordinate 106,298 of NZ_LR656164.1, forward strand.
TGGGACAAAAGTATTTCGGTTTAACTAAAAACGAATGTGTGTCTATTCACTTGATTGTTGATTTTCCATAATGGGTCTAATTCAAGATGGATTTTGCTAGGGATTTTGAAATTTTGCTAGGTTTTAGATGAAAAATGCGAGGTTTTTCTTGGAAAACGTGATTGTTTTTAGGTTGAGTCCACATTATTTTTGATAAAAATCATCGTTTTTGGTTAAAAAATAAGTATTTTTCACGATTTCATTTAATTAGTGAGGGAGTATTTGCACAACTTTTCTGTGATATGCACATGAAATAGTGGATATGCTTCATTTGAAAAAATATATGATACAACTTTTTGGATATATGCACGACTTTTAAAATATATGCACAACTTTTGATAGGTACCAAAAATATATGCACAGGAAAATCAGGATATGCACACAAATATACATTTATGAACACATTTCACCTTATTTGCACAACTCGAAATTTAGGTGCCACCACCCGAATTTTTTTACCACAATAAAAACAAGACATGGATAAAACCTAGTTTTGATACAAAAAAGCCTGTGGAATTTTTACGATGGGTAAAATTTCACAGGCTTTGTCTTTTTCATGTATAGAGGCTAGTTTTATCCTAGTCGCTTTAACTTTTCTATTTAATTGCTCGATGCTCTTTAATTACTCTTACATTTTTCAGTTCATCATCTTCTGCACCTTGAACTGGCAAGCCTGCATCAATGTTTTTTTGAATATACTTTATGTTTTCTTCGGTAATGATTTCGCCAGGGATAAAAATTGGTATGCCTGGTGGGTATACCATCACGAATTCTGCAATGATTCTTCCAGCTGAGTGTTCCAGTGGAATTGATTCTGTATCAGCATAAAAAGCATCTCGAGGAGTCAATTGCAATAATGGAATATCAGGAAGCATGACCTTCGTATGAACCTTCTCAGCTTGGTGGCTGAAATCAGATGCCAAATGCTTTAATGCTCTAATCAGGATATCTGCTTCATTTTCTGTATCTCCTGGAGTGATAATACAAAGGATATTGTATAAATCAGACATCTCGACTTCGATGTTATAATTCTCGCGTAGCCATTTTTCTACATCGTAACCCGTAATTCCTAGGTCCTTTACAGAAATGACTAACTTAGTCGGATCATAGCCAAAAGCTGCTTTTGAATTTAGTATTTCCTTGCCCATACAATGCAAGAATTCAATTTCATTTACCTTTTCGCGAATTGAATTAGCTATTGAAATGGCCCTTTCCACCAATTCTCTTCCTTCTGTTGCTAATCTCTTCCTAGCAACATCTAAAGATGCTAGCAGTAAGTATGAAGTGGATGTGGTTGTCAGCATACTTAATACGCTTTGGACTCGTTTTGCTGAGACAAGGCCTTCTCTCATATTCAAAATCGAGCTTTGTGTCATGGAGCCTCCTAGTTTGTGGACGCTCGTCGCAGCAATATCAGCACCTGCTTGCATTGCTGACAATGGCATTTCTTCGTGAAAATGAATATGAACACCATGAGCTTCATCAACAAGCACAGGTACATTATATGAATGAGCAATTTCCACGATTTTTTGTAAATCTGCGGCAACTCCAAAGTAGGTAGGATTAATGACTAATACACCTTTGGCATCTGGGTGCTGTTGCAGGGCATGCTCTACAGCATCAGTTGTGATTCCGTGTGAAATTCCCAAATATTTATCGATGACTGGACGGGTAAAAATCGGAATAGCACCAGAAAAAACAATGGCGGACATAACCGATTTATGGACGTTCCTTGGCACGATAATTTTATCACCAGGACCACAAACGCTCATAATCATAGCGATGATGGCACCACTGGTTCCTTGAACAGAAAAAAATGTATGATCAGCACCAAATGCTTCAGCGGCTAAATCTTGAGCTTCTTTAATAATACCCTTTGGTGAATGAAGATCATCTAAGGGACCAATATTTATCAAATCAATAGAAAGAGCATTATCCCCTATGAACTCACGGAATTTCGGGTCAATTCCCGCTCCTTTTTTATGTCCAGGGATATGAAATTGGACAGGGTTCTTCTGGGCATGTTCAACCAGCCCATCAAATAACGGTGTATTGTATTGAGACAACTTTTTCCCACACCTCTTTACTAATTAATGTGTTCATTTATACATAAAACAAAAGAATTATAGCATTATTCATACCCTTTGCCTAGTAAATAATTTTTAACGTTTATATGTGTGGGTTCCTAACAATATTGTTTGAAAAAAACAGGAATCTAACCCAAGGAAGAAGAAAAATAAAATGTGGGTAAAATAAAGAAAATTCTAAAGGGAAGTGGATATGATGGAATACCAGTACCCAATTGATCCAAATTGGAATACAGAAGAAATTATTGATGTGATAAAATTTTTTGAATCTGTTGAAAAGGGATATGAAACTGGCATTGATCGAGAAATTCTAATGAAGAATTACCGCAGGTTTAAAGAAATTGTGCCAAGTAAATCTGAGGAAAAGAAAATATTCGATGAGTTTGAAGAAACGAGTGGATACTCATCCTATTTAATAATTAAGAAAAGTAAAGAAACAAATGACATGAAATCAATCAAAATGTAATAGGATAAATATAAGCCACAAGGGCACTAGCACTTTTCGTTGGCTGGGACCCTCGTGGCTTATCTTAAATTGAAGTCATATTATATAGAGGTGTTAGTTTTTCAAACACAAATTGAAATTGTTTTAGCATTGCCTCTGGGCTCATTTGAACCGCATTGGAACGTGGAATTTGATAGCCGCAAAGTATCTCCGCTTTTTTAACCTTAATAAGGCGTTCAAACATCGTAAGAAGCTGTTCAGAATTCAAATGTTGATGTGAGATTGTCTCCGGTTTTGTATGGTCTAAGGACCAAACGAAATCCGCCGGAATCATGCTTTGAATTTCATCGAGACTCTCGATAAAATTCTTGCCAATTTCCTCTTTGCGTGGACATTCATAAATGACTGCAAACCAGATAAATAAGTGACTTTCCCATAGACCAATTTGAAAATGGGGAAGCATTTTATATCCTCGTGAATTGTTCGCGAATGCTACCCAAGTATCCTTTGGAGGGTTTTTTGTCCTTCGCGCATGTTTGGCAACGTGGGGGAACATTTCTTGTCCAGTTAAGGCCGTTAAGCTTGGTGCAAAATGGTTTCCGAGTAGTTCAAGCTTTGGTCGAACAGTACGAATTAATGCTTCCATCCTTTGCTCTAATCCATCTATTTTAAAAAGATCAAAATCTTCATTAGTTAAACCAGAAAATGACGACATGATTTTTACCTCCTGCAGAATTTGTAAAACATTGTAGCACACCACATCCATTACAGGAAATTTGATGCTTACTGTAGGAAAATATTTAGATGCTAGGTTTCAGCACAAATTTGTTGCATCAAGAGCTAATACCTCATATTATAATATTAAAAATAGTCAGAAAATTAAATTTATTTAACGAAGGGAGATTATGCTATTGAAACAATTAGTAAACTCTAATCGAAAGAAATCGATTGTAAATGAAAGAGCAGCAGTCCTTAGGTTGGAATTAGATTATGAATTGGCTACGCTTTTTGAAGCTATGGGTGAGAAGAATGATGCTAAGCAAAAAGATTGTAAGCAAAAGCTTGAAAGAATTAGAAATGAACTAATTAGATTAAAAGTGCTCTAATCTGAAATAAATTTTTAAAGACACCAAAGGAGTAAGGAATAAAAAATGGATGTCAAAATCAGTTCAATAGTGGCTTTCTGAAAACGAACTCCAAACAAAAAATTGGGGTTCGTTTATTATTATCAATCATTTGGACAGGCGGTATTGTTTGAAACAATTTGAAAAGACATAGTATAATTTAAACATGCTTGAATTATCTGGAAAAATGCCCAAGTTGGGAGGAAATAGCATGACGAATTGGCAAGAAATAGATACATATGCTAAGCAATGGGTTAAAGAGGCTGGTGCAATGATAAGGGCGTCCTTTTCAGAAACACTCAATATTCAAACTAAATCAAATCCGAATGACCTTGTTACGAATATAGACAAGGCAACAGAACGATTTTTTATAGAGAAAATTAAAACGACTTATCCAAACCATACCATTCTCGGTGAGGAGGGCTTAGAGGAAACCCCAGCTGAATTTGGAGGAATTGTTTGGATTATTGATCCGATCGATGGGACGATGAACTTTGTTCATCAACAACGTAATTTTGCGATTTCAATAGGAATTTACGAGCAAGGCATAGGACAAATTGGACTAATATACGATGTCGTTCACAATGAGCTCTATCATGCTCAAAAAGGTAAAGGAGCTTATTTAAATGAAATTTCACTTCCATTATTAGCAGAGGTTGAAGTGAAAGAAGCCATTATTGGTATAAATGCATCGTGGATCATTGAAAATTCCCGAATTGATTCTCATCTACTAGCAGCATTAGCTCAAGATGCACGTGCAACAAGATCGCTCGGTTCGGCTGCTCTAGAAATTGCCTACGTTGTATCTGGAAGAATAGATGCTTATATTTCGTTAAGACTTTCTCCATGGGATTTTGCCGCTGGAAAGGTACTTATCGAAGAGGTTGGTGGAGTGGCTACTACCTTAAGGGGCGATTCATTAAAACTCTCTGGAGAAAATACGGTGCTTGTTTCTAAGCCAGGACTGCATCGGGAGTTATTGGAAAAATATTTAATGAGCGGAAAATGGTAAATAGTTTACACAAAAGAAAAAATCCCTGTTTTGATTTCAGGGATTTTTTCTATGATTGCTTAGAAAATTATCAAATTTAACGATGTGGAAAAGTTTCACAACGTTATACACTTCCAGCTCCAGCGCCTAGGGGCTCGGGGTCACAAGTTTGTCTAGTGAAAGTGGCTAGGAGCTGAGTACATAAGCCAAATCCCTCCAGAGATTATCATCTCTTGCGTGATTCGTCTTACGCCCGTCGCTCCTGAACGAGCCACTTTCACTTTTCCTACAATCCCTTCCGGAAATCAGGATTTCCTGCAGGGCTCGCTTTGTGCCTGTCGCCCCCTGAGCAAGGCGCTTCCGCTTTTGTTTTTAAGGTTGTTGTCCGCCTAATAATTTCTTTTTCATTGAGAAGCCGAGACCAAATGAAGCAATTGTTGCGATGGTGCAGCCGATAATCCCCAAGATACTTCTTTCTGCCACAGCAATTCCAATACCCGCTATACATGCTGCTGCCAAAACCGCAAATAATAAAAATAGCCATTTAATTTTCATTACTATACCCCTTTTTTATAATCCATATTGCCATAATAATAAAGATATTGAATATTGTACTACAAAATCATTATTAGTTTCTATTCATTTGTGTTATAATATCTCAGTTATGTAGACATAAGGGGTTTCACGAAAATATGAGGAGTGAATTTTTTGGAATTAAGAAATGATATACGCAATATTGCTATTATTGCTCACGTTGACCATGGGAAAACAACCCTAGTTGATCAGCTTTTAAAACAGGCAGGAACGTTCCGTTCAAATGAACATGTTGAAGAGCGAGCAATGGATTCAAATGATCTTGAGAGAGAACGTGGAATTACCATCTTAGCTAAAAATACAGCCATTCAATATAAAGACACAAGAATTAATATTTTAGATACACCTGGACACGCCGATTTCGGTGGAGAAGTAGAGCGGATCATGAAAATGGTTGATGGTGTATTACTAGTTGTAGACGCGTACGAAGGATGTATGCCACAGACACGGTTTGTTTTGAAAAAAGCATTAGAACAAAATCTTACCCCGATTGTTGTTGTAAATAAAATTGATCGTGATTTTGCTAGACCTGAAGAAGTAATTGACGAAGTATTAGACCTGTTTATTGAACTAGAAGCAAATGAAGATCAGCTTGATTTCCCAGTAGTATATGCTTCAGCTATTAATGGAACTGCAAGTGTTGATCCAGATCCTGCGAACCAAGACGAAAATATGCAGTGCTTATATGATTCGATTATCGAACATATTCCAGCTCCGGTGAATAATAGCGATGAGCCATTACAATTCCAGGTTGCATTATTAGATTATAATGATTATGTAGGTAGAATTGGGATTGGGCGTGTTTTCCGAGGAACTATTAATGTTGGCCAACAGGTAGCTTTAATGAAGCTAGACGGTTCAATTAAGCAATTCCGTGTTTCAAAAATCTTTGGTTTCTTTGGCTTAAAGCGTCAAGAAATTCAAGAAGCAAAAGCTGGAGACCTTATTGCGTTATCTGGTATGGAGGACATCAATGTCGGTGAAACGGTTTGTCCAGTTGAACACCAGGAAGCACTTCCGGTCCTTCGCATCGATGAGCCAACGTTACAAATGACTTTCGTTGTAAACAATAGCCCATTTGCCGGTAGAGAAGGAAAATTCATTACTTCAAGAAAAATTGAAGAAAGATTACGCGCTCAGCTTCAAACAGATGTAAGTCTTCGTGTAGAAAATACTGATTCACCAGATGCATGGATTGTATCAGGTCGTGGTGAACTTCATCTTTCTATACTAATTGAAAATATGCGTCGTGAAGGCTATGAGCTTCAAGTTTCAAAGCCTGAAGTTATTGTCCGTGAAATTGATGGTGTTCGTTGTGAGCCAATCGAGCGAGTTCAAATTGATGTTCCAGAGGAGCACACTGGTGCGGTTATGGAATCAATTGGAGCTCGTAAAGGTGAGATGCTTGATATGGTAAATAATGGTTCTGGACAAGTTCGCTTAACTTTCAATGTACCTGCTCGTGGTTTAATTGGTTATACAACTGAATTTTTAACATTAACACGAGGCTATGGTATCATTAACCATACGTTTGACAGCTATCAACCGATGCAACCAGGACAAGTAGGCGGAAGACGTCAAGGTGTGCTTGTATCTATGGAATCAGGTAAGGCTTCAACCTATGGTATTATGCAAGTAGAGGATCGTGGAACAATCTTTGTTGAGCCAGGAACTGAAATTTATGAAGGTATGATTGTTGGAGAGCATACAAGAGAAAACGATATTACTGTTAATATTGTTAAAGTTAAACATGCTACAAATATTCGTTCTGCCAACAAAGATCAAACATCTGTGATTAAAAAGCCACGGATTATGACACTTGAAGAGTCATTAGAATATTTAAATGAAGATGAGTATTGCGAAGTAACTCCAGAATCGATTCGTTTACGTAAAAAAATCTTAGATAAGAACGAACGTGAAAAGGCAGCGAAGAAAAAGAAAATGGCAGAGTTAAGCTAATTAAAAGGGAGTGACCGGAAATGGAAATTGATGTAGCAGAAAGTTTGTCTTTTTTTGCAGCCCTATATCAGCTTGACAAAAATCCGGAGGTTGGCACACCGCTTTTGTACTTGACGATAGTCGCTTTATGTATTCTGGTTTATAAACTGGGATTTGCAAAGCCTTTGTCGATTGGTAAATCAATTGTAATATATCTATTTTTATTCTTAGGTTGTACGGTTCTAACATTCTTAGCTATCTTTTTACCAATAACAGAAGGTTTGGTTGTCGCTGCATTAATTTTGATTATTTATAAAATTCGTTTGTATAATCAGAAAAAGCAGGATGCTGAACTTGGTTAATACGGAGGATTCATTGTGAAATCTTTACAGGATGCTTTTTACAATTGGTTATCAATTAAGGTAGTTAGTGATGCAAGACCGTTGGATGTTTCAGCTGTTGAAACTACTGAACTGTTTGCGACTATTCTAAGGGACGAACATGGCGTATCGAACATCGCTATTACTAAGGATGATGAACGATGGTACTTCATAGACTATGTTAAAGATGGCGAACAGCAATCGATGAAATTTCCAATTGATTTAATTGATGTCATGCTAAAGCAAATTGAAGCGGAACCGGAGAAATTTAAGATTTTTCCTGAAGAATAAAAGAAGGGATGCTAGCTTTTGCTGGCATCCCTTTTTGGTAGTGTCTAGTTGCGGTGGCTAGGGGCTCGTGGTCACAAGCCAATCCGTCCAGAAGGTCAAAAGAACGACCTTCTAGCCGGCTCGTCTTGTGCCTGTCGCCCCTGAACAAGCCGTCTCCGCTTTTCGTTTTACCAATTATCATCCTCAGATACTGGTTTATAAAGCTTAAAGTTGCCCGATGAATGGCGTTGGTTGGTTTTTTCGGTAATCCGCTCCTCGCAAGGCTTACACATATATGTGTGAATTGGCCGATTTCTCAAACGTTTAGCCAATGGTGAAAAGTCATCGATCGATTCTATTTTATCGCAAATAAAGCATTTCACTCTCATTCTGACACCTCAATTCTGTAATCAAGTCATGTTCTTTGCTACTCTATTTATTATATTATAATATACTAACAGTGAATGGTCGATAATGGTAATAGGTTAATACGTTAAAGTTGATGTAAAAATGGGAAAGTAGTAAGATGATGGTAAATAAGGAGGAATTGAAATGGTAAATCAAGTAGAAGCAAAACTGATTAAACCCCTTTATGATCAATTGCAAAGTGAACGTTTTTCCACTCTGGCGACAATTGATTTTGAAACTGGCGGGCCAAATGTCAGTGCGATTTCTTGGGTACTTGCTGCAAATCAAGACGCTATCTTGTTTGCTGTGGATAACCGTTCAAGAATTATCCAAAATATTAATCAAAACGGCAAAGTGGTACTTAATATTATCGCTAACGAGTCCACCTATTCAATTGCCGGAGAAGCAAGTGTCATTCAAGAAAAATTGGCGGATGTGCCTCTAAAGCTTGCTCTTGTGGAAATAAAGATTAATGAAGTAAGAGATGTCATGTTTTATGGCTCTAAAATTAGTGTCGAGCCACAATATGACAAAACCTATGATAAAGTCGCTGCGGCAAAATTGGACAATCAAGTGATGGATGCAATGCGAAACGCTGCAAGCACGCTATAAAAAAGAGACTATCCTTAGTAGGATAGTCTTATTTAGTCTAATCTTTGTGATGCTTAGACTGATCATCTTGTTCTTTTTCAAGTTGCTTGGAATCTTGTTTATCCATTTCCTTTTTCGGGTTTTCTGTTGCGTTTTTACCATTTTTCGCTCTTGGCTCAATCATGTCAGCTGGAACCTCAGGCATTAGTCGTCCGGAAATATCTGATAGCTCATTCATAATTCCGGAAATGGGGTTACCTGCGCGGACGTCTGCTGCCACTTCCTTTAAACGGGCTGTGAGGTCAGGGTCCGCAATGACAACAGCCTTTGCACCATGAGGGTCATTTTTTAAGCTTTCTGCTACTGAGTATTTGATTGACCCTACCTGAGAACGATCAATATTTTGATCCACATCAATACCTACAACCGCATAGTTCCCTATAACGACCGCCGTTGCATCACGAACGTTTGGTACACTCGTTGCAAGGTCGACTAGATGTTTGGAGACCTTTTGACCAGTCTCTCTATCAACATCCTGAATTGTACTATTTTTTACTTTAACTAAATTTTGTCTTTCGTCATTGGCAGCATTATTTTGTGCACCGCAGCCGACTAAGATAATGGCTATCACAATTAATGGAAATAAGCCTTTCATTTAATCAATCACTCCTCAACTTAGATTGAGTTAGTTAGTATCCATTAAGTCTACTCATGATTTTTTAAAAAATAATAACTAGTACCTCATACGATTATTGTGCAAAACTTCTTCTATCTTTATGCAGTGAAACATATATTTTATCAAAGTCCCATCTGACAAGCGGTTCGTTCGAGGATGAACGGGTAGAACAAGTAGAGCGGGAGGCGTGCGATTGAGTAAAATATATGTATTAGATACAAATGTCTTGTTACAAGATCCCTACTCCATTTTCTCTTTTGAAGATAATGAGGTTGTCATTCCAGCCGTCGTTCTAGAAGAAGTCGACTCCAAAAAGAGATATATGGATGAAATAGGAAGAAATGCAAGACAGGTTTCACGTCTAATTGACAGCTTAAGAGAATCAGGAAAGCTTCATGAAAAAATTCCCCTAGAAAATGGCGGAAACTTACGAATTGAGTTAAATCACCGTTCATTTCACCAATTACAGGAAATTTTTGTTGAAAAGACAAATGATAATCGCATATTGGCTGTTGCCAAAAATTTATTTTTAGAAGAACAAACAAAGGAAAATGGACGACCGGTCATACTTGTAAGTAAGGATACGCTCGTCCGAGTAAAAGCGGATGCAATTGGTCTTTTGGCCGAGGATTTTTTGAGTGACCGTGTAGTGGATTTAGACCATATTTATATGGGTTTTCTTGAAAGGTTTGTAGATGTGGCCATTATTAGTTCTTTTTATGAGAAAAATGAAATCTTAGTATCGGAAATATCTAATTATCCATACTACCCCCATCAGTTTGTAGTATTGAAGGATGCTTTAGGGGGATCGGCGTCTGCAGTAGGTGTTGTCGATCACCAAAGGAAAAAATTAAAAAAATTAGTCTTTGATCATGATCATGTTTGGGGTATCCGTCCTCGAAATGTCCAACAAACGATGGCAATTGAATTGCTATTGCGTAAAGATATATCATTGGTAACGTTGATAGGAAAAGCTGGAACTGGGAAAACCTTATTAGCGCTAGCATCAGGGTTATTACAAACCGAGGATTTGGGGTATTATAAGAAGCTTTTAGTGGCCAGGCCGATTGTTCCGGTTGGCAAAGACTTAGGCTTTTTACCGGGGGAAAAGCAGGAGAAGCTTAGACCTTGGATGCAACCAATTTACGATAATCTTGAGTATTTATTTAATGCTAAAAAACCTGGTGAATTAGATGCAATCTTAGCAGGAATGGGTTCAATTGAAGTCGAGGCACTTACTTATATTCGTGGTAGGAGTATCCCAGATCAATTTATCATAATTGACGAGGCTCAAAATTTAACGAAGCATGAAGTGAAAACGATTTTAACACGGGTTGGCGAGGGAAGTAAAATTGTTCTCATGGGAGACCCCGAGCAAATAGATCATCCGTATTTAGATGCCTACAACAATGGTCTTACATATGTTGTAGAAAAATTTAAAGATCAAAAAATAGCGGGGCACGTCAAACTAATCAAAGGCGAAAGAAGTAACCTCGCCCAATTAGCGGCGGATCTCCTATAGAGTTATTTAATGAAAAAAGGGGTCGTTTTGACCCCTTCTGAGCGGATTAGATTACCCGCATTTCTATAACATTTGTAATCGGCTTGTTCTGATTTGAGCCGTCGCCGTAATAAACGTGGATCGGACCATCTTCCCTTAGTGGTTTGCCATTAAGTGAAAAACCAAGCAAGAGTTTAAATGCCTCATCAATTGGGATTTCAACTTCACTATCACTTGTTTTTATGATTAGCGCTTTTGCATTTTCGCCTACTTCAGCATTTTTTAAAAAAGGCTTGAATGGAATAGCAAAAGTACCGTTCAGCAATTTTTCTTTTTCAAATAAAGGCTTTGTTGAACTAGTCGGAGGAATTGTAGCACCCTCTGTTATTTCACGGTCCCACTGTTTGGAAATATCTTTTTTATATTTTGCTAACTCATCGTCTTGTTCTTGATGATCTTCAAGAAAATACGTTGTTAGATCGACTTTTCGATCATCAAATATCCATACTCCTGGATCCATAGTAATTGAAAACTTAACGTTTCCTTTAATTTGTATGATGTTTTCCATAAAAAATGTCCTCCTCAGCTTGCAATCATTATTTAGTATAGCGATAATTCTGATAAATGTCATGGTAAAGCTACTTTTCAATTTGTTTGACGTTTTTATTATTGGAATGTTCATTAGCGTTTTTTGTTGCAATTTGTCCATTATAAATGTAAAATTTAAAGAAGTATACGTAATCGCTCGGAAACGGGGGGATCAATGTTGGCGTCAGAAATGGTCGTCGATCATCGAGAAAGAGCAAATGCCTTATTAAAGGCGGACGCTGATAAGATATTAAAGCTTATTAAGGTGCAAATGGACAACCTTACAATGCCTCAATGCCCTTTATATGAAGAGGTTTTAGATACACAAATGTTTGGATTGTCCCGTGAAATAGATTTTGCAGTCCGCTTGGGTCTTGTCGATGAAAAGATAGGAAAAGATATTTTAGAACAACTTGAACGAGAGCTTTCAGCCTTACATGAAGCCTCTCAAAAAAAATAGACAAATAAAACTCAAACAGACAGATTGTTTGGGTTTTTTTGTTCCGTTTTTTCGATTGGTGCAACTGGAGAAATTTTTTGAGTAAGCGCTTCCGCTTTTGAATAATTTTAGAATATTAAAATTTAAATAAAAATTTTGATGATAAAATTGATATTTAGTATAGGAACTCAGATGTTATTATGCTAAAATAATTCTATCTTTTCTTCCTCCATAAGCAGGATATCGAGTAGAATGATAGAATAACTAAAACAACCTAGAAGATGAGGAAGAGGTTGAATGCTGAAAAAAATCATAAAATCATATGATTATTCATTAATTATTGTGCTAGTGCTTTTGTCATTATTTGGTTTGGTCATGATTTATAGCTCGAGTATGGTGTCAGCTGTACAACGCTATGACGTTAGCAGCGATTTCTTTTATCAAAAGCAAAAGCTTCATTTAATTGCAGGCTTGTTTGTTTTTATCTTTATGGCCATATTTCCCTATAAAATCATGAAAAGCAATAAAATTCTAGGCATCATTGTTGTTGGCTCGCTTTTAGGACTCTCGGCCTTGTTTATTTTTGGACATGTTGCCGGTAACGCACAAAGCTGGTTTCAAGTTGGCAGCAGAAGTATTCAGCCATCTGAATTTGTAAAAATTGGCGTCATTATTTATTTATCGGCAGTATATGCCAAAAAACAATCCTATATTAACGAATTTAACCACGGCGTTGTACCACCAGTTATTTATCTCGTATTCGTCTGTGTATTGGTAGCAGTTCAACCGGATTTTGGTACAGCAGCAATTATTTTTGCAATAGCTGCTATGATAATAATTGCTTCTGGGATGAATATTAAAAATATCATGAAGCTAATCCTCATCGGTGCGTCGCTTGTTTTACCAATTGTGCTTATCTTTAACGACGAAATTTTTTCTGAAACGAGATTAAACAGATTTGCGGCATTTAACGATCCTTTTGCAGTTGAGGATGGTCCTGGTTATCAGCTTGTGAATTCCTTCTTGGCTTTAGGGTCCGGTGGAGTAAATGGCTTGGGGCTCGGACAGAGTGTACAAAAGCTAGGGTATTTACCAGAATCCCATACTGATTTTATCATGGCGGTTATTGCTGAAGAATTAGGAATTTGGGGGGTAGCTTTTGTTATATTATCATTAGGTTTTATTGTGTTAAAGGGAATTTACACTGCGCTAAAATGTAAGGATCCATTTGGTACACTTTTAGCGGTAGGAATTTCTAGCATGATAGGAATACAATCCTTTACCAATCTTGCTGGTATTTCGGGATTGATTCCATTAACTGGTGTCCCACTTCCGTTTGTAAGCTATGGAGGTTCATCTATTCTGCAGCTCTCATTTGCAATGGGGATTTTAGTCAATGTATCAATGTTCGTAAATTACGAACAAAAATATAAACAAAAGGAAAGTGAGAAACAGTCAGTTCTTTCAAAAAAGAAAATTACTGGATCAATCAATTTTCCTTCATGAGCGCGAGGGGTTAACCCCTTCGCGCTTTTGTAAAATACAGATAAATGGAGTGATTCGAAAAATGCAACGACGTATTACTAAAGTATTGGTTGCCAATCGTGGCGAGATTGCAATCAGGGTTTTTCGGGCTTGTAATGAGTTAAATATTCGAACTGTTGCGATTTATTCAAAAGAAGATTCGAGTACTTACCATCGTTATAAAGCGGATGAAGCTTATTTAATCGGCGAAGGTAAAAAACCGATTGATGCTTATTTGGACATCGAGGGAATCATTGCCATTGCTAAACATAGCGAGGTTGATGCGATTCATCCTGGTTATGGATTTTTATCTGAAAACATTGAATTCGCCCGCCGATGTGAGCAAGAAGGGATCATTTTCATCGGACCAGAATCTCGACATCTTGATATGTTTGGAGATAAGGTAAAAGCACGTTCTCAAGCTGAGCTTGCAAATATCCCGATTATCCCTGGAAGTGACGGCCCTGTAAAAGATGCAAATGAAGTGAGTGAATTTGCTGAGAAGCATGGCTTCCCAATTATTATTAAAGCAGCATTAGGTGGCGGCGGACGCGGAATGCGGATTGTCAATAATAAGGACGAGCTCGAGGAAGCGTATTCTCGTGCTAAATCGGAAGCAAAAGCCGCTTTTGGTAGTGACGAGGTTTATGTAGAAAAACTAATTCTAAATCCAAAGCATATTGAAGTACAAATTTTAGGTGACCAACATCAAAATATTGTTCATTTATATGAGCGTGACTGCTCGGTTCAAAGACGTCATCAAAAGGTTGTTGAAGTTGCACCAAGTGTTTCCGTATCGAATGATTTACGCGAAAGAATCTGTCAGGCTGCAGTCCAGTTGATGAAAAATGTTGATTACGTGAATGCCGGAACAGTGGAATTTTTAGTATCAGGTGATGATTTTTATTTTATCGAGGTCAATCCGCGAATCCAGGTTGAGCATACAGTTACAGAAATGGTCACTGGGGTCGATATTGTTATTTCGCAAATATTAATCGCCGAAGGTCATCCTTTACACGGTGAAGTGGTTGGTATTCCGACGCAGGCAGACATTAAAGTACATGGTTATGCCATTCAATCACGTGTTACAACTGAAGACCCGTTGAATAATTTTATGCCTGACACAGGAAAAATTATGGCATATCGTTCAGGTGGAGGATTTGGCGTTCGTTTGGATGCGGGTAATGCCTTTACAGGTTCGGTCATCACACCTTTCTATGATTCGTTATTAGTAAAAGTAACCACATTTGGTCCATCATTTGAATTAGCGGCCGCTAAAATGATCCGCAATTTAAGAGAATTCCGTATTCGTGGAATCAAAACAAACATTCCTTTCCTTGAGAATGTAGTTAAGCATCCAAAATTCCAAAAAGGTGAATATGATACTTCGTTTATTGATACAACACCAGAATTATTTGAATTCACACCAAGTAAAGACCGTGGAACGAAAATGCTTTCCTACATCGCTAATGTCACTGTTAATGGATTCCCAGGAATCGAAAAGAAAAAACAACCTGTGTTTGATAAACCAAGAATTCCAAAGTTAAATTATGATTTTGAATACCAGAATGGAACAAAACAAATTCTTGATGCCCACGGTCCAGAAGGACTAGTTAACTGGATTAAACAGCAAAATAATGTTTTGTTAACAGATACAACTTTCCGAGATGCACACCAATCGCTGTTGGCTACTCGAGTGAGATCAACAGATATTAAACATATCGCTGAGCCAACCGCAAAGCTTTTACCAGAGATGTTTTCATTTGAAATGTGGGGCGGTGCGACATTTGACGTGGCATACCGTTTCTTAAATGAAGATCCTTGGATTAGACTAAAGGAATTAAGAAAAGAAATCCCAAACGTTCTGTTCCAAATGCTACTACGTGCATCTAACGCAGTCGGTTATACCAACTATCCAGACAATGTGATTCGTGAATTTGTTAAGAAGTCTGCTGAAACCGGAATCGATGTGTTTAGAATATTCGATAGCTTAAACTGGGTTCGTGGAATGGAAGTAGCGATTGATGCTGTTCGTCAAAACGGCAAAATCGCCGAAGCGGCAATTTGTTATACAGGTGATATTGATGATCCAACAAGAACGAAATACAATCTACAATATTACAAAGATCTTGCTAAAGAATTAGAGCAACAAGGTGCTCATATTCTAGGTATTAAAGATATGGCTGGATTATTAAAACCGCAGGCAGCGTATCGGTTAGTTTCTGAGCTTAAAGAAACAATTGATATTCCAATTCATCTTCATACCCATGATACAAGCGGAAATGGAATTTACACATACGCTCGGGCGATAGAAGCTGGAGTCGATATCGTTGATGTAGCATTGAGTACAATGGCTGGCTTAACCTCTCAACCAAGCGCTAATACACTTTATTATGCACTTGAAGGAACAGAACGAAAGCCAATTGTAAACATCGAAGCCCTTGAACAGTTGTCACATTATTGGGAAGATGTTCGGAAATATTATGCTGACTTTGAGTCAGGTATGGTGGCACCACATACAGAGGTATACCAACACGAAATGCCTGGAGGCCAATATAGCAATCTTCAACAGCAAGCCAAGGGTGTAGGCCTCGGCGATAAATGGGACGATGTAAAACGCATGTACGCTCGTGTGAACCAATTATTCGGTGATGTCGTAAAGGTAACTCCATCATCAAAAATTGTTGGTGATATGGCGTTATTCATGGTTCAAAATGATTTATCGGAAGAGGATGTTTTAACAAAGGGTGCTGTCCTTGACTTCCCTGATTCAGTTGTAGAATTCTTCGAGGGGTATTTGGGGCAGCCGTATGGCGGATTCCCAGAAGAGCTTCAAAAGGTGATTCTAAAGGATAAAAAGCCACTTACTGTTCGTCCTGGTGAACTGCTTGAGCCCGTTGATTTTGAGGCTTTAAAGCAGAAGCTGTCAGGTGAGATTGGCAGAACAGCCACTGACTTTGATGTGCTTTCTTACGCATTATATCCGAAAGTTTTCGTGGATTACACGAAGAAATTGGATATGTTTGGGAATATTTCTGTTCTTGATACACCAACCTTCTTCTATGGACTTCGTCTCGGTGAGGAAATTGAAGTTGAAATTGAAAAAGGGAAAACGCTGATTGTAAAACTTATTTCAATTGGACAAGCTCAGGCTGATGGAACTAGAATTGTCTACTTTGAATTGAACGGGCAACCTCGTGAAATTGTTGTGAAGGATGACAGTATTAAAACGACGGTTGTTGCAAAAATTAAGGCAGATCCAAGCGATGAAAGCCATATCGCAGCAACTATGCCGGGTACGGTTATTAAAGTGGTTGTTGAAAAGGGTGAAAAGGTTAATCGTGGGGACCACCTCATTATTACAGAAGCAATGAAAATGGAAACGACCGTTCAAGCACCGTTTACCGGCGTTATCAAAGACATTTATGTAAAAAATGGAGAAGCGATCCAAACAGGTGACCTATTAATCGAGTTAGTTAAATAAATAAAAAAAGGTCTGAACCGCTGCATCTAGCGCTGGTTCAGACCTTTTTTTATAAGCTTGTTGTTTTACTATTTGTGAATGTAGAATTGGCTTCAAGCATCTGTGCGTTTTTCTTACTTCTCGATGTCAATAACAAGAAGTAACATAACAACCCAAATAAACAAGAAATAAAGAAAGCATGTGCAAGTGCGATATAAAGATTTAATTTTGTAAAAATAATAAGCGCTCCGGCAATTACTTGTAGGCAAACAAGAATAAATGAAATAATCCAACCCCAATATATTACCTTCTGATGCCGATAATGTTTAATCGCTAAAAAGGCGATATAGCCTATCCAAATAAAAATAAGACCTGCAAACAAACGGTGACCCATTTGGACCCATTCATTTAGATTAGTGGGAAGTAGTGCTGTTTCATTATTACAAAAAGGCCAATCAGAACAAACCAAGCTTGCTTTTTTATGACGTACAAGTGCTCCAGTGTAAACAACGATATAACTATAAATTGTGACACCAATTGTATGCATTTGCATCCGTTTGTCAATAATTAACTTTTCTGCATCAAATTTCTTATCTACTTCAAAAATAAGTAATGTCAGTAGTAAAACGGAAGCGAAAGAGATAAGAGAGATTCCGAAATGCAGTGCCAGTACAAAGCTGTTTTGTTGCCATACGACAGCGGCTGCACCAATTAAACCCTGTAGGACCAAAAAGAAAAATGAAAGAAATGAGAGGAATTTCGTTTCCCTAATATGACCTATTGCTTTCCACGTCCAGACAGAAAGAGCCAATACCATGATTCCAACCGATCCAGAAACTAGCCGATGAGCTAACTCAATAATAAGCTCAGGGGTTATATTTGTTGGAACAAATTCTCCATTACATAGCGGCCAAGAGCGTCCACAACCTAATCCAGATCCCGTTTTGGTTACTAGAGCTCCACCGATTAACACAAATAACATCCCGATTGTCGTTAAAACGGCCAAAGCTTTTAAAGACCTTTGCAAAAATATCACATCCTATAAAGTTTAAAAAAATGTCATAATTTCGTGTTGACGTGTATAATGAATGAAACAAATTTCGATAAAATCGATATGATGACTATTCGATAGTACACAATAAAGCATATTATTACAACTATTAGAATCTTTCTTTTATAATATAAATTATAACTTGTTATGCTTTCAATTAATATAATAATATTATTTGAAAAATTAGGTAAGATAGCTTGTGGTTGAAAAAAATAAGCCAAAAACTAACTAATAATTTTGATATTTTTGTTAACTTTCTGTAAAAAAAATAAAAAATGTTCAAAAAAACTTCACAAAAAACATCGAAAGTGTGATTTAATATACAGTGAGAATTGAAATAGTTTTGGTATAGGTGAATAATTAATATTATTATTAAGTTGTAAATAGTGTTAATTAAAACTCCCTATTATTGATAAAAATCCGCCCTAAACTTAAGGGAACAAAATTACGGGTTTCTACAGTTGAAGGGAAGAGGAGGAAGGAATCATGTCGAATCCAAAAGGCTTTGGTGGGGCTGCAATAGAACCTAGTCAAACAGAAATTCCGCATACATCAGTGTTAAAGGATTTCTTAGCATTGATTAAAATAGGTATCGTTAATTCAAATCTCATTACTACATTTACAGGAATTTGGCTGGCTCTTCATTTTACAGACCAACGTTTCCTTGATCATTTGGACATCGTCCTATTTACATTAATAGGGTCATCATTAATTATTGCCGGTTCTTGTGTTATCAATAATGTTTACGATCGTGATATCGATCATTTAATGCAAAGAACAAAAAATAGACCTACCGTAACAGGTAGAGTAAATCCATATTGGGT
Source organism: Bacillus marasmi (assembly GCF_902168435.1). Taxonomy (GTDB): domain Bacteria; phylum Bacillota; class Bacilli; order Bacillales; family Cytobacillaceae; genus Bacillus_BU; species Bacillus_BU marasmi. The sequence continues at coordinate 125,231 of NZ_LR656164.1, forward strand.
CATTGTCTTAGGATTAGCATTTATCGTAATTGGGCTATTATTTTTACTACTTACTACTGTGTCAGCTGCAATTATTGGATTAGTTGGTGTGATAAGCTATGTTGGACTTTATACTATGTGGTCTAAACGGCTTTATGTTTCAAATACAATTGTTGGAAGTATTTCTGGAGCAGTTCCGCCATTAATTGGCTGGGCAGCTGTAGATGCAAATCTAGATATTATTGCATGGATATTATTCTTTATTATGTTTGCTTGGCAACCTCCTCATTTCTATGCACTAGCAATGAGAAGAGTGGAGGAGTATCGCGCCGCAGGAATACCCATGCTCCCAGTGGTAAAAGGTTTTAAGACAACGAAAAAACATATTATCCTTTGGATTATTGCCTTAATGCCACTACCATTTTTCTTAACATCACTTGGTATCCCATTTTTAATTCTATCTACACTACTGAATGTAGGTTGGTTAGCTTTAGGAATTATTGGAAATAAAAAATTCGATGATATTAAATGGGCCAAGTTAATGTTTGTCTATTCGCTTCAATATTTAACAATCATGTTTGTAGCGATGGTCATTGTGACACTTATTTAATTTTGTAGGAAATCCTTTCCTTATTTAAAGGGGAAATAAGGAAAGGATTTATCCATATTTTTTTAGAAATTTTTATTTATTTTACGAAAGAGGGGTTTGGTAAAGCAATGAAAAGGCTCGCAAAGTGGCATCTCATTTCATTATTTTCCGTCTTAGTACTCATGCTTTCCGGCTGTGGCGAACCATTTTTGTCTGCGTTAACGCCGGCAGGTGAAGTTGCTGAAACGCAATACAACCTAATGAAGCTAAGTACGGGAATCATGGTAGGGGTAATTGTCGTTGTTACAATCATTTTCTTAATTGTAATGACTAGATTCCGACGTAAGGATGATCGCATTCCGAAGCAGGTTGAAGGTAGCCATACTTTGGAAATTTTGTGGACAGTTATCCCTATTGTCCTGTTGCTTATATTGGCAGTTCCGACTGTTGCAGCAACATTTAAGTTTGCTGATGTGGCTCAAATGGACAAGAAGAATGATGGTTCAGAAGGTAAACTAGTTGTTAATGTAAGAGCAAGTTTATACTGGTGGGAATTTGAATATCCTGATTTAGGTATTGTTACTGGACAAGAATTAGTCGTTCCAACTGATGAAAAGGTATATTTCAATTTAAAAGCATCTGATGTTAAACACTCATTCTGGATTCCTCCAGCTGGCGGAAAGATGGATACGAATGTTGATAACGTCAATAAGTTTTGGTTAAAGTTTGATGATAAAAAAGCGGATGAAGCTGGGAATTTATTCTACGGTAAATGTGCCGAACTATGTGGTCCGTCACATGCTTTAATGGATTTCAAAGTGAAAGCCGTTTCACGTGCAGAATTTGATCAATGGGTTAAAGATATGAAGAAAGTTAAAGAACCTGAAAAAGCAGATACTGCTTTAGCGCAAGAAGGTCAGGAAATCTTTAATAACAGCTGTATCGGCTGTCACGCTGTAACTCCATCCAATGCAACACCAGAAGCAGCTCGTATGGCACCGAACTTAACAAACTTTGGTGAACGTTCTCGTATTGCTGGTATTTTAGAACATGATGAAGAATCATTGAAAAAATGGATTAAAGACCCTGAAAGCTATAAGCCTGCAAACACGATGACTGGCACATATGGACAATTAACAGACGAGCAGATTGATGCTTTGGCTGCATACTTAATGGGCTTAAAGGTTCAGGATTAATAGGGGATCTTTGGTGAAAAAGGAGGTAAAACAGTGAGTACCTACGCTCAAAAAAAGGGGTTTGGAGCAACAGTTTGGGATTACTTAACAACTGTTGACCATAAGAAAATTGCGGTATTATATTTAATCGCCGGTGGACTTTTCTTTGTTATCGGTGGTCTTGAAGCAATGTTTATCCGCATCCAGCTAGCGGTTCCAAATAATGATTTTGTAAGTGCTGGATTATTCAATGAGTTATTAACAATGCATGGTACAACCATGATATTCCTGGCAGCGATGCCGTTGGTGTTTGCGTTTATGAATGCGGTTATGCCTTTGCAAATTGGGGCACGTGACGTCGCGTTCCCATTCTTAAATGCATTAGGATTTTGGTTATTTTTATTCGGTGGTATTTTCTTAAACTGCTCATGGTTCCTTGGTGGAGCACCTGATGCTGGTTGGACGTCATATGCGTCACTATCATTAGCTTCTGAAGGCCATGGTATTGATTTTTATGCATTAGGTTTGCAAATATCTGGTGCTGGGACAATCATCGGGGGTATTAACTTCCTTGTAACAATTATTACGATGAGAGCACCTGGTATGACATACATGCGTATGCCAATGTTCACTTGGACAACTTTTGTTACATCTGCTTTAATTCTATTTGCAATGCCACCATTAACAGTTGGTTTATTCTTATTGATTTTTGACCGTTTGTTTGGTGCAAATTTCTTTGATATTGCTAACGGTGGTAACACAATTATCTGGGAACATTTCTTCTGGATCTTCGGGCATCCTGAAGTTTACATTTTAATTTTACCTGCATTTGGTATTTTCTCAGAAATTATTCCAATTTTCTCAAGAAAGAGATTGTTCGGATATTCTTCAATGGTATTTGCGACTGTGTTAATCGGTTTCTTAGGCTTCATGGTTTGGGCTCACCATATGTTTACAACTGGTATGGGTCCAGTTGCGAACGCAATCTTTGCGGTTGCGACTATGGCTATCGCTGTACCAACAGGGATTAAGATCTTTAACTGGTTATTTACACTATGGGGTGGAAGCATCAAGTTTACAGCTGCTATGCATTATGCAGTGGCGTTTATTCCATCTTTCGTAGCTGGTGGGGTAACTGGGGTAATGCTTTCATCTGCAGCACAAGATTATCAATTCCATGATACTTACTTCGTAGTAGCTCACTTCCACTACGTAATCGTTGGTGGGGTTGTATTGGCATTATTAGGTGGAGCACACCTTTACTGGCCGAAAATGTTTGGAACTATTTTAAATGAAACATTAGGAAAAATTACTTTCTGGTTATTCTTAATCGGTTTCCACTTAACATTCTTTGTACAACATTTCTTAGGTTTAATGGGTATGCCTCGTCGTATCTTTACATTCCTTCCAGGGCAAGGACTTGAAACTGGAAACTTTGTAAGTACAATCGGTGCATTCTTGATGGCAGTAGCTGTTACATTATTATTAATAAACGTTGTGATTACAACTGTGAAAAACAAACGTGTTGGTAACGACCCATGGGGAGACGGACGTACGCTCGAATGGTCAATTCCATCTCCACCACCTTACTACAACTTCAAGCAACTTCCACTTGTTCGTGGTTTAGATGCTTACTGGATCGAAAAAATGAATGGTAAAACGGAAATGACTCCTGCAGAACCACTTGGAGATATCCATATGCCTAATAACTCATTCGTTCCATTTATGATTTCTTTCGGATTATTTGTAGCTGCTTTTGGTGCAATGTACCGTACAGATTATAGTTGGGGTCTTCCAGTACTAATTGCTGGATTCGTGATTACATTTGGTTCAATGTTCATCCGTTCAATTAAGGATGATCATGGATATCATATTCATAAAGAAGAATTAGAAAACGAAGATAAGGGGGTTAAGGCATAATGGCTGCTCATGAAACAAAAATGACGTTGGAAAACTGGCCTGCTTCGCCTGAAAAAGCCACCCTTGAAGGCAAAAATAAATTCCTAGGCTTTTGGTTCTTCCTTGGTGGAGAAACTGTGTTATTCGCATCACTATTTGCAACATATTTAGCGTTAAAAGATAAAGTACCTAGTGCAGACCACGCATTAGCAAAAGACTTATTTGAAATTCCGCTTACTTTAGCAGCAACAATGCTACTACTATTTAGCTCGTTGACAAGTGTATACGCTATGTATCATATGAAGAACTTTGAATTCAAAAAAATGCAGCTTTGGTTAGGAGTAACTGTACTATTAGGAGCTTCTTTCCTTGGACTAGAAATTTATGAATTTAATCATTATGTGCATGAGTTCCATCATACCTTTACAAGTAGCGCATTTGGTTCAGCTTTCTACACGCTAGTTGGCTTCCATGGCGGACACGTTGCATTTGGTTTAGGTTGGATTATCACATTAATGATTCGAAATTCTGGTAGAGGTTTAAGTCTTTATAACGCACCTAAGTTTTATTTAGCAAGCCTTTACTGGCACTTCATTGACGTTGTATGGATCTTTATCTTTTCTGTAGTATATTTAATGGGAATGGTGGGATAACTGATGGCAAATCAACAAAATTCAGCGAACCCTAGAGTTGACATTGAATATCGTCGCAAGAAAAATGCCGAGGAAATGAAGTACCAGGTTATTTCATTCGCATTAATGATCTTCTTAACTTTATTGGCCTTTGCAGCAGTTGCGTACGATGGTTTTTCAAGCTGGTTCACGGTTCCGTTTATTATTTTATTAGCCGTTGTTCAATTGATTTTTCAATTATATTACTTCATGCATATGAGTCATAAAGGTCACGAAGCACCATCACTATTCCTATACTCAGGAGCATTAATTGGTGCAATTACAGTTCTAGCTTTCGTAACAATCGTTTGGTGGTAATTTGAAATGTAAAAAAGAGGAAATCGGTTTTTATGCCGATTTCCTTTTTGAAATTATGTTAACGGCACTCCGAGATTAAGAACCTGTCAATTCCACTACTGACTGTGGATTAATAATTAGAGGTGAGATTTATGCCAGTACTTGATGTTTTTGGTTTTCGTGCTCTATGGAGTCCTTATTTTCTATTAGCCTTAATCGTAATGATGATTGGATTTTTCCTTATAACTGTAAAATTTCAACATCGATTTTCAAACAGTGAAAAGCTAACAAAAAAAGAAGCTTTTCTTTTCATAACCGCAATGGTGCTATTATATGTGATAAAAGGCTCCCCGCTAGATTTAATGGGACATTTAATGTTTTATGCACATATGATTCAGATGGCGATGCTATATTTGGTGGTAGCGCCCTTATTTGTTGTTGGAATCCCAAAATGGGTTTGGCGTAAGGTGTTAAACTTGCGTATCGTGAAACCTGTTTTTCATTTTTTTACAAGACCATTAATTGCTCTAATCCTATTTAATGGGATGTTTTCGTTTTATCATGTTCCGCTTATTTTTGATGTGATTAAAACAGATATGTGGATGCATGCAGGCTATACCTCGATATTATTTATCGTTTCTATTTTTATGTGGTGGCCGCTAGTAAACGAACTAGAAGAGTATCAAAACCTAAGTGGGCTCAAAAAGGTTGGATATATTTTTGCAGATGGGATATTGATTACACCTGCATGTGCATTAATTATTTTTGCAGAAGATCCAATGTATGCGACATTCTCTGATCCTAACTCATGGCTCCAGGCTTTACAGCTATGTGTCCCTACTACTACATTAGCCTCGCTTGATTTAAGTGGTCCTGAAATGTTCAATTCATTATCGTTGATTGATGACCAACAACTCGGTGGCGTTTTAATGAAGATTATTCAGGAGATTGTTTATGGAGTTGTATTGGCTCAGGTATTCTTTAGTTGGTACCGTAAGGATAAACAAGACAATGTAGACGAAGAAGGAAATCCAGCACTCTATCCAAACTTAGCTGAATACTAACAATAAGGCGCCTATAACAGGTGCCTTTATCTTTTTTTGTTCCTGTTTGTTATGGATAAAATGAAGTGATAATAGAGGAAACGAACAATTTGAATTTCGTAATGGAAACATTTTTCGTGTTGATAAATGAAGAAAAAAGTAGATATTCGTTGAAATATATAGAATATTACCATAAAATTGTTTAGTAATAGTTATTTTATTGGAGGGGTTATTAATGAATTCAGTGCCATGGTTACCTACAATTAGTACGTCGTTTATTGTACTTAGTGCGATTACTGTTGCAATTGGCTGGTTCCAAATCAAACAACGAAAACGCGATGCACACAGAAAAACAATGAGTTTAGCCGCTATTTTTGCAATTATTTTCTTTTTAATTTATGCAAGTAGAACCATTTTTATTGGGAATACAGCATTTGGTGGTCCTGATGATGTTAAGATTTACTATACTATCTTCCTAATTTTTCATATAACCTTAGCAACAATTGGTGCTGTTTTAGGAATTATTTCTCTTATTAGTGGCTATAAGAATAATCTATCATTACATAGAAAGCTTGGCCCAGTTACGAGTATTGTTTGGTTTTCTACAGGAATAACTGGTGTAGCAGTTTACTTATTACTATATGTTATTTATCAAGGTGGCGACACCACTTCAGTTATAAAGGCAATCTTAGGATTTTAATGAATATGTACAAAGTAAAAGAGCGGATGAAAATCCGCTCTTTTAAATTTTGGCTGTGTTAATGCACAATGTTGATTTTTGTAAGGTTGATCTTCGCTGCAGGCACGTAGACTCCTATGGGAGTAGCTGGCATGGGAGACCCCACAGGCGCAAAGCGCCGAGGAGGCTCCCAGTTAGCCCCATGGAAAGCGAAGTGTCTGCAGCGGAATTCAACATTCAAATTTAACACAGCTTAAATTTTAAAATTAATTTGGATAATACCTGCCTCTTTTGCTGAATAAAAGATCACAAGGATTAACGGTCCGATGATAATGCCATACAGACCAATAATTTTAAAGCCTAGATACATGACTACTAGTGTTGCAAGTGGGGAGAGACCAAACTTGCTTCCTAATAGCCTTGGTTTAATGATCTTTTTAACGGTAAGTATACAAACTACCAACAGAGCTAAAGCCAATCCAATTGCCATATCACTGGTAAGGATGTGAAAAATGGCCCATGGAGCCAATATAATAAAGGATCCAAAAATAGGAATGAAATCAAGAACCCAAATGATCAGTGTCATATAAAAGGCAATTTCCGGGGCAATGAACCGTAGTGAAATAAGCGTCAAAATGAAAACGATGATACTGATTAAAAATTGAGCTTTAATATAGTTGAAAATAATAAACGATAGTCTTGATGTCATATATTTTACTTTTCGAGAAGTCTTATCAGTTAAATGAGAATAGAAATTTTCCACCAATCTTGGCAAATCGATGAGAAAAAGAAAAAGTGAAACTAAATAAATAATAAAACTCACCAAATAACTTGGAATGTTTGTTAATATCGCTTTCAAATTATTAATGTTTACATAAGCGAGTATGCTGTCTTTAGCTGTTGTTAAAAACTGCTGTATTTGTGACGTGAATTGTTGAACTACAACTCGAGGTAAATCGCTCGCCATTGAAACTAATTTTGTTTCAGCTTTAAACCACATTTTTGAAAGGTCATTAACATACGTAGGTGACTTTTCGATCAGTTGAATAACCTCGGTAATAACCTTTGTGGTAATAAAGAAGCTGCATAAGGCTATAAAACAAATATATAGTATAAAAACGATAATGACGGATAGATGGCGCTTTCCCTTTAAAGCATTCGATATGAATGCAACAATTGGCTCAAGCAATAATGCAGTTATAAATGCTAATATTAGCGGGACGGAAACTGGGATAATTAGATAGGCCAGAAATGCCACAATTATTATGCCTAGTGCAATGAAAAGCTTTCGTTTATTTATGAATTTTATCAATGTTGTCCTCCTTTCCATTACTCAATGCTTGAATTGCTTTACCTTCCTACTTAGTTAAATTATAGTATGGAAACACAAAAATAACCAACTTAAATAAAAACAAAAAAACGTATGGAGTATCCATACGTTTTTGGAAAAACCAATTTATTTTGCGATTGCGCTAATTTGGCTCTTTAGTTCAGCTAAGGTTTTTTCACATTGAGAAACTAATGATGCCGGGAAGTCTTCACCTTCACCGTATTCTACACCATGTGGGAAATAATATTTACCAAGTAATGGTGTGATTAAACGAATTTCAGCTCTGTGAGCACCAACATCACCTTCAGCATAACCTTGAACACGAAGGTAAAAAACGCCTTCTTTTAATTCGAACTTTTTGTCGTATGTAACGCGGTCGTAATCCCATGTTGCTTCACGGACTAAACCTTGTGATAGCATAACCTCATCCAGACGTTTTAATTCGACTTTTGCATTTTCAAGACCAGTATTTTCAAATTTCATTTTTGTCCCTCCCCAGACTTTACAAAAACCGTTGCAAAGATAATTAACACGATATCCATGCAACTTTACTCATTCTAATAATAGTAGAAAAAGGATGAAGTTGCAATTTAAAAAAAGGGTATTTTACTATATTTTCTGATTTTATTTAGGGAGTTAGGAGAAACTATTGTGTATAGCAATCCAAGGAGGACTAGGAATGAAGCAGAGGATCGTAGCCATATTTTTTTTTAGTGCGTTTCTCACCTTTCTTTTCGTTCGCCCCAATCAATTATTTGCGATGTCAAAGTACAAGGTAAAGCCAGGCGATACGATGTGGAAAATTAGCTTACAGAACGAGGTTGATTTCAATGCATTATTACGTATAAATAAGCATATTGCCCACCCTGAACTCATCTATCCGGGGCAAACGATTTTCTTACCTGGTCAGGCAAATATAAAGCAGCAACTTCAAACTGACTATCAGAAAAAAATGCTGTTATTAATTAATAATGAGCGCCACAAATTAAACCTTAGCCCATTATCATTTCATCCTGAACTAAGTCAAATAGCTGAAATAAAATCAAAGGACATGTTGATTCATAAATATGTAGCGCATAAATCTCCTACTTACGGTAATCCTACTGATATGTTGGAAACATTCAATGTTCAAGTAAAGTCCATACAAGAAACTGTTGGTGCTGGGCCAAGTACCTCGCAAGAAATGTTCGAAACTTGGTTAAATTCTCAGGAGAATCGTCGTTATATTCTCTCGAAACAAGCAACAACTATTGGAGTTGGTTGTGCAAAGGGTGGCTTGCATCAGTATTATTGGACATTACTAATCGCTGATAATGAAAAGGAGTGAATCAAATGGGAACTATTAAGGATATTATGTCTACAAATGTGGAAACCTGTTCCTTGCTGGATAATGTTTTTGAAGTGGCAGTAAAAATGAAGGAATGGAATGTCGGTGCTATACCAATTGTCGACAATGACAAGCTTTGTGGAATGATAACAGACAGGGATATCGTTATCCGTGGTGTTGCAGAAAAACACCCTGGCTCTACGAAGGTCGAAGATATTATGAGTAAGGACATGATAACGATTAAATCAGATTGTTCAACGCAGAAGGCAGCAAAAATTATGGCGGACAACCAAATACGTCGTTTGCCTGTTGTCGAGGGAGACCGGTTAGTTGGGATTGTTTCGTTAGGTGATTTCGCAATCCATGAATTAACCGATGATCAAGCGAAGATTGCCTTGACGGAGATATCTGAACCAAGTCAATCGCAAGTTCAACATTAATATAAGATTCAAATGAGGATAGCGCCCCTGTTATCCTCGTTTTTTATTTTATTAAAATAATTTTTAGTTAGGTTTTTAACTAAATAGTTCATGTGTGAGCATCAAGTTACTGTATAATGATATTAATGCAATAATAATGGCTCAATTTCGTCATACAATACGAGAGAGAACGTCTAGAAGGGGGAACTAGACCTGGCTGCATTAATTAGGATTTTAATATTAGTAGTGATTGTATTATTGATAGGATATTATATTCTCGATGAAAACAATAATCAATCAGATATATTATATATGGAAGAAACGGCGCTTGAGGAATTAGACCAACCTAATGTATCGAGTCCCGAGGAGCAGGGGAGTGCGAAATTAAATCGTCCAGAAACAGGCTTGTCTGTTTATATGGGTAAACCAGTAGATACTATTAGAAATGAATTCGGGGAACCGAATCGAATTGACCCTTCTAGCTATGGCTATGAATGGTGGATTTACAATAAAAGCAGCAAACAATACATGCAGGTTGGCGTACAAAGCGGAAAGATTGTAACTATCTATGCGCTTGGAGAAAAAGTTGATATCCTACCGTTTAAAATCGGTGAAACAATCGAAGAAATCTTTTCAACTGTATTAATCCAAACTGATATTCATTTTAATTATGAAGGTACAACTTATAAATTTGAGCTTTCTGAAGAGGATATGAATTCTAGGCCGTTAATTCAAATGGGTGACATTTTTGTTCAGCTCAATATTGATGAATTTACTGGTACATTATCAAGTGTTAGGTACTTAGATGTTAGGACATTAATTGCCCAAAGACCATATGAACTAATGTATCGCGGTGTGTTAATCGAACCAAATCCTATCCAAGAGGAGGCGTGGGCTCAAATTGAGCTTAGCCATCAAAAGCAAATTTATGAAATTACTAATATCCTTCGCAAAAGATATAATGTTAGCCCATTGACTTGGGATGAAGAGGTCGCCAATGTAGCTTTACTTCATAGCAAAGACATGTATGATACCAATACGATTTCACACACCTCGGAACAATTTGGTGAACTAAATGATCGTCTGAATGCTGCCAATATTCCTTATAATAAAGCGGGAGAAATTATTGCGGCTAACTATATTGATGCACCAGCTGTAATGGAAGGCTGGTTGAATAGTGAACATCATCGTGAAACCTTTCTAGATGAACATTTCACGCACACTGGTATCGGAGTTTATCGAAAACATTACACCCAAAACCTCATTGAAAGAAAAGAGGAAAAATAGTTATTATTCCTCTAAATAAAAAACAAGGCGGATTGTCCACCTTGTTTTTTGTTTACTGTTTAGGAATAATAAAAAAGCTTCCGCTTGCTGTGGCAACTTTTTTGTTGTCAGGGCGATAAACGGTTGCCGTTAATACCATTGTTTTAGTACCTTGGTGTTCACAATGGGCAACACATCGTAGAGATTCTCCTATTCCAGGGGCGATATAATGAATATTCATTTGAGTTGTCACAGCCCCGAATCCTTCGGGTAGCAAGGAATTAGCTAGTGTCCCCATAGCCGAATCAATTAATGTGGCGGTCACACCACCGTGGACAATCCCTAATCCATTATTGACCATCGGGTTAAGCGGAATGGTTATTTCACAAGTTTGACCTGTAATTTTTCGCTCCATTTGCAATATTTTCCCGATGAAGCCTACATCCTTTGTATCCGCATTTTGATTAAGGAGACCGTGCAGTAGTTCCTTTACATTATCAAAATCCTTACTGTTTGCCACTTTAATGATTTCGTCAAGCAAATCGTGCATTTCTTTCATGTCATATACCTCTTTCAAAAAAATCTAGTTTCATTATACCACTATCCTGATGTGTATCGAGTTTTAAAAAATCGCTTAAATCCTCACCAATTTAGCCTTTAAACATATCGTATTATAGGCATTGTAATCAATTTGGGGTGGGAAAATTGGAAAATAATCAGCTTCATCCTTCTGTTGAAAGCTTCAAAAATTTTGTCAAAGGTAATCCAAAGCTCATTGATGCCGTAAAAAAAGGAACGTTTTCTTGGCAAGAATTATATGAAGATTGGTATTTGCTTGGTGAAGATGACCCCCGTTTTGCACCTTATCTTGCAAAGCACATTCAAAAAAGTACCGATAAAGATGAAACACCAAAACCAGTAGCTGAAGATGGATCAAAAAAGGATTGGGTTGGCCAATTTATTGAAACGGTTAAGAACATGGATGCACAACAGCTCAGTTTACATGTGAATCAATTAAGTCAAACACTCTCAGCTATCCAGGGGGTGCTTTCACAATTTCAAGGGAACCAATCGCCACCGCCACCGCAGACTAAAAACCAACCATCACACCCATTTCAATTTCGAAAGGATTAATGAAGGGGATTTACAATGAGACAGGAAATTATTGACTACTTAAATCAAAATGCTGAAATTCAAAAATTTGTACGTGAACAGCCAATATGGTATCGAAAGCTTTCGAGAAATCCACGGGACCTGCAAAAACTCGAAATTTCCTCATTGCATTATTATAAGAAAACGATACCACATCAAGTGGAAAAGTTTTCTCAAGGTGTGCAAATGGCATCAATGATGGTGAGTATGTTTCAAATGATGAATTCTCAGTGATAGAGACAAATTCGAGTGAAATCGAATGGTCTCTATTTTTTTGTAATTAAAAATCTTTACAAGGTAAACAATATTATCAAAAGGAGTGAGAGATGATGTGGAGAGAAAAAATGGTATTACTCTTAATAGTTATAGTGTTAGCAGGGTGTCAACGGGATATTCCTGAACCGGAATCAAAGCATGATAAAAGCACCGTAAAAATAGTAAAAGCAGCAGTTGCTAAAGATGTTATGGCATCTCCACAGTCATCCTCATTTGAGGTTCGGCATCAGATAAACGGGGAAAATGTACTTGTTGAGTGCAAGCTTCAGGATATTTCATTCCGGAAAAATCATCCAAATAAACAGGTCGGCAAAATGATTGTATCCATCGATGGAAAGAAAAAGGAGGAGGTGGATTCTCCTGTATTTATTATTAAAGGGTTAACACCTGGGAAGCATACGATTACATTACAGGTGGTTAACTTAGCCAATCAACCTTATCCCTTAAAGAAAGAGTTGGAGGTCGTCATTCTAAAGCAGTAAGCATGATTCGCTTTCCGTAATAATTCATGTTAGAATATGAAAACGGAGGTGAGCTCTTTGTATAATACTACTTTAGAAAAAATTCAACTCTTAGATAAAACCGACCAGCTTGCCGCGATGATTTTACAGTCAGAAGTTGCAGAGCATTATCGTCAATGCTTTTACAATATGCAAAATAATCACGAGTCACAGCGTAAAATAAAAGAATTTCTTAACCTTAAAGACCAATATGAGGAAGTTCAAAGGTTTGGAAAGTACCATCCAAATTATAAGCCTGTGAAGAGCAAGATTCGCGAGGTTAAACGTGAGATGGATCTTGACCCATATGTCGCTGCTTATAAAGTGGCAGAGAACGACCTTCAGGCGTTGCTCGATGAAATCAGTGTGATTATCGGTCATTCTGTATCAAAGAGCATAAAGGTTCCTACTGGGAATCCATATTTTGATACGCTCTCAGGCTGTGGTGGTGGCTGTGGAACGGGCGGAAGCTGTGGTTGTTCAACGAAGTAAGTCAACATTGCGATGAAGGCATTTTTTTGCTATTCTTATTTAAAAAGACATAAGGGGAATATTGCATGTTTGGTTCTCGTCAAGGAATTATCGTATGGCTATACTCTTTAAAACAGGCAAAAATGCTCAGAAAATTTGGCAATGTTCACTTTGTTTCAAAAAAATTAAAATATGTTGTTTTATACTGTAATCAAGAGGATGTAGATGATTTAACAGCAAAATTACAGGCATATTCTTTTGTAAAAAAAGTTGAACCGTCCTATAAGCCGTTTTTGCGGATGGAATTCGAAAACGCAAAGCCGGATAAAGCCAAGGAATACGATTATAAAATGGGTATATAAAAACAAGGTGAAGAATTTCTCACCTTGTTTTTTTGTGATTTTCGCTCCTAGGCAAGTCAACTATGCTATTCTAGCTACCAACTGGTTGACATTACAGGCAGATAACGGTTCATTCTGAGAATTCCAATTAGGTATTGGTAAAATAATTCCTTATCTGCGAATTCATTTGAAGGTTTAATTACTAACTCAATAATATCCTTATTTTGCGATTGGGCGGCTTCTACAAATAAATCATACCGCTTATTAGGCGTTACATGAGGGTTCGCTATGCCTTCTCTGCAAAAATAGATTGGTTGAAAGTCGCCTGATTTAGTCGGCTCTAAAATGACAGCTAGTGAGGTGACGTCCTTGCCATCTTTTACGGCGTGGAATGCGAGCATTCTGGCTAATCGGTGTTGATTGGCTTGGACGATTTCTAATAACTCAAATAAATCAGAATATCCTTCACCTAGCTCAATAAATCTCTGGATCATATTATTCCTCCAATTACTACTTATGTTCGATATTAATGTAACATGCTCTATCTGAAAACTGAAGGAAAACAATCAAATACAATTGCTAAAATAGGCAAAGAAAAAACCCTGCATATCCATGCAGGGTCCTTCTATATCCTTTTTAAAGGATAGAAGGCAAAGGGAGAGGAGAAACCGGAGGAAGAACTTATGGGGAAACGTAAGTCTTCTCCGCGGTTGGCAACAACATCCTCGATTAGATGCTGTTAATTACATTATTTCCACAATAAACGTCAATATACATCATTTTAGGATATTTATTATTGAGTAGAGAAATGCTGGGATTGGAATGAAAACCGATGTATGTTAGGATATAAAAAAATATCGAATATGAATAAGTAGTGGTGAATAAAGTGAGAGTTGTATCAGGTACCTGTAAAGGTAAAGCGCTAAAGGCAGTACCCGGAAATTCAACAAGACCAACGACAGACAAAGTAAAAGAAGCCATTTTTAACATGATTGGACCGTATTTTTCAGGTGGGCTTGGGTTAGATTTGTTTGCGGGCAGTGGGGGCTTAGGTATAGAAGCGCTTAGCAGAGGATTAGATCGGGTCATTTTTGTTGACAGAGATGGAAAAGCCATTCAAACTATAAAAGAAAATATTTCTGTATGCAATTTTGGGGAATATGCAGAAATATATCGAAATGATGCAAATAGAGCATTGAAAGCAGTAATTAAACGGGAGCTTAAGTTTGATATTATTTTCTTGGATCCACCATATAAAAAGCAGCAGTTGCTTGATATTTTAACAGAGTTGGAGCAAAAGGAAGTATTAACTGAAAACGGAGTTATCGTTTGTGAGCATGGCCATGATGTTGAATTACCAGCGCGGATTGGCAGATTAGAGAGAACAAAACGGGAGCAATATGGGATCATCAACATTACAATTTTTCAAAATGATTTAGTCGAATAGGGGGGGAACACTTTGCCGTGCATTGCAGTTTGTCCAGGGAGCTTTGACCCATTAACAAATGGACATTTAGACATTATTATTCGTGGTGCAAAAATTTTTGACGAAATTTATGTAAGTGTACTTAATAATTCCACGAAGACACCACTTTTTACAGTGGAGGAACGTTTAAGATTAATTAGAGAAGTGACGAAGGATATCCCCAATGTTAAGGTTGATGCCTTTGACGGTTTATTAGTTGATTACGCCAAAAGGGTTAATGCCAATTCAATCATCCGTGGTCTAAGGGCTGTGTCTGATTTTGAATATGAAATGCAAAATGCATCGATGAACCGTGTTTTAGACAATGATGTCGAAACGTTTTTCATTATGACCAATAACCAATACTCCTTTCTAAGCTCGAGTATTGTTAAAGAGGTTGCAAAATATGGTGGAGATATTCACGAGCTCGTGCCACCTATTGTAGCAAAGGAATTAAAACAAAAGTTTGCTTTTAGAAAAAAATAATGACAGAAAGGCTGAAACAATCATGTGGTGAGTGACCATATTGATTGTTTCAGCCTTATTTTATATATTTTTTTGCAAAAAGAACGATATAAGCCGATAGAGCCAGTAATGTAATGATTGGACCGATACTAATTAACCAATCAAAATATTGATATAAATAGCTGCCTTCATCAATGAAAAATACGGGGATGGCATTCGAAGGCTGTTCCGATTGGTAAAGCTGCTTATAAAGCGGATTCCAAAGTAAAAAAGTAAATATGCCTGCAAACATACCATGAAAGAATCGGGCGATGAAAAAAGGCTGAAAGCGTATATCAGTTTGTGCCAGTATGCTTGCGACTTGCGCCTGAACGCTTAATCCGCTAAAGGCGAGAATAAAGCTTGTAATGATTGCTTGCTGTAATAGTGTGGCATCTTGAACCTGACTTGTCAGTTGGCTACCTTGAGTTATTTCAAATAATCCAGATATAAACGGAATACTTAAAGCATCTGGTAGTGCAAATAGCCCAAACAGTATTTCGAGCATTTTTGCTAGATAGCTAGTGATTTGGAGATGAAATAGGATTTTATTGACGACGGAAAAAAGGATGATAAAACCACCTATCATTAACAAGGTTTGGATTGAAGACATCACCGCATCACCCAAAAGCTTTCCGATAGGCCGTTTATCTTTAAGTCGTGTTTGATGGAGCTGTGAAAAAGCTAGACGAAGCATTGACTGCTTCGTTTTTTTTACTTCAACCACTTCTTCTGATTTTCCATAAAACCTCATGAGGATTCCGACACATATATTACCCAAATAATGGGAGAGAGCGAGAATGACACCAAGCTTCGGATTATAAAAAAAGCCAACGGAAACAGCTCCAAAAATAAATAACGGATTGGATGAGTTTGTAAAGGAAACAAGTCTTTCAGCTTCCGTTCTAGTTAGCTGGCCTTCCTGCCTTAGTCGCGCTGTTAACTTTGCTCCAGCAGGATAGCCTGAAGCAAGTCCCATTGCCCAAACAAATCCCCCAACACCAGGTACTTTAAAAATCGGTCGCATCAACGGCTCAAGTAGGACGCCAATAAAGCGAACAACGCCAAAGCCAATTAACATTTCACTGATGATAAAAAATGGCAATAAGGAAGGAAAGACAATTTCCCACCACATATCTAGTCCTCGTATTGAGGCGTCAACTGATTCCTGGGGGAATGAAATAATCGATATGGCCATGATTGTTACAGTACTTGCAAGGAACAGAGTTTTAAGTTTTGAACGATTCACCACCATAGCCTCCTACAAGGATTATTACTGTGCAACCCAAATAAACAGTGATAAAATATTAAACATTATATGTTTTTTTAACCTTGTCCCGTCTAAAACAATATACTCATAGAAAAGTAATTTAGACCATAAGAATGAAACTGACATCTTTATTCAGTTTATTGAAAAGGAGGAAATCTTTTGCCTCGTCCGAAAATTGGTTTGGCACTCGGGTCGGGTGGAGCGCGGGGATTTGCCCATTTAGGGGTAATGAAGGTATTAAAGGAAGAGCGCATTCCCATCGATTTTTTATCTGGGAGCAGTATGGGAGCTTTAATTGCCTGCTTCTATGCAACAGGATTAGATATGGATCAGCTTTATAAAATTTCCAGCGCTTTTAAACGAAAATACTATCTTGATTTTACCGTACCAAAAATGGGATTTGTGGCAGGTAAACGAGTAAAGGATTTAATTAGAATCTTCACTCATGGTAAAAATATTGAAGAACTGAACATTCCAGTCGCAGTTGTCGCAACAGACCTTATGTCAGGAAAGAAGGTTGTATTTACAGAAGGGCCTATTGCTGATGCCGTTAGAGCCAGCATTTCCATACCAGGGATATTTGTACCTGAAAAAATCAATGGACGCTTACTCGTCGATGGTGGAGTTGTTGACCGAATCCCTGTTTCGGTTGTAAAGGATATGGGCGCAGAACTGGTGATAGCAGTGGATGTTAGCCATGTAAAGACGAATACTGAAATAACCTCCATTTATGATGTTATTATGCAGAGCATCGATATTATGCAAATGGAGCTCGTTGATCATCGTATGGTTGCTTCGGATATCATGATTCGCCCTCGTGTTGAAAAGTATAATTCCAGAGCTTTTACCAACATCGAGGAAATTATCAATATCGGGGAAGAAGCGGCAAGAAAACAGATTGATGAAATTAAAAAAAGGATTGAACAATGGAAGGGGACTTCAACCTAATGAGGAAATATCGTTCGCTCATTTTCCTCATCATTGCCGGACTTTTATTTGTTGCAAGCTCATTTTATTATTTGCCCTATTACGTTTCAAAACCGGGAATGGCGAAAGAGCTCGAACCAATAATTGAAGTAGAAAATGGTTATGATGAAGAAGGCAATTTTATGTTAACAACGATTCGGATGGGCAAAGCCAATATTTACGCCTATGCCATTGCAAAAATGAGTAAATATCAAGAAATCTATCCGGTTGAAGCGGTTAGAAGTAAAAACGAAAGCGATGAGGAATATAATGTTAGGCAGCTTCACATGATGGATGGATCAAAAACGAATGCCATAGAGGTAGCCTATAAAAAAGCCAATCTCCCTATCAATTATGAATTCAAGGGAGTTTATGTTTTAAATATCATTGAAGATATGCCTGCTGATGGAATGTTAAAGCCAGGTGATCGGATTATCAAAATTGATGGAAATCGATTTAATTCAATGGATAAATTTATTGATTACATCAATGGAAAAAAAGCTGGGGATAAGCTCTCGGTTACGTATGAGCGAAATGAAAAATCGAAAACTGTTTCAATTGAGATTGCGCAATTCCCGCAGGACAAGAATAAGGTGGGTATCGGGATTGGCCTTGTAGACGATAAAGAGATTGTCGTCGAACCCGAGGTCCACATCAACACTGAAGAAATTGGCGGTCCTTCTGCGGGGCTAATGTTTACGCTTGAAATTTATAATCAATTGACCAAATCCGATTTAACAAGAGGCTATCAAATTGCCGGAACAGGTACGATTGCCTCGGATGGAACAGTCGGCAGAATCGGCGGAATTGAACAAAAGGTCGTTGCTGCGGATAAAGCAGGTGCAGAAATCTTCCTTGCTCCAAATGAGAAGGGAGCAAAGGACTCAAATTATAAAATGGCGGTCAAAACCGCTAAAGACATTGATACAAAAATGAAAATCGTACCAATTGACAATTTTGACGATGCAGTTCAATACCTAGAGAAACTTAAGGAGAAAAAATAGGTGTTCTTAAGAAGGAGGGCGCGACTCTGAGCTTGCGTCCTCCTTTTCATATTTAATTTTTGGCTGTGTTAATGCACAATGTTGATTTTTGCCAGGTTGATCTTCGCTGCAGGCACGTAGACTCCTATGGGAGTAGCTGGCATGGGAGACCCCACAGGCGCAAAGCGCCGAGGAGGCTCCCAGTTAGCCCCATGAACCGCACGTGCCTGGAGCGGAAATCAACATTCAAATTTAGCACAGCTAAATTTAAAAGGAGCGATAACAAAACGGAACTGACATGATTTAAGTCAGTTCCGTTTGTTTTATATAAATCGGTGTTTCTTTATATTCTTGATCTTGGTTATGTGGCAGAACCATATTGTACAATTTAGCGGCTCGAATATCGAGGTTAATTTCGGTCCCATTATAAGCGGAAAGTTTTGAAATGACCGGAACAGATAACTGCTTTTTCATCTTGTTTAAATACTTTCGACCTGCTTCAGTCATTCCCAATAACCGCAAATAAGGAACAGGCTTGTCGGCAACGTTCATTTCATTCTTTTTAGTGTTGGTTAGAATATGCAAGCAAATTCGCTGCAGTCTAGTCCATGTATACCGTTTCGTTTTAATTTGAGTCATAAAATCAGCAAATGAATGAGCTTCACTGACATGAGCAATCAAGCGATTTTCAATTCCTTCTTCAATCTCATATATGTCCCTTAATTCATTAGGGCTGCTAGAAAGAAGTTTATATTTTAGAAATGGCCAATATCGCTCCCAGTCATGAAAAAGCCCAAAGTGTTGTTTGTATTCTTTTAATAAATCATAGGTTGTATTTGGCACATAGCTTGCTATTTCGGTTATTTCAGGTTGATTTTTGGAAAATAAAGCAGACCTAATACTCGTGGCGCTGGCGATCGTTTTTGAGGCAAAATGCTCATCATGATAGCCTGCGTTTTTACGTGGAACAGTTAACACTTGAATGGGTTGATCCAGCATTTTTGCTGCTTTTAAATATTGATAACCTAAAATATTATTTGGTTGTGACAAGTCAATCATATTTGCCTCGGGCTCTAAAGCTTGAAATGACATGGATAGTGCTTTTGGATAACTAACCCCTTCTTGCATATATTGATTGATTTTTGCCTGGAAGTCGGCCTCTCGCTTAACCAGGAAGTCATATGTATTGTGAAACGCGTCAATTTCTCCCGATTCACTACCAAAACAAATCGTTTGACAACCGGCAGCCTGAAGTAGGGAAACACCACCATAGGCAAAGAATTCAGCCTGTTGGGTCGCGTATTGATACGGAAGCTCAAACACAATATCTACCCCGGCCATCAATGCCATTTTGGCTCTCGTCCATTTTGAGACAAGGGCAGGTTCACCACGTTGTAGAAAGTTCCCGCTCATTGCTGCAATAACAATATTGGCTCCGCTTATCTTTTTGGATTCTGCTAAGTGTAGTGCATGTCCGTTATGAAACGGATTGTATTCAACAATTAGTCCGACAGCTTTCATTCACGCGCCTCCTTTTTTCTCATAACAATAATGAATCCAAACCATGTTTTCAAGTTTTTTTGATTATTTTAGCAATAATGGTTACAATGGTAAAATGAATAAAAAGAATGGATGCAATAAAAAGTAATATGCACTAAAACAAGCCACCTCCGGTTATCAAATGTCTAGCTGCGGTGGCTAGGGGCTCGGGGTCACAAGCCAATCCGTCCAGAAGGTCAAAAGAACGACCTTCTAGCCGGCTTGTCTTGTGCCTGTCGCCCCTGAACAAGCCACCTCCGCTTTTCAATCTGTAAAGATAATATATTGACATTTACGTTTGCGAAAGCTATAATTACTTTTGTTGCCTTGAGGTGATTCGATTTGAAATGGACAATTAGTCAGTTACAAAAATATCGAAACAAGGATCTTACTATTGATGAAACAATACAAATTGATGATTTGAGCAAAGTGGATCCATCGATTCGGGCTGTTTCACCAATGCATATAACAGGACGAGCGGATATTAGTTCGACTAGAGTGACTTTTCATTTTAAACTAAAAGGTCATTTGGTCCTTCCTTGTTCTCGGACGTTAGTTGATGTGAATTATCCAATTAGTGTTGAAACAACGGAAACCTTTCTTCTTAACGCTTCAGATTTTGAAACTGATGAGGAGATTCATCAAGTAAAGGGTGACGTGATTGACCTTATGCCAATCATTGAAGAACTGCTATTACTTGAGGTTCCATTGCAAGTTTTTTGCGAGGATGTAAAAACTGGCGAAGGTGCTCCTCAATCTGGGAAAGATTGGGAAGTAGTTCAAGAACAGGATCAGGTCAAAAAAGTTGATCCTCGTCTTGCAGGACTTGCTAAGTTTTTTGAGCAAAATGATTCATCTTCTGATTCATAGTCAGAGGAACCAAAACATGAACGTGAAGATCGAAAATATTTTGAACTTCATATCATCTTAATTGTCTTTAAGGAGGTGGGAATAATGGCTGTACCTTTTAGAAGAACTTCTAAAACTGCGAAAAGAAAGCGTCGTACTCATTTTAAATTACAAGTACCTGGTATGGTAGAATGCCCAAACTGCGGTGAATTAAAATTATCACACCGTGTATGTAAAGCTTGTGGAACATACAAAGGAAAAGAAGTTGTAAACGACTAATTTCCCTTAACGATAAAAAGCACAAGGAGTATTTGCTCCTTGTGCTTTTGTCATTTATTACGTAAAACGTGTCTACGTGCCCAACCCGGGCTTAAAAACACCAAAACGGTAACGTAAAGCGTGTCTACGTGCCCAATCCCGGCTCAAAACCAGCAAAACGGTAACGTATAACGTGTCTACGTGCCCAATCCGGGCTCGAAACCATCAAAACGGTCACGTAAAACGTGTTTACGTGCCCAACCAGGGCTCGAAAACAGCAAAACGGTCACGTAAAACGTGTCTACGTGCCCAATCCCGGCTCAAAACCATCAAAACGGTCACGTAAAACGTGTTTACGTGCCCAACCAGGGCTCGAAAACAGCAAAACGGTCACGTAAAACGTGTCTACGTGCCCAATCCGGGCTCGAAAACAGCAAAACGGTAACGTAAAGCGTGTCTACGTGCCCAATCCGGGATCAAAACCATCAAAACGGTCACGTAAAACGTGTTTACGTGCCCAACCAGGGCTCGAAAACAGCAAAACGGTAACGTAAAGCGTGTCTACGTGCCCAATCCGGGATCAAAACCATCAAAACGGTAACGTAAAACGTGTTTACGTGCCCAACCAGGGCTCGAAAACAGCAAAACGGTCACGTAAAACGTGTCTACGTGCCCAATCCGGGCTCAATAACTCAAATACGGTAACGTAAAGAATCCTATGTCTCAAATTTTTATTAAAAATAGAACTGATTTCCACCGAAAAGATAGAAATTTTTCGAAAAATAACTCAGTTTTTTTCTCGAAAACTAAAATTTTATAGTCAAACTTAAACATCTCCTCAAAAAATATGATATAACTCCTTTCCACCATGGCCATCTCCTAAATAATCATTCCGTTTTGCCTGCTGTTTTATAACATCAAGAAAAATTTTTTATTGTTTTTATACAAAAATGAAGCCTAAAGGATTGAAAAGTTGTCGAATTATTCCTACAATTGTAAGAAAGGCTTAAATTGGGGGATGGAAATGAATACTGCATACAAAATTGAAGAAATGCCACAGGGATTTCTACTATTTACAATTACTAGACCAGAAAAACGCAATGCTATTAACTATGATGTTTTAGAAGGACTTGAAATCGTCATTGAGCAAATGAAAGATCCTAAATACAAAGCACTAATGATTACCGGTGAAGGGGAAAAAGCGTTTTGTTCAGGCGGTGACTTGTCTGTTTTTCACACATTGAAAACTGAAGAACAGGCATATGGAATGCTTTCAAAAGCATCAAAAATCCTTGTTAAATTACTAATGCTTTCAAAACCAACGATTGCATTAATTAACGGAACGGCAATGGGAGGCGGCTGCGAACTAGCTACTGCATGTGATTTCCGTTTGGCTAAAGCAGGTGTAAAAGCGGGCTTCGTCCAAGGAACTCAAGCCATTACAACAGGCTGGGGTGGCGGAACGATGTTGTTCGAAAAAATCTCTGCCTCAAGTGCGATGAAGTTATTAATGGAAGCGAAAATGATGGAAGTGGAAAAACTAGAAGAACTAGGTTATATCGATGCTATATTTGAAGGAGATTTAATCGAAAATAGCCTTGAATACTTAAAAAATATTCTAGCGATTGAAGCAGGAGTTTTAGAGGCATACAAAACAATGCTAGTTCGAAAATGGACACAGTCTGACCTAGCTGCAAGAATTGAAGCGGAGGTTCGCACGAATTCTCGTCTATGGGAATCGGAAGCGCATCATTCAGTAGTAAATAAATTTTTGGCGAAAAAGTAAATTAGGTTTTACAGTCTATCTTTTCTAGTGAATGCATATGTATGAATAAAAACACTAGGAGGGATACGATGCCAACAACACGCCAAGATGCTTGGACGCAGGATGAGGATCTCTTACTCGCGGAGGTTATTCTTCGTCATATTCGTGATGGAGGTACACAACTGCAAGCGTTTGAGGAAGTAGGACGGCAATTATCACGGACCGCTGCAGCCTGTGGGTTTCGTTGGAATTCTTACGTAAGGAAGCAATATAAGTCTGGTATCGAACTTGCTAAGAAGCAGCGTAAAGAATTAAAAAAGCAAGCAGTTCCAGATTTTGATGATGATATAGAGACAATTGTTGAAGAGGCTAAGGCCCAAGTTCATTCTTTGTCTAGGCAAAAGGAAATCTCTTTTCCATTTGTTCTTGATTATATTAAAGAGCTTTATGAAAAAGCAAAAGAACACCGAGATTATTCTGAAAATCTTGATGGCTACAAGTCACAAATAAAATTACTTGAAAAAAAGATGAATGAATTATCGGCTGAAAATGAAAAACTTACAAAAGAGTTAAAAATGATTGAAGAGGATTACCGTGCTTTAATTGAAATTATGGAACGAGCTAGAAAAATGGTTGTTTTACAGGAAGAGGACCGACAGCAAAAAGTAAAATTTCAAATGGATAAAAACGGCAATCTTGAACGTGTTGAAAAATAAAAAGCGGATGAACATATCCGCTTTTTCCTTCTTTTAGCCCATTTGTTCTTCAAATCCTGCTGGGAACCATATTAGCGGGTTTTCGCCGAAATCACGGCTTGTGTCGTAATGTACAGGGGAGAAGCCCATCTTACCCCAAAAATCCACTGATTTCACGCGTGGGTTTGTTTTAATAGGCAAACGGAAGCTTTTTGCATAATTAACTAATGCTGTTCCTAAGCCTCTGCCTTGGTAATCTGATAAGACTTCAAGTTTCCATAGTTCAAGATAATTTTTTGGAGGGGAAAAATAACGATTATATTTTGCATCAACCTCGTATAAACTCATTCTGGCTACAAGCATGTCTGCCAAATAGATTCCATAAAACGGGGAAGCGCTATCATTTTCAATGATATTGGCTTGAAGGTCTTCCAGCATAGATAGCTCTTGTAAACCATATTCCTTAAACTTACGAAAATCCTCTAGTGTTTTGTAATTTACTTTTAATTTTTCCACCTTTACGTCCACTTAGTTTCCTCCTATTTAATTAGTCCAAAACCTGTGAAACAATACCAGCAATAATATTACTATTTTTCGTAATAATCCAATTATATACTAAAAAGTCAAAAAATTCTGCATTTTTAATATTCTCAATCGGAGTACCATGTTGCTTGTGGATTGGGTTTTCGTCAATATTCAGAATTTTTAGGTACTCTGCCAGAAAAAATCGGTTTAAAAAAGTTTATAGAATGTAAATGTTCAATTTCCCATTTTGTTGTTACAATTAAAACTATCATAGCTAAAAATGGGGTTATTGTTTATGAAAATTGGAATCATTGGTGGTGGCTCTATCGGGCTGCTATTTGCTTATTACTTAAATCGAGCAGCTTCTGTAACACTGTATACGAGAACCCAGGAGCAAGCTGATAAAATTAATCGAGAAGGACTATGTTTAAAATATCGCGATCATCTTCATCATACATATATTTCAGGAAAAACGGTTGATAGCTGGCAGGGGCAAGAGGATTTAACGATTATTACTGTTAAACAATATCAGCTTGAAGCTGTATTTGAAAAAATTCGCCAGCACTCTAATACAGAAGGACGATTATTATTTTTGCAAAATGGAATGGGCCATATCAAGCATCTAAAAGAAATCACGGATCGTGAGGTTTTCGTTGGCTCGGTTGAGCATGGTGCATACCGCAATAGTGAAAATATCGTTACCCATACTGGTGAGGGAGTTACAAGACTTGCGGTTATTAATGGCGATCGCTCATTTTTAGAGGGCTTTCAGATAAAAATGCCAGAGTCTTTTCCGTTTTTGATTGAAGATCATTATTATCAAATGCTCGTAAAAAAACTCATTGTTAATGCAATCATTAACCCATTAACTGCGGTTCTTAAGGTTCCAAACGGAGAGCTAATCACGAATCCTCATTACCATAAGAGTATGAAGAATCTGTTTCAGGAATTGATGAGCGTACTCGATGTTGAGCATCATGACAAGTTATTTAAACATGTACTAAATGTGTGTGAGAACACTTCAAGCAATCGCTCCTCGATGCTGAAGGATATCGAGAGTCATCAGCCGACAGAGATCGATGCAATATTAGGTTATGTGCTAGAAGAAGCAGAAAAAAAGGGAATTCAAGTTCCACTCATCGAAACATTTTATCACCTCATTAAAGGACTCAGTATTGGTAAAGGGGCGGAATAAATGTCGAGCCTTATAGCGAATGTGATTGCAGCAATCATTACAATCCCCTTATTAGGTTATATTGTCGTGTTTTCTATTAGTAAACGTATTATGAAGAATCATCGTAGAGCTTTTCATATGGCGATTGATTGGAGTACAGTATTTCTTATTTTTGCGGTTCACCATTTAATCATTGTCATTTGGGAACAGTCTTTTTTTTGGCTTCTTGCAATACTAATGATTATTGTGGCAAGTATTTTTGTTTTGCTTCATTGGAAAATGAAGAATGAAATATTGATTCTACCAATTTTAAAAGGTTTTTGGAGGATGAATTTTTTATTATTTTTTGTCGCGTATATATTTTTAATCACTTTTGGTTTGATTCAAAGATTGAGCAGTTAAAGACTATGGAATCATGATAAAGTAGGCATAGTTTTTTCCTTTTCTATTGTGAAAATGCTATACTCATTAAGGAATTATTATTGTTGTTTAGAAAGGAAGTACAAGTAAATGGAGATGTTAAATCTCTCGCTTCCGGCAAATAACCGGTTCGCAACAGAATATTTGGCGCAAACGCCTGATATAATGCAATTGTTTCATTATCAATATCAAAAGCATGCTGATTATATAGATCGAGTAAACGAGTTAGCAGGTAGGAGCTTTGATAGGGATGCTGTAGCCGAGCATATCAAACAATTTATGGCTCAATTTCCTTCTTCCAATGCTGTGGAGCATTCCTTGGCTAAGCTTAGACAGCCAAATAGTGTCGTTGTTATTGGCGGGCAACAAGCAGGTGTCCTAACAGGTCCGCTTTACTCAGTCCATAAAGTAATCTCAATTATTGCACTTGCAAAGCAAAAGGAAGCAGAGTTAGGTATCCCTGTTATTCCAATTTTTTGGATTGCTGGAGAGGATCATGATTATGCTGAAGTAAATCATATTTTTGCAGAAAACGATCAAAAAATCGAAAAAATTACTTATCCCCAAGTTGTATTAGAGAAAAAGATGGTGTCAGATATTATCCTTGATAAGGAACAATGTAATTTATGGGTTAAGAAGATTATCGAATCATTTGGTGAGACAGAACACACTAAGGAACTATTAGATTTTACTTCTAGGGCAATTGAGAAATCATCGTCAATGGTTGACTTTTTTGCGCAAATTATTATGGAAATGTTTAAGGATTTTGGCTTGTTAATTATTGATTCAGGAAATAAAGCGATTCGCAAGCTAGAGCAGGATTATTTTCAATCAATTATTAATCATAGTCAATCGTTAACACAAGCCGTACTATCTCAACAAGAAGTCATCAAACGTTTAGGTTTTTCCAACACGATCGAGATGAAAGAAAATGCTGCCAATCTTTTTTATTATGACGAGAACACAAACTCGCGAAACTTACTAGAGTACGATCAGGAAACGAAGATGTTCATCGATAAAAATTATTCCATCCAATTTTCCTTGGCTGAATTGCTGGAGATTGCCAATGAAAAACCACATTTATTAAGTAATAATGTGGTCACTCGGCCCTTGACCCAAGAGTGGCTTTTCCCAACCATTGCCTTTATCGCAGGTCCAGGTGAAATTGCTTATTGGAGTGAGCTTAAACAGGTTTTTGAAATGTTTCAAATAAAGCTCCCGCCGATTGTACCTAGACTTAATATTACCTTGCTTGAACGAACAATTGAGACTGATGCCATTGATTTAGGTCTTTCGATAGAGGAAGTGCTAAAAAATGGAGTTTCTTCATATAAGGATGAGTTTCTTCACTCCGTCAAGGATCCAGAGCTAGAACAGCACTTTTTGAAATTACGACAAGAGTTATCTGAGCATTACGAGGTTATTATTAAAAAAATTGAAGAGATTGATCGCGGCCTTGACCCATTAATTAAGAAAAATGAACAGCTTATCCAAAAGCAAATTAAGTTTTTAGAGGATAAGGTTCACGATTCAATTTATCAAAAGCATGTGGTTAAGTTGAGGAAAATTGATCGGGTTGGTAACGCGCTCAAACCAAATGGTGCACCTCAGGAGCGTATTCTTAATCCGTATTACTTCATTAATAAGTATGGCTTTGATTTGATTAAGCAATTGGTCGTACTTGATTATCAATTTGATGGGACGCATAAGCTCATTAAACTATAGGCTGTGTTAAATATGGATGTTGATTTCCGCTGCAGGCACTTCGCTTTCCATGGGGCTAACTGGGAGCCTCCTCGGCGCTTTGCGCCTGTGGGGTCTCCCATGCCAGCTACTCCTATAGGAGTCTTCGTGCCTTCCGCTTCAATCAACTTACCAAAAATCAACGCTATGCATTAACTCAACCAATTAATAAAAAGAGGACTAACTCTTAGGGAGTTAGTCCTTTTTTGTGAGGGTGGCTTTTGTTAAAAATCGACAATATTATGACGATGGTCTTGGGTATAAGAGCTTATTTTTAGTGAAAAAACAGTTAATTTAGAAAATCTTAGTTTTATTTGCTTTTTTATGGAGTTGTAGATTTCCAAAAAACATGAAAAAATCAGGGTTTTTTTAAGGTGAATCAATTTTTGTCGCAAGAAAACAATAAAAACACTGTGGAAAAACGCATTGATAAAGAAGGGATTCACTACCATGTAGAGAATACTAAAAATAAGTGGAGAAAAGTGGGGGGATGTGGTAAATTTAGATAGGAAAGTGGGGGTAGTGCATATGTTCATGGGTGAGTATCATCATAACGTTGACAACAAAGGCCGTTTGATAGTCCCTGCTAAGTTTCGTGATGATCTTGGCGAGAACTTTATTTTAACACGCGGACTCGATCAATGTTTATTTGGATACCCACTTAATGAATGGGAACTACTGGAAGAAAAGCTAAAAGGGCTTCCACTTACAAAAAAGGATGCTCGAGCTTTTACCCGATTTTTCTTTTCTGGTGCCACAGAATGTGAGCTAGATAAACAAGGTAGGATTAATATTTCCGCCCCATTGCTTCAATATGCAAACTTAGAAAAAGAATGTGTCGTTCTTGGAGTTTCTAATCGAATTGAAATTTGGAGCAAGGCACTTTGGGAAGAATACTTCTTAAAGTCCGAGGAGTCTTTTGCAGAAATTGCAGAAAATATGATCGGGTTTGATATTTAACCTCTCCAGAAGAGATTCATTAGAAAGGTGGAATGGAAATTTGATGTTTGAACACACAACAGTATTGCTGCACGAAGCAGTTGACGGATTAAACATACAACCAGATGGGATTTATGTAGACTGTACATTAGGCGGTGCTGGTCATAGTGAACTCATTCTTTCAAAGCTATCAGCTAAGGGAAGATTGTACGCCTTTGACCAGGATGAAATTGCAATTGCCCACGCCAAGGAAAAATTGGCAAAGTATGAAGATAGGCTAACTATTATTAAAAGTAATTTTTCCAACCTCAAAGAAGAGTTATTGACTTATGGTGTCACTCATGTTGATGGAGTTTTATACGATTTAGGAGTTTCATCCCCACAATTAGACACTCCTGAACGAGGCTTTAGCTATCATCATGATGCCCCTTTAGACATGCGAATGGACAAACAATCCACAATTTCAGCCTATGATGTAGTGAACTCATGGCGTTATGAAGATTTAGTCCGCATTTTCTTCCAATACGGTGAGGAAAAATTCTCTAAACAAATTGCCCGAAAAATTGAAGCGGCCCGTGAGCAGAGACCAATCGAAACTACGTTTGAATTGGTTGAGCTTATTAAAGAAGCCATTCCTGCACCGGCAAGGAGAAAAGGTGGACACCCCGCGAAAAGAATTTTCCAAGCAATTCGAATTGCAGTCAATGATGAACTAGGCGTATTTGAAAAATCTCTTCAGGATGCGATTTCGCTATTAAACCCTAGCGGTCGAATCAGCGTGATTACCTTCCATTCTTTAGAGGATCGGATTTGTAAGGTTGCATTCAAAAAAGCGAGTGACTTACCAAGTTTACCTCCTGGTTTACCGATGATTCCAAAAGAATTTGAACCGGAGCTCAAGCTTATTACGAGAAAGCCAATATTACCATCAGATGCTGAGCTTGAAGCAAATAATCGAGCTAGATCGGCAAAATTACGCATAGCAGAGAAAAATAAAAAATAATTATATACATTTCGGGAGGGAAGTAAATGAGTAACTTAGCCAAAAAGCTGCAGCAGGAGTCACAAAAAAGAACCATACAAAAAACAAAAACTGCGGTTGAGAGAAATGCTTTGTTTTCCCCTGGAGAAAAAATATTAGCCTTGCTGTTTGGAGCCTGTATTTGTATTGGTTCCGTTCAGATTGTCACAAATGCAGCTGAAATTTATCAAGTAAACAAGGGAATACAAGATGTGGAAGCGAAAATCCAAGAGCAGCAAAAGGTGAACGGTGATTTGACTGTTCAAGTGGCGGAATTAAGCACATATGAGCGGATTTGGGCAATCGCAACTAAAGAGTTGGGTTTACAATTAAACGACAATGTTAAGGTTGTGCAAGAATAATGCTTAGAAAACAACCCAATATGAATCGGGGAGCAGCGATATTATTTGTAATATTTTGCCTGCTCTTTTTTGTCTTACTTTTCCATTACATTACTATTCAAGTGTCTGGTGAAGCGAAGGGTGAATCTTTAGCAGCAAAAGCCCAACAGAAATATACAAAAGAAAGAGTCATCGAAGCCTCAAGAGGGACGATTTATGACCGGAATGAGGAAGCGATTGCCAAGGATACGACTTCCTATACAGTCGTTGCCATTTTGGATCCTAACATGACAAACGATCCGAAAAAGCCAAAGCATGTTGTTGATAAAAAAATGACTGCTGAAAAGCTTGCCAAGATACTTCCGATAAGTAAAAGCGACATTTTGGAAGCATTAAGCAAAAAGGGAAGATTTCAAGTAGAATTTGGGACAGCTGGCCGGGACATTTCTCATCAAATGAAGACAGATATAGAAGCCCTTAAGTTGCCCGGCATTACGTTTATTCGTGATAAAAAACGATTTTATCCAAATGGAGTGTTCGCCTCACATTTAGTTGGCTTCGTTGAGAAAAAAGAAAACAAAAATGGGTCTAGCACAACAGTTGGAACGTTAGGGGTTGAAAGTACATTAAATGATGTTTTGACTGGGAAAAATGGAACCTTGAACTATGAAAGCGACCTTTGGGGCTATCTACTACCAGATGGGGAAGAGAAAGTTATCCCTGCACAAAATGGGGACGATGTATTCCTAACGATTGATAAAAAAATTCAAACGTTTCTAGAAGATGCGATGAACAAGGTTGATGAAGAATATAGACCAAAAAAAATCATTGCTGTTGTGGCAGATCCTAAAACCGGTGAAATTTTGGCGATGGGACAACGTCCAACCTTTCATCCTAAAACAAGAGAAGGAATCGAAAATAGTTGGCATAATGAGGTAATTGAAAACTCTTTCGAACCTGGATCAACGATGAAAATTTTCACATTAGCTGCCGCAATTCAAGAAGGCGTTTTTAACCCGAATGAAGCCTACCAATCAGGATCTTATAAAGTAACACCGAATTCAAAGGCAATTCGAGACCATAACGGCAGTGGTTGGGGAACCATTTCATATCTTGAAGGAGTTCAACGATCATCAAACGTGGCATTTGCCAGAATTGCAAATGAAAAAATTGGATTTGAGCGATATCGTGAATATTTAACTAAATTTGGCTTTGACGAACCTACTGGAATAGATTTGCCAAATGAAACCTCTGGTAAAATTGTCTATCAGTATCCGATTGATAAAATCACGACATCTTTTGGACAAGGCTCAGCAATTACGCCAATTCAGCAAATTCAAGCAGCTACAGCAGTTGCTAATAATGGGAAAATGATGCAGCCATATGTCGTAAGTAAAATCGTAGATTCTAATACTGGTAAAATAATTAAAAGCGGTCAGCCGAAAGTAGCAGGAACACCTATTTCAGCTGAAACGGCTAAGGAAGTTCGTGACATATTAGAAACGGTCATTACCTCTCCAAAGGGGACGGGAAGTCGTTATAAAATTGACGGGTATAGTGTTGCTGGTAAAACGGGAACAGCCCAGATTCCGGGAGAGAGGGGTTATTTAACGGGAGCCTCAAACTACATCTTCTCTTTCCTAGGAATGGCACCAAAGGATGATCCAGAGCTGATTGTTTATGTTGCTGTGCAGCAGCCTGAATTAAAAAGCTATTTTGATGGGTCATTACCTGTCTCAATGATTTTTAATTCTGTTATGAAAAACAGCCTTCAATATTTAAATATTAAACCAGCGTCAATGGAAAAGGCCAAAACGAACAAATTGCCCGATTTAACAGCAACTTCGATTGACCATGCCTTGCAGGAGGTTAGTAAAAAGGGACTCGATGCAATTGTTATTGGTAATGGTGACACTGTTTTGGAGCAATATCCAGCTAAAAACACAGACGTTCTTGAAGGAGAAAAGGTGATTTTAAAAACAAATGGTGAGCTAATAATGCCTGATTTATCAGGTTGGTCTCGCCGTGAAGTGATGACACTTGCAAAAATGGCTGATTTAAAGCTAACCGTAACTGGAAATGGATTTGCGGTCGGACAAAATATTGCCCAGGGAACTCTTATAGCTAAAGATAGTTATTTAATTGTTGAGTGTAAAACACCTGCTGAAATCCAAAAGGATATGGAAGAGAAACAAAACAAAGACGAAAAAACGAATGAGGGAGAAGAAGAGGTTCATGATTGAGCCTCTTCGTTCTATTTAATGATGTACAAGCATATAAATGAACGAGCCTAATTTGGAATGGACGAATTCTCCAAGCCTATGCACGGTAGAGTCTTTGGTTAGAGATGAAGTCCGATTGAAGGAGAAGGGAGTTTCGTTCATAAATGCGTGTATCTCAAGTAACCGTTCGAAAAAGATTAGCTATCGCCCTTATTGTTGGTCTTGCCATCTTCTTAGTGATTGATTTAAGGCTCGGTTATGTTCAGTTTTTTTTAGGTGAAATATTGACGGATCGAGCAAAGGATTCGTGGAGTCGAAATATCCCATTTGAACCAAAACGAGGAGAAATTATTGATCGTAATGGAGTAGAGCTCGCTACTAATGTGAGTTCCCCTACTGTATATGTTGTCCCTCGTCAAATTGTTGACCCGGAAAAAACAGCAGAAACATTAGCCGCCGCCTTAAATATGTCCAAGGAGAAGGCGTATCAGCATATTACAAAAAAAACATCGATAGAGCGGATTCCCGAGGGGCGAAAAATATCTCACGAAAAAGCTAAGGAAATCCGTTCGCTAGGTTTAAAAGGAGTTTATATCGGCGAGGACTCAAAACGACATTATCCTTTCGGTACGTACTTGTCTCATGTATTAGGCTTTGCAGGTGCAGATAACCAAGGTTTAATGGGTTTAGAGCTTTTTTATGATAAAGAATTAAATGGAGAAAAGGGATCAGTAAAATTTTATGCAGATGCAAAAGGTAAGCGGATGAATGATATGGCGGATGACTATCAACCGCCTGAGGATGGTCTTGATTTAAAATTAACTATTGATACAAAAGTTCAAACCGTACTTGAACGGGAAATGGAAATAGCTGAAACAACCTACCAGCCAGAAGGGATTATTGCGATAGCGATGAATCCGAATACTGGAGAAATTCTCGGGATGTCAAGTCGGCCAAGCTTTGATCCTGCAAATTTTAAAAATGTTCCCCAGGAAATTTATAATCGTAATTTACCTGTTTGGAGTACGTACGAGCCAGGATCAACCTTTAAGATTATCACTTTAGCAGCAGCCTTACAAGAAGGTAAGGTGGATTTAGAGAAGGAACATTTTCATGATCCGGGGTTTGTTGAAGTTGGTGGTTCGCGGCTCAGATGTTGGAAGCGTGGCGGACATGGAGACCAGACTTTCCTTGAGGTTGTCCAAAACTCATGTAATCCGGGCTTTGTTGAATTAGGTCAAAGATTGGGGAAGGACACATTGTTTAAGTACATTAAGAATTTTGGTTTTGGTCAAAAATCAGGTATTGATTTACAAGGTGAAGGTACCGGGATTCTATTTAATTTGAAAAATGTCGGACCTGTTGAACTGGCGACAACGGCATTTGGTCAAGGGGTATCGGTAACGCCGATTCAACAGGTTGCAGCCATTTCCGCTGCAATCAACGGGGGAACACTTTATACTCCTTATATAGCCAAGGAATTAGTCGATCCTGAAACTGGAGAAATTGTTATGAAGAAAACGCCAGTCGCCAAACGAAACGTTATTTCCAAGGAAACGTCTGAGAAAGTAAGATATGCGCTTGAAAATGTTGTCGCGCAAGGATCGGGTGGTAAAGCGTTTGTTGATGGCTATCGTGTTGGTGGTAAAACGGGAACTGCACAAAAAGCGCAAAATGGACGCTATTTAGAAAATAATCATATTGTGTCCTTTATTGGCTTTGCCCCTGCTGACGACCCGCAAATTGTCGTGTATGTTGCGGTAGATAACCCAAAAGGTACAGTTCAATTTGGTAGCCAGGTATCTGCGCCTATTGTTGGGAATATTATGAAGGATGTTCTACCTGTGCTTGGGGTTGAGCCACGCAAGCAGCAAATTAATAAAAAACAAGCTTTTGGTGACGTTCCGATGATTGAGGTTCCAGATGTTGTTGGTTTTAAAAAGCACGAGCTTCGCGAATTGTTCATTAATTTGAAAATCGATTCAAATGGTGAAGGTGATACAGTTGTAAAACAATCGCCTCAGCCAGGCGTCAAAATAAAAGAAGGATCGACCATCAGGCTTTATTTTTCAAATGGTGAGTCCGACAAAAAAACTGATGATAAGCAAGAAAAGGAAAAGGCTTCCGAAAAATCAACAAAAGAAGCAAAGAAGAAAAACGCTAAAGATAAAAAAGAAGATTAACAAACAGATGAGGCGGCAAAAGGGTCATTCGCCGCCTCTTTTTTATTTATTCACCTTTTTTCAACCGAAAATTTCTTGTAGGTCGTGGCTTAATTAACCGTAATCGTGTAAAATAAAACCGCTATATTGTTAACAATGACTCTTTTTTACAAGAGCAATTCACAGTCAAATATTATACGCTAGCTTCAGCTTTTGGATGAGAGGATATGATACAAATGAAACTACATACATTGCTCCAGCATTTACATCAGCTGCAACTGTTTGATTTTCCAGATGTTGAGATTACTACAATCGAAAATGATAATCGCAAGGTTCAACAAGGCAGCTTGTTTGTGTGTATTAAAGGTTATACAGTGGATGGGCATCAGTTTGCTCATGCTGCAGTTCAAAATGGGGCAGTCGCAATACTAGCGGAAAAACCACTGGATTTACCTGTACCAGTTATTGTCGTGAAAAATACCGTGCGGGCCATGGCTGTACTAGGAGATGCCTTTTATCATCACCCTACACAAAGATTGCATTTAATTGGAATCACCGGAACGAATGGAAAAACAACAACCAGTCACTTAATTGAAAAAATCATGACGGATAACGGTAAAAAAACTGGTTTGATAGGCACCATGTATACTAAGATTGGCAACACGGTGTATGAGACGAAAAATACTACACCGGAAAGTCTGACGCTGCAAAAGTTATTTAAACAGATGGTTGATGAGCAGGTTGAAGTAGCGGTGATGGAGGTTTCCTCCCATGCATTAGACTTAGGCCGTGTTCATGGCTGTGATTATGATACTGCAGTGTTTACTAATTTAACGCAGGATCACCTTGATTATCACCAAACGATGGATGAATATAAACGAGCAAAAGGATTGCTATTTTCACAACTAGGAAATGCGTTTTCGGATAAAGCGCCAAAGTTTGCTATTTTAAATGTCGATGATGAAGCGGCTCAAGTTTACGAGAGATCAACAGCGGCACATATACTATCGTATGGAATTGATCATCCAGCTGATATCAGTGCACGGAACATTTCGATGAATGCAAGTGGGACGTCATTTGAATTAGTGACGCCACTTGGAACTGAAAAAATAACGATGAAGCTAGTTGGAAAGTTTAATATTTACAATGTGCTAGCAAGTATCGCAGTAGGACTTGTCTATGGTGTTCCGCTGCATCAAATTATTCAATCAATCGAAGCTGTCCAAGGGGTTTCCGGAAGAATGGAACTGGTTGACGAAGGGCAGTCTTACGCCGTAATTGTTGATTATGCACATACACCCGATAGCTTGGAAAATGTCCTGAAAACAATTAGACAATTTGCTAAAGAGAGGATATTTGTGATTGTAGGCTGTGGTGGTGACCGTGACCGTACAAAACGTCCGCTAATGGCAAAAATTGCGGTGCAATATGGAACTGATCCCATTTTTACTTCAGATAATCCTCGAAGTGAGGATCCACGAGAAATCCTTAATGACATGGAAGCTGGGGTCAACGGCGAACAATATCAGGTTATCGTTGATAGAAGAGAAGCGATTCATCATGCAATCAATGAGGCAAAGTCAGGTGATATCATATTAATTGCGGGTAAAGGACATGAAACTTATCAGCAAATCGGAAATCAAATTCTCTCCTTTGATGATCGTCTAGTGGCGAGAGAGGCTATAAAGGGGGAAGGTTAATGTATTTAGATTTTTCGATGATGATGCAAGTTTTTACAAAGGTAGTTGGACTGAATGATACAGAATTAAAGTTTCAGTCCATTTCTACAACAGGAAATATAGAACAGCCGAAAGGTTTATTTTTACCGGTCTTAGGAAATGGCGATGAATTGCTTAAAGCTATTAATCATGGTGCGATTGCGGCAGTTTGGGATGCAAGCATTCCTATTCCTAAGTATAAGCCGACATATTTTCCGTTCTTTTTAACGGACAATCTGCTGACGAATGTAGAAAGAATGCTAAGTTTATACAAAGAAAAAGTATTACAGGAAGAGGATGTAAAACAAATGTCCATTTTAGTAGACGTAGAACTTCTTAAAGAAAAAATCTCAACATATGATAATTCTAATCAGTTTAAGCAAATACTTCAGCACATGGAAGCGTTAGCGGCGTCAAGGAGGGGATAAAATGCTGGAGCAAGTTATATTTTTTACAATAATTATGGGTTTTTTAATCACTGTTCTTCTTTCTCCAGTATTTATTCCATTCTTGAGAAGATTGAAATTTGGACAAAGCATTCGCGAGGAAGGTCCAAAGTCGCATCAAAAGAAAACAGGAACACCAACGATGGGTGGAGTCATGATTCTCTTGTCAATCATTGTGACAACACTTGTTATGACAGGGAAATTTGCTGAGCCGACTGTCAAAACATATTTATTATTATTTGTTACTTTCGGATTTGGCTTATTAGGTTTTTTGGATGATTTTATTAAAGTTGTCATGAAGCGGAACTT
This sequence comes from Bacillus marasmi, assembly GCF_902168435.1. Taxonomy (GTDB): domain Bacteria; phylum Bacillota; class Bacilli; order Bacillales; family Cytobacillaceae; genus Bacillus_BU; species Bacillus_BU marasmi. Next base: position 161,959 of record NZ_LR656164.1, read on the forward strand.
AGGGCTTACTTCAAAGCAAAAAATGCTCGGACAAATCATTATTTCAGTCATTTTTTATATTGTATATAAACAAAATAACTTTTCGACAGAAGTGAATATTCCAATCATTGATTATTCCTTCGATTTAGGTTGGTTTTATATATTATTTGTAATTTTTTGGTTAGTTGGCTTTTCCAATGCCGTAAATTTAACTGATGGACTTGATGGTTTAGTTTCGGGAACAGCTGCGATTGCCTTTGGGGCTTTTGCTGTGTTGGCATGGAATCAATCGCAGTTTGAAATAGCTATATTTTCTGTTGCGGTCGTAGGGGCAGTTCTCGGCTTCTTAGTATTTAATGCCCATCCTGCTAAAGTATTCATGGGCGACACAGGTTCATTGGCGCTTGGTGGGGCCATTTGTACAATTGCGATTTTAACAAAACTGGAAATCTTGTTGATTATCATCGGTGGTGTTTTTGTTATTGAAACTCTATCGGTTATTCTTCAAGTCGCTTCATTTAAAACAACAGGAAAAAGAATTTTTCGCATGAGTCCCCTCCACCATCATTATGAATTAGTGGGTTGGTCAGAATGGCGTGTCGTTGTGACCTTCTGGACGGTTGGTTTACTGTTTGCTGTATTAGGAATCTATATTGAGGTGTGGTTATAAACATGAATAGACTTGAGAGCTATCGTCATAAGAAAGTACTAGTATTAGGTCTGGCAAAAAGTGGAGTAAGTGCCGCAGCACTTTTACACAAGCTAGGTGCCTTTGTGACCGTAAACGATATGAAACCCTTGTCAGAAAACCCTGAAGCTCAAGGTTTGCTAGAACAAGGAATTAAGGTAATATGTGGTGATCATCCGATAGAATTATTGGATGAAGGCTTTGAGTTAATCGTAAAAAACCCTGGAATCCCTTACCACAATCCGATGATTGTCGGAGCGATAGATCGCGAAATCCCGGTAATTACTGAGGTGGAACTGGCTTACCAAATTTCTGAAGCTCCGTTTATCGGGATTACAGGAACGAACGGAAAAACGACGACGACTACTCTAATTCATGAAATGTTACAAGAAGGTCAAAAGCACCCGCTTATAGCGGGTAACATCGGAACTGTTGCGTCTGGTGTTGCAGAGCTAGCTACGCAAGAGAATACGATTGTGATCGAATTATCTTCATTCCAGTTAATGGGGATTACAACTTTTAGACCGAGGATTGCTATCGTTACCAATCTTTATGATGCTCATCTTGATTATCATGGAACAAGAAAAGAATATTGGAGTGCGAAGGCGAATATTACGAAAAATCAAACAGAGGCAGATTACTTAATCGTAAATGGTGATCAAGTTCAATGTCAGGAGCTTGCTGAAGAATCTTCAGCAAAGGTTTTCTATTTTTCAACATCAAAGGTACTAGATGAAGGTGCCTATATTTCAAACGGCTGGGTCATGTGGGGACAAGAACAAGTGGTTCAATTAAAAGATATTGTTCTTCCTGGTGTACATAATTTAGAGAATATCCTATCTTCAGTTGCAGCTGCCAAGTTAAGCGGCGTATCAAATGAGGCTATTTTTCAAGTGTTAAGCACCTTTAAAGGCGTGAAGCATCGTTTACAATATATTGCAGAAGTAAAAGGCCGCAGATTTTATAATGATTCGAAAGCAACCAATATTTTAGCCACATCAAAAGCATTGTCAGCTTTTGATACACCAATTGTCCTGTTAGCAGGTGGATTGGATCGTGGAAATAGCTTTGATGAACTGATTCCATATTTGGAAAATGTTAAAGCGTTAGTTAGTTTTGGACAAACGGCAGTAAAGATTGAAGATGCAGCTATTAAGGCTGGAATAAAACAAATCAAACGGGTCGATAATGTGGAAAAGGCCGTTCCTGTTGCATTCGAGCTTTCCGAGCCTGGTGATGTTATTTTATTATCACCTGCATGCGCAAGTTGGGATCAATATAAAACTTTCGAGGTAAGAGGAGACATTTTTATTGAAGCGGTGCATAAGCTTTAATAAGAGTTTGTCCTCCTTAGACAATTCGGGAATCAGGCTCTAAACTCTCTGGTTGAGGTGTGTTACATTGCCGCAAAAAAAAACTACTCCTGATTTGTTGCTGATGATCATTACATTTACATTGCTTGCAGTTGGACTGATTATGGTCTACAGTGCCAGTGCCGTCTGGGCAGATTATAAATTTAATGATTCGTTTTTCTTTGCAAAAAGACAATTGTTGTTTGCTGGTGTTGGGATTTTTGCGATGTTTTTTATTATGAACATTGATTATTGGACCTGGAGAACATGGGCAAAGGTTTTAATTATTACTTGCTTCGTCTTGTTGATTCTTGTGCTTATTCCAGGAATCGGTAATGTCCGAAACGGCTCGCGGAGCTGGATTGGAGTTGGAGCTTTTTCGATTCAGCCATCAGAATTTATGAAGCTTGCAATGATTGCGTTTTTAGCGAAATTCCTATCCGAACGCCAAAAGCTTATCACCTCCTTTAGACTTGGGCTGGTTCCATCGTTGGCACTTGTGTTTACCGCTTTTGCGATGATAATGCTACAGCCAGATTTAGGAACAGGAACAGTAATGGTTGGAACTTGCGTAGTCATGATTTTCATTGCTGGAGCGCGAGTCAGCCACTTCGCTGGATTAGGATTATTGGGAGTTGCAGGATTTGTTGCCTTAATTATTTCAGCTCCTTATCGAATGAAACGGATTACTTCCTTCCTTGATCCATGGTCAGACCCGCTTGGAAGTGGATTCCAAATCATTCAATCGCTTTATGCGATTGGGCCAGGTGGATTGTTTGGTTTAGGTCTTGGACAAAGTCGACAAAAATTCTTCTATCTTCCCGAGCCACAAACGGATTTTATTTTCGCTATACTAGCCGAAGAACTTGGTTTTATAGGTGGATCATTCGTGTTATTGCTATTTGCGCTTTTATTATGGAGGGGAATAAGGATTGCTTTAGGTGCACCTGACCTTTACGGTAGCTTTTTAGCCGTCGGAATTATCGCGATGATTGCGATACAGGTTATGATAAATATCGGTGTTGTCACAGGATTAATGCCTGTTACAGGAATTACACTCCCATTTTTAAGCTACGGAGGTTCATCGTTAACATTAATGTTAATGGCGATTGGCGTACTCTTAAATATTAGCCGCTATGCAAGACTATAACGGGACCCTGTTCTAACAGGGTTTCTTTCATTTGTATTACAATTATATTATCTTTTTATTGAAATATTAAAAATAGCTGTTTTTATAGTAAAATTAGAAAATGACCATAAATAGACATTTATTATATCAAGCTCTGGCGCAATTTCGCGCTTTAAGCTTTTCTAAATTAGAGGTGGAAAAATGAAAATTGTTGTGAGTGGTGGAGGAACCGGAGGGCATATCTATCCTGCATTAGCGTTAATCCGTGAAATCAATAAGAATGTGAAAAATGCACAATTTTTATATATAGGAACAAAGCAAGGGTTAGAAAGTAAATTAGTACCTATGGAACAAATACCGTTTGAATCCATTCACATTACGGGGTTTAAACGAAAGCTATCATTCGAGAATGTCAAAACGATCTTTCGTTTTCTTAAGGGAGTCCGAGATAGTAAGAAGCTCCTGAAAAAGTTTAAACCGGATGTGGTCATTGGCACAGGTGGTTATGTGTGTGGTCCAGTTGTCTATGCAGCTGCAAAACTAGGGATACCAACTATTATTCATGAACAAAACAGCGTCCCCGGATTAACGAATAAGTTTTTAAGTCGTTATGTCGACCGCGTCGCGATTTGCTTTGAGGAGGCTAGACAGTTTTTTCCAGAGAATAAAGTTGTGTTAACTGGGAATCCCCGTGCCTCTGAAGTTTTAGGCCAGGATGGGGCGGTAGGAAGAGAATCAGTAGGATTATCACTCGACTTGCCAGCTGTGTTAATTTTTGGGGGAAGCCGCGGAGCTAGACCAATTAATGAGGCAGTATTGAAGTCACTCTCACAATTAGCCATAAAACCATACCAGGTTTTATACGTAACGGGAGATGTTCATTACGATAAGGTACTACAAGAAGCAGAAATTTCCGGCAACCCTGATAATGTCATTATTAAGCCCTTTATTCATAACATGCCACAAGTATTAGCCGGGATTGATTTGACAGTTTCAAGGGCAGGTGCGACGACACTCGCTGAGCTAACCTCACTAGGAGTGCCGAGCATCTTAATTCCGAGTCCTTATGTGACGAATAATCATCAAGAGAAAAATGCACGGGCACTCAGCGACCATGGTGCTGCTGAGCTACTATTAGAGACAGAATTGAATTCAACAAAGCTGATTAAAACCATCGATGATATCCTACTCGCTGAGCATAAGCTTGACGATATGAAGCATGCAGCTAAAAGATTAGGTATTCCTGACGCCGCTGACCGACTGTACGAAGTAATGAAGGAAATTACCAAACGTTAGCAAAAATAGTGCCCAGAATATCCCTTAAGCATAAACTAAATTACACCGAACCTAAGGAATGAAAGGGAGGTTGTTAAATATGAATTCGTTTTTAAATGAATTGACTGCCTTACAAATTGGCAAGGTTAAAGAAAATGAGATGCTAAGCGCTCATACGACGATGAAGATTGGTGGACCTGCGGAGATTTTTATCGAGCCTTCGTCCATTGAAAATTTACAAAAAACAATCCAACTAATACGCAAATATAATATCCCATGGCGGGCAATTGGCAGAGGTTCTAATTTGCTAGTTTCAGATCAAGGTATTGAAGGTGTTGTCATTAAATTGGGATCCGGTCTGGATCAACTAGAAGTGAACGGTGATTCCGTAAAGGTTGGCGGCGGTTTTTCACTTGTAAGCTTTGCGACGATAATATGTAAACGAGGCTTATCGGGATTGGAGTTTGCCGGGGGAATTCCAGGTTCTGTGGGTGGGGCTGTGTATATGAATGCTGGCGCCCACGGAAGCGATATTTCCAAGATTTTAACAAAGGCCCATATTCTTTTTCCAGATGGGACGATGGAATGGCTCACAAACGAGGAGATGGCTTTCTCTTATCGTACATCAGTTCTTCAAAAGAAACGCCCTGGAATTGTTGTAGAGGCAGTATTTAAGCTAAAGCCAGGGGAAAAAGAAGTCATCGTGAGTGAAATGCAAAAAAATAAAGATTATCGCAAGAAAACTCAGCCGTGGAATTATCCTTGTGCAGGAAGTATTTTTCGAAACCCGCTGCCAAATTATGCTGGCCAATTGATTGAGAAGGCCGGGTTAAAAGGCTTTATTATGGGTGGGGCAAAGGTTAGTGAAATGCATGGGAATTTTATTGTTAACAATGGAAATGCGACTGCTCAAGATGTCTTGGATTTAATCCAATATATTAAAGATAAAATTTTCGAGCTTTATCATGTCAGAATGGAAACAGAAGTTGAAATAATCGGGAAAAACTTACAGAAATGATGCCGTTAGAATCCCATATTATGTTATAATACTTTAATAGGACATAGAATGGTCTTGCTAAATAACGGCATGTTTTCGTGCCGTTGTTTTTCGCTTATAAAGTATAATCAACTACCTTTAAGAGGTGAAATATGTGGATAAAGGGAAAATTGTCTCCCTTGAAGATCGAATTCCAAAGCTCAAGGAACAGCGTAGGAGAAAAGCGAATAAACGATTAACGATCCTTTTATTTTTTTTCTTTTTGCTTATGAGCTGTATTATTTATTTTCAATCTCCTTTAAGTCATGTAAGAAACATATATGTTAAAGGTAATGAGGTTTATTCTTCAGAAGATATCGAGGAACTTTCAGGGTTGACGAAAAAAACAAATATTTGGAAGGTCAATGAAAAACTTGTCGAAGATAACTTGCGTAAGTTACCTGAGATAAAGGCCGTATCAGTACAAGTTCAATTGCCTTCATCTGTGACGATAAAATTAGAAGAGCATAAACAAATTGCCTATATCAATAAGGGTGATCACTATTCACCTGTTTTAGAAAATGGAGAAATCTTACCTGCTATGCAGCGTGGGGCTTTTCCAGTGCAGGCACCGATATTAGTCGGTTTTTCAAAAGGCAAGGTATTGAATAAGATGATTGACGGACTTGAAAACCTACCCTCTGGAATTGTAAACTCCATTTCTGAGATACAGTATTCACCTAAAGAGACTGATGAATATAGCGTCAAGTTATTTATGAATGATGGTTATGAGGTTCACGCAACCTTGAGAAGCTTCCAGAAAAAAATGGCTCACTATCCATCCATCATAAGTCAATTAAATCCTGAAGAAAAGGGAATCATCGACCTAGAGGTTGGTTCCTACTTTAAAGCTTTTAAACAGGAAGGAACTGAAGAAGTTGAAGATGCCGGTGAAGCTGAAGGGTAAGCATGTCATACTTTCTTTAGTCTGCTTAGTATTAGGATTTATGATTGCTTATTCATATCAAAGAACCCAAATCGAAAATGAACAGGCAAAAATTCCGGACAAGCAGTGGCAAAGAAATTTAGATTTACGGAATCAATTAATTCAGCAAGAGGAAATGAACCGAAAGCTGCAACAGGAATTGACAAAAAAACAGCAGCAGGTTTTAAAAATAGAAAAAGAATTGTCATCAGAAGCACAGGTGTTTTTTAACTTAGCTGAAGACACCGAAAAATACCGGATGTTTCTCGGTAAGGTAAAGGTTAAGGGGAAAGGCGTGGAAGTGACATTATCGGATGGTGATTACAATCCGAAGGAAGAAAATGTCAATAATTATATTGTTCATGAACAACATGTATTTAAGGTTATTAATGAATTATATATTTCCGGGGCATCAGCAGTAGCGATTAACGGACAAAGGTTATCTTCTAATTCCTATATCGTTTGTAATGGTCCTGTTATCACCGTTGATGGGACTCAACAACCTGCACCGTTCGTCATCTCAGCAATTGGTGATTCAGACGTGTTGAGTGCAGCTCTAAATTTAACTGGTGGAATTAAAGACCAATTAGTTAATGATAATATTGTCGTTAAAATTGAAAAGAAGGAAACTGTTGTATTAGAGCCGATTTTAGGCAGCTAATCAACAGGAGATATCAATTATGAAATATTTAAATTTTACTGCAATAGCCGTAATTATAGGTCTTATGCTGGCAATCCAATTTCAGACTATCAAAGAACCAGTCGAACGTGATACTCGTGATACTTGGCAGTTACAAGAGGATTTATTAAAAGAAAAAGAAGTCTACTCAAAGCTTCTTCAAGAAATCCGTTCCAACGAAGAAAAACTCGCCAAATATGAAACTGAACGAAACCACAGCAAAGAACTTGTATTGCGTGAAACACTGGAGGAATTGAAAACACAGGTTGGTTTAACGGAGGTTACTGGTCCGGGGATTATTCTTGTCATTGAACAAGCCTATGAGGATCCTTCTTTCGGTGGGGATGTTCCAGAGATTTCTCCTGAATCGCTGCAACGTTTAGTGAATGAACTAAATATGAATGGTGCTATGTATATTTCTATCGAAGGAAACCGACTTATCAATACTTCTGTCATTCGTGATATTAATGGAGTGACAAAAGTAGATGGCCGATCACTTAAAGATTTTCCAATTGAAATAAAAGTTATTGCCGAAAACAAAAAAAATACTGAAAAACTATATAACAGAATGCAAGCCTCACAAGCTGCAGAGGAATTGTATAAGTTTGACAGTTTGCGGGTGAATGTCTCTAAGCCAACAAATGATATTACGATACCAGCATATGAAGATAGCATAAGAATAAAGAATATGGAACCAGTGGAATCTGAAAAAGGAGGCAGTAAATAAGATGTGGCTTCCGATCCTGGGGTTGATAGTCGGAGTGATTCTTGGACTGCTTACCGATATCCGAATCCCTGATGAATACGCGAATTATTTATCCATAGCTGTACTCGCAGCACTTGATACTTTGTTTGGTGGAATTAGGGCACATTTGCAAAACATTTATGATGAAAAAGTTTTTGTGTCCGGATTTTTTTTCAATATACTTTTAGCTGCAAGTTTGGCTTTTCTGGGTGTACATCTTGGTGTAGACTTGTATTTAGCAGCAGTTTTTGCTTTTGGTGTCAGACTGTTCCAAAATATTGCCGTCATTAGGCGAATATTATTGACAAAATGGTCAACACCACGAGAAAAAATAGAAAAAAATTGAATTATAAAAAAGGGAATAATTATGTTGTGACGAATAATTCTATAATATATTCTGTTTCAACTGAAAAATTTGTTGTTCAATAACAGAAATTGCGAAAAGGAGGTGCCAATGAATGAACAGCAATGAAATATATGTAAGTCTTGACATCGGTACATCCAGTGTAAAAGTTATCATTGGTGATATGGTCAACGACTCCTTAAATATTATTGGTGTTGGCAATGTGAAGTCCGAGGGTTTAAGAAAGGGCTCCATTGTGGATATAGATGATACCGTTCATTCAATAAAACGTGCGATTGAACAGGCAGAGCGAATGATCGGCATGGAAATTAGACAAGTAATCGTAGGTGTTACCGGTAACCATGTTTCATTGCAGCCATGCCATGGTGTAGTGGCTGTATCAAGTGATAATCGTGAAATATCTGATGTGGATGTGGCACGTGTCATTGAAGCAGCACAAGTAATCTCAATTCCGCCAGAAAGAGAAATCATTGACGTTATTCCAAAACAATTTATCGTAGACGGACTTGATGAAATTACTGACCCTCGTGGAATGATTGGGGTCCGCCTTGAAATGGAAGGGACAATTATTACCGGATCAAAAACGATCCTACATAATACACTTCGTTGTGTTGAACGTGCGGGATTGGATATTCTGGATATTACTCTCCACCCTTTGGCAGCAGGTTCCTTTGCTTTATCAAAAGACGAAAAAAGTTTAGGTGTAGCATTAGTTGACATTGGTGGTGGTTCTACAACCATTGCGATTTTCGAAAATGGTTATCTCCAAGCAACAAGTGTTCTCCCAGTTGGTGGCGACCATATTACGAAAGATATTTCGGTAGGTCTTCGTACTACAACCGAGGATGCTGAGAAAATTAAAATTAAATATGGTCATGCATTTTATGATCATGCATCTGAAGAGGAAGTTTTCAGTGTACCAACCATTGGCAGTGATCAACAGCAGCAATTTAACCAAGTTGAATTATCCGATATCATTGAAGCTCGAATGGAAGAAATATATGAGTTAGTTCAAGCTGAAATCAGAAGATTAGGTTTTTCTGACCTTCCCGGGGGAATAGTATTAACCGGAGGAGTAGCGAATATGCAAGGTGTTTTGGAACTGGCCCAGGCTATTTTTCAAAATAGAGTAAGAATGGCAATACCTGATTATATTGGTGTTCGTGAACCACAATATACGACCGCTGTTGGTTTAATCCAATTCGCCTATAAAAATGCTAGATTAAAAGGAAGAAAGCACGACCGAGAGGGTCATGATATAATGGAAAAGCGTGTTCAAAAGCAGCCGCAACCGAAATCAAAGCCAGAAAAGCAACAATCAGAGGAAAAAATGTCAACTAGAATGAAAAAGTTCCTTGGGTACTTTTTTGAGTAAACGGCTATCACGAATACGACGAATTAGGAGGATTTGTCATGTTGGAGTTTGATACAAATTTAGATCAACTAGCTACAATAAAAGTCATCGGCGTTGGTGGCGGCGGAAACAATGCGGTAAATCGAATGATTGAGCATGGTGTTCAAGGTGTTGACTTTATTGCAGTTAATACTGATGCTCAAGCATTAAATTTATCAAAAGCAGAAATCAAAATGCAAATTGGTGGAAAATTGACTCGTGGACTAGGAGCGGGTGCTAATCCTGAAGTTGGGAAAAAAGCAGCCGAAGAAAGTCGCGAACAAATAGAAGAAGCTTTAAAAGGTGCTGATATGGTCTTTGTTACTGCCGGTATGGGTGGTGGAACAGGAACAGGTGCAGCACCAGTAATAGCGCAAATTGCCCGTGAATTAGGGGCACTAACTGTAGGTGTTGTAACTCGCCCATTTACCTTTGAAGGTAAGAAGCGTGCCTCACAAGCAGCTGGTGGTATTTCTGCTATGAAGGAAGCTGTCGATACACTGATTGTTATTCCAAATGATCGCTTATTAGAAATTGTTGATAAGAGTACTCCGATGCTAGAAGCGTTCCGTGAAGCGGATAATGTACTTCGCCAAGGGGTACAAGGTATATCTGACTTAATTGCTGTACCGGGGTTAATTAACCTTGACTTTGCCGACGTAAAAACAATCATGTCCTCTAAAGGTTCTGCATTGATGGGTATCGGTGTAGCATCAGGTGAGAATCGTGCAACTGAAGCAGCTAAAAAAGCCATTTCATCTCCATTACTAGAAACTTCTATTGATGGTGCACAAGGTGTGCTAATGAATATCACAGGTGGAACAAATTTAAGCCTTTATGAAGTTCAGGAAGCAGCCGATATCGTTGCAACCGCTTCTGATCAGGAAGTGAATATGATTTTTGGTTCTGTTATTAACGAGAACTTAAAAGACGAAATTGTTGTAACAGTCATTGCAACAGGTTTTAACGAAGAAGTTATTCAACCTAAAATGACTCGTCCAGCGTTTGGTGGAGTTAAGCCAGGTTTAAATTCAATTAAGCGCGAACCAAAACGAGAAGAAACTCAAACTGAAGCACCTCGTCCAGTTCAAACGCAGCAAACAACTGAGGATACATTAGATATCCCAACGTTCTTAAGAAATCGCAATCGTAGACGTTAATTTTATATGATAAAAAAACAAGGTCATAATCTGGCCTTGTTTTTTTATGCTCAATGAGGGCTATTGGCTACTTCGTTTACAATGGTCCCCACAAACCACATAGTCAATGGGAGCGATTGGCTACATAATTTGCACTGGTCCCCGCAAACCACGTAGTCAATGGGGTCGATTGGCTACATAATTTGCACTGGTCCCCGCAAACCACGTAGTCAATGGGGTCTATTGGCTACATAATTTGCACTGTCCCCCGCAAACCACGTAGTCAATGGGAGCGATTGGCTACATAATTTGCACTGGTCCCCGCAAACCACGTAGTCAATGGGGTCGATTGGCTACATAATTTGCACTGGTCCCCGCAAACCACGTAGTCAATGGGGTCTATTGGCTACATAATTTGCACTGTCCCCCGCAAACCACGTAGTCAATGGGAGCGATTGGCTACATAATTTGCACTGGTCCCCGCAAACCACGTAGTCAATGGGGTCGATTGGCTACATAATTTGCACTGGTCCCCGCAAACCACGTAGTCAATGGGGTCTATTGGCTGCTTAATTTGCACTGTCCCCCGCAAACCACGTAGTCAATGGGGTCTATTGGCTACTTAATTTGCACTGTCCCCGCAAACCACGTAGTCAATGGGGTCTATTGGCTGCTTAATTTGCACTGTCCCCCGCAAACCACGTAGTCAATGGGAGCGATTGGCTACTTAATTTGCAATGGTCCCCGCAAACCACGTAGTCAATGGGAGCGATTGGCTACTTAATTTGCAATGGCCCCCGCAAACCAAGTAGTCAATGAGCGAAATTGGTTACTAAATTTACCGGACCCTTCATTTTTCTATTACTTTGAGATACACATACACTTGGCTGTTGCAATAAACACCAGCTCCCATATTAATCACTATTAGTGATTGCGGATAGTAAATATATAATAGCGGTAAAAAATGTGACAAAAACCGAATGGAATAGTGAAAACTTCCTCTTTTTTGTGTACAGGAAGTGACATACTTCTGTTCCCTTGATACGTTATACTTTTTCGTAACGGACACTAGAATTCCAATAAATACAATTTCTTATGTCCAATAGCTTTTATGAATCACGCTGCAACAAACTTAATAGAAACGGTCTTAGGAAGGGGGGAACAAGGTGACCGTCTACCTTGATGTAATCTGGGTATTAAACGTGTTATTTGATAGCCTCCTTTTGTTTTTAACAGCGATAATCTTGAAACGTCAAGTTTCAATTTGGCGCATTACTGCCGGAGGAATAATTGGCTCGATTATTGTTTTATTAGCCGTAACTCCACTCCAGTCTATTTCAGGGCATCCGCTCACCAAGTTGCTTTTTTCTATTGTCATGGTCTTTATAGCTTTTGGATACAAAAGATTTCGTTATTTTATTTCTGGGCTCATGACTTTTTACTTCACTACATTTCTCATTGGAGGAGCCCTAATAGGCACGCATTACTTTGTCAATTTTGATTTTAAATTATCATCATCTGTAATGCTTGCCAGTGTAAAAGGATTTGGAGATCCAATTAGTTGGATGTTTGTGCTCTTAGGTTTCCCAATAGCCTGGCATTTCTCGAAATCAAATATCGAGAGAATAGAAACTGTTAAAATTCAGGCAAATCATTTCGTAAAAGTAAAAATTCAGTTGGACGATTTGAAGCTAGAGTTAACAGGATTGGTTGATAGTGGAAATCAGCTATATGATCCGATTTCTAAAGCTCCCGTTATGTTTGTCTCGATAAAGAATTATAGAGAGGGGTTACCTGAAGAGATTATTCGATTGACTGAAAACCCAGAGGCAATCATGTTTGGAGAAGAACAGGCACCGAGCCAGCTAGAAGGAAGGATGAGAATTATACCTTGTAAGGTGGTCGGAAAAGAGCATCAGCTCATGCTTGCCTTAAAGGTCGATCAAATTATCATCGAGCAGGAAGATCATCGATTTATCAGAAAGAATGACTTAATTTCCTTCACAATGCAGGAGCTATCAAGTGAGGATTCTTTTCAATGTATCGTTCATCCGAAAATGCTTTCAGGACCTAAAGAGTACACCACAACAAAAGTAAGCTAATAATACTATACTCATTAAAATTAATATTTAGAAGGTGAGGATATTTAATGAAAAGAATCAAACTACGCCTTTACTATTATTGGTATAAATTATTGATGAAGCTTGGTTTAAAAAGTGATGAAGTCTATTATATTGGTGGAAGTGAGGCATTGCCACCTCCATTATCGAAAGAAGAGGAGGAGGTGCTGCTTAAAAAACTTCCAAACGGTGACAAAACTGCACGTTCGATGCTAATAGAACGGAACCTACGACTTGTAGTTTATATAGCTAGAAAGTTTGAAAATACCGGAATTAATATTGAGGACTTAATCAGTATCGGCACAATCGGGCTGATAAAGGCGGTAAATACATTTAATCCGGAAAAGAAAATCAAATTGGCTACATATGCCTCCCGTTGTATCGAAAATGAAATTTTAATGTATTTACGAAGGAATAATAAAATTCGTTCAGAAGTTTCCTTTGATGAACCATTAAATATTGATTGGGACGGTAATGAGCTGCTGTTGTCAGATGTATTAGGGACTGAGGATGATATTATCACCAAGGATTTAGAAGCGAATGTGGATAGAAAGCTGCTCTTAAAAGCGCTTCATCAATTATCTGACCGTGAAAAACAAATTATGGAGTTGCGTTTTGGTCTTGGGAGTGGGGAGGAAAAAACGCAAAAGGATGTAGCAGATATGCTTGGGATTTCTCAATCATATATATCCAGATTAGAAAAAAGAATTATCAAGCGGCTGCGCAAGGAGTTTAATAAAATGGTGTAAAAAGAATGAAAATTCTCCTATGTCAGCTTTAAAAAGTTATCTATAGTAAAAAATATTTTTTTCGGCAATCTTTCCCAATCATGCAAGCCTTTTTCGAGTTTTTCATGATTTCCTTTCATAAGGCTTGTGCATATTTTTCCTTCTTGCGGAGATACTGTTTTTTGTACAGCAACTCCTGTGAGGAGGGAATGGATTGACTCGAAACAAAGTTGAAATTTGCGGGGTTGACACATCAAAGCTTCCAGTTTTAAAAAATGAGGAAATGAGAGAACTCTTCAAGCAAATGCATAAGGGAGATATTACTGCACGAGAAAAACTCGTGAATGGCAATTTAAGATTAGTATTAAGTGTCATTCAACGGTTTAATAATCGAGGCGAGTTTGTTGATGACTTGTTTCAAGTCGGATGTATCGGTCTTATGAAATCAATTGATAATTTTGATTTAAGTCAAAACGTGAAGTTTTCTACTTATGCTGTTCCGATGATTATTGGAGAAATTCGCAGATACCTAAGGGATAATAACCCAATTCGGGTATCGCGCTCGCTTCGGGATATTGCTTATAAGGCCCTGCAGGTCAGAGAAAGATTAATGAGTGAAACATCCCGAGAACCGACAGCTGAAGAAATTGCTAAGGTATTAGAAGTACCACATGAGGAAATCGTCTTTGCCCTAGATGCAATTCAAGACCCTGTCTCATTATTTGAGCCAATCTATAATGATGGCGGTGATCCAATTTATGTAATGGATCAGTTAAGCGATGAAAAAAATAAAGATACTCAATGGATTGAAGAAATTGCCTTAAAAGAAGGCATGAGACGCTTAAATGAACGAGAAAAATTGATTTTGAGAAAGAGATTTTTCCAGGGGAAAACGCAAATGGAGGTCGCCGAAGAAATCGGAATCTCTCAAGCGCAAGTATCTCGTTTAGAAAAAGCGGCCATTAAACAGATGAACAAAAATATTCAACATTAAAGCTGCCAAATCGGCAGCTTTTCGTATTTTTAATATTATTTATAGCTAACTATACATATAATCTAAAAGAAGCTCTGTGAGGTGATCAGCATGGTTAAAATATCTGATTTTCAAATTAAAGATGTTGTCAATGTGTTTGATGGTAAACGTTTGGGGAATATCGGAGACATTGATATTAATCTTAATACGGGGAAGATAGATGCGGTGGTAATAGGCGGTACTGGTAAGGTGCTTGGTATTTTTGGGAAGGATGACCAAATTGTCATTCCGTGGAAAAATATTATCAAAATTGGTGAAGATGTTATTTTAGTTCGTTATCAAGCTTCACATGATAGTCAATTTCTGGAGGCTGAGTTAAAGTAAACGCTTTTTTACTGGGAGCGATTGGGGCAATGTGGTAAACTATAGGAAAATGTAATGAGGGATTAATTCATGGAGCCTTTTATTTTAAAAAGTTCATCATTTTTTGAAATTGATGAATGGACTAGAGAATTTCCTGATTTAGTTGCCGGTTTTACAACGAAGCATGGGGGGATTAGTAATGCCCCATTTGCTTCGTTGAATTTTGGGTTTCATGTTGGTGATGACCAAAATACTGTCTGTGAAAATAGATCCCGGTTGGCGAGGATTATTGATTTTCCACTTAATCAATGGGTTGGTGCTGAGCAGACCCATGAAATTAACATTCGCAAAGTGACAAAATCAGACTGTGGCTATGGAGCATTTTCTTATGATGATGCTTTTAAAGCGACTGATGGATTTTATACAACAAATGAAGGGATTCTTTTAACGCTTGCCTATGCTGACTGTGTACCTTTATATTTTTTTGCACCGAAACAGAAGATAATTGGAGTTGCTCATGCCGGCTGGAAGGGGACAGTATCGGGAATTGGAGCGGAAATGATTTCGATTTTACAAAGGAATGAAGCTGTCCGTCCAGAAGAGGTACAAGTAGTAATTGGACCATCGATTTGCGGAAATTGTTATGTCGTAGATGAACCTGTCATATCTCATTTGCAAAATAGGCTAGAAGCTGTCGAAGAAAAACCGTATAATTTAATAGGAGACAATCAATACCAACTTAATCTGCGCGAAACAAACCGTTTTTTATTAATCGAGGCTGGTGTGCAGGAAAATCATATAAAACAGACACAATTGTGTACGAGTTGTCATCATGATGTGTTTTTTTCACATCGGAAGGACAAAGGAAAAACTGGAAGAATGATTAGTTTTATTGGCTGGAAGGAGGCCTAGTAATTGAAATGAGCGTTACAGCAAATTTACAAGCAATCCAGCAAAAAATCCAAGCTGCTTGTGAAAAAACAGGCCGAGGGCCGTCTGAAATAAAGATTATTGCCGTTACGAAATACGTGAGTGTAAAACGTGCGCAAGAAGCAGTAGAGGCTGGCGTGGCTCATTTAGGTGAGAACCGAGATGAAGGTCTGCTTGAAAAATGGTCTATTTTACAGGACAAGCCTACTTGGCATTTTATCGGTACGCTGCAAACAAGAAAGGTTAAAAATATTATCGATAAGGTTGACTATATTCATTCACTAGACCGGCTATCGCTTGCTGCAGAAATAAACAAGCGGACGAAGAAACCTATAAATTGCTTTGTACAGGTCAATACTTCTGGAGAAGAGTCAAAACATGGTCTTAATCAGGATGAAGTAATTGATTTTGTAAAATCGTTATCAGCGTATCCAAATATTATCGTTGCAGGCTTAATGACAATGGCACCAAATACAGAGGATGAAGCAATTTTACGAAGTTGCTTTCAAAACTTAAGAAAGCTAAAGAATTCTATTACTGATTTGAATCTCGACTATGCTCCATGTAAGGAGTTATCGATGGGAATGTCAAATGACTTTGAGATTGCAGTTGAAGAAGGCGCGACAATGGTTCGAATCGGTACGGCGTTAGTCGGAAATGAGTCTTTAGGAGGTGAACAAAGATGAGCATCAAATCGAAACTTAAAACATTCTTTTTCTTAGATGATGAGGATTATGAATATGAGGAAGTTGAGGACAATAATATTCAGGAGCCTAGGCGTGAAATAAAGCCATCTCCGCAAAATGTATCTAAGCAAAATATCGTCAGTCTTCAAAGTGTTCAAAAGTCGTCTAAGCTTATCTTATGTGAACCTCGTGTTTATGCTGAAGCACAGGAAATAGCTGATCATTTGAAAAATCGCCGCTCGGTTGTGGTAAACCTGCAGCGCAGTGATGCTAATCATGCAAGACAGATTGTAGACTTTTTAAGTGGCACAGTCTATGCGATTGGCGGAGAAATTTCAAAAATAGGCGCTGATATATTCCTTTGTACTCCAGATAATGTTGAGGTATCAGGTAATATTACCGAATTTCTACAAGAAAATGACATCCATCATTCGAGGTGATTAATTAATGAGTTTTGTATTTGAGGTATTAGTCCAGATTATTCAAATATATTCTTGGGCATTGATAATTTATATTTTATTGTCGTGGTTTCCTAATGCACGTGAATCAGGGTTTGGCCGTTTTTTAACAAATATTTGTGAGCCATACCTAGAGCCGTTCCGTCGGATTATTCCACCGCTAGGAATGATTGATATTTCACCAATCGTTGCTATTCTCGTACTCCGATTTGCAACAAGTGGATTATATCAATTATTTGCTTGGTTAGCATAAAGACAAAGGCTCTCCTTATTGAGCAGAGCCTTTTTTCATTGCTTCATAAGTAACATGATGAAGGGTGCTTTCATGAATATTTATCAGCATTTTCGACCGGAAGAGCGCGGCTTTATCGATACTATTATCGATTGGAAGGGCTATGTGGAAGCTTCCTATTCTCCAAAGCTAACCGACTTTCTAGACCCGCGTGAACAGCAAATTGCCAAAACAATCATTGGGGAGCATGGGGATGTCCTCATTTCATTCTTTGGTGGAGTGGAAAATAGTGAACGGAAACGGGCCATTCTTGCTCCTGACTATTTTCAGGCTACTAACGATGAATTCAAGATCTCTCTTTATGAAATCGAATATCCTTCAAAATTTGTAACAATTGAGCACCGCCAAGTATTGGGCTCATTAATGTCGTTAGGACTAAAACGGAGTAAGTTTGGGGATATTTTATTTCACGGAAGCACTGTCCAATTTTTCGCGACAATGGAAATTCGTGATTACATTGAGATGGAATTAAAATCGATTGGCAGGGCACAAGTTCGACTAAAGGAAATTCCGTTAGAAAACGCCTTGATGGTGGATGAGAATTGGCAAGAACTTTCAATTACCAGTTCATCACTACGCTTGGATACTTTAGTGTCTTCCATCTATCATATTTCTCGCCAAAAAGCTCAAGTTTTAATAAGCCAAGGTTTAGTTAAAGTAAACTGGACAATTGTTGAATCTGTATCGTTTGAATGTGGTGAAGGGGATACATTGTCGGTAAGAGGCTATGGTCGAGTTAAGATTTCTGCAATCGAAGGAAAAACAAAAAAGGACAAATGGCGAATTTTAGCGAAACTACTAAAATAAATTTCGTTTATAAAGAAGGAATATAAAGGGTACTGTCGAATATTTGAATATACATACGAGTCTTGATTTGGAGGTGGCGTTATGCCGTTAACACCGTTAGATATACACAATAAGGAATTCAGCAAGGGATTTCGAGGCTATGATGAAGATGAAGTAAACGAATTCCTTGATCAAGTTATCAAAGATTATGAATTATTAATCCGAGAAAAGAAGGAATTAGAAGAAAGATTAAAGGATCAAACTGAGAGACTAGGTCACTTTTCAAGCATTGAAGAGACCTTAAATAAATCGATTGTGATTGCGCAGGAAGCGGGCGAGGAAGTTAGACGTAATGCGCAAAAGGAAGCAAAGCTCATTATTAAAGAAGCAGAAAAAAATGCTGATCGTATTGTAAACGAATCTTTAACAAAGGCAAGAAAAATTGCCTTGGAAATAGAAGATTTGAAAAAACAATCTAAAGTTTTCCGTACTCGTTTTAAAATGCTAATTGAAGCGCAGCTTGATTTATTAAAAAATGACGATTGGGATCATTTATTACAATACGAATTAGATGCATCTGAATTAAAAGCTGCAGAAGAAGATTCTTTAGCGTAACTTGACGAACGAAAGGCAAATCGCATATAATGTCATCACAAAAGAATGTTAATAATTTTTGACGATGATAGGGACAGTACGTTTTTTCAATAACTTTTAAAAGCGAACCGGGGGCGGTGAAAGCCCGGGAAAGTTGAAAATTCGAAAAATCACCCTTGAGTTCCAAGTTGAACGCTATTTAAGGATAGTCTAAGTAAGCTATGGCGTATATTCACGTTACGAATAACTAGTGGACAGAAGCATTTTGCTCTGTCAATTAGGGTGGTACCGCGGGAAACCTTCTCGTCCCTTTTTTGTGGGATGAGAAGGTTTTTTTATGTTTATTTTTATTAATGGTACCGTTATTTGGAATGCGAATCACTCAAAAAGTCTATATAAATAACATTCCATAGGAGGAAAAGAAATGGAGTATAAAGATACATTATTAATGCCGCAAACTGAGTTCCCAATGCGTGGAAACCTTCCAAAGCGCGAACCAGACATGCAGGCAAAGTGGGAAGAAATGAATATTTACAAAATGGTACAAGAACGAACAAAAGGCAGACCGATGTTTGTTCTTCATGACGGACCGCCATATGCAAACGGCGATATCCACATGGGCCACGCTTTAAACAAAATCCTTAAAGATTTCATCGTACGCTATAAATCAATGAGCGGTTTCCAAGCCCCATATGTACCTGGTTGGGATACGCATGGTTTACCAATTGAGCAAGCATTAACAAATAAAGGCGTAAAACGGAAGGAAATGAGCATCGCTGAATTCCGTAAGCTTTGTGAGAAATATGCATATGAGCAAATCGAAAACCAACGCGGTCAATTTAAACGTCTAGGTGTACGCGGTGATTGGGAAAATCCATACATCACACTTAAGCCAGAATACGAAGCTCAGCAAATTAAAGTGTTTGGTGAAATGGCAAAGAAAGGCTATATTTACAAAGGTCTTAAGCCAGTTTATTGGTCTCCATCCAGTGAGTCAGCACTTGCTGAAGCTGAAATTGAATATCAAGATAAGCGCTCTGCTTCCATTTATGTGGCGTTTAATGTGAAGGACGGAAAGGGTGTCTTGGATAGCGATACAAAAATCGTCATCTGGACAACAACTCCTTGGACGATTCCAGCTAACCTTGGTATCTCCGTTCACCCTGACTTAACTTATGTAGTTGTTGAAGTAGACGGAAATAAATTTGTTGTGGCAGAAGCTTTATTAGAGTCAGTAACTAATGAAATTGGCTGGGAAAACCCAAATGTTGTTAATAAAGTGAAGGGTAGCGAGCTTGAATATGTTGTTGCACTTCATCCAATTTATGGTCGTGAATCTCTTGTTATGCTTGGTGAGCATGTAACAACTGATGCCGGTACTGGCTGTGTTCACACTGCACCAGGCCACGGGGAAGATGACTTCCACGTTGGGCAAAAATATGGTCTTGATGTCTTGAATCCAGTAGATGATAAAGGACACATGACTCATGAAGCGCCTGGATTTGAAGGTTTATTTTACGAAAATGCTAATAAGCCAATCACTGAAAAGCTTGAAGAAAATGGTGCATTATTAAAGCTTTCATTTATCACACACTCTTATCCGCATGATTGGAGAACTAAAAAACCGGTTATCTTTAGAGCAACTGCCCAATGGTTTGCTTCAATTAAGGATTTCCGCAATGAGCTCCTTGAAGCGGTAAAGGAAACAAAATGGGTACCTGAATGGGGCGAAACTCGTCTATTCAATATGGTACGTGATCGTGGCGATTGGTGTATTTCACGTCAACGTGCATGGGGTGTACCAATTCCTGTATTCTATGCTGAAAATGGTGACGCAATCATTACGGATGAAACGATTGCACATGTATCTGCAATGTTCCGTGAACATGGTTCAAATATTTGGTTTGAGCGTGAAGCTAAGGACTTGCTTCCAGAAGGCTTTACTCATCCAGGTAGCCCGAACGGTGAATTTACGAAAGAAACGGATATCATGGATGTTTGGTTTGACTCAGGTTCATCTCACCAAGCAGTTTTAGAAGAGCGTGATGACTTGCAACGTCCGGCCGATCTTTACTTAGAAGGATCTGACCAATATCGTGGCTGGTTTAACTCATCATTATCAACTGGTGTTGCGGTTACTGGTAAAGCTCCATATAAAGGTGTATTGAGCCACGGCTTTGCTCTTGACGGTGAAGGTAGAAAAATGAGTAAATCAATCGGAAACGTTGTTGTACCAGCAAAGGTAATGCAACAGCTTGGTGCCGATATCCTGCGTTTATGGGTTGCTTCTGTTGATTATCAGGCAGATGTTCGCGTATCTGATGCAATTCTTAAACAGGTTGCCGAAGTTTACCGTAAAATCCGTAACACATTCCGTTTCTTGCTTGGAAATCTTGCTGATTTCAATGCTGAGACAGATGCGGTTGCGTTCGAGGAGCTTCGCGAAGTGGATCAATTTATGTTGGTCAAATTAAATAAAGTGATTAAAACTGTTCGCGATTCTTATGAAAATTATGAATTTGCAACTATCTACCATGCAGTTAATAATTTCTGTACATTAGACTTAAGCTCATTCTATTTAGATTTCGCAAAAGACGTACTATATATCGAAACAAGTAATAATCATGAGCGTCGCGCCATTCAAACTGTACTTCATGAAAGCTTAATCGCCTTAGTGAAGCTAGTAACGCCAATTCTCCCTCATACTGCTGATGAGGTTTGGGGTTATATTCCAACTGCGACAGAAGTGAGTGTCCAATTAACGGATCTTCCTGAATACCAGGAGCTTCCAAATGCAAGCAAGCTTGAGGAAAAATGGACATTATTTATGAAGCTTCGTGATGATGTGTTAAAAGCGTTAGAGGAAGCTCGTAATGAAAAGGTAATTGGAAAATCTTTAACAGCTAAAGTAACGCTTTATGTTAATGAAGCAACAAGAGAATTGCTCGATTCTATTGATGAGAATTTGATGCAGCTCTTTATTGTATCAGGCTTCGAAGTGGCTGGCACGTATGGAGATGCACCAGAAAATGCTGTGAAGCTAGACAATGCGGCGATTGTGGTCACAAAAGCGGAAGGCGAAACTTGTGAACGTTGCTGGACAGTTACGACTGAAGTCGGTCAGGATAGTGACCACCCAACGCTTTGCCCTCGCTGTGCAACAGTGGTAAAAGAAAATTATTAAGAAATGTGTTTTGATTGTGGCTAACCGTTTTTGGTTAGCCCTTTTTTCATTACCCAAGAGATCGAGAAAAGTGAGCTAGGGTAATGAAAAAGTGATTTGAATTACCCTAGAGCCAAAAAAGAGTCGCTAGGTAAATACAAAAAGGATTTGAATTACCCTAGAGCCAAAAAAGAGTCGCTAGGTAAATACAAAAGTGATTTGAATTACCCTAGAGCCAAAAAAGAGCCGCTAGGTAAATACAAAAGTGATTTGAATTACCCTAGAGCCAAAAAAGAGTCGCTAGGTAAATACAAAAAGGATTTGAATTACCCTAGAGCCCCAAAAGACGCGCTAGGTAAATACAAAAAGGATTTGAATTACCCTAGAGCCCCAAAAGACGCGCTAGGTAAATACAAAAGTGATTTGAATTACCCTAGAGCCAAAAAAGACGCGCTAGGTAAATACAAAAGTGATTTGAATTACCCTAGAGCCCCAAAAGACGCGCTAGGTAAATACAAAAAGGAAAATTCCCACTACTCATCGTCCGTCATCGACCTCCACAAAAATCGCATCCATCGATTTCCACTTCCACTAATACTTGTGGCATTTGACAATAGTTTAAATGTTACTGAAAATACAATCCGGTCATAATAAAGTCAAATGAACCAATCGGAGGGATAGAGATGGAAGCGAAATTAGCAAAGCTTTATACCGAACTCCGTACAACCAGCGAAGAATTATTAAAAAGAATGGAAAGCAGTAATGGTTCAAATGAAATTCAAGAAATCTTAAAGGAAGAATTGAATGATATAGAGGCAACGATGGTAAAAATAAAAACAGGACAGTATGGAATTTGTGAAATGTCCGGAGAAATGATTCCAGCAGAGGTTCTTAAAATCATGCCGACAATTAAGTCATTAAAGGATATTGAAGGGTTAAACAGTTTTTTTCGAAAACCAATTAACACAATTTGAAAAAAATATCGTTTTTGTCTGGAGTATGCTAAAATGCAAAGGTATAGATTTGTCGAGAGTTGGAGGTTGCCTTTGTGTTTTATTACATAATAGCTTTATTTGTCATTATTCTTGATCAACTAACCAAGTGGTTGATTGTTAAAAATCTAGAGCTTGGTGAAAGCATACAGATTATCGAAAATTTTCTTTATATTACCTCTCATCGGAATAGAGGCGCAGCATGGGGAATTTTACAAGGACAAATGTGGTTCTTTTATGTTATTACGGTAATTGTGATTATAGGTATTGTTTTTTATATCCAAAAGGTTGTAAAAGATAAATGGCTAGCAGGTGTTTCACTTGGATTAATGCTTGGTGGAGCAATAGGGAATTTCATTGACCGAGTTTTCCGTAAAGAGGTCGTTGATTTTATTAATACCTACATATTTGGCTATGATTTCCCAGTATTTAACATTGCGGATTCTGCTTTGGTAATCGGTGTTATTTTGCTGATGATTCAAATGTTTCTTGAAGAGCGGGAATTAAAGAGAGCAAAAGAGGAGTAATTTAATGGAAAGTTTAGCGTATACAGTCCCAGAGGAACAGAAAAATGATCGGATTGATAAAGTAATTTCTGGCTTAAATAATGAATGGTCACGAACACAGGTTCAACAGTGGATTAAAGAGGGACATATTCTCGTTAATGGCACAGGTGTGAAAACAAATTATAAGTGTCATATCGGTGATGAATTAGTTGTTAATATTCCTGAACCTGAAAGTTTGGATGTTGAAGCGGAAGAAATGGATTTAGATATTTATTATGAAGATTCAGATGTATTAGTCGTTAACAAGCCTAAAGGAATGGTGGTTCATCCAGCACCAGGACACTTAAGTGGGACACTTGTAAACGGGTTGATGGCTCATTGCAAGGATCTATCAGGAATAAATGGTGTTCTCAGACCAGGGATTGTGCATAGAATTGATAAGGATACATCAGGGCTACTCATGGTTGCAAAAAATGATTTAGCTCATGAAAGCTTGGTCAATCAATTAGTAAATAAGACTGTCGTTCGAAAATATAAGGCAATTGTTCATGGAAATATACCTCATGATTACGGAACTGTTGATGCACCGTTAGGACGTGATCCAAAAGATCGCCAGAGCATGACAGTAGTAGATAACGGCAAGAATGCTGTTACGCATTTTGAAGTATTAGAGCGACTCGGTGAGTTTACGTTAATTGAATGTCAGCTCGAAACTGGAAGAACACATCAAATTCGTGTTCACATGAAATATATTGGCTATCCTTTAGTTGGAGACCCAAAATATGGTCCGAAGAAAACTCTTGATATTAACGGTCAGGCTCTTCATGCAGGCATATTGGGTTTTAACCATCCACGTACAAATGAATACCTACAATTTGAAGCACCGCTTCCGTCTGATTTTATGTCCGTATTGGAACAACTGCGAAATAATCGTTGACAAAAATCGACTCTTATTTTAAGATAGCAATAGTTAATAGAACCTTTAATACAGTCCCGTGAGGCTGAGAAGGAAACGGATATCTTTTGGGGGATTTTTGTGTAGAAATCCTCAAGAGTACTCTTTGTGTACGCACACCCTCTCGCTAACTCGGCGAGAGGGTTTTTGGTTTATCCAGCTCCAGCTCCAGCGCCAAGGCGCTTCTGCTTTTATTTAAATCTTTCAGAGAGGAGGGCACAACACCATGAGCCAAAAAGCGATTGTATTAGATGAACAAGCAATACGGCGCGCACTAACAAGAATAGCCCATGAAATTATTGAAAGAAATAAAGGAATAAAAAACTGCATATTAGTTGGAATTCGTACTAGAGGAATTTACTTAGCAGACCGCTTAAGTGCCAGAATTGAACAAATCGAAGGTACAAAGGTACCGGTCGGTGAAATTGATATTACATTATATCGAGATGATTTGACTAAAATAACAGTAGATCAAGAACCAGTTGTAAAGGGCAACAATATCCCGATTGATATCAACAATCAAATTGTGATTTTAGTAGATGATGTATTATTCACGGGGAGAACAGTCAGAGCTGCGATTGACGCAGTGATTGACCTTGGCAGACCAGCAGCCGTCCAGCTGGCGGTATTAGTGGACAGAGGTCATCGCGAACTGCCAATCAGAGCAGATTATGTTGGGAAAAATATTCCAACCTCTAGTTCCGAAAAAATCGTTGTCGAATTAACAGAAGTAGATGAGAATGACCAAGTAAGTATATATGACAAATAAATAACCCTTTTAAATGCAGTCCTGTGAGGCTGGCAAAAGGGGGGAGGGCAAACCACAACAATGTGTTTCGCCAACGCTTTCATAACCCTCTTTTGCCCAAGGCAAGAGAGGGTTATTTCATAAAGGAGAGGTAGAAACATGAGTAAACCAGCATTAGATATCAACGAAGTACCCACACCCGGAAAATGGTTAACACTTAGTCTCCAGCACTTATTTGCGATGTTTGGCGCAACCATCCTTGTTCCGTATTTAGTCGGATTAAGTCCATCGATTGCCCTCATCTCAAGTGGTTTAGGTACGCTTGCCTTTCTCATCATTACAAAATGGCAAGTACCAGCTTATCTCGGATCTTCTTTTGCATTCATCGCACCAGTCATTGCTGCTAAAGCAAGTGGTGGTCCTGGCGCTGCGATGATAGGGACCTTCTTGGCCGGCTTGGTCTACGGTATGGTCGCTCTCGTAATCAAAAAACTTGGCTATCGCTGGATAATGAATTTACTTCCACCAGTGGTAGTAGGACCGATTATAATCGTCATTGGTCTTGCTCTATCAGGAACTGCCGTAGGAATGGCAATGAATAACCCTGATGGAGATTACAGTTTATTGCACTTCTCGATTGCCCTTGTAACATTAGCAGCAACAATTATTTGTTCAATATATATGAAAGGGATGTTAAGTCTAATCCCGATTTTATTCGGAATTGTAGTAGGCTACATCTATGCTCTAGCTGTTGGAGTGGTTGATTTTTCTCCGGTACAACAAGCTAAATGGTTTGAAATGCCAGACTTTATCTTCCCATTTGTTGATTATAAAGTAAAAGTAACAGCTGAACTTATTCTCTTGATGGTTCCAGTAGCAATCGTTACTTTATCAGAACACATTGGACATCAGCTTGTGTTAAGTAAGGTAGTTGGTCGTGATTATATAAAAAATCCTGGCTTACACCGCTCCATTTTAGGAGACGGAATGGCAACAATGATTTCTGGTTTAATTGGTGGACCACCGAAAACCACCTATGGTGAAAATATTGGTGTCCTTGCCATCACTAAAGTTTATAGTGTCTATGTATTAGCAGGTGCTGCGGTCATTGCGACAATCTTCGGGTTTGTTGGTAAAATCACTGCATTAATATCGACGATTCCAACGCCAGTAATGGGCGGAGTATCGATTCTCCTGTTTGGTATAATCGCTTCATCAGGTTTAAGAATGCTTGTTGATAGTAAAGTAGATTTTGGTAATAATCGTAATTTGATGATATCGTCTGTTATACTTGTAATTGGAATAGGTGGAGCATTCATCAAAATTAGTGACGACTTCCAAATTCAAGGAATGGCACTTGCAGCCATCATTGGAGTGCTACTCAATCTGATCCTACCTGGTCGAGAACCAGTAAAAGATGATATGTTTGAAACAGAATCTAACGAAGCCATTTCGTAAGTACCTTTTAATTAAGTCCAGAGAGACTTACAAGGGTGATAAACAAAATGATTGGAAAATGTGCACTAGTATGCCTTTTTCCAAACCTTAACGAGTTCATTTTGACACCCAGATGATTTGTATTCTGGGTGTCTTTTTTAAAAAAATAAGGAAGAAAATTCCACCAAGGAGATGGGAGTAAATGACTGATTTACTTAAAACTACGGAGCTTTCAACCGAAGATATTAAAACAATCTTGATAGATGCACAGCGCTTTGCCCAAGGCGAACAATGGACACCTGAAAAGCCAACCTATGTTGCCAATTTGTTTTTCGAACCAAGCACAAGAACAAAAACAAGCTTTGAAATGGCTGAAAGAAAATTAGGGTTACAAGTCATTCCGTTTGAAACAGGTCGCTCAAGTGTTCTAAAGGGAGAGACTTTGTATGACACAGTCAAAACGTTAGAATCAATTGGTTTGGACGCTGTCGTAATCCGACATGAACACGATAATTATTTTGATGAATTAAAGGATAAATTCAAGTTAGCGATTGTTAATGCAGGCGATGGTTGTGGCCACCATCCTACCCAATCATTACTAGATCTATTAACCATCCAGCAAGAGTTTGGTCGATTTGAGGGCTTAAAGGTTGCCATCATTGGTGATATTCGCCATAGTCGCGTTGCACGCTCCAACGCTGACGCACTTGTTCGTCTCGGGGCACAGGTAGTTTTTTCAGGACCTGAGGCTTGGTTTGATGAAGAAATGCCACAAGGGTGTATAATGGAACCGATAGACCGCGCAATTTCGACAGCAGATGTCGTAATGTTGCTTAGAATTCAACATGAACGTCATAATGGGTCGGAAACAGCTGATTTAGATGAGTATCATCGTCAATATGGCTTAACCGTTGAAAGAGAACAAACGATGAAGCAGGGTAGTATCATCATGCATCCAGCACCGGTTAATCGAGGCGTCGAAATAGCAGATTGCTTAGTTGAAGGGAAGCGTTCAAGAATCTTTAAGCAAATGCAAAATGGGGTCTTTGTCAGAATGGCGGTGCTCAAGCGAGTTTTAGAATCATCACAAGGGGGTAGTGAAAATGTCGTACATAATCAAAAATGGTCAGTTACTTACTGAGACAGGTGAATTAACAAAAGTAGACTTGTTTATTGACAAAGGGGAAATTATTGAAGTAAATCAAGACATCAATCGCGAGGCTGATGAAATCATCGATGCAAATGGGCTCTTGGTCGCTCCAGGTTTTATCGATGTTCACGTCCATCTTCGTGAGCCAGGTGGAGAAAAGAAGGAAACAATCGCTACCGGAACGATGGCAGCAGCTAAAGGCGGTTTTACAACGGTTGCAGCCATGCCAAATACAAGACCTGTTCCAGATTCAAAGGAACAGCTACAAGCATTAAATCAACGTATTAGCGAAACAGCAGCGGTTCGTGTGCTGCCATATGCTTCGATTACAGTGAGAGAGCTTGGTCAAGAATTAACCAATTTTGAAGAATTAAAAGAAGCTGGTGCATTTGCCTTCACTGATGATGGCGTCGGAATTCAAGAAGCTAGCATGATGCTTCAAGCAATGAAAAATGCTGCCGCTTTAGACATGGCGATTGTCGCTCATTGCGAAGACAACTCATTAATTAATAAAGGTTGTGTCCATGAAGGTGAATTTTCAAAAGCTAACTCTTTAAACGGAATTCCGTCAGTGTGTGAATCCGTACAAATCGCACGCGACGTGCTGTTAGCTGAAGCAGCTGATTGTCACTATCATGTATGCCATATCAGTACAAAGGGTTCTGTTCGCGCAGTAAGAGACGCAAAGCGAGCTGGAATTAAAGTAACAGCAGAAGTAACACCACATCACTTATTACTATGTGATGAAGATATCCCAGGCTTAGATACGAATTACAAAATGAATCCGCCACTTCGTGGAAGTGAAGATAAAAAGGCGCTTATCGAAGGGTTGCTTGATGGAACGATTGATTTTATCGCAACTGATCACGCTCCACATACTGCTGAGGAAAAAAGTGCAGGAATGCAGCTGGCTCCATTCGGAATTGTTGGCTTAGAAACTGCCTTCCCGCTTTTATATACACATTTTGTAGAAAAAGGAATCATTACGCTAAAACAATTAATAGATTACTTAACGATAAAGCCGGCAGAAACCTTCAAGCTTCCTTTTGGAAAAATTGAAGCTGGAGCCGCAGCTGACCTTGTACTTCTCGATTTACAACACAAGGAAGCAATTGATTCAAGCAAGTTTCTTTCTAAAGGAAAAAATACACCTTTTGATGGCTGGGAATGTAAAGGCTGGCCAGTGCTTACAATCGTCGCAGGAAAAATCGTATGGAAAAAGGAGAGAGTCGATATATGAAAAGGCAATTGATACTCGAAGACGGAACGATCATGGTCGGTGAAGGATTTGGTAGTGAAGTAGATACAATCGGAGAGGTCGTTTTCAATACCGGGATGACCGGTTATCAGGAAATATTGTCTGATCCATCTTATTGCGGTCAAATCGTTACCCTAACATATCCGTTAATTGGTAACTATGGGATTAACCGTGATGATTTTGAATCGATTCAACCAGCGATTAAAGGTTTTATTGTGAAGGAAGTTTGTGATTTTCCATCAAACTGGCGGAATGAATTATCGCTAGACGAATATTTCAAAATTAAAAAAATCCCAGGAATCGCAGGGATTGATACGAGAAAATTGACTAGAATCATCCGTAACCACGGTACATTAAAAGGTGCCATCTGCAGCATAGAAGAAGATGCGTCAAAAGTTGTCGAAATGTTAAGAGAAAAGCCGTTAGAAACGGATCAGGTGAAACAGGTCTCGACTGTTACACCATATGCTAGTCCAGGGCGTGGCAACCGTGTTGTCCTTGTTGATTTTGGTATGAAACATGGAATTTTACGTGAGCTTAACCAACGTGACTGTGATGTAATTGTTGTTCCTTACCACTTCACAGCAGAGCAAATACTACAATTAAGTCCTGATGGAGTGATGCTTTCCAACGGACCTGGGGATCCAAAAAGCGTTCCAGAAGCAAAAGAAATGATTGCGGGTCTAATCGGAAAAGTTCCATTATTCGGAATTTGCCTAGGACACCAACTATTCGCTTTATCATGTGGTGCCAATACAGAAAAAATGAAGTTCGGTCACCGTGGATCTAACCACCCTGTAAAAGATTTAGCAACAGGCAAGGTTTCATTAACTTCGCAAAACCATGGTTATACAGTTGAAGATGCATCAATTGCTGGAACCAACCTTGAAGTAACCCATATTGCCTTAAATGATGGCACAGTAGAAGGCTTAAAGCATACACAATATCCAGCATTCACTGTCCAATTCCATCCAGAAGCTTCACCTGGACCGGAAGATACAAACGGATTATTTGATCGTTTCTTAAATATGGTAGAAGAACACAAACAAGAGAACGGGAGAGTGCTAAATAATGCCTAAACGTACCGATATTAATAGTATTTTAGTAATTGGGTCAGGTCCGATTATCATCGGTCAAGCCGCTGAATTTGACTATGCGGGAACTCAAGCATGTATGGCACTGAAAGAAGAAGGCTATCGTGTTATTCTTGTAAACTCAAACCCTGCAACGATTATGACTGATACAGAAATTGCCGATGCAGTATACATTGAGCCGTTAACAGTTGAATTTATTTCACGAGTTATCCGTAAAGAACGTCCAGACGCACTTGTACCGACATTAGGAGGCCAAACAGGTTTAAACCTTGCAGTTGAATTAGCAGAGTCTGGGATTCTTGAAGAATTAAATGTCGAAATATTAGGAACTAAGCTATCTGCGATTAAGCAAGCAGAAGACCGGGAGCTGTTCAGAGATTTAATGAATGAGCTAGGTGAGCCAGTTCCAGAAAGTGATATCGTCCATACTTTAGAGGAAGCCTATCGTTTTGTTGGTGAAGTTGGCTATCCTATCATCGTTCGTCCTGCTTACACATTAGGTGGTACAGGTGGAGGTATTTGCCATAACGAAGCAGAATTAATCGAAATCGTAACAAGCGGTTTAAAAAATAGTCCAGTTAACCAATGTTTACTTGAGAAAAGTATTGCTGGGTTTAAGGAAATCGAATATGAAGTAATGCGCGATGCCAACGACAGTGCGATTGTTGTGTGTAACATGGAAAACATCGACCCGGTTGGTATTCATACAGGCGACTCAATCGTTGTGGCACCAAGCCAAACCTTAAGTGATCGCGAATATCAATTATTAAGAAATGTATCGTTAAAAATCATTCGTGCGTTAGGAATCGAGGGTGGTTGTAACGTTCAACTAGCGCTTGACCCAGACAGCTTTAACTACTACATCATTGAAGTTAACCCACGTGTAAGCCGTTCATCAGCACTAGCATCAAAAGCAACTGGCTACCCAATTGCTAAGCTTGCTGCAAAAATTGCTGTTGGCTTAACGCTTGATGAAATGATGAACCCTGTAACTGGAAAAACTTATGCATGCTTTGAACCAGCACTTGATTATATCGTTACGAAAATCCCACGCTGGCCATTTGATAAATTTGAATCAGCAAACCGACTTTTAGGTACGCAAATGAAAGCTACTGGTGAGGTCATGGCAATTGGTCGTACCTTTGAGGAATCGCTATTAAAGGCTATTCGTTCACTTGAGGCAAAAATTTACCATTTCGAGCTTAAAGAAGCAGATCAAGTTGATGATGGTTTAATCGAAAAACGGATTAAGAAAGCAGGCGATGAGCGCTTATTCTACATCGCTGAAGCATTAAAACGTGGTGTAACGATTGAAACAATTCATGAATGGTCTAAAATTGATTTATTTTTCCTTAAGAAATTTGAAGGAATTATCAAATTTGACGCTGTTGTTGAACAAAATGCGTACGATGTTGAAGTAGCAAGACAAGCTAAGGAAATGGGTTATTCTGATAAAACTTTAGCAGCTAAATGGAATGCAAAGGAAATCGATGTTTACAACTGGAGAACAGAACAAGGAATTGTTCCTGTCTATAAAACAGTCGACACTTGTGCAGCTGAATTTGAATCAGAAACACCATATTTCTATGGAACGTACGAGGACGAAAATGAATCGCTTGTAACGGAGCGCGAAAGTGTCATCGTGTTAGGTTCAGGTCCGATTCGTATCGGTCAAGGAATTGAGTTTGACTACTCAACAGTTCATGCAGTTTGGGCGATTAAAGAGGCAGGCTATGAAGCCATTATCATTAACAACAACCCTGAAACAGTTTCAACTGACTTCAGTATTTCCGATAAATTATACTTTGAGCCACTGACAATTGAAGATGTAATGCACATTATCGATTTAGAAAAGCCGCTTGGAGTTATCGTTCAATTCGGTGGTCAAACAGCTATCAATCTAGCAGGCCAGTTGGTTGAAAGAGGCGTGAAGATTTTAGGAACTTCCTTAGAAAATCTTGACCGAACTGAAGACCGAAATCAATTTGAAGCAGCTCTTTCACAGCTTGGCATTCCACAGCCAAAAGGAAAAACGGCTTTAACAGTCGAAGAAGCTGTTGCTGTTGCAACTGAAATTGGCTATCCAGTGCTCGTTCGTCCTTCCTATGTTTTAGGTGGAAGAGCGATGGAAATCGTTCATAAAGAAGATGAGTTAAGATTTTACATGAAGAATGCGGTAAAAGAAAACTCTGATCCAATTCTGATTGACCGTTATGTAACAGGAAAAGAAATCGAGGTTGACGCGATTTGTGATGGTAAGGATGTAGTGATTCCAGGGATTATGGAGCACATCGAACGCGCCGGAGTCCACTCAGGGGATTCCATCGCCGTTTATCCGCCACAACGAATCACTGATACTGTGAAGGCAAAATTGATTGAGTATACGGATACATTGGCTAAAGGCTTAGGAATCATCGGCTTACTAAACATTCAATACGTGGTTGCAGGTGAAGATGTATTCGTAATTGAAGTAAACCCACGTTCAAGTAGAACTGTGCCATTCTTAAGTAAAATTACGAACGTACCGATGGCTAATATCGCGACAAAAGTAATTTTAGGTCATAGCCTTGCTGAACAAGGGTATGAGTCAGGCCTTGTTCCAGAAAAGAAAGGTGTATTTGTAAAAGTACCAGTCTTCTCATTCGAAAAGCTTCGTCGTGTTGACATTACGCTTGGACCTGAAATGAAATCAACTGGGGAAGTAATGGGTAAAGATTTAACGTTTGAAAAAGCTTTATACAAAGGCTTTGTAGCGGCAAAAATGAATATTAAAAAATCAGGAACAGTGTTATTGACTGTTGCCGATAAAGATAAAGCAGAAGCATTACAGCTTGCGAAACGATTTGCTGCCATTGGCTATCAGCTATTAGCTACTAGTGGAACAGCAACTTACTTACAAGAAAACAGCATTCCAGTGATGGTAGTTGAAAAAATCGATGCGAGTGATTCAAATCTCCTTGATGTGATCCGTAAAGGTGAAGCACAGTTAGTCATCAACACATTTACTCGAGGAAAACAACCAGAACGCGATGGCTTCCGCATTCGTCGTGAATCAGTTGAGAACGGGGTGCCGTGCTTAACATCATTAGATACTGCTGATGCTATTCTACGAGTGATTGAATCAATGACCTTCTCTGCAGAAGCGATGGAAAGCGCTCCTGAGGTGCGAAAGGCGGTCTTAATGTGATCAAAAAAGAGCAATGTACCGTTATTAATCAACAAGAAATCGCAGCAGACGTATTTGAACTAACGTTACAAGGTGAAGTGGTGCTCGAAATGCAGGAGCCTGGGCAATTTGTTCAGTTAAAGGTTACAAACGCAATTGATCCATTATTAAGAAGACCCATTAGTATTTCGAATATAGATAAAGACAACTCTCAATTTACAATGATTTATCGGAAAGAAGCGAAGGGTACGACGCTTCTTTCCCAGAAAAAAAGCGGAGATACTGTCGATGTACTTGGACCACTTGGGCACGGTTTTCCAGTTGAGGAAACTCAGGCTGGTGAAACGGCTCTATTAATTGGCGGTGGTATCGGCGTTCCGCCACTGTATGAATTATCAAAGCAATTAGTAAAGAAGGGAGTCAAGGTGATTCATGTCCTTGGCTTCCAAACTGAATCGGTTGTATTTTATGAAAACAAATTTGCTGAGCTTGGGGCAACATATGTAGCAACGGTCGATGGAACACATGGAACACGTGGCTTTGTAACTGATGTTATTTCTGGTGAAGGCTTGGAGTTTGATACTCTTTATGCTTGCGGTCCAAAACCAATGCTAAAGGCCCTCGAGAGTGGTTTTCATGACAAAAAAGTGTTCTTGTCTTTAGAAGAGCGAATGGGCTGTGGTATTGGTGCGTGCTTTGCTTGCGTCTGCCATACCGGTGATAACCCAGAGGGACATTCCTATAAAAAGGTTTGCACAGATGGTCCAGTATTCCGAGCAGGGGAGGTTGTCATATGAGTTCATTAAATATCGAATTGCCAGGTTTATCATTAAAGAATCCTGTGATACCTGCTTCCGGATGCTTCGGCTTTGGAAAAGAGTACGCCCAGTTGTTTGATCTAGATAAATTGGGTGCGATTATGATTAAGGCGACTACAAGTGAGCCGCGTTTTGGAAACCCAACACCACGTGTTGCTGAAACTGAAGCAGGGATGCTCAATGCGATTGGCTTACAAAACCCCGGTTTAGAGAAGGTTATGAACGAAGAGCTTCCATGGCTGGCTGAGCGTTATTCTGTGCCAATTATTGCTAACGTCGCTGGTTCAAAGGAAGAGGATTATGTTGAGGTGGCACGAAAAATTTCTACAGCTCCAAATGTTCATGCATTAGAGCTAAATATTTCATGCCCAAACGTTAAAACTGGCGGAATTGCTTTTGGAACCTGTCCGGAAACGGCAAAACGGTTAACAAAACTTGTCAAAGAGGTTTCCTCTGTACCGGTTTACGTAAAATTATCACCTAATGTCACGAATATCGTTGAAATTGCCAGAGCTGTTGAAGCGGGTGGTGCAGACGGAATCACAATGATAAATACTTTGCTCGGCATGCGCCTTGATTTGAAAACAGGAAAGCCGATTTTAGCTAATCGTACCGGTGGTTTATCGGGTCCGGCAATTAAACCGGTTGCCATCCGAATGATCCATGACGTCAGTCAAGTCGTATCGATTCCAATCATCGGAATGGGCGGAATTTCTTCAGCGGAAGATGTCATCGAGTTTTTCTATGCGGGAGCAAGCGCTGTTGCAGTCGGAACAGCAAACTTCGTTGATCCATTTGTTTGTCCAACCATTATTGAAGAGTTACCTGATCTTTTGAAAAAATTAGGCTATGAGCACATTTCAGAATGTACGGGAAGGAGCTGGGGACGCCATGAAAAACTCGCTCATCATCGCTCTTGATTTTGCGTCAAAGCAAGAAGTATTCCAGTTTCTTGACCGGTTTGAAGGAGAATCCTTATTTGTAAAAGTTGGAATGGAGTTATTTTATCAAGAAGGACCTGCGATCATTTCTGAGCTAAAAGAGAAAAATCATCAGGTATTTCTAGATTTAAAGCTTCATGATATACCAAATACGGTTCATAAAGCAATGAAGGGGCTAGCACGACTTGGTGCTGATTTAGTCAATGTTCATGCAGCTGGTGGCAGTGAAATGATGAAAGCAGCCATCGCAGGTTTGGAGGCTGGTACTCCAAGTGGTTTAGTACGCCCTCGTTGTATTGCGGTTACACAGTTAACGAGCACATCAGAGGAACAAATGCGTGCTGAGCAGTTGATTCCAGTATCAATTGAGGAATCAGTGCTTCATTATGCCAGTGTGGCGCAAGGTTCGGGAATGGATGGAGTCGTTTGCTCAACGTGGGAAGCCGGAAAAATCCGCTCTGAGCTTGGTCCAGACTTTTTAACAGTAACCCCTGGAATTCGCTTAAGCTCTGATGCGACACAGGACCAAAAACGAATCGCAACGCCGGAAACTGCTAGACTTGCGGGAGTATCATCGATTGTTGTTGGTCGACCAATCACACAGGCTAGTGACCCTGTTGCAAGTTACAAACGCATCAAGGAAGCTTGGGAAGGAGTTAGTTTAACATGAAACGTAAAATTGCTGAAAGACTATTAGAAATCGAAGCGGTGGCACTTCAGCCGAATGATCCATTTACTTGGGCATCTGGCTTACGCTCACCAATTTATTGTGATAATCGCTTAACTCTGTCTTATCCTGCAGTGCGCAAAGAAATTGCGGGTGGCTTAAAAGCTTTAATTGAAGAAAATTTTGCAGGGGTTGAGGTAATCGCTGGTACAGCTACAGCAGGTATTCCACACGCTGCTTGGGTAAGTGATTTGCTAGATTTATCGATGTGCTATGTTCGTTCAAAGCCAAAAGGACACGGAAAAGGCAATCAAATTGAGGGACGTGTAGCAGCCGGACAAAAGGTTGTTGTTGTTGAAGACCTTATTTCCACTGGTGGCAGCGTCATTACCGCTGTTGATGCATTACGTGAAGCAGGCTGTGAAGTGCTTGGAGTTGTGTCAATCTTTACATACCAGCTTGCTAAAGGGGAAGAAATGCTTAAAGAAGCAGGTGTTAAAGCTGTTTCATTAACAGATTTCACAACGTTATCTGAAGTAGCTGAAGAAAAAGGCTATATTAAAGGTGAAGACCGTCAAACTCTAGCAGCTTGGCGCGTTGACCCAGCTGAATGGGGCAAGCAATTTGCTTAATTGATGGATGCTGAAATAGTGAAGAGGATGAACCTTTTGGGGTTGATCCTCTTTTTAATTTGGGCGATTATATTTCGCTTTTGGCGATTAAATCGGGATTTTGGCGATTAAATGGAGAAATCGGCGATTAAATCAAAATTTCGGCGATTAAACCTAAATAGTTAGAATAGTAACTCATAGACCTCATTTAGTTCGTGAGCCCGCTTTGCATCCTGCTCTTCCTTAGCATAATTGATTTCATCAGGTAAAATTTTATCTAAAAAATCAATCTCTTCTTGATCAAGAACTCGTACAAACGCTTCTTCATTTTGGAAAGCCTGACTAGCCAGTTTTTTATAAATTCTTTTTCCAATCGAATATTGATCAGTGTAATTGGATATTGTTTCTCGCAAGTAACCAAGGGTTTTATCCATGCTTTATCTACTCCTACTCATCAAAAAAGTCTAAAAATGATTTGTCATTCTTGCTTTGCTTATTTTGATAATATGGATTGTCTTCCGTTGCATCCTTTGGGTCGAGATTAGTTTTGATGGCTAGAAATGGCCCTTTTGGCGTTTCAGCAATTATTCTGTCTGTTAGGTTTTTAAATTCGGGCAGTTTGTTATTACCAGGCTGTTGTGGTTGTGTCACTTTTGCCACCTCCTAAAGAATAGGGTGCAGAGAAAGTTTGAAATTTATGTATTGGAGGTTTATGGTGGCTTCGTAGAATAATCTTGTAGAGGAAATGTTGTGACAAATTAGTGAAATTACCAGAAATTCTGTGTGTTTTTGGATTTCACTGAAGTAAATACAATTTTTTTTGTTTATTTCTGAAGGCTATTATGCTGTTTTCTTTCATTTTTTAAAAAACCTCAACTATATTGAGCGTATAATTATGAGGTAATTTTTTTGATTAGAAGATATGCTCGATTTTTCAAAACTTATGCTCGGCTTTTCGAAATTTATGCTCGACTTTCGAAGATTTATGCTCGGCCTTTCAATATTTATGCTCGATGTAAAATTTTGTATGCTCGAAAAAAACACCATTTGCTCACCTATACCCCGTTATGCTTATTTTTTACGATAAATGCTCAAATATATCACATTATGCTCAGGTTCGGTTTGGTCCTATACTAAAAAGATCTCCTCCCCCCAAAAAAAGAACGCCGACTCAATGTCAGCGCCTAAAATTTATCTCTTCAATTTCAGCACAATATCTTCACTTGGTGTTACATATACGGTTTGTTGGTGATCGTAAATGACAAAGCCAGGTTTCGCACCACTAGGTTTCTTTACATGCCTCACAAGGGTAAAATCCACTGGAACCGAGCTTGATTCACGTGCTTTGCTAAAATAAGCAGCTAATGAAGCAGCCTCTAAAATCGTTTCTTCAGATGGTGCTTTCGAACGAATCACGACATGAGAGCCGGGAATATCCTTTGTGTGGAACCATAAATCATCACGTGCTGCCAGTTTATTCGTTAAATAATCGTTTTGCTTATTATTTTTACCAACTAAAATTTCAGTACCATCTGAGGCTGTGTACGAATCCAGGACTGGTTTCGCGTTAACTGATTTTTTTGCCTGACGCTTGCGTCGGTCGCGGATGTAGCCGCCCTCAACTAACTCCTCGCGAATTTCCTCAATATCCTTTGGTGAGGCGGTTTCAACCTGGGACAAGAGCGCATCAAAATAGGCCACTTCATTGCGTGCTAAAGCAATTTGTTCGCGAACAATCTCCAATGCGTTTTTGGCTTTTTGATATTTACTAAAATAACGTTGTGCATTATCGGATGGATTTTTTTGCGGATCAAGTGGAATCGTCACAGTTGCTCCAGTTTCATCATAATAATTGATGACCTCAATTTCCTTCATGCCGCGCGTTACGGAAAACAAATTGGCCGTCAGCAATTCACCAAACAACTGATACTCATTTGCCCGTTCGGCTTCGGTAATGGTCGCTTCCAATTTACCAATTTTCTTTTCATTTTTATCTTTTTCATTAATAATGAAGCGCAATAAGTCGGTGGCTTGCTGTTTCACACGGTCTCTTACCGCTTTGCCAAAATAGTACCGATCAAGCATTTCGCTTAAGGTGGAGAATGTTTTTGCTTCGCCCCCGTGTGAATCAAGTGGGAATAAGTAATAGGCTTCCTTGCCACCGTTTTCTGTTATCGCTGGTAAATAATCATGTCTGTAAATTTTATTAAGCATGGCCAAAAATGCTTTTGGCAGTGTGGTCCGATTGGCTAGTCCAGCTTGGTGCAAAATCTCCTTGGCAACTAGAGGCGATATACCCGCAAAGTTGGTCACAATCTGCTTATCTAGTTTACCGGCATTAAAGTCCAAACGACGTAAAATGTCATCTTCATTAAGACCAAATGGGTTTTGTTTATCCTGTTGTGGCGGTAAAATATACGGCTGCCCAGGCAAGATCGCTCGATGGCTGTTAACGGCAAATGAGACATGCTTAATGCTGTCTAGAATCATTTTCCGGTCTTTATCGACCAAAATGATGTTGCTATGCCGACCCATGATTTCTACAATCAACTGCTTATAGGAAAGGTCACCGAGTTCATTGCGGCCTTTCACCTCAAATACAATGATCCGATCAAGTTCAATCTGATGAATATCTTCTAAAATAAACCCTTCGAGGTGCTTACGCATCAGCATGCAGAACATCGGTGGTTCTGCGGGGTTTTCATAGCTTTCATTCGTTAGTTGTGCTCTGGCATAGCTTGGATGAATCGACAGCAGGAGTCGGTGATTCTTCCCATTTGCACGAATGACCATCAGTAATTCATTTGGAAATGGCTGTTGGATTTTATTAATTCTTCCCCCTTTAAGCGCTTGGGAAAGTTCATTTGTCATGGCGCGCGTAAATAATCCGTCAAAAGACATAGTCATAACATCCTTTACTATATGTAGCGCTCAAGTGAGAGCTTTTCTCAGTCTAGCTACGGAGGCTAGGGGCTCGGGTTACAAGCCAAACCCTTCCAGAAATCAGGATTTCCTGCAGTGCTCGTCTTGTACCTGTCGCCCCTGGGCAAGCCTCCTCCGCTTTTCTTACTACATTCTATCATTTTTTTGGACGAGGCTGAATAAGCTTTATTTAGATAAGCAGTGTATGCAAAATAAGGAGGAAGTGAGATGGCCGGATGAAGTTCCATGAGATGAGTAGAAATGATGTAGGGGAAGCATTAAATACCGACCTATCCTTAGGATTGTCCGAAGAAGATGTTAAAAAGAGGAGAAAACAGTACGGTTATAATGAACTCGAAGAAGGGGAGAAGCAATCCGCCTTACTTCTTTTTTTAAGTCAATTTAAAGACTTCATGGTTCTAGTGCTACTTGCGGCCACACTGATTTCAGGGTTACTTGGGGAATATATCGATGCAATCGCCATCATTGCAATTGTAATTGTAAATGGCTTTTTAGGATTTTTCCAAGAACGTCGCGCTGAAAAATCGCTTCAGGCGTTAAAGGAACTGTCCGCCCCTCAAGTAACTGCCCTCAGAAACGGTAATTGGACTAAAATTCCATCCAAAGAATTAGTGCCAGGTGACCTAATCAAATTTACTAGCGGTGACCGAATAGGTGCCGATGTGAGATTAATAGAAGCGATGAGTTTAGAGATTGAAGAATCAGCATTAACAGGAGAGTCTTTACCTGTTCAGAAACATATCGATTCCTTAAATCCAAATGAACATCTAGGAATTGGTGACTTGGAAAATATGGCCTTTATGGGCACGATGGTTACAAGAGGTAGTGGAATTGGAGTCGTTTGTGCTATCGGAATGAAAACGGCGATGGGACAAATCGCCGACCTGCTTCAATCTGCAGAAACGATGGAAACACCACTGCAACGTCGGCTTGAGCAGCTTGGAAAAATATTAATTGTTGCTGCCCTTTTACTCACAGTATTAGTAGTCGCACTAGGCGTTATGCAGGGGCATGACCTTTACACGATGTTTTTAGCGG
Source organism: Bacillus marasmi (assembly GCF_902168435.1). Taxonomy (GTDB): domain Bacteria; phylum Bacillota; class Bacilli; order Bacillales; family Cytobacillaceae; genus Bacillus_BU; species Bacillus_BU marasmi. The sequence goes on from NZ_LR656164.1 coordinate 202,080, forward strand.
GTGTGTCGTTAGCGGTTGCTGCGATTCCAGAAGGTTTGCCAGCAATTGTTACCGTTGCACTAAGTCTTGGGGTACAGCGGATGATTAAGAAAAATGCAATTGTTCGTAAGCTGCCAGCGGTAGAAACGCTTGGTTGTGCGTCGGTAATTTGTTCTGATAAAACCGGAACAATGACACAAAACAAAATGACCGTCACTCATGTATGGAGTGGGGGAAAAACGTGGACGGTTGATGGAGTTGGCTATGAACCACGTGGGAATTTTTATTTTCGCCATCAGCCTTGCAGTTTAGATCACGAAAAAGAGCTTCAGCAATTACTTATGTTTGGTATGCTTTGTAATCATGCTGAAATCACTAAAAAAAATGATGAATTTATCATAGATGGTGATCCGACAGAGGGAGCACTGTTAGTAGCAGCGATGAAGGCGGGCTATGAACGGAAGCAATTACTAAACCAATATGAAATTGTTAACGAATTCCCATTTGATTCTACTCGAAAGATGATGAGTGTCGTCGTGAGAGATCCTGCGGGCAAACACTTTGTTGTGACGAAAGGGGCACCAGATGTTCTTCTTGGAAAATGTCAATCTGCCCTTTGGGATCAAAAAACACAGTATATTAATGAAGAATCTAAAACGACCGTGCAAAATGCAATTAACGAGCTTGCCTCACAAGCACTCCGAACGATTGCAATTGGTTTTAAGCCGATTCCGCCCAATACACTTATATTGCACGAGGATGAAGCTGAGAAGGATTTAATTTTTATCGGATTACAAGGGATGATTGATCCGCCACGTCCGGAAGTAAAACAAGCTGTCAAAGAATGTAATGAAGCGGGAATTAAGACGGTCATGATAACTGGTGACCATGTCATCACAGCAAAAGCAATCGCTAAGCAATTGGGCATTTTGACTGGAAAAAGTAAGGTGCTTGATGGTAAAGCATTATCTGAAATGGAATTAAACGAGCTCGAGGAAGTGGTTGATGATGTATCAGTATTTGCGCGTGTATCGCCTGAGCATAAGCTGAAAATTGTGAAGGCACTGCAAAACCGCGGCCATATCGTCGCTATGACTGGAGACGGCGTCAATGATGCACCGGCAATTAAGGCGGCAGATATTGGGGTTGCAATGGGTATTACTGGAACTGATGTTGCTAAAGAGGCATCAGCGCTTGTTTTATTGGATGATAATTTTGCGACGATAAAAACAGCGATTAAAGAAGGACGGAACATATACGAAAATATCCGGAAATTTGTTCGATATTTACTCGCATCAAATGTTGGGGAAATTCTGGTGATGCTTTTTGCGATGCTAATGGGCTTACCATTGCCGCTTGTGCCAATCCAAATTCTTTGGGTCAATTTAGTAACCGATGGTCTGCCTGCTATGGCGCTTGGCTTAGATCAGCCTGAGGGTGACGTCATGAAGCGAAAACCACGAAGTCCGCGGGAAGGCGTTTTTGCAAGGGGACTCGGCTGGAAGGTCATTTCGAGAGGTTTCCTGATTGGGGTTGTCACACTTGCTGCGTTTATGACCACATACCGGAATCCGGATGATCTTGCTTATGCCCAAACCGTGGCATTTGCTGCCCTTGTTATGGCTCAATTAATCCATGTATTTGATTGTCGCAGTGAAAAATCTGTCTTTTCTCGGAATCCTTTTGGAAATAAATATTTAGTGCTAGCGGTTATTTCATCACTGTTATTAATGTTTGTTGTTATTTACTATCCGCCTTTACAGCCAATTTTCCATACAGTTCCGATTATTGCCAAGGATTGGATATTAATTACAGCATTATCCTCAATTCCAACTTTTTTACTGGCAGGTTCATTTTTCGCAAGAAAAACAAAATAAAGTATGTTATAATTCACAGGGTAATAGAGGGGACTCTATTACCTTTTTCTTTGAAAACAATATTTACTCTATTGATTCACATGCATTTTTGATTTTCTTCATAAGATTGGATGTGTAATAATGATTGTAAGCATGACTGGTTTTGGTCGTAGTAAAAAGGAATCAGAGCGTCTTAGTGTCACAGTAGAAATTAAAACAGTGAATCATCGGTTTTGTGAATTTTATTTTCGCATGCCAAGGACTCTTTTAAAAATAGAAGATAAATTGAAAAAAAAGCTTAGTGATTATATCCTAAGGGGTAGGGTCGAAGTATTTGTGACCTTAACTGGCGAAGCCGTTGTTAATCGCAAGGTTCAAATTGATTGGAATCTGCTTGACGATTATTATCAATACATAAATGCAATTAAAGAGAAGTATGGACTAAACGAGCAAATATCCTTAAAGGAGCTTGTTAATCGCGAAGAACTCATTACGATTGAAGAGAGTGATGAAGAAAACGATGAGCTTGAAACATTAGTCCTTGCTGCTGTCGAAGAAGCTGCCCTAAGTCTCAAACAAATGAGACAAACAGAAGGGGAGGCATTGGCAGACGATATTTCTGATAATCTAAACCAGCTAAATAGTCGTGCCATACAGCTAAAGGAATATGCGCCGATTGTTGTTAACCAATACAAGGATCGCATTACAAAGCGAATGCAGGATTATTTATCTGGACAAATAGATGAAGCAAGAATTGTCACAGAGGTTGCTATTTTTGCTGAAAAGGTTGATATTAATGAAGAACTGACTAGACTAAATAGTCATATTCAACAATTCCAAAAAACATTACTATTAAAAGAGTCGGTAGGTCGGAAGCTTGATTTTCTTGTTCAGGAAATGAATCGTGAGGTTAATACGATTGGTTCAAAGGCAAACGATTCAACGATTGCTGGTGAAGTAGTCGAAATGAAGAGCTTGTTAGAGAAAATCAAAGAACAGGTTCAAAATATCGAATAAAACCGTTTAGCGACTAAGTCTCGCGGTAAAAATAGATAAAGAACTACAGGGGGATTACCATGGGGATTCAATTAATTAACATCGGGTTTGGGAATATTGTATCTGCAAACAGAATTATTTCAATTGTAAGTCCTGAATCCGCACCGATAAAGCGAATTATTCAAGATGCACGCGATCGAGGATCCTTAATTGATGCAACTTACGGAAGACGAACTCGAGCTGTGATGATTATGGATAGTGACCATGTGATATTATCTGCTGTTCAGCCTGAAACAGTGGCACAAAGGTTAAATAATAACCGTGAGGAAATCATTGAGGAAGGGTAGGATTTACTAATATGCACGAAAAAGGCTTATTAATCGTTCTTTCTGGACCATCTGGTGTTGGAAAGGGGACTGTTCGGAAAGCGATTTTTGCCCATCCCGATACAGCGTTTGAATATTCCATTTCGATGACCACGAGAGCACCTCGTGAAGGGGAAGTAGATGGAGTAGATTATTTCTTTAAATCAAGGAATGAATTTGAAGAACTCATTGAGCAAGGCAAGCTTTTAGAATATGCTGAGTTTGTTGGCAATTATTACGGAACGCCTGTTGACTATGTAAGAGAAACCCTAGATAACGGTAGAGATGTTTTTCTGGAAATTGAAGTACAGGGAGCAAGGCAGGTTCGTGAGAAGTTTCCAGAAGGATTATTCATTTTTCTTGCACCACCTAGTCTTAGCGAATTGAAAAATCGCATCACAACTAGGGGCACAGAATCAGAAGAAATCATCAACAATCGGATGACAGTAGCAAAAGAAGAAATTGAAATGATGTCATTATACGATTATGTGGTTGAAAATGATCAAGTTGACAATGCGGTTGATAAAATAAAAGCAATTGTTATTGCGGAACATTGTCGCAGAACACGAATTGAACAACGCTATAAAAAAATGCTGGAGGTAGAATAAATATGCTTTATCCTTCGATTGACTCTTTATTAACAAAGATTGATTCAAAATATTCATTAGTATCAGTAGCTGCAAAAAGAGCGCGAATTCTTCAAGAGGACAGTAGCTATCAGCTATCAAAGTATGTTTCTCATAAAAACGTGGGGAAATCCTTAGAAGAAATTCATGCTGGTAAATTAACGTTTTCAAATGAAGCAAAAAATGAAGACACTCCGACTGAATAAGATAAGGTCAATCAAATAACAACCTGAATGGGTTGTTATTTTTTTAGGTGTTGATTAGAGCGGAAGGCACAGTGCCTGGAGCAGAAATTAACATATTAGAATGAAATAAATGAAAAAAATCCGATATTCTTGCATAATAAAAGAAAGAACTGTTGATAGGTGGGGGGACATATATGTTAAAAGGAAAAAAGATTCTGCTCTGTGTGACCGGCGGAATTGCAGTGTACAAAGCAGCAGCACTAACAAGCAAGCTTACCCAAGCGGGAGCTGACGTGAAAGTCATTCTTAGTGATGCGGCTCTTAAATTTGTAACACCGCTAACCTTCCAAGCATTATCAAAAAATGATGTATATACAGACACGTTTGATGAGAAGGACTCAAATGTGATTGCGCATATTGATTTGGCTGATTGGGCTGACCTTGTCTTGGTCGCACCTGCTACTGCCAATACGATTGCAAAGCTAGCCTATGGACTAGCGGATAATATGATTTCAACAACATTACTAGCAACGACAGCACCGGTGTGGGTGGCTCCAGCAATGAACGTCCATATGTACGATCATCCCGCTGTTCAGAAAAATATTATGACACTCGCCCAATTCGGCTACCAATTTATTGAACCGAGTGAAGGTTATTTAGCCTGTGGATATGTAGGTAAAGGTCGTTTAGAGGAGCCTGAAAAAATCGTTGAGCTTCTGGGCCTATTTTTTGCAAAGAAAAACCCTAAACTTGTTGGCAAAAAGATCATTATTACGGCAGGACCAACGAGAGAAAGTATAGATCCTGTTCGCTATATTACGAATCACTCAACCGGTAAAATGGGCTATGCGATTGCGGAAGAAGCGGCCAAAGCAGGAGCAGAAGTTTTATTAATTTCCGGACCTGTCAGCATTACACCACCTAATGGTGTAACTGTTATTCATGTGAGTAGTGCAGAAGACATGTATCTGGCGGTAATGAAGGAGTATGAAAAAGCTGATGTAGTGATTAAAACAGCTGCAGTAGCTGATTATCGACCAAAGGTACAGCATGATAATAAAATGAAGAAGCAGCCGGGTGAACAAGTGTTAGAACTAGAACGTACAAAGGATATTCTGTTTGAGCTTGGACAAAGAAAGACTGAGCAAATATTAGTGGGCTTCGCTGCGGAAACGGAGCATGTTGAAGAATATGCAATGGGCAAATTAAAAAAGAAAAATACCGATATGATTGTCGCTAATAATGTGAAAACAGCTGGTGCTGGGTTTGGAACGGAAACGAACATTGTTACCATTTATAAAAAGGATGGGACGAGTCTTGAGTTGCCGCTTATGACAAAGCATGAGGTAGCGCAAAACATTCTCGAACAAATCTCGCTTTTATTATAGGATGAGAAAATATGAAAATTGCAAGTGTAATTGTTGACGTCTCTGCTAAACAAATTGATAAGGGCTTTGATTATTTGATTCCTGAACAGTGGCGAGGATTAATTGAGCCAGGCATGCGTGTCGTCGTTCCGTTTGGCCCTCGTCACATTCAAGGCTTTGTTGTCGGTGTGAAGGATGATTCAGATTTCGATATGAATAAGCTAAAAGAAATCATCGAACCGATGGATTTGACTCCTGTATTGAACGAAGAAATGCTTGAGCTCGGATATTGGCTCACTGATGAGGTGCTTTGCACAAAGATCTCCGCCTTCCAAGCGATGCTTCCAGCCGCTTTAAAAGCGCAATATGATAAAAAAATTACCCTGTCACCTTCTGCAAACATTGGGGAAGTACATGATGATTTACGCCTTTTTCTACTAACTGAGAACGAGTTGTCCTGGAAGGAAGCGCTCCAGCACGATTTGATTTCGATTGTCCATAAGGAGCTCGCTAAAGGAACGATTGAAGTCCAATATGTGGTCAAGGAGAAAACGAAGAAAAAGAAGGTACTTCACGTGCTTCCTGCACTGGCAGCTTTTGAGCTAGAGCTTGAAAAAGAAAAATTAACAAAAGCTAAAAAGCAAATGGAACTCGTCCAATTTTTTATCGAAAATCCTAAGCCAATCGAACTGAAAAAGCTGCAGGTAAATCTTTCGGTAAGCAGTGCCACCATTAAAAGCCTTATTGAAAAGGGAATCCTCAAGCAACAGGAAATGGAAGTGTATCGTGACCCTTATGAGAATCGGGAATTTAAACGAACAGAACCGTTTCCGTTAACTGAAGAACAAAGCGAGGCTATAGCGCCAATTGTTCATGCAATTGAAACCGGACAGCACGAAGTTTTTCTTCTGTATGGAGTGACTGGGAGCGGAAAAACCGAGATTTACCTCCAATCAATTCAAGAGGTAATTGATAAGGGGAAGGAAGCAATAGTGCTTGTTCCGGAAATCGCGTTGACTCCGCAAATGGTTAATCGATTTAAAGGGCGCTTTGGCGATCTCGTCGCGGTATTACATAGCGGACTTTCAAGCGGTGAGAAGTATGATGAATGGCGTAAAATTCAACGCAAAGAGGTTTCGGTTGTTGTTGGTGCTCGTTCGGCCATTTTTGCACCGTTTGAGAATTTAGGCATCATCATTATTGATGAGGAGCATGAAACGAGCTATAAGCAAGAGGAAAATCCACGATATCATGCTCGCGATGTGGCAATAAATCGAGCTAAACGATATTCGTGTCCAGTTATCCTTGGCAGTGCAACACCTGCACTTGAAACCTTTGCCCGCGCTCAAAAGGGAGTTTATCAGCCATTAACCTTAACGAAGCGAATGAATGAGCAAGCTTTACCATCCGTGAAAATAATTGATATGCGGGAAGAGCTCAGGGGCGGGAATCGCTCAATGTTTTCGAGTGAGTTATTTGAAAAGCTCCAAGATCGTTTGCAAAAGAAGCAGCAAACCGTCTTATTTTTAAATAAACGTGGTCATTCATCCTTTGTGATGTGCCGTGATTGCGGTTATGTCGTGCTTTGTCCGCATTGTGAAATCTCCTTAACTTATCATCGCGTGCAACATAACATGAAATGCCATTATTGCGGGTTTGAATCAGCGGTACCAAAGCTTTGTCCAGAGTGCCAGAGTGAGCACATTCGCTATTTTGGTACGGGGACTCAAAAGGTTGAGGAGGAGTTAGCGAAGCTTTTACCTGAAGCTAGGGTCATTCGCATGGATGTCGATACGACGACACGCAAGGGATCGCATGAAAGGCTGTTAACAGAATTTCAGGAAGGGAAAGCGGATATTTTACTGGGAACTCAAATGATTGCAAAAGGGCTTGATTTTCCTAATATTACGCTCGTTGGTGTCTTATCGGCCGATACGATGCTACATCTTCCAGATTTTCGCGCATCAGAGAAAACGTTTCAATTGTTAACCCAGGTGAGCGGTCGAGCAGGTCGCCACCAGCTTCCAGGTGAGGTTGTGATTCAAACCTATACACCAGAACATTACAGTATTGAACTGGCTGGAGAGCAGGATTTTGATCGATTTTATGCGAAAGAAATGCAAATGCGAAAAATCCATCAATACCCGCCATTTTACTACTTGGCTCTCATTACAGTCAGTCATGAGGAGTTAATGAAGGTGGTCTCTGTTACCGATAAAATCGCCCGCTATTTACGCTCGCATCTATCAAATAAAGCGGTAATATTAGGTCCGGTTGCTTCACCAATTCCAAGGATCAAGGATAGATATCGCTATCAATGTTTGATAAAATACAAGCGGGAACCAGAGTTAGTCAATACGCTGAAAAAAATCAATGAACTATTTTTACCAGAAACAACAAGAACGGGTATGCAAATCTCAATGGATATGAATCCATATATTTTAATGTAAAGTTATGAGAATCAAGATTTTAGTTGAAAATGAAAGATATAGATACAATTGGAGGAACGGATTTGGCTATACGAAAAATCGTCACTTATCCTGCTGATATATTAGAAGTGGAATGTGAGAAAGTAACTGTATTTGATAAAAAACTGGCAAAGCTCTTAAATGATATGTACGATACGATGATTGAGCATGATGGAGTAGGGCTTGCTGCTCCGCAAATCGGCTTAAACAAGCAGATTGCCATTGTAGATATCGATGATGAAATGGGAACAATAGAGTTAATTAATCCTAAAATCATTGAAGCGACTGGAAGCCAGATTGGACCGGAAGGATGCCTTAGTTTTCCAGGTGTATACGGTGAAGTTGAAAGAGCGAATTATGTAAAGGTACAAGCACAGGATCGGAAGGGAAGAACCTTTTTAATTGAAGCAGAGGAATTTTTAGCAAGAGCGATCCAGCATGAAATTGATCATTTAGCAGGTGTTTTATTTACTACGAAAGTAACTAAATACTTAAATGAAAGTGAATTGGAAGGAGGCGAAGACGAATGACCAAAATCGTGTTTATGGGTACGCCTGATTTTTCAGTGCCGATTTTACGAAGCCTCGTTGAGAACGGCTATGATGTGATTGCGGTAGTGACTCAGCCAGACCGTCCAGTTGGTCGTAAAAAGGTATTGACTCCGCCGCCGGTAAAAGTGGAAGCAGAGTCGCATGGAATTCCGGTGTTTCAGCCGGAAAAAATCCGCCGTCCAGATGAATTAGCACCGATTCTTGAGCTTAAGCCAGACCTTGTTGTCACTGCTGCATTTGGTCAAATTTTACCAAAAGAATTACTTCAAGCACCTAAGTACGGCTGTATTAATGTACATGCCTCCTTGCTGCCTGAATTGCGCGGTGGCGCTCCAATTCATTATGCCATTTTACAAGGAAAGAAAACAACGGGTATTACGATTATGTACATGGCAGAACAATTGGACGCTGGCGATATTCTCACGCAACGTGAGGTTGAAATTAGTGAAGATGATAACGTGGGTACGCTGTTTGATAAGTTAAGCAAAGTAGGCTGTGATTTGCTCATCCAAACCTTACCGAAATTGCTCGCAAATGAGCTTACCCCGATAGCGCAGGATGAAGAAAAAGCAACTTTCGCCCCAAATATTAAGCGAGAGCAGGAGAAAATTGACTGGACTAAAGCTGGCGAAGACATTTACAACCAAATTCGTGGTTTAAACCCGTGGCCAGTCGCCTTTACGGTATGGAATGAATTGCCGCTCAAGATTTGGCAAGCTACCAAGCTTCTTGCCTCGAAACAAGCAGCGCCAGGAACCGTTATTGATCTTCATAAGGACGGTATCGTCATTGCAACCGGCAATGAAACAGCAATCAAAATTACCGAGCTTCAGCCATCTGGGAAAAAGAAAATGGGTGCAGCCCAATTTTTACAGGGAAAAGTCTCATTGAGTATTGGTGATAAGATTGGAGACTAAAATGAAGGAAAAGAAAAAAAACGTCCGTGAAGCAGCGCTGGAGTTGCTGGAAGCTATCGACAAAAATCAGGCCTACAGTAATCTTCTTCTAAATAAGACGATTGAAAAAAATCAGATTTCCAGAATGGATGTTGGATTGTTAACCGAGCTTATTTATGGGACATTGCAGCGTAAGATGACTTTAGACTATTATTTAGCTCCATTTTTAAAAAACAGTAAAAAGCTTGAAGGCTGGGTATTAAATCTGCTAAGGCTTACTGTATATCAAATGGTTTATTTAGATAGAGTACCTGACCGAGCCGCGATTTTTGAGGCGGTCGAGATTGCCAAAAAACGAGGTCATAAAGGGATTTCAGGTATGGTGAATGGAGTGCTGCGCAGCATCCAACGTAACGGTCTTCCGAGCCTTGACGAAATTGCTGACCCGATTGAACGACTTTCTGTTGCGACAAGTCATCCTGAATGGCTCGTTAAGCGTTGGGTTGAACAATTGGGCTTTGAAAAAACTCAAGAAATGTGTGAAGTCAATTTAACACCACCGACGCAAACAGCTCGAGTGAATTCAACAAAAATCAGTCGAGATGACTGTATGACGCTCCTTGCGGAAGAGGGCTTTCAGGTTGAGAAAAGTTCGATTTTACCAGAAGCAATTAAAGCTTTGCGTGGCAATTTAGCTACTTCAAATGCCTTTAAGGAAGGTTTACTTACCATACAGGATGAAAGCTCGATGCTTGTTGCACATGCTTTAGATATTCATACTGATGAAAAAGTACTTGATGCTTGTGCTGCTCCAGGAGGAAAATCAACGCATATTGCGGAAAAGTTGAACAATACTGGTTCGGTCATCTCGCTCGACCTTCATGAGCACAAGGTGAAGTTAATTGCTGAAACAGCCTTGCGACTAGGCTTAAACAATATTAAAACAAAAGCGCTCGATTCACGAAAGGTCCAGCAGCAATTTACCAAGGACAGCTTTGATAAAATCCTACTTGATGCACCGTGCTCTGGTTTAGGAGTAATGCGACGAAAGCCTGATATGAAATTTACAAAAAAAGCCGAAGATCTAAATCGACTTCAGACGATACAATTGGATTTGCTTGATTCTGTTGCTCCATTATTAAAGAATGGTGGTATATTAGTTTACAGTACATGTACGATAGATAAAGAAGAAAATACCGCAGTAGTTGAGAAATTTTTAAATAAACATCCTGAATTTGTAGGTGACCTTTCCGTAAAAGAGAGAATGCCTGAAGGGGTTCAGCCGTTGGTTGAAGATTTTTCTTTGCAAGTATTGCCGCAGGACTTCGGCTCGGATGGTTTTTATATCGCGTGTTTAAGGAAGAAGGTGTAATATTTTGGAAAGTATAACAACAGCAGAGAACCAATCATCTAGTGACACTAAACGTTCAATATATTCGTTGCGATTAGAGGAATTAAAGGATTGGTTAAAGGAAAATAATGAAAAGCCTTTCCGTGCTGAGCAGATTTTTGATTGGCTATATAAAAAAAGAGTCTCATCGTTCGAGGAAATGACAAATCTTTCGAAAGGATTACGGGACAAACTTGGCGAACATTTTGTGTTAACGACCTTAAAAACGATTATTCAACAATCCTCGTCAGATGGCACGATAAAGTTCCTGTTTGAGCTTAAGGATGGTTTTTCGATTGAAACGGTCCTGATGCGACATGATTATGGGAATTCTGTTTGTGTCACAACTCAGGTTGGTTGTCGGATTGGCTGTACATTTTGTGCATCAACTTTAGGTGGCCTAAAGCGGAATTTAGAAGCTGGGGAAATTGTAGCGCAGGTCGTGAAGGTTCAACAAGCACTTGATGAATCCGATGAGCGAGTTAGCTCGATTGTCATTATGGGGATTGGCGAACCATTTGATAACTATGATAATATGTTATCCTTTTTAAAAATCTCTAATAGTGAACAGGGCTTAAATATTGGGGCACGCCATATTACCGTATCGACTAGTGGTATCATTCCTAAAATTTATCAATTTGCCGATGAAAACATGCAAATTAATTTTGCAATATCGCTACATGCTCCTAACACAGAAATTAGAAGTAGGCTCATGCCGATTAACCGAGCTTATCAGCTTTCAGACTTAATGAAAGCAGTGCGCTACTATATTGAAAAAACAGGACGTCGGGTTAGTTTTGAGTATGGTTTGTTTGGTGGGGTCAATGACAAGGTAGAGCACGCAGAAGAATTGGCTAGACTAATAAAAGGAATCAAATGCCATGTAAATTTAATCCCAGTCAATTATGTTCCAGAACGGGATTATGTAAGAACTCCAAGAAATCAAATTTTTGAATTTGAAAAAACACTAAAAAAACATGGAATCAATGTGACGATTCGCCGCGAGCACGGGCATGATATCGATGCAGCATGTGGTCAACTTCGTGCTAAGGAGCGGAAAGAGGAGACGAGATAAACGCATGAAAGCAGTTTTTATGACAGATAGAGGGAAAATTCGTCAACATAATGAAGACAACGGCGGGATTTTTGTAAATCACGCCGGACAACGCTTAGCAATCGTTGCTGATGGAATGGGTGGTCATCGTGCTGGGGATGTTGCCAGTGAAATGGCGATTAAAAGCTTGAAGGAATTTTGGGAACAGTCTGAAGAAATTACAACGGCTGAAGTTGCTGAAAGCTGGATTCAGGAGCACATTCATGTGGTGAATCGGGAAGTTTTTCAACACTCGCAAACGCATGATGAATGTGAAGGTATGGGCACAACCATTGTCGCGGCTATCTGTACAAATAAATTCACGACGATTGCCAATATTGGTGATAGCCGATGCTATATGTTGAATGAGGTAGGCTTTAAGCAAATTACAGAAGATCACTCATTGGTCAATGAGCTTGTCCGCTCAGGCCAAATCTCAAAGGAGGATGCAGAGCATCATCCACGCAAAAATGTCCTAACACGAGCTTTAGGTACTGAAGCAGATGTTGCGATGGATATTACGACGATTACCTTTGAGGAAGGGGATTTACTGCTTCTTTGCTCAGATGGACTATCAAACAAGGTAAGTGAAAGTGAGCTTAGCGAAAAACTAACTGAAGACATCACATTGGAGCATAAGGCAACGAGTCTCATCGAGCTTGCTAATCATTATGGCGGTGAGGATAATATCACCCTTGTTATTGTAGAATTTTACGATACATGCGAAAGTGGTGAATAAACATGATGATAGGGAAGCGTGTAAGCGGTCGTTACAAGATCATTGATATGGTCGGCGGCGGTGGAATGGCCAATGTTTATTTAGCACACGATATGATACTAGATCGAGATGTTGCAGTTAAAATGCTTCGGCTTGATTTTGCCAATGATGAAGAATTTATTAGACGCTTTCATCGTGAAGCTCAATCGGCAACAAGCCTAGTACATCCAAACATTGTCGGAATTTATGATGTTGGGGAAGAAAAAGACCTCTATTATATTGTCATGGAATACGTTGAGGGGCAAACGCTAAAACAATACATACAGCAAAATTCTCCACTAGCAGTGGATGAAACGCTAAATATTATGAAGCAATTAACATCAGCCATCTCTCATGCACATCAAAATCATATTATCCATCGAGATATTAAACCTCAAAATATATTAATTGATCACCAAGGGAATGTGAAAATTACTGATTTTGGTATTGCTATGGCCTTAAGTGCCACTAGTATTACTCAAACAAACTCAGTCCTTGGCTCGGTCCATTACTTATCGCCAGAGCAGGCAAGAGGTGGAATGGCTAATAAGAAATCTGACATATATTCGCTGGGCATTGTGATGTTCGAGATGTTAACTGGTCGACTTCCGTTTTCAGGCGAGTCTGCTGTGTCTATAGCTCTAAAGCATCTACAATCGGAAACTCCTTCAGTTAGACGCTGGAATCCGCTTATTCCACAAAGTGTGGAAAACATCGTTTTGAAAGCAACGGCAAAGGACTCTTTCCATCGTTATAATAGCGTGGAGGAAATGGAACTAGACTTGGGGACTGCCCTCGATGTAGAAAGAATCAATGAACCTAAATTTATCATCCCAGTTGATGACGAAGCAACGAAAGCAATTCCTATTATTACAAATGATCGCAGTTTTCCTCATAATTTGGATGAAACTCGGATTCATGAAAAAGAAAAACCAAAAGAAGAACCGCAACCAGTAAAAAAAGAGAAGGAACCAAAAAAGCCGAAAAATCGCAAAAAATGGTCAATCATCCTAGGCTCCGTCTTTGCAGCATTGGTACTGTTCGGAATTTTGGCTGTAACAGTGCTTCCAGATTTAATCGGACCTGAGGACGTGTCTGTTCCAGATGTAAGTGAAATGGAACTAGAAGATGCTATATCAGAAATCATATCAGCTGGTCTTGAGGTAGGCGATACGATCGAGATACCAAGCGATGAAATCGATGAAGGCTTTGTGGTGAAAACCGATCCGAAAGCAGGTAGCTCCGTAAAGGAAGGTACCAAAATTGATGTTTACCAAAGTACCGGTAAAGAAAAGATAGAGCTTGACGATTACGTGGGTCGTAATTTTGATGATATCGTACGTTTACTAGAAAAGCAAAACTTCAAGGATATTAAAACAACAGAAGTATATGATTCCAGTGAACCTGGCACGATATTAAAGCAATCACCTGAGGAGGGTGAAGAGGTTCTTCCTGAGGATACAGTCCTTGAATTTACCATCAGTAAAGGTCCAGAAAAAATCGTCCTAAAGGATTTAACTGAATTTAATGCAAAAGGTGTTCAAGACTATGCTGAGTCTAATGGATTAACGATTGACATGTCGCAGGAGCAGTATCACGATACGATTGCACAAGGCTTAGTCATTTCGCAAAATCCAGCACCTGGAACACAACTTAATAAGGGTGATAAGGTTACCGTCATTATGTCAAAAGGAAAACAAGAAATACCGCCTAAAAAGGTAGTAAAGGAAATCACCATTCCTTATGTTGAAACGGAACCAGGTCAAGCAAATGAAGTACTAATTTATGTAGAAGATATGAACCGAAGTATGACTGAGCCTTATGAGACAATCTATATTACTCAAACCGTAAAAAGGACAATAGAATTGTTCATTCCATATGGGAAAGTTGCAGGCTATAAAGTGATACGTGATAAGAGTGTCTATATAGAAGAATCGGTCTCCTATCCTGCAGAATAATTAGGGAAATGTCTGTCAGATGGCGTGATACTACGCCTTCTGCATTTTTATCAATGTCTAGCTGTAGGCGCCATCGGCTCGAGGTCTTAAGTCAATCCGTCCAAAAGGTAAAGATCAACCTTTCGGCCGGCTCGTCTTAAGCTTGTCGCCGATAAGCGGGCGCCTTCCGCATTTCAATGTCCAGCTGCAGGCGCCATCAGCTCGAGGTCTTAAGCCAATCCGTCCAAAAGGTAAAGATCAACCTTTCGGCCGGCTCGTCTTAAGCTTGTCGCCGATAAGCGGGCGCCTTCCGCATTTCAATGTCCAACTGCGGCGGCTAGGGGCTCTGGGTCATAAGTCAATCCGTCCAGAAGGTAAAAGACAACCTTCAGGCCGGCTCGCCATATGCCTGTCGCCCCTGAACGAGCCGCCTTCGCATTTCATAAGGGAGTGTTGCTATGCCTGAGGGCAAAATTATTAAAGCGCTTAGTGGGTTTTATTATGTGCTAGGTGATGAAGGAATCGTGCAATGTCGGGGAAGAGGCGTTTTTCGAAAAAACAAGATCACCCCATTAGTAGGGGATTATGTTGTATATCAAGCTGAAAATGATCAGGAAGGCTACATTCTTGAGGTCAAAGAACGGAAAAATGAATTAGTCCGTCCACCTATCTCAAATGTTGATCAAGCGATTCTCGTGTTTTCTGCTGTTGAACCAGATTTTAGTACAAATTTGTTGGATCGTTTTCTTGTGCTTATTGAGTACAATCATATAACGCCAATTATATGTATTTCCAAGTTGGATTTAACCGATGAAAATTTAAGGGTGAAGCTTGAACAATATGCAGAGGATTATCGAAAAGCAGGCTATACCGTTATCCTTACCTCCTCAGAAACAGAGCTTGGTATTGATAAGCTAGCTCCGTATTTAGAAGGTGAAATATCGGTGTTTGCTGGTCAATCTGGTGTCGGAAAATCATCATTGCTTAATGTTTTACGACCAGATTTAGATTTGAAAACGGATGATATTTCTTCCCACCTTGGTCGAGGGAAGCATACGACTAGACATGTAGAGCTAATTGAAGTCGGTAATGGACTAGTTGCGGATACACCTGGATTTAGCTCGCTGGAATTTACTGATATTGAAGCCGAGGAACTGACTTATTGTTTTCCGGAAATCGCAACCGAAAGTGAAAAATGCAAATTTAGAGGCTGTCTGCATCTCTCGGAACCAAAATGTGCAGTGAAGGCGGCCGTGGAGAACGGTGAAATACCAATTTACCGTTTCGATCACTATAAGGATTTTTTACAAGAAATAAAAGAGAGAAAGCCGAGGTATTAACATGGTTAAAATAGCACCATCAATATTATCAGCTGATTTTGCTAAGCTGGGGGAAGAGATTAAAGATGTTGAGCGTGGAGGCGCAGATTATATTCACGTTGATGTAATGGATGGCCATTTTGTTCCAAATATTACGATTGGCCCATTAATCGTGGAAGCGATTCGTCCAGTAACAAAATTACCATTGGATGTACATTTGATGATTGAAAATCCAGATCAATACATTGAAGCATTTGCAAAAGCAGGAGCAGATTATCTCACGGTACATGTGGAGGCGTGTAGACATCTTCACCGTACTTTAGGCTATATTAAGTCATTTGGAGTAAAAGCAGGTGTTGTATTAAATCCAGCAACACCAGTCGAAATGATTCAGCATGTTTTAGAAGATGTGGATATGGTGTTGTTTATGACTGTAAATCCAGGCTTTGGTGGTCAGAAATTTATTCCATCTGTATTACCGAAAATCAAGCAATTAAGAGAAATGATTGATGCAAAAGGGCTCGATATCGAAATTGAAGTTGATGGTGGCGTTAATGCAGAAACTGCAAGACTTTGCGTGGAAGCAGGAGCAACAGTTTTAGTCGCAGGCTCTGCAGTATATAACCAAGCTGATCGTGCGAAAGCGATCGCTGAAATCAGAGGATAATAATAAAACTTTAAAGAGTCAGCAAATTGCTGGCTCTTTTCCAAAGGATAAAAGAGGATGTCAGGTGATTTGAAATGATAATCAATATTGTTGGAGGCGGTCCGGTTCAATTTTTTCCTGATTTGAAGCTGTATGATGATGATGTATCGATTTGGATTGGTGTTGATAAAGGCGTCACCATTTTACTGAACAAAGGAATTACACCATCATATGCTTTTGGAGATTTTGATTCAGTTTCCGGTGAAGAATGGCAAAAAATTGAGCAGACAGTCAGCGGTATTCAAAGATTCAAGCCCGAAAAAGATGAAACGGATATGGACTTAGCCATTAATTGGGCTCTCGAGCAAAGGCCTGAACGCATTCGAATTTTTGGCGGTACTGGAGGACGATTGGACCACTTCTTTGGAAATGTCCAATTATTACTAAAACCAATTTTACAAAAGCAGACCACAGAGATTAACATAATCGACCAGCAAAACATAATCTATGCTAAACCGCATGGAGTACATACGATTGAAGAATTGGCAGAACTAAAGTATATCTCATTTATCCCCATCACACCTGTAAAAAATCTGTCGCTTCGAGGGTTTAAATATCCTTTGACGGATTGTCATATTCCGCTTGGTTCAACATTATGTATTAGTAATGAGCTACTAAAGGATTATGGTACTTTTTCCTTTTCCGAAGGCATATTATTGGTGATAAGAAGTTGTGATTTAATAATCACCTGATAAAAGTAAAGTACTCATCTACTTATATTGAATATGATATTAAGGGCAGATTTAAACACGGTATGGATTTGTTTTAGATGGTGAGGAGGGACAATTATGAGATTTTATACGATCAAACTGCCAAAATTTCTTGGAGGACTTGTCCGTGTAGTGATAGGAGCATTTAAAAAGGGTTAATGTTTTTAATGTTTGTGGCACCCCGCTTATATAAAAATATAGATGGCTTGGTTGATGCACCCTAATCGGGGTGCTTTTTTGCTATTAATTAAGATTGACTCCTTCATTTGCAGAAGTAACCAGAAAATATTGTAACAATGATTGTGATTGAGTATTCGGTTTCGGTAGGTGGACAGAAACTAAGCCATCAATAAGGGTGATTGACTATTTGGTTTCGGTAGGTGGACAGAAACAAAGACATCAATAAGGTTGATTAAGTACTTGTTTTTCGCATTGACCACAAAGAACGCCTCAATGAAGCCGAATTAGCAGCTATATTTTAGTGCACTAACCAAAATGAACGTAATAGACCTACATAGTGTCAAATAAGACTTTCTCCGAGCAATAAATCCATAAAGAAAAAAGACACCCATCATAGGTGTCTTCAAGAGTGCATTATACGCGTTCTACTTTACCGGATTTTAACGCTCTTGCTGAAACCCATACACGTTTAGGCTTTCCGTCAACAAGAATGCGTACTTTTTGAAGGTTTGCACCCCATGTACGCTTGTTAGCGTTCATTGCGTGGGAACGTGCATTACCTGTAGTGGTTTTCTTACCAGTGATTACACATTTACGTGGCATGTTTCTTTCCCTCCTTACTACCGAAGCTTGAAACTATTTTCCATGCTGGTATTTACAATCGCCAGATTATGTCCAACAATTTTAAAAACATAGAGAATGTTTGTTTCTTAGACATAAAAAGATACTTTAATAATTTAACATACAACCTCGGTGAATGCAATAGGATGGGAAAAAAGCTTTCAAGAAAAATTCCTTGACATAGTAAAAGACCCATAGTTCATAATAATACTGTTAGGATGATTCCCTTTCAAAATTAAATTGGTTATAGTAAAATTACCTTAGTCAAGCAGCAATTTCCAAAAGGGGGAACGATTTATGTCAATAGAACTTAAAACTCAGTACGGCCAAATTGATATTTCAAATGATGTTATCGCTACAATTGCAGGCGGTGCGGCAACAGATTGCTATGGTATTGTAGGAATGGCTTCAAAGCAACAATTAAAAGACGGTTTGACCGAAATTTTGCGTCGAGAAAATTTCACGCGTGGCGTGATCGTTCGTCAGGAAAATGAGGAAGTACATATCGATATGTATATTATCGTTAGTTACGGAACGAAAATTTCCGAGGTTGCTCACAATGTACAATCAAAAGTGAAATATACATTGGACAAAACCGTTGGGCTTGCAGTTGACTCGGTAAATATTTACGTTCAGGGTGTTCGTGTAACGAACCCGTAGTGAGGAGGATTTTTTGTGTCGATTAACGTCTTAGATGGAAACCGTTTCGCAGAAATGATTATTCAAGGTGCTAATCATTTATCTGCTAATTCAAAATATGTCGATGCGTTGAATGTATTCCCTGTTCCAGATGGTGACACAGGAACAAATATGAACTTATCTATGACTTCTGGGGCAAAGGAAGTAAAAAATAACACCCAAGCACATATTGGTAAAGTAGGTTCAGCGCTATCAAAGGGTCTACTAATGGGGGCACGTGGAAATTCAGGTGTTATTTTATCTCAACTATTTCGAGGATTTTCCCGTGCCATTGAGCATAAGTCTGAAATTATAGCAAAAGACTTTGCAGCTGCGCTTGAAGCTGGAGTTGAAACCGCTTATAAAGCTGTTATGAAGCCTGTTGAAGGAACGATTTTAACAGTTGCTAAAGATTCTGCGAAAAAAGCAGTTCAGGTAGCTAAAAAGCAAACTGATATTATCGTGGTCATGGAGGAAGTAGTGAAGGAAGCACAAAGCTCACTAAACCGTACTCCTGATCTTCTACCAGTCCTAAAAGAGGTTGGTGTAGTGGACAGTGGTGGACAAGGTCTTGTATTTGTATATGAGGGCTTTCTTGCTGTATTAAAGGGAGAAGCACTTCCAGAAGCTACAACTGCCCAAGTGAAAATGGAAGAACTAGTAAGTGCTGAGCATCACAAAAGTGTTCAAAGCCATATTTCAACAGAGGATATTGAATTCGGCTATTGCACAGAGTTTATGGTGAAGCTTGATCATGAGAAGCAACCTTTTTCTGAAGAAACCTTCCGTCAAGATTTAAGTCAACACGGAGACTCCTTACTTGTCATAGCAGATGAAAAGCTTGTTAAAGTCCACATCCATGCGGAGCATCCAGGGGAAGTGTTATCCTACGGCCAACGCTATGGAAGTCTTGTAAATATGAAAATTGAGAACATGCGTGAGCAACATTCAACTATCGTTGGCGAGCCGACATTGGAAGTTGAAACTAAACCTGCTAAGCCAAGAGAGGCTCGTGAGTATGCGATCGTAACGGTATCCATGGGAAGTGGTATTGCTGAACTGTTCAAGAGCATCGGTGCCCAAGCAGTTATCGAAGGCGGTCAAACGATGAACCCTAGTACAGAAGATATCGTTTCGGCAATAAAGGAGGCAAACGCCAAAAAGGTGATTGTGCTTCCTAATAATAAGAATATTATAATGGCTGCAGAGCAGGCGGCTGAGCTTGTTGAACAAGATGTGATTGTCATTCCATCGAAAACCGTTCCACAAGGGATGTCAGCAATGCTTGCATTTAATCCAGTGGTTTCCTTAGGTGAAAATAAAGCAGCGATGACAGATGCACTTCAGCATGTGAAAACCGGTCAGATAACCTTTGCGGTTAGAGATACAAGCATCGATGGTTTAAATATTGAAAAAGACGATTTTATGGGGATTTTTGATGGGAAAATCGTTGTGAAAAATAAAGATAAGGTAAAGGCAGCACAGGAATTGCTTAGCGAAATGATTGATGAGGACGCAGAAATCCTTACAATCCTGCAAGGTGAGGATGCAACGGATGCAGATGTTGCTGGACTTACAGACTTTATCCAATCGCAATTTCCAGACATAGAAATCGAAATCCACAACGGTGAACAACCATTATATGCCTTTATTTTTTCTGTTGAATAATAAATGTAATATGCCAATGAAATAGGAGGAGCTTCCTCCTATTTTTTTGTGGGTTAAATTGAGCGATTTGGGATTCTCCGTCATATAATAGAATAATAGACAGAAGAGAGGATGCGGCAGCGTGAAATACAAAAGCGTTTTTGACATCATCGGACCTGTTATGATCGGTCCATCAAGTTCACATACCGCAGGTGCAGCAAGAATTGGCCGCGTGGCGCGTAGCTTATTTGCTCGACAACCAAAATGGGCTCATATTCATTTTTATGGATCATTTGCCCAAACATATAGGGGACACGGTACAGATGTGGCCATGATTGGCGGAATCCTCGATTACGATACCTTTGACGAAAGAATCATTGATGCCATTAATATCGCCAAAAGTTCCGGCTTGGAGCTTCATTTTTATGAGGAAACAGCGATTCCTAATCATCCAAATACCGCCAAAGTTCGCATTGGTGATGAGCAAGGAGAATTAGAATTAGTAGGTATTTCAATTGGTGGCGGTAAAATTGAAATTATTGAATTAAACGGTTTTCAATTAAAGCTATCTGGCAATCACCCGGCGATTTTAGTTTCGCACAACGATAAGTTTGGGACAATCGCAGGCGTATCCAATACATTAGCAAAATATGAAATTAATATTGGGCATATGGAGGTTTCAAGAAAGGATGTTGGGCAGAAGGCACTGATGACAATCGAGGTCGACCAAAACATTGATGACAGCATCCTCAAGGAAATTGAAAAACTCCCTAATGTGCTAAAAGTAACGAAAATTGTAGAGTAAATACCTTTAAAAAAAATTTGTGAACAAATCAATTCAAAGCAAGGAGGACATCCAATGTTTCGCAACGTAGCTGAATTGGTTAAACTCGCACAAGAAAAGCAAAAACAAATTGCTGATATTATGATTGAGCAGGAAATGTCTGTAACAGGACGAACAAAGGAAGAAATATTTCGCTTAATGGAGCGAAATTTATCGGTCATGGAACAAGCAGTGGAACGAGGCATAAACGGTGTTCATTCCCATTCCGGCTTAACGGGTGGTGATGCAGTTAAGCTCCAAAATTATATCAAAAAAGGTCAATTTTTATCTGGAGAAACGATGTTGGACGCCGTTAGTAAAGCGGTGGCGACGAATGAAGTGAACGCTGCAATGGGAACCATTTGCGCCACTCCGACTGCAGGAAGTGCAGGGGTCGTTCCCGGGACATTATTTGCGGTAAAAAATAAACTGAATCCCACTCATGAACAAATGGTAAAATACTTATTTACAGCAGGAGCATTTGGGTTTGTGGTTGCCAATAATGCATCCATTTCAGGTGCTGCCGGAGGGTGTCAGGCAGAAGTTGGCTCAGCAGCGGGAATGGCTGCGGCTGCGATCGTTGAAATGGCTGGAGGTACTCCAAATCAATGTGCTGAAGCAATGGCAATTTCTTTGAAAAATATGTTAGGCTTAGTGTGTGATCCTGTTGCAGGATTAGTAGAAGTTCCATGCGTAAAAAGAAATGCGATGGGTGCTGCCAATGCAATGGTGGCAGCCGATATGGCATTAGCAGGAATAACAAGTAGAATACCATGTGATGAAGTCATTGAAGCGATGTTTAAAATTGGCCAGTCGATGCCAGTTACACTTAGAGAAACAGGACAAGGAGGGTTGGCGGCAACACCCACGGGTCGTAAGCTTGAAACAAAGATCTTTGGAAAGCCGTTAAAATAATTGTGAGTACAATGATAAAGGAACCGGTAACAGTATTAAAAGGAATTGGCGAAGAAACGGCGGAAATGCTCGCTGAAATGAATATTCATACTGTTTGCGATTTATTAGAGCACTTTCCATACCGTTATGAGGATTACCGTTTGCGAGATTTGGCAGAAGTTAAGCACGACGAAAGAGTAACGGTGGAGGGGAAGGTTCACAGTGAACCTTCTTTAGTTTTTTATGGTCGCAAAAAATCAAGACTAACGATTCGGCTTTTAGTCGATCGCTATTTAATTCAAGTAGTGTTTTTTAATCAACCATTTTTGAAAAAGAAAATTAGCCTCAATCAACAAGTAACCGTAACTGGAAAATGGGATGCTCACCGCCAAATGATCACAGCCAGTGAAATCCATACAGTGGGCATTTCACAGACGAAAGAGCTTGAGCCTGTTTATGCCGTAAAAGGGAAACTGACAGTGAAAGGGATAAGGAAGTTTATTAAGCTAGCGTTTACACAATTTCAAAATCAAATCAGTGAAACTTTGCCTGAATCGATGTTACAGCGCTATAAATTAATGAATCGCCAAAATGCGCTGAGGGCATTGCATTTTCCCTTAAACCAAGATGAAGTGAAACAGGCACGCAGAAGATTTGTGTATGAGGAGTTTTTATTGTTCCAGCTAAAAATGCAGGCACTTAGGAAATATGAACGCGAACAAGCAGCGGGTGTTGCCCAAAATTTCGACCAACAAAAGGTGGACGAGTTTATCAATCGTCTCCCGTTTCCATTAACGAATGCACAACAGCGAGTGGTTGGCGAAATATTAACAGATTTGCGCTCGCCTTTTCGGATGAATCGCCTCCTCCAAGGCGATGTTGGCTCTGGGAAAACGGTCGTTGCGGCAATCGGTTTATTTGCAAGTGTATCAGCAGGTTTTCAAGGTGCTTTAATGGTGCCGACAGAAATTTTGGCGGAACAGCATGCTGAATCGTTAAAAGGTTTGCTAGAACCGGTTGGGATTAGGAGTGAACTTTTGACTAGCTCGGTTAAGGGGAAGCGCCGTAAAGAAATTCTTGAAAAGCTAAAGTTGGGTGAAATTGATGTGTTAATTGGCACCCATGCCTTAATCCAGGACGAGGTCATATTCAAGAGCTTAGGCTTTGTCATTACCGATGAACAGCATCGTTTTGGAGTAGAGCAACGTCGGATCCTCCGTGAAAAGGGTGTGAACCCTGATGTGTTGTTTATGACGGCCACGCCGATTCCGCGGACGCTCGCGATTACTGTTTTTGGTGAAATGGATGTGTCTATCATCGATGAAATGCCTGCTGGACGAAAAACGATTGAAACGTATTGGGCGAAGCATGATATGCTCGAGCGTGTTTTAGGCTTCATGGAAAAAGAATTAAGAAAAGGACGTCAAGCTTATGTGATTTGTCCCTTAATTGAGGAATCAGAAAAGCTTGATTTGCAAAATGCGCTTGATGTACATAGTACGCTGACGCATTATTTTCAAAATCGTGCCAGGGTTGGCTTGATGCACGGGAAGCTCGCAAGTGTTGAAAAGGATCAAGTCATGAAGGAGTTTAGCGCAAATGAGTTGCAGGTGCTAGTCTCGACGACCGTGGTCGAGGTCGGGGTCAATGTACCGAATGCAACATTTATGCTGATTTATGATGCAGAGCGGTTTGGACTCGCTCAGCTTCACCAGCTTCGTGGCCGAGTCGGACGAGGTTCTGAGCAATCTTATTGTATTCTACTGGCTGATCCGAAAACAGAGGTCGGTAAAGAGCGGATGACGATTATGACTGAGACAAATGATGGATTTGTCGTCAGTGAAAAGGACCTTGAGTTACGCGGACCTGGTGATTTTTTTGGAAAAAAACAAAGCGGACTGCCTGAGTTTAAATTAGCTGATTTAGTCCATGATTATCGGGCGCTCGAAACCGCACGAAACGATGCGGCAGTTTTAATCAATTCTAAAGCCTTTTGGGAAGCCGATGAGTATGCAGTCCTCAGAAGCTACCTCGGGGAATCAGGGGCAATGGCAGGAGAAAAACTAGATTAGGGTCTTTGTGGTGTCTAGCTCCAGCGGCTAGCCCCTCGAACGCTTCGATCAAGCAGTTGAAGTCAAAAAGCCGACTTCACCCGCTTGCCCTCCAGCGTTGTCGTGGCTGAACGAGCCGCTTCCGCTTTTCGAAGTGTCTAGCTCCAGCGGCTAGCCCCTCGAACGCTTCGGTCAAGCAGTTGAAGTCAAAAAGCCGACTTCACCCGCTTGCCCTCCAGCATTGTCGTGGCTGAGCGAGCCGCTTCCGCTTTTCGAAGTGTCTAGCTCCAGCGGCTAGCCCCTCGAACGCTTCGGTCAAGCAGTTGAAGTCAAAAAGCCGACTTCACCCGCTTGCCCTCCAGCATTGTCGTGGCTGAACGAGCCGCTTCCGCTTTTCGATTATTTTTCTCTTGCATTCTCAAACTTCAACTTATATACTACTGTTAGTACCTAGTCATAAGAGCTCGGACGGTGTGATAAATATGAGACGCAATAAAAAAGAACGTCAACAATTATTAAAAAGTACAATTAAGGAAAACCCTTTTATTACAGATGAGGAACTTGCTGAAAAATTCTCTGTCAGCGTGCAAACGATTCGGCTCGATCGCTTAGAATTATCGATTCCAGAGCTACGCGAACGGATTAAGCATGTTGCCGAAAAGCGTTTTGATGATGAAGTTCGTTCACTGCCAATTGATGAAATCATTGGGGAAATAATCGATATTGAATTAGATAAAAGTGCGATTTCCATCTTTGATGTAAGTCGGGAACATGTTTTTAAAAGAAATCAAATTGCCAGAGGGCATCACTTGTTTGCCCAGGCAAATTCGCTTGCCGTAGCGGTAATTGACGATGAATTAGCGCTGACTGCGAAGGCAAATATTCTATTTACTCGGCCGGTTAAAGAAAATGAACGTGTAATTGCCAAAGCAAAAGTAGAAAAAATTGATGATGAGACAGGAAGAACCAAAGTAGAAGTAACTAGCTTTGTGAATAATGAACTTGTCTTTAAAGGCGATTTTGTGATGGTCCGTTCAAAAAAATAACATAAGGATGAGTGTTATGAAAATTGCAATTGATGCAATGGGAGGGGACAACGCTCCTAAGGAAATCGTTCTTGGTGCAATGAAAGCTATTCAACAATTTCCTGATGTTGAAATCACCCTTGTTGGTGATGAAGCAAAAATAAAGCAATATTTAACGAATAATGAACGAATTGATATTTTACATACAGAAGAAGTTATTTTAGCAACAGATGAACCGGTTAGAGCGGTTCGACGAAAAAAAACAGCTTCAATGGTGCTTGCGGCTCAAACTGTTGCCGATGGCAAAGCAGACGCCTGTATTTCTGCAGGTAATACAGGAGCACTTGTTGCAGCTGGCCTATTTGTTGTTGGTAGAATTGAAGGAATCGATCGACCGGCTTTATCGCCAACATTACCAACAATTGGTGGAGAAGGATTTTTGCTGCTTGATGTTGGGGCAAATGCCGATGCTCGTCCGGAACACTTGCAGCAATTTGCAATCATGGGATCGATTTACTCGCAAAAGGTCCGTGGAATTGCGAAACCTCGAGTCGGCTTGTTAAACATTGGTTCAGAGGAAAAGAAGGGTAATGATTTGACTAAGAAAACCTACGAGCTTTTGAAACAAACCGATGTTCATTTTATCGGAAATGTCGAGGCACGTGATTTGTTAGATGGCGTAGCAGATGTTGTTGTGACAGACGGCTTCACCGGAAATATGGTGTTGAAGACGGTGGAAGGAACGGCAATGTCAGTGTTTAAAATGGTGAAATCCACCTTGATGACCTCGATAAAAACAAAAATTGCTGCGGTGATGTTAAAACCAGATCTTTTAGAATTAAAAAATAAAATGGATTACTCTGAGTATGGTGGAGCAGGATTGTTCGGATTAAAGGCACCTGTAATCAAGGCGCATGGGTCTTCCGATGCAAATGCGTTATATAATGCGGTACGCCAAACAAGAGAAATGGTTGGTGGAGATGTGACAGGACTGATTAAGGAATCAGTTGCGAATTTACACACTCCGATTGAAAATTAGGAAAATAGGTGATGAGTAATGGGTAAAATCGCATTTTTATTTCCAGGACAAGGTTCACAAACAGTAGGAATGGGAAAAGAAATGGCCGA
Organism: Bacillus marasmi; assembly: GCF_902168435.1. Lineage (GTDB taxonomy): Bacteria > Bacillota > Bacilli > Bacillales > Cytobacillaceae > Bacillus_BU > Bacillus_BU marasmi. The sequence continues at coordinate 228,328 of NZ_LR656164.1, forward strand.
TTCGTTTGCAGAATCGAGAGCGATTTTTGAAGTAGCAGACCAAACTTTACATACGGATTTATCAAGATTGATTTTTGAAGGACCACAAGAGGAATTGACGCTCACAACGAATGCACAGCCAGCTCTAATGACAACAAGCATTGCCATTTTAGAGCATTTTAAACAATATGGAATTAAACCGGATTACTGTGCGGGGCACAGCCTTGGTGAATATACCGCATTAGTTGCAGCTGGTGCCTTTTCGTTTGAAGATGGCGTGTATGCTGTTCGTAAGCGTGGAGAATTCATGGAAGAAGCTGTTCCGGCAGGCGAAGGAACGATGGCAGCTGTTTTAGGAATGGAACGCGATGCCTTGACAGCAGTTTGTGAAGAAATTACAAATAGTGGAAATCCAGTCCAGCTTGCAAATATGAACTGCCCAGGTCAAATTGTTATTTCTGGCTCTAAAACAGGCGTTGAATTAGCATCTGAAAAAGCTAAAGAAAATGGAGCTAAACGCGTACTACCTCTAGTAGTAAGTGGTCCGTTTCATTCATCATTAATGAAGCCAGCTGCTGAAAAGCTTAGTGACGTTCTTAATGGAATCACGATTAAAAATGTTACGATACCGGTCATTGCCAATGTAACTGCAGCGCCAATGACAGAGGCAGAAGATATTAAGCAAAAGCTAATTCAACAGTTATACTCCCCAGTTCTTTGGGAAGATTCAGTTAAGCAGATGCTAGAGTTAGGTGTAGATACATTTATTGAAATTGGTTCTGGTAAAGTGTTATCCGGATTAGTGAAAAAAGTGGACCGTAAAGCCCGTACTTATTCAGTATCAGATGTGGAAAGCTTAAAGGCAACGATCGAAGCATTGAAGGAGGAAGCATAATGAAATTACAAGGTAAAGCAGTACTTGTTACAGGTGCATCAAGAGGAATTGGCCGTGAAATTGCTTTAGAGCTTGCTAGAGAAGGAGCTAATGTTGCTGTTAACTATTCTGGTAGTGAAGCAAAAGCCCTGGAAGTAGTTGCAGAAATCGAAAGCCTAGGGTGCGAAGCATTTGCTGTTCAATGCGATGTGGCAAATAGCGAATCAGTTGCGGAAATGATTAAAGCAACGATTGATCGTTTTGGAAAATTGGATATACTTGTTAACAATGCAGGTATCACTCGTGATAATCTATTAATGCGCATGAAAGATGAAGAATGGGATTCTGTCATTAACACGAATCTTAAAGGTGTTTTCCTTTGTACGAAGGCAGTTACTCGTCAAATGATGAAGCAGCGTAGCGGTCGTATTATTAATATCGCTTCAATTGTTGGAGTTAGTGGAAATGCGGGTCAAGCTAACTACGTGGCTGCGAAAGCCGGAGTCATCGGCTTAACGAAAACAGCTGCAAAAGAGCTTGCTTCAAGAGGAATTACTGTAAATGCTGTTGCTCCAGGGTTTATCAGTACTGATATGACGGATAAACTAACAGAAGAGGTAAAAGAAGCAATGCTTGGACAAATTCCACTTGCTCGCTTTGGCGAACCAGGCGATATTGCTAAAGTAGTAACTTTCCTTGCTTCTGATGACAGTCGTTATATGACGGGGCAAACTCTTCATGTAGATGGCGGAATGGTGATGTAATCTCTGAAATTTTTAAGAGAGTTCAGTGATACCGTTTATCATTCCTTAACGGGTAGTAAACTCCCCCTTAGGATTCAAAGTTTATTAAGAAGAGTGGTAGGGGGATCAACTACCCGTAAAGGCGATTTAGTTTCAACTAACCATCAGTGTGGGTGAAGAACCCCCACTGATGGAAGTTTCACTTTATTATTAAAACAAAATACTCTATAATTGCTTGAGGGGAGGTGAAAGCAATGGCAGATGTATTAGAACGTGTAACGAAAATCATCGTTGATCGTTTAGGTGTTGAAGAATCTCAAGTAAAATTAGAAGCTTCTTTCAAAGAAGATCTTGGCGCTGATTCCTTAGACGTAGTAGAACTAGTTATGGAATTAGAAGATGAATTTGATATGGAAATTTCTGACGATGATGCTGAGAAAATTGCCACAGTTGGTGACGCTGTGAATTACATAAAAAGCACACTTTAATCGTTAGATGTCTTTTTAAAGCTCCGTTTTTACAACGGGGCTTTATTCTGTAATTTTTGTACACATTTTAACTTGGGCTGTCGTACTGACATTCCAAGTTTCTTTGCGTAAAGAGTTCTTTTTTTTGTAAGATAGTTAAGTGAGACGTTTGGAATTAATTATCGTGTTTCATTCCAAAGTTAAATTTCTTGGGGTGGACATGTTGAATATATTATCAAGGTGGAGACTAGTATGCGCAAAAATGGAAATGATCGAGAAATAAAACTTAGTCGCGCAAAAGAAAACCAATTTAAGGACTTTCAAAAACGGATTGGTTTTGATTATATGAATATCAATTTATTAAAGCAAGCCTTCACACATTCATCCTATGTGAATGAGCATCGTAAAAAGCCTTATGAAGATAATGAAAGGCTAGAATTTTTGGGGGATGCCGTTTTAGAACTGACAGTATCACAATTCCTTTACAAGAAATATCCAATGATGAGCGAGGGTGAACTGACAAAGCTTCGTGCAGCTGTTGTATGTGAACCTTCACTTGTTTATTTTGCCAATGAGCTGCAGTTTGGACAGTTAGTCCTCCTTGGCAAAGGCGAAGAAATGACCGGTGGCAGAGAAAGACCGGCATTATTGGCCGATGTATTTGAAGCTTTCATTGGTGCCCTTTATTTAGATAAAGGTATCGATAGCGTGATTCAGTTTTTAGAAAAGGTTGTTTTCCCAAAAATAGACTCTGGTGCTTTTTCTCATGTGATGGATTTTAAAAGCCAATTGCAGGAATTGGTCCAACGTGATGGCGTTGGTTCGCTTGAGTATAAAATACTTCAAGAAAAAGGTCCGGCTCATAATCGTGAATTTTGTTCCCGTGTTTCATTAAATGGGAAGGAATTAGGAACTGGAACAGGAAGATCGAAAAAGGAAGCTGAGCAGCATGCTGCCCAAATGGCGCTTGAACAGCTTAAAGCATTTATCCAAAAAGAACAGAAACTAGAACAGTAGACACATTAGGGGCATTTGACAAATTGGAGGTAGCAGCATGTTTTTGAAGCGTTTAGATGTCGTTGGTTTTAAATCATTTGCCGAACGAATCTCCGTCGATTTTGTTCCAGGTGTCACTGCTGTCGTTGGTCCTAACGGTAGTGGAAAGAGCAATGTTACCGACGCGATTCGCTGGGTATTAGGAGAACAATCGGCTAAATCTCTCCGTGGTACAAAAATGGAGGATATCATATTTGCCGGCAGTGATACGAGGCGAGCGTTAAATTTTGCGGAAGTAACCTTGACGCTCGATAATGAGGATCAATTCCTACCTGTAGACTACAATGAAGTGAGTGTAACGAGACGTGTTTATCGCTCAGGTGACAGCGAATTTTTGATTAACAAACAAGCTTGTCGACTGAAGGATATTATTGATTTGTTTATGGATTCAGGATTAGGTCGTGAAGCTTTCTCGATTATCAGTCAGGGAAAGGTTGAGGAAATCCTCAACAGTAAAGCCGAGGATCGCCGAACCATTTTTGAAGAGGCAGCGGGTGTCTTAAAATATAAAAATCGAAAGAAAAAAGCGGAGTACAAGCTTGCAGAAACCCAGGAAAACCTAAATCGGGTCAGCGATATTCTTCATGAGCTAGAAGCGCAGGTAGAACCGTTAAAAATCCAGGCCTCACTGGCAAAGGATTATTTGGAAAATAAACGGGATCTAGAGCATTTTGAAGTCGCTTTAACGGTTTATGAAATTGAAGATTTTCATGCGAAATGGGAAAAGCTTTCCAATGATTTGGAGAAGCATCAGGAGGATGAACTTAAGCTTTCCAATCAGCTGCAAATTAAAGAGGCAAAAATAGAAGAAAAGCGTGATAAGATTTTCGCCATCGATGAATCTATCAATGATTTGCAGGCTGTTTTGCTCAAGGTTACAGAGGAGCTAGAGAAGCTTGAGGGGCGCAAGGAAGTTTTGAAGGAACGGAAGAAAAATGCATCACAAAATAAGCAGTTGCTTGAAAAGACAGTTGCTGAGCTAAATGCGAAGGTTGAGGAGCTCGCAAGCGATAAAGAGCTGCAAACTGAGAATGTAGATAAGCTTAAGGCTGCTGCAAGTGCCTTAACAAAGGATTTAAATGAAAAGCTTAGTCAGCTTGAGGCTTTTAGTGAAAATATTGAACAGACGATTGAATCATTAAAAAGTGATTATATTGAATTGCTAAATGACCAGGCAAGTAGCAAAAATGAGCTTCGCAATATTGAGCAGCAACTAGAGCAGCAAAATTTTAGAAATAGTCGATTAGATGAAAATAATGAGACGTTTCTGCAGCAACGCGAGGAAATCAAACAAAACAAAGAAGGAGCTTTAGCCAAACTCTCAGAGGCAAGTAAAAAGCTTGAGGGACAGGTTCAGCTCTATTATCAGGAGCAGCGGAAGCTTGAAACATTAAAAAATCAATACGAAAAGCAGGAAAAGCTACTATATCAAGCCTATCAATATTTGCAGCAATCGAAATCACGGAAGGAAATGCTCGAAGAAATGGAAGAGGATTTCTCGGGGTTCTTCCAAGGCGTAAAGGAAGTACTTAAGGCCCGTAATGGAGCTTTGCAGGGGATTGAAGGGGCAGTAGCAGAATTGATTACTGTGCCGAAGCAATTTGAGACTGCAATGGAAATAGCGCTAGGTGCTGCTATGCAGCATATTGTTGTTGACACAGAACAAAATGCCCGCAGTGCAATTGCGTTCTTAAAGAAGCACTCCTATGGTCGAGCTACCTTTTTACCATTATCCGTGATAAAAGCGAAAAGCCTGGCGGCCTATCAAATCGATGCCATTAAGCAACATCCATCTTTTATTGGCGTGGCTTCATCATTAATTAGTGTTGATGCTAAATATCAGGAAATCATCCAAAACCTGTTGGGCAATGTAGTCATTACAAAGGATTTACAAGGAGCGAACGAATTAGCAAAGCTGCTTCAATATCGCTGTCGTCTGGTGACCCTTGACGGAGATGTTGTCAATCCAGGAGGCTCAATGACAGGTGGAGCAATCAAGCAGAAAAACAATTCGTTGTTGAGTCGTAAAAGTGAGCTTGAAGAGCTAAAGGTAAAAATCGCTGAAATGGACCAGAAAACATCTCAGCTCGAACAGCAAGTTAAGCAGCTAAAGGCCGATAATCAAGCTCAGGAAGTAGAATTGGAGCAACTTCGTAAACAAGGTGAAGAGCTTCGGATTCATGAACAAGCCTTAAAGGGTGATTTGCGAGAAATTGAACTGGCCGAAAAAAATGTTAATGAACGATTGGCACTATATGATATGGAGCGAAACCAATCTGACCAAGACAAGAATGCCCTCAATGCCCGAAAGACAGAGCTAACTGAGAAGCTTGACGAGCTAAATGATGCGATCCAAGCGTTAGATCAACAGATTAAGCAGCTGTCACAGCAAAAAAGTGATGAGTCAACTTCAAAGGATGCGCTTCTGTCAGAAATTAATGATTTGAAAGTCGAACTGGCCTCCCAAAAGGAACAGCTAACCTTTGCGAATGAAACCCTTAATCGAACTTCGCTGGAATTAACAGAAAATCAAGAGAAGTTAATGACGATTCAAGACGATTTACAGCTTCTATCTTCTGAGATGACAAATAACTCTTCAGGTGAGGAACAGCTTGAGATAGCGGCGAAGAAAATGTTCGACGATAAAACTGAAACGATTAAATTTATTGCCGCAAGACGCGACGAGCGAGTGAAGCTGCAGTTAGAGCTTGAAGATGAGGAGCTTGAGGTAAAAGAGCTAAAACGGCAGCATAAAGGCTTAGTCGAGGTGTTAAAGGATGAAGAAGTAAAGCTGAACCGCTTTGATGTTGAGCTGGAAACGCGCCTTTCACACTTGCGTGAGGAGTACATGCTCACATTTGACGCTGCTAAGGCTGATTATCCGTTGACCATGTCCATTGAAGAGGCTCGGAAAAAAGTGAAGCTAATTAAAAAGTCTATCGAAGAATTGGGAACAGTAAATCTAGGTGCAATCGATGAATACGAGCGTGTCTCAGAGCGTTATGAATTTTTATTAGAACAAAAAACGGATTTGCAGAATGCTAAGGATACCCTATATCAAGTAATCAGTGAGATGGATGATGAAATGAAAAAGCGGTTTGAGCAAACGTTTACGGGAATCCGCTCACACTTTGAACCAACCTTCAAAGCTCTATTTGGAGGCGGGAGGGCTGACTTGCGCTTAACCGATCCGAATGATTTATTAAACACAGGGGTTGAAATTGTTGCCCAGCCTCCAGGAAAGAAGCTACAAAACCTTGGCCTACTTTCCGGTGGAGAACGCGCCTTAACGGCGATTGCCCTACTGTTCTCTATTTTAAAAGTACGACCAGTGCCGTTCTGTGTGCTAGATGAGGTGGAAGCAGCACTTGATGAAGCGAATGTTAGCCGCTTTAGTGCTTACTTAAAACGATATAGCAGTGAAACGCAATTTATTGTTATTACCCACCGTAAAGGAACGATGGAAGAAGCAGATGTACTATATGGAATTACGATGCAAGAATCAGGAGTATCAAAACTGGTGTCTGTAAGATTAGAAGAAACACAGGATTTAGTTCAATCATAACGATTCATTTGGCGAGGAAGTGAAAACATGAGTTTTTTTAAAAAGTTAAAAGAGAAAATTTCTAAGCAAACGGATACAGTCACTGAAAAATTTAAACAAGGCTTAACGAAAACCCGTGATAATTTTTCCGGAAAGGTCAATGATCTTGTTGCCCGCTATCGAAAAGTCGATGAGGATTTCTTCGAAGAGCTCGAAGAAATTCTTATCGGTGCTGATGTTGGCTTTGATACCGTCATGGAGTTAATCGATGAATTGAAAATGGAAGTAAAGCGGAAAAACATTCAAGACCCACAAGAGGTTCAGGCTGTCATTTCCGAGAAATTAGTAGATATCTATCAAGGTGGAACAACAGAGGCTACTTCTGAATTAAACATTCAGGAGTCAGGCTTAACCGTCATTCTGTTCGTAGGTGTAAATGGTGTAGGTAAAACGACGACAATTGGGAAGCTTGGTCATAAATTTAAGTCAGAAGGCAAGACCGTCTTAATGGCTGCCGGAGATACTTTCCGTGCTGGTGCGATTGAGCAGCTTGAAGTATGGGGAGAGCGTGTAGGTGTCGAGGTAATTAAGCAAGGTGCAGGTTCTGACCCAGCTGCAGTTATGTACGACGCGATTCAGGCTGCCAAAGCTCGTAAAGCTGACATTCTACTTTGTGACACAGCTGGCCGACTTCAAAATAAAGTCAATCTCATGAAAGAGCTAGAAAAGGTTAAACGTGTAATTGAACGAGAAATCCCGGGTGCTCCTCATGAAGTGTTGTTAGTACTGGATGCGACAACAGGTCAAAATGCGATGATACAGGCTAAGACATTTAAAGAAGCAACCGATGTAAGTGGAATCGTGCTGACTAAGCTTGATGGTACGGCAAAAGGTGGAATCGTTTTGGCGATCCGAAATGAGCTAAACATTCCGGTTAAATTTGTTGGACTCGGTGAAAAAATGGATGACCTTCAGAAATTTGATGCAGAACAATATGTTTATGGATTATTCGCCAATCAGGTTGAAGAGGAAGAATAGACAAGATTTTCTATGTAAATAAATTAATGAGGCTGGGACATAAGTTTTTCAGCTAAACAAAATACCGAACTATTAGGAAATTCTAACTTAGAATTTCCTAATAGTTCGATTTTTTAATTCCTTTTTCTATAGAGCTACCCTGAAATAAATGTGGATTGGATCACACATTAAGTGCAGTTTTTTTGCTTGAGGGTTTGTTAACCCGAATGTTGATTTCCTTGTGTTTGAAAATAAGTGGAAGAATTACGCTTATTTTGGAAAAGACGCATATTTCCATTATAATAACGGGAGTTTTTTCGCTTATTTCATAAAAATCAGTTGATTTTGTCTTTTGGGGAGTAGTTAAGCGGAAAATCTACTCTTATTTCAGCTCATTTAGCCCCCCTTACATACAATAAGAGGAAATTCTACTCTTATTTAGATTCTCATACCTACATGAAAATCAACACTGAACTTTAATATAGTCCCTCATAAAAATCATTCGGTTTTAATAGCGAATGATTTAGTTCTGTCCCAGTTTCTTTTTTTTTGTTAATTTTTAGTAATCAAAGGAAAATTTTCATGATAAAATAATGAAGGATATTTTTAGTGTCTAGCGCAAGCGCCTAGCGACTAGTGGACTTCACCCTTCCTCCCTGCGATAAGTCAACATCGATTTGCTACTCACGTGCTCATCGTGTTTCCTTTATCTCGGTCGGAAGGGCTTCAGTCCTGTCGTGCGCTGAGTAAGGCGCTTGCGCTTTTCTTTCAGAGGGGAGGATTTGTATGAATAAGACTAATAAAATTATTGCCGGAATCTCATCAACTGCATTAGTAATTGGACTAGCAGGCTGTGGAGACAGTGATTTACCGCCGGAGCCAGATGATTACGATTGCGACGAATGGGAATGGGATTACGATGATGGTGTTTGGGAATGTGACGATGAATATTCTGGTTACTACGGACACTACTACTATGGCGGAAGCTACTATAGTTCCAAATCATCATTGTATAACAATAAAGCTTATGCCAAATACAAGAAAAGTAGTTCTTTCAAAGGTGGAAAAGCTAGTAAAGGTTTTGGCAGCGGTTCAAAAAGCTTTGGAGGATAAACTTCAGGAAAAGAGGATTGAAAATGGACTTATATATAAATTTTGGATTGTACTTACTAGTCTCACTAGGATTATTGTTGGTCGGAGTATTTCTTTTTGAAATTTCAACAACAAAGGTTAGAGAATTTCAACTTATTGCCCAGAAGAATGTAACAGCAGCCCTTTCGCTAGGTGGAAAAGTGGTTGGATTAGCAATCGTGCTTGGTTCTGCTGCAGAAAACTCATTGGACCTGCTTGATATGGCGGTTTGGGGCGCAGTTGGGATTATTGCCCAAATCATCTGCTTTATTTTAGCCGAAGTGTTAACGATTCGTTTTAGCATTGAAAATGCGATAAAAGAAGATAACCGCGCTGTCGGTGTCATGCTTTTCTCCCTTTCGCTAGCTGTAGGTTGGGTTGTAGCAAAGTGCTTAACATACTAAGAATACCGTTCGGAGGTGAATGCGGTGCGTAAGCTTACCTATTTTATTGATCGAGGTAACGAAGAATATGAACCATTTTATGAATATCAGGTCCCTCAGGTAGGCGTCGATGAAATTTACGCCCGCCAATTGTGCACCTATTTCATTTTGAAAGGGATTCAATATCAATTGATGTCTAACGAAATGCAAGGCAATGAAGAAATCCTTGTGCTTGAAGAAATGGGGCCAAATCATCAGTTACCAGATGAACAAAGCTATCGCGGTAAAGGTATGAATGTAGAGTTCCGTAGTTCACTGCCTGAAGAAAATTATCGATTGCTTCATGTCCGCCCATGTGATTCACATTTTGAAGTGATTCGCTTTTTATTAAAGGATGTCGTCGATATTCCATTTGTTGGTCAGATGTATACAACTTCAACGGAAATTGACGAAGATCGCGGTGTTTACGTCGTGTATGTGAAAGAAATTGAGGCCGAATAGAAGGAGTACTCACATGTTCCAATCTACCTATCACCAAAATCGAAAGCATTTTTACGAAAAAATGGAGAATTTTTGGCCTGATCTTTATGGGGAAGAATATGCGTTGTATGATGTGTATCGAGCGAATCATGAGTTTGTTGACCAAGTCCGCTTAGCAACGTTGCGAATTGGCAGGATTTATTTTAAAATAGCAAAATTACTGCGCAATGTTGAGGATGATATTTTAGTGGAGATGGGTTTCCCGCGTGAAACTCTCTCCTTTATTCGTTTAGCACCGCTCACGTCTGAAAGTGTGATTTCGAGGCTGGACCTTGTTTACACAGGTGGTTCCATCAAATGCATAGAAATCAATGCTGATACACCGACCTTTATTAAGGAAGTGTTCTCTGTAAATGGAATGCTGTGTAAGGAATTTGGTTTAGGCAATCCGAATACTGGAATGGAAATGTTGCTCGCTAAAGAAGTGCAAGCAAGTATTTCAGCTCATCTCGACACTAGTAAACCCTGTCATATTGTCTTTACTGCCCATGATGACCATGTGGAGGATTTTAATACAACGCGCTACCTTCAACAAATCTGTCATTTACCTTCTCGCTTTGTCCCGCTCCATCATCTTCAGATTATAAGAGGATCGGGCCTATACGATGATATGGGTAATAAAATCGATCTGTTATACCGTCAAACTTTCCCGATTGAAAATTTAATACAGGATCAAGATGATGAGGGAAATCCAATTGGTCTATGGCTATTGGAGTTAGTTCAGATGAACAAATTGAAAATGATTAATCCACCTTCCGCCTTTTTATTGCAAAATAAAGCAGTTCAAGCTGTCATTTGGGGGCTGCATCAAGAACGTAATTCTTTTTTTTCTGAAATAGAGCACGAATGGATTGAAGAGCATTTTCTTCCGACATATCTTGAACCTGATTACTTTCTTAGTAACGCTCAATCTTTCGTGAAAAAACCATCCTTTGGCCGCGAAGGTGATACTGTTGAAATTTATGATGGTAGCGGTCATTTACTTCTAGCTGATTCTCAAACAACATATACTGGCTTCACCCCAATCTATCAACGCTATATCGAGCTACCAACTACTCAGTTTTGTTCTGAAAAAGGTCAGCAAACTGGACATTGGATTATTGGTAGTTTTTTAATTAACGGACATCCTAGTGGAATGGGCTTAAGAATTGGGAATCGAATTACGGACAATCTATCTTATTTTTTACCGATTGGAATGAAGTAAAACTCGAGTAACGGAGGGTTACTATGTGGATTTTACATAAAATTTTTTCCAAGCTTAGTAAGGTTGCTTTAAAAAAGTTATTAGGCATTACATTTTTAATGATATTGGGCTGCAGTTTCATCATTAAATTGTTTGAACCTGAAACATTCCCGAGTTATTTTGATGCACTCTGGTGGACAATGACAACGATTGTAACAGTAGGCTATGGCGATTTTTATCCAACGAGTTTTTGGGGACGCTTATTTACGATGCTATTGATGTATACATTAGGAATTGGCGCAATGGGTTTAATAATTGGGAAGATTTTTGAAAGCTTTAGTTTGTATCGTAAACTCAAGGAGGAAGGGAAATTGAAATATTCCGGGTCCGATCATTACATTTTAATAGGCTCTTCTAAAGAGAAAATGACAAATGTACTTGAAGAAATCATCTGTACTGAAACCAAATCTGACATTGTCATAATCGATAATGCTAATAAATGCCCTATTGACCATGAACGTGTTCATTTTATCAGTGGCGACCCTGCCTCAGAAGAAGTGCTGCTAAAAGCAAATATTCTCGAGTCGAAATCTGTCTCGATTTTTACAGATGAACGGATTGAATTATCCGAATTCGCTGACGGAAAAACATTGCTAATTGCCTCAAGAGTGGAATCAATTTCAAAGCATTATAACAAGAATATTTATACAATTGTTGAAATTATGAAGGAGCACCATATTTCATTATTTGAATATGCAAAGGTCGATGAATTTGTATTATCCAAGGAATCCGTGTCAAAATTGATGGCCCAGGCTGCTATCTATCCAGGTTCCAGTCGTTTGTTTAAAAAGTTACTCAGTAATGCAGATGAAGAGAATTTATATGAAATCAATAAAAAGCCCCATTGGAAAACGTATAAAGAGGCGGCAATGGAGCTTTTTGAATTGGGAGCAACGTTAATATCAGATGGTAGCAATCTCGATATTGCCAGACGATCAAATGAACGAATTGCTGAAGGGGCAAAAATGTTTGTGATATGTAATAAAGAGACGTACGATAAAATAAAAGATTGCTAGTTTGTCACATGAAAAATCAGGCGTATCTTGACATCATACGCCTTTTTTGTGTAAACTACGTTGTAAAGGCTTTTCACTTAACAAGGGGGATCGGCGATGCTTGAAAAAACAACACGCATGAATTACCTGTATGATTTTTATCAATCGTTGTTAACACCAAAGCAGCGCAGCTATATGTCCCTATATTATTTAGATGATTTTTCCCTTGGAGAAATTGCTGAAGAGTATGACGTAAGCCGGCAGGCAGTGTATGATAATATTAAGCGAACAGAAGCAATGCTAGAGGAATATGAGGAGAAGCTATCATTATTCAATAAATTCCAAGAGCGTAAGACACTTCTAGCTCATATTAAAGAACTGCTGGCAACAGACACTCCGTCTAAACAGGAGTTGCTTTCAGCAATTGCCGAAATCGAAAAACTAGATTAGGGGGCGGCAAAGAAAATGGCATTTGAAGGATTAGCCGACCGACTGCAAAATACGATTCAAAAGATTCGTGGTAAAGGAAAAGTTTCCGAAGCTGATGTTAAGGAAATGATGCGCGAAGTCCGTCTTGCTCTCCTAGAAGCAGACGTTAACTTTAAAGTAGTAAAGGATTTTGTCAAAAAAGTTAGTGAGCGTGCACAAGGCCAGGAAGTACTGAAAAGCCTAACACCAGGTCAACAGGTCATTAAAGTCGTTAAAGAAGAATTAACCGAGCTAATGGGTGGAGAGCAAAGTAAAATTGCTGTATCAAACCGTCCACCAACCGTTATTTTAATGGTTGGTTTGCAAGGTGCAGGTAAAACGACAACCACTGGAAAACTTGCAAATTTATTGCGCAAAAAATACAATCGAAAACCGATGCTTGTCGCAGCAGATATTTATCGACCAGCAGCGATTAAACAGCTAGAAACGCTTGGGAAACAGCTAAACATGCCAGTGTTTTCTCTGGGAGACCAGGTTAGTCCTGTCGAAATCGCCAAGCAAGGGATTGCGAAAGCAAAGGAAGAGCATCATGATTATGTGCTCATCGATACAGCAGGTCGACTACATATTGATGAAAACCTGATGGATGAATTGAAGCAAATTAAAGAGCTTTCCAAACCGGATGAAATTTTCCTTGTCGTTGATGCGATGACTGGTCAGGATGCCGTTAATGTGGCTCAAAGCTTTAATGAAACACTTGGTCTAACTGGTGTAGTATTAACCAAACTTGATGGTGATACCCGTGGTGGTGCAGCCCTTTCAATCCGTTCGGTTACCAATACGCCAATTAAATTTGTCGGTCTTGGTGAAAAAATGGATGCCCTAGAGCCATTCCATCCTGAACGTATGGCATCAAGAATTCTTGGTATGGGTGACGTGCTGACGCTGATTGAAAAAGCGCAATCTAGCGTTGATGAAGAAAAAGCTAAAGAGCTTGAGCAAAAAATGCGCACAGCCTCTTTTACTTTAGATGATTTCCTTGATCAGCTTGGACAAGTCCGAAATCTAGGACCGCTTGAGGACATTTTAAAAATGTTGCCTGGCGCCAATAAGATTAAAGGCTTAAACAATGTTCAAATTGATGAAAAGCAAATTTCTCATGTCGAAGCGATTATCCAGTCAATGACTAAGGCAGAAAAAATCAATCCTGAAATCATTAATGCAAATCGCAAAAAACGGATTGCTAAAGGTAGCGGAACATCGGTTCCTGATGTAAATCGCCTCTTAAAGCAATTTGAAGACATGAAAAAAATGATGAAACAAATGACAAACATGCAACAAAAAGGGAAGAAAAAAGGCGGCTTCAAGCTACCATTTAACCCTTTCGGCTAATCTGTTTAGCCAATTTTTAGGTGTTAAGAAAAAACACTTTACAAACTTTTTATTCATTGGTAATATATTATCTTGTGTGATACTATTCGGAGGTGCTTATTTAAAATGGCAGTAAAAATTCGTTTAAAACGTATGGGAGCTAAAAAATCTCCTTTCTATCGTATTGTAGTAGCAGATTCTCGTTCACCACGTGATGGACGTTACATTGAAGTAGTTGGAACTTACAACCCAGTTGCAAATCCAGCGATCGTTGATATCAATGAAGAATTAGCTCTTAAATGGTTACAAACAGGTGCAAAACCTTCTGATACAGTTCGTAACCTTTTCTCTAACCAAGGCATTATGGAAAAATTCCATAATGTGAAAAACAGCAAGTAATTCGAGATTCTTATGAAACAACTAATTGAAACGATCGTTAAGCCCCTTGTTGATTTTCCGGACGACGTCAACGTTGACGTCATTGAAGAGGATCAGCGCGTAACCTATAAGCTTTCAGTTAACAAAACCGATATGGGAAAGGTAATTGGAAAGCAGGGGCGCGTTGCGAAGGCAATTAGAACCGTAGTTTATGCAGCAGGATCATCACAACAGAAAAAGATTTTTTTAGAAATCTCAGAATAAGGAGGGGCATTCCCTCCTTTTTTCGTATGGAAAAAAAGAAAAGCGGAAGCGGCTTGGTCAGGGGCGACAGGCACAAGACGAATCACGCAAGAGACGTTAGTCTCTGGAGGGATTTGGCTTGTGACCCCGAGCCCCTAGGCGCTGCAGCTAGACAAGAAAAGCGGAAGCGGCTTGGTCAGGGGCGACAGGCACAAGACGAATCACGCAAGAGACGTTAGTCTCTGGAGGGATTTGGCTTGTGACCCCGAGCCCCAAGGCGCTGCAGCTAGACAAGAAAAACTGGAGGCGAGGTATTGCAATGAAACTGCTGCAAACGGTTATTGTCAAACAGGTTTTAACAGAAAAAAGCAAAACAGAGTTATTCGAAAAATACCAATCCAAAAAACTGCAGTACCAAAAAGAATGCGACCAGCTCCGTTTTGAAATGAAAAAACTAGAAAAAACAAAAAAATTTCAGCCTACCAGCTTAATCACTCATTTTGACAAAGAAATCCAAGCCCGCCAAGAAAAAATCAAGTTGGCTGATTTTCAACTACAACAATTACATAACCTACCATTAGGAAGCGAACTAAAGGAACGAGAGGTACAAGCTCTTGTTGACATAAATGTCGGAGACAGGTGGGATGACCATCTTGCTGGTTCGACGATTATCGTAAAAGATGGCATTGTCACGGAAATAAGAGAGAGGTGAACAGAAAAGTGGAGAAATGGTTTAATGTAGGTAAAATCGTAAACACTCACGGTATCAAAGGCGAAGTCCGAATTATTTCAAAAACAGATTTTGCGGATGAGCGATATAAACCAGGGAATACACTGTTTTTATTTTTAGAAGGATCAAAAGAACCCCTAGAATTGCTTGTAAAAACACATCGTACTCATAAAAACTTTGATTTATTGACCTTCGATGGCTTTGAAAATGTCAATGAGGTTGAAAAATTTAAGAACGGAGTATTGAAGGTTCCCGAAAGTCAGCTAGGTGCGTTAGATGAAGGGGAATTTTATTTTCATGAAATCGTCGGCTGCGCAGTATTCACGGTAGATGGCGAAGAAATTGGTAAAATTACAGAAATATTAACACCTGGTGCAAATGATGTTTGGGTGATAAAACCAAAAAATGGCGGCCGGGATATATTAATTCCATATATTGAACAAATCGTAAAAAAGGTTGACGTAAAGGAGAAAATCATCTTAATCCAACCGATGGAAGGACTCCTGTCATGATGAAAATTGATGTTCTCACGCTTTTTCCAGAAATGTTCACAGGCGTGTTCTCACAATCGATATTAAAGAAAGCGGCTGATGCTGGGGCTGTGACCTATAATCCAATTAATTTTCGCCAGTTTTCCGATAATAAGCATCAAACCGTTGATGATTATCCATATGGTGGCGGTGCGGGTATGGTTTTAAAGCCCCAGCCGATTTTCGATGCAGTGAAAGAACTAACCAAGGCTGACCAGCAACAGGTTAAGCCACGGGTTATTTTGCTTTGTCCGCAAGGGAAACGCTTTGATCAACAAAAGGCAGAAGAGCTTGCAAAAGAAGAGCATTTGATTTTCATTTGCGGTCATTATGAGGGCTATGATGAAAGGATCCGGGAGCATTTGATCACAGATGAAATCTCGATAGGTGATTACGTGCTTACCGGTGGTGAACTTGGCGCAATGGTGATTATTGATAGTGTTGTCAGACTCCTTCCTGGTGTGCTAGGAAACGAAGAGTCGCATCAGCAGGATTCATTCAGTACCGGTTACTTGGAGCACCCTCATTACACGAGACCGGCAGATTTCCGCGGAATGAAGGTGCCTGATGTATTAGTTTCTGGAAATCATCGACTGATTGAAGAATGGCGCAGAAAGGAATCGTTGCGTCGAACCTATTTGCGTCGCCCTGATTTACTTGAAAAAGTAGAATTAACAGTGGAACAGCAAAAATGGCTGGATGAGTTTAAAAAACAACAGGAATAACTATTGCGATTGGGTACTATTTATGATAAGATATTTTTTGTGACTTGGACTGTAAAGTCTATTGTCTTGATAACGATGTTCCGCTGCATCATTTAGAAGGAGTGCAAGAGCATCTGTGGGAGGAGTTGAATACGATGCAAGCATTAATCAATGAAATTACTAAAGAACAACTTCGTTCTGATCTTCCTGCGTTCCGTCCTGGTGATACTGTACGTGTACACGTTAAAGTTATCGAGGGAACTCGTGAGCGTATTCAGATCTTTGAAGGTGTTGTAATTAAGCGTCGTGGTGGTGGAATCAGCGAAACTTTTACAGTTCGTAAGATTTCTTACGGTGTAGGCGTTGAGCGTACATTCCCTGTACACACACCTAAAATTGCGAAGCTTGAAGTTCTACGTCGCGGTAAAGTACGCCGTGCGAAACTTTACTACCTACGTGCACTACGTGGTAAAAAAGCTCGTATCAAAGAAATTCGATAATAGCAAGAATCGGGGGCTTGGGATATTCAAGCCCCTATTTTTGTAATAAAATTCTTAACCCTAGGAAAAATTTTCTTAAAAATATTAATCCATTTGTGTTAATTATTACTAACTTATGTAAAATAATGATGTACAGACATTCTTTAGTTGGAGATTGGTGGGGAAACAATGACTAGGAAGAAAAACGAACTTTGGGAATGGACAAAAGCATTAGTAATCGCAGTGATATTAGCAGCAATTATCCGTACATTTTTATTTGCACCTATAGTAGTTGATGGATTATCGATGATGCCAACGCTACATAATCAAGACCGGATGATCGTCAATAAATTTAGTTATAAAATTGGTGAACCTGATCGATTTGATATAATCGTATTCCACGCTCCTGAAGGCAAGGATTACATCAAGCGTGTAATCGGTCTACCTGGTGATGAAATTGAATATAGGGATGATACACTATACGTGAATGGTAAATCGTACGAAGAACCGTATCTTGCTGAGTACAAAAAGGCAGTAATCGATGGACCTCTTACAGAACCTTTCACTTTGCAAGAAAAAATCGGTAAAACAAAAGTGCCAGAAGGCGAGTTATTCGTAATGGGTGACAATCGCCGTTACAGTAAGGATTCACGTCATATCGGTACCATTCCAATGAAAAAGGTGCTTGGTAAAACAAACATCCTTTATTGGCCGATTAAGGATATGCAAATTGTAAAATAATAATGAAGCAAATGCCATCTTGCATAATGGTATTAATCGAAAACTAGAACTATTTTATCAAAAGGGGTGACAGATATGACGATTCAATGGTTCCCCGGACATATGGCGAAAGCACGCCGTGAAGTAACGGAAAAGCTAAAATTAGTTGATATAATCTTTGAGCTCGTTGATGCGCGGATTCCCTTTTCATCACGAAATCCAATGATTGACGAGATCATTCAGCATAAACCAAGATTAGTATTACTGAATAAAGCGGATATGGCAGACAAGGACGTCACTAATCAATGGATTCAGTATTTTAAGGCTCAGGGTGTTTCTGCCTTAGCGATAAACTCACAGGCAGGAGTAGGGATGAAGGAGATTGTGGCCGAAGCCAAAAAGATTCTCAGTGAGAAATTTGACCGCATGAAAGCAAAAGGGATTAGACCTCGTGCAATACGTGCCATGATTGTTGGTATTCCTAATGCGGGTAAATCAACGCTGATTAATCGCTTGGCAAAAAAGAACATCGCCAAAACCGGTAATACACCTGGTGTTACGAAGGCGCAGCAGTGGATTAAGGTCGGTAAAGAGCTTGAACTCCTTGACACTCCAGGAATTCTTTGGCCGAAATTCGATGATCAGGATGTTGGCTTAAAGCTAGCGGTTACTGGCGCAATTAAAGATACTCTATTAAATATGCATGACCTTGCCAATTACGCATTGCGTTATATGGAAAAAGAATACCCAGAGCGCCTCAAAGAACGTTTTAAACTCGAGGTGGTACCGGAAGAAACAATTGAACTTTTCGATGTGGTAGGTCGAAATCGTGGCTGTCTTGCGGGCCGTGGTGAAGTTGACTACGATAAAGTGGCCGAGCTGGTCATTCGTGAGCTTCGAACCGAAAAGCTAGGAAAGCTATCATTTGAAAAACCGAGCGACCTTAATAGCCCTTCGGAAGAGGCAGATCAAAACAGTGAATTAGAACCAAAACTCGATTAAAGTCGAGAATTGGTTCTTTTTTTTGAGCTGAAAGTTTGGTGGATT
The DNA here is from genome assembly GCF_902168435.1 of Bacillus marasmi. GTDB lineage: Bacteria > Bacillota > Bacilli > Bacillales > Cytobacillaceae > Bacillus_BU > Bacillus_BU marasmi. The sequence goes on from NZ_LR656164.1 coordinate 246,931, forward strand.
TGAGCTGCTGAAAATGTGTCGAATTGTGTCGAAAATCGGATAAATGGCCAAATTCGTCGGATAAACTTCAAAAAACGTCGGATAAACAGCAAGATTCGTCGGATAAACACCCCAAAACGGTGGATAAACACCAAAATTCGTCGGATAAAATTTTTCATTCCTGAAGAATGTCCCAACTAAGCTGATAGATTCTTGTCTTTTTTGGGCCAGTGCTAGGCAAATTCAAGGAAATCAGTTTTTTATAGGAAAGATCCATTGATGGGAATTGTAAAAACTCACAAAACTGTTGATTGGTAATCGAGGGGCCATACAACAAGTAATAATCACGCAGAGCTTTCAAATGAGCCCGGTCGGATTCGCAGCCACATTTTGGGCAAATCCATTTACCCCTTTTATAAATGCAACCTAGATGTTGACAGGTTGGAAAATGAACACCGGGTTTAATTTCTGACCGAGAAATATTGTGGATTTTTTCAATATCGTAAGTTGGATCAATATGCTTCTCCAAAAATAGCTCGATAAGTCGTTGGCACTGTTCAGAGGTAAACACAATAGGAGCATTGGCATATTGATTCGTCATTCCTTCAATGCGCCCGATGACACTTCGTCCGCGGCAGACACGAAATTGAGTAGCGGGATCATCAACTGACTGAATCAGGCAGTTTTTATTAGTTAAAACCACTAAGTATTCAATCGGAACCAAAGGAATCTGATGTGTCAAAAGCCATTGCTGCATATCGCGAGCATGAAGTTTACCTTGAAGAAGTGGGTTTTCATATGTAGTTTCATCATTTTGAATTAATTGATCGAACTGGTGGTCAAAGTTTAATTTCCCTGCAATGTTTTTGGAATCTACTAAAAGGATATATTTAAATGTTAACAGGACGGAATCAAGTTGAAAGAAAGTGTGACCATTATGTAGGCGGAGATCGTTAAGGATATTGTAGTAATGTTGAGGGAGTTGCTCCAGGTAATAATCAAGTTTTCGCTCTCCAGCATAACCTGCTTCATGCCTACTAATGCTGTCTAGAATGAATGGGATTTTGGGGTGATTTGGATGAATTCTACCTAGTATCGCTTCATTGAAGAGGAGAATTCGAGGTTTCGTTCTTTCTTTATGTATCATATCAGGCCTCCTTTTTCCTAATTTAACAAATTCAATAAAAACTAATATATCCCTTCTTTTTTTAGTATAATGAAATTTGAATTTTGATTTTTAAGGGTGTGACATGTGGTTTGGGGAAATTAACAATCAGTCAAATTGAAAAGCGATTAAAAAATATACAAGAAAATGAACTGAACGATTTTATAAAAATACTAAAAGAGGATGACCGCAAAGGGGTTCAACAACTTTTAGCAAGGTGGCAAAAACAACAGGATCATGCAAAAATGCTTCAGCAAAAGTTCCAAGAGATGAGCCAGTATGAACAGAAACTCCGGAAACAAGGATTTCAAAACATTGCTGGAATAGATGAAGTTGGACGAGGACCACTGGCTGGTCCAGTCGTGGCTGCAGCAGTCATTTTACCAGAAAATATTTATTTGCCAGGATTGGACGACTCTAAAAAGCTATCTGAGCAAAAACGTGAAGAATTATATGAGCAAATCATCACTGGAGCGGTTGCCTATCAAGTTGGGATTATTTCTGCTGAGGAAATTGACCAAATCAATATTTATGAAGCAACGAAAAAAGCGATGTTAACAAGTATTGCTGGGCTCTCAACGAAGCCAGATTACTTGCTAATCGATGCGATGAAATTAACGACCCCCTATCCATATGAAGCAATTATTAAGGGTGATGCTAAGAGTATTTCGATTGCCGCAGCTTCCATCGTTGCCAAGGTCACTCGAGATAGAATGATGAAGGAGCTTCATGAACAATACCCAGACTACGGATTTGCGAGTAATATGGGCTATGGCACAAAGGAACACATGGATGCGTTACAGGTAGTTGGAATCACTCCATATCACCGCAAAAGCTTTGCGCCGATTAAGGACTACATAAGCTAATTGTTCCCATTTTTTTAATAGAGTGAATGTTGCTGGAACGATAGAATCGCAATCGAACCCGCACATGGCGATTATGAGTTGAGTGGTAACCATACAGGAGCAATGGTTCCCATTGGAGCGGAAAATCGAGTTGAGTGGTAACCATACAAGAGCAATGGTTACCACTGGAGCAAATTTTTTAGGTGCACGGTAACCATACAAGAGCAATGGTTACCACTGGAGCAAATTTTTGAGGTGCACGGTAACCATACAAGAGCAATTGTTACCATGAGAGCAAATTTTTGAGGTGCGCGGTAACCATACAAGAGCAATGGTTACCATTAGAGCAAATTTTCGAGGTGCACGGTAACCATACAAGAGCAATGGTTACCATTAGAGCAAATTTTCGAGGTGCACGGTAACCATACAAGAGCTATAGTTACCGATGGAACAAAATATCGAGGTGCAAGGTAACCATACAAGAGCAATGGTTACCATTGGAGTAAATTTTCGCGTTAAACGGTAACAATACCAAATAGTATCGAATGCTCTAGAAACATCCCTAAGCAACAAAGCCACTATTAATAATTCCCACAGATTGTTATTGAAAATGTAGCAATGCCTCGTCTAAAATACTATTTTTAGAAGATAGAGTCAGGCCTCATTTATGTGGAAATTTCCTATTAACATATTTTTTCAATATTTAAAATATTAATATTATTAAAAATTTCAGAAAATTATAACAAATTTATGAACTTTTATGTTATATTGTTAGACATGGGAACACTATTTTAGATAAAATGGTTTCACGCAGTCTATTTTTTAAGAGTTTGATAGGAGGATGGGAAATGAATATCCATGAGTATCAAGGGAAAGAAATCCTCAGACAATACGGGGTATCCGTACCGAATGGGAAAGTGGCTTTTTCAGTTGAAGAAGCAGTAGAAGCAGCAAAAACATTAGAGACAAAAGTTTGTGTCGTAAAAGCACAAATCCATGCTGGCGGCCGCGGTAAAGCAGGTGGCGTTAAGGTAGCAAAGAACCTAGATGAAGTTCGTACATATGCAAACGAAATACTAGGCAAAACTTTAGTCACACACCAAACTGGACCAGAAGGAAAAGAAGTAAAACGTTTACTTATTGAAGAAGGCTGCGACATTAAGAAAGAATACTATGTAGGTTTAGTATTAGACCGTGCGACTTCACACGTAGTATTAATGGCATCAGAAGAAGGCGGAACAGAAATTGAAGAGGTTGCAGAAAAAACTCCTGAGAAAATCTTTAAGGAAGAAATTGATCCAATTGTCGGCTTAACAGCTTTCCAAGCGCGCCGCATTGCGTTCAACATTAATATTCCTAACCAACTCGTAAATCAAGCAGTGAAATTTATGCTTGGCTTGTACACAGCCTTTATAGAAAAGGATTGCTCTATTGCGGAAATCAATCCTTTAGTTGTGACAGGTGATGGCAAAGTAATGGCTTTGGATGCCAAATTAAACTTTGATGCAAACGCTTTATTCCGTCAAAAAGACGTATTAGAATATCGTGATCTTGATGAAGAAGATCCAAAAGAAATTGAAGCTTCTAAATATGACCTTAGCTATGTTTCCTTAGACGGAAATATCGGTTGTATGGTGAATGGAGCAGGTCTTGCGATGTCAACGATGGACATCATCAAATATTATGGCGGCGAACCCGCAAACTTCCTTGATGTTGGGGGCGGCGCAACTGCTGAGAAAGTAACAGAAGCGTTTAAAATCATCCTTTCTGATCCGAACGTTAAAGGTATTTTTGTTAATATCTTTGGTGGAATTATGAAATGTGATGTTATTGCTACAGGTGTCATTGAAGCGGCGAAACAGGTTGGACTTGAAGTACCGCTTGTTGTTCGCTTGGAAGGAACAAATGTTGACCTTGGCAAGAAAATCCTGAGTGAGTCAGGATTAAATATCATCGCAGCGGAATCGATGGCTGATGGAGCCCAAAAAATCGTTTCCTTAGTATCGAATTAGGATTAGGATTAGGAAGGGAGAATTCACGTGAGCGTATATATCAATAAAGATACAAAAGTCATTGTGCAAGGTATTACAGGTTCAACTGCATTATTCCATACGAAACAAATGCTTGAGTATGGTACAAAAATCGTTGGTGGAACAACACCTGGTAAAGGTGGTACAGAAGTAGAAGGAGTTCCTGTATTTAATACAGTGAAAGAAGCCGTTGAGGCGACTGGTGCAACCGCTTCCGTAATTTACGTTCCGGCACCATTTGCTGCGGATGCTATTTTAGAAGCTGTTGAAGCAGAGCTTGACCTTGCTATTTGTATTACTGAACACATTCCTGTATTGGATATGGTAAAAGTAAAACGCTATATGGAAGGCAAGAAAACTCGCCTAGTCGGTCCAAACTGTCCGGGTGTTATTACTCCAGATGAGTGTAAAATCGGTATCATGCCGGGCTATATCCACAAAAAAGGTCATGTAGGTGTAGTTTCACGCTCTGGTACACTAACATATGAAGCTGTACACCAATTAACTCAAGCTGGAATTGGTCAATCAACAGCGGTTGGAATTGGTGGAGACCCTGTAAACGGGACAAACTTCATCGATGTATTAAGCGCTTTCAATGAAGATTCTGAAACTTATGCGGTCATCATGATTGGTGAAATTGGCGGTACTGCTGAAGAAGAGGCTGCTGAGTGGATTAAAGCAAACATGACTAAGCCTGTTGTAGGATTCATTGGTGGACGTACAGCTCCTCCAGGTAAACGAATGGGACATGCTGGTGCGATTATTTCAGGCGGTAAAGGTACGGCTGATGAAAAAATTCGCGTCATGAATGAATGCGGAATTAAAGTAGCAGACACGCCATCTGTAATGGGTGAAACTTTAATTGAAGTGTTAAAAGAAAAGGATTTATACGAAAAGTGTCGAACTCATTAAAAGAGAGTTAGAGCTTTTAATGGTTTTGTAAGCAATTTGAACTTACAAGCTTCTATTAATAACAGTTGAGAGGATGACTTATTTGGCGAAGATTTCTTCTTCCCTAAGTAAGTCTCCTCTTATCCTCGTGTTAAAAATCCTCTACTCCTATCTTTTTTATTCCAGGTCACAATTATATTTTTGAATATTTTGTGAACATTTTCACTTGGAGGTCATGTTATGGATATGGATTTATTTAAACGAAAGCTCCTTTTGCTTCATCATTGGAAGGGAGTCGGCTGGAATACTCTATTCCACATATTACAATCAGACCCAACCTTATCAAATGTAAACGATTTCACCACCGCTGAATTAAAACAACATTATCATCTCCCAACCCGCTCTATACCCTACAGCAATCTTCAAATTAATCGCACTCTCTCGTTTATTGACAGCTATGAACAGAATAACATCTTTCCAATTACTATTTTTGACGAAGAATATCCTAAACTCCTTAAGGAAACCTACCAGCCGCCCTGGGTAATATATGCGAAAGGAAAAATAGATTTATTACATCATCCTAAAAAATTGGCGGTTGTCGGTTCGAGGCAAGCCACGGACTATGGAAGGATGGCAATCCAACTACTATTTCCTGATTTGATTCTGTCCGGCTTTGCGATTGTGAGTGGACTTGCCAAAGGAATTGACACGATTAGTCATAAAACGGCAATACACTGTGGAGGAAAAACGATCGCTGTTATTGCCGGTGGCTTCCATCATTTATATCCTAAGGAAAATCAAAAATTGGCTGAAACGATGATGAACAGTCATTTGATAATATCTGAGTACCCACCAGACACAAGACCAGAACGATGGCATTTTCCGTTAAGAAACCGGATTATTAGCGGAATCACTTGTGGAACATTAATTGTCGAAGCGGAAAAGAAGAGTGGCTCATTAATTACGGCAAATTATGCTCTCAACGAAGGTCGAGAGGTTTTCGCAATACCTGGTAGTATCTTAAATCCTGGATCCAATGGGACAAATGAATTGATTCAACAGGGTGCGAAGCTTGTCAAAACTGCTGTCGATATCACGGAGGAACTGTCGTTTTGATTTAATGGAATGATTTATTTTGAGTGATTGTATAATTCAAAAAAGTGACTTTTTTAAATTATTTTTATAAAAAAGGTTGAAATTATTGCCAATCTGTTATACATTTTGCAACAGATATTCCTCGTGTGTATCATTAATTTTTTTTCGTTCTTTACGTGAAAACGTTTTCTTTAATTAATTATACATTGACAAATTGATTTTATTTGTTCAATAATAGTGATTAATTTATTTAACCTATATCTCGAAATAAAGATTTACGAATAATCCCTCTAAGGAGGACTACTGGATGTCAGATTATCTTGTAATCGTTGAGTCACCAGCAAAGGCGAAAACGATTGAGCGGTATCTTGGAAAAAAATATAAAGTAAAAGCATCTATGGGCCATGTGCGTGATTTACCGAAGAGCCAAATGGGTGTAACGATAGACGAAAACTATAACTATGATTTAAAATACATTACCATCCGTGGAAAAGGACCGGTTTTGAAGGAATTAAAGACAGCAGCAAAAAAAGCTAAAAAAATCTATCTCGCAGCCGACCCCGACAGAGAAGGGGAAGCGATTGCTTGGCATTTAGCACATACGTTAAATGTTGATGTGAATTCTGAATGTCGCGTGGTTTTTAATGAAATCACCAAGGATGCCATTACAGAGTCCTTTAAGCACCCGCGTCCAATCAACATGGATTTGGTAGATGCTCAACAAGCGAGACGTGTTTTAGATCGACTTGTTGGTTATAACATCAGCCCATTACTTTGGAAAAAGGTCAAAAAAGGTTTAAGTGCTGGGCGGGTACAATCGGTCTCAGTAAAGTTAATTATTGATCGGGAAAAGGAAATCAAGGATTTTGTTCCTGAAGAATACTGGACCATTTCAGCTGAATTGTTAAAGGGTAAAGAAACTTTTGTTGCATCATTTTATGGCATTGAAAACGAAAAGGTTGATTTAAAAACCGAAGATGATGTTAAAGCTGTGCTCGCAAGACTAAAGGGCAATTCTTTCATCGTTGATTCTGTGACGAATAAGGAGCGAAGACGTAATCCTGCCTTGCCATTTACGACCTCTTCACTTCAACAGGAAGCGGCCAGAAAGTTAAATTTCCGTGCTAAGAAGACAATGATGCTAGCTCAACAGCTCTATGAAGGTATTGATCTTGGTGCTGAAGGTACCGTCGGTCTAATTACATATATGAGAACCGATTCAACTAGGGTTTCAGAAGTCGCTCAAACGGAAGCGATCGATTATATTAAAACAGCCTTTGGTGATGAGTATTTACAGGCAGAAAAGCGTAAGGAAAAGAAACAAACAAATGCACAAGATGCCCACGAAGCGATTCGCCCGACTAGTACATTACGTGAACCAAGTAGTCTGAAAGAGTTTTTATCCAGAGATCAACTTCGGTTATACAAATTAATTTGGGAACGTTTCTTAGCAAGTCAAATGGCATCGGCTGTTATGGACACGATGAGCGTTGATTTGAAGAATGGTGATGTGATTTTCAGAGCAACAGGCTCGAAAATTAAATTCCCAGGATTCATGAAGGTGTATGTTGAAGGAACAGATGATCAGACTGAAGAACGTGAAAAAATGCTGCCTGATCTAAACCCTAAAGATAAAGTATTAAAAAAGGAATTAGAACCAAAACAGCATTTTACGCAACCACCGCCGCGTTATACCGAAGCAAGATTAGTTAAAACACTTGAGGAATTAGGGATAGGACGACCATCAACCTATGCTCCAACCCTTGATACGATTCAGAAACGCGGCTATGTGGCGTTAGATAACAAGCGTTTTGTTCCGACCGAATTAGGAGAAATTGTAACGGAACTAATCAGTGAGTTTTTCCCTGATATTTTAAACGCTGAATTTACCGCGTCTATGGAACAAAACCTCGATAATATCGAAGAAGGAAAAGTAGATTGGGTTAAAATTATCGATGCATTTTATCGCAATTTCGAAAAGGATTTAGCAAAAGCTGAAGTGGAAATGCAGAAGGTTGAAATTAAAGATGAGCCTGCTGGCGAAGATTGTGAGCTTTGCAATAGCCCGATGGTATTTAAGATGGGACGTTACGGTAAGTTTATGGCATGTAGTAATTTTCCAGATTGTCGTAACACAAAGCCGATTGTTAAGGATATCGGGGTGAAATGTCCAACCTGTAAGGAAGGCAACATCATTGAACGAAAAAGTAAAAAACGCCGCATCTTCTATGGCTGTGATCAATACCCTGGATGCGAGTTTCTATCTTGGGATAAACCTTTACCACGAAATTGTCCAAAATGTGATAGTATTCTAGTGGAAAAGAAATTAAAAAAAGGTGTTCAAGTTCAGTGTACGAAATGTGATTACAAGGAAGAGCAACAAAAGTAAGGGTGAGCATCGTGCTCACTCTTTTTTATGGAAAAATCATTTTATTATTGCTTTTTTCTTAAATATTAAAGTTTTCATTAAAATTTCGTATGAAGAGATGTAAAATGGATAGGATTGTGGGTAAAGTAGTATTGGTTGAAATACCCTCACCTAAATACAAAAATAAGGGGAATAATATAATGGAAGTAATTGTTAATGTAATTGGTGCTGGATTAGCAGGTAGTGAAGCAGCATGGCAAATTGCCCAGCGTGGGATTAAAGTTCGTCTATATGAAATGCGACCAGTAAAACAAACACCGGCACACCACACGGATAAATTTGCAGAGCTTGTTTGCAGTAATTCATTACGTGCGAATACTTTGACTAATGCAGTCGGTGTATTAAAGGAAGAAATGCGGATATTGGATTCTGTTATTATTGGTTCTGCTGATGCATGTGCTGTTCCAGCTGGTGGAGCTTTAGCGGTAGACCGTCATGAATTTGCTTCTCGCGTAACAAACTTAGTAAAAGAACATCCGAATGTAACCGTAATTAACGAGGAAGTGACGGAAATTCCTGAGGGACCTACCGTGATAGCTACAGGACCATTAACTAGTGAGGCTTTATCACAAAAGCTTAAGGAATTGACAGGAGAAGAATATTTTTATTTTTATGATGCAGCTGCGCCTATTATTGATAAAGAGAGCATAAATATGGATAAGGTGTACTTGAAATCTCGATACGATAAGGGTGAAGCGGCCTATTTAAATTGCCCTATGAATGAGGAAGAATTCAATCGTTTTTACGAGGCATTAATTTCAGCTGAAACGGTTCCATTAAAGGAATTTGAAAAAGAAATCTTTTTTGAAGGCTGCATGCCGATTGAGGTAATGGCAAGTCGAGGCAAGAAAACGATGCTATTTGGACCAATGAAGCCGGTTGGATTAGAGGATCCTCGTACTGGGAAACGCCCTTTTGCTGTTGTGCAATTACGTCAAGACGACTCTGCAGGTACGCTTTATAATATCGTTGGTTTCCAAACACATTTAAAATGGGGTCCGCAAAAAGAGGTTATTCAACTGATTCCGGGACTTGAACAAGCAGAAATCGTCCGATATGGAGTGATGCATCGCAACACATTTATGAATTCTCCTAAAGTGCTTAAGGCGACCTATCAATTAAAAGCTAGAAATGATCTTTTCTTTGCTGGACAGATGACTGGAGTGGAAGGTTATGTTGAATCAGCGGCAAGTGGATTGATTGCTGGTTTGAACGCAGCGAGATTAGTTCAGGGGAAAGAGCCAGTTGAATTTCCGGCAGTTACGGCAATTGGAAGTATGGCGCATTATATTACAACAGCGAATCCAAAAAGATTCCAACCAATGAATGCGAACTTTGGTTTGCTACCGGAATTACCTGTGAAAATTAGAGGTAAAAAAGAAAGATATGAACAACTTGCGAACAGAGCCTTAGAAACAATTCAGAACTTTGTGAAAAGTTTGTAAAGTTTCTTGTAAACCCCTTTATATTATGATAATATTTAGAAGCCTTTGTGAGGTGACTAAAATGGCTGTAAATGTGAACGTTTCTTTAAAGTTATTTATTGAATATTTACAAATTGAAAAGAATTGTTCAGAATATACAATTGAACATTACCAACATGATATTAGAGATTTTGCTATGTTCATGGATGAGCAAGCGATAATCGGCTTGGAAAATGTAAAGTATTCTGATATCAGACTGTATTTAACAAAGCTATATGAAAAAAAGCTTGCGAGAAAAACAGTTGCTAGAAGAATATCATGCCTCCGAAGCTTTTATAAGTTTATGCTTAGAGAAGAGCTTGTTGATGATAATCCGTTTTCGCTAGTGTCGATTCCAAAAATAGAAAAGCATTTACCATCTTTTTTTTATGCCTCAGAACTGGACGAACTTTTTAAAGGGTGCGACATTTCGACTCCACTTGGACAAAGAAATAAAGCGCTATTAGAACTTTTGTATGCAACTGGAATCCGTGTAAGTGAATTATGTAAAATTACCTTAAACGATTTGGATATGTTTGTATCGACTGTTCTTGTCAATGGGAAAGGGAAAAAACAAAGATATGTTCCGTTTGGAAGCTTTGCATATGATGCATTAGAGTTATACATACAACATGGTCGACATAAACTCCTTACTAATACGAAAGAAGATCATGGTATTTTATTTGTGAATTTTCGTGGAGGACCACTAACACCACGGGGAGTTCGTAAAATATTGAATTCCATTATGGATAATTCAGCCTTAAACGGTAAAATTCATCCGCATATGCTCCGTCATACCTTTGCCACGCATCTATTAAATAATGGTGCAGACATGCGTACTGTCCAAGAACTTCTTGGCCATTCACAGTTGTCATCGACTCAGATATACACACATGTTACAAAGGAATTTCTAAAAGATACGTATATGTCTCATCATCCTAGGGCTTAAACAGGAAGAAAGGGGTTTAGTACATGTCTCAATTGCATGCAACGACGATATTTGCTGTTCACCATAATGGGAAATGTGCGATGGCTGGTGACGGTCAAGTTACATTTGGTAATGCCGTTGTGATGAAACACACAGCAAGAAAAGTTAGAAAATTGTTTAATGGAAAAGTAATTGCTGGTTTTGCTGGTTCAGTCGCAGATGCTTTTACATTGTTTGAAATGTTTGAAGGAAAGCTAGAAGAATATAATGGCAATCTTCAACGAGCTGCAGTAGAGCTTGCGAAACAATGGCGAAGTGATAAAGTTCTAAGGCGTCTTGAAGCCATGCTGATTGTCATGAATCAACAAGACCTGCTTTTAATATCAGGTACTGGTGAAGTGATTGAACCTGACGATGGAATTTTAGCAATTGGTTCAGGTGGAAATTATGCACTTGCTGCAGGACGCGCCTTGAAAAAATACTCTGGAGAGCATCTAGACGCTCGAGATATTGCCCGTTCAGCATTAGAAATTGCTTCGGAAATTTGTGTTTATACAAATGGCAATATTATTGTTGAAGAGCTTTAAACGAAAGGAGACTTAATTGTATGGGAAAGATGACTACGTTAACCCCTCGTCAAATCGTTGAAAGGCTCGATCAATATATTGTCGGCCAAAAAGACGCAAAAAAAGCAGTAGCTGTTGCGCTTCGGAATCGATATCGCAGAAATCTGTTAGCTGAAGAGCTTCGTGAGGAAATTGTACCGAAGAACATTTTAATGATTGGACCAACAGGGGTAGGTAAAACAGAAATTGCCCGCCGAATGGCTAAAATAGTTGGAGCTCCATTTATCAAAGTGGAGGCAACAAAGTTTACCGAGGTAGGTTATGTTGGACGTGACGTAGAATCGATGGTCCGTGATTTGGTTGAGACTTCGGTTCGTCTAGTCAAAGAGGAAAAAATGCTGAAGGTCAAAGACCGTGCTGAGGAAAATGCAAACCGCCGCTTAGTCGATTTGCTAGTACCGACAAAGAAAAAAACAAATAATTACAAAAATCCTCTCGAGATGCTTTTTGGAGGTAACACTACACAAAACGATCAAACAGACCAAGAGACTCAGGAAGAAGCATCCAATTACGAAAAGCGTAAAGTGGTCCAGGAGAAACTTGTAGCTGGAGCGTTAGAAAATGAAGTCGTTACGGTAGAGGTCGAGGAGCAGCAACCATCTATGTTTGATATGTTGCAAGGCTCCGGAATGGAACAAATGGGTATGAACATGCAAGATGCTTTGAGCAGCTTTATGCCAAAACGCCGTAAAAAACGGAAGCTGACTGTAAGCGAAGCAAGAAAAGTTCTGACCAATGAAGAAGCGCAAAAATTAATCGATATGGATGAAGTAACGAGTGATGCTGTAAGAAGAGCTGAGCAATCAGGAATCATCTTTATCGATGAAATTGATAAAATTGCGAGTAAGAATTCGGGTGGTTCATCTGCTGACGTTTCACGAGAAGGTGTTCAAAGAGACATCCTTCCAGTTGTAGAAGGGTCAACGGTTGTTACAAAATACGGCTCGGTAAAGACTGACTACATTCTGTTTATTGCTGCCGGAGCTTTCCATATGGCTAAGCCGTCTGATTTAATTCCGGAATTACAAGGTCGCTTCCCAATTCGTGTTGAATTAACGAAACTGACAGTTGATGACTTTGTGAAAATATTAATCGAGCCTGATAATGCTTTGATTAAACAGTATCAAGCATTATTGGAAACTGAAGGTATACAAATTGAATTTTCTGACGATGCTATTCGTAAGATTGCAGAAGTGGCATTTGAGGTAAATCAAGATACTGATAATATTGGTGCAAGACGATTGCATACCATTCTTGAAAAGCTTCTTGAGGATTTGTCCTTCGAGGCACCGGAAGTTACTTTGGAAAAAATAACGATAACACCTCAATATGTAGAAGAGAAACTTGGAGCCATTTCGAGAGATAAAGACTTAAGTCAATTTATCCTCTAATCATAGGTAATGAGATTTGGGTGAATAACCAATAGGTTTTTTAATAGAGAAAAAAACACAATAAAATATGATGTTTTGTTTGAAGCACATAGGAGGAAGAATTAATGGATTTATTAACTAAAACTAGAACGATCAACGCAATGCTGCAAAGAGCGGCAGGGAAACCTGTTAACTTCAAAGAAATGGCCGAAACTCTACGTAATGTAATTGAGGCAAATGTTTTCGTTGTTAGTCGCCGTGGTAAATTATTAGGATTTGCAATTAAGCAATCTATTGAAAATGAGCGCATGAAAAAAATGCTAGAAGATCGACAATTTCCTGAAGAGTATACTAAGAACCTTTTCAATGTACAAGAAACATCTTCAAATATAGATATCGAAAGCCAATACTCCGCTTTTCCATATGAAAATAAAGCGCTTTTCACTACTGGATTAACAACTATTGTTCCAATCATCGGTGGTGGAGAACGTTTAGGAACATTGATTCTATCTCGCATGGAAGATAAATTCGAAGATGATGATTTAATTTTAGCTGAGTACGGTGCAACAGTAGTAGGAATGGAAATTCTTCGCGAAAAATCTGAAGAGATTGAAGAAGAAGCACGTAGTAAGGCTGTTGTACAAATGGCCATCAGTTCACTTTCTTATAGCGAATTAGAAGCTATTGAACATATCTTCGAAGAGCTAAACGGTAATGAGGGCTTATTAGTTGCATCAAAAATCGCTGACCGCGTAGGTATCACTCGCTCGGTTATCGTAAATGCACTTCGTAAACTTGAAAGTGCTGGTGTAATTGAATCACGTTCATTAGGAATGAAAGGAACTTATATCAAAGTTCTAAATGACAAATTCCTTGTTGAACTAGATAAATTAAAATCAAACTAATACACAACCACCCAGGTAGCGAACACGTTACCTGGGTTTCTTTATCAAAAACATCAGGATTTTTTCTGGTTTAGAGTCAGGAATTGCTTGATTGTCTAAATGGTTTGTGCTATATTAGTTCATGGTGTTAATACACACGCTAATGGATTTAACTGGTAGGTGCTTAAAAATTAAGTTTCCAGTTAAAGATGATCTTAGCGGAGGAAAACAAAAACCTTTAGGAGGAAACAAAAACATGTCAGTAATTTCTATGAAACAATTACTTGAAGCTGGTGTACACTTCGGACACCAAACACGCCGTTGGAACCCAAAAATGAAGAAATATATCTTCACTGAGCGTAACGGCATCTATATCATCGACCTTCAAAAAACAGTTAAAAAGGTTGAAGAAGCTTACAACTTCGTTAAGGAGTTAGCTGGTAACGGCGGTAAAATCCTTTTCGTTGGTACTAAGAAACAAGCTCAAGATTCTGTTAAAGAAGAAGCAGCTCGTTCTGGTATGTACTTCGTTAACCAACGTTGGTTAGGTGGTACTTTAACTAACTTCGAAACAATCCAAAAGCGTATTGCTCGCTTAAAAGATATCGAAAGAATGTCTGAAGATGGAACATTTGATGTTCTTCCTAAAAAAGAAGTAGTTCAATTAAAGAAAGAACAAGAGCGTTTAGAAAAGTTCCTAGGCGGAATCAAGGATATGAAGAGTCTTCCAGATGCTTTATTTATCATTGACCCTCGTAAAGAACGTATTGCTGTAGCTGAAGCACATAAATTGAACATTCCTATCGTAGGTATTGTTGATACAAACTGCGATCCAGATGAAATCGATTATGTAATCCCAGCTAACGATGATGCAATCCGCGCTGTTAAACTTTTAACTGGTAAAATGGCAGATGCTATCCTTGAAGCTAAACAAGGTGAAGAAGTTACAGCTTAATTGATTTTAGGACGCTAAGCTTGACAGGAAAAGGTGATAAGAGGGAGCACCCTTTATCACCTTTTTTTAAAGAAAATCGTCATGTCTTGCTTAAACGTTTAGGTTTACTAAATTTTGTAAAAAATAATACATAGTTATAATAAGGAGGAATTTCATTATGGCAATTACCGCTCAAATGGTAAAAGAACTTCGCGAAAAAACTGGTGCCGGCATGATGGATTGTAAAAAGGCCCTTACTGAAACTAATGGTGATATGGAAAAAGCAATTGATTTCTTACGTGAAAAAGGGATCGCAAAAGCTGCTAAGAAATCTGATCGTATTGCTGCAGAAGGTATCACTTCTATTTTAGTTGGTGGCAACGATGCTGTCATTTTAGAAGTAAACTCTGAAACTGATTTCGTTGCTAAAAACGAAGGTTTCCAAACTCTTGTTAAAGAATTAGCTGAGCACTTACTAAAAAATAAACCAGCTACAGTTGAAGAAGCTGAAGCACAAAAAATGGAAAACGGTGCAACTGTTGCTGAGCACATCAATGCTGCAATCGCTAAAATCGGTGAGAAATTAAGCCTTCGCCGTTTTGCAGTTGTGACTAAAACTGATAACGATGCTTTCGGTGCATACTTACACATGGGTGGCCGTATCAGCGTATTAACAGTTCTTGAAGGTACTACTGATGCAGATGCTGCTAAGGATATTTCTATGCATATCGCTGCGTTAAATCCTAAGTATGTTTCTCGTGATGAAGTATCTGCTGAAGAAGTAGAACGTGAGCGCCAAGTATTAACTCAACAAGCTCTTAACGAAGGCAAACCAGCTAACATCGTTGAGAAAATGGTTGAAGGACGTCTTGGTAAATATTTCGAAGATGTTTGTGTACTTGATCAAACTTTCGTAAAAAATCCAGATCAAAAAGTTCGTCAATTTGTTCAATCAAAAGGTGCAACTGTTCGTGAATTCACTCGTTTCGAAGTAGGCGAAGGTTTAGAAAAACGTGAAGACAACTTCGCTGAAGAAGTAATGAATCAAGTTAAAAAATAATGATTAGCGAATTTACTAAGGAATTCTCCTAAGTAAATGAACATACGCTTTTAAAGATTGTTATAGGGGACACTTGGTGTTCCCTATTTTTAAGAAAACAAATTATTGCATTAGACCAAGTCAATAGAACGGTCTTGGTTTTTAAGAGAAAGCATACAATTGGAGGTTCTTAAGTTCTTATGAGCAGCCCTAAATATAAACGCGTCGTATTAAAATTAAGTGGTGAAGCATTAGCAGGTGAAGTTGGTTTTGGGATCAACCCTGCTGTGATTAAGTCAATTGCAAATCAAGTTAAAGAGATTGCAGAATTAGGTGTTGAAGTAGCAGTCGTCGTTGGTGGCGGTAACATTTGGCGCGGTAAAATCGGCAGTGAGATGGGGATGGACAGAGCAACAGCAGATTATATGGGAATGCTTGCAACAGTGATGAATTCGCTCGCACTCCAAGACAGCTTAGAACAAGGTGGAATTGAAACTCGCGTTCAAACTTCTATCGAAATGCGTCAGGTTGCTGAGCCATACATTCGTCGCCGCGCAATCCGTCATTTAGAGAAAAAGCGCGTTGTGATTTTTGCAGCTGGTACAGGAAATCCTTATTTCTCTACAGATACAACAGCAGCTTTACGTGCAGCTGAAATTGAAGCGGACGTAATCTTAATGGCGAAAAATAACGTTGACGGAGTATATTCCGCAGATCCACGTATTGATAAAAATGCCAAGAAATATGATACTCTTTCATATCTAGATGTAATTAAAGAAGGTCTGGCAGTAATGGATTCAACTGCTTCTTCACTTTGTATGGATAACGATATTCCGTTAATTGTCTTCTCCATCATGGAGAGCGGAAATATTAAACGAGTTGTTATGGGTGAAACTATCGGAACTATTGTAAGGGGGAAATAATCATGCCAAAACAAGTTCTTGCAACTGCAAAAGAAAAAATGACAAAAGCAATCTCCGCTTATACGCGTGAGCTTGCAAGTATTCGTGCCGGCAGAGCAAATGCAGCACTACTTGATCGTCTGTCAATTGATTATTATGGTGCGCCAACTCCTGTAAATCAGCTTGCTGGTATTTCTGTTCCTGAAGCACGTCTATTAGTGATTCAGCCCTATGATAAGTCAGTGCTTGGTGAAATTGAGAAAGCGATTTTAAAATCGGATCTTGGTTTAACTCCAACGAATGATGGTAGTATTATTCGCTTAACCATTCCTCAATTAACTGAGGAGCGCCGTAAGGAATTAGTTAAGCTTATTAAGAAGGATTCTGAAGAAGCCAAAGTTGCGGTTCGTAATATTCGTCGTGATGCAAATGATGATTTGAAGAAACTTGAAAAGAATGGTGAAATTACTGAAGATGAACTTCGTGGTTATGGCGAAGATATTCAAAAATTAACGGATGATCATATAAGTAAAATTGATCAAATCACAAAAGATAAAGAGAAAGAAGTAATGGAAGTTTAATTGAAAAATTTTCATTAACCCTCTTGTTATAGGGGGTTTTTTTTAATAGTTAAGGATTCAGGATTCTTGTTTAAACCGTTGCCAAAGGGTGAATATCGACTCTTTTTTGCAACTTAAATTCTGAAAGTTGGTCCATTTACATAATCTTTTTATAGAGATATCTTATTCCTTTTTTGGTATGATAAGAGCATGTGAATAATATGGTAAATAACTTCGACATAGACTATTTTCTGGAAAATGGTGTTTGAATATGTTCGAAGAAGAAGATTATCTTATTTTTAAGAGGAGCTAACTTATGTTAAATAAAATAAAGCTGTGGAAGAATCAGCAACAGTCTTCCAGTCTCCACGAGCGGATGCTACAAATTGAGGAGCAGCCGGTTCCTTCACATGTTGCTATTATTATGGATGGTAATGGAAGATGGGCCAAAAAACGGGCATTACCACGTGTCGCGGGGCATCATGAAGGAATGAAAGTGGTTCGGAAAATCACTCGGCTAGCAAGTAAAATGGGGATTAACACGCTGACATTATACGCTTTTTCTACAGAAAATTGGAAACGTCCTAAAACTGAGGTGGATTACTTATTAAAACTGCCTGAGGAGTTTTTAGGTACCTTTTTACCAGAATTGATTGAAGAAAATGTACGTGTAACGATGATGGGCTATAAGGAAAATTTGCCGAGCTATACGATTAATGCCATTGAAAAAGCCATTCAAGATACGAAAGATAATACGGGATTAGTATTAAATTTCGCATTAAATTATGGTTCTAGAGCAGAAATCGTGGATGCGGTTAAGCGTGTCTTAAACGATTGCCAGAAAGGTATACTAGAGAGTGATGAAGTGAATGAAGATTTATTCTCTTCGTATTTAATGACTTCGGATTTAACTGATCCAGATTTATTAATTCGCACAAGTGGAGAGATTCGACTAAGTAATTTCATGCTTTGGCAACTTGCCTATTCGGAATTTTGGTTTACAGAAGTACTTTGGCCGGATTTTTCTGAACAGCATTTTATTGAGGCAATTGAAGCATATCAAAATCGTCAAAGAAGATTTGGAGGAGTGTAGCTTCACTCCGAACATGAAAAGGTGTTGAAAAACTAAATGAAGCAACGAATCATTACAGCAGTGATTGCAGCAGCGGTTTTTTTACCGATTGTCATTTATGGTGGAACTCCGTTTATTTTACTAACATATTTACTAGCAACTGTTGCACTATACGAATTATTAAAAATGCGAAAGCTTAGCATCACTACGATACCTGGAATTATTTCAGTTATCTTGCTATGGATTTTTCTGCTACCTGACGAGTTCAATAGTACACTGGCAGACTTAGATTATTCAAAAATTGAATTAGCATTGTTTGCCGTTTTGTTGTTTATGACCTATACTGTCATCACTAAAAATCGATTTACATTTGATGATGTTGCATTTGCGATATTAGCCACATTATATATTGGGATTGGTTTTTATTATTTTATTGAAACTCGTGATGCACAATCAGGCTTAACGTATATCTTTTATGCCCTGTTTATTATTTGGGCAACTGATTCTGGCGCATATTTTATTGGAAGAGCGTTTGGTAAGAAGAAGCTCTGGCCGGAAATTAGTCCGAAAAAGACGGTGGAAGGCTTCTTTGGTGGAATTGCCTCCGCATTAGTTGTTGCACTTCTTTTTGTTATTTTTACCGATATTAGTTCTAGTACTGCAGTTTGGAAACTATTCCTCATTACAACAGTACTGTCTGTATCAGGCCAAATTGGCGATTTAGTTGAATCAGCGATTAAACGTCATTATCAAATTAAAGATTCCGGTCATATTTTACCAGGACATGGTGGGATTTTAGACCGTTTCGATAGCTTATTATTTGTTCTGCCATTTATGCATTTTCTCCATTTGTTGTAACTACAAGGATTGTTTATAGGAGTGGAACTTTGTGAAATATATTAGCTTATTAGGCGCAACAGGTTCGATTGGAATGCAAACTCTCGATGTAATAAAAGAACACTCAAACGAATTTACGTTGGTCGCATTTTCAGTTGGAAGGAATATTGATTCTGCTCGTGAAATCATTAACCAATTTAGCCCACAGCTAGTGTCGGTTCAAGAAAAGCCAGACTACGAAATGTTAAAACTGGAATTTCCTCATGTTGCTTTTACATACGGAAATGATGGTTTAACAGAGGTTGCGGTATTTGAAAAGGCAGATATTTTAGTTAATGCTGTTATTGGCAGTGTTGGACTACTACCAACGCTTCAAGCGATTGAGGCGAAAAAGACAATTGCCATTGCCAATAAAGAAACACTTGTGACAGCGGGACATTTAGTTATGGATGCGGTCAAAAAGCACGGGGTAGCCCTTTTGCCTGTTGACAGTGAGCACTCAGCTATCTACCAAGCATTACAAGGTGAGCAAACGAAAAATATCGAACGCTTAATTTTAACAGCATCTGGTGGAAGCTTCCGTGATCGCACGAGAGAAGAATTGGAGCATGTAACCCTAAAAGAAGCTTTAGCACATCCTAACTGGGCGATGGGGGCAAAAATAACGATTGATTCTGCGTCTATGATGAATAAGGGCTTGGAAGTAATTGAAGCCCATTGGTTATTCTCTATTGGCTACGAGCAAATCGATGTGTTACTTCATAAAGAAAGTATCATCCATTCAATGGTTGAATTTCATGACTCAAGTATCATAGCCCAATTGGGAACACCTGATATGCGGGTACCAATCCAATATGCATTAACGTATCCTGATCGTTTACCACTTGGTGGGGCTAAAAGACTTAATTTAGCAGAGATTGGGAAGCTCCATTTTAAGGAAATGGATTTGGAACGGTTTCGTTGTTTGAAATTTGCCTATGAGGCAGGTAAAATTGGCGGTACGATGCCAACCGTTTTAAATGCGGCGAATGAAGTTGCTGTTGCTGCATTTATTGAAGGACAAATTACGTTTTTACAAATTGAGGATTTAATCGAAAAGGCATTATCCGCACATCAAAGCATTAGCAATCCAAGCCTGGCCACAATCCAGGAGGTTGACAAAGAAACAAGACAGTTTGTACAAACGCTAGTATAAAAAGTATTAAACGTATGATAGACAAGCATTGTTAATCATGGGCTTGGCGCAATCAATAGATTGTTTTCCCTGGTCTCTTATCCAAAAAAAAAGGTGGTTGTAAAGTTTGAGCACAGTTATAGCCTTTATTGTTATTTTCGGCGCCCTCGTATTCTTTCATGAATTAGGTCATCTCATCTTTGCGAAACGAGCCGGAATTCTTTGTCGAGAATTTGCAATTGGCTTTGGTCCTAAAATTTTTTCCCACAAAAAGAATGAAACCGTCTATACGATTCGTCTCCTACCGATAGGTGGATTTGTAAGGATGGCTGGGGAAGATCCGGAAATGATCGAAATCAAGCCAGGACATAGAATAGGCCTAATGCTAGATGACCAATCAGGACAAGTCACAAAAATCATATTAAATAACAAGGATAAATACCCAAACGCTCGTGTGATGGAAGTTGAGAGTGCAGATATCGAATACGCTTTGGTCCTAAAAGGATATGTTGATGGAGAGGATGAGCAGCTTCAATCATTTTCGATTGCCCGAGATGCGGTAATGGTTGAGGATGGAATTGAAACGCAAATTGCTCCATATGACCGTCAGTTTGCTTCTAAAAAATTAGGACAAAGAACGATGGCGATTTTTGCCGGTCCAATGATGAATTTTGTGTTAGCTTTTTTCATTTTTCTAGTCATTGCCTTTTTACAGGGAGTTCCTTCTTCTGAGCCTATCCTTGGTAAGGTTACTCCAGATGGCACAGCTGTTAAAGCAGGCCTGAAGGAAGGCGATATCGTTCACACGATAGATGGAGATGAGATTACGAGCTGGAATGATGTCGTCGAAACGATTAGAAAAAATCCAAATAAAGAATTAGAATTTACGATTGAGCGTGATGGAAAAACTCAGGATGTTTCGGTAGTTCCGGAAGAGAAAGAGATTGAGGGAGAAACGATTGGATTAATTGGTGTATATAGTCCCGTTGAAAAATCACCATTAAAAGCGGTTGCTTATGGATTTGAAGAAACTTATTTTTGGACAAAAGAGATATTCTTCATGCTAGGAAAGCTAGTATCTGGTGATTTTACAATTGATGCATTATCAGGACCAGTCGGAATATATAAATCAACCGATACTGTTGCAAAATCTGGAATTTATTATTTAATGAAATGGGCCGGTATTTTAAGTATCAATCTGGGCATTATGAATCTTTTACCAATCCCAGCACTTGATGGAGGAAGGCTGATGTTTTTTGCTGTTGAATTTTTACGGGGCAAACCAGTCGATCGCCAAAAAGAAGGAATGGTTCACTTTATTGGATTCGCCTTACTGATGTTATTAATGCTCGTCGTAACGTGGAATGATATCCAAAGATTTTTCTTATAAATGATAGTTAAGGAGCAATTAAAGATGAAACAAAGTATGACGCTTATTCCTACTTTGCGCGAAGTACCAGCAGATGCTGAAATAAAAAGTCACCAATTATTATTGCGTGCTGGTTTCATGCGCCAAAATGCCAGCGGAATTTATAGCTATCTTCCATTGGCGAAAAAGGTATTACAAAAGGTTGAAACAATTGTTCGCGAAGAAATGGATGCTGCAGGGGCCGTTGAATTGTTAATGCCTGCCTTACAGCAAGCTGAATTATGGCAAGAGTCTGGTCGTTGGTACACATACGGTCCAGAGTTAATGCGAATGAAGGACCGTCATGATCGAGAATTTGCACTTGGGGCAACTCATGAAGAAGTCATTACAAGCCTTGTGCGTGATGAAGTGAAATCGTATAAACGATTACCACTCACTTTATATCAAATTCAAACGAAGTTCCGTGATGAAAAGAGACCTCGCTTTGGGCTCTTGCGCGGTCGTGAATTTATCATGAAGGATGCTTATTCCTTCCACGCTTCTCAAGACAGTCTGGATGAAGTGTATGATGCTTTATTTAAAGCGTACTCAAATATATTCTCGCGTTGTGGGTTAAATTTCCGTGCTGTTATTGCCGATTCAGGTGCAATGGGCGGAAAGGATACACATGAATTTATGGTATTGTCAGATGTTGGTGAAGATACGATTGCTTATTCCGATACTTCTGATTATGCTGCAAATATTGAAATGGCACCGGTTATTACAACTTATGAAAAATCATCAGAGGCTCTTGATGGTCTTGAAAAGGTTAGAACTGAAAATCAGCGTACGATTGAAGAAGTGGCATCATTTTTAAATGTGAAGCCTGAACAGTGCATTAAATCGTTAATGTTTAAAATTGATGATAAATATGTATTAGTACTAGCACGCGGTGACCACGAAATCAATGACATTAAACTTAAGAATCTTTTTGAAGCTGGTTCAGTTGAATTGGCGGATGCAGAGGAAACAGCAAAAATTCTTGGCTGCCCTGTCGGTTCGCTGGGACCAATCGGTGTAGATAATGTAGAAATCGTAGCTGACCATGCTGTTGAAGCCGTTGTTAACGGTGTTTGTGGTGCAAACGAAGAGCACTACCACTACATGAATGTGAATGCTGATCGCGATTTTAACGTATCACAATATGCTGACCTTCGCTTCATCCAAGTAGGTGACCCATCACCAGACGGTGAAGGTTCAATCCTTTTTGCAGAAGGAATTGAAGTTGGTCATGTCTTTAAGCTTGGTACACGTTACAGTGAAGCAATGAATGCGACCTATCTTGATGAAAACGGAAAATCACAGCCAATGATTATGGGCTGTTATGGAATCGGTGTTTCTCGGACGATGGCAGCTGTTGCTGAGCAATTTAATGATGAAAAAGGTTTAGTATGGCCAGTAAGTGTCGCACCTTTTGATGTTCACCTTATTCCTGTTAACGTCAAGGATGCCGAGCAAAACGGTTTAGCACAAGAATTATATACGTTATTAAAACAAAATCGCTTCGATGTTTTACTCGATGACCGTGCAGAACGTCCTGGTGTGAAATTTGCAGATTCCGATCTAATTGGTTTACCAATTCGTGTGACAGTTGGTAAAAAAGCAAACGAAGGAATCGTTGAAGTAAAAATTCGCAAAACGGGTGAAATGCTAGAAATTTCGAAGGATGAAATAGTAGAGCGCTTAACTCAATTGTTACAATCACTATAATTTGAGAAAACTCGTCAATTTTATTGGCGAGTTTTTTAAATGCTTTAATGTAAAAATATCCTACGTTTTTCCGTTAAGCTGATATGATATAATAGCTTTTGTTCTATGTTAATGAATTAGTGAAAAAAGAATAATAGATAAATTTTAAACATGAGAGGAGTGAAAGTGATTGATTGATTCAAGTGGGAAAAAAGAACGTTTCCAACTTTTGCTTCAGCAGCTCGAGATGACCGAGGATGCAATTGTTCGGTATTTTGAAAATGCCCAGCTGCAAAAGGTTGTTGTTGAACGTGACACAGGTAAATATCATTTCCATTTTTTATTAGAAAAAATATTACCGGCGACGATTTATCAACTATTGGCTGCGAGATTACAAAGTACTTTTTCGTATATTGCAAAGACATCAACATTCTCTTTGCAAGTATTAGACACACAATACCAACCTGAAATTGCTCAGGAATATTGGAAGTTGTGTGTTCAAGAAATCGACGGTATGTCTCCCCCGATTCAAAAGCTTCTGCATGAGCAAATGCCGAATGTCACCGGAAATAAGCTGACGATTAAAGTTCATAATGAGCCACAAGGACTTAGTATTAAGAATAAATATTCAAGTCTTATTTCTACCATCTATCAATCCTTTGGTTTCCCCCAGCTAATGCTCGATACTGAGGTATCAAATGATGCATCCAAAGTGGAACAGTTCATGAAGCAAAAAGAAAAGGAAGACCAAGAAAAAGCATTGCTCGCACTTGTAGAAATGCAGAAAAAGGATAATGACAAGGATAAAGGTGGAGATACAGATCATAGCGGACCGCTTGTGGTAGGTCTAACAATTAAACCTGATGCTGACTTCCGCAGGATTGAAGAAATTAACGAAGAAGAGCGCAGGATTGCGATTGAAGGATACGTATTTGCTGCAGAAACGAAGGAGTTACGCAGTGGAAGAACGCTGCTAACCTTTAAAATCACAGATTATTCTAGCTCGATAATGGTCAAAATGTTCTCCCGCGATAAGGAGGACGCTGCCCTGTTTGAACGTGTAAAAAAGGGAATGTGGTTAAAGGTACGAGGCAGTGTTCAAAATGATACATTTGTGCGTGACCTAGTCATGATTGGTAATGACCTAAATGAAATCAAGCCTGTTGAGCGAAAAGATACTTCTCCTGAGGATGAAAAACGGGTGGAGCTCCATCTTCATTCACCTATGAGTCAAATGGATGCCGTTACATCAGTAAGTGCGCTAGTTGCTCAGGCAAAAAAGTGGGGGCATAAGGCAATTGCTATAACAGACCATGCTGTTGCCCAATCGTTCCCGGAGGCATTCGGAGCTGGGAAGAAAAACGATGTCAAAATCTTGTATGGAGTTGAAGCGAATTTAGTCGATGATGGTGTACCGATTGCTTATAATCCGGCACATCGCCTGCTTGCTGAGGATACTTACGTTGTATTTGACGTAGAAACAACGGGACTTTCAGCGGTATATAATACAATTATTGAATTAGCAGCCGTGAAAATTCGGGGTGGAGAAATTGTTGATCGGTTCGAATCGTTCGCAAATCCACATCACCCGCTATCTGCTACGACAATTAATCTTACTGGAATTACCGATGATTTGGTCCAAAATGCCCCAGAGGTAGGAGAGGTCATTCGTGATTTCCATGCATGGACTGAGGATGCAGTTCTAGTTGCACACAATGCATCGTTTGACATGGGCTTTTTAAATGTTGGTTATAAAAAGATAGGATACGATAAAGCAACCAACCCTGTCATTGATACATTGGAGTTAGGACGATTCCTATATCCTGAGTTGAAAAACCATCGCTTAAACACGCTTGCGAAAAAGTTCGATATTGAACTGACTCAACATCACAGAGCAATTTATGATGCTGAAGCAACTGGATATTTGCTCATAAAAATGTTAAAGGATGCCGCTGAAAAGGGTATCGAGTATCATGATCAGTTTAACGACAATATGGGGAAAGGGAATGCCTATCAGCGTGCCCGACCTTATCATTGTATTTTACTAGCCCAGACAGAGCTTGGTTTGAAAAATTTATTTAAGCTTATTTCTATCGCTCATATTGAATACTTTTATCGAGTACCGCGAATCCCAAGATCTGTCCTACAAAAATATCGCGAAGGTATTTTAGTAGGGTCCGCTTGTGACAAAGGTGAGGTATTCGAAGGAATGATGCAAAAATCGCCTGACGAAGTGGAAGGAGTAGCAGCATTTTACGATTATTTAGAGGTAATGCCAAAACCTGTATACGCTCCATTAATAGAAATGGAATTGGTTCAGGATGAGAAAGCTCTTGAGCAAATTATCGGAAATATCGTTGCTTTAGGCGATAAGTTAGATATTCCTGTTGTTGCGACTGGAAATGTCCATTATCTAAATGAGAATGATAAAATTTACCGAAAAATCTTAATCAACTCTCAAGGTGGCGCCAATCCGTTAAATCGTCATGAGCTACCAGACGTTCATTTTAGAACGACTAACGAGATGCTTGATGCTTTTTCCTTCCTTGGAAAAGAGAAAGCAAAAGAAATCGTCGTAACGAATACCAATAAAATCGCCGATATGATTGACGTGATTAAGCCGATTAAAGATGACTTATATACACCGAAAATTGAAGGCGCCGATGAAGAAATGCGGGAAATGAGCTATGCGATGGCTCGCAAAATCTATGGTGATGAGCTTCCTGAAATTGTCGAAGCACGCTTAGAGAAAGAATTGAAAAGTATTATCGGACATGGATTTGCGGTTATTTATTTGATTTCCCATAAGCTTGTAAAGAAATCATTAGACGATGGTTATCTTGTTGGCTCGCGGGGATCTGTTGGTTCCTCCTTTGTCGCGACAATGACCGAAATTACCGAGGTAAACCCATTGCCGCCGCATTACGTTTGCCCATCATGTAAGCATTCTGAGTTTTTTAATGATGGTTCGGTTGGTTCTGGTTATGACCTACCAGATAAAGACTGCCCTAATTGTGGAGCAAAATATCGCAAGGATGGACAGGATATCCCGTTTGAAACCTTCCTAGGCTTCAAAGGAGACAAGGTACCCGATATTGATTTGAGTGTGACACGTTCTTAACTGAAAAGGTTAAGCACTAGTATTTGCTAGGAGAACTGCTATTTCGAAGTGTGGAATGATGGAGTAACGTCCAGAAACGCACTCACTGAAGCTACGGCAAGCGATGGAGATATTGCAAACATTAACATCGTTTGAAGCCCGTTAAAGTAGGCTGAAGTTCACCCTAACAGTACGGCTGAGGAAAGGGAGGTACAACCTTCTGTGAATGATAGGTCTGGTGTCTATAAAATTCCTATGGTTAGAATCAGTAGAATCACTGGGACGAACCCTCGACTGACTTTTCGTGAATGTCACGTAGCAGAAATGTTACGGGGTCCGTATTAGGACTTCTGAGTGTGGATGAGTAAGCGTTTGGTTATGAAAATCCATATTGTGTTACAGGCACAATCAAGCTCAGCGGAATTTAGGGGGAACCTAAGGGAATATGTACAGATAGAAATAGTGGAACGTGTGAAGCTCTCGACATAAGAGGATGTTGCAGTCTGAAGACGATGGTATGTGGAAAGGCAATTTGCTATAACACATTTTATGAGAGTGGCAGTAGTGCCGTAGTACCGATGAAGAAATGCCGCTGATGACTGAATACCCAATAGGTCGGAGGATAAAACATTTCAGAGGGAAGGGCACAAGTCGTTAACGTTGAAATCAAACCTACAATAAGTCAGATTCGTGTATGACTAAAGAGAACGAAAACTTCGTAAAGGAGTGATTAGTTGGCTGACTTAATGATTCAAAAGCTAAGAAATAACGAATATTTCGGCTTACAACCAATTTTCGATAATCTTTACGAACAGAGCAATAGTAGTCGCTATTTTACAGACATTTATAAGCTGATTATTTCCGAAGAAAATATTTTATTAGCCTTTCGAAACCTGAAAAGCAATACAGGCAGTAAAACGAAAGGTACAAACGGACATACGATTAAGCATTTAAATAAACTGGATGCCAATAAATTAGTTAGATTAACAAGGAAAAGACTTGAGAACTACTCACCACATACGGTTAGGAGATTATTCATTCCGAAGCCCAATGGCAAGATGAGACCACTTGGGATTCCAACGATTGAAGATAGATTAATACAACAAATGTTCTTACAAGTGCTTGAACCGATTGTGGAAGCGAGGTTTCATCCTCAAAGCTATGGATTCAGACCTAAAAGAAGCACACACGATGCATTAGCAAGATGCTATCACATGGTCAATCATAGTCATCAGCATTTCGTGGTTGATGTAGATATCAAGAGTTTTTTCGACAATGTGAATCACAAAAAACTAATAAGGCAGCTATGGACGATTGGAATAAGGGACAAGAGTGTTTTATCTATTATTAAAAAGATGCTTAAAGCTGAAATTACAGGTGAAGGCATTCCGAAAAAAGGGACTCCACAAGGCGGCATTTTATCTCCACTACTTGCCAATGTAGTGCTGAACGAATTAGATTGGTGGGTTTCTAATCAGTGGGAAACAAAGCCGACTAGAGTACCTTATAAGCTGAAACGAAATAAAACGGATGCACTAAAAAAGACAAGGCTAAAGCCAATGTATCTGGTTAGATACGCAGATGATTTTAAAATATTCACAAACTCCTATGATAACGCTAGGAAGATTAAAATAGCGGTGGAAAAATGGCTCAAAGAAAGATTAGGGCTTGAAATAAGTGAAGAAAAAAGTAAAATCACTAATTTGCGAAAAAACGGTACAGATTTTTTAGGTATTCGATTTAGAGCCGTTCAAAAAGGAAATGCCAAAACAGGTTACATTGTAAATTCAAAAATGGACCCGAAATCAAAACAAAAAGTTCAAGAGGTCATAAGGCATCAGTTAGTAAAACTTCGAAAATGTCCTACCCCAGAAAAAGTGATGAATTTCAATGCGAACATTCTTGGGTTGCATAACTATTACAAGATTGCGACAAGGATATCTCAAGACTTTAATGAGATAAGACACCAAGTTCATCCGAATATTAAATCGTTGATATTTAGAAATATATTCGTGAAAACGAAAGAAACAAACAATGTCATTGATAAATTTTATGGGGACTACAATTATCCAAGATTTAAAAGCAATGGATTGCTGGTATATCCTATCGAAGCGATTCGTCATGATATACGAGGACAGAGAAAACCTGATATTACGATTTACAACGAGAATGACAGGTCCTCAATTCATAAAGATTTAAAACAAATGTCTGTTCGTGAAATTGAAATGTTTCGTAAGGGAATATTTAAAGCGAAAAGTGTATTGTATGAAAACAACCGCTTAAGCAAGTATGTGGCTCAAAAAGGATGTTGCGGTATAACAGGTGAACGTTTGACACCGCATAATGCAGTCTGCCACCATATTAAGCCGACAGGACAAGGCGGAAGTGATGAGTATGACAACTTGCTTATTATTAACAAGAAATATCATATGCTCATTCACGGTAAAGACCCGATTGCGAATAAAGATTACGTAAAACTGTTAGCTAAATTGGAAAAGAAAGCAATAACAAAGCTAAACAGGCTAAGAACGGAAGTAGGAAATCCAAAGCTTAGCCTATAACCTTCAACAAAGTTAACGATGGAACGCCGTGTGAGTGTGAAAGCCTCATGCACGGTGTGGAGTGGGGGAAAAGCTCGAGATAGCATCAAAGGCTTACCTATCACTATACTTTTCCGGGGAGTACCAGCCGCGGGCTCACAATTATACAAAGGTTCTGTTTGGTGAAGAGTATGTATACCGTGCTGGTACGATTGGTACGGTCGCAGATAAAACGGCCTTTGGTTATGTGAAAGCTTATCAGCAGGATAATAATCTGCAAATTCGCGGTGCTGAAATTGAACGACTAGCTTCAGGCTGCACAGGTGTTAAACGAACGACAGGACAACACCCTGGCGGTATCATCGTAATTCCGGATTATATGGATGTTTATGATTTCACACCAATTCAATTCCCGGCCGATGATCGAAATTCCGAATGGAAAACAACCCATTTTGACTTCCATTCCATCCATGATAACGTGCTTAAGCTAGATATACTCGGGCACGATGATCCGACCGTCATTAGGATGCTTCAGGACTTGAGTGGCATCGATCCAAAGACGATACCGACTGACGATCCAGTCGTGATGAAAATCTTTAGCGGTACAGAATCCCTTGGTGTAACGGAAGATCAAATCATGTGTAAAACTGGAACACTAGGAATTCCTGAATTCGGAACGCGCTTTGTAAGGCAAATGCTCGAGGACACAAAGCCAACTACTTTTTCTGAATTAGTTCAAATTTCGGGATTGTCGCATGGTACGGACGTTTGGCTTGGCAATGCCCAGGAATTGATCCATCAAAAAATATGTAATCTGAGCGAAGTTATTGGTTGTCGTGATGACATCATGGTTTATTTAATCTATCAAGGCTTAGAACCATCCTTCGCGTTTAAAATTATGGAATCGGTTCGTAAAGGTAAAGGCCTTTCTGATGAAATGGAAGAAGAAATGCGGAAAAATGAAGTGCCGGAATGGTACATCGATTCCTGCAAAAAAATCAAGTATATGTTCCCTAAGGCCCATGCCTCTGCCTATGTATTAATGGCCGTCAGAATTGCCTATTTTAAAGTTCATCATCCGCTGTTATACTACGCAGCATATTTTACCGTTCGTGCTGAAGATTTTGATTTGGACGCAATGGTTCGTGGGTCACAATCAATCAAAGCCAAAATAGAAGAAATTAATAATAAAGGTTTAGAAGCTTCAACTAAAGAAAAGAACTTACTAACAGTAATGGAACTAGCACTTGAAATGTGTGAACGCGGATTCTCATTTGCTAAGGTTGACCTTTATCGTTCAAGCGCCAACGAATTTATCATTGATGGTAATAAGTTAATTCCACCATTTAATGCGATTCCAGGTCTTGGAACGAACGTGGCCTTCAATATTGTAAAAGCACGGGCAGATGGTGAATTTCTGTCCAAGGAAGACCTGCAACAAAGAGGTAAAGTATCAAAAACATTGATTGAATTCCTCGACAACCACGGTTGCTTAGAGGACTTACCTGACCAAAATCAGCTGTCGCTGTTTTAGAAATACAATGAAGATGCAATACATTTATTTAATCTGAATGTTTGGTTTGCAAAAAGCACCCTCTAACTTTGGGGTGCTTTTGTTTTTTATAAAAATAAAGACTGAAAAAAGTGCTGAATTTCTCGTTTATGCCTAGAATATGTCATCAATGATTGGAATTGAGTATTTATAAGGAGGGTAGCTCCGAAACCAAGCAATCAATGAGTGCGATTGAGTATTTAATTTCGAGAGTAGTGCGGAAACCAAGCAATCAATGAGTGCGATTGAGTACTTAATTTCGAGAGTAGTGCGGAAACCAAGCAATCAATGAGTGCGATTGAGTATTTAATTTCGAGAGTAGTACGAAAACCAAGCAATCAATGAGTGCGATTGAGTATTTAATTTCGAGCGTAGTGAGAAAACCAAAGCATCAATAAGTGCTATTGAGTACTTAATTTTGAGCGTAGTGCGGATACCAAAGCATCAATGAGTGCGATTGAGTACTTAATTTCGAGCGTAGTACGAAAACCAAGCAATCAATCAGAGCTATTGAGTACTTAATTACAAGTGAGGCACCAAAACCAAATCCTCAACAATGATTGCTCCTTTGGGAATTTGTCTCGCTCTTCGCGACTCAACAAACCCTGTTACAGATGTAATTATTAGCAATAATCAGCTCAAATACCTTGACAAATATGGATTTAGCAATCTTTCCATTTGCATAAAAAAATTGGTTATGGTATAGTTTTAGTGGAAATACTTTAGATATACTCTCGCAAACAAGAGTGGGGCAACCTACTCTTTTCTTGTGTCTATATGTTTATTGATGGAAATTTATAGTTATTTAGGATTTTAATTCAAGTCCTTTTAGCACTTTTTTTCAAAGGAGGGATCATATATTTTATGAGCAAAGTGGCTGAAGTTGTGGAAGCAATGGTTACCCCCATCTTAGCTGAAATCGGTTTAGAATTGGTTGATATTGAATACGTAAAAGAAGGAAGGGACTATTTCCTCCGCGTATTTATTGATAAAGAAAATGGTGTCGATATCGAGGAATGTGGGATTGTCAGTGAAAAATTAAGCGAAAAGCTCGATGAAGTTGATCCGATTCCACATAATTATTTTTTAGAGGTTTCTTCACCAGGAGCAGAAAGACCGCTTAAAAAAGATAAGGATTTTTCAAAGGCAATTGGCAAAAATGTGTTTATCAAAACCTATGAACCAATCAACGGTGAAAAAGCTTTCGAAGGGCAATTAACTCATTTTGATGGTGAAACGGTAATCGTAGAAGTTAAGATTAAAACTAGAAAGAAAAGTATTGAGATACCTTATGCAAAGATCGCAAATGCCCGTCTAGCTGTAACATTCTCCTAAGATGTCTAGCTCCGGCGGCTAGCCCCTCGAGGTCATAAGTCAATCCGTCAAGAAGGTAAAAGACAACCTTCTTGACGGCTCGTCTTATGCTTGTCGGGGCTGAGCGAGCCGCCTCCGCTTTTCTAAGAGAAAAAGGGTGCGAACGACCATTTAATTTATAATAGGGTAAAAATTTTAACCGGAAATCAGAGATATTTTTATTAGTTTAAAGGGGGATACGCTCAAATGAGCAGTGAATTGTTAGATGCTCTAACCTTGCTTGAAAAGGAGAAAGGCATTTCTCGGGATGTTTTGATTGATGCGATTGAAGCAGCCCTAGTATCCGCTTATCGCCGGAACTTTAATCAAGCACAAAACGTTCGGATTGATTTAAATCTTGAAACAGGCTCTATGCGGGTTTTTGCTCGTAAAGAAGTTGTTGAAGAAGTATTTGATCCACGCTTGGAAATTTCGATTGAGGAAGCACAACGGATTAATCCAAACTATCGCGAAGAAGACGTAGTTGAAATGGAAGTAACCCCGAAGGACTTTGGCCGAATTGCTGCCCAAACAGCGAAGCAAGTAGTAACACAACGCGTTCGTGAAGCAGAACGTGGAATTATTTATTCCGAGTTTATTGACCGTGAAGAAGACATTATGACAGGAATCGTTCAACGTCAAGATGCAAAGTTTATTTATGTTAGTCTTGGGAAAATCGAGGCGATTTTACCAGCCAATGAACAAATGCCAAATGAACGCTATAAGCCGCATGATCGCATTAAAGTATTCATTACAAAGGTTGAAAAGACAACAAAAGGTCCGCAAATTTTCGTGTCACGTACACATCCTGGTTTATTAAAGCGTCTATTTGAGATTGAAGTGCCAGAAATCTATGACGGAACAGTGGAAATTAAATCGGTTGCTCGTGAAGCAGGAGATCGCTCGAAAATCTCAGTTCATTCTGATAATACAGAGGTTGACCCAGTCGGTTCATGTGTTGGACCAAAGGGAACACGAGTTCAAGCTATTGTGAATGAGCTTAAGGGCGAAAAAATTGATATCGTAAAATGGTCCAATGATCCGGTTGTGTTTGTAGCAAATGCATTAAGCCCATCTAAAGTGCTTGACGTTATAGTTAATGAAGCAGACAAAGCAACTACAGTGGTCGTTCCAGATTATCAGCTTTCATTAGCGATTGGAAAAAGAGGCCAAAATGCTCGACTAGCTGCAAAATTAACCGGCTGGAAAATCGATATTAAATCCGAGACAGAAGCAAGAGAAAAAGGAATTTATCCGCGTGAAGAGGCGCTATTAACGTATACGCCAGACGACGATGATTCCGATTTTGATTTTGCGGATGATCTAGATTAATAAAGAGGTGAATGATCGTGAACAAACCGAAAAAAGTTCCGATGCGAAAATGCATTGCGACTGGTGAAATGAAACCAAAAAAAGAACTCGTTCGCATCGTTCGCTCAAAGGAAGGCGAAGTTTCAATTGACCCTACTGGCAAAAAATCAGGTCGGGGAGCTTATCTTTCAAAAGAAAAAGAAGCTGTATTATTAGCCAAGAAAAAAAATACTTTAGCCAATCATTTACAAGTTTCCATAGATGATTCTTTATATGATGAGTTACTAGATATGATCGAGAAGGAGAAACGACTTTCCTAATGAACTCAAATATGTGGATGTCATTACTTGGCTTAGCAAATCGAGCCCGGAAAATTACTTCAGGAGAAGAAATGTCCGTCAAAGAAATTCGTAGTGGTAAAGCAAAACTTGTCTTGTTATCTGCGGATTCGTCCGCGAATACAACTAAAAAAATCACTGATAAATGTAAATCCTATCACGTTCCTTTGAAATTGGTAGAAGATCGTTATTTACTGGGGAAAGCTATAGGAAAAGAGGCCCGCGTCGTGGTAACTGTATTAGACGAAGGATTTGCTAAAAAACTGCTTACATTGCTCGATTAATTTTAGCGGGGGTGAAAGAATGAGTAAAATACGCGTATACGAATATGCAAAAAAGCATAATGTTTCCAGCAAGGACATTATCGCAAAACTAAAAGAAATGAATATAGAGGTAACAAACCATATGGCCACAATTGAGGACGAAACCGTAAAAAAACTAGAGGGAATTTATAATTCCAACAAAGACACCAAACCAGCACAAAAAAGCTCGAAACCGCAAAGTTCACAGCAAGTGGGGAACAAACCATCTTCAAAACCACAAGGGAATAAACCACAGCCACAAGTAGTTTCTAAATCGAAGGCAAGTGCATTTGAAGATGATGATAAAAATGTGGCTCCTTCAAAAGTAGTCAAGGTCCAAAGTGGTCCACCAAAACGCGATAACAAGCCACAAGGCTTTCAAGCAAAAAATAAAAACAATAATCGAGGCAGATCAAACCAAAATAGAGGTAAGCAACAAACGCATCAAGCTTACCAGCAGCCTCCAAGAAAAGAACGTGAACTGCCAGCAAAGATTACTTTTACAGAATCTTTAACAGTAGCAGAGCTTGCTAAAAAGCTACACCGTGAACCATCTGAAATTATTAAAAAGCTATTTATGCTTGGTGTTATGGCTACCATCAATGTAGAACTTGATAAAGATTCCATTGAGCTAATTTGTACTGATTACGGGGTAGAAGTTGAAGAAGAAATTAAAATTGACACAACTGACCTCGAAGTCTATTTCACAGAGGACGAAACCGAGAACCTAGTTGAACGTCCATCAGTAGTAACCATCATGGGTCACGTAGACCATGGTAAAACAACACTTCTTGATTCGATTCGTCATACAAAGGTAACCGAAGGCGAAGCAGGTGGAATCACTCAGCATATCGGGGCCTATCAAGTTGTGGAAAATGGGAAGAAAATTACTTTCCTTGATACGCCTGGACATGCTGCCTTCACAACGATGCGTGCGCGTGGTGCGAAAATTACCGATATCACAATCCTTGTTGTTGCAGCTGATGATGGCGTAATGCCACAAACAGTTGAAGCGATTAATCACGCCAAAGCAGCAGAGGTACCAATCATTGTTGCTGTTAATAAAATGGATAAACCAGCTGCAAATCCTGACCGCGTTATGCAGGAATTAACTGAACACGGCTTAGTCCCAGAAGCATGGGGTGGAGATACGATTTTTGTTCAGTTATCTGCTAAAACTGGTGACGGGATCGACAACTTGCTTGAAATGATTCTACTAGTAAGTGAAGTGGAAGAATGGAAAGCAAACCCAAATCGTCTAGCAATTGGTACAGTAATCGAGGCACAGCTTGATAAAGGCCGTGGCTCAGTTGCGACATTATTAGTTCAAAACGGTACGTTAAAAATCGGAGATCCGATTGTAGTCGGAAACACATTTGGACGTGTACGTGCAATGGTGAATGATAAGGGCCGCCGCGTTAAAGAAGCTGGACCATCAACACCTGTTGAAATTACTGGTTTAAATGATGTTCCTCAAGCTGGTGATCGATTTGTTGTCTTCGAGGATGAAAAAACTGCCCGTCAAGTTGGGGAAGCTCGTGCATCATTAGCGTTGCAAGCTTCACGTGGTGAAAAGACTCGCGTTAGCCTTGACAATTTATTTGAACAAATGAAACAAGGTGAAATGAAAGATCTTAACGTAATCATTAAAGCTGACGTTCAAGGTTCAGCTGAAGCTCTTGCTGCATCATTAATGAAAATTGATGTAGAAGGCGTTAATATTAAAATCATCCACCAAGCTGTTGGTGCAATTAATGAATCGGATATTACATTAGCAGCTGCATCAAATGCGATTGTAATCGGCTTTAACGTTCGACCTGATGTTAACGCAAAGCGTGCAGCAGACGAAGAAAAAGTTGATGTTCGCTTACATCGCATCATTTATAAAGTAATTGAAGAAATTGAAGCAGCAATGAAGGGAATGCTTGATCCAGAATATCAAGAAAAAGTCATCGGACAAGCGACTGTACGTCAAACCTTTAAAGTATCAAAAATTGGTACAATTGCTGGTTCATATATAACTGATGGAAAAATCACTCGTGACAGCGGTGTTCGTGTTATCAGAAATGGCGTCGTTGTGTTCGAAGGTGAAATTGATGCTTTAAAACGCTTCAAAGATGATGTTAAAGAGGTAAGCGCCGGCTACGAATGTGGTATTACCATTAAAAACTATAACGATTTAAAAGAAGAAGACGTTATCGAAGCATACATTATGGAAGAAGTGGAACGTTAATGATAGTTGGCTTGGCCAATTGTGAATGTTTGATTTATGATGCTCATTCATTAAAGGATAAACGAGCTGTACTTCTTCGAATTCTTACAAGATTAAAACAAAAATACAATGTATCAGTTGCAGAGGTTGATTTTCAAGATGTATGGCAACGAACGAAAATTTCGATTGCTGTCGTCGCCTCTGCAAGGGTTGCAGCAGAAAGAGAACTGCAACATGCATTGAAGTTAATTGATTCGTTCCCAGAAATTGAACGGACAATAACGGATATAGAGTGGCTTTAATAACGGGGTGAAAAACATGAGCCTTAGAGCAAATCGTGTTGGAGAGCAAATGAAAAAGGAGCTTGGCGATATCATCGGTCGTAAAATCAAGGATCCACGAATTGGTTTTGTTACCGTAACAGATGTCGAGGTTTCTGGAGATCTTCAACAGGCAAAGGTATTTATTTCTGTTCTCGGAGATGAAACACAACGAGAAAATACGCTAAAAGGACTGGCGAAGGCAAAGGGATTTATCCGGACTGAAATCGGTCAACGTATTCGTTTGCGTAAAACTCCTGAGATTATTTTTGAATTTGATGAATCGATTGATTATGGTAATCGGATCGAAACATTATTACATGAAATCCATGAGGAAGAAAAACAAAAGACAACCGATGGTGAATAATTGTTTTTCTTCCTAGCAATTAGTAAGGGCTGACTTTGTTTAAGTCAGCCTTTTTTTGAGTGTCTAGCTCAAATGCCTAGTGACAAGGAGGTATGATGAATGGAAGGAATTTTACCGCTATATAAACCAAGAGGGTTAACGTCGCATGATTGTATTTTTAAGCTACGAAAGATTCTTCGGATGAAACGGATTGGTCATACGGGAACACTTGATCCAGAAGTAGATGGTGTACTACCAATTTGTCTTGGACGGGCTACAAAAGTAGCAGAGTATATCACGGATGCTGGGAAAACCTATGAGGGTGAAGTAACGATTGGTTTTTCAACGACCACAGAAGACGCAACGGGTGAAATAGTAACCGAAAAAAAGGTTGATCGCAATTTTAACCGTCAGGAAATTTTGGACGTTCTTAGTTCGTTAACTGGCGATATCATTCAAACTCCACCGATGTACTCAGCGGTTAAAGTTAATGGTAAAAGATTATATGAATATGCCCGTAAAGGAATTGAAGTGGAACGGCCATCTCGAAAGGTGTCAATCTATTCACTTGATTTACTCGATGATCGTCAGGAGTTTGTTGGAGATACAGTATCATTTCGCTTCCGTGTTGCATGTGGCAAAGGAACCTATGTCAGAACATTAGCTGTTATGATTGGTGAACGTTTAGGATTTCCAGCCCATATGTCCAAGCTTACGAGAACTCAATCTGCTTCTTTTTCACTTGAAGACTGCTACACCTTAACTCAGATTGAGGAAATGGCTAAAGAGGGGACCTTCACTGATATGTTGAGACCTTTGGAGGCAGGGATTTCTTATTTGCCGAAACTGGCTATAAATGATAAATTAGCAGAGAAAGTAAAAAATGGAGCTATTTTGCCGATCCCAGCAAATATGGAGGAAGTAACTGGTCCGATTGTTATTGAAACGGAGCAGGGAAGAGCATTGGCAATCTATAAACAACATCCGCTTAAAGTTGGAATGATGAAGCCAGAGAAGGTTCTTCGAAACGATGCTGAGATTTAGGAAAGTTGTAGAAAAGGTGAGTAATTCGTGAAGGTAATTAAGATTAATCATCCTCATCAGTATAATAAAACAAGTTTTCCAAAAATGGCCATGGCACTTGGTTATTTTGATGGGGTTCATTTAGGACATCAAAGTGTTATTAATGAAGCAAAGGCAATTGCTAATAATAAGGGATGGAAAAGTGCTGTTATGACCTTTGACCCACATCCATCCGTCGTGCTTGGAAAAAGTGATCAAAGAGTATCCTATTTAACACCGCTTGATGATAAGATACAATTAATTGAACAGCTTGGAATTGATTACTTGTTTATTGTTCATTTTACCCCAGAGTTTGCGAATCTTTTGCCACAGGAATTTATTGATCAATATATAATTGCCTTAAATGTTGGTCATGTTATTGCCGGGTTCGACTATGCATATGGTCGTATGGGTAAAGGGAATATGGAAACGATTCCGTTCCATTCGCGTGGTCAATTTGAGTCAAGTGTTGTTCCTAAATTTGCACTGGGCGATGAAAAAGTCAGCACAACACTTATTCGTGCAGAGCTTCAATCTGGTAGTGTAGATAGGCTTCCGGCATTACTAGGTCGCTTCTTTTCGACAACAGGTATTGTAGAACACGGAGAAAAAAGGGGAAGAACGATTGGGTTTCCAACTGCAAATATAGATGTTAGTGAAGACTATCTGCTTCCACCAACAGGCGTATATGCAGTGCGAATCAAGATTGGACAAGAGTGGTTTGATGGTGTGTGTAATCGTGGCTTTAAGCCAACCTTTCATCAAAAACTACAAAAGCAAACAATCGAAGTTCACATCTTTGATTTTGCGAGAGATATTTATGAGCAAATTGTTACAGTGGAATGGCATCTTCGCCTTCGAAATGAACAAAAATTCTCCGGTTTTGAGGAGCTCGTGACACAAATAGAAAAAGATAAGCAAAATGCCCTGTCATATTTTATGCACAATTCTATTTAAGACCTTGCTTTTTGTCAAAAAAAGATGTATTCTAATATTCGTATGACGAACCTTTGCTTGGCAATACGACTCACCGACGTTTGCTCAGTAATAGGGGATAATTAACTAGGAGGTGAACAGGATGGCAATCACACAAGAGCGCAAAAACGAACTTATCAATGAGTTCAAAACGCATGAATCTGATACTGGTTCTCCAGAGGTTCAAATCGCTGTCCTTACAGAATCGATTAACAATCTGAACGGTCATTTGCGTACGCACAAGAAAGACCACCACTCACGTCGCGGTCTTTTAAAAATGGTAGGTAAGCGTCGTAACCTACTAACATACCTACGTAACAAAGACGTTCAACGTTACCGTGTGTTAATCAACAAACTTGGTTTACGTCGATAGTCAGCAGAAGCGGGATTTTTTCCCGCTTTTTTGTTATGTAAGAACTATTTTTACATTTTTGGAAAATGTTATGAATTATACATATTTTTACGACTATTTTAAGGAACAATGATAATGGTCATAATAGTAGAAAGGCATAAGAGCTAAACTGAAGCTAATGAGTAGCTTTTTGATCTAGCTCTTAGTTGCATTTATAAACTCCATGCTCCGGGGCTAATACCTCGGTTCACATAAGCGAATTTGATATTCACCTTTGAAAAAGCAAAGGTTAATGATAAAAGAAAAGGATAGGTCCTTATCACCATTGGATTGGTGATATTGGTAGAGAGGGGTTAAAAAAGTATGGGTCAAGAAAAACATGTGTTTTCGATAAATTGGGCTGGCCGGACATTATCAGTTGAAATCGGACAACTAGCAAAACAGGCAAATGGTGCCGCATTAGTGCGTTATGGTGATACGGTGGTAATGAGTACAGCAACGGCATCTAAAGAGCCAAAACCATTGGATTTCTTTCCGCTGACAGTTAATTATGAAGAGAGATTGTATGCGGTTGGTAAAATTCCTGGTGGCTTCATTAAACGGGAAGGTCGTCCGAGTGAAAAGGCGATTTTAGCGAGCCGTTTAATTGACCGTCCAATTCGTCCGTTATTTGCAGATGGATTCCGTAATGAAGTTCAAGTCGTTAGCATTGTCATGAGCGTTGATCAGGATTGTTCCTCAGAAATGGCAGCTATGTTTGGATCTTCATTAGCATTAAGCGTTTCAGATATTCCGTTTGAAGGCCCGATTGCTGGTGTAGTTGTTGGTCGTGTTGATGGGAAATTCGTGATTAACCCAACTGTCGAAGAATCTGAAAAAAGTGATATGCACTTATCCGTAGCAGGTACTAAATATGCTATTAACATGGTTGAAGCAGGCGCTAAGGAAGTTCCTGAGCAAGTCATGCTTGAAGCAATTATGTTCGGCCATGAAGAAATTAAAAAATTAATCTCTTTCCAAGAGGAAATCGTTGCTCAAATCGGTAAAGAAAAAACAGAAATCACATTATTTGAAGTGGATAAAGAGCTTGAGACGGAAATTCGTGATGTATGTGAGCAAGAAATGATTGCTGCGATTCAAGTTCAAGAAAAGCATGCTCGCGAAGCTGCGATTAAAGCTGTAAAGGAAAAAGTCCTTGCAAAGTACGAAGAAGCCGAAGCAGAAGCTGATGTGCTGAAGCAAGTTAAGCAAATCCTTGATAAAATTGTTAAAGGTGAAGTACGCCGTTTAATTACTGTAGAAAAGGTTCGTCCAGACGGCCGTAAACCAGATGAGATTCGTCCGCTTTCATCTGAAGTAGGCTTATT
Organism: Bacillus marasmi; assembly: GCF_902168435.1. GTDB lineage: Bacteria > Bacillota > Bacilli > Bacillales > Cytobacillaceae > Bacillus_BU > Bacillus_BU marasmi. The sequence goes on from NZ_LR656164.1 coordinate 287,380, forward strand.
ACCACGTACACATGGGTCAGGTCTGTTTACCCGTGGACAAACACAAGCGTTAAGTATTTGTACACTTGGTGCTTTAGGTGATGTTCAAATCCTAGATGGACTTGGGATTGAAGAAGAAAAACGCTTTATGCATCACTACAATTTCCCTAATTTCAGCGTTGGGGAAACTGGTCCAATGCGCGGACCTGGTCGTCGTGAAATTGGTCACGGTGCTTTAGGTGAACGTGCGCTTGAACCAATTATTCCAGATGAAAAAGATTTCCCATATACTGTTCGTCTAGTATCAGAGGTGCTTGAATCAAATGGTTCAACATCACAAGCAAGTATTTGTGCTAGCACTTTGGCAATGATGGATGCTGGTGTTCCGATTAAAGCACCAGTTGCCGGAATCGCAATGGGACTTGTTAAATCAGGAGAACATTATACGATTTTAACTGATATCCAAGGTATGGAAGACCACTTAGGTGATATGGACTTTAAAGTAGCTGGAACAGCTAAAGGTGTTACGGCACTTCAAATGGATATTAAAATCGATGGACTTTCTCGTGAAATTTTAGAAGAGGCGCTTCAACAAGCCCAAATTGGTCGGATGCACATTTTAGAATCGATGCTTAGTACAATTGATCAGCCTAAGCAAGAGCTTTCAAAATATGCACCAAAAATCTTGACTATGCATATTAACCCAGACAAAATCCGAGATGTTATTGGACCAAGCGGAAAACAAATCAATAAGATTATTGAAGAAACTGGCGTAAAAATTGATATCGAGCAAGATGGTACAATCTTCATCTCGTCTACAAATGAAGAAATGAACCAAAAAGCGAAGAAGATTATCGAGGATATTGTGCGCGAGGTTGAAGTTGGTCAAATGTATCTAGGTAAAGTTAAACGAATTGAAAAATTTGGTTGCTTCGTTGAAATTTTTGCAGGTAAAGATGGCCTTGTTCACATTTCCGAACTTGCTGAAGAGCGCGTAGGAAAAGTAGAGGACGTCGTTTCAATTGGAGATGAGCTTCTTGTAAAAGTAACTGAAATTGACAAGCAAGGTCGTGTAAACCTATCTCGCAAGGCAGTTCTAAAAGAGCAACGCGAACAACGCGAACAAGCACAACAATAACTAAAAGCGGTAGCGGCTTGCCCAGGAGCGATATGCATAAGACGAATCACGCAAGAGACGTTAGTCTCTTACGTGAATTGGATTATGCCCCCGAGCTCCTAGCTGCTGGAGCTAGATATAAGTGTTATACAGTGAAAAGTCAGGGGGCTCCCTGACTTTTTCAAGTTGTATAAGTAAATACCTTTGTTCTACCTTGTCCAGCCCCCTCATATTTTAATGATGAAGGGGGCATGACAATGAGAAAAATGAATGTATTAATGATCGTTATTATCACGACATTATGTATTGTATACAATCCGATAGCGGATCAATATGTCGCCTTACTGAAAGGTGAGACAGTTCACGTTGATAAACATAGTAATCCACTATATGAGGAAATAATAAAGAAGAGTAAGCTTTATGAGGTTAAGGCAATCGATGCCAAAATTGATTCGGTTTGGAAAGCAACCCCAGGTTATAATGGGCGTGAAGTGGACATCGAAGCATCTTTTCAAAAAATGAAGAAACAAGGTAAATTTACTGAAGATATGCTAATCTTTAAACAAACTAAACCAAAGGTCCACCTCGATGATTTGCAAGCATCACCGATTTATCGGGGGAATCCAGAAAAACCTATGGTTGCTTTTATCATAAATGTTGCATGGGGAAATGAGTATTTGCCTGATATGTTAGCAACCTTAAAAAAGCATAATATAAAAACGAGCTTTTTTCTTGAAGGGCGCTGGGCAAAGGAAAATCCAGATTTAACAAAAATGATATATGAGGCAGGCCACGAAATTGGCAATCATTCCTATACTCATCCCGATATGAAAAATTTATCAGCGGCTGAAATAAAAAATCAATTGCAAAAAACAAATGATGTGATAGAAGCAACAACTGGCCAAGTACCGAGATGGTTTGGTCCTCCGAGTGGAAGCTACCGTGACGAAGTAGTAAAAATCGCTGACGTGCTAGGACTTGGGACAATCATTTGGAGCGTTGATACGATCGATTGGCAAAGACCAGCCCCGGAGACTATCATCCAACGCGTTGAAACTAAGGTTCACCCTGGGGCACTCATTCTCATGCACCCAACAGCTCCGACTGCCAAGGCACTCGACCGCCTTATTACCATCATGGATCGCAAGAATTTACGAATAGGAACGGTGTCGGAAACGCTAAGTGAAGAGCGAATCCAATCAAATTAACTAGAAAAATACATCATTTTGGAAAAAAAAATCATAATAAGTTATACTTATTAATTAGTTGGATCGGTTTTTATTTTTCTAACATCAACAATCCGCATCCGCTTTTCGACGACTGGGAGGAGTTTCTTTGATTACAAAATATACTTGTCAAAATGGAATAAGAGTGGTACTAGAAAATATTCCAACTGTACGATCTGTTGCGATTGGCATATGGATTGGCACAGGATCCAGAAATGAAACCCCCGAATTAAACGGGATCTCACATTTTTTAGAGCATATGTTTTTCAAAGGGACAAAAACAAGATCAGCTAGAGAAATAGCTGAGTCATTTGATAGCATCGGCGGTCAAGTAAATGCGTTTACTTCCAAAGAGTATACCTGCTATTATGCGAAGGTGTTGGATACCCATGCACCATTTGCTTTGGAAGTATTGGCAGATATGTTTTTCAATTCGACGTTTGATGAAGAGGAATTACTGAAAGAGAAAAATGTTGTTTACGAAGAAATTAAAATGTATGAGGATACACCGGATGATATCGTTCATGATTTGCTCAGTAAAGCTGTATATCAAAATCATCCGCTTGGCTATCCAATTCTAGGTACAGAGGATACTTTGCAAACTTTTTCTGGTGAAACATTAAAGCAATACATGAGGGATGCCTACACACCTGAAAATGTTGTCATTTCAATTGCTGGTAACATCTCTGATACCTTCATTAAAGAGGTTGAGTCTTACTTTGGTTCCTACGAAGGCCAAAGAGCTGTTCAGTCTGATGTAAAACCGGATTTTAACGTCAACCAAATTACACGTAAAAAGGAAACCGAACAAGCACATCTTTGCATTGGTTTCAATGGTTTACAAGTAGGGCATGACGATATTTATGAACTAATTGTTTTAAATAATATTTTAGGTGGCAGCATGAGCAGCCGTTTGTTCCAGGAAGTTCGCGAGCAGCGTGGTTTAGCTTATTCTGTATTTTCCTACCATTCCGCCTATCAGGATAGTGGGATTGTGACCATTTACGGTGGTACAGGAGCAAAACAGTTAGATGTATTATTTGAAACGATTCAAGAAACTTTAACGAAACTAAAAGAAACCGGTATTACCGAAAAAGAACTTAATAATAGTAAGGAACAGTTAAAGGGGAGCTTAATGCTTAGCCTTGAAAGCACGAATAGCCGTATGAGCCGCAACGGTAAAAATGAGCTATTGTTAAGCAGACACCGTTCCCTTGACGAAATCATCGAGCAAATCGATAAGGTCGAGAAAAACGCCGTAAATCAAATGGCTAACTCCATTTTTAACGACCAGTATTCCTTAGCATTAGTAAGTCCAGATGGGGAATTACCGAAAATCAAATAACTAGTTTTGATAAATGACGTGCCCAGTTTTTATGAGGGCGCGTCATTTTTTGATTTTGGCAAATAGCGTCTACCGTGCCCGATAAGCAGGAAAATCTCGATGATGGTAATCACCATAGGGCGTCAATAATGCCCGATAAGCCTGAAAAAACTTAATGGCGGTAACCATAGAGAGTCTATGGTGCCCAAGAAGCATGAAAAAAACCGATGACGGTAACCATAGAGAGTCTATGATGCCCGATAAGCCAGAAAAAACTCGATGACGGTAACCATAGGGCGTCAATGATGCCCGATAAGCCAGAAAAAACTCGATGACGGTAACCATAGAGCGTCAATGATGCCCGATAAGCCTGAAAAAACTTAATGGCGGTAACCATAGAGAGTCTATGGTGCCCAAGAAGCATGAAAAAAACCGATGACGGTAACCATAGAGAGTCTATGATGCCCGATAAGCCAGAAAAAACTCGATGACGGTAACCATAGGGCGTCAATGATGCCCGATAAGCCAGAAAAAACTCGATGACGGTAACCATAGAGCGTCAATGATGCCCGATAAGCCAGAAAAAACTCGATGACGGTAACCATAGGGCGTCAATGATGCCCGATAAGCCAGAAAAAACTCGATGACGGTAACCATAGGGCGTCAATAGTGCCCGATAAGCACGAAAAAAACCGATGATGGTAACGATAGCTCGTCTACCGTGCTTGATAGGTGCCAAAAAAACCAATGACGGTAACGATAGCTCGTCTACCGTGCCCATAATCCCGAAAAAACCTGATAGCGGTAACGATAGCTGGTCTATCGTGCCCGAGAGGCGCAAGAAAACCCGCTGAGAGTAACGATAGCTCGCCAATCATTCCCACCCATAAGGCTTTGAAAAACCCACCAAAGGTAACTATATGTAGGTCCTTCGAGATCATAGAGAGTTTTTCTAGTCTAAAACCCCACCTTGTTCGATACATATATAAAGAGGACATTGAAACGGAGGCAAAGACCATGAAGCTCAGTGATTTAAGCGGAAAAGAAATCGTTGATGTAAAAAGGGCTGAACGCTTGGGTGTTTTAGGCCAAACAGACCTAGAGATTAATGAGCAAACGGGGCAAATCGAAGCGCTGTTAATTCCAACCCTAAAATGGTTTGGCCTGAGGAAACAAGGTAACGAAGTTCGCGTCCCGTGGCGGCATATTAAAAAAATCGGCAATGATATGATCATCATTGATATTCCTGAAGAAGAAATTGAATAGTAAAAGGAACGGAAGACAGGGCGATCACGAGGCCTTGTCTTCTTTTTTTGACGATTAAAGGCGGTGAATAAAGGGGAATTTAGCTCGTCCACGCCCATTTACATAAAAGCACATGCTATTTATCCATGTCTTTCAATTAGGAACTCACCGATTCACCTTATCTTTCATAAAATACTGAAGTTAAACCAATTCCTGTTTGGATTTTTAGAAAAAGAAGGTGATTATTCTCATGCTGACAGGGTTGCAAATCGCAGTCATTGGCGGCGATGCAAGACAGCTCGAGATCATCAGGAAACTGACGGAAATGGATGCAAAGCTCTCGTTAATTGGTTTCGAACAGCTAGACCATGCCTTTACAGGAGCGATTAAAGAAAAAATCGATGATCTGGATTTCTCCACAATGGATGCAATCATTTTGCCTGTTCCAGGGACAACACAGGATGGACAAATAGAAACTATATTTTCAAATGAAAAGGTTGTGTTGACTGAAGAGATGCTTTCGGTGACCCCGGAGCATTGTACGATTTATTCCGGTATCAGCAATGGTTATTTGAATGGAATCGTCAAAGCAGCCGATCGCCGCTTAGTTCAATTGTTTGAACGGGATGATGTCGCAATCTACAATTCGATTCCAACCGTGGAAGGTACGATCATGCTTGCGATTCAACACACTGATTTTACGATTCACGGCTCAAATATTGCTGTATTGGGTTTAGGTAGAGTCGGAATGAGCGTTGCGAGAACATTTCATGCACTCGGAGCAAAAGTTAGTGTAGGAGCAAGAAAAAGTGAACATATTGCTCGAATCACAGAAATGGGCCTAACTCCATTTTTATTAAAGGATATTCAACAATATGTTAAAGATACAGATATTTGCATCAATACCATTCCTTATCAAATTGTCACTGCCTCTGTTATTTCAAAAATGCCGGCTCATACGTTGATTCTAGATTTAGCTTCAAAGCCTGGTGGGACAGATTTTCGCTATGCCGAAAAAAGAGGGATTAAAGCAATTCTAGCGCCAGGCTTACCTGGTATTGTTGCCCCGAAAACGGCTGGGCAAATCCTTGCAGGTGTTCTGATTCAACTGCTGATGGATGATCTTATGGAACGGAAGGGGAAAGAAAAATGAGTTTGAAAGGTAAGCGAATTGGTTTTGGGATTACTGGCTCCCATTGCACATATGAGGAAATTTATCCTGAAATAGAAAAACTGGTGAAAGCAGGTGCAGAAGTGATGCCTGTTGTCACGTTTACCGTTAAGAGTACAGACACACGTTTCGGTAAGGGTGAGGATTGGATTGCAAAAATTGAAGCTGTAACGGGGAACAAAGTCATTGATTCTATCGTTAAAGCAGAACCACTGGGACCTAGAACTCCGCTTGATTGCATGGTTATTGCTCCTTTAACAGGGAATTCAATGAGTAAATTCGCCAATGCCATGACGGATAGTCCAGTATTAATGGCTGCTAAAGCTACACTCAGAAATGGTAAGCCAGTTGTATTAGGTATTTCAACAAATGACGCTTTAGGTTTAAATGGAGTCAATTTGATGAGATTGATGACAACTAAAAATATTTATTTTATCCCATTTGGTCAAGATGACCCGGTAAAAAAACCAAATTCTATGGTGGCGAGAATGTCACTAACAGATCAAGCGATTTTAGCGGCAATGGAAGGTAGACAGCTCCAACCCGTTTTAGTTGAAAAATACCGTGACTAAACAGAATCTTCGTGCTTTTTCTAGTAATCATTCAAAAAGATGATACCTTAATGAACTCATTATGTTAAAATAAATGATAATATATTTGATGACGGCATCCCTTTAAAGAGTTAAAGGCGCCGTCTCACTATTAAACATATTTAATGCTAATGCTAGAAAAATCATACTTATTGACACGGGAAGGGGACTCTATCCATGAGCCAAACTAAAGGTTATAATGTCGCAGTTGTTGGTGCAACTGGGGCAGTTGGACAACAAATGATTAAAACTCTTGTAGACAGAAATTTTCCAATCGCAAATTTAACTCTACTTTCTTCAGCACGTTCTGCTGGGAAAACTGTTACTGTAAATGGTCAAGACATTACGGTTCAAGAAGCGAAGCCTGAGAGCTTTGAAGGTATCGACATTGCTTTATTCAGTGCAGGTGGTAGCGTTTCATTAGAATTAGCGCCAGAAGCTGCAAAACGTGGTGCTATTTGTGTGGATAATACAAGTGCATTCCGTATGGATCCAAACGTACCGCTAGTTGTACCTGAAGTAAATGAAGCCGATCTTCACAAGCATAACGGGATTATTGCGAATCCTAACTGCTCCACTATCCAAATGGTTGTTGCATTAGAGCCAGTTAGACAAAAATACGGCCTTAACAAAGTAATCGTTTCAACTTATCAGGCAGTATCAGGATCTGGTGCAGTTGCGATTGAAGAGTTAAATGATCAAACAAAAGCAATCATCAATGGCGAAGAATTTGAACCACAGGTTCTTCCAGTAAAATCTGACAAAAAACATTATCAAATTGCTTTCAATGCGATTCCGCAAATTGATAAGTTCCAAGACAACGGTTTTACTTATGAAGAAATGAAAATGATCAATGAAACTAAAAAAATCATGCACTTGCCAGAGCTTTCTGTAGCAGCAACATGCGTGCGTATTCCAGTTGCAGTTGGTCACTCTGAATCCGTTTATTTTGAAATTGGAGAGACAGGCGTAAAAGCATCAGACATCAAGGCGTTATTAGAAAACGCACCAGGTGTAGTGCTTCAAGATGATCCAAGTGCGCAAGTATATCCAATGCCTGCGGATTGCGTTGGTAAAAATGATGTATTCGTAGGTCGTATTCGCAACGATTTAGACGAAGAAAAAGGCTTCCATATGTGGGTCGTATCCGATAACCTTCTTAAAGGTGCAGCTTGGAACTCAGTTCAAATTGCTGAAAGCTTAATTAAATTAGGATTAGTGGCGGAAAAATAATCATTTTGTTAAACCAAACCAGCTGCACTGTCGTTTAAAAGTCGCGATAAATTCGATCGACTAAACTATCCGTGCATGTCGGTTTGGTCTAACTATTACAACTAGAAGGTGTTACGATGAAAATGATTGTACAAAAATTTGGCGGTACATCCGTACGAGACGAGAATGGCCGACAAAATGCAAAACGTCATATTGAAGCAGCACTAAAGGATGGCTATAAAGTCGTGGTAGTGGTATCAGCAATGGGACGCCTCGGCGATCCATACGCAACTGATACGCTTCTTTCTTTAATCGGAGGAAGTGAAAACAAAATTTCCAAACGGGAGCTAGACTTATTACTATCCTGCGGTGAAATGATTTCAAGTGTAGTGTTTACCAATATGCTTTTGGAAAATGGAATCAAAGCTGTTTCTCTTACTGGCGCACAAGCTGGATTCATCACAAACAACGAACATAATAATGCAAAAATCATTGAAATGAAATGTGACCGCCTCTTAAGAGAGCTTGAGGATGCAGAGGTAGTTGTTGTTGCAGGCTTCCAAGGGGCTGCTAAAAACGGTGATATTACGACAATTGGTCGTGGTGGCAGTGATACATCTGCTGCCGCTCTTGGTGCTGCGATTAAAGCTGAGGTAATCGATATTTTTACGGATGTTAATGGGATTATGACGGCAGACCCGCGTATAGCCAAAAATGCTCGGCCATTATCCGTTGTAACATATACGGAGGTGTGCAATATGGCGTATCAGGGTGCGAAGGTCATTCATCCACGTGCAGTAGAAATTGCGATGCAGGCGAAGGTTCCAATTCGGATTCGCTCAACTTACAGCGATAGCCCAGGTACACTTGTGACTACCGCAAATCGAGACAACCATGGTAGCGATTTACGAGAGCGACCGGTAACGGGGATTGCGCATGTGACGAATGTGACGCAAATCAAAGTCTTTGCTAAAAAGGACCAGTACAATCTTCAAGCTGAAGTTTTTAAGGCGATGGCCAATGAAAATATCAGTGTTGATTTTATCAATATTTCTCCAAACGGAGTGGTCTACACGGTTACAGACGAAATGGCGGACCGTGCCGTTTCTGTGTTAAAGGCGATGGGGCATGAGCCAACAGTTGAAAAAAACTGTGCGAAGGTTTCCGTGGTAGGTGCAGGGATGGCAGGCGTACCAGGGATTACCGCGAAAATCGTGACCGCGCTTTCTGAACAGGAAATAAGAATTTTGCAATCGGCAGACAGTCACACTACCATTTGGGTACTTGTGAAGCAAACTGACTTAGAGAAAGCCGTGAATGCATTGCATGATGCATTTGGTTTAGAAAATGAAGTTACAGAACATGAATAATTGTTATTTTTACGAGAGAAGGGGCAAAGCTCCGAAATAGATTGTTAAAGAGGAGTGGCAAGATGACTATTTTCGGTCGGGTTTCCACCGCAATGGTAACCCCATTTGATAAAAACGGGCATATTGACTTTACAAAAACGACGCAGCTAGTGAATTACTTAATTGAGAACGGAACTGATTCATTGGTTGTCGCTGGTACAACTGGGGAATCACCAACTCTTTCAAAGGAAGAGAAGGTAGCATTGTTTCAGCATGTTGTTCAGGTTGTTAACAAAAGAGTACCAGTAATAGCTGGAACAGGAAGCTATAATACACATGAATCAGTTGAGTTAACTAAAAAGGCAGAGCAAGTTGGTGTGGATGCGATCATGCTTGTTGGCCCATATTATAATAAGCCAAATCAAGAGGGCTTGTACCAACATTTTAAAACGATTGCTGAAAGTACGAACCTCCCTGTAATGGTATACAATATTCCTGGCCGCTCAGTTGTTAATATTTTACCCGAGACGATCATCCGCTTATCTGCCATTCCAAACATTGTTGCAGTAAAAGAAGCCAGTGGAGATTTAAATGCCATGACGAAAATTATTGCTGAAACAGCTGACGACTTTCACCTTTACAGTGGCGATGACGGCTTGACGATACCAGTCTTGTCCATTGGCGGAGCTGGTGTCATTTCAGTTGCATCCCATGTCATTGGCAAAGAGATGCAAGAGATGGTCCAAGCGTTTTTAAACGGTGAGCGTGAAAAAGCTGCCAAGCTGCATCAGCAATTATTGCCGGTTATGGTAGGATTGTTTAAGGCGCCAAACCCTGTCCCTGTGAAAACAGCGTTGCAATTAAAGGGGCTTGATGTTGGGTCTGTCCGCTTACCACTTGTTCCATTAACCGAACAAGAACGTCTAGCGGTAGCGAATTTATTGTCATAATTTTATCTCAAGCAAAGAGGCTGTCACCGTGCAGCCTCTTTTTTGTGTCGTAAACTAAATTGAAATCCTTTCCAAATGCCGAGTAATAAAGGTTGTAAAGGCTTTCTTCCTTCAAGTATAATAACGGTAATATATTATGGTCGGGCGATAGACTTTAGGAGGAAACAGACTTGAATAAAAGCAAAAATGAATTGATTAAGCTCATTGCTCTAGGGGGAGTAGGAGAAATCGGTAAAAATATGTATGTAGTCGAGATTGATGAGGATATTTTTATCGTTGATGCGGGGTTAATGTTCCCTGAGGATGAAATGCTTGGAATCGATATCGTAATACCGGAGATAAGCTATCTGATATCGAATAAAGAGCGAATTAAAGCTTGCTTTTTAACACATGGTCATGAAGATCATATTGGGGCTTTAGCCTATTTGTTGAATAGTATTTCTGTTCCTGTGTTTGGAACGAAGCTTACATTAGCTTTAGCGCAAGCAAAGTTAACTGAGCAAGAATATCGAGGTTCAATCGATTTCAATGAAATTACTTCTGAAACTGTTTTGAAGTTTGAGACGACTGAAGTTTCGTTTTTTAGGACAAATCATAGTATTCCTGACTCTGTTGGGATTTGCTTTCAGACCTCACAAGGGGCAATAGTCCATACTGGTGATTTTAAATTTGACCAAGCAGCTACTCAACTTTACAAGCCAGAGATTGGCAAAATGGCGAACATCGGTGAAAATGGCGTTCTTTGTCTTCTATCTGATAGCATGGGTGCAGAAAAGCCGGGCTATACTCCAACCGAGGCAAAGGTTGTTCGGGAAATGAATGATGCTTTTTATGCAGCACATGGAAGAATTATTGCGGCATGCTTTGCATCTGATTTGAATCGGATTCAACATTTATTTGATGCGGCGCATCTGACTAACCGCAAGGTAGCGGTTGTCGGTAAGAGCCTTAAGCGAGTTTTTGATATTGCCCTTAATCTTGGTTACATTCAAGTACCAGATGATATTATCATTCCGCTTGCCGAGGTAAAGAAGTATTCCGATGAAGAGATTATGGTCCTTACAACTGGAAGCCAGGGAGAACCGCTTGAGGTGCTTCAAAAAATGGCCAAGCAGGCCCATAAGCATGTAAATATCCAACAAGGTGACACCGTTTTATTTGCTGCATCTCCATTACGTGGTAGTGAATTATTGTTGTCCAAAACAATAGATATGTTGTATCGAGCAGGTGCAAACGTGATTTCTGGACGTGAAATTGTCCAGGTATCTAGCCATGGTAGCCAAGAGGAATTAAAGCTGATGATCAATTTAATGCAACCGAAGTTTTTCATTCCTATTCATGGTGAATATAAAATGCTTCATGCGCACACTAAGGTGGCAAAAGCGTGCGGAATTCCTGAGGAAAATATTTATATTCCAGAAAAAGGCGAAGTAATTGAGATAAAAAATGGTAAGTTACAGCCTGGTGCTAAAGTACCAGCTGGAAATGTTTTAATAGACGGGATTGGTGTTGGCGATGTTGGCAATATTGTTTTACGCGATCGTCGACTGCTTTCACAGGATGGAATACTCATTGTCGTTGTAACATTAAATAAAGGCGATAAAACGATTGCGGCAGGTCCTGAAATCATTTCAAGAGGCTTTGTCTATGTGCGTGAGTCGGAAAAGCTGATGGAAGAATCGACTGCTAGAGTTCGCGATGTTGTTGAGAAAACGATTTCTAAGGATTCCTTCGATTGGACGACATTAAAGCAAGAAATGCGTGATACGTTAAACCAATATTTATTTGAAAAAACGAAAAGAAGACCAATGATTCTGCCAATTATTATGGAAATCTAAACTTGAAGTGCCTGATTGCAAACGTCAATTGGGCACTTTTTTAATGCTGACAGAGAGAAAGTGCTAGAAGCGGGCAACTATAGCTATTTTTCATACTCTCAGAATGAAAAAATCTTCCGAGTTTATACTAACAGTATCACTGTGTGAAGGGAGACTTTTGGATATGAATCATTTCTTTAATCAATCAGACGATGTTAAGGACGAGCAAGACCAACCAAATGAAGAAAAGACATCAGGTCTTTTAGAAAAAATACAGCAGCTAGGTCAAACGAATGTACCACAGCTTTCACAAGATTCTACAATTCATTGCTTAACTATTGTCGGGCAAATTGAAGGACATTTGCAGCTGCCACCCCAAAATAAAACAACTAAATACGAGCATTTAATTCCTCAAATTGTCGCGATTGAACAAAATCCAAAAATTGAAGGACTGCTTGTCATTCTCAATACCGTGGGCGGTGACGTTGAAGCAGGTCTAGCTATATCGGAAATGCTAGCTTCCTTATCAAAGCCAACTGTTTCAATCGTATTAGGTGGAGGACATTCAATAGGTGTGCCAATTGCCGTATCATGCGATTATTCCTATATTGCAGAGACGGCGACGATGACCATTCATCCTATCCGCTTAACAGGATTGGTGATAGGTGTCCCAGCGACCTTTGAATATCTGGATAAAATGCAGGAACGAGTGGTGAATTTTGTTAAAAAACATTCGAAAATTACCGAAGAGAAGTTTAAAGATTTAATGTTTGCAAAGGGTAATTTGACAAGAGATATCGGCACCAATGTTATCGGCATTGACGCGGTGGAGTACGGATTAATCGATGAAGTCGGTGGGATTGGTCAGGCGATGAAGAAGCTAAATGAACTGATCGATTTGAAAAAGAAAGAGGATGAGGGGTTACTACAATGATTCTTTATACGATGATGCCTCATGAATTAGTGTTTCCGGAACAAGCACAAACCGAACCTGGTCAGATGCTTGTTACATATGAAGGGATTCCGGTAATGGTCGAAAAAACCGCAGAGCAGGATTTGCGAGTTGTTCGCATACTCAGCACAGATCCTCAACACTATTTAAATGATAAAATTACTCCTGGTGCAAAAATTTCTTTTTAATCCTTATTGCAAACACCAGTTTGGTTATAAAATATGGTATAATAAGGGTCAAATAAGCAGCCAAGACAAGGCTGCTTTCTTTCTTCCGATTTTAGAAATGGAAAAAATGAACATCAAGGTGATGAAATGGCCAAGACGAAACGGCGAACGAAGAAAAAAGTTGAAATAAAGAAAACGATGAAATATGAGCTTGTTGGATTAATCATTATTGCACTTTCGTTAATCACAATGGCAAAGCTGGGGAAAGCTGGAGCGGCATTTATTCTATTTTTCCGTTTTTTTATGGGGGAATGGTATATTTTAAGCGTCCTCGGATTGTTGGCCTTCAGTGTCTACATGATGATTAAACGGGATTTGCCCGATTTGCTAAATCTTAAACTAATCGGTGCTTATTTGATTACAGCTGCTATCCTTTTGTTCGACCACATTAATTTTATTGAGATATTGTCCAATAGCGGTCAATTTAAAAATCCAAGCGTTATTATGAAGACATTTGATATTTGGTGGAATGGGGAAGTTCAAAATCAGACTAGTACTCGTGAATTAGGCGGAGGAATGATTGGGGCAATTTTATTTGCATTATTTAATTTCCTCTTTGCAGAAGCTGGCTCAAAAATTGTTGCTTTTGTACTCATTTTAATTGGGGTTACTTTAATTACCGGAAAATCACTAAGTGCAGCACTTGAGAAAATGTTTATTAAGCTTGGACATTTTAGCGCTGGGCAATGGAATGCATTTGTACATGACATAAAAGAGTGGGGCGAAAACCGGAAGCAAAAGCTGGAAGAGAAAAAACAAAAGCCTGCTGAAACTCGAACGTCTAGGTCAAGAAAGAAAAGTAAAGCGAAGGAAGAAGATGAAATCACTGTCCCAATCGCCGATGGAGCTGAGCTTAGTGAAGAAATCATTCCAACTCCGGAGCCGATTATTTCGAGCTTTGCTGAACGTGCCTACCCTGTTAACGAAATGGAACAAGTGGTAAAGCCTACACCAACAACCAAAGCACCGCTTGAAAAGGATGATCATAGCCAGCAAGAAGAAGTTGTACCTAACATCACCTTTGTTGAAGTAGAGAATGAATCCTATGAATTGCCACCTCTTGATTTATTAAACTTTCCGCGCCATACAGACCAAAGTGGCGAATATGAATTAATCCATGCCAATGCAGCGAAGCTTGAGAGGACGTTTCATAGTTTCGGTGTGAAAGCTCGTGTGACTCAGGTTCATTTAGGACCAGCTGTTACTAAGTATGAAGTTCATCCTGATGTAGGGGTGAAAGTGAGTAAAATTGTGAGCCTTAGTGATGACCTAGCGTTAGCACTAGCTGCAAAAGATATCAGGATTGAAGCTCCAATTCCAGGTAAATCAGCGATTGGAATAGAAGTACCTAATTCAGAAATTGCCATTGTCTCCTTAAGAGAGGTACTGGAATCGAAACAAAATAATCGCCCAGACTCGAAGCTGTTGATCGGACTTGGTCGTGATATTACCGGCGAAGCAAAACTAGCCGAACTAAATAAAATGCCGCATTTACTAGTTGCTGGTTCAACCGGTAGCGGTAAAAGTGTTTGTATCAATGGGATTATTACAAGCATTTTAATGCGCGCTAAACCGCATGAAGTCAAAATGATGATGATTGACCCTAAGATGGTTGAACTAAATGTATACAACGGTATCCCCCATTTACTTGCACCTGTTGTTACGGATGCTAAAAAAGCATCACAGGCATTGAAAAAGGTCGTTAGCGAAATGGAACGTCGCTATGAATTATTTTCTCATACTGGAACGAGAAATATTGAAGGCTATAACGAGCACGTAAAAAGACACAATGCAGAGGAAGAAGCAAAACAGCCATTGCTACCTTATATTGTCGTCATTGTCGATGAATTAGCAGACTTAATGATGGTCGCATCTTCTGATGTAGAGGATTCGATAACCCGATTGGCGCAAATGGCTCGTGCTGCGGGAATTCATTTGATTATTGCGACACAGCGACCATCAGTTGATGTTATTACCGGGGTAATAAAAGCCAATATTCCATCACGGATTGCCTTTGCGGTTTCATCAGCGACAGACTCGCGAACCATTCTCGATATGGGCGGTGCTGAAAAGTTACTAGGGCGAGGAGATATGCTATTTTTACCAGTAGGCTCATCTAAGCCGGTACGGGTTCAAGGAGCATTTCTTTCTGACCAAGAGGTGGAGGATGTGGTTGATTTTGTTATTACACAGCAAAAGGCGCAGTATCAGGAAGAAATGATTCCTGACGACACTCCTTCAAACTTTTCAAAGGTAGAAGATGATTTATACGATGAGGCTGTAGAGCTAATTATCGATATGCAGACCGCATCGGTGTCGATGCTGCAACGACGATTTAGAATTGGTTATACGAGAGCAGCTCGTTTAATTGATGAAATGGAGCTTCGTGGTGTTGTCGGTCCTTACGAGGGTAGTAAACCGCGCGCAGTCTTAATTGGAAAAAATAAAGAAGATGTAGATAAAGAAGCATGATGAAAGAGGCTTGTCTAAACTAAGACAGGCCTCTTTTTTTCGTATATTAAATTCAAGACACTTGAGCAATACTAAGCATTGCATGGTAAAAATAATCAATAAATATTTTTTATATTAATATATCGAGATAACTTGAAAATGATTTTGTCAAGTGATTCAATCCAATTAAAAGTTGGTATATTGCTTTTTTTTCTAAAATGAAAATCATTGTTTATTTATAGTAGAAAAGTATGTTATATTATTTTCGATTAGTAGGAATGTAATACATCAGAGGTCTGATGTCTGAATGAAGAATTGTCGGAGGAAACAGCATGTCAATTAAATCTGATAGTCGACACTTGTATTTACAGGTTATCGATCGGCTTAAGCAGGATATCGAAAAAGGTATCTATCGAGAGAAAGAAAAACTACCTTCTGAATTCGAGCTTGCGAAAAAGCTTGGTGTGAGCAGGGCAACACTTCGTGAAGCGTTACGTATTCTTGAAGAAGAAAGCGTTATCATTCGGCGTCATGGCGTTGGTACTTTCGTTAGCGCAAAACCGTTGTTCACGTCAGGAATCGAACAGCTCAAGAGTGTCACCAGTATGATTGAGGATGCAGGAATGACTCCTGGAACCATATTCTTGCACTCGCAGACGTTTGATCCTACTGAAGCTGATTTGCGTCGATTCTCTTGCTCTCTGGATGAAAAGATTGTGGTTAGTGAGCGAGTAAGGACCGCTAATGAACAACCGGTTGTATATTGTATCGATAAGATACCGGAAAAAATACTTCCTGAATCCTATACAACTGGTCAGGAATCTATCTTTTCAGTTTTAG
Source organism: Bacillus marasmi (assembly GCF_902168435.1). Classification (GTDB taxonomy): domain Bacteria; phylum Bacillota; class Bacilli; order Bacillales; family Cytobacillaceae; genus Bacillus_BU; species Bacillus_BU marasmi. The sequence goes on from NZ_LR656164.1 coordinate 303,830, forward strand.
AAGCTGTTTCAAATCGGAGGATCACCTATGCGGTTGCTCAAATTGAACCGCTCGGGTATCATGAAAAAATTTCGCCGATTTTGAAATGTGACCCTGAAACTGCATTGCTAGTATTAACACAAATGCATTATGACGAATCAGACGAGCCAATCCTATTTTCTGTCAATTATTTCAAGGCGGATAAGTTTGAATTTAACGTCCTAAGAAAACGAATTTAATCCGTTAACTTGACACAAACTAGTGCTAGTACGCTTAAACATTCTTACTAAATCAAACAATTTAGGGGGTACAAGCCTTGAAAAAGCGAAAGTTTAGTATTGTTTTGTCTTTGCTCTTAGTTATTAGCATGATTCTAGCTGCTTGCGGCGGTGGTGACGAAGGTGGAGACGATAAAGACGACAAGGGCGGTAAAAAATCCGACCTTAAAGTAGGTATGGTAACTGATGCAGGAACAATCGATGATAAATCGTTTAATCAAGGTACATGGGAAGGTATTAAGCAAGCACAAGACGAGCTTGGTGTTGAAGCAAAATATTTAAAGCCAGCTGGTACTACAGAAGCTGAATACTTAAAAGAAATGGGTAACTTGTATGATGCAGGTTATAAATTTATCGTAACTCCTGGATTTAAATTTGAAACTGCTGTATATCAAGCACAGGACAAGTATAAAGATGCTAAATTTGTCATTATCGATGGTAACCCGCACAAAGGTGACTTTAAGCCAGTCGTAAACGATAATACTGTAGCAGTTTTCTTTGCGGAGCATGAATCAGGTTTCTTAGCCGGTGTTGCAACAGCACTTCAATTAAAAGAGGGCGAAGCAGGATTTATCGGTGGTATGGAAATTCCAGCTGTGCAAAAGTTTAACTGGGGCTTCCAACAAGGTTTAAAATATGCAAATGAAAATTTAGGCACAAATATTACTATCAAAGCAGATAACGTAGTTTACCAAGGGTCATTTGATAACGCAGCAGCTGGTGGACAAATTGCAGCTCAAATGTATGACCGTGGGGTAGATGTTATTTTCGCAGCAGCTGGCGGAGTAGGCGTTGGTGCAATCAATGAAGCAAAACAACGTGTTAAAGCTGGTGAAAAGGTTTGGATGGTCGGAGTTGACGTTGACCAATATGACGATGGTAAATACGAAGGTGATAAATCAGTTGTATTAACATCAGCAATCAAGAAGATTGACAAAGTAGCTTTCGACATGGTTCAAGCTGAGTTAGACGGAAAATTCCCTGGTGGCGAAACCTTAACATTTGATGCAACAAATGATGGTATTGGCTTACCTGAGAAAAATCCTAACTTAAGTGATGATACTGTTAAAACAGTTGAGGATATTTTCCAAAAGGTTAAAGCTGGTGAAATCAAGGTTGCTGGGGAACAAGGCGACCTGTTGAAGTAAGTTAGAAAACAAAAGAGACGGGTTCGCACCGTCTCTTTTGAAATTATGATGATATTGGAAAAGAATAGCATTCGAAAAGCATCGAGTAATGGAACTTATCGGTGTCAGGATAGGGGATTCCTGTTGTTAATCTAGATAAAAAGGTGAGTGCTACCATGGAATATGTTGTAGAAATGCTGAATATTCGGAAGGAATTTCCGGGTATTGTTGCAAATGATAATATTACCTTGACGCTCCGAAAAGGGGAAATTCATGCCCTATTAGGTGAAAATGGTGCAGGTAAATCAACGTTAATGGGTGTATTGTTCGGAATGTATCAGCCTGAAAAGGGCCAGGTGAAAATCAGAGGGAAAGAAGTTAAAATCGCTAATCCAAACGTAGCGAATCGCTTAGGGATTGGAATGGTGCATCAGCATTTTAAGCTTGTTGATAACTTTACTGTAACTGAAAATATTATTTTAGGCAGTGAGCCCCTAAAAGGTATCACGTTAGATATTGATAAAGCAGCTAAGAGAATTGCAGAGCTTTCAAAACATTATGGTCTAAACGTAGACCCTCATGCGAAAATTGAAGATATTTCTGTTGGTATGCAACAACGGGTTGAAATTATGAAAATGCTTTATCGTGAAGCGGAAGTATTGATTTTTGATGAACCAACTGCGGTGTTAACACCTAGCGAGATTGAAGAATTAATGAAAATTATGCGTAACCTTATTAAAGAAGGTAAATCGATTATTATTATTACTCATAAATTAAAGGAAATTAAAGCGGTAGCTGACCGTTGTACGGTCATTAGACGAGGTAAAGGTATTGGAACCGTGAATGTTGCGGAATCGAGTGAAGCGAGCCTTGCAGAAATGATGGTAGGGCGCCATGTTTCATTCAAAGTGGATAAGAAAGAAAGTACACCTGGTGAAGTCGTACTTAAAATAGATTCTGTTTCTGCCAAAAATAATCGTAAAGTAATGGGCCTTAAAAATTTCTCCTTAGAAGTCAAAGCAGGAGAAATTGTAGGAATTGCTGGAGTAGAGGGGAATGGTCAATCAGAATTAGTAGAAACCATTACCGGGCTTCGTAAGATGGAATCAGGAAAAATTTTCTTAAAAGGTGATGATATTTCCAATATTCCAATTTATCAAAGAATCGAAAAGGGGATTGGGCACATCCCTGAAGATCGTCAAAAACGCGGATTAGTATTAGACTATACGCTCGAATCGAATATGGTGCTTGAGGTATATAAAAAACCACCATTTGCGAAATATGGTTTATTAAATGGTGCAGCGATTCGAAACTATGCAAAGAAAATTCTTGATAACTTTGATGTGCGTTCTGGTGAGGGGGCAGCTTCGATTGCTCGAACCCTGTCAGGAGGAAATCAACAAAAGGCCATTATCGGTCGGGAAATTGAGTTAAATCCTAAGCTCCTAATCGCTGTCCAACCAACCCGAGGTTTAGACGTTGGATCTATAGAGTATATTCATAAAAGATTAATTGAGCATCGGGATAAAGGAAATGCAGTTTTGCTTGTTTCCCTAGAACTCGATGAAGTGCTGCAGCTATCCGATCGCATTGCGATTGTAAACAATGGGGAACTTATTGGAGTCGTTAATGCAAAAGAAACCAATGAAAATGAAGTAGGTTTAATGATGGCTGGCGTTAGTAAGGAGAGTAGCGTATGAGAAATTTCATCGTATCATTAATTGCCATTATATTAGGTCTTTTAGCTGGCGGTATTCTAATGCTATTTATCGGAAGCAATCCGATTGAAGGCTATACGTATTTGTTCCAAGGGGCATTAAAAAACGTACCCCGTATTGGTGACACATTAGCAACTGCGACGCCGTTAGTGTTTACAGGATTGTCAGTCGCATTTGCCTTTCGAACAGGTCTATTTAATATCGGTGCATCAGGTCAAATGCTCATCGGAGGACTTTGTGCATCGGCGATTGGCTTAACTTTTGACTTTTCAAGACCCATTTTATTAACTGTAATGATTCTTGCTGGATTTTTAGGTGGTGCTCTATTTGCATTTATTCCTGGCTTATTAAAGGCAAGATTCAATGTTCACGAGGTTGTTTCGACAATCATGATGAACTGGATTGCATATTGGACAGTTTATTATGTTGTTCCAAGTTATTTCAAAGGAGAATTCCTAGAAACAGAATCACGTAAATTACCTGATGAAGCTACATTGAGAACACCATTCTTAACTGATTTGTTCCAAGGATCTTATATTAACATGGGGATCTTTTTGGCAGTCATTGCGGTCATTATTATTGCTTTTATCATTAATAAAACAACTTTAGGATTTGAGTTAAAGGCAGTTGGATTTAACCGCCACGCCGCAGAGTATGCGGGTATGCATGTGAATCGGAATATTATACTATCGATGCTCATCTCAGGAGGACTGGCTGGTCTTGCTGGAGTGGCGTTATATACAGGGAACGCATCGACTATTCAAATTGGAATCCTGCCGACTGCTGGCTATGATGGAATTGCCGTATCATTATTAGGGGCAAACTCTCCAGTAGGCGTATTTTTTGCCGCGATTCTGTTTGGAGTTTTATATTCAGGAACTGGTTTTATGAACGCCATGACGGAAATACCGCCTGAGCTTGCGAATACTATTATCGCGATTATCATTTATTTTGCGGCAACAAGTATTCTGATTGAACGAGTGATTAAAAGATTTTGGAAAACTCGTTCCAGTAAAGAAGTCGTTGTCCCTGATGTAAAGAAGGGAGAATCATAAAATGTGGACAATCATTGAACAAATTTTCCCATATGCGATAGTATTTACAATTCCACTACTCATTACTGCTTTAGGTGGTTTGTTTAGTGAACGAAGTGGGGTTGTTAATATTGGTTTAGAAGGCTTAATGGTCATCGGTGCATTTTCAGGTGCGTTAGCCATTTATTATATGCAACAAACATGGCCTAATGAAACCTGGGTACTTTGGGTGGGCTTACTGGCTGCGACAGCTGCAGGGATATTGTTTTCTTTGCTACATGCATTTGCCAGTATTAACTTAAGTGCAAATCAAATCATTAGTGGTACAGCGATCAACTTAATCGCTTCAGCCTTAACGGTCTTTTTAGCAAGAAATATTACTGGTAGTGGTAACATTCGTTTAACGAGCGGATTTTCGCCAATGGATATCCCACTACTTTCAAAAATACCGATTATCGGAGATTTGTTTTTTACAAAAACCTATCCGACAACCTGGTTCATTTTGGTTGTTCTAGTCGTAAGTACGTTTATCTTGTATAAAACGAAATATGGTTTGCGTTTGCGTTCTTGCGGTGAATTCCCACAAGCGGCAGAAGCAGCTGGCGTAAACGTCCGGGCAATTCGTTATAGTGGTGTCATCATTTCCGGAGCATTTTCTGGCTTAGGTGGAGCATTAATTATTGTTACGTATGCTGGTGAATTCACTGGAACGGTTTCTGGTCTAGGTTTCTTGGCATTAGCGGCATTAATTTTCGGGCAATGGCGTCCTTATGGTGTGCTTGGGGCAACCTTCTTCTTTGGCTTTGCAAGTACAATTGCCAACGTATCACAAGTAATCCCGGAGTTTGCTGTTATCCCACCGATTATTCTTAAGACATTCCCGTATGTGGTAACCCTGTTAGCTTTAGTTGTTTTCTCAAAATCGACACAAGCACCAAAAGCGGCTGGCGAGCCATTTGATTCTGGTAAAAGATAATGAAATAAACCCCTGGCTTAGTTTTAAGCTAGGGGTTTTTGCGTAATACTTGTAAAAAAAAGGCACTGAAAGGTATAGTAGAAATTAACTACTATTGATTCTCGCGAAAATGCTTGAATTATTCCTAATTGGGAAAAATAACACAACATGCAGTTACATAAGATAAGACATATGCATTCCGTCAGGAGGATGAAAATGACTGTAATCAGTGAAGCCATTACAGAAATGAAGGGCTATAACCTTCATATTGTAAAAACAGAAAAATACAAAACAAACACCTTTATTTGGAAAATGAAAGCCCCATTAAATAAAGATGAAGTTACGTTAAGAGCGTTATTACCCTACGTCCTGCAAAGCAACTCAAAAAAATTCCCAACGACAACCGCATTACGTTCCTTCTTGGATGATTTATACGGCGCTTCCCTCTATGTCGATTTATCCAAGAAAGGTGAATATCATATTATAAGCTTCTCTCTAGAGGTGGCAAATGAAAAATTCTTAACGGACCCAACCCCTTTATTAAGAAAAGCGATAGAATTTTTCTCTGAAATTTTGACTAAACCAAATGCATCAGAATCCGCATTTGACGCCACCACGGTCGAAAGCGAGAAAAGGACATTAAAGCAACGGATTCAATCTGTTTATGATGATAAAATGCGCTATTCCAATTTCCGTTTAGTGGAAGAAATGTGTAAGGATGAGCCTTATGCGCTTCATGTTCATGGACAAATGGAGCAGGTGGATAAGATCACGTCTGAAAGCCTATTTCAGTACTTTAAACAAGCATTTGCAGAGGATGAATTGGACTTTTATGTAATCGGTGACGTGGATGAAGCAGAAGTTCAAGCAGTAGCTAATGAACTCTTGCAGTTTACGCCGCGCACACGTATGCAGCAAGAAGTGACCGATACAAAAAAAGTAATCGAGGCAAAAGAAGTAAAAGAGGTGCAGGACGTCAAGCAAGGAAAGCTAAATATCGGCTTTCGCACCCATGTGCAATATGGTGACGCCGATTACTTCGCGCTTCAGTTGTTCAATGGTATTTATGGTGGTTTTTCACACTCTAAGCTATTTATTAATGTCCGCGAAAAAGCAAGCTTAGCTTATTATTGCGCAAGTAGGCTTGAGAGCCATAAAGGGCTGATGATGGTCATGTCCGGTATTGATAATAAAAATTTCGAACAAGCTGTCACCATCATTAAGGAACAAATGCAAGCGATGAAAAATGGAGATTTCAGTGATTCGGAGCTTGAACAGACGAAAGCCGTGATTAAAAATCAATTGTTGGAAACGGTTGATACCTCAAGAGGAATGGTCGAAATTCTTTATCATAATGTAGTTGCAGGTACAAACATAAGCCTGGATGATTGGCTTGAAAAAATGGAACAAACTTCTCGTGAGGAAATTGTTAAGGTTGCTGAAAAAATTGAACTAGATACCATCTACTTTCTTACAGGAACGGAGGCGGGCGAATGATGGAGAAAATTACTTTTGACCAGCTCCAAGAAGAATTATTTTATCAAAAATTGGATAACGGTTTAGATGTTTATATTTTGCCGAAAAAAGGATTTAATAAGACGTTCGCAACTTTTACAACGAAGTATGGATCCATTGACAATCATTTTGTTCCGCTTGATAAATCTGATTATGTAAAGGTTCCAGATGGTATCGCCCATTTTCTTGAGCATAAGCTTTTTGAGAAAGAAGATGGTGATGTGTTCCAACAATTTAGTCGCCAAGGCGCATCCGCAAATGCGTTTACTTCCTTTACAAGAACTGCTTATTTATTTTCAAGTACATCCGATGTTGAAAAGAACTTAGAAACGTTAATTGATTTCGTGCAAGATCCCTATTTTTCTGAGCAGACAGTTGAGAAGGAAAAAGGAATCATTGGACAGGAAATCACGATGTATGATGATAATCCAGATTGGCGCCTTTATTTTGGATTAATTGAAAATATGTACCAAAATCATCCTGTTAAAATTGATATAGCTGGGACGATTGCTTCGATTACTGATATAACGAAGGATATGCTATATGAATGCTACCATACCTTCTATCATCCGAGTAATATGCTGCTATTTGTAGTCGGTCAAGTGAATCCTGATGAAATCATGAAGCAGATTGTCGATAACCAAGCGAAAAAGGAATATAAAGATCAACCTGAAATAAAGCGGCAGTTTGCCAAGGAGCCTCAAAGTGTGGCTGAAGCAAGCAAGATTTTACAAATGAATGTGCAAACTTCGAAGTGTCTAGTTGGTTTAAAGGCTTTAAACACTGAATTACAAGGAGAGAAAATGCTTAAAGCAGAATTAACAGTGAATGTATTGCTCGATTTGTTATTCGGAAAAAGCAGTGAAAACTATCATAAGCTCTATAGTGCCGGTTTAATTGATGATACTTTCTCATTCGATTATACGCTTGAAAAGGGCTTTGGCTTTGCGATGGCTGGAGGCGATACCAATGATCCGGATAAGCTTGCTGCAACGCTAAAACAGATGTTTTTTGAAGTGAAGGATAGTCATACTTTTAGCGAAGAAGCATTAAGTCGTTCGAAAAAGAAAAAAATTGGTGCGTTTTTACGAGCAGTCAACTCTCCTGAATATATCGCTAATCAATTCACCCGTTATGCTTTTAATGAGATGGACTTGTTCGCGGTTGTTCCTACCTTGGAGAAGATTACGCTTGAGGATGTGAAGCAGGCAGCGGCTGAATTAGTCGCCGAGGAGCGCTTCACAGTGTGCAAAGTAATCCCTAAATAAAATGGATGAAAAGCGTCGCTAGTCGACGCTTTTTCCAATCCGAACATAGTTGTTGGAGGAGAAATATAATGAAAAAATTTGTATTGATTACCGGAGCTAGCGGTGGTATTGGTCAGGCAATTGCCTTGAAGTTAGCAAATGAGGGATTTTCCTTGTATTTGCATTATCATACTAATGAAAAAGCAATTGAAAAGCTGTTGTTTCAATTGGAGCCCTTTGGTGGAGAATATATTCCAATTAAAGCCAATTTGGCAGAATCAAATGGAATCGACCATGTTGCAGCTAGTGTTTTTTCAATTGATGGAATTGTGCACAATAGTGGAACGAGCCATTATGGGCTGTTAGTTGACTTGGCTGAAGACGATTTAAATCATTTAATAAATTTGCATTTAAAAGCCCCATTGCTGTTAACAAAGATACTATTACCTAAAATGCTTAATAAAAGAAGTGGAAGTATCATTGTGATTTCCTCGATATGGGGACAAACAGGGTCTGCGTGTGAAGTGGCTTATTCAACCGTTAAAGGTGGTCAAATTTCCTTTGTAAAAGCATTAAGTAAAGAGGTTGCTTTAAACGGTATACGTGTGAACGGGATTGCACCTGGGGCCATTGCGACAGAAATGCTGAGCGATTTTTCAGAAGAAGACCTCAATATGCTCCGAGCTGATATTCCAATTGGAAGCTTAGGTGCACCTGATCATATCGCAGATGGTGTTTCCTTTCTTTTGTCTGAGCAATCGGCATACATAACTGGTCAAATCCTCGCAATTAATGGCGGGTGGTATATGTAATATTTTTCAAAATGAAAAAATATTAATCGTGAATATAATGTCTCCTCTTTAAGCAAAATAATATCGTACTACTTATAAAGGAGGACTAACGATGTCTGTTTTAGATAACTGGTCACAATGGAAGGATTTCTTAGGAGATCGACTTCATCAGGCGCAAAATACTGGAATGAACAAAGAGGTTGTCAATGACCTTGCATACCAAATTGGTGACTACTTAGCTAACCAAGTAGAGCCAAAAAATGATCAGGAAAAGATTCTTGCTGATCTATGGTCTGTTGCTTCAGAAGAGGAGCAGCATGCTATTGCTAATATTATGGTGAAACTTGTGTCAAACGACGGAACACGATGATTGCGCTAAAAAAGAGAGGATTTCCTCTCTTTTTTTATTGTTCAAAATTGTGCTACGATTAGAGTTTAGTTAAATATTGTTTGTTAATTGGTTTTCCCTTTCATCTTCACAGAAAATCATATATTATAGTACCTAGATGATGAAGAGGAAGAATATCTCTCGACTGGATATGGGGGTTAAGTAATGGAAAAAAAAGAATGGTATTTGGAATATGAAATACAAAAAAACCGTCCGGGTCTATTAGGTGATATCTCCTCATTATTAGGTATGTTAAAAATAAATATTGTAACGATAAATGGAATTGATTCAGGACGCCGCGGCTTACTTATTAAAGCTGATGAACATGAAAGAATAAAACGTTTAGAGTCAATTTTGAAAACAATGGATACAATAAAGGTAATCAAGCTTCGTGAACCAAAGCTTATGGATCGATTAGCCGTCCGACATGGGCGCTACATACAAAGAGATGCGGATGATAAAAAAACCTTTCGTTTTATCCGTGATGAACTTGGTGTTTTAGTTGATTTTATGGCAGAATTAATGAAGCAGGAAGGTCATAAAGTAATCGGGATTCGAGGGATGCCCAGAGTCGGAAAAACCGAATCGATTGTTGCCGCTAGTGTTTGTGCAAGTAAAAGATGGCTGTTTGTTTCCTCAACGTTATTGAAGCAAACAATACGAAATCAGTTAATCGAAGATGAATATAGTGAGAACAATGTGTACATAATTGATGGAATTGTTTCTACTCGTCGGGCGAATGAACGGCATTGGCAATTAATACGTGAAATTATGCGCATGCCAACTGTGAAGGTGATTGAACACCCAGACGTTTTTATCCAAAATACGGAATATACGATGGATGATTTTGACTACATAATTGAACTGAGAAATGATCCGAACGAAGAGATTAACTATGAATTGGTTGATAGTAGTCTTGGAGGTTCTGATATTGTCGGTTTTGATTTTTAATATTGGTGGTGTTTTTCAGTGAATGAACTAGGAAATAAACTGAAGCAGGCTCGTGAAGCAAAGGGACTAAGCTTGGATGATCTTCAAACTCTAACAAAAATTCAAAAGCGTTATTTACAGGGAATCGAGGAAGGTAATTATTCAATGATGCCTGGCAAGTTTTATGTGCGGGCGTTCATTAAACAATATTCTGAGGCAGTAGGAATTGACCACGAAGAATTATTTGAGAGCTTTAAAGCTGACATTCCTCCCGCTCATGATGAGGAAATTAATGAAACGATTTCCCGTGTTCAAACAAAAAAGGCGATTCCTGCAGGTAGTTCAAAAATGCTAGACCTACTTCCTAAAATCCTAATTGGTGTGTTTATCATCGGTGCTATTGCGCTTTTCTATATGTTTGCTCAGAAAAGTGCAGGTGATGAAGACAAGCAAGAAATGGCAAATGGTAACCAAGCAGTGACAATCGACGAAGAGTCTGAAGAATTAAAGAAAAATGAAGAAGCAAAAGAAACAGCTGCTAACGATGAAAAGAAAGCAAATGAAGATAAAAAGACTAAAGAAAAATCACAAAAAGATAAAGAAAAAGAGGAAGATAAAAAGCAAGAAGAAGTTGCAACTCAAGCTTTAGCAGTCGTTTCAGCCCAAGGTAGTGAAACAACCTATGAACTGAAAAATACGGACAAGTTTGAATTAATGGTGGCGACAACTGGAGAAACCTGGATTAATATTTTAAATGGCAAAGGCACATCTTTCTTCCAAGGGATGTTAAAAAAGGGAGCAACAGAAAGCCAGACCGTTGATTTCTCAAAGGAAACCGAAGCAATCATAGTGGTTGGACGTTCATCCGATACCGAAATTTATGTGAATGGACAAAAACTTGAATACGCTGTTCCGCCGACTGAGGAAGTGCGACAAGATATTACGATTCGCTATGTGTTAACGAGCCAATAGTCATCACTAGATGACTATTTTCGTTTTATATTTGGGGAGCGTCAACTTGTGGGGGTTACACCCCCCTGGTCAAGCCGCTTTCGCTTTTATTTATCCAGCTACAGGCGCCATCGGCTCGAGGTCATAAGCCAATCCGTCCAAAAGGTCAAAGAGCAACCTTTCGGCCGGCTTGTCTTATGCTTGTGCGCCTTCCGCTTTTATATTTATCCAGCTACAGCGGCTAGGGGCTCGGGGTCACAAGTCAATCCGTCACGAAGGTCAAAGAACGACCTTCATGCCGGCTCGCCTTGTGCCTGTCGCCCCTGGTCAAGCCGCTTTCGCTTTTATTTATCCAGCTACAGCGGCTAGGGGCTCGGGGTCACAAGTCAATCCGTCACGAAGGTCAAAGAACGACCTTCATGCCGGCTCGCCTTGTGCCTGTCGCCCCTGGTCAAGCCGCTTTCGCTTTTATTTATCCAGCTACAGCGGCTAGGGGCTCGGGGTCACAAGTCAATCCGTCACGAAGGTCAAAGAACGACCTTCATGCCGGCTCGCCTTGTGCCTGTCGCCCCTGGTCAAGCCGCTTCCGCTTTTATATTTTGGAGGGAATAAAATGAATTTACCTAATAAGATTACAGTATCACGAATTATGCTTATTCCATTATTTTTAGTTATTATGTTGGTTGATTTTTCATGGGGTGAGATGAGCTTCCTAGGAGCAGATATGCCAGTCACCCATTTTGTAGGCGCACTTATTTTTATCATTGCATCAACAACTGACTGGATTGACGGTCATCTAGCAAGAAAGCATAATTTAGTTACGAACATGGGCAAGTTTTTAGATCCGCTTGCTGACAAATTGCTTGTATCAGCTGCATTAATTGTATTGGTTGAGCTAGGTTTTGCACCGTCTTGGATTGTCATTGTGATTATCAGCCGTGAATTTGCCGTAACAGGACTACGCTTAATCCTCGCAGGAACAGGGGAAGTTGTCGCTGCTAATATGCTGGGGAAAATCAAAACTTGGGCCCAAATCGTGGCTATCTCTGCATTGCTCTTACATAATACGATTTTTGAATTGATTAATCTTCCATTTGATATGATTGCGCTTTGGGTGGCCTTGATCTTTACAATTTGGTCTGGCTGGGATTATTTTTATAAAAATCGTGAAGTACTCGTTAATTCAAAATAACTCAATACGTGAAGGAGGCAGGCTATGAATGCGGAAATCATTGCGGTTGGGACAGAGCTTTTGCTCGGTCAAATCGTCAATAGTAATGCACAGTTTATATCAAAGGAGCTTGCCGATTTAGGAATCAATGTGTATTATCACACCGTGGTCGGTGATAATGTAGGGAGATTGACTTCAGCTTTGGAAATTGCTGACTCTCGCTCAAACCTCATTATTATCACGGGGGGCTTAGGACCAACAAAGGATGATTTAACCAAAGAAACGATCGCAGCTCACTTAGGTAAAAAATTAGTCTATGATTCTGAGGCCTTAAAATCAATAGAGTACTATTTTGAAAAGACCAATCGTCCTATGACGGAAAATAATCGGAAACAGGCCATGGTGCTTGAAGGCTCGCAGGTGCTTCCTAATGACCATGGTATGGCACCGGGAATGGCTGTAACTGCAGATAAACGAATTTATATGCTTTTACCAGGACCTCCAAGTGAAATGCAGCCGATGATGGCGCATTACGGTTATGATTTTCTTTTATCCAAAATGACCGATCGTGAAAATATTGTTTCACGTGTTCTACGTTTTTTCGGAATCGGCGAAGCTGCTTTGGAAACAGAAATTGATGATTTAATTGAACAGCAAACCAATCCGACTATTGCTCCGCTTGCAGCTGACGGGGAAGTCACGTTGCGATTAACCGCGAAGAACGGATCGATTTCTGAGGCTGAGAAGTTACTTGATATAACAGAAGCGCAAATTCGTGCGAGAGTTGGGCAATTTATATATGGATATGATGAAACTTCACTACTTGAAGAAGCAATGAAGCTATTAAAGCAGCAGAATATCACGATTGCTGTAGCTGAATCCTTAACAGGTGGAATGTTTCAGCAGCAAATCACCTCTGTATCAGGTGCAAGCAAGGTGTTAAAGGGTGGAGTTGTTTGTTACACGAATGAAGTGAAATCCAATGTGCTAAATGTTTCCAAGGAAATAATTGAGGTTGATGGGGTTGTTAGTGAAGTGTGTGCCCGCGAACTCGCCCGCAATGTTGCTACCTTAATGGGAGCGAAAATCGGAATCAGCTTTACCGGCGTGGCCGGACCAGACGAGCAGGAGGGCAAACCAGTTGGCACCGTCTTTATTGGACTCCATCAAGAAGGTAAGCCTACTTTGGTTAAGCAATTGTTGCTAGGTGGTAATAGAGATTCGATTCGTAACCGCACCGTTAAATACGGCTTCTACTTATTAATAAAGAGATTATCTGAGACGCAGAGTGCCGAATAGGTGCTCTGTTTTTTTCTGTGCAGTGACCGCGGAGTGCTGGCCTGGGAGATGAGATTTATCGTGCCCGAGGTTTGAGATTTTTTCGGTCAGCGGTAACGATAGAGGGCTTATCGTGCCCGGAGGATGAGATTTTTACATCGTGCTGTAACGATACAAGTCCCCGAAGGATTTATATGAAACTGCTTTAATGAGTTTAAGTGGATTACTGGGGATAAGGGGGATTTATGGAATATCACGTTGAGTCACTAAATTTTCGTTTTTATAGTAAAATTGCATTTTAGCCTTGTTTTACCCCCTCATACTCGGAGTTTCCCTAGGGGAAAAAGTGATTTTTTGTTTAAAATTTGGCTTGATAAAAAGCGAATAAATGTTCGATGTTTTTGTGGACAAACATAAAAAAAGCAGTTATATTATAAATAGGTTTTGAGATGAGACAAGGAAGGGAAAGAGGTGAAACGTACGTCTTAGGGAAAGATTATCACTAGGAAAGTATAGTACAGCACATACATGCTTAACTAATTTTTACATAGTGATACAACTAATGAAACGTACAGAGTAAGCAGCTTTTTCTTCCTTGTAATGATAAAGGAGGAACAATATTGGCTAATGATCGTAAAGCTGCCTTAGAAATGGCGCTAAAGCAAATAGAAAAACAATTTGGTAAAGGCTCTATCATGAAGCTTGGAGAGCAAACCGACCGCAAGATTTCCACTATCTCAAGTGGTTCACTTGCCCTTGACGTAGCACTTGGAGTAGGTGGGTATCCTCGGGGTAGAATAATTGAAATATATGGTCCGGAAAGCTCTGGTAAAACAACTGTAGCCCTTCACGCAATCGCTGAAGTACAAGCTACTGGCGGACAAGCGGCGTTTATTGATGCTGAGCATGGTGCGATTTGTTGCTAAGTTAAATTCAATGGAAACATTGAGCTAAAGCTTAGCCGGACGATAATGACCACTGAGGTTTATACCCTCACCTCAAACCTGTGGTTCCAGTCCGAACTGTATGGCTAATTTGGCAGGTGAAATACCTGCTTAGGATGAATGCGAGCATTCCTACCCTAATACCCCGACATGCTTTGATAAATCCGTGTTTATCATGGTGTGAAGCTCGGAGAGGACGGCGAAACTTGACCTGAGATGGTACAGGAGTAGTCGGGGGGCTAGAAAATTCCTATGCGTAGAGGGTCCTCTGGACTAGAACGAACCAACGGAAGTACGGCTCGAAAGGCGTGGAGATACCAAAATGAAGGTACTCACATCCGAATGGATGACCAGTAGTGGATTTTGTATTCGTGTTTGCAAAATCTGTGTTTAACCAGTAAAGGTTATTCGGGAATTTAAACCTCTCGCAGTGGTTGAATTCTTTGCTGGCGGGTTAGAGTTGGACGCTAAGGGAATATGTAAAGCTAAGTCATACGGAACAAATGAAGCCGAGAAGTGGATGTTAAGGTTGCGGAACCAATGACACTAATCAGTAGGAAATGACTGATGAATCTCGGTGGCAGCAGCCCGTAGTAGGTATGAAGCACTGATAATAAGGTGTGGACCGAAGGGGCATAGTTAGTAGTTATGTTACAAGAGTAGATTTGCGACTAAACTGACAAGGAAGCCGTTAAGGAATCGAATCGATTTCAATGAGCACAACTGACTAAAACCTGCAATCCTTCAAAGCGTTTCGTGTAGTAATACACGATTGAAGGGGGTACAAGAACTTGTCAAGACCAAAAACAGAAGCCGAATACAAATCCCTGCAAGATAAATTTTATAACCAAACAAAAGAATGTTTGGAAAGAAACAAACGCCCTAGTTTTAAAGGGCTTCTCGAAATCGTTAAAAGCGATGCAGTGATAATGACAGCAATACACAAGCTAAAAGCAAATAAAGGTAGTAAAACACCTGGAAGCGATGGAATTGTCATGGAGGATATTTTGGTCAAAGATTATCGTGAGGTAGTCGAAGGGGTCAAAAAGAAACTGGATAATTACAAAGCATTGCCTGTAAGAAGAAAACATATTCCGAAGACAGGTAAGAAAGGTGAATTCAGACCACTTGGTATTCCGGCTATCATAGACAGGGTTATACAAGAACTGATTAGAGGCGTAATAGAGCCTATAATTGAAGCCCAGTTTTATGACCACTCTTACGGGTTTAGACCCATGAGAGAAGCAGGACAGGCGGTTGAATACCTTAACCATATTATGAGACGGACAGGGTACACATGGTGTATCGAAGGTGATATAAGCAAATTCTTTGATGAAGTTAATCACCGTATTCTTCTGAAAACCTTATGGTCTATGGGAATAAGGGATAAGCGGATCTTGATGATTATAAAAGAAATGCTTAAAGCCGGAATAATGAATGAATGTAGTAGGAATGAACTTGGAACACCACAAGGAGGAATTATTTCTCCATTGTTAGCTAATGTATATTTACATCGTATGGATATGTGGATAACAAAAGAGTGGTATAACAAGAGGACTAGGAAAAGCTTTGTAAGCCAATCGTCTAAAATTTCTACGTTAAAACATCATTCGACACTGAAGCCAGCGTATTTAGTACGCTATGCCGATGATTGGGTTATTGTATGTCGAAGTAAAACGGACGCTGAAAAGTGGAAATACCGGATAGGAGAATATCTGGGAAATACATTAAAACTTCGGCTTTCGGAAGAAAAGACATTAATAACCGATGCAAGAAAGAAACCTCTAAAGTTCTTAGGATTTAAGATTAAAATGCTCAGTAATCGCGGAAAAGCAACACATGGGATTTTGCCGAAAGTAACGCCGGATGAAGAACGAATTGACCTGAAAGTAAAAGAATTACGTAAAGCGATCAGGAGATTAAAATACGCCAAAAACAAAGAGTTCTTAATTAGTGATATAAATCTTATCAATTCCCAAATTAGAGGAATAATTAATTACTACTCAGCGGCTGATGGTGTAAATGAAGTTCTTCGGAAGTACAGAGAAACACTGAAATATGCTTCTTATAAGGCATTAAAGAAGTATGGTGCAAAATGGACTCCGGCAAACAAAACAGACAATTTAAGGGAAGTTCACGAAGAAAGAACCGAACAAATTGCGGCAATTGAATATGTAGTGCCTAAACGAATACCTAAAAAGCATATAACCGAAAAGGATAAAATAGTTGTTGGTATCACTTCCATAGCTTTTGCAATATGGCAAATGGTTCCGAAGAAGAAATTAACAGAAACGCCATACACAACAGATGGAAGAGAACATTACGCAAAAAGGTCAAAGAAGAAAGCGGCTTTATATAGGGCTGACTCTATCTTCAATGACATCCAATCGGTTTTAATCGCCTATGACACAAAAAGCCAAATATATAATTTTGAATACCTAATGAACAGAGGATATACTTTCAATCGGGATAGGGGAAAATGCAGGTGCTGCGGTGATTTCGTCACTGGAGAAACGGTGAATATTCACCATGTAAAACCATATTTACCACTGAACGAGATTAATAAGGTTGCGAATTTGGCAACAGTGTGTAAACCGTGTCATTATCGAATCCATAACGTAAAAGAATTAACAGGGATACCGCCTATGGTGGTTAAAAGGATTGAAAGTTTTAGGAAGAAATTAGTCGAGCAAATCGCATAACTATTGATGGAACGCCGTATGCGGGGAAACTCGCACGTACGGTGTGAGGCGGGGGAAAACAGCTCCTAACGGGGAAGCCGAGGATGTCTGTTACCTATCGCTATCTCTTGATCCAGTTTATGCCCAAAACTTGGGTGTAAACATTGATGAACTATTGCTTTCTCAACCAGATACTGGTGAACAAGCACTTGAAATCGCAGAAGCACTTGTTCGCAGTGGAGCTGTTGACATTCTTGTCATTGACTCAGTAGCTGCACTAGTACCAAAGGCGGAAATCGAAGGTGAAATGGGTGACTCACACGTTGGTTTACAAGCACGCTTAATGTCACAAGCACTTCGTAAACTATCAGGTGCGATCAACAAATCCAAAACAATCGCTATCTTTATTAACCAAATTCGTGAAAAAGTTGGAATAATGTTTGGAAATCAACTTGTAGTTGCTTAATCTGAAAATCACCATGGTTTTATCTTTATAGGAACAAACTTATAAGGAGAAGCTGTAATAAACAAGATTAAGAAATTTACTCTGGGTTTCCCTTGCTAGTGATAGCAAGTTAAAAAACCTTGTGAACCCTATTGCCTAGGGGTGTGGCTATAATAGCTGCTAACGGTGAAGCCCTCCATCTTAATGGGTAATACCGTGCCAAGCCTTATATGAAATAAGGAAGGTATAGAGACTACCGAAAAGTGCTAAAAAAGCAAACTAAGTAGGGTACGGCAGAGGATAGGCTACTGCTGGAAGTGCAAGGCTCTCTGTTACAGAGATGAAGAGATAGTCCGCGCTATAGAAATGGAAAATCTATAGAATTTGCCAGAGACAACACCAGGGGGACGTGCCCTTAAGTTCTACTCAACTGTACGACTTGAAGTTCGCCGTGCCGAACAATTAAAACAAGGTAACGATATTGTCGGAAATAAAACAAAAATTAAGGTTGTTAAAAATAAAGTAGCACCTCCATTCCGTGTAGCGGAAGTTGATATTATGTACGGTGAAGGTATTTCAATTGAAGGTGAAATCGTCGATATGGGATCAGACCTTGAT
The DNA here is from genome assembly GCF_902168435.1 of Bacillus marasmi. Taxonomy (GTDB): domain Bacteria; phylum Bacillota; class Bacilli; order Bacillales; family Cytobacillaceae; genus Bacillus_BU; species Bacillus_BU marasmi. The sequence goes on from NZ_LR656164.1 coordinate 321,880, forward strand.
ATCGTTCAAAAAAGCGGTTCTTGGTACTCATACAATGATGAGCGTGTAGGACAAGGTCGTGAAAATGCCAAGCTTTATTTAAAGGAAAATAAAGAAACACGCAAGGAAATTCTTCAGAAAATCCGTGACCACTACAATCTTGATGGTGATAAGGTTGTTACCGAAGAACCAGATGATCAAGAAGAATTTGAATTACTAGACTAACATAATGAAATAGAGCAGCAAAGCTTTGTTCAATTGCTTTGCTGCTTTTTAATATTAAATAAAGTTACCAAAGTTGTAATATATTTCATTATTATGAAATAAGGACGTGTTTCATTTTGTAAATATGTTCGCTAGTTTCAGGAAAAATGGACTGCATATGTGTTGGTTTGTTCGAACTTTTCCTGAAGGAAATGAAAAATCACAAAAAATATTTCCAAAAAATGCAATATATACTCCACAATTTGGCAAACATAGTAATCATAGGGGTCAAACCCTTGACAATGAAAATCCACAGCTTTACAATTGAAAATGTATATTTTACATTTTTATGAGTATGTGAAAGCTTAAAAGCCCTCGTGCTGTATATTGACCTTAGAAACCAGTGTACATGCCGACAAGTTAAGAAATGCATTACAAGATCATAGCAAGAGGAGGTGGAACGATGGAACCAATTGCGATCATCTCCATTTTGCTTGGCCTATTCGTCGGTGCGGTTGTTGGCTATTTTATTCGTAAGTCCATTGCTGAAGCAAAGATTGCTGGTGCAACTAATGCTGCAGAGCAGATTTTAGAAGATGCAAAGCGCGAAGCTGAAGCGTTAAAGAAGGAAGCACTGTTAGAAGCAAAGGATGAAATTCACAAGCTTCGTACAGAAGCTGAACGTGAGGTTCGAGAACGAAGAAATGAACTGCAAAAACAAGAAAACCGGTTGCTGCAAAAAGAGGAGAATCTAGATCGAAAGGACGAATCGTTAGACAAACGTGAAGCCCAATTAGAGAAGAAAGAGGATGCTCTTAACCAAAGACAACAGCATATTGAAGAGATGGAAAGCAAAGTGGACGAGATGGTACGTATGCAACAGGCTGAATTAGAACGAATCTCGGGCTTATCTCGTGAAGAGGCTAAGAACATCATTTTAGACCGTATGGAACAGGAATTAGCACATGATACTGCTGTTATGATTAAGGAAAGTGAGTATCGCGCAAAAGAAGAATCTGATAAGAAGGCAAAAGAAATTCTGTCACTTGCGATTCAACGTTGTGCTGCTGACCATGTAGCAGAAACGACTGTATCAGTTGTTAACCTTCCAAATGATGAAATGAAAGGCCGAATCATTGGGCGCGAAGGACGTAATATCCGTACTCTTGAAACGTTAACAGGAATCGACTTGATTATTGATGACACTCCAGAAGCTGTTATTTTGTCAGGATTTGACCCTATTCGAAGAGAAACGGCTCGTTTAGCACTTGATAAGCTTGTTCAAGACGGACGTATCCATCCTGCACGTATTGAAGAAATGGTGGATAAAGCTCGCCGTGAGGTAGACGAGCATATCCGCGAAATAGGTGAACATACTACGTTTGAAGTAGGAGTTCATGGGCTCCATCCGGATCTAATTAAAATTCTTGGACGATTAAAGTTTCGGACAAGTTATGGCCAAAACGTGTTAAAGCATTCAATCGAAGTCGCTCAGCTTTCAGGATTACTTGCTGCTGAGTTAGGTGAAGATGAAACATTAGCGCGTCGTGCCGGATTACTACACGATATTGGTAAAGCGATTGACCATGAAGTGGAAGGAAGCCACGTTGAAATTGGGGTAGAACTTGCTACGAAGTACAAGGAACACCCAGTCGTTATTAACAGTATTGCTTCTCACCATGGTGATACCGAGCCAACATCAACCATTGCGGTACTTGTTGCTGCTGCGGATGCATTATCTGCTGCAAGACCAGGTGCGCGTAGTGAAACTCTTGAAAACTATATTCGTCGACTCGAAAAGCTTGAAGAGATTTCTGAGTCGTTTGATGGCGTTGAAAAGTCATTTGCTATTCAGGCAGGTCGTGAAATTCGGATTATTGCTAAACCGGAACAAATCGACGACTTGGAAGCACATCGACTTGCGCGAGATATTCGAAAGAGAATTGAAGAAGAGCTTGATTACCCTGGTCATATAAAAGTGACCGTTATCCGGGAAACAAGAGCTGTAGAATATGCAAAATAAAGCGGTGCTTCTGCGCCGCTTTTTTTAATGGATTAATTTTAGTAAACTCCAGAAAAAAAGTCTCAATAAATGCTATTGAATACTTAATTTCAAAGCTTCACCACAAAATAAGGCCCCAATGAGTGCTATTGAGTACTTAATTTCAATGCTTCACCAGAAAATAAGACACCAATGAGTGCTATTGGGTATTTAATTTCAAAGCGGCACTACAAAACAAGGCATCAATAAGTCCTGTTGAGTATTCGATTTCAATGCTTCACGAGAAAACAAGATATCAATGAGTGCTATTGAGTACTTATTTTCAATGCTTCACCACAAAATAAGACACCAATGAGTGCTATTGAGTACATAATTTCAACGCGGCACCAGAAAACAAGGCATTGGCATAGATAATGTGTAGCAACTATTCGAGCTTTGGTGTGTTATCGCTTTTGCTTCAATCTATGCTAAAATGAAAAACAGAAAACGGTATGTAGAAAGGATATAATCATGAGAATTTTGTTTGTTGGAGATGTTGTTGGTTCACCTGGACGTGACATGGTGAAGGAGTATGTTCCAAAGTTAAAGGAAAAATATCGTCCGACCATAACCGTAATTAATGGTGAAAACGCTGCAGGAGGGCGCGGAATTACGGAGGCCATCTACCGCAGTTTCCTCGAAGTGGGCGCACAAGCCGTTACGCTTGGCAACCACTCTTGGGATAATCGAGATATATTTGAATTCATTGATAAGGCTAAGTACTTAGTACGCCCTGCTAATTTTCCTGAGGAAGTTCCAGGCAAGGGGATTACCTATTTAAAAATCAATCAAGAAGAAGTGGCAATCATCAATTTACAAGGCCGAACCTTTATGCCAGCAATTGATTGTCCGTTTAAAAAGGCAGACGAGCTCGTTGAAGAGGCACGAAAAAGAACTCCGTTCATTTTTGTTGATTTTCATGCCGAGGCAACGAGTGAAAAGCAAGCAATTGGTTGGTATTTGGATGGAAGAATTTCAGCTATCGTAGGAACCCATACACACGTCCAGACAGCCGATGAAAGGATTTTACCTGGTGGAACTGCTTACATCAGTGATGTCGGCATGACAGGCCCGTATGACGGTATTCTTGGTGTCGAAAGAGATGCCGTGTTAAAAAGATTTTTAACAGCACTGCCGAGCAGATTTGAGGTCCCTAAGGAAGGTCGAACTCAACTGAGTGCCGTTCTAATTGATATAGATAAAAAAACCGGAAATGCAAAGAAAATCGAACGTATATTAATCAACGACGATCACCCATTTTTCTCCTAAGACATAATTAGGAGAATATAATTCTTGCATCAAAATTGTTTGAAGCAGTACATCAATCTCGAAGATTTACAGCTTGATTTTTTTCGTCCAAGCTGGAATAACTCCCCTAAATTGCGAATATAGTAGCAATGGAATGATTTACACCTGATTTGTTCAAGCAATTGAACATGCGGGATCGGGAATTAAACGAGGGGGAGCCAGGAATGGAGATATTAAAAGTTTCAGCAAAATCTAATCCTAATTCTGTAGCTGGTGCGCTTGCGGGTGTTCTACGAGAAAGAGGCGCTGCAGAAATTCAAGCTATCGGCGCGGGTGCATTGAATCAAGCCGTAAAGGCAGTTGCGATCGCAAGAGGTTTTGTTGCACCAAGTGGAGTCGATTTAATTTGTATCCCGGCATTTACTGATATTAAAATTGACAACGAAGAACGAACTGCGATAAAGCTTATTGTCGAACCCAGATGAAGGAATCTTCGGAAAAAATTGAAAGTCGATAAACTTTAGTTGTTTTTTTTAAAAAAATATTTACGAAAAGACAGAAGTATATACAAAAAACCTGTTTGTTGCAAGTAGGCAAACAGGTTCTTTTTTTTGCATAAAATGACACAGAAGCATGAAATGTTTGACTGAAACAGAATAAAACTATTTTAAAATATCCTGATTCATACAATTTATACAAGCCATTAATGGAATATTACAACTGTAAATAGAGTGAAAACCCTTATTTATAAGGGTTTTTTTAAGGAGTATAATATGAATATTTATTCATTAGGCACAGACCATATATAGTATTTTCCAACAAATAAAAAAATATTCACATTTTCGTCAAAATTTCGGCTTTTAGGGTTGCATTTTTTTACAGTAAGGTCTAGAATTGTAATCGTTTAGTACCACACTTTAATATTTTTTTAAGAAATTTTATCTATATATTAAGGTTAATTTCTAGTGAATTGTTTAGGAAGGTGCTACACTTAGAATGTTAATATTGTTAATATTCTACATATTTTCTTAACGTATCCAAAGGGGTGTAAGAAATGATTAATCAGCTTTCATGGAAAGTTGGCGGGCAGCAAGGGGAAGGCATAGAAAGTACAGGAGAAATATTCTCTATAGCCTTAAATCGTTTGGGCTACTATTTGTATGGTTATCGTCACTTTTCATCTCGTATTAAAGGCGGTCATACAAACAATAAAATCCGCGTAAGTACGAAAGAAGTTCGTTCCATCTCAGATGATCTTGACATTTTGGTGGCTTTTGACCAAGAAACGATTGATCTAAACTATAAAGAACTCCACGACAACGGAGTTATTATGGCAGACTCAAAGTTTAATCCACAACAACCGGAAGACACTAATGCTTCATTGTATGCGGTTCCATTTACTGAAATCGCAACTGAACTTGGTACATCTTTAATGAAGAACATGGTCGCTATTGGAGCTACCAGTGCAGTACTTGACCTTGACATTCAAGTGTTTGAAGAAGTAGTTGGCGAAATCTTCGGCAAAAAAGGTCAACAAGTTGTAGATAAAAACATGGAAGCAATTCGTACTGGTTTTGAATATATGAAAGAAAAGCTTGGTAGCGTTGAAACCATGCAACTTGAAAAAGCAGACGGCCAAAAACGTCTATTCATGATTGGTAACGATGCAATCGCTATGGGAGCACTTGCTGGTGGATGCCGTTTCATGGCAGCATACCCAATCACTCCTGCATCTGAAATCATGGAGTACTTAATTAAAAAATTACCAGCAATCGGTGGAGCAGTTATCCAAACAGAAGACGAAATCGCAGCTGTAACAATGGCAATCGGTGGTAACTACGGTGGAGTTCGTACATTAACTGCATCTTCAGGACCTGGACTTTCATTAAAAATGGAAGCTATCGGACTAGCTGGTATTACTGAAACACCAATCGTTATCGTTGATACACAACGTGGAGGTCCATCGACAGGTCTTCCAACTAAACAAGAACAATCAGACTTAATGGCAATGATCTATGGTACACATGGTGAGATTCCTAAAATTGTAATGGCACCAAGTACTGTTGAAGAAGCATTCTATGATACTGCTGAAGCATTTAACTTAGCAGAAGAATATCAATGTCCGGTTATTGTTCTATCAGACTTGCAATTATCATTAGGTAAACAAACTGTAGAACCACTACAATTAAATAAAGTAGAAATTCGTCGTGGTAAACTAGTACAAGACGAGCTTCCAGAAGTAAACGGTTACTTCAAGCGCTATGAAGTGACTGAAGATGGAGTTTCTCCACGTGTAATTCCAGGAATGAAAAACGGTATCCACCACGTAACTGGTGTTGAACATGCGGAAACAGGTAAACCTTCTGAATCTTCTGCAAACCGTATTGCACAAATGGATAAGCGTTTTAGAAAAATCGAAAACATCAACTTTAATACACCTGTTTACAAAAATGCTCCACATGAGGAAGCTGATTTGTTAATCGTTGGTTTCAATTCAACTAGAGGTGCCATTGAAGAAGCAATTGAGCGTTTAGAAAAAGATGGATTGAAAGTGAACCATGCTCATGTTCGCTTAATCTACCCATTCCCAGTTGATGAAATGCAGCCTCTAATCGATTCTGCAAAGAAAATTGCAGTAATTGAAAACAATGCGACAGGCCAACTAGCAAACATTATGAAAATGAATATCGCTGGTGCACATAAATTAGTTAAAATACTAAAATATGACGGAAATCCGTTCTTGCCGCATGAAGTTTATTCAAAATGCAAGGAGTTGTTCTAAATGGCCACATTTAAAGACTTTCGAAATGATGTGAAACCAAACTGGTGTCCTGGATGTGGAGATTTCTCGGTACAAGCTGCAATGCAACGTGCAGCAGCAAACGTTGGTTTAGAACCAGAAAACTTAGCAGTAATCTCAGGTATCGGCTGTTCTGGTCGTATCTCAGGTTACATTAACTCATATGGCTTCCACAGCATTCACGGTCGTGCACTACCAATTGCACAAGGTGTGAAAATGGCTAACCGTGACTTAACAGTTCTTGCTGCTGGTGGAGACGGAGATGGATTCGCAATTGGTACAGGTCATACTGTTCATGCGATTCGTCGTAACATTAACATCACTTATATCGTAATGGATAACCATATTTACGGTTTAACAAAAGGTCAAACTTCACCTCGCTCTGATGCAGGTTTCAAAACTAAATCAACTCCACTAGGATCTGTTGAACAACCACTTTCAACAATGGAGATGGCATTAACAGTTGGTGCGACTTTCGTAGCACAAAGTTTCTCAACCGACTTAAAAGAACTTACTGCGTTAATTGAAGCTGGAATCAAGCATGAAGGTTTCTCATTAATCAACGTATTCAGCCCTTGTGTAACTTATAATAAAGTAAACACATATGACTGGTTCAAAGAGAATTTAACAAAATTGAGCGAAGTTGAAGGATATGATCCATCAAACCGCCAAATGGCTATGCAAACGTTAATGGAAAAAGATGGTCTAGTAACTGGATTAATCTACCAAAATAAAGATAGAAAATCTTATCAGGATTTAATCAAAGGTTACTCAGAAAAACCATTAACAGAAGCTAATCTTAAAATAGATCAAGATTACTTCGACAAGCTAGTTGAAGAATTCGTATAATTTTGAGTCACAACCCCGTCAGGTTCGCCTGGCGGGGTTTTTTGCATGTTTTAAAAAAATAGGGAAAAGCTAGAATCGTTCAAAATCTGTCAATAATAATGATTGTTTTTGAATGTTGATGAAAGAAATTGATTGATTTTTGCAATCGGTTACAGTAAGATATCATTAAAGAGGTGAGAAAATGTTAACTCCCGAACGTCACCAACTGATTTTAAAAATATTAAAAGAGAAAAATACGATCAAAATTCAAGAGTTAGTAGAGTTAACGAATAGCTCAGAATCAACGATTCGTCGCGATTTGACGCAATTGGAGGAAGAGAAATATTTAAAAAGGATCCATGGTGGTGCTCAAAGATTGCAGGGAAAACTGCAGGAAATGAGCATGACTGAAAAATCATCCAAAAACCTTCAAACAAAAAAATTAATCGCACAATATGCAGCCAACCTAGTCGAAGAAGGGGACTGTATTTATCTAGATGCTGGTTCAACAACTATCGAAATGATTTCCTATCTACCGAAAAATATTGTCGTAGTAACAAATGGCTTAATGCATGTCGGACAACTTATGGAAAAAGATATAGAGCTTTTCCTGATTGGCGGACAAGCGAAAAAGAAAACTGGCGCATTAATAGGCCGTGGCGCTTTGCTAAGCCTTGAACAATATCGCTTTGACAAATGCTTTCTCGGGGTAAATGGCATACATTCGCAGTACGGATACACCACTCCTGATCAAGAAGAGGCGATGGTGAAGCAAAAAGCTCTCGAGCTAAGTCGGGAGGCATTTGTTGTCGCAGATGACTCAAAATTCTCTGAAATTGCATTCGCAAAAATTGCCGACCTCAAGCAGGCAATGATTATTACAAACTATTTAGACCAAGAAATAAGTGAATTATACCATAGCAAAACTACGATTAAGGTTGTGACATCATGATTTACACCGTAACATTAAACCCTTCAGTTGATTATATAGTTCAATTAGAAAGCCTCAAGCCCGGAGGACTCAATCGATCCAACCATGAGGATAAGTTTCCTGGAGGAAAGGGAATAAATGTTTCACGAGTATTAAAAAGGATGGGTATTGCAAGTCAGACCCTTGGTTTTATTGGTGGATTCACCGGGCGTTATATTGAAGAATACCTCAATCGTGAAGCAATTCAGACTGATTTTGTCAAAGTAAATGAAGATACAAGGATAAATATCAAGCTAAAAGCAGAATCTGAGACCGAAATAAATGCGAAGGGTCCAAAAATATCCCATGCTGATCTTCAGGCTCTCATGGATAAAATCAAGCAGTTAACTGCGCAAGACATGCTTGTATTGGCCGGCAGCATACCATCATCAATGCCGAAATCCACATATGAGGAATTGGTTAGACTTTGCGTCAATAATGGTACGAGCTTTGTTGTAGATGCAGAAGGGGAGCTATTGACAAACGTACTTCCCTTTAGACCGTTCCTTATTAAACCAAATCATCATGAACTTGGTGAAATCTTTCATACAAAAATAGCGACTTGTGAAGAAGCCATATATTATGGAAAAAAACTAATTGAACAGGGCGCTGAAAACGTCATTGTCTCTCTAGCTGGAGACGGAGCTGTTTTTATTAATAAGGAAGTATCATTAATAGCGAATGTCCCAAATGGTAAAGTAAAAAGCTCTGTCGGAGCTGGAGATTCAATGGTTGCAGGTTTTTTAGCAAAATTCCAGGAATCAGGGGATGTGCAAAAGGCGTTTCAATATAGTGTGGCTTCAGGGAGTGCGACGGCATTTTCAATTGGTCTTTGCAGCCTTGAAGAAGTAGAACAGTTACTTGAAAACATAAAGATACAACGACATGAGGAGAGAGCTCTATGAAAATCACACAATTATTAACAGAAGAGACCGTCACCCTATCAATCTCGGGGAGTAGTAAAGCCAATGCTATTGATACTCTTGTTGAAGTTCTCGACAAGGCTGGGAAATTATCTGATAAAAATGCATACAAAGCTGCCATCATTGCCCGCGAAGAACAAAGCACAACAGGTATCGGGGAGGGAATAGCGATCCCCCATGCAAAAACAACTGCGGTAAAACAAGCAGCGATTGCATTCGGTAGGTCAGAGCAAGGTGTAGACTATCAATCTCTTGACGGCCAGCCTGCCTTTTTATTTTTTATGATTGCAGCGCCTGAAGGAGCAAATAATACACACTTAGAAGCTCTATCACGACTTTCATCGATATTAATGAATGAAGAAGCACGTGAGGAACTTCGCCGTGCATCAAGTGCAAGAGAAGTGATTGCGATTATTGATAGCTTCGACAATGAAGCGGAACCGGAAGAACAAAGTATGGCAGACAAGAAACAGTTTATCGTTGCCGTAACAGCATGCCCGACAGGTATTGCCCATACTTATATGGCTGCTGATTCCCTCAAAGCTAAAGCTAGGGAACTAGGGATTGATATTAAAGTAGAAACAAATGGGTCTGGCGGTGCCAAGAATATATTAACAGCAGATGATATAGAAAGAGCAACAGCAGTCATTGTAGCTGCCGATAAAATGGTAGAAATGGCCCGTTTCAAAGGCAAACACGTAATTGAAACCGCTGTAGCCGATGGAATCCGAAAGCCTGAGGAACTGATTACTCGTGCAGTCAATCAAGACGCACAGATTTACAATCCCAAAGCTAGTGAGACTTCAGAAAAATCAATGGATGTGCAAAAAGGACGAAGCATTGGCGCAACCATCTACAAACATTTAATGAATGGTGTTTCCAATATGCTTCCATTTGTTGTCGGTGGTGGAATTCTTATTGCAATCTCATTTATGTTTGGCTATAATTCCGCAAACCCAGACGATCCATCTTATAATGTCATTGCTGAAGCACTAATGACCATTGGTGGTGGCAACGGAGCCTTTGGCTTTATCGTTCCAGTTTTAGCTGGTTTTATTGCATTAAGTATAGCTGATCGACCAGGATTTGCTCCAGGTATGGTTGGAGGGATTTTGGCAGCTGCCGGTGGTGCAGGTTTCCTAGGTGGTATTATCGCAGGTTTCTTAGCGGGTTATGTAGTTGTCGGATTGAAAAAGTTATTAGGTAGCTTACCTGCTTCATTAGAAGGAATTAAAACGATTCTATTATATCCATTGTTAGGTATTGCATTGACAGGCTTTATGATGGTTTTTGGTATAAATAAACCAGTTGCTTTATTAAATGATGCAATAACAGATTGGTTATCTGGAATCGGTACAGGAAATGCAGTCGTTCTTGGGGCTATTCTTGGCTTAATGATGGCGTTTGATATGGGTGGCCCTGTTAATAAAGCAGCCTATGTGTTTGGAACTGGCTTATTAGCTAATGGGGTTTATGAACCAATGGCGGCTATTATGGCAGCCGGAATGGTTCCACCTCTAGCCATCGCTTTAGCAACTACATTGTTTAAAAATAAATTTACTAAGCAAGAGAAAGATGCCGGTAAAGCTAATTATATAATGGGCTTATCATTTATAACTGAAGGTGCCATTCCATTTGCAGCAGGCGATCCGATTCGAGTGATTCCTGCGATTATGGCAGGGGCTGCAGTGACAGGTGCAATGTCAATGATGTTCAATGTTGGTATACGAGCACCGCATGGTGGCATGTTCGTTGTGCCATTAGTTGAGGGTAACTGGTTGATGTATTTAGTGGCGATTATCGCAGGGACTCTAGTAAGTGCGCTATTAATCGGATTTTTGAAGAAACCAGTTACAGAATAAGAATTATCGAACGGCAGCGACTAATTAGTCGTTGCCGTTTTTTTGCGGGTTGGGGTCGACAAAGGAAGATAGATGCGTCGTTATTTGTCGAAAATCGGATAAATGATGATTTTCGTCGGATAAACAGTCCGAAACGTCGGATAAACAGTCCGAAACGTCGGATAAACAGTCCGAAACGTCGGATAAACAGTCCGAAACGTCGGATAAACAGTCCGAAACGTCGGATAAACAGTCCGAAACGTCGGATAAACAACTCAAAACGTCGGATAAACGACCAAAAAGCGCGGATAAATGTTCTCTCGCAATCTAACACCTTACAAGTTGGTTTCTTCATCAGCCCACACTGCACTCTAAAACATTCCACATCGTTACGGAAAGGTTTTTTATTGTTTTCAGGCATTTTTGCCTATATACTATTATAATGTGTATGTGTTTTGTCACTTATGGTATTAATGGAAAGTAAGTGATTTTTTTATTTTTACAAAAGGTCGTAAATGCTCGAAAAATCTGGCAGATATGACCCCGAGTTACACTTTACTGTAATATGGAAGGAGCAATACAATTCAATGAATGAAAAGCAACGTTTAGAAGGTCAACAAGTGGAGGCTGCTAATTCTTCGGACAAAAAATCCGCAAAGGATTACAGCCAATACTTTGAGACTGTGTACGCAGCACCATCATTAAAAGAAGCCAAATCGCGCGGAAAAGAAGAAGTTAAGTATCATAAAGATTTCTCGATTCCTGAAGAATTCAGGGGCATGGGTGATGGTAGAAAGTTCTATATTCGTACTTACGGCTGCCAAATGAATGAACATGATACAGAGGTTATGGCGGGTATTTTCTTAAGCCTTGGCTATGAGCCTACTGATTCAGTCGAAGATGCGAATGTGATTCTATTAAATACTTGTGCGATCCGTGAAAACGCAGAGAATAAGGTGTTTGGAGAAATTGGTCATCTTAAACCATTAAAGTTGGAAAAACCTGACCTTTTACTTGGTGTGTGTGGCTGTATGTCGCAAGAAGAATCAGTTGTAAACAAGATTCTTTCTAAGCATCAGCATGTTGATATGATTTTTGGAACTCACAACATCCACCGTTTACCGCATATTCTTCAAGAAGCATATATGGCAAAAGAAATGGTTGTTGAAGTTTGGTCGAAGGAAGGCGATGTAATCGAAAACCTTCCGAAGGTACGTCGCGGTAATATTAAAGGGTGGGTTAACATCATGTACGGCTGTGATAAGTTCTGTACGTATTGCATCGTGCCATTTACACGCGGTAAAGAAAGAAGCCGTCGCCCTGATGATATTATCCAAGAAGTGCGTAACTTGGCAGCGCAAGGCTATCAGGAAATTACATTATTAGGTCAAAACGTAAACGCATATGGAAAAGACTTTGCGGACATGAAGTATGGTTTAGGTGACTTAATGGAGGAAATCCGTCATATCGGTATTCCGCGCATCCGTTTTACAACAAGCCATCCACGTGATTTCGACGATCACTTAATTGAAGTATTAGCGAAAAAAGGTAATCTGATGGAGCATATTCATCTTCCGGTTCAATCAGGTTCAACTGATGTGTTGAAAATTATGGCGCGAAAATATAACCGTGAGCAATATCTTGAGCTTGTTCGTAAAATTAAAGCAGCGATTCCTGATGTCGCATTAACAACTGATATTATTGTCGGCTATCCGAATGAAACGGATGAGCAATTTGAAGAAACATTATCACTTTATCGCGAAGTTGGCTACGAGGCAGCCTATACGTTTATTTACTCGCCTCGTGAAGGAACACCTGCTGCAAAAATGGTGGACAACGTGCCAATGAAAGTGAAAAAAGAACGGTTACAACGTCTCAACAACTTAGTTAATGAGCTTTCTGCTGAGGCGCTTAAAAAATATGAGGGACAAATTGTTGAAGTCCTAGTTGAAGGGGAAAGCAAGAATAACCCTGATGTACTAGCTGGTTATACTCGTAAAAGTAAACTGGTTAACTTCATCGGTCCAAAAACAGCAATTGGAAAAATTGTGAAAGTTAAGATTACCGATGCGAAAACATGGTCATTAAACGGAGAAATCGTAGAAGAAATAGAACGAGTAGAGGTGTAGGAGAATGGCGAAATATACTAAAGATGATATCGTAGCACGTGCAAAAGAACTTGCTCAAATGGTTGCTGAAACAGACGAAGTGGAATTTTTCAAAAAAGCAGAAGCTAAAATTCATGAAAATGAAAAGATTGCTCAAACAATCAAAACGATTAAAGGCTTACAAAAACAAGCTGTGAATCTTCATCATTATGGTAAAGAAAATGCTTTACAAAATGTTGAGGATAAAATTGCAAAATTAGAAGCAGAACTTGACGAGATTCCGATTGTAAAAGAGTTTAAGCAATCTCAAATCGAAGTGAATGAAATTCTTCAAATTATTGCTTCAACAATCTCAAACACAGTAACTGACGAAATCATTAATTCTACTGGTGGAGATTTACTTGAAGGTAAAACCGGTGCAGCCGTTGCAAGCAGCAGCTGTCACCACCATGATCATGACCACGACCATGAATAAAAAATGATACTTTTAACAAAAGGAGTTCAGAATGTCACTATTCTGGCTCCTTTATTTTTTAGAGAAACATAATCAGGACAGCCCATTTTTCGGAACCACTCTTCGGAAAATTCATACTATGAACTATGCCTAAACATTTACCGCAACGGTTAAAATTGTCGCACACTAGTCTAATATCTCGCATAGGATGAATTGAAAATGAATGAGGAGGTTCGCTCGCAATGGGAGAATACAGAGAGATTATTACAAAAGCGGTTGTGGCGAAGGGACGTAAATATACACAGTCAAAACACACCATATGCCCCGATCACGATCCGTCCAGCATTCTCGGCTGTTGGATCATTAACCATAAATACGAGGCGAAAAAGGTCGGCAAAACTGTAGAAATCAAGGGAACTTATGACATTAACGTTTGGTATTCTTATTGTGATAATACAAAAACAGAAGTCGTTACTGAATGTGTCAGATATGAGGATGTCGTAAAGCTTAAGCATCGCGACCCTGGTAGTTTTGACGACCAAGAAGTTATCGCCCGCGTGCTTCAACAACCAAATTGCTGCGAAGCAGTCATTTCCCAAAGTGGAAATAAAATCATCGTCCACGTTGAAAGAGAATTTCTTGTTGAAGTGATTGGTGAAACAAAGGTTTGTGTAGCCGTCAATCCAGGAAAATGCGTCAGCAAAGACGATGATTGGGGAACGGATTTAGACGACGAGTTCAAAGATATTAATCCTGATTTCCTAAAAGAAAAAAAGGATAAATAAACCAGAACTAGGAAGGTCCCACTTCCTAGTTTTTCTTTTTATATGTATGCTTACTTATGAATTGTTTTTAATCGCTGAAAAGGAAATAATCACTGATACTGATTTTAATCGCCGATTTATGGATTTAATCGCCAAAATTGCATAATAATCGCCGATTTTTGAATTTAATCGCCAAAATTGCGAAATAATCGCCGATTTATGAATTTAATCGCCAAAATTGCATAATAAACGCCGATTTGTGGATTTAATCGCCAAAATCACGATTTAATCGCCTTTTACCCATATCCACCTAAATTTGGTTCCATTCAAAACAGGTAAAGGTTTCATATCTTCAAGCTCCAACCGTTATGGTATAATTAGATGTCGAAAAAGAACAGAAGATAAGAGAATGTTGGAGGAAAATATGGCAGCATATACGCCGATGATACAACAATATTTACAGGTAAAGGCAGACTACAAAGATGCCTTTTTATTTTTTCGCCTTGGTGATTTTTACGAAATGTTTTTTGACGATGCCATCAAAGCATCGCAAGAATTGGAAATTACGCTGACTAGCAGGGATGGTGGCTCCACGGAAAGAATTCCGATGTGTGGCGTCCCACATCACTCAGCAGCCCAATATATCGAGCAGTTAATTGAGAAAGGCTATAAGGTGGCGATCTGCGAGCAGGTTGAGGATCCCCGCCAAGCAAAAGGGGTTGTTAAGCGAGAGGTCGTCCAATTAATCACACCGGGTACGGTAATGGAAGGGCGCGGTTTGAATGAAAAAGAAAACAATTACCTCGCTTCCATTTCGATTTTTGCAGATGGAACTTACGGTTTTGCTTATAATGATTTATCGACAGGGGAAAACCGAGTCGCATTATTAACGGGTGCCTTTGATGAAGTATTAAATGAATTATCGATTTCTGGTGCTAAGGAGGTTGTGGCCGCTTCAGATTTTCCAGACGAGCTTCAGCGCAAAATTCGTGAGCGCTCAGTCGTGACGCTTTCAATTGAAGATGATACAACTGAAGCCGAGGGTAATCAACATTTATTGAAGAATTTGGATCAGCCTAACATGATTCAAACAGTGACGCGTCTGTTAAATTACTTATATCGAACGCAAAAGCGGAGCTTAGACCACTTGCAACCTGTAGTTCCATACGAAATCCAGCAATTTATGAAAATAGATTATTATTCGAAACGAAACTTAGAGTTAACGGAAACGATTCGCTCGAAAGGGAAGAAGGGCTCGCTCTTATGGCTATTGGATGAAACAAAAACGGCAATGGGTGGCCGTCTCTTAAAACAATGGGTTGATCGACCGCTCATCAGTCGCGAAGGCATTGAACGTCGCCATTCCCTTGTCGAGACATTTTTGACTCATTATTTTGAACGGCAGGACCTGCGCGAAAAATTAACCGAGGTTTACGATCTCGAACGACTTTCTGGGCGCGTTGCTTTTGGTAACGTAAATGCCCGTGATTTAGTCCAACTGAAGCGCTCGTTGTGGCAAATTCCTGCGATTAAACAATTAATGGCAAGCCTTCCAAATGAATCTGCAGTTACGCTAGCAGAGCAGCTTGATCCATGTGAAGAGGTTACGGATTTATTGGAAAGAGCGTTAGTTGAAAATCCGCCGTTATCCCTTAAAGAGGGGAACATCATTCAGGATGGCTACAACGAGGAGCTTGATACGTATCGGGATGCGAGCCGAAATGGGAAGTCATGGATTGCCCAGCTAGAGCGTGAGGAACGCGAAAAAACGGGCATTAAATCGCTAAAAGTCGGTTATAACCGTGTGTTTGGTTATTATATTGAAATCACCCGTGCTAATCTGCATTTGCTCACAAATGACCAATATGAACGGAAACAGACGTTATCGAATGCTGAGCGTTTTATCACTCCGGAGTTAAAGGAGAAGGAAGCATTAATTTTAAAAGCAGAGGAAAAAATCGTTGAGCTCGAATACGAGCTGTTCACAGAAATTCGTGAAAGAATTAAAGAATATATTCCTAATCTGCAAGGCTTAGCGAAGCGAATCAGTGAGCTCGATGTGCTGCAGTGCTTCGCGACTGTGAGTGAAGAGCGTCATTATGTAAAACCACAGTTTTCTGAGGAAAGAAGAATTCACCTAGTAGACGGGCGTCATCCTGTCGTGGAAAAAGTGATGAATGCGCAGGAATACGTTCCAAATGATTGTCATATGGACAATGAACGTGAAATCCTGTTAATCACTGGACCGAATATGTCTGGTAAAAGTACGTACATGCGTCAGGTCGCGCTAACAGCAATTTTAGCGCAAATTGGCTGCTATGTCCCAGCGGCGGAAGCTGTTCTGCCGATATTTGACCAAGTCTTCACACGAATTGGCGCGGCCGATGATTTAATTTCCGGTCAAAGTACGTTTATGGTCGAGATGCTTGAAGCGAAAAATGCGATTACGAACGCGACAGCATCTAGCTTGATTTTATTCGATGAAATCGGCAGAGGGACCTCAACTTATGATGGAATGGCGCTAGCACAAGCGATGATTGAGTATATTCATGACCGAATCGGGGCGAAAACGTTATTTTCAACCCATTATCACGAATTAACGATATTAGATGAAAGCTTACCGCGCTTGAAAAACGTCCACGTTAGCGCAATTGAGCAAAATGGTAAAGTCGTCTTCCTTCATAAAATTAAAGAAGGCGCTGCAGACAAAAGCTACGGTATTCATGTAGCTCAACTTGCTGAATTGCCGCAAGAGGTCATTACGAGGGCAAATGAAATTCTTCTAACATTGGAAGATAAAGAGGTTGAGCCAAAACAGCATATTCCTACGCGAAAAGCGGTTGGAGAATTAAGTGACCAGACAAAGCCAGAGCTAGAACAATTGCCAAAATCAGAGCCAAAACCGAATCCGGAGCCTTCAATCATTGAAGACGCTCAGCTTTCATTTTTTGCAGAATTAGAGCATCCGAAAAAGAAAGACAAAGACCTTGATTCTAAAGAACGTAAAGTTATAGATCAATTAAAGGAATTAAACCTGTTGGACATGACACCGCTCCAAGCAATGAACACATTGTACGAGCTGCATAAGAAGGTGAAGAGTTAAAAATTAGGTCTATGTTGATTCTGCGTTTGAATGATGAAAATAAGTGGAAAAATTCCCGTTAATTTGGCTAACACCCATATTTTCTTAGAAATAAGGGGACTTTTTCCGTCTATTTAAGAAAAATCATTGTATTTTGGCAGATTTTGAGCAGATAAGCGGAAATTCTCCGCTTATCTCGGCTTCAGAAGCACCTGATGTATACATTAAGCGGAAATTCTCCGCTTAATAAGGGGTGGACCTCCTTACCGTGAATCATAAGGACTATTTTATCAATAGAAACAAAAAGCTTGGAGGTGAGAGCTCGTGGGGAAAATCATTCTGCTGGATGACGCTCTATCGAATAAAATTGCTGCTGGTGAGGTAGTCGAGCGACCAGCATCTGTCGTAAAGGAATTAGTCGAAAACTCAATCGATGCAGGCAGCACCATTATCGAAATTGACGTTGAAGAGGCTGGACTCGCTAAAATCAGAATCATCGACAATGGAGCGGGAATTGACGAGGAGGATGTATTGCTTGCCTTTGAGCGTCATGCTACCAGTAAAATCAAGGATGAAATGGATTTATTCCGAATTCAAACGCTCGGTTTTCGCGGAGAGGCCTTACCGAGTATCGCTTCCGTGTCCAGATTAGAAATCAAAACTTCAACTGGAAATAGCGCTGGGACTCACGTGGTCATTGAGGGGAACCAGGTCATTCAAAATGATAAGGCTCCAAGCCGTAAAGGAACAGATATTACCGTGACTGATTTATTTTTCAATACGCCTGCACGGTTGAAATATATGAAGACGATTCATACTGAGCTCGGCAATATTACGGATTTAGTGAACCGACTAGCGCTTGCACATCCTGAAGTTTCGTTCCGACTTGTACACAACGGCAGACAGTTGCTTCATACGAACGGAAACGGTGATGTCCGCCAAGTGCTCGCGGCAATTTATGGCATGAATATTGTTAAAAAAATGGTGCCTGTTTCAGGGTCTTCATTAGACTTTACAGTAAATGGTTATATTTCTTTGCCAGAAATCACAAGGGCATCGCGTAACTACATTTCGACGATGATTAATGGACGGTTTATTAAAAACTATTCATTGGTTAAAGCAATTCAAGAAGGCTATCATACGTTACTACCAATCGGTCGCTTTCCGATTGTCCTGTTAAATATTGTGATGGATCCGATTTTAGTCGATGTGAATGTACATCCTTCCAAGCTAGAAGTGCGTTTGAGTAAAGAGCAGGAATTAAACCAATTAGTAAGCTCAATCATCAAGGATGCTTTTAAATCAAAGGAATTGATTCCGTCGGGTTATGTTCCTCCAAAAGTCGAACGACCAAAATCGGAACAAACTTTCATGGAGCTCGACCATTTGCAAGCGCCGCCGGCTCGGAACAATAATATAGAAGAAACTGAATTACATGATAGACATTCCGAAACTCGAAAACCATTAATTCACGAGGAAAAGCAAGTCTTTGTGGACCATCATCGATTCGTTCCGGATTATGAACGAGAACACGTGCCCACAGTTGTTTCTAATGATGAGCCGTTTCAAGTCACAGAGACAATAGTCGATGATGAACCAGAGCAACAAGAGTTTACAGCAGTCGAAGAAAATGAAACTGCACATGTATCTGAGGCAAAATCAAATACTAATCAATACATGAATACCGGTCTCGAATCTGATGCATCAAGAGTGCCTCCGCTTTATCCAATTGGGCAAATGCATGGCACCTATATTATTGCGCAAAATGATAAAGGGCTATATTTAATCGACCAGCATGCAGCTCAGGAACGGATTAAGTATGAATATTTTAAGGAAAAAGTAGGACAGGTTGAAAGTGAACTACAGGAATTACTTGTGCCGATTACAATTGAATATTCAACAGATGATGCGATAAAAATTAATGAAAATATCCTTGAGCTTGAAAAGGTTGGCGT
Source organism: Bacillus marasmi (assembly GCF_902168435.1). GTDB lineage: Bacteria > Bacillota > Bacilli > Bacillales > Cytobacillaceae > Bacillus_BU > Bacillus_BU marasmi. The sequence continues at coordinate 341,077 of NZ_LR656164.1, forward strand.
GTTTTTAGAGGAATTCGGAATCAACAGCTACATTATCCGCTCTCACCCCGTTTGGTTTCCAAAGGGAGAGGAAAAGGAAATCATTGAATCTATGATTGAGCAGCTATTGATGATGAAAAAGGTGGATATTAAAAAGCTGCGTGAGGAAGCAGCGATTATGATGAGCTGTAAAGCGTCCATCAAGGCGAACCGCCACTTGCGAAATGACGAAATCCAAGCGCTGCTTGATAAGCTTCGGACGACAACTGATCCATTTACATGTCCTCATGGACGCCCGATTATTATTCATTTATCAACCTATGAACTTGAAAAAATGTTTAAACGGGTTATGTAATCATGTTAGATGATGAAACAGAAAAAACATTTTATCGTCTAATAATATAGAAGGTTATTCTCGTCATATGAAGAATGACTAAGTATAGGGAAGTAATCTGAAGCGAGGTGATGGAATTGATTGCTGTCGTACTCCTTAGTACTTTTTTACCAGCTATTATTCTTATTTTTGTCGTAGTGTATGCTGTAAAAAACAAAGAGCAAGGAGGAGAAAACGTGATTCGGAATCTTTATACTTATCTCGTATTATTCGCAACGTTAATGATGGTCATTGGTGGAGGCATTTCAATCTTTATGGCAACAGCTGATTTAGTAAGTCCTACAGGTTATTACCAGAGCTTTTCAGATTATAAGCAAATGAGATTATCAGGAAAAGAGCCTGGTCTTGAAGAGGCGACTAAGCTGACAGAAAAGGAATTGCGAAGCGAATATAATCAAATGGTCGATGATGAAAAAGCACGTACCCAAGATCGTGCAATCAATCAAATTATTAAAAGCTCAGGCTTCATCATTATTCCACTTCCGGTTTTTCTATACTTTAATCGCTTAAGAAAACGCATAAAAGAAGAATAGTATAATAGAGAAAGGCTGCAGAGGGGTTTTAATCCTCGCAGCCTTTTAATTTGCTAATTTCTGGTTTTAGGGTGGTAGTTGTGTGTTGATTTTTCGGAAAAATAAGGAGGATGGTAGAACGTCTGAAAAGTTTATCCACGGAATTTGGATGTTTATCCGCGCTTTTGAGCGATTTGTCCGACGAATTATGATGTTTATCCGCGCTTTTCGCTGGTTTATCCGACGAAAATGGCCATTTATCCGATTTTCGACACTATTCTACATCTCAAACGAACAACACATCCTGTCACAAAGCCCAAACCGCGAACTAGCGTTAACAGACTATCACCCACCAAACCACACTACACCTTTTAATTTGCCTCTTTCCCGGCTGAATGTAGTAAATTAATATAAGCAAGTGCTTTTCCCGCTCCAAGCGCAACCGATTCAAACGGAGATGGTGCCATATGGACCGGCACAGAGATTTTTGACCAAAGCCATTGATCGATTCCTTTAAGTAGCGATACCCCACCAGTTAAAATGATACCACGGTCCACGATATCACCACTCAATTCTGCGGGACAGTCCTCAAGCGTTGCCCGAATCGATTCCAAAATTGCCAATAGTGATTCCTTTAGAGTTTCGTGTATCCCCATTGAAGATAATGTGACCGTTTTCGGTAGCCCGGTGACTAAATCGCGTCCGCGAACTTCAAGAAACATTTCTTCGTGGTCGACGAGAGCAGTGCCAATTTCAATTTTTATTTTTTCAGCTGTACGTTCGCCGATTAACAGGTTGTACTTCTTGCGAACATATTGAATAATGTCGGCATCCATTTGATCGCCGGCAATTGGAATTGAATGAGATGCGACCACACCTCCAAAGGAAATGATTCCGACCTCTGTTGTTCCTCCGCCAATATCGACGATTACGTTAGCAATCGGTTCATCGACAGATAGACCAGCGCCAATTGCCGCAGCTACTGGCTCTTCGATTAGCTGAACTCGTTTTGCGCCAGCATTACGAACAGCATCCTGTATTGCACGGCGGTCGACGCTGGTGGAGCCGGTTGGTGTGCAGACTATTACATTCGGCTTTCGTATTGAAAAGCCGCCAATCTTCCCTATTTTTCTAAAAATATGTTTAAGCATTTCGGTTGTAATGTCAAAGTCGGCAATCACTCCGTCCTTTAACGGGCGGATGGCCTCAATATTTTCCGGAGTTTTACCGACCATTTCCTTAGCATCAAGACCAACAGCGACAACCTTTCTTGTATGTCGGTCAACTGCGACCACGGTTGGTTCGTTGAAAATAATGCCTTTATTTTTATTAGATACTAGGATATTTGCCGTTCCTAAATCAATACCAATCTCTGAAGTTGTTATCATTTTGTATTCCCCTTTTTTCATATTCATCTACCTGTATATACTTCACGTTGGAAAAAGGGGTATGTGGGGGTTGATAAACAGTTGTTATCGGATTGTTACCTATTCGTAAACTTGATAAGATATAGTAATATAATACGATGGTGATGGTGGTAAACTGTTGTATAAGCAAGATTTGAATTGGTGATAATGTTTAGGTGTTCATACAAGAGCTGTAATTATGTTAAGATAGGGGGGAAACCGCGCAGTAGTTTTCGTATGTAAGCTGCAGCGTGGGTTGAAATGTGTAATTAGCTAAAGGCAGTGTGAATGTATTGATAAAAAAACAAAAAATAGTCGTTATTATCGGACCAACTGCTGTTGGAAAAACCAAGCTTAGCATCGAGCTAGCCAAACGTTATCGGGGCGAAATCATTAGTGGAGATTCGATGCAGATTTATCGAGGAATGGATATCGGAACTGCTAAAATCAAACAAGACGAAATGGAGGGAGTTCCCCACCATTTAATCGATATCAAAAACCCAGATCAGGATTTTTCGGCGGCAGAATTCCAAGAGCTCCTTCGAAAAAAAATCAATGAAATTTCAGCGCGAAATAGGCTTCCAATTATTGTTGGGGGGACTGGTCTTTATATTCAATCAGCGATTTATGATTATCATTTTTCAGAGGCTCCATCAGATCCAGAATTCCGAAGCAGCTTAGAGCAGCGGGCTGAAACCGAGGGCAATCAAGCGTTACATGATGAATTAATGAAAGTTGATCCCGCTAGTGCCAGTGAGATCCATCCGAATAATGTGCGCAGGGTAATCCGCGCTCTTGAAATTCATCATTGCACCGGTAAGACAAAGGTAGAAACACATGCAAATCAATCACCAGAGCTTATTTATGACACTGCGCTAATTGGTTTAACGATGGATCGCGACCAATTATATGAGCGGATAAACTATCGAGTTGACTTGATGCTTGAGGAGGGCTTGCTTGACGAGGTGAAAACCCTTCATCAACAAGGACTTCGGGAATGTCAATCGATTCAAGCGATCGGCTATAAGGAGCTTTATCTATATTTAGATGGGCAAATCAGTTTGTCTGAAGGTATTGAATTGCTGAAGCAAAATTCACGTCGTTATGCGAAAAGGCAATTAACTTGGTTTCGTAATAAAATGCAGGTAAAATGGTATGACATGGGTGAAGAAGTTTCGTTTGAAAAAAAAATCAACGAAATTTCAGCCTATATTGAAGGAAAGCTACAAATAAAATCGAATACATAATATTAGAGATAATAGAGGAGGATTAGTTATGAAAACATCCATTAATATTCAAGACCAATATTTAAACCAACTCCGTAAGGACGGAACAAATGTTACCGTATTTTTGTTGAACGGATTCCAGCTAAGAGGCCAAATTAAGGGCTTTGATAATTTTACGGTCTTGTTTGAATCTGAAGGAAAACAACAATTAGTTTACAAACACGCAATTTCTACTTTTGCCCCTCAACGTAATGTACAATTGGATTTAGAAGGCGACAAATAATCCTTCTTAAATAGATGTTAAAAACGATTCACCTTATTGGTGAGTCGTTTTTTTTATTTTAATGTCCAAATTACATAATGAACCTATGCTTTCATGAATACATTTATAAGAAGAGTACTGTTTCATAAGTGAGGTGAAAGCTTTGGACGAACCAATGCGCATGAAAAATAACGGGCAGATTAGCATTGTCCTAAATTCGCAAAAGCGAAATGAGCTAACGAAACCCCTCCAGGAATCACCCAAAGTTGTTCCAAAAAGCATTCCTCCTGAGCATACAGCCTTAAAGGAAATTGAGGAAGAGCTTGGAGCACTCGTCGGTATGGAAGAAATGAAGCGAATGATAAAAGAAATCTATGCCTGGATATATGTGAATAAAAAACGGGAAATCATTGGCTTACGTGCAGAAAAACAAGCCCTGCACATGATGTTTAAAGGGAATCCCGGTACAGGGAAAACAACCGTAGCACGCCTCATTGGCAAGCTGTTTTTGAAAATGAATGTATTATCAAAGGGGCATTTAATTGAAGCAGAGCGTGCCGATTTAGTTGGTGAATATATCGGTCATACTGCGCAAAAGACGAGGGACCTTATTAAAAAATCAATTGGTGGCATTTTGTTTATCGATGAAGCCTATTCGCTTGGTCGTGGCGGTGAAAAGGATTTCGGAAAGGAAGCCATCGACACTCTTGTTAAACATATGGAGGATAAGCAGCACGAGTTCATCCTTATCTTAGCCGGATATTCAAGGGAAATGGATTATTTCTTAAGCTTAAATCCCGGTTTGCACTCACGGTTCCCACTTGTCATTGATTTTCCAGATTACTCGATTGATCAATTAATGGAGATTACTGGTTTGATGCTCAAAGATCGAGAATATGTCTTAAGTCATGAAGCGGAGAAAAAACTACGCAATCATTTGGTTTTTGTAAAGTCAACACTAAGTCCAACCGGCTTTTCAAATGGACGCTATGTTCGGAATATCATTGAAAAATCAATCCGCTCCCAATCGATGCGCTTACTTATGCAAAATACCTATGACCGCCACGAACTCCTAACCATCAGGAGCAATGATTTAGTGCTAGAGGAAGAGTAGACGTAAAAAAGAAGCTGACCACAACAGGTCAGCTTCTTTACATTTACTTAGTAACTCTCACGCTCTGTAGTTTTTCTTGGGTAGCCATGCTGCGAATCGGCAGCTTCCAATCATACGTATAGGAAAGTATCCGTAACACAGTAATAATGACAAATAATATATATAGTTCTAGACTTGATTTGGCAATTCCAAGTCCGATAACAGCTCCAGCTATAATGGCCCACAGACCATATATTTCTTCTTTTAATACGAGCGGTTTCCGTTTGGCGAGCAGGTCACGAATGATACCACCGCCTGCGCCGGTTAAAATGGCTGCCACAATGACCGCGCTAATTGGATGGTCCATTTTTTCGGCGTAAAGGGCGCCTTGAATCGCAAACGCGGACAGACCAAGCGCGTCAAAAAAGTTGCCCCAACGCTGCCAATGCTTTAGCAATTTATGTGGAAACATAAAAATAATCGTGATCGATAAAATGGCAGCGAAAAAATATATACCTTGATCCCAAAGAGCAGACACTGGGACGCCAATTAATAGATTCCGAATCGCTCCTCCACCGAATGCGGTAACGATGCCTAGAATGTAAACTCCTAATATATCATATTCCTCTTCCATCGCGACAAACGCACCGCTGGCAGCAAAGGCGATTGCGCCAATCATGCTTAAAACTTCCCAAGTCATTCATGCCCACTCCCAGTATATTTAAAATATTGAAAAAGTTACAATTTAGTGAATTTTTATGATTTCAATAATAAAATTTTAACACGTAAAATCGGAATTTCAACTGTTTTCTTGGTGAAAAATGTTGAATAATAGAACATTAGGGAAACTATGATAATTTTGTTATGATAGGGAGAGAAACAAACTGAAAAGAAAGAAGGATTGCGATTGGAAAGACAGAGTGAATTAGAGAGTGTCATTTTAGTCGGTTGTCAAACTCCAGAAATGGATGAGTTCCATTTCCAATATTCAATGGATGAGCTATCTTCACTAACCGATACTGCAAAAGGTGAAGTAATCATCACATTAAGTCAAAAACGGGACCGGGTCCATCCCGCTACATACATAGGAAAAGGTAAGCTTGAAGAGTTAAAAGCATTAGAGGAAGAGCTAGAGCCAGATATCATTATTTTTAATGATGAATTATCACCGAGCCAAATTAGGAATCTTGCTCGTCAATTCAATGCTCGTGTGATTGACAGAACCCAGTTAATTCTTGATATATTTGCTCAGCGTGCCCGTTCGAAGGAAGGAAAGCTGCAGGTTGAACTTGCGCAGCTTCAATATATGCTGCCACGCCTTATCGGTCAAGGTACGGCCATGTCAAGATTAGGTGCTGGGATTGGAACGCGTGGACCAGGGGAAACAAAGCTCGAATCTGATCGTCGTCATATTCGCAAACGAATTGATGACATCAAAACACAGCTAACTGTCATTGTTGGGCACCGCGAGCGCTATCGTGAGCGCCGTAAGAAAAATAATGCGTATCAAATTGCAATCGTTGGTTATACCAATGCTGGGAAATCAACCTTATTTAATCGATTGACAGAAGCGGAAACGCTCGAAGAAAATCAGCTGTTTGCAACGCTTGATCCAACGACGCGGAAGTTGATATTGCCTAGCGGTTATACGGCGCTTATTACGGATACTGTTGGATTTTTACAGGATTTACCGACAACGTTGATCGCAGCGTTTCGATCAACACTAGAGGAGGTCAATGAAGCGGATTTGCTCCTTCATGTTGTTGATAGCTCAAATCCTGATTATTTCCAACATGAAACTACGGTGCAGAAGCTGTTAGAGGAGCTCGAGAATCAGCACCTGCCTCAATTAACCGTATATAATAAGAAGGATTTAATGCATCCAGAATTTGTCCCGAGCGCCAAAACGGATACGATTATCATGACTGCCTTTGACGAGGGTGATCGACAAAGGCTAAAGCAAAAGATAGAAGAAATGATCATTGATATGATGGAAGCATATCATGTCCTCATTCCATCAACAGAAGGAAAGCTCCTTTCCCAATTGAAAAATGAAACGATATTGCGGGAGCTTGTGTTTGAAGAGGAACAGCAAATGTATACTTGCAAAGGGTTTGCCTATGCAAATCAAACAATTGCAGGACAATTAAAAAAATATTCAGTTTAAGATAGGGGATAAACATGTATCAACAGTTAGTTCATGGGGAAGCACTACAAATGTTAGTGAATCAAGTCGAAACAAAGATTTCGTCGATTCACAAACAAATTGACGAAAGGATTGAAACCAATCAATTTCGTGTATTAGCAAGTTATCAAAACAACAGGGTTAGTGACTTTCATTTTATCCCTTCCACCGGATATGGGTATGATGATATTGGCCGTGATACACTGGAAAAGATTTATGCCGAGGTGTTTGGTGGTGAGGTTGGACTAGTCCGTCCGCAAATTATCTCCGGAACACACGCGATTTCGATTGCTTTATTTGGCATTTTGCGACCAGGTGATGAACTGCTATACATTACAGGCAAACCTTACGATACCCTTGAGGAAATCGTAGGAATTCGCGGAAATGGCGTTGGTTCGCTAAAAGAGTTTAGAATTTCCTACAAAAGCGTTGCCCTCGCTGATACTGGGGCAATCGATTATGATGCAGTTGCTTCGGCAATCGGTCCCAATACAAAAATGATCGGTATTCAGCGCTCAAAGGGATATGCGACAAGACCTTCGTTTATGATTGAAGAAATCAAGGAAATGATTCAGTTTGTAAAAGAAATCAAACAGGACGTTGTCGTCTTTGTTGACAATTGCTATGGGGAATTTGTGGAAGATTTAGAGCCATGTCACGTTGGTGCAGATTTAATGGCAGGCTCACTAATTAAAAATCCCGGTGGAGGATTGGCTAAAACGGGCGGTTACATAGTAGGAAAGAAGGAATATGTTGATGCGTGTTCCTATCGAATGACCTCACCTGGAATTGGTGCTGAAGCAGGTGCTTCATTATATAGCCTCCAGGAAATGTATCAAGGCTTTTTCTTAGCTCCGCACGTTGTTGGACAAGCACTTAAAGGGGCAGTATTTACAGCGGCAATGCTTGAGGCGCTCGGCATGAATACACATCCAAAGTGGAACGCGACAAGAACTGATTTAATTCAATCAGTTCAGTTTGATGACCGCGATAAAATGGTAGCCTTTTGTCAGGCAATCCAATATGCATCACCGATAAATTCGCACGTCACGCCATATCCGAGCTATATGCCAGGTTATGATGACGATGTCATTATGGCAGCTGGAACCTTCATTCAAGGTGCAAGCATTGAATTAACTGCCGATGGTCCAATAAGACCACCTTATGTGGCATATGTTCAAGGCGGTCTAACCTATTCTCATGTAAAGATTGCTATATGCACTGCGTTAAATCACTTGCTTGAAAAGGGTTATATTAAAATATCATAATCAAGCGTCAAAAGTTGTAAGATTATTTAAATAATACTAGCTTTTCCTTATTTTTAGTGTAAAATCATAATCGGTAATGAGTAATTTTTAACGTTAATAAATTTTTTCTACAAAACATGTTAAAAAATCTAACATAAGATTGACAGAAAACCTTACATGAAATATAATGAGAACAAGAAATAGGATAAATCAAGGAGGAGAAATCGATTGAGCGGTAGTCAAATAAGACGAACAATGCCGTTATTTCCCATTGGTACGGTTATGCAACTCACGGATTTATCTGCCAGACAAATCCGTTACTATGAGGAGCATGAACTGATTTCTCCGGCAAGGTCTGATGGGAAAAGAAGAATGTTTTCACTCAATGATATCGATAAGCTTTTGGAAATAAAAGATTTAATCGATCAAGGGGTAAACCTAGCAGGCATAAAACAAATATTTGCAAAGAACAAAGACGAAGCCGAAGAAACACAAGAAGTAACGCAAGAAACTGAAAAGGCAAGACGAGAATTGACAGATACGGAGATTCGAAAACTTCTCCGTGACGAATTACTACAAGCAGGTCGATTCAATCGTGGTGGTCCGCAACGACAAAATCACATGTCTCGCTTTTTTAAATAATAATTAACGTAAAATTAAGGGAGGAATTACGAAATGCCAAAGAATTACACTAAAGAAGATATTTTTAGAATGGCGAAAGAAGAGAATGTGAAATTCATCCGTCTGCAATTTACGGATATCCTTGGAACAATCAAAAACGTAGAAATTCCTGTTAGCCAGCTTGAAAAAGCATTAGATAATAAAATGATGTTTGATGGTTCTTCAATCGAAGGTTTCGTGCGGATCGAAGAGTCTGATATGTACCTATATCCAGACCTAAGCACTTGGGTGATTTTCCCTTGGACAGCTGAAAAAGGTAAAGTTGCACGTCTTATCTGTGACATCTACAATTCAGATTTAACACCATTTGAGGGTGATCCTCGTAACAATTTAAAACGTGTTCTAAACGAAATGAAAGAATTAGGCTTCACAAACTTTAACCTAGGGCCTGAGCCAGAATTCTTCTTATTTAAATTAGATCAACAAGGTGAACCAACACTTGAATTAAATGATAACGGTGGATACTTTGACCTTGCTCCAACTGACCTTGGTGAAAACTGCCGTCGTGATATCGTGCTTGAACTTGAAGAAATGGGCTTCGAAATTGAAGCATCTCACCATGAGGTTGCGCCAGGGCAACACGAAATCGATTTCAAATATGCAGATGCATTAACAGCATGTGACCAAATTCAAACATTCAAGCTTGTTGTAAAAACAATTGCTCGTAAGCATGGGCTACATGCGACATTCATGCCAAAACCATTGTTCGGTGTAAACGGTTCTGGTATGCACTGTAACCTTTCATTATTTAAAGATGGTCAAAACGCATTTTATGATACAAGCAAAAACTTAGAATTAAGTGATGATGCACTTCACTTCATCGCAGGTATCATTAAGCATGCTCATAGCTTTACAGCTGTAACAAACCCAACTGTTAACTCATATAAGCGTTTAGTTCCTGGTTACGAAGCACCTTGTTATGTTGCTTGGTCAGCTCGCAACCGTTCACCATTAATTCGTATCCCAGCATCACGCGGATTAAGTACTCGTGTTGAAGTTCGTAGCGTTGACCCAGCTGCTAACCCATATCTAGCAATGGCTGTATTATTAAAAGCTGGCTTAGACGGAATTAAGAACAAAATTACTCCTCCAGCTCCAGTTGACCGTAACATCTACGTGATGACTAAAGAAGAGCGTATCGAGGCGGGAATCGATGATCTACCAGCAACATTAGCAATGGCTTTAGAAAACCTTCAAGCTGATGAAGTTATCACAGCTGGATTAGGTTCGCACATTCTTGAGCACTTTGTTGAAGCGAAAGAGATTGAATGGGATATGTTCCGTACGACCGTTCACCAATGGGAAAGAGACCAGTATATGAAAATGTTCTAATCTTAGGACTGTTTTATTTGAAACCGAACTTGGCGTAGTGCTGGGTTCGGTTTTTTTGTATGTTTGAGTTAGACGGGCGCTAAGCGAGTGGCGAGAATGATTGAAAATGTGACAGAGATGTGACAACGGCTAATAGAAGTGTAGATTCGACTAATAGAACCACGAAAACGGCAAATAGAAGTGCAGATTCGGCTAATAGAACCACAAAAACGGCTAATAGAACCACGAATTCCGCTAATAGCCGAGACACTGGAAAACGTCTAATTGAATATTTGTAAAATAAAAAAGGATCCAAAACCCACTTGGATTTTGAATCCTATCATTAATCAATCTATGAAATTACTAGAACCGAACTTTAATGAATGTGGCGATAAACCCCAATTACCTTACCTAAAATGGAGACATTTTGAAGAATAATTGGCTCTAACGCTGAATTTTCTGGCTGTAAGCGAATATAGTCTTTTTCTTTAAAGAAGCGTTTTACGGTTGCTTCATCTTCCTCGGTCATGGCGACAACAATTTCACCATTTTGAGCTGTTTTTTGCTGCTTCACGATGACGTAGTCTCCGTCCAAAATCCCTGCTTCAATCATACTATCTCCCATTACTTCGAGCATAAATACCTGTTCATCTCCAGCAGCTAAGCGCTCAGGAAGCGGGAAAAATTCTTCAACATTCTCGATTGCTGTAATCGGAACCCCTGCAGTAACCTTACCTACAACCGGAACATTAATCACTTTGTTTTTAGGGATGTTGCTCTCTTCGTCAATATCCAGTATTTCAATCGCGCGAGGTTTTGTTGGGTCGCGGCGAATAAGTCCTTTGCTTTCTAATCTTGCTAAATGCCCATGTACTGTAGAGCTAGATGCCAAACCAACCGCTTCGCCAATTTCGCGTACGGAAGGGGGATAGCCTTTTTTTCTAACTTCTTCTTTTATGTAGTCTAATATATTCTGTTGCCGCTTTGATAACTTTGTCATTCTTCCCACCTCATATGGTTTTCTAATTAATCTCATTATAGCACAATAAATTGGAAAAATACAAACATAAGTTCGAATATTAGTTGACACAAACGGACGTTCGTAATATACTCATTTTAGAACATATATTCGTAATTGTAGGGGTGCTAATCATGAAGTTAATTTGGGAACGTTATTCATATGTTATTTTACTTATTGCTGTAAGTTATATTGCGATTTTTGCTGTTATACATAAGCTCGATCATACAGATGGATTTATTAATGTAACCGTTCAAGAAGGAGAGTCACTTTGGGAAATTGCTGAGAGATATTCTGAAAGTAATAATATGTCTTCGCAAGAATTTGTTCATTGGGTTAAACAAGAAAATGGAATCGATGAAGGTATGATTAATCCGGGTGATCAATTAATGATTCCAGTACAGGAAGGACTTACTTCAACAGACGTAACAGTTCTCGCTGGAGAGTAATAACAAGGGGATTTCAAAATGAACCGTAACAATGCAATTATATATTGTCGTGTCAGTACGACAAAGGAAACACAGGAAACTTCACTAGCGAGGCAAGAGGAGGAATTGATTCAGCTTGCTAATCAACATGATTTTAATATATTGACGATAATTAAAGAACAGGCAAGTGGTTATGACTTGGAAAGGGAAGGGGTGTTGCGCCTCCTGTCTTTGATTAAAGAAGGGCATGTTCACGCTATTTTAATTCAAGATGAGACTCGATTAGGAAGAGGAAATACGAAAATTGTGTTGCTGCATTGCATTATGAAGGAAGGGGTAAAGCTTTACTCTGTCGATCAAAATGGCGAATTACAAATTTCCGAATCCGACTCGATGGTTCTAAAGATAGTCGGTATGGTTGAGGAGTATCAACGAAAATTACATAATATTAAAATAAAAAGGGGCATCAATCGAGCTATAAAAAGTGGCTATGATCCCCAAAAGAATTTGAAAAATCAAGGCTTGAATTCAGGTAGAAAACAAAAGGAAATTCCGATAGAAGAAATTATAAAACTAAGGCAAAATCAGTTAACCTTTGCTGAAATAGCCGCAACGTTAAGAGGGTTTGGTTTTGATGTCTCAAAGGCAACAGTGCATCGGAGATATCAGGAATATATGGAAACTCCCCAAAATCAAGCCCAACGGCTTGTCAAAAACAATGACATTTAGTAATATGGCATTTAGTTGACTGTTTTATAAAGGAGTAAAAATTAAATGCAACTAAATGAGTTAATTGCAAGAATTAATGAATTAGCGAAGAAAGCAAAGACGACTGGATTGACAATGGAAGAAGCAAAAGAGCAATCAAAGCTTCGGGCAAAATACCTTGAATCTTTCCGTTCGCAAGTACTCAATACGATTAAGAGTGTTAAAATCGTAGATCCTGAGGGTAATGATGTTACACCAGCTAAATTAAAAGATTTAAAATCAAAAAAAGGCCTTCATTAAAAAGAAATAGGGGAATGCCTTTACCGTTCATTCCCCTTTCTATCCTTTTCAAAACTTCCATTCAAGAACTCCACAAACAATTTAAGTTAATTCCGTATTCTTTGTTTCTTTTCCTAAAAATAAGACTGATAATGCACCAACAACAATAGCTATAGTGAAGATGGTGAACATGGTAGGGATTGCTACTTCTCTGGCTACCAAATAACCAACTAGAAGTGGACCAAATATACCGCCAATACGTCCGAACGAAGCTGCCATACCTGCTCCGGTTCCGCGGATTACTGCTGGATATTGTTCTGGTGTGTATGCATACAAGGCGCCCCATGCCCCTAAATTAAAGAAGGACAAAAGAATCCCAGCGGTAATTAATAGCCCCAATGAATCTGCAAATCCGAAGAAATAGGCACTTAAAGCCGTACCGATTAGATAGGTAACCAAGACGAATTTTCGCCCTAACCGTTCAATAAACCATGCTGCTGTAAAGTATCCTGGTAATTGCGCAAGAGTCATAATCAGAACGTATTGAAAGCTTTTAATTAAGCTAAAACCTTTCATAACCATGACGCTTGGAAGCCACATAAACATTCCGTAGTAGGAAAAGACGACACAGAACCACAAAATCCATAGCATTGTTGTTTGGGTCGTATGAGGCTTGGCCCAAACTGCCACTATATTTTCTAAAGCACTAACCTTTACATTGTGTTTTTGAGCTAAAAATTGTGGTGAATCTGGTAGCTTGACTCTTAAATAAAGTGCATAAAATGCAGGCAATGCGCTAATAAGCAAGGCGGTTTCCCAACCGTATTTTGGGATGATAAAAAACGAAATTAATGCTGAAATCAACCAACCTCCAGCCCAAAAGCTTTCTAGGAGAACGACTACTTGACCACGTTTTTCTGCTGGGACAATTTCGGACACTAATGTTGAAGCTACAGGCAGTTCTCCACCTAGTCCCATTCCAATTAAAAATCTTAAAATCATGAACATTGTCAGCGTTGTCGAGAAGGCGGATAAGCCGCTGCCAACAGAAAAAAGCAATAAGGTGATAATAAAAACGTTTTTTCGACCGATGCGGTCTGCCATTAATCCGAAAGCAAATGCGCCAACAGCCATACCGATAGAATTGATACTGCCTATCCATCCCATTTGTTCCGTTGTTAATCCCCAGTCCTTTTGTAAAGCAGCGATAATGAAGGAAAGCATTCCGACATCCATTGCGTCAAATAACCATCCTAATCCTGCTATGCCCAAAAGCCTTTTTTGAGTTACCGATTTTGTAGTGTTCATTCATATCTCTCCAATCAAGGGCGGAATTCATTATAGAATTATTTTAACCAAATCTTGTACTTTACAAATTATTTGAGCATTTTTAGTCATACTAACAGAGAAATCGTCATTTTTTTTAAAAAAAGCAATGCTATTGGTTGTGTTAAAAAGCTTAGAACTATAATATAAAAAGTGTGTAATCTTATGTTAATTATGGAAAGGATGAAACAAATGTTTGAAAAAATCGATTCCTTATCGATAAATTCCATTCGCACATTGTCGATTGATGCGATAGAAAAAGCAAATTCCGGGCATCCGGGAATGCCAATGGGTGCTGCACCTATGGCGTATACTTTGTGGACTCGTTATATGAACCACAATCCTAAAAATCCAAATTGGATTAACCGTGATCGTTTTGTGCTAGCTGCTGGACACGGATCAGCTCTATTATATAGCTTGCTCCACTTATCTGGATATGATTTATCGATGGATGATTTGAAGAACTTCCGTCAATGGGGCAGTAAAACACCTGGTCACCCTGAATTTGGTCATACTGCTGGAGTTGATGCAACTTCAGGTCCACTTGGACAAGGTATTGCAATGGCAGTTGGGATGGCTATGGCTGAAAGACATTTAGCTGCACAATATAATAAAGATAACTTTAATATTGTTGACCACTATACATATTCAATCTGTGGCGATGGCGATTTGATGGAGGGGGTTTCTTCAGAAGCAGCTTCACTTGCTGCCCACCTTCAATTAGGTCGTTTAGTTGTTCTTTATGATTCAAATGACATTTCACTAGATGGCGATTTACACAAGTCTTTCTCTGAAAGTGTTGAAGGTCGCTTTAAAGCATACGGATGGCAATATATCCGTGTTGAAGATGGAAATGACCTTAATGCAATCGCAAAGGCAATTGAAGAAGCGAAGCAAGATGTAACCCATCCAGCTATCATTGAAGTAAAAACAGTTATCGGCTACGGTTCACCTAACAAATCTGGTAAGTCCGATGTACACGGATCACCGCTTGGCGCCGATGAGTTGAAACTAACTAAAGAGGCATATCAGTGGACATTCGAAGAGGACTTCCATGTTCCGGAGGATGTATATGCTCATTTCAACCAACAAGTTGTTGAAAATGGTGCTAATAAAGAAAAAGAGTGGAACGACCTGTTTGCACAATATAAAGAGGCGTACCCTGAACTAGCTCAACAATTTGAACTTGGAGCAAAAGGAGACCTTCCTGAAGGTTGGTCAAAAGATGTTCCTGTTTATCAAGAAGGTAAAAGTGTAGCAAGCCGCGCTTCTTCTGGTGAGGTACTTAATGCAATCGCGAAAAATGTACCATATTTCATCGGTGGATCGGCTGACCTTGCTGGATCTAATAAAACGACAATCAAAGGAGCGGGCGATTACTCTCGCGATTCATACGATGGCCGCAATATTTGGTTCGGCGTGCGTGAATTTGCGATGGGTGCTGCTTTAAATGGTATGGCTCTTCATGGTGGCTTAAAGGCGTTTGGAGGAACATTCTTCGTATTCTCCGATTACGTGAAGCCTGCTATTCGTCTTTCTGCTTTAATGGGTCTTCCAGTGACTTATGTGTTTACTCATGACAGTATCGCTGTAGGTGAAGACGGTCCAACCCATGAACCAATTGAGCAATTGGCTGGTTTGCGCGCTATGCCTAACTTGTCAGTGATTCGTCCAGCTGACGGAAATGAAACAGCGGCTGCTTGGAAGCTTGCGCTTGAATCAAAATCCGTTCCAACAGCACTTGTATTAACTCGTCAAAACCTTCCAACAATCAAGGGTACAGATGCAGCTGCATATGAAGGTGTTTCTAAAGGTGCTTACGTTGTATCGCCTGCAACAAAAGAAACTGCCGATGCTCTCCTGATTGCTGCTGGTTCTGAAGTAGGTCTAGCAGTTGAAGCACAGAAGGCTCTTGCGCAAGATGGTATTGATGTTGCTGTTGTCAGCATGCCTTCATGGGATCGTTTCGAAAAACAAACTAAAGAATATAAAGACTCTGTCATTCCGAAAAACGTAAAGAAACGTTTAGGAATTGAAATGGGATCTTCATTAGGTTGGCACAAGTACACTGGTGATGAAGGCGATGTATTGGCGATTGACCAATTTGGCGCATCTGCACCTGGTGAAAAAGTAATGGCTGAATACGGCTTCACCGTAGAAAACGTTGTAGCACGCCTAAAAGCTATTTTATAAAAATAAAAAAGATACTTTAGGAGGAACGAATCAGTGATTCGTTCCTTTTTTATGTCAAATAACTTATTAAAAGTTCTTCACAGGACAATGTTGGAAACGCATAGGGGTTTTCCCCTATGTGCTCATTTTGTCACAATCATGCAACAAATTTAACAAATTTGTGAATATTTTTATAATATAATATAGGAAGAGTTAGAATATTTTTCTAATAGGAGGGGAGCAATGTGGATGTATTACTCTTGAGTCGGTTGCAGTTTGCCATTACAGTTTTTTACCACTTCTTGTTTGTGCCGATGACAATCGGAACAGTTATTTTAGTGGCTGTAATGGAAACAAAGTATGCTCGCTCGGGAAATGTGCTTTACCGCAACATGGCAGACTTCTGGGGAAAGCTATTTTCAATTAACTTTGTCCTCGGTGTTATTACGGGTATTACAATGGAGTTTCAGTTTGGGACGAACTGGTCAGAGTATTCAAGGTATGTAGGTGATATCTTTGGATCACCATTGGCAATTGAGGCACTATTAGCATTCTTTTTAGAGTCAACTTTTATGGGAATTTGGCTTTTTGGTAAAAACAAATTCTCACCAAAGATGCGCGCATTTGCCATCTGGATGGTTGCTTTAGGTACAAATATTTCTGCACTTTGGATTATTACTGCTAATGGATTTATGCAAAACCCAGTTGGATACACCTTAGCCAATGGAAGAGTAGAGCTAGAAAGCTTTAGTGCACTAGTAACAAATCCATATGCCTGGCGAATGTTTTTCCACACTGTAATTGGATGTTACATAGTTGGCTCATTCTTCGTGATGGCTGTATCTGCTTATCATTTATTACGCAAAAATAACGTGGAATTTTTCAAAAAATCATTTAAATACGCCCTCGTGATGGCTTTGTTCGCAAGCACAGCCACCCCATTCTTAGGTCATCAATCCGGCGTGTTCGCAACCGAGATTCAACCAGCAAAAGGTGCTGCAATGGAAGCGGTTTGGGAAACACAAACAGGAATGCCTTTTCACATCATCCAAATCCCTGATCAAGAAAACAGAACAAATTCAATTGAATGGTTAAGTATACCAAAGCTAGGAAGCTTCTTCTATACGAACGATTTTGATGGAACAGTCACTGGACTCAATGATATTCCAGCAGATGAACAGCCACCGGTAAATCTAGTTTATTATAGCTTCCGGGCAATGGTGGTCCTTGGTATGGCATTTCTTGTCATAGCGTGGTATGGATTTTATCTCTATTGGAAGAATCGTCTAGTAAATTCACCTAAATATTTAAAATTAGTACTTTATTCAGTGCTGCTACCGTATCTTACCATTAACTTAGGTTGGATGGTTGCCGAAGTTGGACGTCAGCCGTGGTCTGTATATGGTTTGATGAAAACTGCTGATGCGGTCTCACCAATTGCTACCGGACAAATTTGGTTTTCACTGGTGAGCCTTGTTGCCTTCTATACTGTACTATTAATAGCAGACGTATATTTGCTTGTAAAATACGCGAAAAAAGGACCGGAATCCTTAATGGTTGTCAAAGGAGGTACAGAAAGCCATGTCTCATGATACGTTGGCCGTAATTTGGTTTGGGTTATGGGGACTCATTTGGACGGTCTACATCTTTTTGGACGGTTATGATTTAGGGACTGGCATGCTATTTCCGTTTGTTGCAAAAAATCGCCCTGAACGAAATCAGCTTCAGGAAGCAATCGGGCCATTCTGGGGTGGTAATGAAGTATGGTTATTAACAGCCGGAGGAGCAACGTTTGCGGCGTTTCCGGGTGCCTATGCGGACATGTTCTCTTTCCTTTATGAGGCGATGTTTTTAATCCTATTCTCCTTATTCATCCGGGCAGTTGGTCTTGAGTTTATGCATAAGCATGATTCGCCAAAATGGGTTAGTACCTGGAAATGGGCGTTTGCGGTAGCGAGTTTCTTGATTGCACTTCTGTTCGGAGTAGCATTTGCGAATCTATATCGTGGTCTATTAATTGGCGAAGCTGGCTACGAGGGAAATCTAATAAGCTTGTTAAATCCATATGGTATTCTTGGAGGCTTGTTGTTTGTTGCGATGTTCCTCTTATCTGGCTCACTTTGGATTCAATTGAAGACCAACGGAGCTGCAGCTGATCGTTGTAAAAAATTAGCCAAACCTTTCTCAATGATAGCGGCAGGATTGTTAGCGATTTTCTTTGTAGCGACAATGAACTGGACACCACTACCAGATAATTTTAATGAAGTACCTTTCCTTTGGATTGTACCAAGCTTATCACTACTGGCCATCTTTTTGACAGTATTCTTCGTTTATACAAATAAAACTGGACTTGCTTTTACAGGAGTTTGTTTAGCGATTATTACTCAAATGGCAACCGGGTTCGTCGGTATGTTCCCGAATATGCTTGCTTCGAAAATTGATGATGCATACAGTGTAACTTTGTATGATGCTGCGGGTAGTGCCTTGAATTTAGAGGTCATGTTCACAGTAGCATTAATTTTCGTACCGATTGTCATTGCCTACCAGGTTTGGAGCTATTACTTATTTAGAGAGAAAATTACGAAGGAAAAAGCTAAAGGGTATTAGGATTAGAGAGAGATAGAGTGATTAAGAGAACAGTATCTATTAAAAATGACTAACAAATTTTGTTAGTCATTTTTTTGATGTTAGCGATTAATTATGATGGGGAAGGGAAGGTGATGATTGATTGATGCCTGCTGGATGTTTTTCAGCGGACATCAAAGCCGCTATTTCCTCAAAATTTAGTAGTTTTGCTTTGTTATCGGACAGGAGATTCGTTATTACCATGAATAATGGGCTTTATTCACTGATTTTTAGTTAATAAGGTATCATATGTCCGCTTAAATTTATCAAACTAGTAAATATATTAAAATAAGGTCATTTGTGTCCGTATAATAACAAAAGACCATCCTAAGTGCCCGCGTTTTATGAGAAAAGTCCAGGATCGAATCAAGCGGTCCTGGTTTTTTGCGTCCGGAACCACCTTTTTACTATAAAGACAGTGTTTATCATAAGTACAAAACGATTTCAACTACCTATATCACGTTTTTGACAATAGACACAAACTGTTCAAAAGTATGACACGAGTTAGACACAAGTGACTATTATCACAGAATATTTTTGTACTATAATAATTGTCATAGAGAGATATATTAATATAACAGGGAGGAAATAACGATGGAAGAAGTATTACTGTTAAGCAGATTGCAATTTGCGATTACAGTGTTTTATCATTTTCTATTTGTACCGTTAACAATTGGACTTGTCATTCTAGTAGCAATCATGGAGACAAATTACGCGAGGACATTGAATCCACTATATCGAAACATGGCTGATTTCTGGGGTAAGCTTTTTTCGATAAATTTTGTACTTGGAGTTATTACCGGAATTACGATGGAGTTTCAATTTGGTACGAACTGGTCTGAGTATTCACGTTACGTCGGAGACATTTTCGGATCTCCACTCGCGATTGAAGCATTACTTGCATTTTTCCTTGAATCAACATTTATGGGAATCTGGTTATTTGGAAGAAATAAATTTTCACCAAAAATGCGCGCCTTCTCAATTTGGATGGTTGCATTAGGAACGAATATTTCAGCATTATGGATTATCACCGCAAATGGATTTATGCAAAACCCGGTCGGCTATAAATTAACCGATGGACGAGTGGAATTACAAAGCTTTAGTGCTCTAGTAACTAATCCATATGCGTGGAACATGTTTTTCCACACAGTCATCTCTTGCTATATCGTTGGTTCATTTTTCGTCATGGCAGTGAGTGCTTATCATTTATTAAGAAAGAACAAAGTGGACTTTTTCAAAAAATCATTCAAATACGGACTTATAATGGCTGTGTTCGCAGCTACCGCAACACCGTTCTTAGGACATCAATCAGGCGTTTATGCAACTAGCGTTCAACCGGCGAAGGGAGCAGCGATGGAAGCTGTTTGGGAAACACAAACAGAATTACCATTTAGCATTATCCAAATCCCAGACCCAGAAAACAAGAAAAACTTTGAAGCATTAACCATTCCTGGCTTAGGCAGCTTCTTCTATACAAATAGCTTTGATGGAAAAGTAACCGGACTTAACGATATTCCGGAGGATGAACAGCCGAATGTTCCTTTAGTATACTATAGCTTCCGCGCCATGGTCGCACTTGGAGTATTTTTCATGGCATTAACATGGTATGGAGTGTACGTTTATCGCAAAAACCGTTTACTTGAGTCTAAAAAATACTTAAAGCTTGTTCTTTATTCAGTGTTATTACCGTATTTAGCGATTAACCTTGGCTGGATGGTGGCAGAAGTTGGCCGTCAACCGTGGGTTGTGTATGGATTAATGAAAACAACCGACGCTGTTTCACCAATTTCCTTAGGTCAAATTGGCTTCTCACTCGTGAGTCTAGTGGTATTCTATACGGTATTATTAATTGCTGATGTTTACTTAATTATTAAATATGCGAAACAAGGACCTGAAGTAGCGAAAGAAGCAAAAGGAGGGGAAGTAAGCTATGTCTCATGATGTGCTAGCAATTACGTGGTTTGGACTTTGGGGATTGATCTGGACCGTTTATATTTTCTTAGATGGATACACTCTTGGTACAGGTATGCTATTTCCATTCGTAACGAAAAACCGTCAAGAACGCAATCAATTACAGGAAGCAATTGGCCCGTTTTGGGGCGGAAACGAAGTTTGGTTGTTAACTGCAGGTGGCGCAACATTTGCGGCATTCCCTGGTGCATACGCCGATATGTTCTCCTTCCTTTATGAAGCGATGTTCTTAATTCTTTTCGCATTATTCATTCGGGCAACAGGACTTGAGTTTATGCATAAGGTTGATTCAGCTCGTTGGCAAAATTCGTGGAAATGGGCATTTGCAATTGCTAGTTTCTTGATTGCGCTCCTATTCGGAGTAGCGTTTGCAAACCTGTACCGCGGTTTGTTAATCGGGGCTAACGGTTATGAAGGAAATCTATTAAGCTTGCTAAATCCATATGGATTATTGGGTGGAATCTTATTTGTATCCATGTTCCTACTTTCTGGTTCGCTTTGGATCCAGCTAAAAACAACTGGGGCAGTAGCACAGCGTGTCAAAAAGTTAGCTCGAACTTTTTCAATGCTTGCGGCTGGAGTACTTGCCATCTTCTTTGTGGCTACAATGAATTGGACGCCGATTGCTGGTAATTTTAATGAAGTACCAGTGCTATGGATTATTCCAAGTTTATCATTAATTTCGATTTTACTTTCTGTCATGTTTGTTTTTAAAGATAAAATTGGTGCTGCCTTTACAACGGTTTGCTTGGCAATTATTTTGCAAATGGCAACTGGATTTGTCGGTATGTTCCCGAATATGCTAACTTCAATTATCGGCGATGAATTCAGCGTAACGCTTTATTCAGCAGCGGGAAGCGCCTTAAACTTAAAGGTCATGTTCACGGTAGCGGTCATTTTCGTTCCAATCATCATCGCCTACCAAGTTTGGAGCTACTTCTTATTCAAAGATAAAATCACAAAAGAAAGTGCAAAAGGATACTAACAAAAAGAGAGCCGTTAAGGCTCTCTTTTTCTCTCAATGACCGAAACAATGTTATTCGACAAAAGTAGTGATAGTTTTTGACGCTTTAAGACAAACCTCCCATTGACTTTTTTTTATAATGAAAGAAAAGGTCGCAGGTTAGGGGGAGTACCATTGAGATCCTATCAGCTATATTTAATAGAAGATGAGTTTGCCTCCCATTACTTTGGAAAAGAACGGTTGTTTTTTGAATTATTCCTTGAAAAAGAACAATCGCAAGGCGAGCTTAAACAAATCATTGAAAAGCAAATCCAATTTATCACTAAGCCACTTCCAACCTTCAACCTGCATAAGGTAATTACACAAAAATTAGGGAAAAATAAGGATTTTCGCTATGAAAACGGGGTATATTATATTCAAAGAAAAGGCGTAAAAAGTTCTGCTAGACTGAAGATTACCAATCGAGTCGCCTATTTAGAGTCGAACGGAAGCTATGATACGGAAACCATCTTTTTTGAAGCATTAAGGCAATGTGAAACGTCCTTTTTAGCGATGGATTTTGAGCATCAACGCTACGGCTGGCTTAATCCAATCAAGGAAAGAAAATTTGTCTAAAATGCACAAAATTTGATGCAGATATTGTATAATTACCTTTGGTCTAGTACACTGTATGATAGACAACACGAAGGAGGAAGTTTTTATATGTGGGTTAACATTCTAGTCGGCATACTAGCGTTAGCTGCTGGTGTAGCTCTAGGATTTTTCATTGCTCGGAAATATATGATGGACTACTTAAAGAAAAATCCGCCAATTAACGAACAAATGCTAAAAATGATGATGATGCAAATGGGTATGAAACCATCGCAAAAGAAAATCAATCAAATGATGAACGCCATGAATAAACAGGGTCAAGGAAATAAATAAGGTAGACAAGCACTCTCATTAATGAAGGGTGCTTTTTTCTTTCTCGAAAAATCATTCCCCAAACGCCGTATCACTGTCTAATTTTTATAAAATTTGGTAAACTGTTTTATCAATATAATTTTCCAACACCACAAAGGAAGGAGGGCCAAACTTGAAGATTTTTCTTGATTTAATGTGGTTTTTTAAAGAAGAGAAAAAAGCCTATCTATCAGGAATTTTCGTCCTGCTAATTGTTGCGTTGCTGATCTTAATTCCACCACGAGCGATTGGTATTATTGTTGACCATATCCACGACGGAACGCTAACGCTTGGCATTCTGACGTTTTGGGTCTGCATGCTACTCCTTTCCGGGCTCACGATGTATGGCCTTCGCTATTATTGGCGGATTAAAATTTTCGGTTCTGCTGTTAAGCTGGCAAGACTACTTCGGGACCGCCTTTATGAGCATTTTACGAAAATGTCTCCGGCCTTCTATCAAAAGTGGCGCGTCGGCGATCTAATGGCCCATGCCACCAACGACCTCCAAGCAATCCAGCAGACCGCTGGAATGGGTGTGTTAACGATGGTTGACGCACTGATTACCGGTAGTATTGTCATCATCACGATGGTGGCGACGATTAGCTGGAAATTGACACTCATCTGTATGATTCCCATGCCTCTCATGGCAATCCTAACAAGCTGGTACGGTACACACTTACATAAACGGTTTCACAAGGCACAAGAAACCTTTTCAACTTTAAATGATAAAACACAAGAAAGCATAACTGGCATTAAAGTAATCAAAACCTTCGGACAGGAACAGGAGGACATTGCTGATTTTAAAAATAAATCAGAGGACGTTGTCGAAAAAAATATTGCCGTTGCCCGAATCGATGCTTTATATGATCCAACCATCTCCATCGTCATTGGCATATCCTATTTTCTCGCGATTGCGTTTGGGGCAAGGATGGTGTTAAACGGGGAACTGACGATCGGCGAATTAATTTCGTTTACAACCTATTTAGGTTTATTGATTTGGCCGATGCTAGCATTTGGCTGGCTGTTTAATATCGTAGAACGGGGTCGCGCCTCGTATGACCGTGTTATGACTCTACTAAATGAAAAAATCGAGATTGTTGACCTAGCCGCAGCGGTAGATGAAGTACCGAGCGGGGACATCCAATACGGAATTCATAGCTTCACTTATCCTAATGAAACAAAGCCAGTGCTCCAAGATATTTCATTCACTTTAAAGCAGGGACAAACATTAGGGATTGTGGGCAAGACTGGCGCTGGAAAAACCACGTTGTTAAAGCTTTTGCTCCGAGAGTTTGAAGGACCAGATTTGAAGATTTTGTTTGGTGGAAAACCTCTTTCTTTTTATAAAATCAAGCAGCTAAGACGCGCGATTGGTTATGTGCCGCAGGACCATTTTTTATTTTCAGCAACAGTAGGTGAAAACATCGCCTTCGGTCAGCATGATGCTGCAAAGGAAGACATCATCAAGGCCGCCACAATTGCAAATATCGCAGAGGACATTGAACGATTTTCTGAAAAATATGAAACAGTTGTCGGTGAACGTGGTGTTTCGCTTTCAGGTGGACAAAAGCAGCGAATATCCATCGCTCGGGCGCTGCTTCTCAATCCTGAAGTGTTGATCCTCGATGATTCGCTATCTGCAGTCGATGCGAAAACGGAAGAGGGGATTCTCACCGCATTAAAACGCAATCGTTCCGGAAAAACAACAATCATCACCTCGCACCGATTAAGCGCAATCGCCCATGCCGATTTGATTATTGTATTAGAGCAGGGACGCATGGTCGAACAAGGGAACCACCAGAAATTAATGGAACAAAATGGCTGGTACAAGGAAATGTATCTCCGCCAGCAACTCGAAGACCAAGTGGAACACGGAGGTTAATTATGGACAAAACCACCGTCTTAACCGGAAAACAGCAGCGGAAGGTATTATTCCGGCTGTTAACTTATACGAAGCCGCATCGGAAATTGATTATCACAGCATTTAGCCTATTGCTACTGACAACAATTGGTGATGTCCTCGGACCGATTATCGTAAAAATCTTTATAGATGACTATTTAACACCGCGAAATCTCAGTTTTCAGCCGCTATTTACATTAGGGGCAGCTTATCTCGCCATTCAGATTGGCAATGTGATTGTTTCCTATTTTCAATACTTCAAATTTCAGGAAATAGCGATGTACATTATTCATCAGCTCCGACTCGATGTATATACAAAGGTCCAGCAGCTGGGTCTTCGTTATTTTGACAAAACACCAGCAGGGAGCATTGTATCTAGAGTCACCAATGATACTGAAGCAATCAAGGATATGTTTATAAACGTACTGGTTACCTTTATCCAGAGCGGGTTTATGATGCTTGGAATATTTATAGCGATGTTCAGCTTGAATGTGAAATTAGCGTTCTTTTGCTTATTCATTCTTCCAATCATTTTCTGGCTGATTCGTTCGTACCGGAAATATAGCTCTATTTTTTATCAAGATATGCGGGAACGCTTAAGTCAACTCAATGCGAAGCTCAGCGAATCTCTACAAGGAATGGCTATGATTCAAATGTTTCGCCAGGAAAAGCGGTTGCGGCAGGAATTTGCGGAGACGAATCACCAGCATTTCTTGGCTGGCATGAAAAATATTAAAGTGGACGGACTCTTACTTAGACCTGCAGTCGATTTGATTTATATCATCGCCCTCATGATTGTCTTAAGCTTCTTCGGAATTAGTTCGTTTAATAGTCCGATAGAAGTCGGCGTTCTGTATGCCTACGTAAATTATTTGGATCGCTTTTTTGAACCAGTCAATAATATGATGATGCGCCTGTCCATGTACCAGCAGGCGATTGTCGCGGCATCACGTGTGTTTGGGCTGTTGGATGAAAATGATGTGGCGCCGTCCCAAAAGGGTGAAGCAGCCAAGATTACCGAGGGTGAAATTGAGTTCCGCAACGTCAGTTTTTCCTATGATGGTAAGCAAGATGTACTCAAGGATATTTCTTTTAAAACAAAGCCAGGGGAAACCGTCGCACTAGTCGGGCATACCGGAAGCGGGAAAAGCTCGATAATTAATCTGCTTATGCGCTTTTATGAGTTTGAACGCGGAGATATTCTTATTGATGGTAGGTCGATAAAGGATTATTCAAAACAGGAATTACGGAGGAAAATGGGGCTTGTCCTCCAAGACCCGTTTCTGTTCTATGGGACGGTGAACGATAATATTCGACTTCATGATCAAGCGATGACTGATGAACAAATCAGCTCGGCCGCCCAATTTGTCCAGGCTCATACGTTTATTGAAAAGCTAGAAAAAGGATATCAGCATCAAGTTGTTGAAAGAGGGGCAACGTTCTCTAGTGGTCAGCGCCAGCTCATCGCCTTTGCCAGAACGATTGCGACAAACCCGAAAATCCTCGTTCTCGACGAGGCAACTGCCAATATCGATACCGAGACAGAAGAAGCCATCCAATCGGCACTGAAAAAAATGAGCGAGGGAAGAACAACGATTGCGATTGCCCACCGACTCTCAACTATTCAAGAGGCTAATGAAATTCTGGTGCTTTATCAGGGGCGTATCGTCGAAAGAGGGAATCACCAAGAGCTATTAGCGAAACAAGGGCTCTACTATAAAATGTACCTACTGCAAAATGGAAGCGTTGATTTAGTCGAAAGGGAAGTCCAATGAGTGTGGAGGACAAACAAAAAAGCAGATTGGAAAAGTTTGTGCTCCAATCTGCTTTTAATGTGTCTGGATTTTTTTTATATAAATGTTATTGTATTTATTAAGTAATTCGTCTAGTTCTTGGCTATGGCGTATTGCTGCCGATGAACTGAGTCCTTTTTTTGAAACAACAGAAATCAATTCTGCCCGTTTCTGTTCAATGAGGGTAAGCAGGTCATGTTTTAACAAGGTATTGGTCCTTTCACATTTTATTTGTAAAAATCGTTAACGTTTTTTGAAATAAAATGAAAAATTGTAAAGTAAATGACATTTGTGCACATTACTTTCACTATTATAGCCGAGTTTGATTGTAAATTCAAAGACAAAACAGTAAAAAAATTCATATTCTATATATTTCGAAAAATTGTCACAATGTCTACTTATCATTATTACTGTATTTATGTAAAATACGGTACAGGGCATAAATTGTTCACAGCTTCTTCAGTATCATTAAGAAAAAAGTTTTGTTAGAATGAGACAAGGACAAAAGTAAAAAAGGGATGTGTAATGAATGGATGAAATTAATATCTTCTTAGCACTCGGTGCGGGATTTTTAAGCTTCATTTCACCATGTTGTTTACCATTATATCCGGCCTTTCTGTCGTATATAACTGGGATGAGTGTAGGAGAATTAAAGAGTGAAAATGGTATGCTGCAAAAGCGCAGCTTGCTACATACATTATTCTTCCTTGTCGGCTTTTCAGCTATCTTTATCGCTCTGGGCTTTGCCACATCATTGGTTGGTCAATTCTTCAGAGAATACAATGATCTAATCCGACAAGTCGGCGCCATTTTTATTATTCTTTTCGGACTTGTAATTGTTGGTGTATTCAAGCCTGAATTTTTAATGAAGGAAAGACGCTTTGAAATTAAAAACCGCCCATCAGGGTATTTGGGCTCCGTGTTAATCGGGATGGCATTCGCAGCTGGATGGACTCCTTGTACAGGTCCAATTCTTGGAGTGGTTATTTCACTAGCAAGTACAAATCCAAGCTCTGGAATGCTATATATGATCGCCTATTTACTCGGCTTCGCCATTCCATTCTTCGCTCTATCATTCTTTATCGGTAGAATGCAATGGATTCGTAAGAACAATGTGAAAATTATGAAAATCGGTGGCTGGATTATGATTGTCATGGGTATCGTGTTATTCTTTGACTGGATGACAAAAATCATTATCTTTATCCAGCAGTTTACTGGTGGCTTTACTGGATTTTAATAAGTAGTTTATAGTATGCTACACTAGTATCGGCACAAAATGAGTGGTTAAATCTTTCCTGGTTTTAATCGTGGGAGGGTAATGGATGGCGAGAATTTTAATCATTGATGATGCACAATTTATGAGATCGATGCTAACGAATATTTTAGTAAAAGCAAATCATGAAATCGTTGGTGAAGGTGAAACCGGTAAAGAAGCAGTCCAGCTCTTTTTTGAAAAGAAACCAGATTTAACGATCATGGATATTACGATGCCGGAAATGAGCGGGGTTGAAGCAACGAAGGCCATCAAGCGTGATTTTCCAGATGCTAATATTATCATGTGCTCAGCGATGGGACAGCAAAAAATGGTTCTCGAAGCAATCGAAGCCGGCGCTAAAGACTTTATCATCAAGCCATTTAATGAAAGTAGAGTATTGGAGACCATCAAACGGTTTCTATAAGATGAACAAGCCATTTAAGGATTCCTTAAATGGCTTGTTTTGACTACAATTTTGCTGAAATGTTGAAATAAGGTGCGAATGATTTTGTCCATTTCAAGGATAATATGAGTTTCCATTTTTCTTTTTTGTAGTTTTGTATATAATGTTAGTGTAAAACTTAAAAGATAAGGATGAAAAATATGAATTGGGTCGTTCTTTCTTCAATCGGTGCCGTCTTCATGGGGACTTTCGTCATGATTATGAGAATCCGGTCCGCAAAAAAACCAGCAAGTGCCAAGAAAATTATTCTACCACCTTTGTTTATGAGCACTGGTGCACTGATGTTTTTATTCCCAATGTTTCGCGTGACGCCATTAGAAGTAATTGAGGCTGCCTCAGTCGGCATGCTCTTCTCGATTTTGTTAATTAAAACGTCTAAGTTTGAAATACGTGATCAAGATATTTACCTAAAACCGTCCAAGGCATTCGTTTTTATTTTAATAGGATTACTGGTTCTCCGAATCATCATGAAATCGCTCATGAGCGCATCATTCGATGTCGGCGAGCTCGGCGGTATGTTCTGGATCCTAGCATTCGGAATGATCGTCCCATGGCGCGTTGCCATGTACATGAACTTCCGCAAGCTGCAATTGCAACTGCAAGGGCAGACGACTAACGTAACGACGGTATAAGAAATAGGGGACAGACCGAATTTTGTTGAATTCCCTAAAATAAAGCAAGTGGAGGAAAGATATCGTTTCTTTTTTCTCCACTTGCTTTTGCTTATTTGAATAAGTAGGGTCTTCATGAGTTCATTTGTGTTGAATTGTGGTCGGGGATTGAACTCATGGGGCGTTTATGAGTTCATTTGTGAGGATTTGAAGCCGGGTTTTGAACTCATGAGGTGTTCATGAGTTCATTTGTGTTGATTTGTGGTCAGGTATTGAACTCATGAGGCGTTCATGAGTTCATTTTAGGTGATTTAGAGCCGAGAATTGAACTCATGAGGCGTTTATGAGTTCATTTGTGAGGATTTGAAGCCGGGTTTTGAACTCATGAGGTGTTCATGAGTTCATTTGTGTTGATTTGTGGTCAGGTATTGAACTCATGAGGCGTTCATGAGTTCATTTTAGGTGATTTAGAGCCGAGTATTGAACTCATGAGGTGTTTATGAGTTCATTTTAGGTGATTTAGAGCCGAGTATTGAACTCATGAGGTGTTTATGAGTTCATTTTAGGTGATTTAGAGCCGAGTATTGAACTCATGAGGTGTTTATGAGTTCATTTTAGGTGATTTAGAGCCGAGTATTGAACTCATGAGGTGTTTATGAGTTCATTTTAGGTGATTTAGAGCCGAGTATTGAACTCATGAGGTGTTTATGAGTTCATTTTAGGTGATTTAGAGCCGGGTATTGAACTCATGAGGTGTTTATGAGTTCATTTTAGGTGATTTAGAGCCGAGTATTGAACTCATGAGGTGTTTATGAGTTCATTTTAGGTGATTTAGAGCCGAGTATTGAACTCATGAGGCGTTTATGAGTTCATTTGTGATGATTTGGAGCCGGGTATTGAACTCATGAGGTCTTCATATGATTACTTCAGTAAGCAAAATAAAAAAATGAACCTATGAGATATTCATAAGTTCATTTCTAAGAATCCAGTCTAGAAAAATTGTTCATATGGAGTGAGGTCGATGTGACGCTCGTCCATTTTTTTACGCAAAAATTTATGATCGCGCTTTGGTGTCGCTAAAATATAGCCGCGGATAATTAAATCCTGGGTAATTACTGTGGCGTTCTCAGCTAAGGCAAGCTCACCAATTTTTCCAGCAATCTTTTGCTTAGCAACATCACGGAATAATTCAGGAACCGGGCTCACAAGATCATTTAGGAACTCTTTCTGCTCGTCACCCCAAAGCTCGAGCGTTTCATTAATATAAAATAGTTCCCAATCCATATCGGACTTGCCATCTTGCTTTGGTAATTTCTTGAAAAACTTACGAAACATAAAGTAGCCGCCAATTGTCATCAAAACAACCATGACAGCGCACCAAAAGGCGATAAACCACATAAACCAATCTTGAAGCATATCTTTCACCTACAAAACCATTTTTTTCGGGCAGCATTGCTTGACCAACGAGAAAAATTGATATTTACGAATTTCACAAAGCAAAGCGTATCTTTGATAAAATCAAAAATGCAAAATATTCTGCCCTTACTTAGTTTCATTATAGTCTGATTTATGAATAACTGACAAGTAAATGGCAACCTCGACACGATTCGTCATTTTTCGTATTTTCCACTTGTAAATGTGGTGATATGTTAGTATAATAAAACTTGTCACTTCTAATAATCATGGGGCTGGATGGGGTACTGGTGTCCTCCGCGGTCTTCAAAACCGTCTGTGACCTGCGTGCCAGGTCAGGTGAGTTCGATTCTCACGCGGTCCCGCCAAATGTTGATACTATTACATATTTAACCGTACTGAGTGTATTTTGCTCGTACGGTTTTTTGATGTTTTTCTGTACCGAGATATGTTGAGAAAACCTAAATTCTAACCTGAATTTCTTGACAAGTTTTTGAATATGGAAAAAAATATAATGAAACAGAAGAATTGGAGTAGGATGCTTCTATATTTCGATGGAAAATTTAAAAAAAGGATTGATACTATGACCAGCAACAAAGAACAGATTGCAGGAAAGAAAGCACAATTAATGCAATTGGCTACTGATTTTAGTAAAGAATATTTAACCGAAGAATATGATGTTCTTATCGAAAAATTGATAAGCAAAATGGCTAGAAAAAGAGACGTCCCTTTTATGTCGGGTAAAATTGAAATCTGGGCAGCGGCAGTTATTCATGCGTTGGGTACTATTAATTTTTTGTTTGATAAAGATAGTGAACCCTATGTGTCAGTTCATGACATTTGTGATTTCTTTGGAACAAAACAAAGTACGACAACTCAAAGGTCAAAACAGATTAAAGACATGTTTAAACTTTCATATTTTAATAGCGATTTTTCCACCGAGTCAAATAATCAGAGTAACCCCATGAATAATTTCATTGAGGTCAATGGTTTTCTTGTTCCGCAGGATTTTTTCAAAAAAAAATAAAAGGGGAATAAAGCATAGAAAAGAGGAGTTGGTCTGCCGTCCATGTTTGCGGTGTTTATTGTTAGGAAACGACCAAACTCCTCTTGCCGTTGGGCATTTGCGATGATTTAGGTTCACAAGAAGGATATCCTCTTTGTTTAGTCCTTAACTTTCAATGTCAACGGCACTCCTTTTTTTACAGTTGCCGTAATGATTTGAATATCTTCCGGTGGTTCTAGATGAGTAACGCCTTCCATATTATCGAGGAAAAGAGGGTATTTGTAACTTGTAAATGTGTTAATTAAGGAAACAATTTCAAGAACACAACGTATTTTTTCACTATTAGAAAGGACCCTATATGTTCTGTTCTTATAGCAAATTTGAAAATCCGGCCGTAATTCACCGTTCTTTAGCACTTTAAATAGCTCAATACTAGTATGTGTAAGGTGTTGATTAATTTGATTTTGGTAATCGTTTGCAGCCACTCCTTGTCGATGCTTCATTCTTTTTAATTCATCTGACAAGGCTTTTTTCTTTATCGTCAAGTCATGTAACTTATTCTCAACATTTATTAACTCCGTAGAATGCTGCGATACTTGATTAATATTTTGCTGGTAGGAAATCATCATTTGTAGCGTCTGTAGTCGCTGCTCTTTTTGGGCTTTTCTTTTTAATAAGTTGGCATAATTTTCTTGGGCATTTCCGATACCAGTTTCAACCTTATCTATTTCTTTTTTTAAATCATAATATCTTGTTTTCTTCAAATTTGTTATCGTCTCAAATTGCTCACTTGAAATCGGTTGAAAGCAAGTTGGGCATCTTTCACCACTTAATCGGACATCGCTTTCTAGTTCCGCCATTTGTTCTATGAAAGACTTCAATTGTGACTTTAATTCGATCCCATTTTCAATTTGTTCCTGTGTCTCATTTGTAATCTTTTCCAATTCAGTTTGTATGGTTTTGATCTCTGCATTAACATGTTCTATTGGTAAAATTGGATCAGGGTTATTGACCATGGCAATTGCTTGTTTTTTCAAAACGACCTTTTGGCCTTCATAAAAGGTTATGTTCGAATGAATTTGTTTTTGCTCCCTGATAATCCGTGCTTTTTCTTTTTCCAACTCATCATAATCATTCCGCTCGGAAAACATATGATCAATCAGAAACGCTCTTGAAGAACTTTTATCTTCATCTGGAAAGAAATCCGGGAAAAAGCAATAAACAAACGCCTTATAGTCACCGACCAATCTTTCTATTTCCTTTTCTTTAACCGGTTTATTGTTTAAAAAAACAGAAGTAGTACCTTTTTGTGCAGTCATCGTTCGTTTGATAGTGTAATCTTGATTATGTATTTGGATAATCATCTCCACATACATCGTTGTTGCGCCTTCTTGTAGGTAATCCTTAATATACATTTTATATCCGTGCCTAGACACACCAAATAAACCGAAAACAATCGCATCCCCAATCGAAGATTTTCCGGTAAAATTGTCCCCAAAAAAATGATTGGTTTTGCCGAATTGATAGCTGCTGTATGTATGACTCTTAAAATTTGAAAGTACCAGTGTTTTAATGAACATGGGATCATCCCTATTTTTTAAGAATAATAAAAAGTATCGCCAGAATACCCTTAGTATTACACATTTTCTGAATGTTGGATATGGCGGATTTTAGTACGATCAGAAGTCTAAACTCAATACTGCAAAAATTTATTATTATTCT
Organism: Bacillus marasmi; assembly: GCF_902168435.1. Lineage (GTDB taxonomy): Bacteria > Bacillota > Bacilli > Bacillales > Cytobacillaceae > Bacillus_BU > Bacillus_BU marasmi. The sequence continues at coordinate 373,969 of NZ_LR656164.1, forward strand.
CCTTTTTACATCCACAAGACCCGTGGTAACCACTACTATCATGGGCTAATCTTTTACATTCTCCTTATACTTACTAATAATTTCCTCATGAATTTCCGACAGCTCTTTTTTTCCTTCAATATAGTCCTCGAAAAATAGTAAGTCTTCTTCAGGTGGTTCCGGTGAATCTAATGAAGCAATGGAGAATGCATCCCTCACGAATTTTTTTCTTTGTTCTTTGGTTGTATTTTTGATGCTAAATTTATCCATAGTATTTGTTCCTCTTATCCAATATTCAATATCAAATTGTCCTTGCATATATTTTATTAAAATATTAACTTTAGTAGAAATTATTTTTCATATTAAACAAAATGTCATTATTTAATTGCTAAAATTGGTGCGTTTTTGGACAATTTCAATTTTTATCGTCTTGTTTTATTAGTATTTTAGTATGATTAAATGACTCGAAAAATCTCCTTTTATAATACGGGGCGAAATGGTTGAATAACAGTATTTATTTTACCTGGATATAGTTGTTTGCCTTGCTACGATAGCAGTTCCAAAGTGCTTTTCACGAGGGTAACCTCTAATGTAACCGGTATGAATTCGGGCTCAGCCCAAGATTATATTACTAATTTTCTATCAATGATGGACGGAAAAGAGTATCAAAGAGTTATGAGTAATTACGCTACTACATATTGGAATATAAGAAAGGATTTTGGAGAAAGAGCGTTTCAAAAAGCATTAGAGGAAAAAAAACAGCCCCAGTGTTTCCATCAATCAAGATTAGGCGAACAGTTACTGTAGCTGATCGCCATAATTATTCTTAGATTTAAAAAGGTTCAATATTGAAACTTATCTGAGTGAGTGTACGTACTACTTTATATACTTTTGGAGGTGGAAGAATGAGGGAACAAGAGTTTATTGATGTAAAAATGAATGAAAGCGATTCGCTGGCAAACATTTTAGAAGAACTTGTTAATAAAAGAAGAAAAGAAACTGGATCCTACAATATTTTTGTTCAAGATGTTATACCTGTTGGACAAAATCGTTTCACTATTATCTTACGAACTGTTGTAGAAAGTTTCTAGCAACGAAAAGGGGATTTTATAATGGAAAACTCGAGCAAAAAATGTATTAAGTGTGGTAGTACGGAATTTACAGAGGCTACAGATTATATGCCTGTAAAACTTAGCAAGATGTCACTTAGTGGTTCAAATAAAATATACACCTTTTGTTTAGATTGCGGGGAAGTGGATTCTATTCGTATTGAAAACACAACTATTTTTAAAAAGTGAATTATTAATTGTAGGGTTAAGATAATAGATTATATTGATAAATGGTGTAAGTTAATCATTATCGGGTGCTATCCCTAGCAAGGATAAGAGTCCTTTTTCGTTTTGGGTCCATTTAAAGAGGAAGGCTTATGAAAGTAGGTTAGCGCATAATAGAAAAAACGTGATAATCAATGGAGAAAATGAAGCTATTTGTTAATAGAAACAAATAGCTTCATTAGTTGTAAGTTTAGTTTAATAGTGCTTTTAGGGCTTTCTTTTTCCAATAGAATTGATGATAAGTAGATTGAGCTAGGAAATTGACTATGAATGCAATTGGATAGGCGAGCCATATTCCATTTATTCCAAGTGCTGTAAAATGTGACAAGGAGTATGCTACCGGAACTTCAATCAGCAAAATACTTGTGGTCGTAAAAATTGTTGGCCATAATACTGTACCTGTTGCTCTCATCGTTGCTGAAATTGCCTGAGTATGACCCAAAATAACATAACTCCAAAATGAGAACATCATAAGACTTTTAGCGATATGAATTGTTTCAGTGTTGTCTAAAAAGATACTTAAAATAGGGGTTGGTATTAGGTAAAGAATGAGAATAAGAATACCGCCCAGTAGATAATTCAGTGTAATAGCTATTTTCGTTATATGTTTAATGTTCGTAATGTTCCCGGACCCTACGGCTTGTGCAACAAAAACTGAAATGGCAATTGAAATGCTCATCGCTGGAATTTGAACGTAGCTTGCAATTTGATTCACGATTCCGTATGCAGCAGTTGCATTGGATCCATAATCATTTACAAAAGTTATGACTGCGATTTCTGACAAAGCTATTGAAACCATACTTATGCTAGTGGGAATGGCTAATTTCAGTAAGGTTTTCAAAACAGAGCCTTTCAAGTGATGGTGCTTCAAAATAACAGAGTCTAATTTGAGTATATGATTTGTTCTGTGCAAGTACCCTAACAGAAGTACAAATGTAATGAAATTGGATAATACAGCTGCATATGCAGCACCATTTAATCCGAATTCCGGTAAACCCAACCAACCAAAAATAAGAATGGGTAGCATGGCAATATTTAAGATAATACTAATCAGTAAAAAATAAAAAGGTGTCTTTGAATCCCCAACACCTCTCATAAAGGTTGTATAGCACATATACAAGAAGGTAATGGGTAATGTAACAAATAAAATACGTGCATATTCTGCACTTTCATTTAGAATATTCCGAGGCGTCCCCATCCACTTTAGAATATCTTCTGTAAAGAGTCCACCGATTAAGGCGACAGCAATGGAAACAATCATCGTAAATGCTAAAGTAACTCCTACTACTTCCTTCATTTTTTTGATGTTTCCGCTACCGTATGTTTGCCCGACTAGAATGGAGGATCCAGACCCGATTCCGATGACAAAGGATAGTAAGAAAAAGAATAGAGGGAAGAAGGCTGAAATAGCTGCTAAAGAATCTACTCCAAGTGTTCGCCCAACGAAAATAATTCCAAATACTTGACCTAATGATTGCAATACACTCGCAAATATGACAGGTATTAGAAATGTAATCATTGGTTTTGCTAAGGCAATCGTTTCATTTAAAGGTTTATTCATTTCATATTGCTCCTAATAGGTTTCATTTCAAAAGAAACCCCCACTATTTAAATCAATATTATGGAAAAAGTGAGGGAAAGGTCATCGAGTATAACATTTAAGTCATAACTCGTGTATATTTAAATAAATTAAATTATTATAAAAGCTGATAATATAATCCAAATTGAGTATCATACCATAACAGTTTGCTGTGTTTGCGTTTCGGGATACGTGTTTGAAAGCCCCATTCTGGATACTGTTTAATAATCAAAATTTGATCACCAGTAGCAACAGCAATAAATGATATATAATGATCTTTTGACATAGGATGGTCGCTTGAAATAAACCATTCATGATCAATTTCTGTAATTGATAGTTTTTCTTCGTTCGTTGCTTTCTTCGCTTCTAATCGTTCTAACTTTCTCCCACAGCAAGATATAGTTATATCTCCAGTTGCTAATACAATATTATTACATGATGGACAGACAAAATAATTTGACTTTTTCATATTTCCTCCAATAAATTCATTCGACGATAATTCACCATCTAAAATATTTTCTATATTTACCCCTAATAGGGTAGATAAACTTGGTAATAGCGTGACATCCGGGCAGCCGCATCCACGTTCCCATTTTGAAATGGTTCGATCAGAAATGTTCATTTGATCAGCTAATTGTTTCTGTGTTAGTCCTTTTTCTTTGCGTAAATGATAAATTAACTCTCCAACCTTACTATTATCCATCATTGTCTCCTCCTGATTGATCTTTTTCATCTTAGAGGTTTATATGATTGTTATCAACAAACGCTCCGTAGAGTTAAACATAGGTATAGTTTACCTATTTTCATTTGATCATGTTTAATCTGATATAAAAGTAAAATCAAAGTAATAAAAGGCCCTTTTGTATTAGTCAGTCTACCTTCATGTGTTTTAATTATCTATGTGCATGATACAATGAAAAATAAATAAAGTGATAGCTGGATTAGGGAGAGCGGCGACACCTGATTTTGTCAGTGATGGTAATATTGAAAGGAGTATCTAATGGTAGTTGATAAAAATAAGGATCACCAACCTGCTCAACTTATTCAATATATACAGACGGAACTGACATTCGAATGCCTAGATGCTGTGAAAAGCTTGATGGATGACGTTGTTCTTCTAATGAATAATACGAGGGAATGGTATCTATTGGGGTATACACCAGAAGAGCTATCAGCCCATGAGAAGAAGTCAGTGCGGCCTGTGCCTGATAAAATAGGAGTGATTATTAATCTCCAGACGGGTCAAAAAATTGGCAGAAATGATCTTTGTCGCTGTGGTAGCGGAAAGAAATTCAAGAAATGTTGTGGTGGGTGACGAGTCCTCGAGTCCATCAGATACAACAAATAATTTATTAAAAAGGATATTTCTGTGAAATTAACCGTTGCCACAGAAATATCCTTTTACTATTTTTCTGGAACGTAGGGCCTGTCCCTATCAGAAAAAATCTCCAGTTTCTAGAAATTAACTTAACAAGGAGATTTTTTGTTTGAAAATCAGGGTGCTTTTTCAATAGTCTCGAACTGTCCCCTTGTTTTACTTTGGAGGGTTTACAAATTTTTCATTTAATTTTACTCCGATTCCTTCAGTGTAAACCATTTTCCCTCCATAGTAGCCAACAGACAACGTAGTTACAGTACTCAGCAACATTAAAATACAATATACGATTAACATAGTCTTTATGGGTTCCTTCTTTTTTAACAGCATCATTGTTCGAATTGCTACCACAAAAAATGTAATGAGTGTTGCAAGTAGGGCCATGTTTTCGTGTGATGAAAAAAAGTTTGAATTTCCTTCAGCGTCTTCTGCGGGACCTGTCCCAATGGCAATCCACATTGTAAAAAAACCAAGAAGCCACAGCCAATAACCTTGTTTTGGAGTGAATTTTCTCTTGATCAAAATCCAAAACAAATCATAGAAGGTAGCAATACTAATAATTGCAATTGGAAAATGCGCTACAAAAGAATGGCTGTGAGCTTGCAACTCTTGGATCATCTAATTACCTCCTTGTCAGTCAAATAAATTTCGGTTCTAGGTCTTGGTTCATATTGGAAACGGACGGATTGCCTCTTATAAAATTCATTAATAGTTTAGACTTAAGTAGAGAATATTATTTCTGTTTAATTTTAATGGTGTTGGGGTACCGGAGTCGCATTATAATTTTCTCACTATAAATAGGTGGTTGTATATTTAGCTGTTAAATGAATAAATAATAAAGATATTAAAGTGGAGCATAGGACAGATAGTTAGAATTATGTTCATTACTAACCTAGAGATATTATCTCAATATAATTTTTTGTTGACATTATACCCATACGGGTATAAGATGTATTTTGTAATTAAAAAACACATTGAACACTAGGTTCGATGAGGAGGTATATTAATGAGTGAAAAGGTAGCAATTATCGCAAGCAATGGTGGATTATTTGATGCATATAAAGTATTTAATATTGCAACAGCAGCAGCTTCAATGGACCAAGAGGTTGCCATTTTCTTTACGTTTGAAGGGTTAAACTTAATTCATAAAGAAGCAAATAAACAATTGCCTATGCCGGCAGGTAAAGAGCATTTTGCAGAGGGATTTGCAAAGGCAAATGTACCTTGCATCCCTGATATGCTCGCAATGGCACAAGAATTAGGAGTTAAATTAATTGGCTGTCAAATGACTATGGATGTTATGGGACTTGAAAAAGAAGTATTTGTCGATGAAATTGAAGTTGGTGGATCTGTTACATTCTTGCAATTTGCAAAAGATGCTGATGTTACGCTGACTTTTTAAAGTAAAATATAATGATGCTTGCAAGTTGGTTTCAGCATTGCCTGTTTCACTTGCAAGCGTTTGAACCTAAACTAATTTTTTTTTGCACGAAAATATACCTGTCTGGGTATTATGTAAAGTGATCATTCGTAAAAATAATAAACGAATAAATATTAGGAGGATTCTTCCATGATTCAGAAAGTAATCATCGTAGGTGGAGTTGCCGGTGGAGCAACAGCAGCAGCTAAGTTAAGAAGAATTAGTGAAGACGTGGAAATTATTCTTGTTGAACGTGGGGAATATATTTCATTTGCGAACTGTGGTTTACCTTATTATATAGGAGAAACAATTACCGATCGAAGCAAGTTATTAGTACAAACTGTAGAGGGAATGTCTAATCGTTTTAATATGGATATTCGAAATTTAAGTGAAGTAGTGAGCATTGATCCTGATCATCATACTGTAACGATTAAAAATTTACGAAATGGTGAAGAGTATAAAGAAACCTATGACAAATTATTATTATCACCTGGGGCAAGTCCGATTGTGCCACCAATTCCTGGTCTAAAGGAAAATGAAACATTATTTACATTAAGAAATATTCCTGATACGGATAAAATAAAAAACTATGTGGATCAACAACATCCGAAGAAAGCTGTTGTTGTTGGTGGTGGATTTATCGGTATTGAAATGGCTGAGAACCTAGTTGATCGAGGGATTGAAGTAACAATTGTTGAAATGGCTAACCAAATAATGGCACCTATCGATTTTGAAATGGCAAGTATTTTACACAGTCATTTAAAAGAAAAAGGTGTTCGGTTAATTTTAGAAAATGGAGTTCAGTCTTTTGCGGAAAATGGCAAGAAAATTATCCTATCTGATGGAACAGAAGTAGAAACAGATATGACGATTCTTTCTATTGGTGTAAGACCTGAAAATGAATTAGCGAAAAATGCCGGGCTAGAGCTCGGAGCACGTGGTCATATTATTGTAAACGAATATCTGCAAACCTCAGATGAGGACATATATGCTGTGGGGGATGCCATTGAAGTAGTGGATTATATTAATGGCAGCAAAACAGCGATTCCTCTTGCAGGACCGGCTAATAGACAAGGTCGAATTGCAGCGAAGAATATTATGGGACAAAAAGAGGAATATCAAGGAACTCTTGGTACATCTGTTGCGAAAGTATTCAATTTAACGGTAGCTTCAACTGGAAATAATGAAAAAACATTAAAACGAATCGGAACACCATATGAGGTTCTTCATATTCATCCAAGTTCTCATGCTGGGTATTATCCTGGGGCTGCTCAAATATCTTTAAAACTTATTTTTGACAAATCAACTGGTAAAATATATGGCGCACAAGCTGTTGGGGCAGATGGAGTCGAAAAACGGATTGACGTTATTGCAACAGCGATCAAAGGTGGATTAACAGTAGAAGATTTAACCAATCTTGAATTATCCTATGCACCTCCATATTCTTCTGCAAAAGATCCAGTGAACATGGCAGGGTATGTTGCGACAAATTTAATGGAAGGTGAGTTAGAACATATTCAATGGCATGAAGTTGATCAAATTGTTGAAGATGGTGGACTGTTAATTGATGTCCGTGAACCAGTGGAGCGTGAATTTGGTTATATTAAGGGCTCTATCAATATTCCATTAAACGATCTTAGAAATAGATTAAATGAAGTGCCAAAGGATAAAACGGTTTATGTAAGTTGTCAAGTTGGTTTGAGAGGATATTTAGCAAGCCAAATTTTGAAAAATAACGGATATCGTGTAAAAAACGTCGATGGTGGGTGGAAAACCTATTCTTCAGTCTTTGGCAGCAATATTCATGTTGATGTTGAGACAACAACGAATGATTTAGGTGAAACCATTATTAGAGACGAAAATGATATAAAAGTGGATGAAGTTTTAGATGTAACCGGATTATCATGTCCAATGCCTATTGTGAAATTAAAAAAAGGCATAGAATCAATTGAAAGTAATCAAATATTAGAACTTCACGCTACTGATAGGGGAACGTTAAGTGATTTACCTGCATGGTCAAACAATGCTGGACACACGATTCTAAAAACAGATCAAGACGGTCCGGTTATTAAATTCTGGATAAAAAAGAAATAAAGCAGATGCTAAACGTAAGAAGCTAATAGAAAGTAAATAATAGTTATCATTAAGAAGGTGCAGTGAATGAAATAGATTCCTGTACCTTTTAATGATGATTTTTTCCATTACGAAAGCGATGGAGGTTTAAAGTGACATTTTTAATTTTAACTACGATAATTGTACTCTTTGTATTATATAATAGATACTTTCCAGTTTATGGGGTCCGTTATATTAATGTGGAAGCCCTTGACTTATATAACATGAATGTAATAGACGTAAGAGATTTTGATGAATCGTACAGGAACGCAGTTGTTGGAGCGATAAATATCCCAATCGCCTACTTAAACAGAAATATTAAGGAAATACCTAAAGAAGACTTATTTGTAGTCGCGTCAAATTCACTTGAAAAAAATGTTGGGATACGATTGTTAAGAAAAAAGGGTTTTCGGGTCATTGGATTTTCAATTCACAATAAGCAAGAATTATTATTAAATACTAAAGTTCTAGGTGCAAATAGTGGCTTAGGGGAACAAATGGATGAAAACCGAGTATCTGTATGCAACAAGATATAATGGTGTTTATACAAAACTAACAAATGAAAAGGTGGCACGATAGCAATATAGCCTGTCAACTAGCCTTAAAAGGCAGGAGACAGGCTATTACTATTCACCTCTAATAAAATATTATTTACTGCTGTTTCTCTTTTATTTTTTTATACCATATTATGTGTCTATGCTTTACATAATCTTCCTCAACATATCCAGTAATCATCCCCGGTAGTAGTTTCCGATTTGCTTTCACGATAAAAGCTGCAAGATGAGCTATGATTAGAAAAATAAGAACAAAGGTAGCGATGTTATGAATGGTAGTTGAAATATATACAATTGAGTGTGGTATGGAAATAAAGGATACATTTTTTCCAATTTTAATAAATCCAGTGATGACAAGTGCTAGTATGGTTACCCCTATTGCTAGATATGCAAGTCTCTGTTCTGCAAGATATTTTTCACTAGGTGGTTCCTCACCCTTAGTTATCATTGCTTTTATGATTTTCCAAGATTCCTTTACATCTCCACGTTTGGGAATTGCATCATACTCTTTCATGAAAAAGTGAATAAACATGTGATAAAAAACAATAAAAATCAGTAGAATAGCACCAATATAATGCATTGCTAGTGTTATGGAATAATCTCCTAGCCATTCAGCTCCTGGTAGTTTGACAATATTGTAGCGCTTATACATGGGCATTTGACCTAGCCCGCTAATAATAAGGGAAAAAATAGATAGAACGATTCCCCAATGAACAAGACGATTTGATAGATTTTGTCTATAAATTTTCCTCGGTTTATTCTTCATCATGTCCTTTATTTCCTTTCAGTTTATTATATGCGGTAAATCCTGCGGCTGCGATACCGGCAATGGGTGCAATCACTGCGCTAAGTGCCATTCCACTAAGACTGTCTAGTTTATTATCCATTTCCACTTCCATGTGGGGAAGACCAGGTTTCAGATCATTTGTTTCTTGCTTCTTTCTTTTGATAGCGTTGTCAATTGATTCAAAAGGAACCTTTGATACATAAAACGTTGATGTTCCACCATTCTCTTTATCACCATAAACAAATCCAGATACTTCCTTTGCACGGGAGTATGCTAAATCCTTCATTTCTTGTTTCGTTCCGAATGAAATTGCCCCCTTAGGACAAGCCGTTACACAAGCGGGTTCTTTACCTTCTTTTAGAAGATCGGCGCATAAATCACATTTATACATAACCCCTCCACCTAAGTATTCAGGAGCGAGTTTCATGTATAAACCAACTCCAGCTTGTCTTTGTGGTATATCCCAAGGACAAACATCGCGACATTTTGCCCTCCCATGCATTGCTCATCATTGATAACGACAGCCCCATTTTCATCTTTCTTAATAGCACTAAAAGGACAAACTCCACCGCAAGTAGGGTTATCACAATGCATACATCTCCTAGGAACAAATACATTTTCAGTTGTACCATTGTACTGAACTTCTACTTTGTCCACGAATGTCCAATTGTATGGAGTTAATCGGTTTGTCAAATCTTGCTTGTCTGACCAGTCTTCATATGTTTTCTGTGGCCAATACGGTTTTATTTTTTCATGATCTACCTTTGGAAATTTATCTTGGTTTTTTGTTCGACATGCTAATACACATTCAGGGGTGTCCTTTGCAGAACAGCCATCACAAAGGGTAAGATCAATCACAGTCCCTTTTTCTGATGACTGATCCGATTGTGCAAATGCTTTGTCTGCTCCTGACAAAACAACAGTCCCTAATAATACAGCACCACTAGAATTTTTTATAAAATCACGTCTTGATACTTGATTACTCATGTTAGCCTCCAATTATACCTTATAGGGTATTTGTTAATAAGTAATATACTACATAGGGTATAATAGATAATCAATAGATTCTGAAAAAATGATATCGAAATAATAATTTGTTGTGACAAATCTGACAAAATTAAGATGGACATTTAATAAAACTAACTCCGCTGACTTGTTTTAGAGCTAACACACCTTTTTAAAAAAATACATCTTTACTAAATACCCCTAAGGGTATAAAATAAAGCTATAGGTAGTATGACGGCTACCTTTAGAGCAGAACAAAGTTTAATTGGAATCCTGAATAAAAATGATGAAAATACAAAATTTAGGAGGAAATAATATGTCTAAAGAACCAAACAAAATGGATGATTGCGCGACTACTGGTTCTTGAGGAATTACGAGACCAAACGTTTCTGGCGATGGAAAACAGGTTAAACAACCGATTCCGATATGACCTGGTACGTTTGTATGGCTCCTGGTAGGAGCAATTTACTTGATATACAAAGCTTTCAGCTAATTCTTACTTTTGATCACGCACAGAGGCTATAAATAAACCTATTAGGATACATCCCTTGGGTTGAAAATATAAGCGGGGTATAGCGTGATCCACATATATGGAGGGTATTATATGTCCGAAGGAAAAATTTACGATGTTATCATTATTGGCGCTGGTCCTGCAGGAATGACAGTAGCGGTATATACTTCACGTGCAAATTTGTCTACATTAATGATCGAACGTGGGATTCCCGGTGGTCAAATGGCTAACACTGAAGAAGTAGAAAATTATCCTGGTTATGAAAGTATTCTAGGTCCAGATTTATCTTCAAAAATGTTTGAACATGCCAAAAAATTTGGTGCAGAATATGCTTATGGAGATATAAAAGAAATCATTGATAATGGCGATACCAAAACGGTCGTTGCCGGAACTAAACAATATAAAGCTTATTCTGTTATCATTGCAACTGGTGCTGAATATAAGAAACTTGGTGTGCTAGGCGAAAAAGAGCTTGGCGGGCGTGGTGTATCTTATTGTGCAGTATGTGACGGTGCGTTTTTTAAAGGAAAAGAATTAGTCGTTGTGGGTGGTGGTGATTCAGCTGTTGAGGAAGGTGTTTATTTAACCAGATTTGCCAAAAAAGTAACCATCATTCATCGACGTGACCAGCTTCGTGCGCAAAAAATTCTTCAAGAGCGTGCTTTTGCTAATGAAAAAGTTCATTTTATCTGGAATCACACCGTTAAAGAAATTAATGAGAAAGATGGCAAGGTCGGTAGTCTTACTCTAGTTTCAACAGTAGACGGAACTGAACAGGAGTTTAAAGCTGACGGTGTGTTCATTTATGTTGGAATGCTTCCATTGTCAATGCCTTTTGAAAACCTTGGTATTACCAATGAAAATGGCTACATTGAAACAAATGATCAAATGGAAACTAGAATACCAGGAATATTTGCTGCTGGTGATATCCGTGAGAAAACATTGCGGCAAATTGTAACAGCCACCGGAGATGGCAGCATTGCTGCTCAAGCTGCACAACATTATATTGAGGAATTAAAGGAAAAAATAAAGATTAAACAATAACAGAATAAAAATAATAAAAAGGTGAGAATATCTCCAAACTTTAGCACTCTTTTCAAGAGATGTGCCTGAGCCAATTAGGTAATAGGTAACACTTAATCTAGTAGATTTTTTTAATAAAATTATTAATGAAAGTACAATCGCGAATGATGGGTTCTTTTCTTTATGCTCTGTGACTAATCATTGTTATTTTTCAGTGGGACAAGAGATTTAATAGTCGGAGAATTTCCGCTTAATGTATAAAGTGTAGGATATGAAGCCGATAAAAGCGGAGAAATTCCGCTTAAAAATAAAAGGGTCTTGTCCATACTTTTGGCAGTTGGCAAGACCCGTTCTATTATCACAAATTCCACACTTAGCTTAAATCATCATTAGGGACTGTGAATTTAGTTTGGTTCACAACTTCTCCGGTCCATGCATCCATACCGCGCTTAAAATTTGACTCTATTTTTTGAAACAAGGAAAATTGTCTTACTATAATCAATTTGTAACTAATAAATTTAATATAAAATCTAGTGACTAATATTGTGAGGTTGTAATGTGAATCAATGGAATAAGCGTTTCCAAACAGAGAATTATGTTTATGGAAAGGAACCTAATGTTTTTTTGGCGGAAATTCAGAAAAAACTTCAATTGTCAGGTGATGCTTTAGTGATTGCAGAGGGAGAAGGGCGTAATGGGGTTTTTCTAGCCGAGCATGGAGCAAATGTGACCACATGGGATTATGCAGAATCCGGGTTAGTAAAAACAAATAAACTTGCTAAAGAGCGTGGAGTAGCGGTACAAACTGAACTCGTTGATTTAAACCATGCAAAATGGTCTACAGATAAATGGGACCAAATTGTATGTATCTTTGGTCATTTTCCGGAGGAATTACGGAGAAAAACACTTTTAGGTGTAAAAGAGGCAGTTAAACCAGGAGGTTATTACATAACGGAAGTATATTCACAACAGCAGATTCCTTATAATAGTGGTGGACCAAAAGATATAAATTTGTTATATCAACCTGAAGAATTTTTGCATACCTTTAGAGATTGGCGAATCCTCCACTTTTTTACGGGAGAAGTTGTTCGGCATGAAGGCGAACTTCATAATGGTTTGTGTCACGTGATTCAGTTTGTAGGTCAAAAAACAAATACGGATTAATAGAGTGATTTAAATGGTTTTGAGGGTTGAAAGTATAGCTCGAAGAAAAGACGTACTTCGGGCCCTTCTTATTTGGATAAGCTAGTCGATGATCTAGCAAAGGAAAAAGTGATGAAGAAGATTATAAAAAAATAATTATGATGACCAACTAACAGGGAGGAAGTTTTGTGCAGTTTATAAAAAAGATTGATATGATCCAAATACCTATTTCAGATATAAAAGCTTCGATTGAATGGTATACCAAAATACTTGGATTCAAGCCAACTTGGGAGAATGACCATGAAGCCATTTTTAGATTCCCTGATGGTGCTTCTCCAGCACTATTTCTTGTTCAAACGGATAAATTAACACCCCTATCCTTTCAAAACACAACAACTAGTTTAGAAAATAACATTATTGATTTTTATATACCTGACCTAGTCGGATTTCATCAGTTTTTATTAGAAAATGATGTTTTTGTATCAAGACAAACAATAAAGCCAAAAGACGGATTTGGTTTTAAAGACCCTGATGGTAATTATTTTGGCGCATTCAACTTTGATTGAGACAAGGTGAATGATTCGTGAGGTTTTTGTAAGTAAGTTTGCAACTAAAAAAGGCCCTACCAAATGGAAGGGCATAATGCCAAATAGAGGCGAATAATAACCAATTAAAAGTATACCTAAAAAATATTAACAATCTGTTAAATCTGAAATGAGATTTATCTAAAAGTTCGATAATCACACTGTAAATGTTTGCCAGATTGGTTTGCCAGGCCATTATTTTTGAATAGGCACTCCTACTTAGTTTCATTTCAATTAGATAATAAAATTAGTGTGCCGGAAAATATCACTCGGAACCATCAAAAGGAATTTGGTAGATATTTTGTTTGACATTACATTCTAATTACCTCGGTTTTAGTCTAGATTCTGGAATTATCCTATCAGTGATATAATGGATTCGAAAGTGTCGGAATATTAAATGAATAATTGTCGGTGGACTTCTAGAGATACCTAAATCTTCTTTTTTCTATTGTGGTTTTCTGAAATACACAGCCTTCTAAAAAAGGCCAAAGGGAGATGAACTACATGTCTCGATTGCTGAAAAATCATTTGAATTATGTTGATGGGTGTGATTTGCGATGGAAGGGTCTCTGGAAGTCAGGTGGAGTGGCTGCTCTTACCATGTTGGTCTTAATGATCATTCAAATTATTGTTTTTATTGTTTGGCCACCTCCCGACACAGTCGAAGGCTATTTTACACTATTTCACAACAACTGGCTTCTCGGCTTAGTGAGCCTTGACCTCCTTTATATAGTGGATAGCATTCTCTTAATCATCATTTATCTTGCTCTATACACAGTTTTAAAACGGTACGGTGAATCTGCTATGCTAATTGGTGTCGTCTTTGGTGTCACTGGAATTGCCACCTATTTTGCTTCGAATACAGCCTTTGAGATGCTTTCTCTCAGCAGTCAATATTCTGAAGCTATAACTGAAGCGCAAAGGATAATGTTCCTAACCTCTGGTCAAGTAATGCTTTAAACATACAAGGGCACTGCTTTTGATATCTATTACGTTCTCAACACGATTGTTCTGTTTTTAATCTCCCCTGTCATGCTTCGTAGCAAAATTTTTAGTAAAACAACCGCCTATTTGGGAATCTTGGCAGGTATTTTGATGATTATCCCATCTACAGCAGGAACACTGGGTTTATATTTTTCGCTGGTATCTTTAGTACCTTGGTCAATTTGGTTGGTTTTGGTTGCTAGGAGGCTCTTTCAGTTGGGCTCAGCCATATCGAAAATAGAGGGAGATCAAATTGGAGGCATACAAAGATGAAGGCGATGATCATTTACGATTCATTTTATGGTAATACAGAAAAAATAGCTGAGGCAATTGGACATGCTGGTTCGCAAGACGAAATCGAAATAGTGCATGTACGTCATATGAAACTAGAACAATTAAAGGGATTGAAACTATTAATCCTCGGATCTCCCACCCAAGGGGGCAGACCTACACAGGTTATGCAGGAATTTCTGGACAGAGTACCTGAATCTATTGTTAATGGCATCCAAGTAGCAACATTTGATACAAGATTCACAACGAAACTGGTAGCAATCTTTGGCTATGCGTCCGAAAAAATTGCTGCCACCATGGAAGGAAAAGGCTATAAACTAATCGCGCCCCCTGAAGCGTTTTTTATTAAAGGAAAAAAAGGCCCGCTAAAAGATGGCGAACTCGAACGAGCTACAAGCTGGGGCAATAAAGTAATGAACGCCTATCGACTTCATAATGACACAAAATAGAAAAATTTTATCATATTTTTCCAAACCACTAAACTTTATCTCATGCAGGTTCATCCTCTTAATTTTAAAAAGCATAATAAATGAAATTACCGCTAAAAATATGATTGGTGTTAATACACCAACTAACTTCGATGCGGAGGGATTTAATTTTGAATATTCGTGAAGGCATGATCCCAACATTATTGGGTACCGCAGTTTCTGCTACTGGTTACGCGTTGAAACAAAAACGCGGTTCCAATAAAATGATTGCAAACACAGTATTCGGTTTTGGTTTAGCCCACATAGTACTAGGAGCAATCGACCTAGTTGAACATCGTCGTTAGTAACTAGGGGAGCATTTATCATGCTCTCCTTTTAAATTTTATTCAAATATCCTGCATTGTTAATTTAAGTACAATTCTTCATAATATCTTCCAAAGCTCATAGTGAAAATCACTTCCACAATATATGCCTAAAATAAAAAATAATCGCCGATCCTTTGTTAAAGGGTACCCTTTTATTGAAAATTGAAGTATTCAATTACTTGTCGGTCACTGTAATACCTCGAAATGAGGTTCTCTGCATTCTGGATAAAACTCCATTTAAGTAAAAAGTTTCGTCCTTAATTAAGTAATTAGCTGAAGTAAAATAAGGGGAGTTTTTCCGCTTAAATGCAGAATGGCACTCATGTTTGGGGTAAATAAGGGGAATTTTTCCCGTTATGCAAAGAATAATCCTTCATTTTCACGTTTTTTAATTCAATAAGCGGAATTTCTCCCTCTATTCAAGCTATTTTTAATGCAATATAAAAATTAAGTGGAATTTTTCCCTCTATTCAGCAGATCGGGCCATTAACAACCTAAAATCCCCCAAGCTATACTCATGATTCCGCACAGACCTGCTCAGATGTCCGCAAACAGTGGCTTAAAACTGCGCATAGTTGGCTCACTCATTCTGCACTACTCAACAATCAAGGAATCTTTATAAAAACTGGGTTATAATGAAGAAAAGCCATTGTAATGAATGGTCATCGGCATGATTATAGGGTGAAAAATATAGAAGAGTAATAGAGTTATTATTGGAGCAATGACCGCTATCCTTTCAGTGATTGTTACATACTATTTTGGACCTATAGCTTAAATGGAGCATATCAAGTATTTCCATTTGTAGAGGGGGATTAAGATGAGTAAAAAAGTTATTATTAAGAATGGCGAACAAAAGGAAATCATTAAGAAGGGTATTTCTTTCGGTTCATGTTTGGCAATAGTAATCTCGTATACTGCATGGAAATCCATCCCATGGGCGATTTTTCATGGATTGTTGGGCTGGCTTTATGTCATTTACTATTGGGTTAAGTATTTGTAGTAAAGATGCGGCATGATTTTTTTTCGATGATACATTCGCTGGAATTCAATAAAAGAGCCACCTTTTAACGAGGTGGTTCTTTTATATATAGCTCCCAATTTGGATTAGTTTGTTCTATTTTTCTACTACGGCAAAATATTCATTTTCCAGCAAATTAAATACCGCTCCTTCAAGCAAATTGATTACTTCTCTGACTGTAAAATTTTTGCTTTGAATTCTTGATAAAGTTGATTAACATTTTTTGAAGAATAATAGAGAGGGTGTTTCCAAATTAACATCTGATGACTTATTAAGTTAAATTCGTAAATGATTTTATAGTTAATTGTGATTTATGTCATTTCTTTTTTGGAAATTCATATTTTCTACATAAGTTTTTTGTATTCTTTTTTTAGCAAAAAACGTCGAGGTGATAAATATGAAAATTACAAAATTAATAATTGGTATTGTCTCAATTATTACTGCATTAACCCTATCTGCTTGTTCTGGAAATAACGAGCATGAAGATCAAAATGAGGAAACAATGCAAGACCATAGTTCGATGATGGATCATTCGGGAAATGGCGATGTACCAGACACTTTAAAAGCTGCAGAAAATTCAACCTATAAGGTAGGAGACAAAGTTATCATTAAAGAAGGGCATATGGATGGAATGAAAGGTGCTGAGGCAACCATAGTTGGTGCCTATGATACAATTGTATATACAATTTCTTATAATCCAACAAATGGCGGAAAAAGAGTTGAAAATCATAAATGGGTGATTCATGAAGAACTTCTTGATGCAGGAACGGAACCTTTCCGACCTGGAGCTGAAGTACAGATAAATGCCGATCACATGAAAGGGATGGAAGGTGTAACAGCGGTAATAGATTCAGCTGAAGAAACTACGGTATATATGATCGATTTCACCCTAACTACTAATGGGGACAAGGTGACGAACCATAAATGGGTGACAGGCAGCGAGCTTAAAGCAAAATAATAAATATTCCATTGGTGCATTAATCCTAAAAAGGGTTAATGCACTATTTTTTTATTCGGAGAATGCGATTAATCTCACTTCCTTAACTATTAGTGGCTTAATAGCAATTGTGTTTTTTATTTTACAATATTGATATAATTATCGGCTCTTTCTTCATATGTTCTTTATATTTTTGTAATAGAGTAAAAACTAATGGGATTAACAAAATTTTGTGACATTAATAATAGGGTAGATTTAAAAATATTAATAAAATAAATATATTGCTAAAAAGAAAAAAGGAGAATGGATTGGGGGCATTTCTCGTTATTAAAAGTAGAGTTGAAGGGGAGTTTTACATGAGAATAAATGATAAAACTAAGACAAAGTTACAAAAACACTCTAGAACCTTATTTTTCCTGTTAGCATTGATTCTTTTGCTTGGAATCGCCACTCAAATTGTTTTAGCATGCTTAGCTGTTTTTGTTGATGGTGGACTTTGGCAGATACATAGAACAATCATGAATGTAATTGAGTTTATTCCAGCTATTATGTTTATTTTGGGGATTGTTGGTGGGATTACTAAATTGCATCATGCATTGAGCTTTTTGTTATTCTTTATGATCCAATTCCAATACTATAATAAATATGGTTGGCAGGGTGCTATACATGCATCTCTTGCCATCTTCTTATTTATGATTTCCTTATATGTAGCCTGGAGTTCATATCGATTTGTTGTAAGCAAAAAGAAAGAAAATAATGATATTATGCAGCAGCTACAAAGCACTAGTACAGGAAAGATTCAAAAACACTTTCAAACCTTATTTATACTGTTAGCATGGCTGCTTTTAATTGGTCTCTTTATCCAAATTTCTTTAGCAGGTTTGGCTATATTTTTTGATGGTGGACTTTGGAAATACCACAAAGACTTAGTATACATTATGGAGTTTGTTCCAGTCGTAATGTTTGTTGTCGGTAATCTTGGTCAAATTCATAAATTGTATCGAGCATTGACCTTTTTGTTATTCTTTATTTTCAACTTCCAATATTATACTACATTCAGTTGGATTGGTATTTTTCACGCAGTATTCACACTCCTCATATTTATGATGACTTTGTTTATTGCTTGGGGTTCGTACCGGAGTGTTGCAAACAGCAAGAAAGAAAATAGTGACAATAAGCAGCAGTTCCAAAAAACCGGTACAGGAATATAAGGTAAGGACTGTTGTAGTTCAAGTCAATTAACGTTAACTGTAAGCTCGAATTCAAACTACGCATATTAACGAGCAGCATCTCCTTGTACGATACTTGTATCCATTAAGGAGGTGCTTTCTTATGCCACAATATTTACTCCTTAAGCGGAATTCCTCCGCCTATTAAACTAATCGGTTGCAATATTTGAGTGACTAAATAATCTTTCTCAAGTTATCATTTATTTGTGTTGTAATTCGCATTATTATTTTTCAACTATGGCAAAATAATTATTTTCATTATCAGCAAAATTAAATACCTTTCCTTCAGGCATATTGATGACTTCACCGACTGTAATATTTTTAGCTTTGAATTCTTGATAAAGCTGATCAACATTCTTTGTGAAGAACATTAATGAAGGTGTTTCTAAATTGACACCCGGCGAAAATTTCGCAACCATTTCCTTATTATGCAAGACGATACTTGTTTGAGCATCCTTTGATGGAGCAATTTCATACCATTTCATGCCTTGCCCGTTATCAGTTTCACCTATAAGTGTAAACCCTAGTTTATCCCTCCAAAATTTCAACGATTCTTCCTGATTATTTACATAAAGCATGATCTGACCCACGATATTAATCAATGTGCAACACTCCATGACATGAGATTTTTCATTTTACAGTGTAGACAAATATAGGATTTATATTCAACTTAATAGAATACGTTTCTAAACAAGTTCGTTAGTGTGATAAATTCCATAACTGTAAATAGATTACTAGTGATGAGGATCTATAGGTATCATAAAATTATGTGGGGTGGTCTATTTTTTTGTAACCACTACTTTTAAAAAAAAAAGAACTGTATAACGGAACGGAATGCTAGGTTCTAGCGGAAATTCAAGATTAGTGAATTTTTATATAAATAACATAAACAGTGTAAAACCAAAACCGTCGGAGGGAAAAAGGTTGGCGATACTGGAAAAAGAAGTTGAGATAGTTTTAGCAGGTAGAACAATGAAGTATTTTGAAAACTTGGGGTATTCCATTCCTAGACGTATAGATAATCGTGGGCGTACAAGAACCCCAAAAGGAACAAAAATATGGGTTAAGGTCGAGCATTTGCAAAAAGGGTCAGATGTAAAACTAACTAAAATTTGTGATGATTGTGGGATACAAATCCCTAACCAAAAATACGATAACATCCAAAGGAAACGAAATTTAGATGGGAAAGATCGCTGTCAAAAATGTGGAGCGGTAGCAGGCGGAATATATAGAAAAGAAAATCCTGCATATGAAAAATCACTAGAATATTTTGCTTTAAATAATAATATGGAATATTTATTGTTAGAGTTTAGTCATCATAATTCGAAACCCCCACAAGATATTTCGTATGGAAGTGCTGATGATTATTTATGGATATGTCCTGAGTATAAACACGAATATGATATGAGCGTTGCCTTAAGAACATCAATGGGGTGTAATTGTCCTTATTGTGCAGGACAAAGATTGTTAGTAGGATTTAATGATTTATGGACCACACATCCTCATATAGCTAAATTGTTAAAAAACAAACAACAGGGTTATGAACTTATTGCAGGAACGCATAAAAAAGAAGATTTTCAATGCGAACATTGTGGTTTTGAAAAAAATGTAGTAGTTAAAAGAGTCACTCTATCTGGATTTTCATGTCCACGATGTTCGGATGGGATTAGTTATCCGGAAAAGTTTGTTTTTAATTTATTAGAACAATTAGGGATTGATTTTAAATATCAACAAATATTCGAATGGTCGAAAAACATTCTACATGATAATTCTAAGTTAAGTGGAAATAAGCAATATGATTTTTATATTCCATTACTCAACTGCATTATTGAAACACATGGTAAACAACATTCTAATGAAAAGGGTTTTAGTGCTTTTGGCGGCAGAACTGGCGAAGAAGAAGTAGAGAACGATATCCTAAAAGAAAAACTTGCAAAAGAAAATCACATTGGAAATTACATTTCATTAGATTGTGGAGAGTCAACAATTAAATATATCAAAAAAAGTATCGAATCAAGTACTCTGAAAACCTTGATAAAGTTAGAAAATATTAATTGGGAAAAATGTCATGAAGCAGCTTGTCATAGTTTAGTGAAAACAGTTTGTGATTTATGGAATGAAGGAAAAAAAACAACTGAAATTATTGGGGCTACAAGATTAGATAGAAGTACGATAATTAAATATCTAAAACAAGGAAAAATTCTAAGTTGGTGTGATTACGATTCAAAAGAAGAGTTAAGATTAAGTAATATTGCTAAAGCTAAAATCAGTGCTAAAAAGCGTTCAAGAAAAGTTGTACAGTTAACTTTAGATGGAGAGTTTATCAAGGATTGGGACAGTATAATTGAAGCACAAAAGTCATTAAATATCCATAGCATATCAGCGGTATGTAAAGGTAAACGGAAATCAACCTGTGGCTTCAAATGGATGTACAAAGAAGAATACGAAGGATTGTTAGAATGAAAGAATATAAAATGACGGGCACTAACCAAAATTTGGATAGTGCCCGTCACATATTTTAACTCAACATTTTCCACCTGAATTGTTAGGATCCGCCCGTAACACAATTCAGATGGAGTTTGCTTGGCAAATAGGTTTAAAAGGTCAGTACAAGAATAAGGTTCTATGTACTGACTTTTTTTCATTTTTAATATTAAGGATAGAAAATGATTTAAAAACAGACAGTTACTTAGACGCGTTCTTTTCCCTATATAACTTTTGTGGAAAATAGTAGAATGATATTATTGAGAGATAATTCACAAGGCGGGTAAGCGTATGAATTTAGTATATAACTTGGGCATAAATATCTATTCAATAATACTTTTGATTATTATCTACTTTCATTCTTTAAGTCATGATGAAAAAGAATCCCTGCAGTATAAGCTTTTTATGAGGATGTTACAAATTACGATACTAATGCTAGCGGCGGATATATTCAGTCGGTTTGATGGGAATTCATATTTAATGTATTCAGTCATAAATCGGTTTGGGAATTTTTTAGTTTTCCTGCTGAATGCAATCTTACCGTCATTATGGTTACTATATGTTCATTTCCAAGTGTTTCAGGATGAGGGGAAAACGAGGCGGTTGTATTATCCTTTAATAGCTATTAATGGTGCAAATGCGGTAATGGTAATATTATCGCAATTTTTTGGCTGGTTTTACTATATTGACTCAAATAATATTTACCACCGTGGTCCTCTCTTCTTGCTTTCTGCTTCTATTACTATTGTGCTGCTTCTCATCGCCTTTGTTATCATAATCGTTAATCATAAAAAAATTGAAAAGAAACATTTTTTCTCGCTTGTGTTTTTTGCGGTTCCACCATTTGTGAGTATCTTTTTGCAAATTGCATTTTATGGAATATCACTAATGTTAAACAGTGTTGTGATTTCCCTATTGATTGTATTTTTAAATATACAGAATCGCAGCCTCCACATTGATTATCTTACAGAAGCAAATAACCGCAAAAATCTAGAAATATACTTAAAGGAAAAAATCAGAAAGTGTACCGAGGATAAGACTTTTTCAGCAATTATGATAGATTTGAATGATTTTAAATCAATAAACGATACTTTCGGTCATGATTTAGGAGACAGTGCATTGAAGATGTCTGTGAAACTTCTCAAAAGCTGTCTAAGATCAAATGATTTTATCGCTCGCTATGGCGGGGATGAATTTTGTATTGTTCTAGATATATCAAACAGGGATGAATTAGAAGAGATTGTTTGCAGAATTAATAGCTCTATTGAAAAATATAATGAATCTAGTGCCCAGCCTTATAAGCTTGGCTTCAGTATGGGCTACACGGTCTATGATTACCATTCCCACATGAAAGCAGAGGAATTTCAAAAACAAATCGATAAACTGATGTATGAGAACAAGCAGGTCTATAAACAAAACAAGCTACAATAGGGTGCCAGGCACCGCCCGAAAAATCTTGTTTCACAAAAATCTGTGAAACAAGAAAAATCGGGTGGTGCCAGGCACCTTTTGAATTTTTTGTGAATTGTGATTTAGATTGTAGTTATTATTTTCACTACAAATTATAATAACGATGTTACTTCAATTTTTCTGCGATACTCTTCGTACTTCAGCATTCAATCATTTTTTCATCTTATTTTTCATCCATTTATTTAGAAATCCTTTATGTTATAATCTAGAGCCTAAATCTATTTTTATTGGAGAGCTATTTAGTTATTGCTACTTGTTGCCATTGATATTTTATCCAAGAACCTCATCTGGTGATGGTATTTATTTGCTACCAACGCTACTGCTCCTCATCATGCTGAACTCGCCATAAGATACTACTACCCAAGGAAGTACCATAATTTTGAAATATAGCAAAATGTAATTTACATCCTTCAGAATGGAGGTAAAAAAATGCCAAAACGAAATAATATTTGTTCAATCCAGCATTCCTTCTATTAAATCTGAATTCTCCCCTTTCATTTCTATTATTCTCAAACCTGCTATCAAGACATCTCATCAAAACCTCTCTTAATAACTAAAAAAAAGTCATTTAATCACTTGGAAAAGGGGACTGTTTCCTGTTCGACCAAAATTTTTTATAAAGGAGCCGTTTTATGAATCCAGTAATGAGTAAGATTGTTAGAGGTCTCAGTGTTTGTTATTCTGAAGTTTTTCCAAATCCAGATACTGATTATTTCGAATTAGAGTACAACGGAAAGTTATTTTTGATTGCTGACTCATATTGTATGAATCCTGATTGTACGTGCCAGGAGGCAGTATTGAATTTTGTTCAAATCATACCAAAAAGAGGGAGGAAAGCCGAAAGTTTTATGATAAGGTATAAACTTAACGGAAGGGGATATAAAATCCATGATCAGGGAAATTTCAATAGACATGAATTACGGTCTATAGTAAGGCAGTTTACCTCTGACGGAATGATCCTCGAACCATTAAATGAACGATTCAATGAGATGAAGGAAAAAGCAAAAGAGATTTTTAGTTAACAAGCTATCGTGACTTACCGTTGTTTGGCCGACAGACAGAGTTGGCAGCGGTCAATGCTATTCATCATCAACTAAGAGCAATAAAATACATACGTACTTCTTATTACTCCCCTGAAAGGAATATCCTCAAATGAAAAAAGAATACTTAGATTTGAAATTGGATTTTATGTTTAAACAACTTTTTGGACAACCTAGCCGAAAGCATATTACGATAGCTTTTCTAAATGCTATTTTAGGGAGGAAGGGGACCGATCGTATTATTGACCTAACCTTCGAAAATACAGAAAAAGTAAAAGATCGCACCGATGGTAAAACAGTAAGATTCGATGTCACTGTATTCACGACACTAGGAGAAAGGATTAATGTCGAAGTCCAAATCAAGGACCAGCAAGATATGCCAGAACGGACACTTTATTACTGGTCACGAATGTTTTCCTCTTCCCTAAATTCAGGCGATTCATACAAGCTACTACCACCCACCATTTTCATCACGATAGTTAACTACCCTTTATTCCCATCGGAAACTGACCGCTTTCATACGAAATTCCATATCATGGAAGATGAAGAAGGATTTCTTTGGTCTGACCGACTTGAATTCCATTTGATTGACCTGAGCAGTTTCATGGTACAATGGAAAAAATATAGGCGGAAATTAAAAGAACAGAATGAACACGAATTGCCATGGTTGATGATGTTATCAGCGGCTGATGCAAAACGGAAAATTCAATACAGTGACATTTTGGCAGAACTGGAGGAATGGGCGATGAATATCGAAGAAGTTCGTGAAGCCTTGATTGAATGGGAAAATTTAAGCGCGGACAAGAAGAACCGTGACGAATACGAAGCGAGACTGAAGGAACTGCGTGATCAATTGAGCAATCTCCAGGGCTATCATCGTAAGGGGAAAGAAGAAGGGATTAAAGAAGGTATTAAGTTAGGAGTTGAAAAAGGAAAAATAGAAGGAATAAAAGAAGGAAAAAAAGAGGGAATAAAAGAAGGAATAATGGAAGGCAGCAGAATCATTGTAAGAAATTTGCTGAAAAAAGGATTAACAACGGCGGAAATTGCTGAGTTAACAGGATTAACTGAAGATGAAATTCGCGAACTTTAAATGATTCCTCTTGAGTTGAAGCAAGGGGTCGGTTTGTATATTTGCCTGAATATTATCAATCATAGACTCTTGCAATAATAAGTTTTTAACTTTTCAGTGCTCAATCCAGTTACATTGAAAAACGATAAAAGGTCATGACAGGGAATTTGGTTCTTAGTCATGACCATTTTTTTGCCGTTTTTCATTTGTGAATTGTAAAATATTAGGTTAATAGTGGGACAATAGCGCTGTTTTGCTTTGATCTGACCGACTCGAATTCCATTTGATTGACCTTAGCAGTTTCATGGTACAATGGAAAAAATATAGACGGAAATTGAAAGAACTAAATGAAATCGAATTGCCATGGCTAATGATGTTATCAGCGGCTGATGCAAAACGGAAAATTCAATACAGTGACATTTTGGCAGAACTGGAGGAATGGGCGATGAATATCGAAGAAGTTCGTGAAGCCTTGATTGAATGGGAAAATTTAAGCGCGGACAAGAAAAACCGTGCTGAATACGAAGTGAGATTAAGAGAACTGCGTGATCAATTAAGCAATCTCCAGGGCTATCATCGTAAGGGGAAAGAAGAAGCAAAAAAACAANCAGCGGCTGATGCAAAACGGAAAATTCAATACAGTGACATTTTGGCAGAACTGGAGGAATGGGCGATGAATATCGAAGAAGTTCGTGAAGCCTTGATTGAATGGGAAAATTTAAGCGCGGACAAGAAAAACCGTGCTGAATACGAAGTGAGATTAAGAGAACTGCGTGATCAATTAAGCAATCTCCAGGGCTATCATCGTAAGGGGAAAGAAGAAGCAAAAAAACAAATTGCATTTGAAATGCTAAAAGAGGGATTATCGGTTGAGCTCATTGCCAAAATTACTAAACTAAGCAGTTTTGAGATTGAGGAATTAAAGAAAAACCTATAGTTAAAGAAAATGTTCTCATCTTTCAATATCACTGAAATGGAATCCTCCAACTGAATCATTTTCTTCATGTCTAAGTAGTACAGATTAAGCAATTAAGCCGGAAATCCAAAATAGTTAAATTTTGGAAGAACTGGAGGAATGGGCGATGAATATCGAAGAAGTTCGCGAAGCCTTGATTGAATGGGAAAATTTAAGTGCAGATAAGAAAAACCGTGCTGAATACGAAGTGAGATTAAGAGAACTGCGTGATCAATTAAGCAATCTCCAGGGATATTATCGAAAGGGGATAAAAGAAGGAAGAAAAATCGTTGCAAAGAATTTGCTGAAAAAAGGATTATCACTGACGGAAATTGCTAAGTTAACAGGATTAACTGAAGATGAAATTCGCGAACTTTAAACGAATCCACTTGGAAGAACTTAGGGGTGATTATTATTGAGTATCGAAGCAAGTGTGGTAAAGATTTCTTCAAAACAGCGTCTCCTAAGATTGCAGGAGCTGTTAGAAAAATAGACATATGAGGAGCATGAACTATTTTCAAAGAGAGGTCAAATTCTATGAAAGTGAAACTTGAAGATATAATAGAAGGAATTGAGATGCAGTCAGAGGAAAACCGCGCATACCTTAATCTAAAAACAGGGGGAGTCGTTTATGTCTCTCTTGATGAATTATCGATGGCTGAAGAAGAAGAGGATTTTGAAACTTTACCAGAGTGGCAACAAAATGAACTGAAGTTAGCCATTGACATTGTTGAAAATTTTGAGGATTATGTGTCACTCCGAGCTTGTATTGAAATTAATGAGTATCGAATGATGGAAAATTTTTGTTTTAGTCTAAAGGATAATAATAAAAGTGAAATATTACTCCATTCCATTAAAGGAAAAGGAGCATTTCGGCGCTTTAAAGACAATGCAATTCGTTTAGGAATAGTAAGCAAATGGTATGACTACCGAAATAATTGCTATAAGGAAATTGCAAGGGAATTCTGTGAAAGTAACAATATTAATTATATAGATTGATTCAGCATTTAACATCGTTAACAATCATTTGCACAACAGACAATTATGAGAGAGTCTCCTTGTGGGTTGAACAACCGGCCGATATCTTCCTCATAGGCAATCCCAGCATCAACAATTGCTTTGTGTCTTCTGATGCTGTCAACGATGGTACTATTGAAAGGAGTATCTAATGGTAGTAAACAATAATAAGAGTCATAAGGAAAAAATCTCTGGAATAGGTTCATTAAAGGAAGGTTTATCTTCTTTAAAAGTTGCAGAGCTACAAGATATTCGGAAAAAGCTGCGGATCAAAAATATTAGTTCCTTAAAGAAGGCTGAGTTAATTGAATATTTGGCAGAGGGAATCCCTTTGTTTTTTAGTAATCTGATTAGACAGTTCGATGAGCGACAATTATCTATAATCAAAAGAATCCTTGCTAATAATGGAGTCATAAGTTCTAAGAATATAGAAATAGAGGAGATGGAATACTTCCAAAAAACTGGTTTTATGTTCACTGATTTTCGGAGTGACAATCCTGTCATCATGATTCCAATAGAATTATTACCAACTATACAGGAGATTGTTCAGGACGAAACGATACTTACAGATGTTAAGCGGAATACTGAATGGATAAAGATAACCCGAGGATTACTCTATTATTATGGAACAGTGCCTCAAAATGAGTTAGTGAGTTTAGTAGAACAATATACGCCGATTCATCCAGATTATCTTTCATTCTTTGATGTGATTTTTAATGCAATGGAATGTTACCAAGAATTTTACATTGATAAGTATGGCTATTCTTATTGGGAGGTGCTAGATCCATTAGCTATTTTAGAGGAGCAAGCATCAAGAAAGAATATTGGCTATTATCCATTCACGAAGAAACAACTTCTTGAAGCTGGTGATATGAATTTTGTGGAGCGTCCAAAGGGTTATACGCAGCTTTTATCGCTTTTTACACAGAAATATCGAATGCCAAAACAAGAAGCGATATTGCTTATTGAGGACCTTATTATTCATGTGAAAATGGGACATCAACCTGCTCAATTGATTCAATATATTCAGATTGAACTGACAATAGAAAGCTTAGAAGATATGAAAAACTTGATGGATGCCGTAGTTCTTCTTATGAATAATACGAGAGAATGGTATTTAAAAGGCTATACATCAGTAGAGTTATCGGTCCGTGAACAGAAGACAATACAGCAAGTACATGATAAAACAGGAGAGGTCATTAGTTTCCAGACTGGTAAAAAGATTGGCAGAAACGATCTTTGTCCTTGCGGGAGCGGCCAGAAATTTAAGAAATGTTGTGGAGGGTGATCAGTCCTTCATGAATAAGAATTAAGGATATTTATGCATAATTTTACCATTTCAACATAAATATCCTTTTACTATTTTTACTAGGGATATGGGACTGTCCCTGTGGTTCTTTTTGAAAAAATATTGCCGTATTGGCATAAGAGGAAATATCACAATTAAATATTACAAATAGTATCTGATTTTTAAACTTGCTCCTTTACCTTTTGGAGGAGCCGAAATAATTTCATCTCTGGAATTCATTAAAGAATACATTATAGTACAACAAGTTGCCATTCTGTGGTTTCTTGATGGATAGCCCCCAACATTTTTATGAATATCTGCTGAAACTAACTCAATAAAACTTTTACCCTCATCACGTGCAATAGCTATTAATCTTTCAATTTCTTTCGAAAAATCTTCAGCGGTTGGTGTTGTATTCATTGTTTCACCCCATCACTTACTTAAGTTCTCAATATCTTTTAGTACCCAAGAAATAGTTTCTTCAACTGTTTGATTAAATTTTATCAAAAATTTCGAATAGAAAATGTAAGTATTTTTCCATAAATGTGAAAAGGGTTTGGATAATTTTGGTGTAAAATATTGTAAAGAAGATGGGAAATTTGATAATTAATGATAATCGCATAGGTGGTGGTCTTACAATGACAATTGCGGAACTTCATGGAAAGCTTTCTCCTTATGAGCAAGTGGAGGATTTACTTACTTCAGATGTATTTTCGACCTTTATGTGGTGATTTTGTTATTAATGTATTATGAATGGAAAAATCACAACGAAAAATCAAAGGAGAAAAGAAAGTGAACGAATTACAAGTATTTAATGAATTACATAAATTTATCAATGGATTAGGTCCGATGGAATTTACCCTCGCTCAAAAAAGTCTAACGTTAGGCTATAAACCTATCAAATTTGGTGGCAAAAGACCAAAGTTTGCGACATTATATGGAGATAAAAGCTACAGCTGTTTAATTCTTCATGTTGACCCTGGCAACCAAGAATCTATTAAAGGAAAAATGATACAAGAGGAAGTTCAACAACTCTTATGTTTTGATATCAAAGAACTACGAAGCTTTAAACTAAAAAAACATGAAGTCTATATTCCATTTGAAGTAATTGATTCTAAGGAAAAGTTGGAACTGGTAAAGAAAGTGGTCAGAGCTCAGCATGAGATTTTTAAGTAGTTGACATGACTTGATCGGGACCAAATATAAGAATCTATTATTAATAGGGATTCGGCTAGAGTGGGACATGGGGAAAGGTTTGGTCCTCTATTTTGTGAATTAGTATTTTTTGCAGAAATATCCATTTGGGACAAGGGACCTGTCCCTGTGGATCAATATTAGGGGTGATCATATTTGAGTATTGAACCAAGCGTGGTGAAACTTTCATCAAAGCAGCGTCTCCTAAGATTGCAGGAGTTGTTAACCAAATATACCGATGAGGCTAATGAACTTACTCTAGAGGGAATTCTGGATCAATTTTATCAGGAATACAAAGTGAGTCCAGGTAAAAAGGCCATCCGTGATGACTTAATGGAGTTGGAGAAATCGTTGTTGTTTGACGTTACGGTGAATCAAGCAAAAGAGGGCGTGGAGAAGTATTATAGTCATCAAGGTCGATTATTCGAAATACACGAACTGCGTTTACTAATCGATGCAGTTTCTTCTGCCAAATTCATTTCTAATGAAGAAACAGAAAACCTGGTTAATAAAATAAAACAGCTGACCAGCGTGAAACAAGCAAAACAGCTGGAAAACGCGATCATCCTCCCTGAAAATTCTAAAAGCGAAAACCAGCAAATCAAATATTCGATTCATCAGCTGCATACTGCCATCCTGAATTCTCGCATCATCCAATTTCAGTACGGCAGTTATGATATCGATAAGCAATTTGTGTTAAGAAAAAATGGTGACTACTATTCTGTAAAACCGTATGCACTAGTTTGGCATAATGATTATTATTACTTGATTGGCGAATACATACCAAAGGAAGAAATCCGTCACTATCGGATTGATCGAATGCAAAATGTCACGTCAATTGAAGAATCGTTTCTCCCCAATCCCGAGTTTAATTCGGCAAAATACACTGAAAAACTATTCCACATGTTTTCCGGTGAAGAACATCTCGTTGAAGTTGAATTTGATTCAAGTCTGATAAATGTAGTGATTGATAGATTTGGTCGGGGCGTTAACATCCGCAAAGTCGGCGAAAATTCATTTCGAATCTCTACTCAAGCCATCATAAGCGATGGTTTAGTAGGATGGCTGATGACATGGGGCAGCGATGCCAAAGTGTTAACTCCACCGATACTTGTTGAAAGAATGAAAGAGGAAGCAGAAAAATTATATAAAAGATATCAAAAGTAAATCTTTGTCCTTCGTCATTTGGCGAAGTTTTTTTTCTGTTGAAGGACCCCTTCCTGAAAAGAGGAAAGGAGATTTAGAAAAACATGGTAATATAAAACCGTGGATTAATACTGAATGAAAAATTAATAAGAGGCTATTGGTAAAATTGTAAAGGTTGAATTTATAGCATATGCTTGTAGTTTTTAATCTTCAAATTATTGTTGTACTATATCAACAAAGGGAGTGATAGGATGTTGGGAAAATTTTTCACTAGAAAACAACTTGATCTAGATGCAACCCAAGAAGAACAACAAGAATTACACTTTGATGAATCAGAAGTAGAATCAAAAAAGGCAGAAGCTGAAAATATGAATGAAGAAGATATTCATAAACATGAAGAATACTACACGAATGAAGGATTATGGGAGAAGATTAAAAAGTACTCTAAGAAGGCTGGATCAAACGTTGTATATGTGGTCTTAATTTTATATTTTACATTACAGAAGCCAGAAGTACCTTTGAGAGTCAAGGCTACTATTGCAGGTGCATTGGGTTACTTTATCCTTCCATTAGATTTACTTCCAGATGTTGCATTAGGTGCAGGTTATGTAGATGATTTTAGTATCTTAATGGCAGCATTGTTTCAGGTTGTTATGTATATTGATGATGATGTTAAAAATCAAGCAAAAGAAAAGCTTCAAGATTTGTTTGGTAAAGAGATAGATACAGCTGGAATAGATGAGAAATTAAAATAAACCACTAGAATGAATGAGGAAACGGAAAAATTATAAAAAAATATCAACGGTAATTCATTGTCCTTCGTCATTTGGCGAAGGTTTTTTTGTGGTAACGTAACCCTTCCTGAAAAGAGGAAAGGGTATTTGGAAATACACTGTAAAATGGAACTCAGATTGATACTGAATGAAAAAATTGATAGGGGGTTCTTTTAAGTGAAAAAATTATTACTATTGAACTTAGTTCTAGGATTAGTTTTATTGACAGCTTGTTCTTCAGCAAATGAAGCAAATACTGAAAAAAAGAGTGATGAGGGTAAAAAAGCAGAAAAAAATGAATCAATCGAAGTAGATAAAGGTCTCCTAAATGTCGAGTTTACCATGCCTGCTTCCATGTTTGAGGAAGAAAATATTGACAGCACGATTGCAGAGGCGGAAGCCAAAGGAATAAAGGTTACGAAGAACAATGATGGTTCGGTCACATATAAAATGTCTAAATCCAAGCACAAAGAAATGATGAAGGAACTTGAGAAGGAATTAACGAAAAGCTTAGATGAATTGAAAAATGATGAGGAACTGGTTTCGATTCAAGACATCACACACAATAAATCTTTTTCCGAGTTTACATTAATCGTCGATAAAGCTGCCTATGAAAATAGCTTTGACGGTTTTGCTGTCCTAGGTCTTGGATTTTCAGGGATGTATTATCAGCTTTTTAAAGGAATAGACGCGGATGATTTTAAAGTAACTATTTTCGTAAAAGATGGAGCAACTGGTGAAGTATTTGGTGAAGTTGTGTACCCAGATGCACTAGAAGATTTAGAGGAATAATCACCGCTATTGGTTGTTTGCTAGGTTATGAAACCTTATAAGGAGATGACGATTACTATGAAAAAATTAATTCCGTTTATCTTAGTTCTTTCGATGTTCCTTTTTACAGGGTGTTCAAATGAGTACGCTGGAACTTCTGAGGATAAAACAAACACAAGCGAATCTACCAACAAAGAATCAAAATCACAAAAAGAAGAAGCAAAATTAGAAATGGTTGATCAAACGGGTGGAGCCTGGGTCGACTCAATCGGTACGGTTTGGGTTCACTCTGCAGCAGTTTATAAAAACACAGGCAGTGTACCAATCGATATCGGCGAAACCCAAATGAATTACAAAGGACAAGACGGAACAGTCCTAGGCACCAGCACGATGATATTTTCTATCCCATCAATTGTCAAACCAGGCGAAACTGCCTTTATTGGAGAAAGCACAATTTTAGACGGTCAAACGGACCCGGCAAATTACAAAGAAACAACGTATAATTTCGGCTTTGATAAAACAGATGAAGATCCAACCATCCTTGAAACCTCAGTCGTCCAAGGGATAAAAGGCGATTCATTTTTGCCTTACAAAGTTACGGGAATGGTGAAAAATATTACCAAAGATAAACAAGATGATATTCGCCTTGCAGCAGGTCTCTTTGATGAAAGTGGTAAACTACTTGGGGTATTAACCGGATCTGTTGATGTAGGTCTTAACCCCGGTTCTGAGGCTGGGTTTGAATTATCTTATCCAGAAATACCAAAAGAGGCTGTTGATAAAATTGCAAAGGTAGAAGTTAAGGCTTATGGGTTTAGGTTTTAATAGTTTTTGTTGAGCTATTACCGGGGAAATGTGAGTATGATCTTGCGTTTCCCTGGTCTTTTCCATGATATTTAAAAACACGAGTAAATGCCGAACTTCGTAAATTATTGATGGAATATTTCTAAATGTTGTTAAATTTCAATATGTATTGCAATTATATTGCTTTAACATTTTATACGCCCCTCTGAAAGTTATTCAAATTGTTTTAACAGGATTTCTTTAAAGGGAAAAACTTAATTCTCTGCCCTTATTCTAGGTTTATTTCCCTATTGGGGAGCCAAGCAGTTTGGTATTAATAAAAAACTGATTCCAATTGTTCAATAATTGGTTGATTTTTACAAAAACTTTAGAAGTATAATTATTGGTAATTATATGGTTTTTGAATGGATGGCTTGAATTGCTCATTTATCGGCTAAAAAATGTATAGTTCAGATGTTATGATTTAGATAATACGTCATTCCGTGAATAAACTTTGTCAGGAGAGAAAGTAATGGTCAAAGCAGAATTGAGCTATAACCCATATTTGCTTGAAACTAAAGTTAAATTTAATGGGCAAGAACCAAAAATAAATAGTCTTGTTGAGAAATACCAAGAAGGGAAATTGCATGAATGGATTACAGAAATTCCTACTGTTTTTTATAATGAGATGAATGGTTACGATTTTGATCTAGATTTTTCTGGGACAAAAGCAGATCTTGAGGAATTAGAACAAGCATTTTTAGATTCAGGGGTTAGCACCAAGTCCGAAACAAAAGCTAGCGGCGAAACAGCCCCTGCTGATGTGAGAATTTTCTTTAAGAATGAATTAGAAGATTCACGAACAAAAAGCAAAGAGATTGATGATTTATTAACTTGGCTGGACGCAACGCCAAATCGAAAATTTGATAATACTAGTTTCAGAGATAAGAATTCTGAATTATTCGAAGAACCATTTTCATATTTGTTAATTCAAGCATCAAATATAGATACTTCTGTATTTGATGGCTTAGAGCTTACTTTAGAAAATGCAAATACTGTTAATGAGTTACCTAAGGATTTAACCAACACACCGATTCTTTTTAATATTGATGAAAACAACAGAGCAGAATTTCTAAATTTCTTAGAGATTGTTCAATCAAGACACGACGTTAATGAAAAACAAATATTTTTCTTTATCCATCCTGATTTGAATAAGACGCAAATCGAACGAATAATTCAAGATAAAGGAATAGTGCGCCCTCAAATTGTTACTGCTTTGAATGATAAAATGGTAAGCGATTTCTTAGATGTTTATCCAATTGCAGACTATGTAGCGGAGTCAATAAGGGTCTTTAGGAAAGAATTTGATTCACTTTCAAAAATTCTTGAAGTGGAAAATGCTGAGTCAAGAATTCAAAACGCCGATGTTCACAAACAAATTGATTCATTGGAAAAATCAATACAAAAATTAAAGGAAGTCAATGAAAGATTCATCCAAAGAGATAATTTGGAAATTCCATCAACGTTAACTGCGGCAAAAATTACACTTTACGATAAGATTCAAAACTGGCGAAAAAAGAAAAATAAATATAATAATGACGAAGAAGCTAAAAAAGCTGCAAGAGAATACACAGCGGATTTATCTAGCTATTTTCAAACCTTTATCACTGAAGTGAATGCTAAATTCATATCTGAAACGGATGAAATTTTTAGATCGTTTTATGCGTTATATAATTTTGCAGATGCATACGATGGTTACAAATCATCGGTAAAAAATGTATTTGATTTCTCTAGGTATTATATTAATGATTTAACTAAGGAATTCTTATCATTTAGAGAAGAACGAATGGTAGAACCACCAGAAGATTTGATTGATTTGGCAAAGAGATGGTTTGAAAAAAAACAAGTTGAACCAAGACCGTTAGTGCCTGAAATTACTTATTCGATTAGTAAGTGGCGTGATAAAGCTTGTGAAATTACTATACCGATTGCAGAAGAAATGATAGATGCAGTTTCAGATGCATTGAAAATATTCTATGACGATGTTGCTAGAGAGTATCATGAACACCTTGAAAGATTGATTACTAAGAAGACATCACAAAAAGATGAGATTTCTGATCGACTCTCTGATGAAGAACGTAAATTACAGAAAGATAATGATTGGTTGGCGAAATTTGACGATCAATTGAAAATAATTGAGAGAGGATAAGTTCATGATAAATAATGAATTAATGCAAACACAAGGTGGAGAACTAGTTTATCAAAATTTATCTCCAGCAGAGCAGCTAGATGTCAAGCTAGACATCATTGATGAAACGATTCGTCGGAGAGAACTTTCTCGTTTGACGGAGATGGAGATTGCCCCATTTGAGAATTTGAGATTGCCACCGCTTGAAGAAGATTTCATTAATAATGTTCGTCTATATAAAATCACAGAGATGGTTTATCAAAAAGGTGAACCAGTAACCGATAAATTTACGACAGTTTTTAATACGCTTCAAACCTATAGATCATCAGTGTTCGTGGTGATTGACTCTAATGGTAAGCAAACGGATTTTTATCTAGGAGTTCGGTCTAATGGCGATAATCGTTCGACAGTAACATTAGGAGATACCTTGAAAAATACATTTGTAGGGCATTTTCCTGGTGTGAAAATCGAAAATGAAGATCGTTCTAAAATTGCTGCATTATCATCTAGAATAGCTAAGCAACATAATGTAGCTTCAGTTAGTGTCGTCGGTAACAATAAAAATGATAAGGAACAAGGAAATGAACAGTTTGTTCAAGGGTTAGAAAAACTTGCTCTAGCGATGCACGCTCGTAAATTTACAGGGATAATTGTTGCTCAGAATTCATCTTCTGATGAAATTCAAAGGGTAAGAAAAAGCTATCAAAGACTTTATACGGAATTATCTCCATTACAAAAAGTACAGTTAAATGACAGTATTTCAAATTCTGAGTCAAAGAGCAAATCATTCTCTGAGATGAATGGTAAACAAAAGGCGGCAATGATTGCTGGATCGGCTTCAGGAGTCATTGGTGCAGTAGTCGGCGGTATTGCCATGGGTGGTAACCCAGTAGGAATGATGCTTGGTGGTCAAATTGGTGGAACATTAGGTGGACTTTTCCAATCACTTGCACCAAATGCTCAAATTAATGAATCATTTTCAAGTTCGGTTACAAAAACGGTAGAGAACAAAGCAATCACGGATATGCTACAACTTATCGATAGTCAGCTTAAAAGAACAAATGAGTTTGATAGTTATGGGATGTGGAATGTTGCGGGGTATTTTATTTCCGATGATATGTCGGCTGCCGAGATTGCTGCAAGCAACTATCGCTCGTTAATGAACGGTGAAAACTCTGGTCGTGAAGTGTCTGCTATCAACTCTTGGCGCAGTAACTTCAATAACTTTGGGGACTTGACTCAATACTTGTCACGATTTGTTCATCCACAGTTTGTATATGGTGGAAATGTGTTCACCAATGCGTCAACAGCTGTTAGTGGTAAAGAACTTGGACTTCACTTGGGCCTGCCTCGAAATACAGTGCCCGGTATGCCTGTAATTGAACATGCTGAATTTGGTAAAGAAGTTAATTCGTATCAATTGTTCCCGAAGAAGTCTAGTGATAATCCAAAGGAACGCATCACGTTAGGTAAAGTGTTTGATCTAGGCCAAATCACTGACAAAACAGTTGAACTTGATAATAAGAGTTTGAATATGCATACCTTAATTACTGGATCAACTGGATCCGGTAAGAGTAACACTGTTTATCAATTGCTCAATGAATTACATCAAGACGAAATTCCATTCCTAGTTGTTGAACCAGCGAAAGGGGAATATAAGGATGTATTTGGAAATTGGGATGATGTAAATGTTTACTCAACAAATCCAAATATCGCACCTTTGATTAACTTAAACCCATTCAAGTTTCCAGAATCCATTCACGTACTTGAACACGTAGATGGTTTAGTTGAAATATTCGGTGTATGTTGGCCAATGTATGATGCAATGCCAGCGTTTTTCAAAGATGCAATTTTGAACTCATATGAAGATGTTGGTTGGGATTTGGGCTCTTCAACTTTTGAAGGTGATGAAGTCGAATACCCTGACTTTGAAATTCTTGCGGAACAACTTGAAAAATTAATTGATGAGACTGACTATTCTGCGGAGGTCAAAGGAAACTACACAGGTGCCTTAACTACTCGAGTAAAGTCTCTTACAATTGGATTGAACAAATTCATCTTTACAAATGAACAAACCCCATACGAAAAACTTTTTGATGAGAATTGTATCTTAGATATTAGCCGTGTTAAATCTAGTGAAACTAAAGCGCTCATCATGGGGCTAATGGTATATATATTAAATGAATATAGGGTTGATCGGAAGTCAGAAAATAATGTTGGGCTTAAACACGTTACTGTACTTGAAGAAGCACATAATCTTTTGAAGAACACATCAGCCAGTGGAGAATCTGATTTAATTGGTAAGTCAGTTGAAATGTTGACTAACACAATTGCAGAGATTCGTACTTATGGTGAAGGATTTATCATTGTTGACCAATCACCTTCATCAGTAGACATCGCTGCAATTAAAAATACGAATACCAAGCTTGTTTTGCGTACACCTGAAGCAAACGACCGTGAAGCAGTAGGACGCTCTATGGGATTAACGCCTGATCAAGTTAATGAAATTGCTAAATTACCCAGTGGGGTGGCTGTCGTTTATCAAAATGACTGGATCAGTCCGGTTCTGACGATGGTTGATAAAGCTAATGTCAAAGAGAGTCCATATATTAATAAGAATCCAACTGTAATCAAGCCGATTCGTGAATCTCGAACGGAAATAATGAAAGCAATCATGGAACCGTGGTTGCCACATGACCAAATCAAACATGAAGAATTAATTAGTGCATTAAATAGTTTAGAAGTTTCTCGTATTAATAGAAAACTGTTAAGTATTATGATTGCAACATATACGAACCATCAAGGTCATATTATCTGGGATGAAACCTCAATCCCAACGCTGCAAAATCTGTTATTCGACATTCTTGCATTGTCAAAAACGGCATTTGATGGCTTTGTTGAGTCAGGCAATCCAGATACATTGAGAGCATTCGTTCATAAGAAAACTACAGGACTTATTAAGGAACAAATTGATGAAATTTGTTGTGTGTTAACGATGGAGGGAGCGAATGATGGAAATTGATTTGGTCAAAACTCTAGACGCTGTTGGCGATGGAGTTAAAAATGGTGGAGAAGTAGCACATAAATCTATGGAAAATTTCCATAAGAATTATATGTCTAAAATTGCTCCTAAGGATGGAAAGTTCGGAGATTCAACGAAGTTTGTGGCGGAAATGGTTCCTGGTGTTTCTGAATACAATGCAGTCCGTGAAGGAGATTGGAAAGCTTTTGCTATAGCGGGTGGTATTGATGTTGCAATGATAGGCGTAACTGTTGCGACTGGTGGCTTAGCAACTGGCGCAGCTGTTGGGGTGAAGGTAGGAACAGAAGTTGGAAAAACTGCGGTGAAAACAGTTATGAGAGAAGGAACAGAGGCGGTTGCTAAAAAGGCAATTAAGGAAGGAAATGAAGCAGTTTTAGAAAAAACAGCTCATGAAGGTGTCGAAGCGATAGCTAAAAAGACGTTTAAAGAAGGCACTAAAGAAGTAGCTGAAAAAACGGAAACTGTTACACTTGAGTCAAAGGAAGTAGTTCTTAAAGAAGGGAGTAGATTTAAGCCTTTAGTTGAGGCTTTAAAAGATGCTAGCCCAGAAGAAGTTAAGATTTATAAAGAAGCAAATTTAAAAGAGGAAACCGTCAAGGGTCGGGAAGCATTAATCCGAACAGACATTGATAATGTAGCGAAAGATAAATTTGAGAGAACCAATTTAGAACGTATGGAACAAGGACTTGCTCCATTAGTAGACGACCATCCCATTGAATTACATCATATAGGACAGGAAATGGATTCTCCTTTAGCGGAATTAAAATGGAAAGAACATCGTGGTGAAGATAATTACTTAGTGTTACACGATAGTTCTAAGGAAAGTGAAATCAATCGTCCCCTGTTTAACTTAGAAAAAGAAGCGCATTGGAAGGCGCGTGCTGAACAAATTAAGAAGCTGGAGGTATATGATGAATTTAAAAACAATATTTGAAAACAAGAATGTCCTTTCAACAGGTGGTGTAGATATCCAAGCGGTGGACCAGGCTGAAATGGAATTGGAATTTAAAATGCCTTCTGATTATAAGGAATTATTATTGCTGTATGGCGCACTTGCAGTAGGCACTCATGAAATTGCTGCATTAGGTGTTGATGGTTACTTAAATGTTGTGGAATTAACAAAGCAAGAGCGTGCATTGGCTAATAATCAATTAGATAAATATATTGTTATCGAAAATTTAGCTACAGAAGGGTTGTTAATTGTTCTTGATGAAGAAGGGCAAGTGTACCAATATCAGAAAAATGCTATTGAAAAAATCAATTCTGATTTTAAGACTTATTTAATAGAAGAGGTTCTTTAAAATGAGAAAATCGAGTATGATCACGATAAACTCGAATCGGGTGGTGCCTGGTACCCTTTTTAGTAAAGAGTTTCTATTGGAGGCAGTGGAATTAGCAAAGAGTATTGAAGATGAGCAAACACAACTTCAAGTTATGGCAGGTATTTTGACTGCTACAGATAAATTCATTGATGAAGAATACGCCAAAAAGATAAGGGCGTGGTTAAAGATGACTAAGGTTGGTCGTATTTTCGAAGAGGAAAAAGAAGAAGCTTTTAAAGAAGCTGTTGCACGAACAGAAAGAGAAAAAACGATTGAATTTGCTAAGTCGTTGTTAGATCTATTGTCTCCCGAAGTTATTGCAAAAAAGACGGGATTAGCCGTTGAAGAAGAAATAGAAAAATTGAAAAATTGTTGATAGTTTTATGATTAATCTACATTGGAAAAAGAATCTTATAACAATGTTTCATTAAAACAAGCATCGATACTTATTGATGCTTGTTTTAATGGTATTCTTAGACATGAATTGAGACGAGGGCGAGGATTTGTAGAGACGCTCAAAAGAGTCCACATTTCTGTAAAAGAAGTGGAAGGAAAGTGAGATCCAGGTAAAGAGGGACATGACTGTCCCTGTGACTTTTATATCTTTCCTTTTTCACTTTATCCGGTTTGCCCTTCGAAATTTTCTTTGGTATGTTTGTTAATTCCTTTGTATTCAGTGTTTCTCCAGGGGTCAGAATAATGGAGATACTCTTTCAATTGAGGGAATTGTTTCACTTGGTCTATATAATGTTTAAGTCTTGAATCAAATTCCCAACTTAAATAACGTTCGGCTTCCGCAAGATATTTTCTCGTAATTTCGAGTTCTTTTTCAGCCTCAATTTCTCTTTGTCGTAATGCTTTCTCATCCCCTTTTATTTTTTCTATCAATTCTTTGATTCTGTCCTCTTTGAGTTTAAGTTTACTCTCTCGCTCTTCGAGTTCCATAAACTTTTCAAAAAGTTGTTTTTCTTTTTCATCTAGTGCTATTCCTCTTTCAAGAACCTGTGCTTTTCCTTTTTCTATAAGGTTTTCAAATTTAGGATACAGTTTTAAACTTGTATCGATTCTTTCGTTCAGCTCTGAAATTTTATCGATGTGTTTAAAAAGGATTTCCTCACGAGAAGAATCCACTTCATCTACAAGTTGCTTTGTTAATTCTCCAAATATTATGTTGAAATCAATTTTGTCTTGTTCTCTCTCGTTCTTAATAAGTAAATCTAACGATTCAACAATATTCGAAGGGAAATTCATTTTTTTAATTTGATCCACTTCATTTTCATCTAAATGAAATATTTCTCTTTCTCCATCAATTTTCTTATCATTAAAATGTTCGTGAAACATACTTTCAATTTTATTACAGTCTTCTGTATAGATAACTTGTATTACCTCAAAATCAAATTTCTGTCGATGTTCCGCAAGTCGCTTTTCAATGCGCTTTGTCTTACCTATTTTAATACCAGTACCATTCCGCAATTCAAGAAAATATACAAAACCTGCTGTTTCAATTCTGGTGAATTTACTGATACTCATACCCAAAAATTCCTTCCTTCTATTCTAGAATAGGAATATTTTATCTAAATTTTACATTTTTATCCCTATACCAAAAGGCAAAAGTGAGCCAATAATATTTCGTATTAACCAGGGCATTAAAAAGCAAATTGACTATTCGGCAACAAAGGAGGATACCTTTCGTTTACACGTTCACTAGTAACCTTGCTTCAACTGAAATTTGTTAATACTTTGCCCAAAAATAGGAAAGGTTTTGGATGAAATTGTTGTAATATTTTAATTAAGGAAATTTGTGTAAAATGGAAAATTATTAGCGTTTGAAATTTTTAATAAGACAATATATTTCTTGCTAAGGATTTGTTAACTTTAAATATATCAAAGGGGATGAATATTTTGGAGTTTAAAGAATATTTAAGGCGGAAGCATTTGTTAAACAAGAAAGAGATGAAATTAATGGAGATTTCTGTTGAACAATATTTTAACAGACTTGAAAATATGCGTCGTGCTGGAATCTATAATGAAGAAAAACAAATTGACGACGTATTGGAGCGGAAAATCCAAGAACGGTACAAGGATTGGGAAACATATGTAAGGACGATAAAGTATTATCTTTCTTCTAAAAAATATTAATAGAAAAGTACATGGGGGTTATCGAATGAGTGAGAGAACAGAAACTAGAGATTCTCATAAAACATACACACTTTTTGGTGCTGATAAGAAATTTTATCAAAGTGAAACTCCAGGTACTTATGGAGGTCATAAAAAAACCAAAGTATACGGACGAATGGATTGTCCAGCAGCTCTCCGGGCCATTGCTAAGGGTGGATATGTTAAAGAAAGAGTATTCTTTGCGGATGAGCAAACTGCGATTAAAGCGGGATACGGACCTTGTGCAGCATGTCTGCCTGAGAAATATAAAATCTGGAAAGCAAAGCAAGCCGGTCATCCAAAAAACTGATATTAATAAGCAGCTAGAATGATGGATAACAAAACTCTACTGAAAGCAGGAGACCAATGTTAAATCTTACATACTATCAATCTATTTTTAATGAAGACAACACAAAAATTCGGTGCAGGAAAGTCCTTGATGAAATTTCTCCGGTAGTAAAGCCATTATTTCAACGGTTTGTAGATAAAATTGGGGTTGCAATCGGAGATGGATACCTAATCAGAAACTATGATGTAACCCTGACTGCAACGTACAATGATGCTCGCAATCCTACATATGCCGAAAAGAAAAAGAACTCCGATATTGGCCGGAAATATTTTGTGGCCCTTAACCGGAAAGTTGAACAAAAGGAATACAACTTATTAACTCTTGAGTTTGATGGCTTGAACAGTACAATAAGCATTTATTCCGAATTAAATTTTACTCCATATTGGGCTTGGGTGAGAAATGATAAAATAGACAGCGTGTTAGATGCAATCCCGTCTGATTATTCACTTTCTACTGGATGGCAGGAAAAAACCTTTTTTAAAAAAGAAGAATTCGTACCATTTGTGAAAGGCTGTATCAAGCCAAGGAAGCGGCCTTGGTTCCAAGTCGGAACAAGCCTGCCATTGGAAGGGCAGGTAGATGAGGAAGTCTTAATTAATGAGCTTGTTGAGGCTTGGGAAAAATTAGGTCCATTCCGTACTTATTATAATGAAGAAATCGATACTTCAAAAAGAGCTTTTGACGCGTTAATGCTCTTAGCCCCGATAAGAAATATTAAAGAAACAATCCTTTTAGGGCGTCAATATTCCCTTGAAATTTCTGCCATCGAGGATTATAAATCGAGCGGAAAAAGCCAGTCCTTCCATCTTTATGACGGGGACCAAATGATCACGAAGGGATTTATTTATTACCTTGAGCACCATGATAAAAATTCACCGTTTCAAACGATTATCGTTCAGCTAGAGGGGCACAATCATATTTTTACCAGTGCCAGAGAGATATTGGGGACAGGCGAAAAAGAATGGTGGATTACGAAGGTATTTGCCACCCATAATTTAGATAACCAGGAAGTTATGAAAAAAGCCATGCAGCTATTGAGTGAACATGGTTTCCCTGTAAAAGGCACTGAATATTGCGTCGGTACCTTTAATAATGAAACACAAACCTTTTCAGAAGGGGCAGATGCAGTAAAGAAAAACTTTATCGATGCCGCATTATTGTTTGCCCATGCGAGTCAAAAACTCGAATTACCCTCAGAGGAATCAGGCCATGTTATCGACCCAATTGACCCTGTTGATACCATAGATGCATTGGAGCCGAATTTTCATTTCCAAGAAATCTATAACATGATAAAAAATAGCAATTTTACTTTTTCAAAAGAGATCATCCGTGACTTGCATCTCAATCTTACGGCTCTTGATGATAAACATTTTGTTCTGTTAAGCGGGATTTCCGGAACGGGCAAAACGCAGCTTTGTCGGTTATACACCAACGCTGTTTATGGTCTCGAATATGAGAGTGAAAATCCGTATTTTACTATTATTCCAGTGCGGCCAGATTGGACGGATGCCACGTCTTTGTTCGGCTATTATAGTTCTTTTGAAAAACGATATGTGAAAACAGAATTCCTGAATGTTATTTTAAATGCTTTAAAAGAGCGGGAAAAGCCTCATTTTATTTTACTTGATGAAATGAATTTGGCTCGTGTTGAGTACTACTTAAGCGATTATTTAAGTGCCGTCGAGTCACGAAAGGAGATTCCGCTGCATCAGGATGATCACATTACCGGTATCCCAAAGAAGCTTTTGATCCCTCCTAATGTCTATATTTTGGGAACGATTAATGTCGATGAAACAACGCATTCCATCTCAGACAAAGTCCTTGACCGCGCTTTTGTCATGACCTTATCAGATGTCGATTTTGATTCTTATTGGGAACGGGTTAACCAGGATTTGAAAGCAGCACTGACAAAAGAATTCAAACTCCTGAAGGAATTACACGAAACATTATCCGGCTACGAGCTACACTTCGGTTATCGCACGATGGAAGAAATGCTGCAAAAATTGTACGCCAATCACCAGCTCCTAGAGGAGGACATGATGGAACCAATGGAAGCCTTGGATCGTGTCATTTCTGAAAAGGTACTGACAAAGGTTCGCGGCGATGAGCGGATTTCAGACATGCTGGAAAAAATAGAGCAGTGGTTAAAGGCCAACTTAGAAACGACTTCTATTTCACTAAAGCATGTGAAACGAATGCAAGAGGAGCTGAAATACTATGGAGCCACACAATTCTGGAGATAGCACCCTTGAATTATGGGATAGTACTCAAGGCTGGATTCCATTTATTGAAGCATACCTAACGGAAGCAACTGAATATAAGCTTCGCTTTATCGGAAATAGCGTTGACGTCGTAATCCAAGGTGTTCCTTTGCCTTTTTACCAACAACAAAATGGTTTCTATGCAGTTATGATTACGCCATTTCAAAGTGGAACATTAAACGTATCAATCAATGGAGAAAGCTTTGAAAATTATATATATCCTGATAATCGCAAGTTAACAGAAGTACAGTTTAATCTGATGCTGGA
Source organism: Bacillus marasmi (assembly GCF_902168435.1). Lineage (GTDB taxonomy): Bacteria > Bacillota > Bacilli > Bacillales > Cytobacillaceae > Bacillus_BU > Bacillus_BU marasmi. The sequence continues at coordinate 418,207 of NZ_LR656164.1, forward strand.
GGAAATTCTTGAGGAGGCTAATAGTTGTTTCCAATTAAGCGGCCTTGAGACAAAGGTTACCGCATCCGGAAGAAGCCGCGATATCAATTGGACACAGTGGAGTTATATCGATCGCTCCTTTCATCATTTAAGGCAAATCTTTTCAAAAATTGAAAAGCAGCCCATTCGCCGCTTAGAAAGGTTGCCAGTAATCATGAAAAGAGAGAAAGTTCAACGTTCCGTCGAGGTAACTTTACGTTGGCTTGACCAGAAAGGCCACGGTGTAGAAATTCCAAATAACGTCCAAAATGTCAAAACCTTTGAAACGAGGAATGTTTATGAGAATCAAGTATTAAAGCAGCAGTTGCTCGATTTGGACGGTCTTCTCCGAAGGTATGAAACGCTGGAACATGAGGATATTGCTCGTAAGTCTGGAAAATACAAAGCAATTGTGCAAAGATGGCTGAACAGTCCATTTATAAAAGAGATTACAGAAAATAGTGGGCCCTATACAATCACGCAAAAATTTCGGAAGCATCCTGTTTATCGATTGTGGTATATATGGTTTGATCGCCTTTACAAGCACAATCGGGAAGGAATCGGGTTCGATTATTCTATTTCCTTAAAGGACACATTTCAATTGTATGAAATGTGGTGCTACATGAAAATTGTCAAGATTTTAAGGGAATCTGGCTTTGTTCGCGATACGGGCGGTTTATTTAAAATCACAAAGGATGGAATTTTTCTCAATCTAGCTGAAAATAAACAAAGTGAAATCAAATTACACGGCAATTTGTCGCTTTATTTCAACTGACGTATCAATACAATTCAAAGATATTTCATACTTTCACTCAAAAAATGATTCCCGATATTGTGTTAGAAGGAGAGGAAAGAATCATTGTCTTTGATCCAAAATACCGAGTGCAAGAGGGGATAAGATATTTTAGTGAAGATTTTCATGAGAAGTACAGGATGGGGGTAATCCAGATGGTTCCAGGGGATGATGATTTGGAAAATAGGTTGAAGATTGAAGGCTTAATAAAGTTAGCTCAATAAATGTTTTACCCGAGTCTGTCCGGCTTGTTATATACACTTTTGGGAACATTTTAGCTTTCTGTGTGAAATATGAGAACGATTTGAGACAGTGGTTCTACCAATAATTTGTTGAGTCTGAGTCGTAATTTATGCACATTGTAAAATTTAATACATTAAAGGTCACTACGATTATTTAGTTATGTACTGACCATTGTAACTTGGCAATTTTGACTTCTGACAACCACTATTTAGATGGAGTACATTTTTTGTCTGTAATCATTTCACCCAGAATCGATCCCACCCTGCCAACCATTTATCCCACAATAAAAGGTAACTAAAATCAAGGTTGTCTTAAGGATTTTGAGAATATGATTATCTGGAATCTTGTTATATAATATTGAATAGAAACTTATTTGCAAGTCTTTTTAGCATAGTAAAAACCCCTTTTGGATAATGGTTACACAACAACTCTATTATACCCGTAATGGGTTTTTTTCTTTTGTTTAGGTTAATTCACATTTTTTAGGATGCGTTTTTCAGTGGTTCGGCTGTCCGCACGATTTTCTATTACCTTTGAGTGTAGAAGAGGTAAATATTTAATCATTAGTATATCAATAAGCTTTACGTCATGATTAAAACCTAATATAATCTTTTTGTGGAAAGTTGGGAGGGGTAAGATGCACAAAAATAACTCTTTAGGTGGTAGACCACCTGGTAGAAGAAAAACAGCAAAAATTGAAATACTGATAGAACCTGAGATAAAATTTGAGTTCATGAATTTGATGAGAAAAGAAGGGAAAATGGCATCAATTGAGATTGGTACATGGATTAAAGGGTACATTAAGGAAATGAATAAATCAGATGAAAAATGAGTTCAATTTACTAGTATGAGGTGACATAGTGGATAAAAATAAATGGTTTCCAAATAATAAACAATTAAGAGAAGCAACTCTTATTGCTCTAGAAGAACTAGGTGGTACTGCAAAGACACAAGAAATTAATGCTAAGGTTATAGAATTACTAAAAATTCCGGAGGATGTTGTTAAATTACCACATCCAGATGGGATAGGTACTTTGCTAAATTACAGACTTAGATGGGCAAGGACGGACTTAAAGGGAAGGATTGAAAATACACAGCGTGGAATTTGGAGTTTAGTAGATATAAAAAAAAGTGATTCAATTTAGTTAATTCTTGGAGGTCAGCAAAATTAGTAATGAATGTTGAATGAAAAAACCGCTAATTAAAGTGTATGATTTGCTAGTTAATTACCCTGCCAGGACAAATACATAAATTATACAAAAAGTGGAGATACAAATCCGATTTTGACTGGAAGTCAGGTTTCAGACATTTATATTAAAAATATACTAAATGACTTATATCGAATATTCGAAAAATGGATTAATTTGAATGAAGAATTTAATAGTTACATTATCCGAAAAGAGTATTGATTTTCTTGTTACATGCAGTTCAAATCTAAAAAAAATAACTTTGAATTTGGTACAAAAAGCGAAAGGGCCTGAGGTTAATGGGATTAGTCGGGTTATTTTGGGTGGGAGGGAGAGTGAAACGGTTCACCCTTCCTCTTTGTACAAGAAATAATTACAGAAGTTTAATTAGTATTGGTTTGGTGATTTAACTAGTATTCACCTGCATTATTGTGTTAGGGGAAAATCAAATTAATAAAATTATCCAGTCCTTCCTAATTAATGGGCTTTTTTGTTAATGAATTTCATAAGAGAATTAAAATAGACTTAGGAAGTAAGTTGAAAAACAGTGATCATTTGGTCATAAATTTACAAGATTGAACTTGAGTCGGAATAACAATGTAAGGGTCAAGAAACTACCGCGGTTGGTATGATAGCATTCTAGTATAAAAAGAAGTATGCATTTCACTTAAGTGTGATTTTGATATCGAAATCGTTTCGACACTATAACAATTTCTTCATAATAGCTATATCTTCAAATAAAATGCCACGAAATACATTATCAACTTTACCTATTATTATTTTACTTATCCAATTTTTTCTGTTAATCTAATAGACTAGTAAAAATAGAAAAGGTGTATATTCTAAGAAAATTGTAGAATCTTGATATTGTTCGAAGTTTCGAATATAATAAATTAAGTGTATTTATCATTAGATAAGAGGGTTAATAATGGAATATATAACTGCGAAAGAGGCTGCTGAAAAGTGGGGAATATCACAACGAAGAGTACAAATTTTGTGTGAACAAGGACGAATTGATGGGGCAGTTAGGTTAGGATGGGTTTGGGCTGTCCCAAAGAATGTAGAAAAACCTATTGATATGAGGAAAAAAGTATAATTCCTAATTGAGTAATATTAAACAATAGAAAGGTAATTTTATATGCCACATTTAGTACAAAAAGAACAAGATTACAGAATACCAAGACAATCGTTAGAATTGATTTTTAAAGATCAATTAGATGCGTTTGAAAGTGAATTTGAAAAAGATACGAATGGGAATATTCTGATACCATTTGAACACAAGGGATATACATGTAATAATGACACGGATAAAATTAAGGATAGTAAAATACAGGCAATCAGTTTCTTCTCGGGTGCAGGTGGACTTGACATTGGTACACAGCTAGCAGGAGTGAAAGTACTATCTAGTTTGGACTTTTTCCAGGATAGTGTAAACACATTGAAAGCAAATAGGTATTTTGAACATACACAGCATTCTTATAATGATATCGCTAATGTCAGCGGAACAGATTATACTCATATGATTAAAGAGAATAATCCAGAAAAACTAATTCTCGTTGGCGGGCCACCTTGTCAACCATTCTCAAAAGCGGGATACTGGGTAACAAATGAAAAGAGAAAAGCCAATGAAGATCCTAGAAATATGATTGGGCAGTATTTTAGATTGATATCTGAAATAAAGCCGGATGGATTTATACTAGAAAACGTGGAAAGTATATTGCACCCTTCCAATCGGTCTGCTGTTGAGAGTATTGAAGAAACCACACAAGCGTTAGGCTATAATTATATTTTACTCAATGTCAACTCTGCAGACTTCGGAATTCCACAAAAGCGGAAAAGAGTATTCTTTTTAGCTACTAAAAAAGATATCAATGGAGAAATGAGAAAGACTCACGGTTCGGAAAAAGAAAGGTTACAAAATCCAAATTTATTACCATACGAAAGAGTAGTGGATTGGATAGGTAAATATGACAATGAGATGTACCATGATCCTACAACAATCGCAGAAGGGAAATACTTTAATAATTTAATGACAGTGCCACCAGGGAAGAATTATATTGCCCTTAGTGAAAGAGCTGGCCATCCAAATCCACAGTTTGTGGCTGGAAAAAGGTATTGGAGTTTTCTTCTGAAGTTACATCCTAACTTACCATCCTGGACGATTATTTCTAAACCAGGTCACTGGGAAGGACCATTTCATTGGAACAATCGAAGATTAACTATACGGGAAGCAGCAGCGATTCAAACGTTTCCTGAGGACTATATTTTTACAGGTTCTCATAGATCGCAAAGATTACAAATCGGGAATGCTGTTCCACCATTGTTAGGAAAACAAGTAATAGAGCATTTGTGTAGGTGGTTATAAATGGACTCTTTAAAGGTCGTAAGTCTTTTCTCAGGTGGTGGAGGATTAGATATTGGATTTAAAAAGAATGGATTCAAAACCGTTTTTGCAACTGATTTTTGGGATGTTGCATGTAAAACATTGGCTACCAATAATGTCTCCAAAAATGTTCTTTGTGCTGATGTAAGAGAGATCGATTTTAATTGGATTAAACTTAGGGAACATAAAATTGACGTTGTCATTGGTGGACCACCTTGTCCTCCATATAGTCAGACACGGCATTATCTTACACACAAAAAGAATGGATTTGAAGATGAAAACTCTGGTTTTGCAGTTCCTGAGTATTTCAGAGCTGTAAAAGAATTAGATCCAAAGGTATTTGTTTTCGAGAATGTGGATGGTTTTATGTTTAAAACGCACCAGGAAGCGTTGGAATTTGTAAAAGAAGAATCAAAAGAATTAGGATATAAAATATCCTTCAGGGTCGTAAATTCTGCAAATTATGGTGTTCCGCAAACCAGAAAAAGATTTATCTGTGTTGGAGTAAAAGAGGAATTACCAGATTTTGATTTTCCTGAAGAAACGCATGCGGAAAAGCAAGAAGGGAACAAATTACCCTGGGTAACATGCGGAGATGTTATGGCTGAATTTGATAACATCACAGAAGAAGAAATGAACCAAAGGCCAGGAGCAAAGCATTATGATTTGTTAAAAGATATTCCACCTGGAGATAATTATTTATTCTATACAGAAAAAAGAGGACATCCCGATCCTGTTTTTAAATGGAAATCAAGATATTGGACATTCTTGCTTAAATTATCTCCTAATCGACCATCTTGGACGATTCAGGCAAGTTTTTCGAATAACCAAGGTCCATTTCATTGGAAAAATAGATTTTTAAGAATTGAAGAATTAAAAAGGCTGCAAACTTTTCCTGATGATTATCATCTTGAAGGTGATTTTAAAGATCAATGGAGACAATTGGGTAATGCTGTTCCTCCATTATTAAGTTCAGTAATTGCAAAAAGTATTAAGGAAGCATATTTCAGTAAAAACATGCATAAATCTCTACAAAATCAAGATTAAAATAATATCTGGTATATACAAAGTCGATTAGGGTGATGACCTAGTCGACTTTGTTTTATATATATCTACTATGATTGACTTTTTTAGGGAAATTTATGTAATAATATTGAATGTAGGGAGGCTAAATCATGACAAATGAAAGATGGGAAGTAGATTATGATGGTTCCTTAGTTTGGAAACCATCAGTTAGTTCACAAAGAAATAGAGGAAAAGCGAGAATTGAATTAATTAAACAAATATTTGAGCGAGATGGATGGCAATGCGAAATAGAAGGTGATATTAGCAAATTTATTCCCACCCGATTAACCAATCCGCACACAACCGAATGTCTAGAATATAATGTGGCTTTAGTGAATGTGGTAAATGACGCCCGCCCAAATAGTAATAATCCAGACTCTGGTAGTTCTTATGAAAAACGTATTCAGGGCCAAGATTTAAAAGATATTGATTGCCCTAATAAGTTAATATTTGGGCTCTATGTCATAGAGAGTGATGAAGATATCAATCAATCCATTATTGTGGCTTGGCCAGAGGAGATTTTAACGAGTGGTTCTAATCGTGCCTACCGTGTCAATACAAAGAAAGACATTCAACCAGCTCGTTTATTTGGTCTATATTCAGACCAAAGTTCAGCTTATAACTCAGTTACATTCAAGCCTCAAAATATTTATTTATACTTGAAAAATAGGGACATTCTTCACAGGTTTCATGAAGAGGACGAGACTAGAGATGAGGACACACCGTATACATATGAACCAATTGAACGTCCTCATAACCGAATCCTTTTTGGAGCTCCCGGAACGGGGAAAAGTTATAAAATCAATGAAGATAAAGACAGATATTTTATGGAAAATCAATTTGAACGAGTAACCTTTCACCCTAATTATTCGTATGCGCAGTTTGTAGGTACCTATAAACCAATACCGAAGCGGAGAATAGAAAATGGAAATATGATTGAATATATTTCCTACGAGTTTGTCCCAGGTCCTTTTTTAAGGTTGTGGGTCAGAGCATTTAAAAGCAAACAAATAAATGAAGATAAAAATTATTTATTAATTATTGAAGAAATCAATAGAGCTAATGTCGCGACTGTATTTGGCGATGTTTTCCAGTTGCTTGATCGCAATCATCAAGGAATAAGCGAATATTCGATTCATACATCAGAGGATATGAGAAAATACCTAGTGAATGAATGCGAATTGGTAGAAGAGGATGTACTTGAAATAAGATTACCCGATAACTTTTATATATGGGCTACGATGAATAGCGCTGATCAGGGAGTACAACCGATGGATGCTGCTTTTAAGAGAAGATGGAATTTTGAGTATATCGATATCAACGCAGGCAGTGAGAAGATTAAAGGAAAAATAATAAATCTGAAACCTTTTGGTGAAATTGAGTGGAATACATTAAGAAATAAAATCAATGATCGATTGTCTGATTCCGATTTAAATATTAATGAAGACAAGCTGATTGGTCCATTTTTTCTCAGTGATCAAGAGCTCACTTCACCAAAAATTGATGACATATTTAAAAGCAAGTTACTGATGTATTTGTATGAAGATGTTCTTAAACATAGAAAAGGAAAGTTCTTTTTGCCTTTATATAATACTTTCTCAAAATTATTAGCGGCCTATGACACTGGCATTAATATATTTGATTTTTCTGTTAATAACATCAGCTATGTGGAACAGAACGAAGATAATCAATTATCTTTGCAATTAGCTGAGACATTAGAGTAACAGGGTGATGAACATTGAGACAGATTTTTTTAAAAGAACTTCAACCATACACAATTCCTGAATTGAAAGAAAAACTAAGGGAAGTCCCTGACTTTGAAAGTGCTCTCAAAGAATTACAAGATCGAAAAATTCTAAAGAAACGAGAGGATAAGCGATTTAGTTTTGAATTTGTTGGTGTACTTATCATTAAAGGTCTAGTGGTTTTTTGCCTACCAAAATTCATTGAAATATCTGATGAACAAGCGGTTATTAAACAATTGCTAATCCTTTTTAGAGAATATAGTAAACGGGAAAATCTAGATCAAGATGATATTGAAAGTCTTGGAAATGTGGAAAATAACACTAACTATAATATCTTATCATTAATTATTTATTTGATATCGGATTATATTGAAAACGGATTATATTCCAATGAAAAATCGATTCATATCCTTATGGGAGAAAATGAAATAAATTGGCAAAAAACAATCGATGAATTCCAACCTATTTTCAATGGTGTAACCCCTTTTTACTTAGAATATTATACAAACGCCACTCTTCAAGATGAAGAAAATTATTTTCGATTATTACATCAGTTTGTCCTAAATGAATGTACTGTGATATTAAATAGAACAGGTTTACAGGAATATTTAGGTTTTGAACCTGTTCATTTCGAAGTAAATGACGATGTATTCGGAACCCCACAAGATATATTATCGAGAATTCAGAACGAACTGAATCTTCAGTTCGTGAATCGGAAGCAGATGGTTCTCAAGGCGTTGCACTCATTTATATCTAGAGAACAGATGGAACAGGAATGCTTGCTAATTAGCTTTTATGGAACAAGGAAGTTTGAGATTGTTTGGGAAAAAACTTGTTCTTATATCCTAAATAACGAATATCCAGAACTCAAAAAGCATATAGATAAACCGAATTGGATCACCACAACAGGAATAACACATCAAGCTAACACTTTAATCCCGGATATTATCTCCATTTACCGTTCGGAAAGAAATTATTTCATTATTTCCGATGCTAAATACTATTTCATCATGTTAACAGATAGGGAATTAAGGTTCCAACCCGGAGTGGAAGATATTACCAAGCAGTACTTGTATCAATTAGCGTTTACAAAGTATATCCAACAAAATCAAATGCATGAGATCCGAAATGTATTATTATTCCCAAGTGAGCATAATGAAGTTCAGCAAATTGGTAAGGTGAATATTGGATTTTTACAAGCTCTTCAATTAGAAGATATCCTTTTGATAAAATTACCGGCACAAAAAATCTTTGATTTGTATATTAGAAATCGTAGATTAAACTTAAAATGGTTCATTAACAACTTTTTAAAGAATGTTCCCCTTGAACAGGATTCTTTACCTTCAAATGCTTCTGTAGAAATGTAGTTGAAAATTTCGTTGAGCAACGGTAATACCGTTGCTTTATTTTATGTTCGCTATCTTTGTAATTCGGACATACTCTTTTCACTACAAACTTTGACCAAAGTATGAAAAAATGTTGCTACTTTGCCCTAAAATGGAAAATTGTTTGAGAAAAATTGTTGTAAAATGTTAATAAAGGAAAATTAATACCAAATACAATAAAACATGTCTGGAATTTATATTCGAAATGCGCTTTTTTAAATTATTCATCTTAGAAACAAACCTCAAGCATTAACCACCACCATGTTAAACACCATTTTGTTAAAAAGATTCATTCTCTAGCGATTCCCCAACTCAACCTAGTGGCGGGAACCATAACCCTAAAGCGTCATTTTTTTTAATAGATTTCAAAATATCTAACTAGGGAGGGGTTTTTTTGTCATCTTTTTCATTCATCCATGCAGCAGATATCCATTTGGATAGTCCCTTAAAGGGGCTTGAGCAATATGAAGGAGCACCGGTAGAGAAAATACGAAATGCCACACGAGATGCGTTTAATAATCTAGTAGAAACAGCGATCGAGAGGCGTGTTTCGTTCGTGATTATTGCTGGTGATTTATATGATGGTGACTGGAAGGACTACAATACTGGTTTATTTTTCACAAGACAAATGATTAGATTACAGAAAGAAAATATTAAAGTATTTCTTATTCGTGGAAATCATGATGCTGCTAGTATCATTTCAAGAGAACTTAAACTACCAAACAATGTATACGAATTTTCTACAAAGAGGGCTGAAACGGTAGTAATAGACGAATTGGGTGTTGCCATTCATGGACAAGGCTTTGCATCTAAAGCAGTTGAAGAAAACCTTGCTAAGAAATATCCAAGTAGGATTGAAGGTCACCTGAACATTGGAATCCTTCATACAAGTGCAACAGGACACGAGGGCCATGAAAATTATGCACCATGTTCGATTGAGGATATGAAAGAAAAAGGTTACGACTATTGGGCATTAGGGCACATACATATAAGGGAGTTCCTATCTGAAAAGGATCCAGTTATCCTTTTTGCGGGTAATATTCAAGGTAGACATATAAAAGAAACTGGCGAAAAAGGATGTTCGTTAGTTGAAGTGAGTAACGGAGAGATAAATTCAGTTACACATTTACCACTTGATGTTCTTAGATGGGAATTATGTAAAATCGATGCGAGTGCAATGAATAGTGTCGAAGATTTATTTGAAGTTGCACGGGAGCAACTTCTAGAAAAATATCAACATACAGATGGGCGCTTTTTAGCAGTCAGAATTGTTATTGAGGGTGCATCAAAGATTCATCAAGAATTGTTGGTAAATAAAGAGCAGTATATAAATAATTTACGATCATTATCGTTAGAGTTTGATGAGTTATGGATTGAAAAAATAAAGATAAAAACTACTCGTTTAATAAATATTGAGGAATTAAAAGCACAACATACACCAGTTTCAATCATTCTGGATTATATTCAGCGTGTAGCTCATGATGAAGACATTTTAGAAGAAATTCTGCAGGAGTTTAAAGACATCCATCAAGCACTTCCGTATGAGCTGCGGAATGGGGAAGATGGATTTGATTTTACCAATACGGACGTGATAAAAAGGCGTATTGATAACCTGGAAGATCTAATTCTTTATTATTTTACAGAATCTGGGGTGGAAGCATAATGCGATTTGATTATTTAAATTTAAAAGCTTTCGGTCATTTTACTGAATATCATTTGTCGTTTGATTCAACGAAAAACTTTCACCTTTTGTATGGTCCAAACGAAGCAGGTAAAAGTACAACATTGCGCTCTATAAATGATTTTCTTTATGGTTTCCCCCAGAGAACAACTGATGGATTTCTCCACAATAATTCAAAGTTGCGAATTGAAGGTCAATTGCGTGATTCGAAAGGGGAAACGCTTGCCTTTATTCGAAGAAAAGGAAGAAAGGATACAGTTCTCGATTTAGATGGTAATCCTATGAATGAAAATGTTGTGGAACAATTTATACATGGCATGCCAAATTCTCAATTCTCGAATATGTTTGCACTAGATCATGTTATTTTGCGGGAAGGCGGCGAAAGTATACTGCAAAGCGGTGGTAGTGTAGGGGAAAGTATTTTTTCAGCAGCAACAGGGATTAATATTTTACGAAAAGTAATGGATAATCTTTCTAAGGAAACTAGTAATTTATATAAAAAATCGGGATCAAATCCTAAATTGAATAAGCTATTACAACACGAAAAAGAGCTCCAAAAGAAAATGAAAGAAGCTCAGTTAAAAATACATGATTGGAAGGAATTGGAGAAACGCTATCAGCAAGGAAAAAAAGAAATTGATGAACTTATCGATAAAATTAAGAATCTTCGTCACAACCAAAATATGCTAAAGAGAATTAGATTAATGTTGCCCAGGATTTCTAAACGAAAAGACCTAAACGAAAAAATCGAGGCCCTGGGTGAAATTCCCAATTTGCCTGATAATATAGTAGAGATTCGTAGAAATGTCGAAAATCAATGTAACGAAGCTCGAAAGGTAATACGTAGAATAGAAGGAGAAATAGAGGCTATTAATAAACAATTGGGTTCCATATCCATTCCAGAAAAGGTTTTGTCGCAAGCTACTATCATTGATAGCCTTTATCGTGATGTGAAATCCTATCAAAATAATATTCACATAATCCCAGAACTGGAAGGAACAAAAGTTCAGATAAAAAATCAAGTCATCTCAATTATGAAAGAAATTGATTCGGTTCATGCCGACCTAGAGAATATTGATTTATTCCGTTTATCAGCTGAGAAAAAAGAGACTATCAAGGAATTAATTAAACAAAAACCTTTGTTAGATTCTGAGCTTAGGAATTTGGAAAATGAAAATAAAAAGTTAGACAAAGATCTTGAAAAGAAAACTGAAGAGTTTGCCAACATACCAGAGCTTCCGGTAATCGAGGGATTAGAGGCTGCAATTGATAAAGTTAAGCGAGCTGGAGCTATTGAAGAGAATATCGGAGAACTTAAGAAAGATTGTAGTCAAAAAGAAAGAGAAATAAAAGACGAAATCAGTGATTTAGCTCTCTGGAAGGGGACGTATGAGGAATTTTTGCAGTTTTCTGTCCCTATTTTAACTGAAACGGTTAAGAAATTCGTAAAAGAGCAGAATGATCTTGAAAATGAACTCGATCAAACAAAGAAAAATATAAAGGAACAGAAGAATAGCATTGAACTTTACGATGAGAGTATTCGGAAATTGGATTCTTTATTGGAGATTCCTTCGCAAGAACAATTATTAGGCACTCGTTCAAAGCGGAATGATGGCTGGAACATTATTCGAACAAAACTACAAACGGGTGAGTGGGATGATGAGTTACTTCCAGCTTATACAAATGGGCAAAATATTGAAGTAGTTTATGAGGAACAGGTTCGTCAAGCTGATCAACTTGCTGATACGATGAGACTTGAAGCTGAAAAAGTGGGGGAGAAAAACAAGCTTCTATCTGATATTGAACAATGTAAGAAAAAAATTTCCGGGTTTTCTAAGGAAGAAGTTCGAATTCAAAGAGAATTGCTTTCTTTGCAAACCAAGTGGGAGGAACTTTGGCAACCTCTACAGATTAGCCCGTTATCACCTGGAGAAATGAAAGAATGGCTTGATAGATACCAATCAATTCATGCGTTGATTAATGAATATGAGACTAGCAAAGAAGATTTGCTGGGAATGGAAGAAAAAAGCAATAATCTAAAGGGTGAGTTACTCACTGTATTAAATGTTAATAGCGGTGATTTGAAGGATAAGTCCTTGGAAGATCTGTTAACTTTTGCAGATAATAAATTAAAGTCAACACGAGAGCTAATTAATAAAGAAAATGGGTTGAAAACAAAAATTACTGAATTAAATACTGAAATTAGTGATAATAAGCATGAAATTCAGGAACAAGAGCGGAAACTTGAACGTTGGACTGCATCCTGGAATAAAGCAATCCAAAATACGAGCATTTCCACCGAAACCCCTATCACGGTTGCCGAAAAATTGATTCAACAGTATGAAGATTGTACAAAGGCTTATGAAGAATTAATTAAGATTGAAAAGGATAAAGACGCAGTTCAAAATCAGATTTCCATATTCAATGAAAGGGTAGAGAAACTTTTTGAAACAGTAGGATTACCTTTGAATGATATTAATCACGATATCGCTGTTAACCAACTTTATAGCGTATGGCAGCAGGCTAGAAATGACAAAGTTACTCATGCAAATCTTACTAATCAAATGGCCAGCCAACAGACCTACTTAAAAGAGTCTAAGGAGGAATTTGCAGAGGCAGACAGCGTTTTGAACGATTTATTTAAATTAGCAAATTGCAAAGACATAGATGATCTGAAAGTCATTGAGGATAAATTTGTAATGATGAAGAACTTTGACCAGGAATGTAAAAACATCGAAGAGGATATGCTCACACTTGGCGAAGGTAAATCAATCCAAGGACTAATAGATGAAGCTATGAACTATGATTCCGATAAAATTGTTATTGAGCTTGATGAGATTGACCATGACATAAAAACGCATGATGATACACGGTCCGAACTTGAACAGGCTTATGGAGTAATAAAAAAAGAATATGAGGATATTGTGCAAGGGAATAATACGGCCTCTGTGCAAGTAGAACAAGAGAGAAATAGTATTCATGAGCAAATAGCTTCGGTAACTGATGAATATATCCAATTGAAGTTAGCGTCCATTTTGTTGCAAAGAGGAATTGAAGATTATCGGAATAAGAACCAAAATCCAATTATCAAACGAGCAGGAGAAATTTTCAAGAAATTAACATTGCAATCTTTTACTGATTTAACCGTAGATTACGATGATAAGGACCAACAAATTTTAATGGGAGTACGTAAAGATGGTGAAAAGGTAATGATTGATGGTATGAGTGATGGGACCAAAGATCAGCTTTATCTATCACTTCGTATTGCTAGTATTGAAAAATACGTGGCTGAAAATGAACCGATTCCATTTATTGTCGATGATATTTTAATACATTTCGATGATAAACGTTCGAAGGAAACACTTAAGATTTTAAAAGAGTTATCGATGCATACTCAAATTATTTTCTTCACTCACCATTCTAGTTTACTTGAACTTATGGAGGAAGTTTCGAAGAAAGAGGAATTTCAGGTTATCGAAATTAATAACCAGGAACCTGTACCTCTTTTATCCCATTAAACTGGTACCAATTGATTCTTAGAAGAAAGCCGTACTTTACAACAAGAGTCTACTAAAATATGGTTAGGCTCTTGTTTTTTCGTGAAACATAATTCCCTTGAAAATTTATAATCCAATTCATGAAAATAAAGTTGATCAAAAAGGGTGATCCATATTGGCGAACGAACAATTGCAAAAAAAATTTGATAGGCTTTTCTCTGAGTATCTTCAAAGTAATAATCCTGAGATATTACATCAGGTTTATGAAATTTCAGATAAACTTATTTTGGATGAAAAAACAGATCACCATTTGAGGCATGTTGCCCTGGAAAGGCTAGAAAAACTTGAACAAGAGGTGGAACTTACCCCACTCCTAAAATACAGAAAAGCTGTAACTCTTTTTCTTTTAAAAAAGAAAAAACAAGCTTTAGACTTATTTCAAGAACTCATAAAAAATGAAAATGATGAAGTCTATATAAAAGATCGCTGCAGAGGGTATTTACTCAAATATTTTGATGATGTCATTAAAGTGAATGAAGCTTCGAATTACCTCCGTGATTTAAGGAAATCTAATGATACGATAGCTTCACATATGCGAGAGGAAATTGAAATATTAGGAGACTATGAGCCCGATGGAGATGTTGAAGATGATGAGCATTTGGAAGAAAAAATTAATGTTTTCACATCTAATGACCGTTTTGAACAAACTTTAAAAAAACGAATAAGCGAAATCAAGTTTCGGAGTGTTAACCCCTCGGAAAGTTATGATTTATTTCTAGATTTAGTGCAGCAAAAATATTTTCTTTTTGGTAAGGAAATTTCTTTATCTCCAAAAGAAGTGAACATACTTTTTGCAATGGCAATGCAGGGACCAAATTGTGAAATTCAAGATCTATATCCGGTTATTTATAGGGAAAGATACGAATATAATAAACAACAAAAGGACAAGTTTCAAAAATTCACAAGCCGTTTTCGTAAAAATAAACTTGCTCCAACAGGATTTACATTTAATGGAACGACATTGCCGGGTAATTATACGTATTGCCTTATTTATAATTCTCAATATGAAAATACTTTATATGATTATTTAGACTAGGGTAACCTGGTCTTTTTTTTGTCAGTGAATGTCAGTGGCCATTATTATACTTGTCTTAAATCAAAGAAATGGAGTGATGAAAGTGGACAAAAAGAATTATGTTTTTACATACGGAACTTTGAGAGACGATGAAAGAAATCATTATTTGTTAAAGGATGCAATTTTAGTGGCTAGACAAGCATGGACCACGGGTGAACTATATGATACAGGGTTAGGTTCCCCTGCAATGAAGCAATCATCACGTGGAAGGGTTTATGGAGACTTATATCTTGTGTCAGATGAGGAGTTGCAAAAGCTGGATAAATTAGAAGGCTTTCATCCGGGTGGTAAACAAAATTTATTCGAGCGTATGCAACAATTTGTATCTCATGATTCAGGTGAAAAACTGGCATATGTATATGTTATTTCTGAGAAAAAGGAATCGATGTTAAAAACAAAAATTAAACAAGGTGATTGGAAGTTATATAAATTTGAAAAAGAGTAACAACCATTTTTATATTTTGCATATGGTAGCTGTATGGATTTAAAGGATATTGCAAGAACAGTAGATGCAGAGTTGGTAGGACCTGCTACTTTATATGATTATAGATTAGGTTTTACACGTTTTTCAACTAATAGAAATGGGGGAGTAGCAGATATTGTTCCGGAAATTGGAGAGAAAATGGAAGGAATAGTGTTTAAAGTTGGCTCTTTCAAAGAATTAGACACACGGGAGGGGGCACCTAAAGCCTACAAGCGTTGTAAAGTTAAGGTCCAACTGAATGGAAATGTGAAATTACTCGAAGTAATCACTTATACGGTTGTTAATAAATCAAATATTGAAATTAAACCAGACAAAGATTATTTAAATCTAATTCTTGAGGGTGCAAAGCAGCTTTCAAAGGAATATCAGGAAAACCTTAATGTGAAATTCAGGGAAATTATCAAACAATAATCTCGTATTATATGAAATCAATTTTATTAAATTATTTGAAGGAAGTGTTGATTATGAATATAACAACAATGACAGCACCTTGGGTAAGGCATGATCCTATATCAGATATATTTGGTCCCAGTATTGAACTAGAGACGTTAGATGGATTCTTTATTATTTTTGCGAATGAAATAAAAAATGCAGAAATACAAAAATCGAATAGATTTCTAAAGTTAGTGTTTAAAGATGGGAATATCACTAGGTTCACAAAAATTTCAGAATTTGATTTCAATGAAATATTGTGTTGGTTATCAGTTAATAAGGTTAAATTTCTAGAAAATGAATAGACCAGGTTCTTCGTAAAAACTTATGGAAGTAGGCTACTTTAAGTTTAATATGTTCTATTAGATTTGTGTGAAAATATTTTCCATATGTAGTAGGAAAAAGAAAAAAATATATTTCTTATTAATATTTTTCGAAATCTTTATATCAGTAAGATTATTACTTAGGAGGTTTTATCCGTGATAGTAAATGCAATTAATGATTATTTTGTAAAGTATTCACCATGTCTTCATATAAATCATGATGAGCCGACGGGGGCAACCATGCATGCAATGAGCGATGTGAATTCGGTAATAATATCTGTTTGGGAGAATCAATTTAGGGAGAATGATGGAGAACTTCATTTTTTGATGAACACTCCTATTGAGATTGGGGTATATGAAAAAAATGGTCATGTTATGCCAATAATGAAAATCGGTCCAGAAAGTGACCCATATTTATATTATTTACCTTTAAATCCCATCGATCCTGATTGTCAAGGAACGATGGATTTATGGATAGAGAGCCGACATATAGTTGTATGCTTTATAGAGGGCGGAAAGGAACTAAGTTTTCAAGGAATTCGCGTTCTAGGCATTCCTGATGAACTTCGGGACTTTTTAGTAAATAAATGGATAGACGCTATTGAGCAAGGAGCATGTTATGGTTTGAAATATTTGAATTTTGTAAATGGATTTAAGGGAAAAGATATTTTAGAAGTGTGGAAAGAGGCTAAAAGATTTGAAGAATTAGAAGAATAAAGGCTGTTATTATAGTATTGATTGTAATGATAATTAATCCCGCTAGGATAATGTAAAAAAAGTAAAGACGAATAGCATTTACAAATTATTTATCAAATTAACGCGTTGAAGCAACTGTACTTAATGCGTTATAATTAATTTAAAGCGCGAGTCAATCCTCGAAATTACAAGGATTGATTTCGTCTGAGTATATGCATGAAGGATGATGAACTCATGAGCAAATTCACACACGTGAAATGTAAGAATGATGTGATAGAGGAAGGAGTTCTCATTTTTAAAAAAGGGGAATTTTATAAAATAGTTGGATTCGACTATAAGTCATTAGTGTATTATATCCAACCGGAATTTTATGAAGACAATCTACTACCAGATGAGTTTATAATATCTCCGTTAGATAGTAATTTTGAATTCTTGGCATTGGAGTAAAAAAAGTACAGTATGGATGAAATTTAACTGGAGCTGATTGTAAATGTTCGAAATTATTTTAATGCTAAAAAATGATTGGATTGATTTATCAGGCGTTTCTGATGTGGAGTTATTTAAAGCATTATCTGAATGGTCGAATGGAAAAGATGAGCTCATAAAAATAAAAGATTTTTCTTTTCGCTCCGAAGAAATCGTAAATATTACTATCAGCAAATGAAGCTTCAAAAAGGTTTGTGCGTTAATAAGAGAGTCACCCTCATTGTAGAGAATGCGGATGAATAAATAAAATTTTGTAGTTTAGTAATTTTTTTAGTTAGAATAAAAATATGGCGGGGTTCTGTGTTAAAAAGTCTTATTCAAGAAAATCGTGAGCGGATTTTGATGCCCACGGGTGGATATGGTATTACAAAGTTAAGAATTTTTGGTTCAGTCGCTAAACAAGACAATAGTCCAACTAGTGACCTTGATTTAATTGTGACTTTTGAAGAAGGAAGAAGTTTATTTGATTTGATAGGGTTTAAGCAAGAATTAGAGGACCTCCTTCATGTTGGTGTGGATGTAGTAACGGAAAATTCAATTCATTGGAGTTTAAGAGATGAAATTTTAAAAGGGGCAATAACACTTTAAATATGGTGTATGGAACACGAAAAGAAAAATACATAAAAGTATTTTCTTAATAGAAATGGAATACAAATTGTCTTCTATATTTATTGGAAGGAAGTGTGTATGAATGGATTTATGGTCCAAGGTTCTGAATAGGATTAACGATTCAATATCTAAGCCAAGCTTTCAAACATGGTTTGTAGATACGATCGCTGAAAAATGTGATGATGTCGTTATCGTAAAAGCAAAAAACGAATTTGCGGTTGACTGGTTAAGAGAACGATATTTATCGTTAATTTCTGAAACGGTACGTGAAGTTGCTGGAAAGACTTATAAGATTGATTTTGCTTCAGAAGATAAAGAGGAAATAGTAAAGGTCTTCATGAAAAAGATATCACGTGGAATTCTGAACGCCTTGGTGACGATATTTCAGAAAAAATTACGAAAATATATAAAATTTTAGAAGCCCAAGATCAAAGAATAAGTAGGTTAGAAACATTGCTTTTAGTAAATAAAAGTGATACCACAAAGCTCGAACAGGTTTCTTTAGGAAATTCAAACAAGACTGAAAACTTACATGACATCCTACCTCTACAGGTTGAATATTATAAGATGGACGATGTTTTAAATGAAGTGAATGTGGAGAAAACTTCAGGTGAAATATTGGAGCAAATATTATCTGAGATAAAATTCTTAAGAAATCAAATGATTGATATTAGAGGTTCCTTTGAAAATGAAATGGGTAAATTTGAACGTAGGCTTTTAAGCATAATGGATGAAACTAAAAGTAATTATTAGATGCAATTGTGTTGTCTTCGACCTGTAATTCAGGGAGGCAAAACCATGGATCGAACCAGTAAAGTCTCATTCATTCTTTCGAACATGAAGGGACTACCGCAATTAGAAACAGAAATAAAAGAAATTGCAGAATTACTTAAAAAAGGGAGAATTACTTTAAGACAGCTTTCAGAAACACCAGAAGATATAAGGCAAGTGATTGTTGATGCATTTGAGATTTATCAAGATCTTTATGGTCAGAGACCAAAAGAAAAAGACAGTGCTTTAAATAATTGGCAAAAAGCAGAATTAGAAGGCAAGATTTATTGGATTGATAAGGATAAGCGTCATCTTTATTATGACTCAAGTTAATCCATGATTCAGATATACTTCAGTGATTTCAAAGAAACTCAACCATTATCGTCAAGCGAGATATTTTTAAGGATTGTACTTGTCAGAATACAAACAAAACCCATAGAATGAGATTCTGAAAGTGATAAAAGATGTGGATCATGATAGCTTATTACATGCTTTTGAGTGCTGGAACCAAAACTTTTATGACAGCGGTCAGCTTAAGAGTCAGCTGAAGCTATTTTCTTTGACCGAAAATAAGCTTATTAAGACTCCAATTTTTAACAGCCTACTAGGAAATCCTAAGTATAAGAAATATATTGAAGATATTGTTCATTACGGAATTTTTAGATACGAGAAAGAATTTCGGAATGAGTTTTATGGAGTTCCACACTTCAAGCTATATGAGCAATTTAAGATGGCTGATGCAGCATTACTGTCTAATTTTAGAAAAAGCCATAGTTCCTATAGGGGTTCAGGTTTGCTCACGAATGGCAAAGATTATTTCCTTTATATTGACTTGCACAAAGAGGTCGATGTTGAGAAGAGACTGAATTATCAGGATGAAATAGTAGACACACGTCATTTCCAATGGCAAACACCACATACAACAGCCCAACATACGAATACCGGGCAAAACATCATCTACAATAAGAATAGGGGAATTAATCTCCATTTATTTGTAAGAAAGTATAAACAAATAGATGGAAAAAATGAACCGTTCATTTATATAGGTAAAGGTAATGCGATTCGTTTTGAAGGGAATAACCCGATAACCGTACAACTTGAGTTAGAAAATGAATTACCGGTGAAACTCTTTACTGAGTTCACTAAAAAAGTATGGTCTTCTCCGCGGAGAAGACTATTTTTCATGAACTAATAATTCAACTGCAGGTACATCAGCTGGAGCCCAAACTAGAGAGAGCAGATTTTCTCTTTTAAGCCAAATTAAATTGGAGTGCTCTGTTGGTGTTGGCGTTCCACCGGTGATGCTACATTTAATCGCAATCAAGTTAATGATAAAGGTTTAATACTCATGAGTGTTATCATTATGTAATTCCTTCGTTTCAATCTCGCAATGCAACTCTTCCTGAATTTCTCTTTTTAAAGCAGTGAAGATATCTTCGTTTGGCTCTACTTTCCCACCAGGAAACTCCCACATATTTGGTATTGCCATTTGCGGAGATCTTAAGGCACAAAGGATTTCGTTTTGATCATTTTCGATAATGGCTGCGACTACTTTTACTGTTTTCTTCAAGCTTATCACCTACTGTTAGTTACTAGTTTTAATCATAACATGGATTGTTGAGAAGGATATATTTTTGTTCAAGTCATGTGCCTAAAATTGGCCACTCTCTTAATCAGTGGAAAGGGGAAGCCTTATTAATTTATTTTAAAAATTTCATTTACAATGGGTAGGTTCGTTGTGGGAATTTTGGAATATAAATACTTTTTCTGATTAAAATTATAGTTGTTTACATAAAACGGAATTTATACCCTAATTTAATTGTGAGGAGATTATGTTATGAAAGTGATGGCTGGTAATGGGTTGCATTGTCATCTGGAAAGGTTATGTCATTTAGATGTACCCTTGAAATGAATTTTCCATTTTCATCATACAGGCCCTCAATATACATCATAGGTTGTTGAACAATCAAATGATTTAGAATCAGGAGGCCATTACTGTCTTTTTATTTAAAAAATTAATTGACTATCTATTATTTATACTGCACTGATTCTCACGCTCAACTAAATGGCAAAGAGTCAAAAAGGGCATTTTTATCTATAGTTGTGTGGTAATAGTCCAAATGTCATATACAGTCGTAAATGACGTTACCTTATAATAAAATAATGGGATATTTTACAAGTTGGGGGAGATCATTTGCTGAATCTCTACTCAACAATGATGCGCAAACGTTATTTTAATTAAAAGGAAATGTGAGTAATGTCAGATCTAAAAGTTTTTGAATCTCAAACCTTGAGTTTGGCCATGAAACAACGTGCCGATGAGTATAGAACACTTAAAGATCAGTTGGAACAATTAAAGCAGGCTTTTGTGGAAATTGTTCAGTTGGATGATTTTAAGGGGAAAACCGCTACAGCGATAAAGGCATTTTATCAAGCTCAAATCGATGTTGTCGAAGCCTGGGAGCGACCTGAGTTACCTTCTACTAATAGAAGTCATAAAGGTGAAGACTTGACTGACAATTATTTTGGAGATTAAGATTGTAATGAGGTATTAGGAGAGGTATTATGAGTATTTCAAGTGAAAATAAAATAATTGCAAAGTCAGCTTTACAAGCTTTTGGGGGTAAACCACAAGTTTCGAAATACTGGGATGAAAGTAATGTTTGTAATATTGATTTGCTTTCAACCGCTGATAGACCTTATGAAGGTATTACATCATACTCAACAATTGGACTCTCCGACCATTCAATTGAATATACTGTTGATGGAACTCCTTTACGAATAGAAATTGTTGGAGCTAGTGCATCAGAGTTTAAACATTTTCCTAATGTGTTGGCAACCTGTGCTTTCTGTATTATAAATTCAAACTTTTTAGTATCTCATGGTAGAGTTTTTCGAGATATGATAAAGATGTATTATCCTAATAGTGAAATGAAACATGTTCTATTTGTATCACCATTTTTGTGGGAAGATTTAAAGACGCTTGATTTTCCACACAAGAAGGTAGCTTGGTTACTCGCTGTTCCAATTTCTGAGAATGAGTATATATTTGCCCAAGAAAAAGGAACAGATTCATTAGAGGAATTATTTGAAGAGAATGAGATAGATATATTTGATTTGGAACGAAAATCTATATTGTGATTTTCTGTATGTTAACCTTGAATGGCTAAATGCCTTTCAAGGTTTTTTACTTTAATTTTTATTAAATCAGCTTATATTTAAGTGAGACAATAAGAAAATGATTTGTTTGAGAATCGAGAGCTCATGATGGTAGTACTAACAAGGAGTCTTATTTTTACACTGGGCTAGGAAGAAAAGTGTGAGAATTTGGCGAGATGACAATTTAATATCACATACATATTTCTTCAGCTTCCGTTGTATCAGTACCTTCATAATATCTGACCGCAATAATCGGCTTGTGTTCATCACTACTACATAATCAATTTGGACAATTAAAGCGAAAAAATAGATGAACTAAGAAAACCCAGTAGACTAATAAAACCGTTCTACTGGGTTTTCAATTTTTTGATTTAATATTTAATTTTTAGAACTATCACCAAATTGTCATATTTTAATAAAAAACCACCATGTCCTTTTTCACCATTCAAACCTATATAGAGGGTGGAAAATATCTTGTGAAAAGGGGCAATGATGAAGATGGCGAAGTTTAGAATGGTACGTACGGATTTTTGGAATAATCCAATTGTTTCGGAAGAGATGAGTCCGGAGGATAAGTATTTTTACCTTTATTTACAGACGAATCCTCAAACAACTCAAATTGGTATTTATAAAATTACGAAGAAACAAATGGCGTTTGATACGGGCTATTCGATTGAGACGATTCAGGCGTTAATGGAGCGGTTCATACAGCATCACAAGTTGATTCGTTATAATCCTGATACAAGGGAGATTGCATTAAATAACTGGGCAAAATCTAACTTGAACAAAGGCGGGAAGCCGATTATGGATTGTATCCATTCCGAATTAAAAGAGGTCGAGGATGATTCTCTCATTCGATATATTTCACAATCCATTCCAAATCAAGATATCCGCAACCTGTTTGACTCCTTTTGCAAACAAGAACAGACTTTGGTAAATCATGAAGTCCCATATCTAGGCGAAAATGATACACAATCAACAATTGATTTCTTGGTGTCAGACGGTGCGTTCACGACTCGTCAGACGATACGTGGGCAAAAAGAAGAAAAAGAAATAACCAAAGAAAAACAACAAGAAAAAGAATTAACAATCTATCCTGATTTTAAAAGGGAGCCCGTGGTCGAAAACTCTTTAATGGATCAACAAAAAGCAGAGGCTGTTAGAGCCATCATTAAGTTCTGGGACGAAAATGGCTTTGGTTTAACAAATGTACATGCTAAGCAGCAGTTACTAGCTTGGCTCGATGATTCTCGTTTCTTACATCCAAAGGAAGTCATCCTAAAAGCGATGAATATTGCCTGTGCCAACAACAAGCGGACCCTGAACTATGTAAGTGCGATTCTTAAAAACTGGGAAAATGAATCGTTACTGAGTGTAAAAGAAATAGATTTTCATGAGAGTCAAAAAGGAGCACAAAAACCGAAAAATTTTAACCAATGTATGCAGTTAGGTAGAGTTGTCCCAGGGGAGTTTGTCCTTGATTTATCGGCAGGTGAAGAATGATGAGTGTGTCTGAGAAAGCTTTTTTGGGCAGCTTAATGAAGGCCGATTATTTACTTAAAGACACGGTCATTCAACCTGAACAACTTGAAAGTTCGCTGCATAAAGACATCATGCGAACAATGGTGGAGTTAAACGAAAAGGGGAAAAATATTGATTTAATCTCACTAACAACAGTACCTAATCTTGAGTCTTTAGGTGGAATGAGCTATTTGTCTGAATTACTAGCTCACGCCGATATAGAGAAATTTGACAATATTGAGAGCCTCATTCTTGATCAGTGGAAAGAGCGGGAAAAAAGAAATATTTTAACCCTAGCAACAATGAATGATTGGGAGATTGATAGGGTGATTTCAGAATTGGATAAAATTTCGCAAGTGAAGATGGAAGATCACACCACTATCCAACAAGCACTGACAAATATTTATGAGGCGCCATGGGAAGAGCAACGAACAGAGAAAAATCCTTCAGCAGGTATTAACAAACTCGATCAAATGACAGGAGGCTTTCAGAAGGGCGAAGTAACCGTACTTGCGGCAAGACCATCGATGGGGAAAACGGATATGATGCTCCATTTTGCGAAAATGGCGGGTTGGGATGGGTATATGCCGATTATTTTTTCTTTGGAAATGCCAGAACGTCTCATCACCAAACGGTTAGTTGCATCGACAGGTGGCTATAACCGAGCAAAAATGCGGAATCCGAACAAGATGTTGACTGAAACGCAAAAAAATAGCTGGTCAAGCGTCATTGGCCTCGTTAGTGAAACGAATATACATATTTTTGATGGAGCAGGGCAAACGATTGCTGAAATGAGAGCGAAAACCCGAAAGTTACTGCATGAAAACCCAGACAAGAAACCGATTCTATTTATCGACTATCTAACATTAATACGCGCGAGTCAATCTTACGGAGGGAATTCTCATTTACAAGTAACGGAAATTTCAAAAGCACTAAAGACAATGGCGAAGGATTTTGATTGCCCTGTCATTTGTCTGGCTCAGCTAAATCGGTCTGTGGAATCACGTGCCAATAAACGGCCAATGATGTCAGATATTCGTGAATCGGGCAGCGTAGAACAAGATGCCGATGTCATTTTGTTCTTGTATCGTGAATCCTATTATGAAAAAGATACCGATAATCATCACTTAGAAATCATCGTCTCGAAAAATCGTAATGGTCCAATTGGGACGATTTTTACACAATACAATCAACACACAGGAAGCATTGAAAATCTAAATAACTGAATGAGATTCCATTTTATTCCATCGTTTTTGTGAAAATCAATCATTGAGGTGAGGTGTGCACTTTTGGTTGTAAGAGATCTTTACTTCGATTCAATCCTTTATGAAGAATCCACATTGGCTCATTGTATTTACCACTTGCTTATCGAGAAAAAAATAACACTAGAAGATGACATATCAAAATTTAATATGCAAGAAGCAGATAAACAAAAAGTGGCTGAATTGACGAACAAAAATGTATTAGGTGTTTTTCGAAAAGCAGGCATTTTCTCACTAAAAATGGATCAACAGAATTTTGTCTTTATCTTTGCAAAAAGTGATTCTGAAGCAAGCCAATTCTATACTGAAATGTTTGGCAAAGCGCCTCTTAACTGCCACGAATATTCACTAGACTTCCAATTAACAAGGGGGCGGGAGCTCATTTCATTTCGCGATATGAGAAAAGAATTCGAGAAGTTTCCAGCAATAGCCGGGTACTTCAAAAAAAAATAGGTGCCTGTCACCGCCCGAAAAATCTTGTTTCACAAAAATCTGTGAAACAAGAAAAATCGGGTGGTGACAGGTACTCTTGGTTCAATTTACATTTTCCAACAACGTTTACAATGTTATAGGTCAAATTACTCATTTTTTCGCATTGCTCTTTCTCTTATAATTTAATAGATGGAAATTAATAGGTAATTCGGATTCTGATTAACTAAGAAATGACACACCAATATTAGCAACTCTAGTATTTTGCTCTAAGGAATTTTAGGCAATCAGATTCAGAGATGATGTTGCAAAGATACCTAGAAAAATATCCAAGGGGGTTATGATGGATGTAAAATACAACCCAAAAGACTGGGAAAAGATGCGTGAAGGAATTGGAGATTTAATCGGCCTAGGACGTTGGGGCAAAGGGATGATTGATCCCCTTAAGGACTTAAGTGATAATTTAGAGGATATTGAACAGTTAATCGCGAAATATGATAGCGATGGCGTGATATCGTTTCACCACACCAGTCAAAAATCGAAATACCAGGCATTATATGAGGACTTTCAAGTCTTGCATCGGTTTACTGGAAAAGTAGGCGATATCGTTGACCGGACAATTGATGAAAGATTTTTTAAGGATATCGATGCGTTTGTAGAGGAGATGCGTGATCTATCGATCTCCAACTACACGACAAAAAATCGGCTCGGCATTAGTGAAACGGTTCATATTACGGCTGGTACATACAATTCGTTAGAAATAGAAAAACCCGAAATAAGCCTGGACGATATTTTTAGTGGTGATAATTTCTACGGAAAACAAATGAAATTGGAATACGAAGCTTGGAAAGAGCTAAACCCCAATCAAGATTATTCTCAAAAGGAATACCAACAGGCCATTGTCAATACACGAGCTTTCGAATACGAATCGATTCGTGACACGCAGGAAAATAAAGAATTCTGGTTTCAGATTGGTGCCTTAGTGGTAATTATTGGGGCAACGCTAATCTGCCCACCGGCTGGAATGGCGTTGGGAGCTGTATACGGTACTTATGAATTAAGTTCAGCTGTCTCTGGAAAAGATTTAGTCTCAGGTCGGGAACTCGGGACATCTGAACGATGGGTGCGAGGATTGTTGGCTCCGCTAGATATTGTCCCAGGCGTCAGCGGCTTAACGAAATTCAGCAGCACCGTTCGCCTCACAGGTGTTAGTGATAATATGGGGAAGCTAGGCTTAAGTTCCGGTGTGAAAGGTGGCGTCCAACAGGGAGCTACTTCTGGTATTAGTAACTTAGTAGAAACCGCATCCAGGTTTGGAACAGACCGCCTGCGACGAGCAGAAGCAGCCTTCCAAAACGGCGCCAATATCGTGAAAAATAAGGTCATAAAAGATACAATAGAGGTAGCACAAGTAGCGGATAAGGGGGTTGCCGGGTTAAGAAAATACCTCCATGTTCCCCGGGAAGAACCTGTATTAGCTGGGGCAGGTTCTATAGGGAAAACCCGCGAAGTAATCGAAAATACACATACAATAGAGAATGGTGTTAGGGTTGTACTGAACGTTAGTGATGAGGTTAAGATTGGTAGTGGGGGAAATAAGGGTGCGGGTAATGGTAACCCATTAAAATTAGAAGATTTCACTAAAGAAATATTGGAAACTAAACCGATGAACTCACCAATACCTAAAAAGTGGCTTGATAAGGGCGGGGAAATTTCTATTGATAGTGACGGAACTTGGACTTATACTAACAAGTCTGGAGTATCTGTAAGATATCCAGATGGTTACCCAGATTTTACACCGTTTATGCATCCAAATGTAGAGCCTGTTAAAATTGAGGTACAATCACCTAAGAATAATCCGAAAGACTTTGAAAATGCCAATTTAGAGGCTAAACTTACTAAAGATACTGATCCACCAATTTTCGATAGTAGGAAACCGCCTGAAGGATATTCATGGCATCATCATCAAGATGGTGAAACAATGATGCTTGTTGATGAAGATATTCATAGAGAGTTTAGACATATTGGTGGACAATCTAAAGTTAATGGGAAAGTAAGTAAAGAATAAGGAGTGGAAATATGACAAATATGAATAGCAAAAATCCAAAGATATCTTTAGATGATATAAAAGAATTTGAACATGAGTATGATATTACGTTACCTAAAGAATATGTTGATTTTTTACTTGAATACAATGGGGGATACCCTCAAGAATCTACTTTTAAAATCTCTGATAGTGAAGGAGAAAGTTTAGTTAATAAGTTTTATGGGATTGGGGATATGAAGAGTAATTTAGCAAAAGTTTTTGAGATTTTAGAAGGAGAAATACCAGAAGATTTTGTCTCAATTGCTAATGATCCAGGAGGCAATGAGATTTTATTAGGGATTAGTGGAGAGTATCAAGGTAAGGTCTACTTTTGGATACATGATATAGAACCAGAGGATGAAATGGGGAATATGTTTATTCTTGCAGATAGCTTTTCTGAGTTTTTTATTAATTTATATTAATTAGAACGCTCATAATAATACTATAAAGTTTATGAGCTTAGGCGAGATGACATTTTACATGGCGATGAATATAAACACATGGCCGATATACAAAAGGTGCCATAATGTTTTTATAACGTTACGAAATTTATAAATTTAAAGCTAACATAGAAATTTAGAAAACATATGTACTTAAAGCACTTGATTGTCTACTGTAGGCAACAAGTGCTTTTTATTATTAGATTTCAACATAGGATATGGTAAGGCTGCTAATTTATAAGGAAAATAGAAGAAAATGATAAGTATTACCTTGATTTATTGTAAGCCCGAATTCAAACTACGCATATAAACAAGCAGCATCTTGCAATCTGGCAATCAAAAAGATTCTCTTGAAGAAACCCGTCCTTTTCTCCAACGAGCCAAAATCAAAATACCAGGCATTATATGAGGACTTTCAAGTCTTGCATCGGTTTACTGGAAAAGTAGGCGATATCGTTGATCGGACAATCGATGAAAGATTATATACGGATATGGACGGATTTGTGGATACAATGCACAATTTATCGCCCTCCAACTACACGACAAAAAACCGGCTCGGCATCAGTGAAACAGTTCATATAACAGCCGGTGCATACAATTCGGTAGAAATAGAAAAACCAGAAATAAGCTTAGACGATATCTTCAGTGGTGACAATTTCTACGGAAAACAGATGAAATTGGAATATGAGGCTTGGAAAGAGCTAAACCCCAATCAAGATTTTTCTCAAAAGGAATACCAACAGGCTATTGTTAACACGCGGGCTTTCGAATACGAATCGATTCGTGACACGCAGGAAAATAAAGAATTCTGGTTTCAGATTGGTGCCTTAGTGGTAATTATTGGGGCGACGCTAATCTGCCCTCCGGCTGGAATGGCGTTGGGAGTTGTATACGGTGCTTATGAATTGAGTTCAGCATTATATGAGGACTTTCAAGTCTTGCATCGGTTTACTGGAAAAGTAGGCGATATCGTTGACCGGACAATCGATGAAAGATTTTATAAGTATATCGATGCGTTTGTGGAGGAGATGCGTGATCTATCGATCTCCAACTACACGACAAAAAACCGGCTCGGCATCAGTGAAAAATTTCATATTACGGCTGGTGCATACAATTCGGTAGAAATTGAAAAACCAGAAATAAGCCTAGACGACATCTTCAGTGGTGACAATTTCTACGGGAAACAAATGAAATTGGAATACGAGAATTGGAAAGAGCTCAATTCCAATCAAGATTTTTCACAAAAGGAATACCAACAGGCCATTGTCAATACACGAGCTTTCGAATACGAATCGATTCGTGACACGCAGGAAAATAAAGAATTCTGGTTTCAGATTGGTGCCTTAGTGGTAATTATTGGGGCAACGCTAATCTGCCCACCGGCTGGAATGGCGTTGGGAGCTGTATACGGTACTTATGAATTAAGTTCAGCTGTCTCTGGAAAAGATTTAGTCTCAGGTCGGGAACTCGGCACATCTGAACGATGGGTGCGAGGATTGTTGGCGCCGCTCGATATTGTCCCAGGCGTCAGCGGCTTAACGAAATTCAGCAGCACCATTCGTCTCACAGGTGTTAGTGATAATATGGAGAAGCTAGGCTTAAGTTCCGGTGTGAAGGGTGGGATCCAACCGGGAGCTACTTCTCGTATTAGTAACTTAGTAGAAACCGCATCCAGGTTTGGAACAGACCGCCTGCGACGAGCAGAGGCAGCGTTCCAAAACGGCGCCAATATCGTGAAAAATAAGGTTATAAAAGATACAATAGAAGTAGCACAAGTAGCGGATAAAGTGGCTACTGGAGCGAAAAACCTTAACCCACTTCGAATAAAACTCGTGGAAGATACAATGGGCAATAAAATATTAGCCCATGATTCAGCCGTCAATACACATAGTATTGAAAATGGTTTAAGAGATTATGTAAGTAGGATTGAAGGGGTTAAGAGTAGTAGTGGCGGAAATAAGGGTACTCACATAGATATTTACCCTTCTGAAATTGATGAAGTAATAAACAACGATTATGATATAAACGGAAATTTAATAAATAGGTCCATTGTTCCAAAAGGTTATGAAAGTGTGGAAGACTTTTTGAAAGTGGTAGATGATACAACAATTAAGGAATATGGTTATGATAGTATAGAAGAATTTAAAGAAGTAGTGGGGCACTTGGATGATTATTTAAATGCTTCACCACAGCATAATATAGTTAATAAGGGATTAGCAGGGGGGAAACACGTG
Source organism: Bacillus marasmi (assembly GCF_902168435.1). GTDB lineage: Bacteria > Bacillota > Bacilli > Bacillales > Cytobacillaceae > Bacillus_BU > Bacillus_BU marasmi. The sequence goes on from NZ_LR656164.1 coordinate 448,271, forward strand.
AAAGGCGTAGATTATGATTTATTAGGTTTTCCAATATTTAAAGGGAAAAATTTACTTTTTACGTTAAAAATGGATAAAAAATATTATGTTATGAAAGATACAATTCAGTTTAAAGAGTGTACAAGGATATTAAAAGAGGCAATTGAATATGGCGAATTGGCAAGTGATCTTTTTACTCCCCAACAGCTTGATCAGATTGAGAAGGGGAGAGCTAGAATAAAGGGGTTTACTTGGCACCATCATCAAGTTCCTGGAAAGATGCAATTAGTATTAGAAGACATTCATGGTTCAGTAAGCCACCTTGGTGGAAATAAATTATGGGGGAAGGGTATTAGATGAGAAAAGATTTAGAGTGGGAATACGCTGATTCAGAAGTATCAGAGGCAAAGATAAAAGAATTTGGATTACAATTAGGCTTCCAGTTACCTCAAGATTATATTGATTGTGTAAAAGTAAATGGAGGTGCAAGCGTATTACCAGAGGAATTTAGAGTGGGCAATGAAGAGCGTTGTTTTGGTAGTTTATTTAGTTTCGATGAGGAAAGTTGCGAGTACATTGTTAAAAAGTATGAAACATACAAACCATTTCTTCCGCAAAAGTTATTCCCTATTGCAAATGATCCTGCAGGGAATTTAATCTGTTTAGATTATAAGAATACTGAAAGACCAGTTGTGATTTTTTGGGAACATGAAAATGCTTGGGAAAAGGAAATGTTAATACGAGAAGAGGGGTTATCAGAGGAGCAGGCTGAAGAACGTGCAAGAGAAAATGTATTTTATGTTGCAGAATCCTTTACGGCATTTTTAGATAAGTTGCATGACTAAGGATTTATGTAAAAAAGTTTAAATT
>NZ_LR656186.1 GCF_902168435.1 Bacillus marasmi
CAGGTTGCCCACGTGTTACTCACCCGTCCGCCGCTGACTATCGGGAGCAAGCTCCCTCAAGTCCGCTCGACTTGCATGTATTAGGCACGCCGCCAGCGTTCGTCCTGAGCCAGGATCAAACTCTCCAAGAAAGTTGAGTTGATTAGCTCATAAAAGTTACGTTGGCTAGTGTTCATGACCAAAGTCAGATACACTAAATTTTATTTATTGTTGACGTTTGTTTGTTTAGTTTTCAAAGAGCAATTTATTAATTTATCGCTTGAAGCGACTTTATTAATATATCATTCTCACTTAAATATGTCAACAATCTTTTTTAATTATTAATTGTTGATGACATATCAGTGTGTTGCTGACTTGAATGATTATATCAAGACTAAAGGAGTATTGCAAGTATTTTCGTTTAAGAGGCAAGAAAAGGTGACCCATTACTGAGTCACCTTAGTTAAGTTGCTATAAATTACTCTTCATCATCAGAAGTTTCTGATTCAGATTCAGTTGGACCTTCATCATCTTGATCAGCCTCAGCTGCTTCAAGTAAACGAGTTAAACTCGTATCAGTAGGATTTGTTTCAAGATCACTACCTTCAGTTTCTATTATTTCCATTTCGTCTTCCGACTTTTCTTCTTCTTTTTCAACCTTTGCCACAGTTGCAACTTGATCGTGGTCTTCTTCTCCAAGACGGATTAGTCGTACACCTTGAGTATTACGCCCCATAGAAGAAATATCATTTACATCCATTCTGATTAATACTCCGCCAGTGGTAATTAGCATTACGTCCTCTTCGCCAGTTACAACCTTCATAGAAACAAGATAGCCGTTTTTATCGGTGATATTGCAAGTCTTAATACCTTTACCGCCTCTACCCTGAATTCGGTACTCTGAAGCAGGAGTTCGTTTTCCATAGCCTTTTTCAGTTACGATTAAGATATCAGTATTTTCTTCGAGTACTTCCATTCCTACTACTTGGTCATCTGGATCTAAAGTGATGCCTTTTACACCAGTTGCTGTTCTTCCCATTGAACGCACATCTGTTTCTGGGAATCTAATTAGCATTCCATTTTTAGTACCAATAATGATTTCTTTGCTGCCATCTGTTAGACGAACTGAAATCAACTCATCTTCCTCACGTAAGTTCACAGCAATTAAGCCATTATTTCGAATATGTGCAAAGGATGTCAATGGTGATCGTTTAGAAACTCCTTCTTTAGTAGTAAAGAATAGGAATAAATCATCACCAAATTCTGAAACTGGAATAATCGCATTAACCCATTCACCTTTATCAACTTCTAGCAGGTTGATAATCGGTAAACCTTTTGCAGTTCTACTGTATTCCGGAATTTCATATCCCTTTGAACGATACACCTTTCCTTTATTGGTAAAGAACAGGATAGTATCATGGGTTGATGTCGTAATCAGATGTTCTACAAAATCATCCTCATTTGTATTCATCCCTTGGACCCCACGGCCTCCTCGTTTTTGTGAGCGATACGTAGAGACAGGAAGGCGCTTAATATATCCATTGTGTGTTAAGGTAATTACAACATTTTCTCTCGGAATAAGGTCTTCGTCCTCAATCATTTCAATACCAGCTGTAATGATTTCAGTTCGACGCTTATCGTTGAAACGTTCTTTAACCTCTAAGAGTTCTTCTCTAATAATTTCAAGAATTTTTTCTTCATCTGCTAGGATTGCCTTTAATTCGGCGATAAGTTGATGTAAGGAATTTAACTCATCCTCAATTTTATCTCTTTCCAAACCTGTTAAACGCTGCAGACGCATATCAAGGATTGCTTGTGCTTGCTTTTCTGATAACTGGAATTGAGTCATCAAACCTTCACGAGCAATATCAGTTGTTCGTGATCCTCGAATTAAGCTAATCACTGCGTCTATATTGTCTAGTGCTATTTTCAAGCCCTCTAAAATATGCGCTCGAGCTTCCGCTTTCCGTAGTTCAAACTCTGTTCGGCGACGAATGACAACTTTTTGATGATCTAAATAATGAACTAAACATTGCTTTAAACTTAATACTTTAGGCTGGCCATCGACTAATGCTAAAGTATTGATTCCGAAGCTGGTTTGTAAAGCTGTGTGCTTGTATAAGTTATTTAGAAGGACATTGGCGTTTGCATCTTTACGAACCTCGATGACGATTCTCATACCATTACGGTCTGATTCATCGCGAAGATCGGTAATTCCTTCAATTTTTTTATCACGAGCTAACTCAGCAATTTTTTCAATTAATCTTGCTTTATTTACCTGATAAGGTAACTCATTTACAATGATAACTTCTTTACCGTTCGATTTTTGTTCAATCTCAACCTTTGATCTGACTGTGATAGAGCCTCTGCCAGTTTCGTAAGCTTTTCGGATTCCGCTACGGCCTAATATTTGTCCCCCGGTTGGAAAATCTGGACCAGGAATGATATCCATTAATTCTTGGATAGAAATATCAGGATCATGACTGACCGCTAAAACACCGTCAATAACCTCGCCAAGTTGATGTGGAGGTATGTTTGTTGCCATTCCAACAGCAATTCCAGTTGTTCCATTAACTAAGAGGTTAGGGAAACGCGCTGGAAGCACAACAGGTTCCTTTTCCTCACCATCATAGTTATCTTGGTAGTCAATCGTATCTTTATTAATATCCCGCAGGAGTTCCATTGAGATTTTTGACATTCTTGATTCAGTGTAACGCATCGCTGCGGCTGAGTCGCCGTCAACAGAACCAAAGTTTCCATGACCGTCTACGAGCATGTAGCGATAGTTGAAATCCTGTGCCATCCGAACCATCGTTTCATAAACAGCTGAATCTCCATGAGGGTGATACTTACCAATTACATCCCCTACGATACGTGCTGATTTTTTATATGGTTTGTCCGCATGAATTCCAAGATCGTGCATAGCATAAAGGATACGCCGATGAACAGGTTTTAATCCATCGCGTACATCTGGAAGTGCACGTGAAACAATAACACTCATTGCATAGTCAAGAAAGGATGTCTTCATTTCCTGACTAATATTTATCTCTTTTATTTGAGAATTTGGTGTTTCAGCCATAATTGGTGCCTCCTAATTAGGGCGCAGATATTTGTTTCAACACCCTTCGTACTGAAAAAAAGAAAAGGAGGATAGTGGTCCGACCTCTACCCTTAATCTTTCTATGTCTAGTTTAAGACTTTATATATCTAAATTTTTAACGTACTGTGCGTTTGTTTCAATGAAAACCCGACGTGGCTCCACTTTATCACCCATTAGCATTTCAAAGGTTTCATCCGCCTCGATTGCGTCTTTAAGACTAACCTGGAGCATTGTTCTTGATGATGGATCCATTGTTGTATCCCAAAGCTGTTCAGGATTCATTTCTCCTAAACCTTTATATCGCTGAATATTCGGCTTTGGCTGACTAGGCCATGCTGCAAAGATTCGTTCTAAATCCTTTTCGTTATATGCATATTCTACCCGTTTCCCTTGCTGAACTTTATATAACGGCGGTTGGGCAATATAGACATAGCCTGCTTCTTAAATTTTTCTCATATAGCGATAGAAGAACGTTAATAGCAATGTACGAATATGCGCACCATCAACATCAGCATCAGTCATAATAACGACTTTATGATAACGGGCTCTGGCAATATCAAATTCTTCGCCAATTCCCGTTCCGATTGCTGTAATCATTGCACGTACTTCATTGTTTGAAAGGATTCTATCAAGACGAGCCTTTTCCACGTTTAAAATTTTTCCACGTAAAGGTAAGATAGCTTGGAAATGACGGTCCCGCCCTTGTTTAGCCGAACCTCCCGCTGAGTCACCCTCTACGATATAAAGCTCACTGATTGATGGGTCCTTCGAAGAACAATCTGCCAATTTACCAGGTAAGCTTGAAACTTCAAGCGCACTTTTACGACGTGTTAACTCACGTGCTTTTTTCGCAGCTAGTCTTGCTCTTGCTGCCATTAAACCTTTTTCAACAATTTTCCGAGCCACAGCAGGGTTTTCAAGCATAAATTTTTCTAAATGCTCCGAGAAAAGTGTATCTGTTATAGCACGAACCTCAGAGTTACCAAGCTTCGTTTTTGTTTGCCCCTCAAATTGCGGATCTGGATGCTTGATAGACACAATTGCGGTTAAGCCCTCGCGCACATCTTCCCCAGAAAGGTTCGTATCGTTATCCTTAATTAAGCCGTTTTTTCGAGCATAGTCATTTATTACCCGAGTTAATGCAGTTTTGAAGCCAACTTCGTGGGTACCACCTTCATAGGTGTGAATATTATTAGCAAATGAATAAATATTGCTTGTATAGCTTTCGTTGTATTGAAGGGAAACTTCTATGGTTATTCCATCCTTAGCACCTTCAATAAAAATCGGTTCCTCATGAAGAACTTCCTTCGTTCTGTTTAAGTGTTCAACGTAGGACTTTATCCCGCCTTCATAAAGATATTCGTTGCTTCTTTTTTCTTCACGTTTATCTTCAATTGTGATTTTAATATTACGATTTAAGAACGCTAGCTCGCGCAGACGATTTGCTAGTATGTCATATTCGTATTCCAATGTTTCTGTGAAAATTTCACCATCTGGAACGAAGTGAATGGTCGTACCTGTACGATCAGTGTCACCGATAATTTCTAAATCCGCTAACGGTACACCACGGTTATATTTTTGATAATAAATATGACCATTAAGGTGAACAAAAACCTCTAGATAAGTTGATAGAGCATTTACGACTGATGCACCAACTCCGTGTAGTCCACCTGAAACCTTGTAGCCTCCACCGCCAAATTTTCCGCCTGCATGAAGAACGGTTAAAATGACTTCTACAGCCGGGCGACCCATTTTTTCTTGAATTCCAACCGGAATCCCACGCCCATTGTCCTTTACGGTAATACTATTGTCCTCTTCAATAATGACATTAATTTCCGAGCAATATCCGGCAAGGGCTTCGTCAATACTATTATCGACAATCTCCCAAACTAGATGGTGCAAGCCTTTAGAGCTTGTTGAGCCAATATACATCCCAGGGCGTTTACGTACTGCTTCTAATCCTTCTAATACCTGTATCTGGCTTTCATCATAGACTTCCTCTTGTAACGCTTTTTGCTCCATTGTCATTTGAATCACCTACTCTTTCTGCATACACACTCGTCTTCAATTATTCAAAAGCCATTTTTGCTTTGTTAATCGTGATTAAATAAAACTTTTGAGCGTTTCTTTAATGTTCCGGATGAAAAGGGGGAAAAATAAACTTTATTAGATGTAATGACAACCGATTTATAATTTCCTTTTGTTAGGTTGATGATTTGGTCTTTGCGTTGTTGAATGAATTTTTCCATTAACGGTGATGAACGTATACTATGCTTATCAATAATGGCAATAATCTCTTTCGTATGAACGGTTATCTCTTCGCCAACATGCAAATACAAAATTCTCACCTCACTGAATTCGGTTCATTTTTCCGGCTTCCACCTTAAAGGCAGCTGCCTCTTTCAAGGTTTGATGGTCGATTCCGTCCACACTTGTTGTTGTAACAAACGTTTGAACCTTCCCTTGAATTGTATTTAGTAAGTGGGATTGACGATAATCGTCTAATTCAGACAAGACATCGTCTAATAATAAAATAGGGTACTCACCAATTTCAGAGCGAATCAACTCAATTTCAGCGAGCTTGACGGAGAGGGCTGTCGTTCTTTGTTGTCCTTGTGAACCGAATGTTTGGACATCTCTGTCATTCACAATAAAAAGTAGATCATCACGATGGGGACCGAACAAAGTAATACCGCGCTCAATTTCTTTATTTTTAACCTTGAAATATTTCTGTTCATATACTTCTAACATTTTCGACAAATCAAGGTGTTCTGATACATCCACTGACGGTTTATACTCCAATTTTAATGTTTCTAGGCCGCGAGAAATCCCTTCGTGAATTGGAATAGCCCATTTTTCCAATAATTGGATAAATCCAAACCGCTTATGAACTATTTTGCTAGCCAGTGTCATAAATTGTTCAGTTAAAATGTCCAGCATGGTCATGTCGGTTTGTTTTTTTGTTTGTAATAGCTTTAAATAATGATTACGCTGCTGTAGTATCTTTTGAAATCGCCCCATATCATGTAAATAAATCGGGGATACTTGTCCAATCTCCATATCAATAAAGCGGCGCCTTACTTGAGGACTACCTTTAACAAGGTTTAAGTCTTCCGGCGCAAACATCACAACATTCATATTTCCAACATATTGGCTCAACTTCTGTTGCTCAATATGATTAAATTTAGCTTTTTTTCCTTTTTTCGAAATAATTAATTGCAAGGGCACTGAGCCATGGTTTTTTTTTATTCTACCTTCTATTTTAGCATATTCTTTGTCCCAAGAAATAAGTTCTTTGTCATTAGAAGTACGGTGGGACTTGGCCATTGCCAATACATAAATTGATTCCATAACATTTGTTTTCCCTTGGGCATTTTCACCTAGGATAACATTCACTTTGTTTTCAAAATGAGCTTCAAGTTCAGTATAATTACGATAATTTTTTAGCAGCAATTGCTCAATATACATGGAAGCCACCTTTGTTAATTACATCACAATGAACGTTCCAAAGTCGGGGATATCAACCTGGTCTCCGGGATAAAGCTTTCTTCCTCTTCGTTGATCTTGTTCATCATTAACGAAAACTGCATATTCCCCTAGAAACCATTTTGCCATACCACCGGTTTGAATAACCTCAGCCAATTTTAGAAACTGACCCATAGTGATGTATTCCGTATCAATTTTGATTTCTTTCATTATCTCACTCTTTTCATCTTGAAGGTAAGATGTTCTAAAAAATAATGATAATTTTTTAGACTCAATTCTTTAATTTTACTAAAAAAACACGAAGTGTACAAATCCAAAAGATAGAAGGCGGCAATTTAAAAAAAGAGCCCGACTAAAAATGCAGCCGAGCCCTTTGTAGCTTTAAAATTAATATGTTCTTACTGGAAGAATTAATTGTAAAATTGAATCATCCTCAATTGGACGCAGCACGAACGGGCGCATAGCCCCAGTAAAGCTGATTTTGATTTCAGATCCTTCTAAAGCCTTTAAAGCATCCATCATATATTTCGCACTAAAAGAGATTTTTAGCTCTTCACCATTTATCTCCTGAGCTTGAATTTGTTCTACGACGTTTCCAATTTCAGGGGTATTAGAGGAGACCTCGATTGCACTTCCTTCAATTGTTGCTAATTTTACTACATTATTTTTTCCTTCACGTGCCAATAGCGAAGCACGATCTATCGCATGTAAAAATTCTTTTGTAAGAACAGATACTTCAGTTTTACTATCACTTGGTATTAAACGTGATGTATCAGGATAATTTCCTTCTAACAGTCTTGAGAAGAATAATAAATGTTTTGCTTTAAATAAAACCTGATTCTCTGTAATAACGATATCGATTAGTTCATTTGAATCATCAAGAATTTTACTCAATTCATTTAAACTTTTACCTGGAATAACAACATTATAGGATGCATCGTTTTCAGATTGAATTCTAGCTTTCCGCAAAGCTAATCTGTGGCTATCTGTTGCAATACAGGCTAGTACGTTATTTTCAACATTCCAGTTTACACCTGTCAAGATTGGTCGTGTTTCTGAGGTGGACACTGCGAAAACAGTTTGACGAATCATCACTTTCAACAAATCAGTTGGGATACGAAAAACATTTTCTTCAGAGATCTGTGGGAGATGCGGATATTCTTCTGCATCAAGTCCATTTAGGTTGAATTCCGACTTGCCTGAGCGGATAACTGTCTGTAAATGATTTTCTACTTGAATCTCAACTGTATCAGTAGGCAGCTTTTTTACAATTTCACTAAAGAATTTAGCTTGTAATACAATTGCCCCAGTTTGTTTAATTTCTACAATTTCATCTCCAGCTTCTTCTTTTGGAATAAATGATTCAATTGAAATATCTGAATCACTACCTGTTAAAGTTACCCCTTCGTTTGTTGCTACAATTTTGATTCCCGTTAAGATTGGGATAGTTGTTCTGGAAGTAACAGCCTTCATTACGTCTTGTACACTTTGAACTAAGCGATCTCGTTGGATTATAAATCTCATTTAAAATTAATCCTCCGTATTATGCATATTTTTTTGGTTCTAAACATATAATAATAAGATTTAAAAATAATAGAAGTACTAGTAGGGCCTGTTAGTATGTGGATAACTACGTAAAGCGAAAGGAAACACAGTCTATCCACATGTGGACAGACTGTGCGTAAGTTAATGTAAGTTATACACATTTTCCAAGGTAACACTATGCTATTAGTATGAGCCTTCTTCTAAAATTTTAACATTTCATTGATTTCTTTAAGTTGCTTTTGCAGTTGAGGATCTGTTTGCAAAAGCTTAGATATTTTCTCATGGGCATGAATGACGGTTGTGTGGTCTCGTCCTCCAAATTCTTCACCAATCTTAGGTAATGAGAAATCTGTAAGCTCTCTTGATAGATACATGGCAATTTGGCGCGGAAACGCGACTGATTTTGTGCGTTTTTTGGCCTTGAAGTCTTCTAGTTTAATATTGAAGTGCTCTCCAACCACTCGTTGAATCTCTTGGATGGTAATCACTTTCGGTTTAGAAGTAGGAATGATATCTTTAAGTGCCTCTGCTGCTAAATCAGCGTTAATGTCTTTATTAATTAGAGACGAATAAGCTACAACACGTATTAGCGCACCTTCTAATTCACGAATATTGGAATCAATTTGATTTGCTATATATAGCATCACTTCATTTGGTATATCTAATCCTTCTGCTTTAGCCTTTTTACGAAGAATGGCAATCCTCGTTTCTAAATCAGGTGGTGTAATATCCGTTATTAAGCCCCATTCAAATCGGGAACGCAAACGATCCTCCAGGGTAGGAATCTCTCTTGGTGGACGGTCACTCGAGATGATAATTTGTTTACTTTCCTCATGAAGCGTATTAAAAGTATGGAAAAATTCCTCTTGTGTAGATTCTTTTCCTGCTAAAAATTGAATATCATCAATCAATAGCACATCGACATTGCGATACTTATTTCGAAATTCAACTGCCTTATTATCCCGAATTGAATTAATGAATTCATTAGTAAATTTTTCAGATGATAAATAGACTACCTTTGCTTGCGGGTTATGATCTAAAACATAATGGCCAATGGCATGCATTAAATGGGTTTTTCCTAAACCTACTCCTCCATAAATGAATAGAGGATTGTATGCTTTTGCAGGAGCTTCAGCCACAGCTAACGAAGCGGCATGAGCAAAGCGATTTCCGGACCCAATAACGAAAGTATCAAATAAGTATTTAGGATTAAGCAAGCTTTGCGGAAGCTCTGCAACATCCTCTTCTTTCTTTGACTTTTTTGGAGGTACTGGAAGATCTATGTCTTCCTCTCGCTGATTTTGCGGAATGATGAAGCGAACACTAAGCTCTTCACCTGTAATTTCTAGCAGAATTCCAGCTATCAATTGCGAATATCGTTCCTCGAGCCAATCCCGTGCAAACTCATTCGGAGCTGTAATTGTTAGTGTATCGCCTTGTAATGAATGAGCCTTTGTTGATTTTAGCCAGGTTTCAAAGCTAGGCTTGCTTATCTTTGTTTCTATTGTCGCTAATGCCTTATTCCAAAGATCCGCAATATTTTCCAATTTTGATATCCCTCCTTTTCACTAAATTACATTTAAAGCTTTTTAGTGCTTTCATTTTTGTTTTTTTGCATGACTTTAGACATAGTTAGCTTGGATTATTCATAAATATTCAACGCTATTCATCCAAGAAACTATGAATTTATAAAAATACAAATCGATTAATGTGGAAAAATATATAATAAGGAAGGAAAAAGGGATTTCGACAATATCCACTACTTGTGGACAACCTTTTCCCACCCCTCTGAATAACCTGTCCACAGCTTATCCACAATCTGTGGATAAAACAGTTATTCACATCTATTTATTCAGAGTGAAAACACAAATATAATATCAAATAATCCATTGTGGTGCAATGCCTTTTAATACATTATCCACAAGCGCCACATCTTGTTAATAATTTTTGTCCACAGCCTCTTAGTCTGTTAAGAACCTGTCGATATCGATTGTGGATAATAAAAAAACCTGTCGAAAACTATCCACAACCATAGTGTCGAGCAATATAATGCATGAAATTTTATTTTGAAATTATGGTTTTGAGTGTTTGCTTATTTTTATTTTTTTTGAAAAGGCAATAGTGAGAAATTCTCTATTTTGATCCTGAAATATATTATGGGAAAAACAGGACTATTTTATTTTTAATAAAAAAAGGGTAAAATATTTAATTGTGGTAAAAGAGAATTTATATTGGATTTTCGGTTATACTAGAGGCGGAGAATTTCATAATAAGAAGAATGAAGTATAGATAATTTCTGACAAACAGTTGACAACTTTAAGCACCGGTCACTATAATTGAAAAGACTGTCTTTAGCAGTAAATCCTCAGGGAGGTGTTATATATGAAAAGAACTTACCAACCAAACAAACGCAAACACAGCAAAGTTCACGGTTTCCGTGCACGTATGAGCTCAGCAAACGGACGTAAAGTGCTTGCGCGCCGTCGCCGTAAAGGAAGAAAAGTATTATCTGCTTAGGCCACTGAAACATCAGTGGTCTTTTTTCTCATTTGCTCCTATCTTCCCCATGGCATTCTGCTTTCAGCTGATATTTCTGAAGCTACTTAACAGCAACAAATAATTTATACATAAAGATCCTTCCTGGTTTGAGGGTGAAAAAATGAAAAAAGAGTTCCGAATTAAAAAAAATAAAGAATTTCAACATGTATTCAAAAATGGAAAATCATTTGCCAACAGGCAGTTTATTATTTATGTGCTAGGAAATCCTGTACAGGAGAAGTTTCGGATTGGTCTTTCTGTAAGCAAAAAAATCGGTAATAGTGTAATGCGAAATCGGATTAAAAGATGCATTCGCCAATCAATCTTTGAATTACAGGATTCGCTCAAAGCTGGTCAAGATTATGTCATAATTGCCAGAAAGCCTGTTAGTGAAATGGATTTCCATCAAATAAAAAGCAGTCTTATTCACGTTTTAAGGGTTGCGAAAGTATTACAAAAAACGGTTGAAAACAATCAGCAAAAGTAAAATTGTGAAAGCGCATTTATTAAAAAGATGTTAAAATATGAATGGTGTGTCTAGGAAAGAAATAATAGAGGAGACTAAGGTCTTCTTTTTTATGATGAATAATTTATATTTATTGAAGTCAGGAGGATAAACGCTTGAAAAAAAGAATATTTCTTGTTATTGGTTTAATTCTACTCATGGCTCTTCTTTCAGGGTGTACAGAATACAACCAGCCAATAACATCTGAGAGTAAAGGATTTTGGAACGAATATATTGTTTGGCCGTTATCCCAGCTAATCATATGGGTTGCAGAATTTGCTGGTGGATATGGTATCTCGATTATTATTGTTACGCTTATCATTCGTTTAGCCATTTTACCGTTAATGATTAAGCAAACAAAGAGCTCTAAGGCAATGCAAGCAATACAACCTGAAATGGAAGCTCTAAAGCAAAAATATAGTTCAAAGGATCAAGCTACTCAGCAAAAGCTGCAGCAAGAGACAATGGCATTATTTCAAAAGCATGGAGTAAATCCATTGGCAGGGTGTTTTCCGCTACTAATTCAAATGCCAATATTAATTGGTTTTTATCATGCAATTTCGAGAACAAGAGAAATCGCAGAACACAATTTCCTATGGTTTGATCTTGGCTCTCCGGATCCATATTACATTTTACCGTTAGTTGCAGGTGCGACTACATTTATTCAACAAAAGATGATGATGGCAGGAACTGCAAATCAAAATCCGCAAATGGCAATGATGCTCTGGATGATGCCGATTATGATTATTGTATTTGCAATCAGCTTCCCAGCTGCACTTTCCTTGTACTGGGTAGTAGGTAATATCTTTATGATTGTTCAAACGTATTTTATTAAAGGTCCAGAATTGAAAAAAACACCGGATACTGGTAAAGCGGGAGGAGCAAAAAAGTGAAACAAGTAACTGCTACAGGACAAACTGTCGAAGAAGCAGTAGAAAGTGCTTTAGCTCAATTAAATACGACAAAAGATCGTACAGAGATATCTATTATTGACGAAGGTAAACGAGGCATATTTGGTATTTTCGGATCCCGACCTGCTATCGTCAAGGTAACCGTGAAAATTGATCCACTTGAAGAAGCTAGTAAATTTATTGTTGATGTAAGTAGAGAAATGGGAGTTTCGGTTAAGGTTGAAACAATACGAGAAGGAAAGCATGTGCATTTCGTTTTAACTGGAGAAAAAATTGCTTTACTTATTGGAAAAAGGGGACAAACCCTTAATTCACTTCAATATTTGACCCAACTAGTATTAAATCGCTATTCCGATCAATATTTAACGGTTATGCTGGATGCTGAGGATTATCGCAAAAGAAGAAATGAGACGCTAATTCAGCTTGCTGAGCGATTAGCTCAAAAGGCTGTTAGAACTGGTAAAAATGTTGCTCTCGAACCAATGCCTTCATATGAGCGAAAAGTAATTCATACAGCTTTAGTTGAAAATAGGAAAATCAAAACATATTCGGACGGTACTGAACCATACCGACATATCGTAATTGCACCAAAATAATAAGAAAATTATTTTTTTAAAAGGCTGTTTTAATGTACAATGTTGATTTTTGCCTCGTTGATTGGAGTGGAAGGCGCGTAGACTCCTATGGGAGTAGCTGGCATGGGAGACCCCACAGGCGCAAAGCGCCGAGGAGGCTCCCAGTTAGCCCCATGGAAAGCGAAGTGCCTGAAGCGGAAATCAACATTCAAATTTAACATAGCCAATAAAAAAATCCATTCCAAGCGGGATGGATTTTTTTTGATGGTTTTTGATGAAATTCTAATGTTTTTTTCTGGGTCATGAGTTGTGGATAATATTTTTGGGTAAAAAGATAGAGGAAAAAACGAGATTTATTGTTATTCACATGTGGATAAGTTAAAATAAAACGTAAAAAGACTTCGTGTGGATAAGTGAAAGCTAGGACTTTTTTCTAAAGAGTGCTTGTGGTATTCTTGGGAATTAGGAAATGAGTTGAATTTGACTGAGTTGAAATAGATGATTGAGGGCTGAAAGGTTGGAGGTGAGAAGTATGGAATTTGATACGATTGCAGCAATCTCGACTCCTATGGGAGAGGGAGCAATTGCAATAGTCCGATTGAGCGGAGACGAGGCAATTAAAATTGCCGACCAGCTATTCCGTGGGGTAAATGAAAAAAGATTAGCCACGGTAAGTAGCCATACGATACATTATGGACATTTAGTAGAGCCGAAAACCGGGCAGGTTGTCGAAGAGGTTATGGTATCGTTGATGAAGGGGCCTCGAACCTTTACAAAAGAGGATGTAGTTGAAATCAACTGTCACGGTGGGATTGTTTCAGTTAACCGAGTTTTGCAACTGGTGCTAAATAACGGCGCGCGTCTGGCTGAACCAGGTGAATTTACGAAACGAGCTTTCTTAAATGGACGAATTGATTTATCTCAAGCAGAGGCAGTAATGGATTTAATTCGAGCCAAAACAGATCGAGCAATGAACGTTGCACTTGGACAGATGGAGGGAAGGCTCTCCAAAATGATTCAAAAGCTTCGGCAGGAAATATTGGAGATTCTTGCTCATGTCGAAGTTAACATAGATTATCCAGAATATGATGATGTAGAAGAAATGACTCATAGGATGTTAATAGAAAAGGCTACATATGTTCAAGGTGAAATTAACAAGCTTTTACATACATCTCAGCAGGGGAAGATTCTTCGTGAAGGGCTTTCGACGGTGATCATTGGAAGACCCAATGTCGGAAAGTCCTCTTTATTAAATAGTCTAGTTCAGGAAAATAAGGCAATTGTAACAGATATTCCTGGGACTACCCGTGATGTTATTGAAGAATATGTTAATGTTCGTGGTGTACCCTTACGTCTATTAGATACAGCTGGAATTCGAGAAACAGAGGATATCGTAGAAAGAATTGGCGTAGAACGCTCACGACAAGTATTAAAGGAGGCCGATTTAATACTACTAGTATTAAATTACTCCGATGAGCTGACGGAAGAGGATATCAATCTGTTTAAAGCAGTTGAAGGTATGGATGTTATTGTCATCGTCAATAAAACTGATTTACCGATAAAGATTGATTTGGAAAAAGTAAAAGATCTAGCGGATACACACAAGATTGTTACAACTTCCTTATTGGAAGACCGTGGAGTAGACGAGCTAGAAGAAGCGATTGCTTCATTATTTTTTGAAGGCTCGATTGAAGCTGGTGATTTAACTTATGTTTCTAACTCGCGCCACATAGCTTTATTAAATCAAGCAGCACATGCTATCGAGGAAGCAATTAGTGGTGTTGATATGGGTGTCCCAATCGATATTGTGCAAATTGATTTAACAAGAACATGGGAATTACTAGGCGAAATTATCGGCGAAAGCGTCCACGAAAGTCTAATCGACCAGTTATTCTCCCAATTTTGTTTAGGGAAATAGAAAAGCGTAAGCGGCTTGCACAGGGGCGACAGGCACAAGACGAGCCGGCTAGAAGGTCGTATTTTGACCGTCTGGACGGAATGGCTTGTGACCCCGAGCCCCTAGCCGCTGAAGCTAGACAATAAGAAAAGCGTAAGCGGCTTGCACAGGGGCGACAGGCACAAGACGAGCCGGCTAGAAGGTCGTACTTTGACCGTCTGGACGGAATGGCTTGTGACCCCGAGCCCCTAGCCGCTGAAGCTAGACAATAAGAAAAGCGTAAGCGGCTCGGTCAGGGAGTCGCTGGAAATCAAATAATTAATGAAATCTTTTTAAGAATAAGGAGGCATTCTAAAATGCCGTATGAGGCCGGAAATTTTGACGTAATTGTAATCGGAGCAGGACATGCCGGTTGTGAAGCAGCACTTGCTTCAGCACGTCAAGGTGCAAAAACATTAATCATTACCATCAATCTAGACATGGTCGCATTCATGCCATGTAACCCATCAGTCGGCGGACCTGCCAAAGGAATTGTCGTACGTGAAATTGATGCCCTAGGTGGAGAAATGGGCAGAAATATTGATAAAACTCATATTCAAATGCGTATGCTCAATACTGGGAAAGGTCCTGCAGTGCGTGCGTTACGCGCTCAAGCAGATAAATTCTCTTATCAACACGAAATGAAAAAAACGCTTGAAAATACCGAAAATCTAACACTGCTTCAAGGCATGGTGGAGCAACTAATCGTTGAAGATGGTGTTTGCAAGGGAATCATCTCAAAAACTGGAGCAATCTATCGCTCTAAGGCAGTTGTTATTACAAGTGGAACATTTTTACGTGGCGAAATTATTATAGGTGATTTGAAATACTCAAGCGGTCCAAACAATCAACAGCCTTCGATAAAATTATCCGAGCATTTAGAGCAGCTCGGCTTAGAGCTTGTTCGTTTTAAAACAGGTACACCACCACGGGTAAATAGCAAAACTATCGATTATAGCAAGACGGAAATTCAGCCAGGTGATGATATACCACGCGCATTTTCGTATGAAACAACAAAATATATTACAGATCAGCTTCCTTGCTGGTTAACATATACAAATGAAACGACACACACGATAATAGATAATAATTTACATCGATCACCGATGTTTTCAGGGATGATCAAAGGAACTGGACCACGCTACTGCCCTTCAATAGAGGATAAAGTAGTTCGTTTTAATGATAAACCCCGTCATCAAATCTTTCTTGAGCCTGAAGGACGCAATACAGAAGAAGTATATGTACAAGGTTTATCAACTAGCCTACCTGAGGATGTTCAAAAGGAAATTATCAAATCAATTCCTGGTTTAGAGAATGCCCAAATGATGCGTTCTGGATATGCCATTGAATACGATGCTGTTGTGCCAACACAATTATGGCCAACACTTGAAACAAAGGTAATTAAAAATTTGTATACGGGTGGCCAAATTAACGGTACATCTGGGTACGAGGAAGCGGCAGGTCAAGGATTAATCGCCGGTATCAATGCCGGAAGAAGGGCCTTGGAAAAAGAAGAAATAATTCTGAGTCGTTCAGATGCTTATATTGGAGTATTAATTGATGACCTTGTTACGAAAGGTACTGCCGAGCCATATCGGTTGCTCACTTCCAGAGCAGAATATCGCCTGTTATTACGCCATGACAATGCAGACCTTCGTTTAACTGATATTGGTCGCAAAATAGGTCTAATTTCTGATGAACGATATGAAAAGTTCACAAAGAAAAAACAATTAATAGAAGCTGAAAAAGAGCGTTTGCGTTCTATCATTATTAAACCGACACAACAAGTGCAGGAACTGATTCGTTCACAAGGCGGTAGTGAATTAAAAGATGGTATTCGTGGCGCGGATTTACTGAAGCGTCCAGAAATGAACTAT
Organism: Bacillus marasmi; assembly: GCF_902168435.1. GTDB lineage: Bacteria > Bacillota > Bacilli > Bacillales > Cytobacillaceae > Bacillus_BU > Bacillus_BU marasmi. The sequence goes on from NZ_LR656186.1 coordinate 16,453, forward strand.
GAACATATTCATTCAATCATTCCGAGTGAAGTTCCACTTGATTTTGAAGTTAGTGAACAAGTGGAAATTCAAATTAAATATGAAGGATATATTGAAAAATCGTTGCAACAAGTAGAGCGTCTTAAAAAGATGGAAGATAAAAAAATCCCAGAGAATATTGATTATGATGCAATTTCCGGTCTTGCAACAGAAGCGCGCCAAAAATTAAAAAAGGTACTTCCTCTGTCAATTGCCCAAGCATCACGTATTTCCGGAGTAAACCCTGCTGATATATCAATATTATTAGTCTATATCGAACAAGGGAAAATCGCACGAGTACCAAACGAAGGCTAATATTTAGTTTTTGATAAATAATGTTGAATGGAGCGGAAGGCACGAAGACTCCTGCGGGAGGAAAGGGCATAGGGAGACCCCGCAGGCGCAAAGCGCCGAGGAGGACGAAAGGCGGAAGCGGCTTGCTCAGCCCCGACAAGCGCTGGAGGGCAAGCGGATGAAGTCGTCCTTTTGAGTTCATCTGATTGACCGAAGCGACTCGAGGGGCTAGCCGCTGCAGCTAGACAATCTCCCTGCACTGCCCTAAGGTGCGCGAAGTGCCTGAAGCGGAAATCAACAACCAAGTTATGAGAAGGATGGCTTTCCTATGAATGTCGAACAATTTCAATCAATGCTGGCGGAGAAAGGCATAGCCCTTTCTCCACATCAGCTTGAACAATATAATCAATACTACCAAACACTAGTTGAATGGAACGAAAAAATGAATCTAACGGCAATTACTGACCAACCATCCGTTTACCTAAAACATTTTTTCGATTCAATCTCGGCAGCATTTTATTTTGATTTTAATAAACCATTAAAAATCTGCGATGTAGGTGCAGGAGCGGGCTTTCCAAGCATCCCGATTAAAATTGCTTTTCCTCATATTAATGTAACAATAGTGGATTCATTGAATAAACGAATTAGCTTTTTAGAGAATTTAGCTAATGAGCTAAATCTCGAAGGAGTTCAGTTTATCCATGACCGTGCTGAAACATTTGGGCAAAATCTTGCCTATCGCGAGCAATTTGATGTCGTAATGGCACGGGCAGTCGCTAGATTATCAGTGTTGACTGAATTATGCTTGCCTTTAGTTAAAGTAGGTGGAACCTTTCTTGCCATGAAGGCGCAAAGTGCAGAAGAAGAATTAACTGCTGGGAAAAAGGCTATCACAATAATGGGTGGTAAGGTCGAGCAAATCCATTCATTTTTGCTCCCACTCGAAGAAAGCGATCGCAATATTATCATTATTAATAAAGTAAAATCTACCCCGAAGAAATATCCTAGAAAACCGGGGACGCCGAATAAATCTCCAGTTGAATAGAGGATACCTTTTTTCATTGTATTGTGGCATAATTTGTTTTAGGGGAAAAGTAGTCGACAATAATTTATTTTTTGTGTAAGAAGTATAATTTTTTAACATAGATTAGTGTCTAGCTCCAGCGCCTAGCGTCTAGTGGACTTCAACCTCCCTCCCTACGATAAGTCAACATCGATTCGCACTTTCGTGCTCATCGTGTTTCCTTTATCTCAGTCGGAAGGTCTCCAGTCCATACGTCGCTGAGCAAGGCGCTTGCGCTTTTCTTATAACGAGAATCTATTTTTTAGGGAGTTTCGTAAAGGTGGTGCAGGGTGATGAAGAATTCTTTTTCACGCTTTTTTGGCCTGGGCGAAAAGGGGGAACAGGTTCAAATTGAAGAAGAACAATCGAGCGAGCGTGAAGAAATTAGAAAAATCGCTATCGATCAAATCGTTCCAAATCGTTTCCAACCGAGAACGGTTTTTGACGAAGATAAAATTGAAGAATTAGCACGAACCATTCGGACACATGGGATTATACAGCCAATTGTTGTAAGAGAATTCGAACAAGGGCAATTTGAAATAATTGCTGGGGAACGTCGTTGGCGTGCAATGAAAAAATTGGGTTGGGAAGAAGCACCAACAATTGTTAAAAATTTAAGCGATACTGAAACCGCTTCTGTTGCATTAATTGAAAACCTTCAACGAGAAGAACTTTCACCGATTGAAGAAGCAATTGCCTATGGGAAATTACTTGAACTGCATAATTTAACTCAAGAAGCACTTGCGCAAAGACTTGGTAAAGGTCAATCGACGGTTGCCAATAAGCTTCGACTTTTAAAGCTACCACAAGAAGTTCAGGATGAGCTTCTAAGTAAGACGATTACTGAACGTCATGCTCGTTCTCTTATTCCGCTTAAGGATCCAGAGAAACAGGTACAACTACTTCAAGAAATAATTGAAAAGGGTCTAAATGTTAAACAAACAGAGGACCGTGTTGTTAAAATGCTTGAACAATCAGAAGTAAAACCAAAGCCAAAACGAAAAGCGTTCAGTAAAGATATGCGAATTGCTGTTAATACAATTCGTCAATCTTTATCAATGGTATCTGACAGTGGGATTAAATTAAATGCTGAAGAAGAAGAATTTGATGATTTCTATCAATTTACGATTCGGATTCCAAAGAAAAGTTAAATAGATAATATTTGAAAAAAATGGAAGAGGGAAAGCGTTTAGACTATTTTTTTGTCTCAGCCTCTCTCTTTTTTGTTTGTCCATTATATTAATCTCCGTGAATGTTAACCTCAATTATAATATCAGTACTATTTTTCCATCATTTCCTTCAATTGAATATGATTCACTTAACAAGATTTTAAATAAAATTTCGATTATCGATTCCTTTTCATGTTAAAATAGAATACATGATTGCTAGTGTACCCCATAGAAGAATCGTCTCTATGAGTTCATTTTTAGGAAAATGAAGGTAGGTGATGTCGTGAGCAAAATTATTGCTATCGCGAACCAAAAAGGAGGAGTCGGTAAAACGACTACTTCTGTAAATCTAGGCGCCTGCTTAGCATACATAGGGAAAAAGGTCTTGTTAGTAGACATTGACCCGCAAGGAAATGCTACAAGCGGTATCGGAATTGAAAAAGCTGATGTAAATCAATGCATTTATGATGTATTAGTAGATGATGTTGAAGCTAGTAAAGTTATTAAGCCAACGGCAGTAGAAAACCTGTTTGCCATCCCGGCAACGATTCAATTAGCTGGAGCTGAAATAGAACTTGTCCCAACGATTTCTCGGGAGGTTCGCCTAAAACGTGCTTTGGAAGAGGTGAAGGATCAATTTGATTATATTATTATCGATTGTCCACCATCACTTGGTTTGTTAACCCTTAATGCTTTAACAGCTGCAGATTCCGTCCTTATCCCTGTTCAATGCGAGTATTACGCTTTAGAAGGCTTAAGCCAATTGTTAAATACGGTTCGCCTTGTACAGAAACATCTTAACCATGATTTAACGATTGAAGGTGTGCTGTTAACCATGTTGGATGCAAGAACAAATTTGGGATTACAGGTTATTGAGGAAATAAAAAAATATTTTCAAGACAAAGTATATAAAACGATTATCCCAAGAAATGTTCGTCTTAGTGAAGCACCGAGCCATGGTGAGCCAATTATTAAGTATGATGCAAAATCACGTGGTGCCGAGGTTTATTTAGATTTGGCAAAGGAAGTGGTTGTGAATGGCTAAAGGCTTAGGAAAAGGTCTGAATGCGTTCTTTTCAAATATTGAAGCTGAATCTGAAGAAGCTGTACAAGAGATAAAGCTTAAAGAACTACGTCCTAATCCATATCAGCCGCGGAAAATTTTCCAGCAGGAAGCGATTGATGAATTAAAGCAATCTATTCTTGAACATGGAATCCTTCAACCTATCATTGTTCGCAAAAGTATTAAGGGCTATGAAATTGTTGTTGGAGAGCGGCGTTATCGCGCTGCAAAAGAGGCTAAGCTTGAAACGGTTCCGGTTGTTGTTCGAGAATTGAATGAGCAACAAATGATGGAACTTTCCGTTCTAGAAAATCTCCAGCGTGAGGATTTAACTCCAATTGAAGAGGCAGCAGCCTATCAAATGCTGATGCAAAAGCTAGAATTAACGCAAGAGCAGTTGGCCAATCGACTTGGTAAAAGTAGGCCTCATATCGCTAACCTAATTCGATTGCTTTCACTTCCACAAAAAATCCAAGAATTAATTTCCTCAGGGGAAATCTCGATGGGACATGGCCGAGCATTGTTAGGTTTACGGAAAAAAGAAATCATACCTGCAGTCGTTGAAAAAACAATTAAGGAAAACTTAAATGTTCGTCAGCTAGAGTTGTATATCCAGCAGTTAAATGATCATGTTTCACGTGAAACAAAAAAGGATAAACCGAAAAAAGACGTATTTTTAATCGAACGTGAATCTTATCTGCGTGAACGCTTTGGTACGACTGTTAATATTAAACAAACAAAAAAGAAAGGGAAAATTGAGATTGAGTTTCATTCAAAAGAAGATTTAGAGCGAATCTTAGAATTGCTTGATCAAAGTGATTTTTCCTAGCCAACAATTAATTTGTTGGCTCTTTTTTTTGATTTCGTCCATCCCCCTCCACTGAATGTAGCATTTATACTATAAATCAACAATACTCACAAATAGGATGAAATTTTCGTGCAATAATGTTAATTTTGTAATATTAACTTTGGTATTTTTTCCATACTAGGCGAATAGGGGATGCACATGTTTTTATTAGGAACAATTGTAAATGGTTTATTAATCATCATCGGAACTTTGTTAGGAAAATTATTCCATCGCATTTCAGAAAAAATGAAGCATTCTGTTATGACGGTAATTGGACTTGCAGTTGCTGTTTTAGGTTTACAGATGGGATTTAAAAGTGAAAACTTTTTAATTGTTATCATCAGTCTTGTAATTGGTACTGTAATCGGTGAATATTTCGAACTTGAAAATAAGTTGAATCAAGTCGGAAATTGGTTAGAATCGAAAATTGGTAATAAAAGTAATGGGAGTATTTCAGAAGGCTTTGTTACGGCTACACTTATTTTTGTAATTGGTGCAATGGCCATTATAGGTGCTTTAGACAGTGGAATTCGTGGAGATCATGATGTCCTATATACGAAAGCGATTATTGATGGATTCACTGCGATTATATTGACAACAACATTAGGAATTGGTGTATTATTTTCAGCTATACCTGTTGTTGTTTATCAAGGTACTATTGCAATGTTCGCTACTCAAATTGATCGCTTTGTACCGCAAGTTTTAATGGATTCATTTATTGTTGAAATGACTGCGACTGGTGGTGTGATGATTTTTGCTATTGGTCTAAATTTAATAGGAATAACTAAAGTAAGAGTAGCGAACCTCCTCCCTAGCATCCTCATCACAGCTATAATTGTAACAATTATTTATTTGTTAGCTTAATGAATATTAGAGAATAGGAAAAGGGAGAATGTAAAAATATTCTCCCTTTTCATTAGCATAGATTTTAAACTTGATGGTTAAGGAGTGTTCTCCCTACTAATTTGTTCCAGAGCTACATGTGACCAGTGATCGCGTCGGTGGTAGCTCATACTTGCTTCGTGAATTCCATTTGCAATCGTTTTAGCCATCTTTAAAACTAAGTTTAGCCTAGTATTTTGTAATACAAAAAATTCCATAAAACCACTTACATTTACGATTCCAGTAATATGGATATCGCCTACCTCTGGAAGGTCTTTATTGACACCTGCACCTGGTTTGACAGGACCTTCAGCAATTTGAATTACTCCTACGCTTTTCAAACGTCCTAAACATGCATCGATTCCAATAATAAATGGATCAGCATGCTTTTCATGAATTGCGTTAAGTTGCTCCTTCAAATTGACAGCATGGATCGGATTTTCAAGCGTCCCATATACAAAAAAGGGAGAAATCACTTTTTCTTCTAGAAATGTTCCGACAAGGGGGCCTAATGAATCTCCTGTAGAGCGGTCAGTTCCAATACATACAAAAACAATTGGTCGGTTAGCATTCATGCTAGACATTTTCGTTGTAAGTTCTATTGCCAATTTTTCAGGAGCCGCAATTTCATCATGAAGAATTCTTGAACTCCCGCCTCTCTTATCAAAGAAATTTGGCATAAAATTCATTAGCTTCCACCTCTTCTCATTGTACTAACAGTATACGGATAATAATGGCAATGTATACGTCCATTGATTAATAAAAAGCAAGTTTTAAGGAAAATTTATTTAATGTCTTTCATTTTTAAGTAAATGCCGTTTTCTGTTAAGATAATAATTAGACAATCTTTCAAATAAAGTAGGTGATGATAGTTGAAATTAACCGAAAAGGACATCGAGAATGTAACAGAGAAGCTAGTTGAGCAGGAAACATGGATCTATTTAGGAACTGTGGCATTAAAAATAGTTGCTATCTTTATTATTGCAGGTATAATCATACGGATTGCTAAGTTGGCGATTAAAAATATTTTTAAGGTTCGTTCGTTGTCGCCATTAAGGACCTCCGAACGTCGGGATACAACACTTGCGAAATTATTACAAAATATTGTTACATATGTAATCTATTTTATTGCGTTTATTATGATGTTGTCCACGTTAAACATCAATGTCGGACCAATATTGGCAGGTGCTGGTGTTGTAGGTCTCGCAGTCGGGTTTGGAGCCCAAAACCTCGTGAAAGATATTATTACCGGATTTTTTATTATTTTTGAAGATCAGTTTTCAGTCGGTGATTACGTCCGAATTGGTCAATTTGAAGGCGATGTTGAGGAAATCGGCTTAAGAACGACAAAAATAAAGGGACTCACCGGTGAGCGCCATATTATTCCGAATGGTAGTATTTTAGACGTAACAAACTTTTCAATTCATAATAGTAAAGCAATTGTTGATGTTGGGATTGCCTATGAGGAAGATATTGACCGAGCTGAGCAAGTCATTCGTGAATTGCTGGAAACCTTGCCTGGGAAATATGAAGAGATTATTGCTCCACCACAGCTTTTAGGGGTTCAAACGTTTGGACCATCAGAAGTGGTTCTGCGAATTGTTGCAGAGACCCAACCAATGAAGCACTTTCTTGTGTCGAGAGCGATCCGTAAAGAGGTCAAGCACTGGCTTGATTTACATGGAATAGAAATTCCCTACCCTCGACTTGTTATGTACTCTAAAGCAGAGCAGTCGTTGGATAAGCAGATATAGCAGGAAAAAGAGGAGGGTCCATTATGCAGGAAATCACATTTAACTTAAATGATATAGTTGAAATGAAAAAGCCTCACCCTTGTGGTACCAATCGCTGGAAAATAATTCGGATGGGGATGGATATCAGAATTAAATGTGAAGGCTGTGGCCATAGCGTGTTAATCCCACGTCGTGATTTTTCGCGAAAAATGAAAAAGTTACTGTTAAAGCATGAAGAATAATTCATGCTTTTCTTTGTGATAAGTAAAACACAAGGAGCAGAAATCATAGTTTATAAGCTTGTTTTTTTATTGGCTTGTATCTATAATTGTGAAAGACTATAAGGATTGACCGTATTTAAAATTAGAATTCATAGCTTTAATATAGAAGAAAATGAGGAGTGAAACAGGATGGCTTTAACAGCTGGTATTGTTGGTTTACCAAACGTAGGAAAATCAACATTATTTAACGCAATTACCCAAGCAGGTGCAGAATCTGCCAATTATCCCTTTTGTACCATTGACCCGAATGTAGGAATTGTCGAGGTACCTGACCATCGTTTAAACAAACTAACAGAATTAGTTCAACCTAAAAAAACTGTACCAACAGCATTTGAATTTACGGACATTGCCGGAATCGTAAAAGGTGCCAGCAAAGGTGAAGGTTTAGGGAATAAGTTCCTTTCCCACATTCGTGAAGTAGATGCAATTTGTCAGGTTGTTCGTTGTTTTGCCGACGACAATATCACTCACGTTGCCGGTAAGGTGGATCCAATTGATGATATTGAAACGATAAATTTAGAGTTGATTTTAGCAGATATGGAATCTGTTGAAAAACGAATTGGACGCGTTGAAAAACTAGCAAAGCAAAAGGATAAAGATGCTACGGCAGAATTTGAAGTGCTTTCAAAATTACGTGAAGCGTTTGAAGAAGAAAAACCAGCTCGTACTGTAGACTTTACAGAAGAGCAATTGAAAATTGTCAAAGGACTTCATTTATTAACAATTAAACCAGTTCTTTATGTAGCAAATGTTTCTGAAGACGATGTAGCTGATCCATCAGACAATGAATACGTTAAGAAAGTAAAGGAATTTGCTGAAAAGGATAACGCACAAGTAATCGTAATATGTGCAAAAATTGAATCCGAAATTGCCGAGCTGGATGGCGAAGAAAAAGAGATGTTCCTTCAAGAATTAGGAATTGAAGAATCAGGACTTGACCAATTAATTCGTGCAGCATATAGCTTGCTCGGATTAGCTACTTATTTTACTGCAGGAGTACAGGAAGTGCGCGCTTGGACGTTCCGTAAAGGAATGAAAGCACCTCAATGTGCTGGAGTAATTCACTCTGATTTTGAGAGAGGATTTATTCGTGCAGAAACAGTTGCCTATGAAGATTTGCTCGCTGCAGGTAATATGACAGCAGCAAAAGAAGCAGGTAAAGTTCGCCTAGAAGGAAAAGAGTATGAAGTAAAAGATGGAGATGTCATTCACTTCCGTTTTAATGTTTAATAATTCCTCAAACTGGATAGGAATGAAAAGGGTGACTTTTATTTTTTGGTCATCCTTTTCTTTTTCCATCGACATAACATTGCAAGTCTTTCAAAGATATGCTATACTTTTAACTTGTGAGTAATGAATAGTTGCTCCTTGCCCTAAAAGGGCCGTGTAGACCAAAAGGAGGTGAAAGTGATGAAAAAGTACGAAGTTATGTACATCATCCGTCCAAACATTGAAGATGAAGCGAAAAAAGCTTTAGTTGAGCGTTTCAATTCGATCTTAACTGAAAATGGTGCGGAAGTTAACGAAACAAAAGATTGGGGTAAACGCCGTCTTGCTTACGAAATCAACGATTTCCGTGACGGATACTACCAAATCTTAAATGTTAATGCTGCTCCAGCTGCGGTTGAAGAATTCTCCCGTTTAGCAAAAATCAGCGAAGACATCATTCGTCATATCGTAATTAAACAAGAAGTAAAATAATATTGACTTGACATATTCTTCCAATCCTTCAGTGTTTCACGTGAAACATCGAAGTGAATGAAGAAAGGAGTTGGTTCTGATGATGAATCGTGTAGTATTAGTTGGCCGTTTAACAAAAGATCCTGATTTACGCTACACCCCGAACGGTGTACCAGTCGCGACCTTTACCCTAGCTGTGAATCGAACTTTTTCGAATCAACAAGGTGAAAAGGAAGCAGATTTCATCAATTGCGTGATTTGGCGACGTCCTGCAGAGAATGTGGCTAATTTCTTGAAAAAAGGAAGTCTGGCTGGTGTTGACGGTCGGATTCAAACGCGTAACTATGAGGGACAAGATGGTAAACGCGTTTATGTGACAGAAGTTGTTGCGGATAGCGTTCAATTCCTTGAACCAAGAGGCAGTAATTCTGGTGACAGAGGCGGAAACGGATTCTATAACGAACCACCACGAGAACAGGGTTCTCCGTTTGGAAATAATCAGAATCAACGACCTAACAATAACAACAATAATAACAGTAAAGGCTATACACGTGTAGATGAAGATCCATTTGCAGGAAGCGGTCAAATTGACATTTCTGATGATGATCTTCCATTCTAATATGTTTTAGCTGACGTATAAAATCAAAATTGAAAAGGGGGTCACTCGAAATGGCAGGAGGACGTAAAGGCGGACGTGCTAAACGTCGTAAAGTGTGTTACTTCACAGCGAACGGAATCACACACATCGATTACAAAGAAGTGGATTTATTAAAAAAATTCATCTCTGAGCGTGGTAAAATTTTACCTCGTCGTGTAACTGGCACAAGCGCTAAATACCAACGTAAATTGACTGTTGCGATCAAACGCGCACGTCAAATGGCTTTATTACCATACGTTTCAGGTGAATAATTGTAAAAGAGGACAGTGAGTACGCTCACTGTCTTTTTTTATCTCTAGATTGACACTATTCGTAGAAGATAGAAAGGTTGAATCGTTTGATTTTACTAGCTACAATAGAGATATTGAATGTCTTTTTTATCGGAGGAATGGAATGAAAAATGCAAGTCAGTTAACAAAGGGAGCAATGTTTTTAACAATATATTCTATATTATTATTAATAACGTTGTATGTACCACTACTAGGATCCGTCACCGTCTTTTTCTTGCCTCTTCCTTTCATTTTGTTTGCTGCACATAACAATTTGAAAAGTTCGTTTGTTTTAATCGTTGGAGCGTTGCTGCTGTCGATGATAGTTGGGACAATGCTGACAATACCGCTGACATGGGTTTTTGCTGTGATGGGTGTCTCAATAGGCTATTTAATTAGTCAGCAAAAAAGTCGATGGGTTATTCTATCGACAACATCATTTCTTACTTTAATCAATATTATTGCCATCTATGTGGTATCGGTTGTATTTTTAAATGTTAATGTTATTAAGTCCTCAATGGATATGATGCATGAATCGTTTCAAATGAGCTACGAAATGCTCGAGAGCATGGGACAGAAGCCTAATGAACAGGTGATTCAGCAGTTAGAAGCTAGCATTAAAATGTTTGAAATATTAATGCCAAGCATTTTTGTGATGTCTTCCTTTTTATTAGTCTTTTTTATTATGTTAATATCAATGCCTTTTATGAAACGATTTGGGGTTAAATTGATCGATTGGATTCCATTACGTGAATTAACTCTTCCGAAAAGCTTGCTGTGGTATTATATTATTTGCATGGGAATTAGCTTAATAGTGAACCCAGAGCCCGGTACATACTTATATATTGCTATTACAAATCTTGTATACATATTGCAATTTGCGATGATTATTCAAGGTGTTTCACTTATTTTCTATTATTGTCACGTAAAAGGATTTGGAAAAGTTGTACCTGTTGTAGTTGTAGTTTTTTCAATGTTACTGCCATTTCTCCTTTATATTGTGAGGATATTCGGTATAATTGACCTAGGATTTGATTTAAGAAAACGGATAGCAAAAAAACAGTAATCTATCTTAATTCGTCTTTGCTGTATTTTTTAAATAATTATCCAATCATTACAGTCTGGGAGCTGAAAACATGCCTTCTTTTTTGGAGAAAAAATCCCTGCGATATTGGTTATTTGGGTTGATGGGCTTTACTCTTTTGCTACTTGGTCTGTTAACTTACTATAACTGGCTTATTGGTCTTTTCGCGTTCTTTCTCACAGCGATCCCATACTACTTTATTTTTTACATCTCAAGAATCCAGAGAAAAGAAGCTGAAGAATACATATCAACCCTTTCCTATCGAGTAAAAAAAGTCGGAGAGGAAGCATTAATGGAAATGCCAATTGGTATTATGCTCATTAATGATGATTACAGTATCGAATGGACTAATCCATTTTTAACTTCATTTTTTCAGGAAGATCGTTTAGTGGGAAGATCGCTTTACGATGTTGCTGATATATTAATTCCGTTAATTAAGCAAGAGGTTGATACGGAAATTATAACCCTACACGAACGAAAGCTTCGTGTTATCCATAAGTACGAGGAGCGATTATTGTACTTTTTCGATGTAACCGAACAAACAGAAATTGAGAAAATGTACCGTGATGAGCGTACTGTTCTCGGAATCATCTTTTTAGATAATTATGATGAACTCACACAAGGCATGGATGATCAAGCCCGTAGTAACATCAATAACATGGTCACAGCATTGCTCAATAATTGGGCTAAGGAGAATGGTGTTTTTCTCAAGCGTGTTTCATCCGAGCGCTTTATCGCAGTGTTTAATGAGCATATCCTACAGTTTTTGGAAAAAGGGAAATTTAGTATACTAGATGAAGTGCGAGAGAGTACATCAAAGCAAAATGTTTCACTTACACTTAGTATCGGGGTTGGCACAGGGGTTTCCTCCCTTCCGGAGCTTGGTACATTAGCACAGTCCAGCCTTGACCTTGCACTTGGACGGGGTGGTGACCAAGTAGCGATTAAAAAGGCAAATGGCAAGGTGAAGTTTTTTGGTGGAAAAACGAACCCGGTTGAAAAGCGTACAAGAGTTAGGGCAAGGGTAATCTCTCATGCATTAAAAGAATTAATTACCGCCAGTGATAAAGTCATTATTATGGGTCACAAAAATCCTGATATGGATGCAATCGGAGCCTCAATCGGGATATTAAAAGTTGCAGAAATGAATGAACGAGAAGGCTTTGTTGTATTTGATCATAATCAAATCGACGCAAGTGTGAGCCGCCTAATGACGGAAATCAAACAAAAAGAAGCTCTATATTCTAGAATGATTAATCCCGAGTTAGCACTTGAAATCGCAACTGATCGTACTTTGCTGGTGATTGTTGATACACATAAGCCATCGCTTGTAATTGAAGAAAAGCTGTTAACAAAAATTGATAATGTTGTGGTAATAGATCACCATCGCCGTGGCGAGGAATTTATTGAAAATCCGTTACTTGTATATATGGAGCCATATGCTTCATCAACAGCAGAGCTAGTAACAGAATTACTCGAATACCAGCCAAAGCGCGGTAAGATTGATATGCTTGAAGCAACGGCGCTATTAGCAGGGATCATTGTTGATACAAAAAGCTTTACATTAAGAACTGGGTCTCGAACATTTGAGGCAGCATCTTATTTGCGTGCTCAAGGTGCTGATACAATATTAGTACAAAAATTCTTAAAAGAGGATATTCGCACATATATTAGACGTGCAAAATTAATTGAATCTGTTTATTTTTATCATGAGGGGCTAGCTATTGCTAAGGGTAGTGAGGATACAGAATATAGTCAGGTAGTTATTGCACAGGCAGCTGATACTTTGCTAACGATGAATGGAGTAATTGCATCATTCGTCATTTCCAAACGTGGTGAAGCAGGAATAGGAATTAGTGCCCGTTCCCTAGGTGATGTCAATGTACAAGTCATTATGGAGTCGTTAAACGGTGGCGGTCACTTAACAAATGCAGCAACTCAATTAACGGTTCCATCGGTTGCTGAAGCTGAAATGCTTCTTCAACAAGCCATCGATGAATACTTAGAAGGAGGCAGAAGAGAATGAGAGTAATTTTTTTAAAGGATGTTAAAGGAAAGGGAAAAAAAGGTGAAGTTAAGAATGTAGCAGACGGATATGCCCAAAACTTCTTATTGAAGCAGGGCTTAGCGATAGAGGCGTCACAAGCAAATATGAGTTCACTTGAAGCCCAGAAGAAAAAAGAAGAAAAACAAGCTGCACAAGAACTAGAAGAGGCAAAGAAGTTAGGTGCCCAGCTTGAAAAAATTACTGTAGAGCTATCTGCTAAATCTGGTGAAGGTGGCCGATTATTTGGTTCAATCACAAGCAAGCAAATTGCTGAAGAACTCCAGAAAAAGCATAAAATCAAAATTGATAAGCGAAAAATTGAACTTGCTGATGCAATTAGAAGCCTTGGATACACTAAGGTTCCTGTAAAATTGCACCATGATGTGACTGCTACATTAAATGTTCACGTTAAAGAAGTAAACTAAATTTGGCAGTTCCCATTCGTAAAAAATCTTGTTAGAATATAATAGTTGAGCAAACAGTGATCGGTTATTTGGCTGATCACTTTTTTCATACAGTATGTGAAGAAAAGGAAGTCATTCCTCTCTCGATAAGGAGGCTTTTATAGATGAATGATGCATTAACAGATCGTCTTCCTCCCCAAAATATTGAAGCGGAGCAGGCAGTATTAGGGGCAATTTTTCTTGAACCTGCAGCCTTAATCATGGCTTCTGAGATATTAATTCCTGAAGACTTTTATCGCAGCTCACATCAAAAAATCTTTGGTGTAATGCTAAAGCTTAATGATCAAGGAAAAGCAGTTGATTTAATTACTGTAACCGAGGAATTAGCAGCTGCAAAACTGCTTGAAGATACTGGTGGAGTTCGCTATTTAAGTGAATTGGCTGCTTCTGTTCCTACAGCTGCCAATATTGAATATTATGCAAAAATTGTGGAAGAGAAATCGATTCTACGCAGATTAATCCGTACTGCAGCTGGAATAGCTCAAGATGGATATGAGCGTGAGGATGAAGTTACTGCCCTGTTGGGTGAAGCTGAAAAAAGTATTCTTGAGGTTGCACAGCGCAAAAATGCTGGCGCCTTCCATAATATAAAAGACGTATTAGTTAGAACCTATGACAATATTGAACTATTAACGAATCGTAAAGGTGATATTACCGGGATTGCCACAGGATTTGCAGAACTTGACCGAATGACTGCTGGCTTCCAAAGAAATGATTTAATCATTGTCGGAGCACGTCCCTCTGTTGGTAAGACAGCTTTCGCATTAAATATTGCTCAAAATGTAGCGACAAAAACAGGTGAAAATGTCGCGATTTTCAGTCTCGAAATGGGTGCTGAGCAACTTGTTATGCGTATGCTTTGTGCTGAAGGGAATATAAATGCGCAAAACCTTAGAACTGGCGCACTTACAGATGAGGACTGGGGAAAATTAACGATGGCAATGGGAAGCCTATCTAATGCAGGTATTTTCATTGATGATACCCCTGGTGTTAGAATTGGGGAAATCCGTTCTAAATGTCGCCGTTTGAAGCAAGAGCATGGCTTAGGTATGATATTAATCGACTATTTGCAGCTAATTCAAGGTGATGGACGTTCAGGCGAAAATCGTCAGCAAGAGGTATCGGAAATTTCTCGTTCACTAAAGCAGCTTGCCCGTGAATTGCAAGTACCGGTTATTGCTCTATCGCAGCTCTCTCGTGGTGTAGAACAGCGTCAAGATAAGCGTCCGATGATGTCCGATATTCGTGAATCAGGTAGTATTGAGCAGGATGCTGATATTGTTGCTTTCTTATATCGTGATGATTACTATGATAAGGAAACGGAAAATAAAAATATTATCGAAATTATTATTGCAAAACAACGTAATGGTCCAGTTGGCACTGTTTCACTCGCCTTCGTCAAAGAGTATAATAAATTCGTAAACTTAGAGACTCGTTACAACGATCCATCTATGCCACCAGGTGCTTAGAATGCGGTTAACCTATTATTAGGTTAACCTTTTTTTATGATTTTAATCTTATATTATTATTTTTTTGAGAGAGGAAAATATTATATTTCTATTATTCTTTCGATGAAATATCCGTCCTTTTCCGAACATAAAATATAAGTTTTATGAAAATGTTCGTGTTTTATTGACTTACATGGCAGTAAATTGATAAAATTAGTTTGTTTGAATCGGGAAAGTTATAATGAAATAAATACATATAACCTGGGAGGTTCTTTAAGATGACATCTGTAGTTGTTGTCGGTTCACAATGGGGCGACGAAGGAAAAGGAAAAATAACCGATTTCTTATCGGAAAATGCTGAGGTTATCGCACGTTATCAAGGTGGGAATAACGCAGGACATACAATAAAATTTAACAACGAGACATATAAATTACATTTAATTCCATCAGGTATTTTCTATAAAGATAAAATTAGTGTAATTGGTAACGGTATGGTTGTTGATCCAAAAGCATTAGTTGCTGAATTAAAAGGTCTTCAAGATCGCGGTGTTACAACTGATAATCTTCGAATCAGTAACCGTGCCCATGTAATTCTACCTTATCATCTTAAGTTAGATGAGGTTGAAGAAGAGCGCAAAGGTGCCAACAAAATTGGTACTACGAAAAAAGGTATTGGACCTGCATATATGGACAAAGCAGCTCGTAACGGAATCCGTATGGCAGATTTGTTAGATCGTGAAGTATTTGAAGAAAAGCTAACCCGTAATCTTGAAGAAAAAAATCGCATGTTCGAGCGTTTCTATGAAACAGAAGGCTTTAAGATTGAAGATATTTTAGATGAATATTACGAGTACGGACAACAAATTAAGCAATATGTAGTAGACACTTCAAAGGTATTAAATGATGCTTTAGATGAAGGTCGTCGTGTATTATTTGAAGGTGCAC
This sequence comes from Bacillus marasmi, assembly GCF_902168435.1. Classification (GTDB taxonomy): domain Bacteria; phylum Bacillota; class Bacilli; order Bacillales; family Cytobacillaceae; genus Bacillus_BU; species Bacillus_BU marasmi. The sequence continues at coordinate 32,398 of NZ_LR656186.1, forward strand.
AAGGAGTTATGTTAGATATCGACCAAGGTACCTATCCGTTTGTTACCTCTTCAAACCCTGTAGCTGGCGGTGTAACAATTGGTTCAGGCGTTGGTCCTACTAAGATTAATCACGTGGTTGGCGTATGTAAAGCTTATACAACTCGTGTTGGTGATGGTCCATTCCCAACTGAGCTTCATGATGAAATTGGTCACCAAATCCGTGAAGTAGGCCGTGAATATGGTACAACAACTGGCCGACCTCGCCGTGTTGGTTGGTTTGATAGTGTTGTGGTTCGTCATGCACGTCGTGTTAGCGGAATCACAGACCTATCTTTAAACTCTATTGACGTTTTAACTGGTTTAGATTCAGTTAAAATTTGTGTAGCATACGATTACAACGGTGAGATGATTACTGAATATCCTGCAAACCTAAGAGTGTTAGCAGAATGTAAACCAGTTTACGAAGAGCTTCCAGGCTGGACTGAAGACATTACTGGCTGTAAATCACTCGATGAGCTACCAGTGAATGCAAGACATTATTTAGAGCGAGTTTCTCAACTTACTGGTATTCCTTTATCCATTTTCTCAGTAGGGCCAGATCGTAACCAAACAAACGTAGTATTCAGCCCTTGGCGCTAAAACGAAAAGCGGAGGCAGCTTGACCAGCCCCGACAGGCATAAGACAAGCCGGCAAGAAGGTTGGTCTTTACCTTCTGGACGGATTGGCTTATGACCCCGAGGGGCTAGCTGCCGTAGCTAGACAAAACGAAAAACGGAGCAGCTTGATCCTGAGTGGTATGCAGCTGTAGCTTTACCTATAAAAAAAGACGTGCAGTTGATGTGTTTACTGCACGTCTTTCTTTTCCTAAGTTACTTGGTGAGTTTTATCGAAAATCATTAGATTTATTAATAAATAAAAAAATATCAAAAAAACTATTGCTTAATTATAATTTTATATGATATTATAAAAAACGTCGTCACAGTATTAGTGCGAGCCATTAGCTCAGTCGACGACAAATTCGTATAGATAATTATATTAGTACGAGCCATTAGCTCAGTTGGTAGAGCATCTGACTTTTAATCAGAGGGTCGAAGGTTCGAGTCCTTCATGGCTCACCATTTTAATTTTAGTATGGCCCCTTGGTCAAGCGGTTAAGACACCGCCCTTTCACGGCGGTAACACGGGTTCGAATCCCGTAGGGGTCATCGGCATAAGTTGGCTAGCAAAGAGCTGGCAAGGACGGTTTTACGTTGGTCAACTTTTTATTTGGTCCGGTAGTTCAGTTGGTTAGAATGCCTGCCTGTCACGCAGGAGGTCGCGGGTTCGAGTCCCGTCCGGACCGCCATTTACATAACAGAATAGAAATTGGCTCAGTAGCTCAGTCGGTAGAGCAATGGACTGAAAATCCATGTGTCGGCGGTTCGATTCCGTCCTGAGCCATCTAAATTGCAAAAGAGCATACATTGTATGCTCTTTTGTAATATTACTGTAATGTTAGGGTAAGTTACGTAAAAAACATCAGCTAGTCCTTCCTAACCAAACAATTCCTAAAAATCCTTTAATAATAAGGATTCTCCATATTGGATCAAATATTTAATATGAAAACCCTTCCAATACACTGCCATTTTTCGACATTAAATGACAGTAATTATACATTTATGTTACATTATCAAATCAAATGCCCATTTTAACGCTAATTTATGGTAAAGTAAAAAAGTCGAAAATTGTAAGACTAACACATTAAATTTGTCAGAATATGATATTAATAGACTGTTTGTGCACGTTTAGTAGGAGGATTATGAATGAAGAATTGGAAAACAAGTTTGTCCAACCTTACGGGCAATAAAACAGCAAGACTGATTCCGCAGGCGAAAAAGGTTGTTTATACAGCGCTCGCTGTAACTGCCTTATCCTTTGGCATTTACAATGCACCAATGGCAAGTAGTAGTAGCAACGAATCGGAAACAACTACAGTATATTATGTGTATTTTAACAATGAATATATTGGAACTGTTTCAGATAAGAAAGTAATTCAATCAGTGGTTAAAAAGAAACTAGAAGAGACGAAGTCAAATTACGAGGGTATCGAATTATCAACAGGTTCTCAACTAAAATACATACCTGAACAAGTATTTGGTTCTAGTTCCTCAACGAACAATAATCAGGTGATTAAACAATTAAACGAAAAACTAACCATTCAAGCTGATGCAGCAGCAATTGTATTAGACGGTAAACAAGTTGCATTCGTTGATAGCCAAAAATCAGCTGAGGAAGTTATTAAACAACTTAAACTTCAATATGTAAGTGAAGATCAAATGAATGCAGTTGAAGCCCGAAAAAAAGACTCATCCAGTGCTTTACCTCAACTTCAAGAAAATGAAACTCGTGTTCTAGATATTAAACTATCAAAGGAAGTTTCCTTTGAAAAATCAGAAGTGACACCAGACAAACTAATGTCAGTTGAAAATGCTGTAAAATTTTTACAAAATGGTACTTTAGAACAAAAGAAATATCAAGTTCAAGAGGGCGATGTATTAGGCTCAATTGCTAACAATAATGGCCTAACTTTAAAGCAAATGGTTGAAATCAACCCAGGCTTAACTGAGGAAACTGTGTTGAAGATTGGACAAGAAGTCAACATTACAGTTCAAGTACCTTTACTACAGGTTATTGTAGAAAAAGAAGCAATGGTTAAAGAAAGTATTGCTTACACTACTGAAACAAAAGAAGATGGAAATTTACCGAAGGGCGAGAAAAAAGTAACTCAAACTGGTCAAAACGGTGAAAGACTTGCAACTTATACAATTTCTGAACAAAACGGTCAAGTTGTTAGCAAACAAGAAATTAGCTCAAATATTACTAAGCAACCAGTAAACGAAGTTATTGTTAAGGGAACAAAGGTTATTCCTTCACGTGGCGATGGTTCATTAACATGGCCGACAGTTGGTGGATATATTTCAAGTCCAATGGGTTACCGTGGCGGTAAGATGCATAAGGGTATCGATATTGCGAGACCAAGTAATCTTACGATTAAGGCTGCAGACAATGGAAGAGTCGTATCTGCTGGATGGGATGGTGCTTATGGAAATAAAATCACCATCGATCATGGAAATGGAATGCGTACCGTATACGCTCATTTATCATCAATTAGCGTAGGCTCAGGCCAAACCGTTGCCAAAGGTCAAGCAATCGGTGTGATGGGCTCTACCGGTGACTCAACTGGCGTACATTTACACTTTGAAGTTTATAAAGGTGGCAGTTTACAAAACCCTGTTTCCTATTTAAGATAAATGATTGATAAAGTCTCTAGACTCCAGTTAGTCTAGGGGCTTTTTTGATATTGGCTGTGTTAAAGGTCATATGGTAAATTTATATAGTAGATTATGCATTTAAGTTCAAATCAAAGATACTATAATAGATAAAATAGGACGTGAACGCGCTTATCCAGCAAAACTGGAAATCGTGTTAACCAGATAAAAGGAGAAAAACAGATGGACATGAAAAAGATACTAGTCGTTGATGATGAGAAGCCAATAGCTGATATACTCCAATTTAATTTAAAAAAAGAAGGCTATGATGTTTATTGCGCCTATGATGGCAATCAAGCTCTTGAAATGGTTAATGAAATTATTCCAGATTTAATCCTCCTTGATATTATGCTTCCACTATTGGATGGCATGGAAGTATGTCGTGAAGTGCGAAAAAAGTATGAAATGCCAATTATTATGCTAACGGCTAAGGATTCAGAAATAGATAAGGTGCTCGGATTGGAATTTGGTGCTGACGATTATGTAACCAAGCCATTTAGTACTCGTGAATTAATTGCCCGGGTAAAGGCAAATCTTCGTCGTCACGGTCATACTGCGGCTCAAACTGAGGCCGAAGGAAATACTATTAATGTTGGTTCGCTGATTATTCATCCGGATGCTTATATTGTTTCTAAACGCGGTGAGTCTATTGAATTAACACATCGTGAATTCGAATTGCTCCACTATCTTGCCAATCATATTGGACAAGTGATGACGAGAGAGCACTTATTACAAACCGTTTGGGGCTACGATTATTTTGGAGATGTCCGCACAGTAGATGTAACCGTAAGACGTTTACGTGAGAAAATTGAGGATAATCCGAGTAACCCAATTTGGATTGTAACAAGAAGAGGTGTGGGGTATTATTTAAGGAATCCTGAACAGGAATAGGGTTGATGTGATGCGAAAGGTTGGTTTTTTTCGATCCATCCATATTAAATTTGTGTTGATTTACGTTCTGCTCATATTAGTTGCGATGCAGATTATTGGAGTTTATTTTGTAAGACAGTTGGAAGAAACGCTTTTAACTAACTTTAAAAATTCATTAAATGAACGAGTCGATTTACTTGCCTACAATGTTGAAGAAGAGATGATGAAGGAAAGAGATAAAGACGATCCTAAGCTAGAGGAAGATATTAAGAGGATTCTATTGGACTTTTCTTCCGCTGATATTATTGAAGTGAGAGTTATCCAAGCGGGCAGTTTAAAAATCATCGGAACATCTAAGCTTAATAATCAGGATGTTGTAGGTCAAAGATCAAATGATTTAATGATTAAAAGGTCGCTTGTATTAGAATCAGAACAAAGCTCCATTTTAATTGACAAGCAGTCTGGAAAGCGTACTTGGGTCCTTGCTACACCAATTAAATCTAATCGAGAAGTTAAGGGCACTATTTATTTAGTAGCAAAAATTGAAAACGTATTTGCGCAAATGAAGGATATTAATGATATTTTTATCTCCGGAACAGCTATCGCCCTTGCTATTACTGCAATTTTAGGTATTCTACTTGCCCAAACGATTTCTCGACCAATTTCAGATATGCGTAAGCATGCACTGGCTTTAGCGAGAGGAAACTTTACGAGAAAAGTTAAAGTTTACGGCTATGATGAAATCGGGCAGTTGGCAATAACTTTTAATAATTTAACTAAAAAGCTTCAGGAAGCTCAAGCGTCTACTGAAGGTGAGCGACGTAAACTTTCTTCAGTCCTTTCTAATATGACGGATGGAGTAATCGCAACGGATCGACGGGGACGGGTAATCTTAATTAATGAGCCTGCGGTAAAGCTTTTGAATGTTTCACGTGAAACAGTCCTCTCGCAGCCGATTGTTCATTTGTTAGGACTTGAGGACAAGTATAGCTTTGAGGATCTGTTGGAAGAACAGGAATCAGTCAATTTAGACTATAGCACTGATAAAAACCACTATGTGCTTAGAGCTAATTTTTCAGTTATCCAAAAGGAAACTGGATTTGTAAATGGTCTCATCACGGTTTTGCATGATATAACTGAGCAGGAAAAGATTGATCGGGAACGGAGAGAATTTGTAGCAAACGTATCTCATGAATTAAGAACACCATTAACCACAATGCGGAGTTATTTAGAAGCATTGGCTGACGGCGCTTGGCAGGATGAAGAAATTGCTCCAAATTTTCTTGATGTTACTAGAAATGAAACGGAGCGAATGATTCGTCTTGTTAATGACCTATTGCAGTTATCAAAAATGGACAGTCAAGATTATCAACTGAAGAAGGAATGGATTAATTTCATCGTGTATTTCAACCGAATCATCGATCGTTTTGAAATTACGAAGGAGCACAATGTTCGTTTCAAAAGGAATCTTCCATCTCATGATATTTTCATTGAAATGGATGAAGATAAGCTGACTCAGGTTTTAGATAATATCATTTCTAATGCATTGAAGTATTCTCCAGAAGGAGGATATGTCAGATTTGCTGTTGAGGAAAAAGAAGACTTGATTATGGTAAGCATTTCTGATCAGGGTGTTGGAATACCAAAGGCAGATCTTGAAAAAATATTTGAGCGGTTTTATCGAGTGGATAAAGCTCGGTCCAGAAAACTAGGTGGTACTGGTCTCGGGTTAGCGATTGCCAAAGAAGTTATCAATGCCCACGGTGGCAAAATTTGGGCTACAAGTGTTGAAGGAAAAGGAACTACGATTTCCTTTACCCTTCCATACAACCATTCCTATGAGGATGATTGGTCATGACATACGAAAATATTAAATCAGTCATATTAACAATTCTAGTCATTACAAGTGTGGTATTAACCTGGAATCTATGGACTTACCAACCACGCTATGCAACGATGGAAAACACCAATACTGTACAAGAGGTTATATTGAGTGAAGCTAAGGAAGTAGAGGAGATCATTCAACCTAATAAAATTATTTATCATTTAAAGGATTCTCATTTTGGTACGACTAGCAGTGATGAGATTGATCAGACATTACAGGAAGTATTTCGTTGGAATTTTTATGATTTTGAAGAAATAACTGAGGAAGTGGGCAAATTAACAGATTTTGTTCATGCTAAAGGAAATGTGGAAATTATTTTTCCTGATGCTGTACCAATTGAACTTTATAAAAGTATCATCCATGTTGAAGATAAGAAAATACCTAACTTCCAATTTAACCGAATCGTCATTGATATTGAAAATACTGTTAAAAATGAAGGTAATATATACTTTGTCAATTATGGAAATCCAAGAGATTATCAAGTATTTTCGAGCCATATTAATGGCGAGGATTTGAAGAAATTCGATCATCAGTTTTATCGAGTATCCAATCAATATGAAAACTATATCTCATATCAGGTGACTGAGGAAAGAACTTTATTCCTTCCTGAGAAAAATAAAACACTCATTCACTATCAGTATTTTTTAGATCAGTTGGATCCAGAAAAGTTTAAAGATGCCATTTTTAATGACCCTAGCTATGTTCAAAGAAATGATGATGGAAATACGGTAGAATACATTGATGATTCTAGCATGTTGACCGTTAATTATGACTCCCTCACGCTTTCATATGTGATACCAGCAGAGAAATCAGATGGAGCGGTACCTACAAAGGATTTATTAAAAAAGGGTATTAATTATGTAAATGAACATGGTGGTTGGACTGGAAATTATAAATATGCAGCAGTTGATGAGGAAAATCAGCAAATTAAATTCAGACTTTATGATCGGAGCGGTTATCCGATTTTTAATGATTTAGGTCTTTCGCAAATCGTCCAAATATGGGGGAAAAATGATATTTATAAATACAATCGTCCCATTTTTTCACTGGATGTACCGTTAACTACAGACAAAAAGGAAGTAACCCTTTTATCTAGTAGTGAAGTAATTGAGTACTTAAAGAGCAAGAAAGGCTTTAAGCCAGAAATGCTGAAGGATATTGCAATTGGATATAAGATGTCCATAGATCCAAATGAACCGCAATTAATGAATCTTGAACCAGCTTGGTACTACCAGTATGGAAACCTCTGGGTTCAAGTTGTCCAGAAGGATGTTGGAGGGAATAGTAATGGATTGGAGTAAGATTAAAACGATCTTTATTTTGACCTTCCTTGCCTTGGATATCTATTTGCTATATGAATTTTTTAAGATTCGCGATGCTAGCAAGTATGACTTTATTACTGAAACTTCGTTTGAAGAGCATTTAGCTCAAGATAAAATTGATTATGTCGATCTGCCCACTAACTTGACTAAAGATACTTATGTTAGTGCGAAACCGAAAGTCTTTAGGAAAGAAGAGTACGGAAAGATGAAAGGTGTTAATTATTCGATTACTGACGGAACGGTTTTACAGGGAGTTTTCGATCAGCCGATAAGCATGAAGGATCTTCAAAAATCTGACTTAAACGCATTGGTAGTCAATAAAATTCTTTATGGTGATCAATATAAATATTTTAGTCAAAATAAAGAGGAACAAACGATAACCTTTTATCAACAATTTAAAAATAAAACGATTTATAATAACATTAATGGCAAATTGACGCTCTATGTAAACGAAAGGAATGAAATCTATTCATTTTCACAGACGTTGTTGGAGGAAATAGAATTATTGCAAGAGGAACACGATGTATTACCTCCAATAAAGGCCATAGAAACACTTTACGAAAATGGCCTACTCGAGCCAAGAACTAAAATTACTAAGGTTGAGCTTGGACTGCATACATTAGTTCAACTTACTGCATCCCAATTATTAACACCGACCTGGCATTTTGTTGTGGATGATAAGGAAAATTTATATGTTAATGCTTTTGAGGGGCAAATTATCGAGATAGATGATAATAAAGAAAAAAATTAGTGGAGTGAATTGAATGTCTATGCATTTTAGTGTGCTCGCAAGTGGGAGTACAGGGAATGCGATCTATGTGGAGTCGGAGGATCATTCATTTTTAGTTGATGCAGGCTTTAGCGGCAAGCAAATAGAAGGTTTATTTTCACAAATAGACCGTAAAATCGAAAATCTTTCGGGGATACTAGTGACGCATGAACATAGTGATCACATTAAGGGAATTGGTGTTTTGGCACGGAAATATAAATTGCCAATATACGCAAATGAAAAAACATGGCAGGCAATGGAAGGATTAGTCGGGGAGATACCGGTTGAGCAAAAGTTTGTGTTTGGAATGGAAAGTGTGAAAAGCTTTGGCTCAGTATCAATTGAATCCTTCGGAGTTTCCCATGACGCTGCAGAGCCAATGTTTTATGTATTCCATCATTCAGATAAAAAGCTCGTTTTAATAACTGATACAGGTTATGTCAGTGAGCGAGTAAAAGGGATAATATCCAATGCAGATATGTACGTATTTGAAAGCAATCACGATGTACAAATGCTGCGTATGGGGCGTTACCCATGGAATATTAAACGTAGAATATTAAGCGACGTTGGCCATGTTTCAAACGAAGATGCAGCACTAGCGATGAGTGATGTGGCTGGAGATAAAACAAAACGTTTTTATTTAGCGCACCTTAGTCTCGATAATAATATGAAGGATTTAGCGAGAATGTCAGTATCGCAAACGCTACAATCAAGAGGAATTATTGTTGGTGAGCAATTTGAGTTATTTGATACTGATCCAAAAATTCCTACTCCTTTAACCCTTGTATAAACAAGCCATTTCCGAACAAAATATTACCAATGTCGGTCTAATCTATTAACAAATTGTTAACATTTTTAATATTGGTATGTATTTCTAGATAATTGTAATCATTTTAGTATAATTATGATTAACACAGGATTCTCAAGGTATTTGTTTTGTTAGAAAGGATGGAGTCTATGGGGTATTATGATCAAGATTATGAAGGTCGATATAAACAACCGAAGCGTAATAAAAGCGGATATATTATTGCTAGTTTAGTTGGCGGAATTCTTGGCGCAATGCTCGTCATTGTTTCCCTACCACAGTTAACTGATTTAGGGGTCCTTCCCTATCAACCTTCAACAGAAAATAATGCCGTAAATAATCAGCGAAGTTCATCGGGTACAACAAAAAATGTTTCAGTTGATGTTACATCACAAGTAACTAAAGCTGTTGAAAAAGCTGGAGATACTGTTGTAGCTATTTCAAACCTACAGGAAACTGGTTTCTGGTTTGGAGAGAGCAGCCGTCAAGAAGCCGGGACAGGCTCTGGTGTTATTTATAAAATAGAAGGCAACAAGGCATTTGTAGTCACAAATCATCACGTGGTAGACGGGGCCAAAGAGCTTGAGATTACTCTTTCTGATGGTACGAAGCATGCTGCCAAGCTGCGTGGTTCAGATGTATGGACAGATTTAGCAGTACTAGAGCTTGAGGCTAAAAATATTAAAAATATTGCAGAATTCGGAGATTCTGATAGTATACAGGTTGGCGAACCGGCAATTGCTATTGGTAATCCGCTTGGAGCAACCTTTAGTGGTTCAGTAACACAAGGGATTATTTCTGGCCTGGAACGGACGATTCCAATTGATATTAACTCAGATGGAATTGAAGACTGGCAAGCCGAGGTCATTCAGACCGATGCTGCGATTAATCCAGGTAATAGTGGTGGCGCCCTCGTGAATATTGATGGCCAATTAATTGGAATAAACTCCATGAAGATTGCTGAATCGTCCGTTGAGGGGATTGGATTAGCCATTCCAATCAACTATGCCATTCCTATTATTGAAGACCTTGAAAAGCATGGTGAAGTGAAACGACCATACATGGGTGTAGAATTGCAATCTGTCAGTGAAATTGCCAAATACTATCAAGAGGAAGCATTAAAGTTGCCGAAGGATATTACTTACGGAGTTGCACTTCGTCAAATTGTACCGAATTCACCTGCTGATATTGCTGGACTGAAGGAGCTTGATGTCATTGTTGAAATGGATGGCGAAAAAATCGGAGATGTAATCGATCTTCGAAAGCACCTTTATAATAAAAAGAAAATTGGCGAGCAAATGAAGATTAAGTTTTATCGAAATGGCAAACTGCAAGAGACTACGATGAGACTTGCTGGCCAAAACTAATAGCTGTTGAATAATAATTTTAGCAGAAGGCTTATTGTAGCTTTCTGCTTTTTCATTTTTTTATACAAGAAAGGGTTGGATAGTCGGGTTGTGGATAAATAAGTTTAGATTAAATGATTTTAATTTGTGGATATCAGGGATATAGTATTGTTAAGGAAACTGTGGATAAACGAGAAAGGAGTTTTAATAATGATATATTGCTGTGAGGAACATGTAGAATTGGCTTTAGATGTGATCGTTGATGATTATATGACTTCGCCAACATTAGAGAAAATTGATGAAGAGAAAAAGATATCAACAACCTGTGAATATTGTCGAAATCTAGCTGTATATGTTGTGGCGAACAGTTGATCTCATACAAGATGTGGATAGAAAATGTGGGTATGTGGATAACTCCTGTGGATATCTTGTTTGTAAACTGTTTGTAAAGCGGGGATAACTGTGAATATCTTAATTGTGACGGTTGGAAAATTAAAAGAAAAGTATTTAAAACAAGGCATTGATGAATTTGTGAAACGGATGTCGGGATACGCTAAGCTCGAAATCATCGAGGTGGCCGATGAAAAAGCACCAGAGGAACTGAGTGCAGCAGAAATGGAACAAGTAAAGCAAAAGGAAGGCGAGCGGATTTTAAGTAAAATCAGTCAAGATACACATGTCATTGCACTAGCGATTGATGGGAAAATGAAATCATCAGAGCAATTAGCAGATGATCTAGACAAGCTTGCTACATATGGAAAAAGTAAAATTGCCTTTGTCATAGGTGGTTCGTTAGGCTTGAGCGATGACGTGTTGAAACGAGCTAGTGAAAAGCTATCTTTTTCAAAAATGACGTTTCCTCACCAAATGATGAGGTTGATACTGGTTGAGCAGATTTATCGAGCATTCAGGATCAATCGCGGGGAACCTTACCACAAGTAAATGAGGTTCTTCTTCGTTAATATTCTTGAACGTAAAAAACTTGAAAGAATAAGATAGTAGAGTTTTTTTCTCTACTATCTTTACTAATCAACAACACCTGTGCGTTTTATTTCAACCTTAATAGTTGAATTTAACTTTAAACTTGAATACTTTTCCCTCAAATCTTTATCACTTAAATTGGAATATTTTCTGATGCTTTTTATTTTTCTTCCAATGCCAATTGGATCAGTATTTAATTTTCTTAACTCCTCAAGAAAATCCCCCAATTCTTTGTTTAGTTCTTCCCCAAGCAGTTGCTCTAATTTTTTTATAGATTTCCTATTGTTAAGAGGAATTGCAGGTTGTACTTCTATAGTTGAAACAGTTATCGTTGCGTTTAGATAAAAGTCATCTTCGTTAAATAATTTAACCTTTCCGTGGTGCTTTATTGGGTGAATAGTAATGTTAAAATTATCTCCTTTTGGCTTTTCGACTAATGGTATTCCCTTTTGTTCTAAAACCTCTATAGGAATGTTTAATGTTATATCTCCCAGAGAAGCCTTGCGATTGGAGAATAATTTTATGAACAAGGTTTTTGTCAAAGAAATAGAACCGACCATTTTATCATCCTTTAATAATGCCACCTTTTCAATATAGGGTGCTGCACCATTCTTATTCGATATAATCGGTAAGGTGGGATCGATGCCAATTTCATATAGAGTGGAGAAAAAATCATGCAGGTTGGAGTTTATTAACATTTCCTTCCTTTCTTGCTTATCCAATAATTGATAAATATATGACCCCATTTCCGGGTATTCTTCATAGATATTATTTTTAATGACTTCTTCAGTATTGTTTGTAATGGCCAAAAAAATTAATGATCCAATGCTGCTTTCTCGTTGCATCGAATCTAAAAAAGATGAAATTCCTATCTTTTCACTTATATCTTTATCAAATAGTATTGTCCTCAATTGTCCAGATGTAATGTCGTGGCTTGTTTGTTGTTCTAACCTTTGTCTTATTTGTTTGCTTGTAGAACCGACGGCAGAAATGGTTTCACTTGTTTTCTCTTCTTTACGGTCGAATTGCAACAAGCTAATAGAGCCTTTATATGTATCTTTATCAAGTAAATCATAACCAATAATAGTTGAAATCCCTTGCCTTTCTAATATTTTTTCAGGGGGCACACATGCAGTACAGATAAGACAACAAAATAGAATAAGCCATTTTTTCATCGTTTCAACTCCGTTAAGATTGTGAAAAAATTTTAGATTTAATGATTGAAATGAAATATAACAAGAATGGATAGATAAACCATAGGTAAAAGCCAACATGACCAACTTGATCAAAAAAAAGGTTATTGTCGACTCTTTTGGTGACAAAAAAACTCGTGATAAAAATGATTATGGAGATTAACCATATACCATGTTTTTGTTTTAAATGAAATATTTGTTTTAATCCTTTTGAAGAAATGAACAGGTATAAACATAAATTTGGAAAAATAACCAATATCCAAAATGGAACGGCAATAAATTCAAACCGTTCAAGAAATGGAAAATGGACCGTGCTTATCATACTGACCACAGGCCAAATATATTTTTCCAATTCCTTTTGACTAAAAAATAAGATCGAAATAACCGTTGTGATAAATACAAGAAGTGTAGTAAACCAGATTGCTAATTGACTGAAAAAAAGCAGCTTTTTTTTCTCCTTTATAAATGGAAAAATAAAAAATAAAGTTTCAAAACCTAACATTGTAAAATTGGTTTTAAATACTCCTTTCATTATTTGTTCAGGGGTTGCCGCCATGACAGGTAAAATTCTAGTGAAGTTTATCGATTCAAGCGGTTGATAAAAAACAAATACTAGCCATATCGTCATTAAAAAGGATAAGAAACATATCCCTGCAATTACTCTGAATCCGCCAGAAACGGCATAAATGGTTACGAATAATAGCGCTAAAACATCTACCCATTCATCAACTCCTTCATATCCCCATGTCAGAGACAATTCAACATAATCGATGATGATAGAGTAAAGTGCTGCAATAAAGTAAATAACAATAAAGGTATTGATGATACTGCCTATAAAGCGACCAAATAAATTCTCGTGTATTTCATAAAGATTACAGTTTTCATATTTAGCAAGGATGCGCATTATTATCAAAATGATAACACTTATGAATAGTCCAGAGAGTAGAACGCTGATCCAGGCATCTTGCTTAGCTTCAAGAAAAACAAATCTAGGAACGCCAAGTATGCCCATTCCGATTTGTGAAGTGTGAATGATAAAGAAAGCAAGATAGGCGTTTACAAAACTAATATTTGATTTCATTATCCACCTCAAATTTCATCTAAATCGGTATCTGTTTTTTTAGATTTCCTTCCTATCCGGAATAATTTTAATGGACGATTAACAACAGGACGTTTCCTATAAAAATGGTGTGGGAGACGTATAAAGGCGTATTTTAAATCCTTTATCCTAAGCGGGTATAGAGGTGCAAGATAAGGTCTATTTAAGGATGTCAACTTTAACAAGTGGACAATCAGTACACAGACACCGATGATAATCCCATTAAAACCCCAAACACCTGCTAGAATAATGAAAGGAAATCTGGCGATTCTTATAGCAGTACCCATTTCATAAATTGGAGCTGAAAAGGCTCCTAAGGCACTAAATGCCACGATTATAATTAAAATGTTGCTAGTTAAGCCAGCCTCAACAGTTGCTTGACCAATCACAATCCCTCCAACAATCCCCATTGTTTGACCTACTTTTGATGGTAGACGTGCTCCTGCCTCTCTAAGTAATTCAATTAAGAATTCCATTAATATTGCTTCTAGTAACGGGGGAAAAGGAACTTGTGAACGTGATTGCCCAATGACAATTAACAATTTAGATGGTATAAGTTCATAGTGATAGGTGAGGACTGCCACATAGAAGGCTGTAAAGAGCAATGATCCAGCCATAGCTAAAAACCGTATAAATCTAATGAAAGTACTCAAAGACCAGCGTAAATAAATATCTTCTGTTGATTCAAAAAACGAAAAAAAATTAGCAGGCCCAATAATAGCTACTGGGCTTCGATCTAAAAGGATACCAACCCGTCCATTTAAAATAGAATAGAGAAATCGATCAGGCAGTTCTGTCATGATAAACTGAGGAAAAAAAGAATAATGATTATCTTCAAGACACTGTGCCAAAACTGAACTGTCACTTATATCATCCATTGTAATAGTTTCAAGCTTCTGCTTAAGTGTTTTTAGTATGTCTTCATCCGTTAAATCTTTAATGTAAATAATTCTTAATTTCTTCTTAACACGTTCTCCTATTTCTAATTCATCTGTACACAAATTAGAATTATTTAGATTTTGTCTGATAATTTTTATATTAGAAGACAATGATTCTGTAAACGAAATTTTAGGGCCGTATACCAAAGATTCAGTTTCTGCTTTCTCGATGGATCTTTCAATTGGATTAGCACAATTTACTAAAAGGGCTTTATTTTCTTTTAATAAGTAAATATAAACGAATCCATTTAAAAGTGAAGAAATAATTTCTTGTTCCTTAAAGTCAATCTTTACCTCGTCAATAGGGATATTTTTTATTAAATAAGAGTAGGTTATATCTTTTTTTGGCAGCTGTTGAATGAATTTAATAACATATTCATTAACTGTTTCAGTCTTAATTAAATTTTTCATAAAGATAACTTCCAGACAATCTCCAGCGACCTCAATTGTCCTGCAAAGTAAATCTGGTGATTGGTTGAGGATATTTTTAATTTTTTTATAATTTGGGCAATTATTGTTATTTGGTGTGTTTGCCATTTGAAAAATCCTTAATAATTTTTTCTTATTATTTGAAAAAGAAAACCATTTTATCCACGGCTTTATAAAAAAGTAAGTCCACAAAGTAGTTTATGGACTTTATTTGAACTGAATTGTAAGAGATAATAGATGTAATTAACTGTGTGGAAACAGGATAAGTTGTGTGCGTAATTAAAGAGGGCGATAAATCCTCATTTAGATACAACACGGTGAACCGTACCACAAGTAAATGAGGTTACTTATAAGAATGCCTCTACTTATTGTTGGGGAGGATAAAAAATTAGGTTAAACATACGATTCTAATAAATAGAGGGAAAAATTCCTCCCTCTATAAATGTTGATGTACCAACGGTTTGAGCCATTGGTAGTGCATCAAAAAAATATTATTCGACAAATATTACTACAGTATTTTCATATTATGTGAATCTATTCCAATACATGGGTACGC
>NZ_LR656208.1 GCF_902168435.1 Bacillus marasmi
TATATCTTGGGTGTAAATCTGTTCCCCCCCTTTCCCAACTAAATACTCTGTCATCATTAATATCTGCACAATACATACATCTAGCAAATTCTCCCGAGTCCTCTAAAACAATTAAGTTCATACCCAACCCTAATTTTCTCCATCTCTCTGTTGCATCAACTACAGATGCTCCTAAATTACCCTGAACACCTTCAAGCTCAACTCCACATATTCCTCCCGAACCATATTTTTTTATAAAATTGCGATAACTTAGAGGAAATTTAACTCTAAGTTTTTCTTCAGCCTTATTAATATATTCATCTGATACTTCTCCAAAAAAATCATCTTCTTCACCATAATTTTCGATCATCTTAATAATTCTTTCATCCATAAATTTAACTCACTCCTATTATTCACTAGCACGCATTTTCCAATAGTTACTTCTAAAGTTATTATACATTTTTTCAAGTTCTGGATTATTTCTAAAACTTTTTCCATTTTCAACCAAACCGTGTAGCGTCGAATCGTATTTATCATGAGTTAACTCCGCAATTTCAACCATTCCACCAGGTTCTTTTTGAATTAAATGGTGTAATTCAACTTTACTTTCCACCCCGTCCTTTACAATATATGGAGATTTCCCCTTTTCCATTAATTCTCCATTCGACTTTCCTAGTGCCTTCGGATTATTAGGTACATAATTTTTATCAATCTCAATTTGGTACACTCTTCTGGATACATCTATTTCCTTTCCACCAACTTTAACTGTTCCTTTTACTTCTACAGCAGTATACTTGTCAGCTAGCCAATCTAATTCAATTTGTTCAGAAGATAATTTTCTGGATTTAAGCCC
>NZ_LR656165.1 GCF_902168435.1 Bacillus marasmi
ATTTATCCGACGTATTCATTTTGTAGTCACTCCAACTAAGCCAAAAAATTATAGAAATAAGAAAGGTAAAGGGTTAGTCGTGATTACTGATGTCGAATTCTATTAGTTTTTATGTGCCGTTACCAGTCGGTCCAGTAAAAATAATGAGACCATTTGATAGCTTGAGAAGTTCAATTAATTTTTTTGTCATAGACGGAAATAATGATAGTTGATGTAAGGGAACTTGCTGCTGTTGCGGTAATAGACGGATGACAAGACTTTCGCTGTTACAAGCAGGTAATGTTGACAATCTTAGTCCAATGGTTTGCTGATTAACCTCATAGGTAAAAGCTCCGCTTTGAGGCCGTCTTCGCTCCCCGATATCCATGGATGCAGTAAATTTAAAATGAGAAATGAGTCGATCACATTCTTGACGTGGAAGGGTAAATTTTGGGATCAATTTATTTCCGATTCTGAGTTGGATAAGTGTATCGTGTTTGCGAGGGAGGAAGTGGATATCAGTGGCATTGTTACGAACCGCGTCTAAAATAACTCTTTCGGCTAATTGCTCGATCGAGTTCAAGAATATATCACCACCTTTTTTCTTGATGACAGTAAAATTCGCTATAAACCGACGAATTCCTTTGTGATTTTACATATAATTACGGATAAAAATTGAACATTTTGTTAACACCCCTTTTTATTTTTCGTAAACCCTTGTGATAAAAGGATTTCGCGAAATACCGATTTGTCATAAAAACACAAGATAACAGCACCCACTTTTCCATTTTTGTCAATTTTCAACAATTTTTTTATTGATGAATACATTATAACAGTTTTACAAATAATACGATAAAATCCTTTAATATCAACAAATTACTTTTATATAACAGCACTGTTCTGTTCAACGATTCGACATTTTATTGTGAACTTTTTATAAACATATAGTGTTTACCTTGGAAACCTCATTCCCAACTTCCAGTTGCTGTATTATAATAAAAGAAACTTATGTAGTTCTGAGGTGAACATTGATGGAGCAAACATTAAAAATTACTAATGTTTTATCAGATCCAACACGCTATTATATCTATCAATACATTACAAAACGTCATCAAGAAGTGACTGTTCAAGAAATCGCGGATAGTTTTAATATTCATCCAAACGTAGCTAGACTTCATTTATCAAAACTTGAAGATGTAAATATGCTTGTATCTGAAACGAAGAAAACGGGTAAAGGTGGACGTCCAAGCAGACTTTATCGCTTAAGCGATGATGTCATTCAGCTTAACTTTCCATACCGCGACTACCAGCTATTAGCAAATATCGCGATGCAAACGATGATGTCTCTTGGCGAAGCAGGCAAAGAAGCACTTTATCTTACTGGTAAGCGATTTGGCGCAGAATTAATTGAACAAGAAATAGCTGCGCAGCATCAAATAAGTGAAGAACTGAACTTTGACCAGAAGCTTAACATCATTAAAAGTGCAGCAACGATGGCTGGATTCTATCCTGATTTTGAAGCAAATGAAGACCATACGAAAATCTACTTTGAAATCTATAACTGCCCATTCAAAGAAGTTGCAATGGACCATAAAGAAGCTGTTTGCAACATGCATTTCCAATTCTTAAAGGGTATGTTTGAATCACTCTTTACTTCAATTGAATTGATTGAAAAAGAAAACTTAGTAACTGGTTGCCAATCCTGTAGCTACCAAGCGCTAGTAAAGCTATAAAAAAACTTCATCATTCTACTAGAGACCTCATCTTTCGCGATTCGCAGTAAAGATGAGGTCTCTTTCGCTAAAAATCTAAATTTTATTTGATTTTTTCGACATATGATTTATAATAATGTAATGATGGACAATAGGGGTAAAAGGGGGGATACCGATGGATCGCATGTATAGAGTATTAGGTTTTTGGACTGGTATTTTTGCAGTTATGTTTTATTTAGGTGATATGTTTACAACGTCCTTAATTTTCTTCGGTCAGACTGGATTTTTTATTTTGTTAAGTTACTTAAAATTGTCCGAACGTATGTACATTTACATCTTCGGTGCGTATTTAACGATTTTCTTTGTAGGCTTTACATACTGGTCAAGCTTTATGATGGTACCAGGCGCAACTCATTAATAACAATAAAAAAAGCGATGGGCTTCCATCGCTTTTTTTATTGTTATTTTGAAGCTAACCATGCTGAAGCAAATTGTGGCAACCCTTTTTGCTGCAGAATGACTCGAAATGACGGACTAAGCCCTGATGGCATTATCAGGCTACGAATGGCTCGATTACGCTTGCTCTGTTCAGAAAATGGGTTAGGATCAAAGTGGTCCTGAAGCTCCTTTAATATCCCAATTGCTAGGAAGTATTCATCTTGGCGCAATTTATCAACAAATGATAATCCTGCTTTTTCTCCATAGTTTACAAATGCATCAAAATGCACATGACTCGTAATATCCATATGACCTGGATGCTGCAAGACATCACCAATCATTTTATGCTGATAATACCCTCGTAAGCTTCCATTTCTCCGAGATGGTTCTGCCCATTCTTCATTTGTATAGCCATAATCAACAGTTAGAACAATACCTTTAAGCAAAACTCTGGAAAGTGCTAAAATTAGGTCCATCATGGCTACAGGAATCTCTATTCGCTGATCTTGGGACAGCTCGAATTGTTGCTGAGATAAAAAAGCAATGATTTGCTCATTCGTTAGCGGTATCTTTACCTCAACAAGCTGATCTTCAATTACTGACACCATGACTTCAAATAGTCCATCAGCACCTCTCTCGACAACATGAACTGGCAGAGCATCTACTAATTCATTCGAAAATAGGAGCCCATCAAATGGCTCGAGTTCCTCGAGACTGCTTACTTGTTTTGTAAACTCATTAAGTTGAACCCTTTCCTGTTGGAGCTTGCGATGGTATGGACTTGCTTCCACCATCGTATACTTTAGTGGAACTGACATATTTTTGTTCCATTCATTGATAAAGCTTTGTGCAAATCTACCAGTTCCTGCACCTATTTCACAAACCTCAGGTGATAAACCATGCTGTACCACTACTTCTCCAAACCACTTTGCCACCATACTTCCATAAAGGTCGGAAATATTGCTAGTGGTGTAAAAATCCCCTTCTCGGCCAATTTTTTGACCCTCTCTCATATAGTACCCATTCTCCGGATGATAGAGTGCTAATTGGATAAAATCAGCATATGAAATCATTCTTTCCGGTGATGCCAGTATTATTTGTTTAATAAAATCTTCCAAACTATCACTTCTCTCGAAATTTGTCTATTTTACACCATTGACATAGTGTTAACTTTATATTATCGTTGAAGTAGCTTAACTTTATCCCCTCCCATATTAATAGAACATCCCCCAGAAAAACCCTTCTCACCGAGAAGGGTTTTTTACTTTTTTCTAGAACCCATTTAGAAACGGGTTGCTATTCATTTCCTTTCCTATCGACGTAGTCGGTCCATGTCCTGAAAATACTAATGTATCCTCCGGTAGTATCAACAATTTAGCATGTATACTATTGATGAGCTCCTGATAGTCTCCCCCCGGAAGATCCGTACGGCCAATGCTTCCATTAAATAACGCATCCCCAGAAAACACCATTTTTTCCTCGGCAAAATACGCTGAAATGCTTCCAGGCGAATGACCTGGCGTTTCATAAACTTGGAAGCTAAAGTCTCCAATTGTATGTAACTTCTCCACTGTTAGAAAAACATCCGCGGGCTTTATTCTAATTAAGTGACCTATGCTGAAAAACTGTGAACCGTTTAAAGCCGGATCAAGGAGCCATTTTGCCTCCTTCTCATGAACATAGACCGGAACATGATAGTGTTCCCTTATCACATCAACAGCGCCAATATGATCAAAATGAGCATGAGTTAATAAAATCCCTTGCGGTGTAACATTAAGTGATTCAATGATACCAATTAATTTTTCGCCTTCTTCACCAGGATCGATCACTAGACATGCTTCATTTTTTATTAATAAATAACAATTTGTTTGTAATGGCCCAAGTGGAATTTGCTTACATTCCATCGAAACACCTCCCAATTGATCAAGCAATTATATTTATTCTACAATATTTGTTTGTTATAGTAAAAGAAACCCTCTCTCAAATACGATTCATTTCAAATAGACAATAATCGAGAATATTTTTTTGACCTCGACAAACTGAAAAAAAACCGATAAAATAGAAACGAATGTGAATATTTAGGATATTACATACAAAGAGGGGCATCGGAGGAATGCTAATAGCATTCTTCATTAACAAACGATAAAGGGGGATATTGTGATGGGATTAGTCATTATTTTTGCTTTAGTTAGCTTACTTGCTGCTTATGGCTCATTCACTGCACTAAAAAACAAAAACATTCTTGGCTTAGTTTTCGGAGCTGGAACATTTGTTGTGTTTGGCTGGTTCGCAGTTATGACTGTATTAAACTCTGGATTCCCAGCAGGACATTAATTTTAAACGTCTGGACTCTTTAATATTTTTTCAAGTCAAACAAAGACGGACTGATTCTTTCAGTCCGTTTTTGTTTTTATCGTTTTTTAGCTTTTTACGAGTGCTACTATTTCGTTTGAATCAAATACAATTAAGTTTTCCAATTGATAACCGTATAAACAGAACTCACCGTTTGGAGAAATACTGATTGGCTTATTATCCAAGCCTTCAAATACTAGCTCTTCCTTCTCATTATTAAGGCTGTAACGCACTAATTGAAAGCCTTCTTGATACGTATCCGCAGCTCCACTTCCAATCGGACGAAGCGTGAAAAATTGATTGCTTGCCTTGTTAAAATCATGATAAGGCACTAGCCAATCTGAGAATCTAGTTAAATGTGGAATTGAAAAAGACTGCTTCCGCTTTAAATCCTTTGATAAAAACGAATAAGTTGCCTCTTCAGGATTGTCATCTTTAGTAGAAATGGTCAATATCGTATCCCCAAAGGCATATAATTGAAAGACATTCTCTAAATCAATATTTTTCCCTTTTTCTTCTGTTATTTTTTGTTTAACTGGCGATGCAAAAAAGCTTGGCTCATTAACATCCCAATCAAGATAAATGACTTCATCCATGCCGACCCAATGCATAAATGGTTGTTGAGTTAGCTTACTTTCTTCGAGCTTATTGGAATCGATATTTAAGATAGAAACGGTAAATTCCCATTGGTCATTAAATGCGGTGACAAGCACTAAATTTTCATCATACGAATTCCAAACAAAAGATAACTCGGCTGAATCAATCTTTTTTTCAACTAGACTTTTCCCATTCTGACCAATAATTATGATTGTTCCTTGCGAATTACCAGAAGAAGTATGGAGCAAAATTTTATCTCGAGAAGGACTTATACTGGCTGATATTATGGGTCGTTTGCTTTCGTATATTTGCTGCTGCTTTCCTGAAAATAAATGATATGTATGTACAGTAGAACCTTGATTTATGTGGGTGATATAAACGATTGTTTCATCACTTAACCATCCAATAATTTTACCGAATTCACCTTCCACCTTAGGGAGTGGGGACTGAATATTATCACTTGAAAAGGCCTGCTCACGTCTGGCCTCCTTCTTTGCTGCTTCCCCTCCTGAAGATTTTTCACCGGTACATCCAGAAAAAAGCGAAATGGAAATAAGCAGCATAAACAATCCGAATATGCTTATTGAATTTTTTTTATTTCTGCCCTTCATTTCCACACCCGCCTTTTTTGTTTACATATATTTGTACGTTAGAACCTTTAAAAAGTTTCAAAAAGAGACTAGATAAAAAGCCGAAAATTTTCGGCTTTTTATCATTTTAAAGTTATTCACAGTGATTTTAATATTAAGGAATGCATAGGAAGAATACAAGTCCTTTTCAAAAAATTCTATTTTTTTTAAGTGTATAGTGCAGCTAACATGATTGGAAGTACCTTTTCATAAATCTGCTGAAACTGGGATAAAGGTAGCGGATTGATTCCTTTTCCAAGTTCAATCGTAAAACCTGGCTTGCGGAATTCTTGGATGAACCAATCCTTAAAACCCGCATGTGAATCTACATATTGTACCGCTTTATATCCACTTACTCTTTCAAACTCCTTGGCAATGATGGTAGATTCCGGAGCCTCTAAGCCCTCATAGCCCCAATAAAATTCACTACCTTGAGTATGAAGGGCAATCAAGCGATCGAATTGTTCAAGCTGAACGAGCTCTGCCATAGCCACTGCCTCAGGCTCAGATAGCGGTGTATCGCCAGGATAGTCTCGTGAAGCAGGCTCTTTTGGCTCTTTTCGTCCCTTTTCGATTTCCCATTTAGCCGGAAACTGATTATTTAAGTCAACACCACGAATATTCGCCTTCCAAGCGGTAAATTCATGGCGGCCTTTGTTCATGTTAACTAGCTCCTCACGCAATGCTTTTGGAGGGCCATTTAGGACGAGATTGACCCCATCTGGATTTACCATCGGTACAATCGACAACTCAACACTTTGGTAATAAGGCAGCATAAATAGCCCATTGAGAGAATGACAGTTTGTTAACGCCAACAGATAATCATTAACAAACCTCATTAATACAGATGTAGTAATCCATTCGTTAGCATGAAAGGAAGCATTTATATTAATTTTTTTTGTTCGACCACTACCTATTTTGATTTCAGGAATTGGATTTCCTAATACAGATTTACCGATTGATTTCACTTTGATGAATGGATAAAGCTCCTCTAGATTAGCGAGATCACGATGCAAAATGGACGAGTCATACTTTTCCATATGATTCACAACAGCATTAGTTACCCGATTTGGATAGCTTTGCATGGATACCCCAGGGATTTTAACTTCCTTTCCTACAGGAGGATTTTTGGGGTCTATTCCAGGATTTGAATCAATAATTAGATCCAGTGGCACCATGAACAAGCGACTGTAATATAACAAAGTATCTCCAGGCTTGAGTTTTACTTTCAAGATATTCCTCCTTTCCTTCACATTATCACTTTATGAAAAGGAAAACGAAAAATACCGAGACAACACCTACTGTTTACTTTGAGTAAATCGGAGCAAATCGCCATTGATGATTTTATCCGAAAAATTAAGCTCCGTTTTCGCTTTCTCCATTAACGGTTCACAGTTGGACTTTTCTCCAACTTCCCCTGTTTCCCCTTCGTAGCAAGTATCCTTTGTATATACGTAATCACTTGTAATAAAACTACCATCCCTTAAGACTGTATAACCTTCGCGATTTTTCACGAACAAGTCATCACCAAAAAGAATGCTTCCTTTTGTTGATACACCCAACAAATGAAGCAAGGTTGGTTTAATATCTATTTGCCCAGAAACGACTGATAACGTTTCGCCTGTTTGACCTGGAATATGGATGATTAACGGCACTCTTTGAAGCTGTGTACTTTCAAAAGGCGTAACTTCTTTTCCAAGAAATTCACTCATTGCTTTATGATGATTTTCAGAAATGCCGTAATGATCTCCATAGAGAACAATGATGCTGTTCTCGTACAAACCCTCATCCTTTAACCGATTAAAAAAATTCTTTAACGCTTCATCTGTGTATCGTACAGTAACAAAATAGTTATTGACCGTTTCATCATCTGAAGTATACGGCTCAATATAACGGTCTTCAACAGCTGTCTCGAAAGGAAAATGATTCGTTAATGTAATAAATTTCGCATAAAAAGGCTTTGGCATCTCCTGTAAATGACGAATTGATTGTTCAAAAAACTCGCGGTCCTTCAAACCCCAGCCCACAGAATTCGCTTCATTAATTTCATAATCCTCCATCGCGTAAAACCGATCATACCCCAAGGATTGATACATAATATCACGATTCCAAAATGTTTTATTGTTCGCATGTAAAGCGGCCGTAAAATATCCTGTTTCTTTTAATATTTCGGGTGTAGCATTGTATTCATTGGCTGCATGAGTGAAAAAGACCGCCCCTCGGCTAAGTGGATAAAGTGAATTTTCAACAATGAATTCAGAATCAGATGTTTTTCCTTGCCCAGTTTGATGGTAAAAATGGTCAAAATAAAAGCTATCCTTAATCAATTGGTTAAGAAATGGCGTGATTTCCTGGCCCCCAACAGTTTTATTAATAACAAAATTTTGCAGTGACTCCATCGAAATCATAATCACATTCTTACCTTTAGCAACGCCAAATAACTCGCTGTTGATTCCTTGATAATGAGCATTAATATAGTTTTGAATTTCCACCAATTCGCTACCATCAGCCATCGTCCGTTGTGCTGAGGATTTCGATTGTAGAAACACATCATAAAGCTGATAGTTGTATGCGCCAATATTTTTCACGAGCATTTCCCGGTCGAACGTTCTTGTTAACAATTGCGGCCGTTGGATTTCGGCTAGTCCCAGATGAAAGAATCCGATTGCAAGCGCAAGAAAAAAATAAATCTGTCGTTCCTGCTTCGAAATAAGGATGGTCCGAAAAACTATTGGCTTAAGCTTTACAAGCGCAAATAATATAAAAAAGTCCGTAAAGAAAAATAAATCACTTATTTTTAGAAGCTCATCGACACTGCTGCCAAGATCGGTTAAATTGCTCGTTTGAAACAAAACCGGAATAGTTAGAAAATCATTAAAAAACCGATAAAAAAGCACATTTGCCAATAGTAGAGCTGATAAGAAAAAACTAGTTGCAAGAATAAAGCGTACCCGTTTTGTTTCCTTTAGAAACAGACTGATACCAAAAATGAACAACAAAAAACTAAGTGGGTTGATAAACAAAATAATTTCCTGGATCAGGTTATCTATTTTTATATCAAAGCTAGTTTTATAGACTATGTAAGTTTTTATCCACAGCAATACTACAGCAATGAAAATGATTGCCCGCTTAGATTGCATTATGTTACGCATAGTTGCACCTCCTCTATCGATAAGCTTGTACAAAGATTGACTATCTCTATCATATACGTTTCCCTATATAAAAAGACGAAAAAACAGCGGAAAAAGTTTCAATTTTTTGATTTAAGCAAGTGAAAAACAACAAAAAAACTCGCCCTTTGTTAGACGAGTTAGTTTTTATGTTTTTTATTTAATACAAGCCAAGCAGCCCCAATGACTCCAGCATCATTTCCGAGCGTTGCTAATACGATTTTTGTTGATTTTGCTACTCTTGGAAAGGCATAGTTTTGAAAATATTCCTGCACTGGATTTAACAGAATATCCCCTGCTTTAGAAACCCCACCGCCAAGGACGATTTTTTCAGGATTCAGCGTATTGGCAACATTCGCTAATGATAAACCTAAATACTTTGCAACCTCATCGACCACTTTAACCGCGGTTGAATCTCCATTTTTCGCTGCATCAAAAACGTCCTTTGCCGTTACCATTCCTGTTTTCTTATAAAGCTTTAACAGTTCTTCTTCCTTAACATCTTGCTGAGTTAAGAATTGTTTAGCAATCCTTACAATGCCGGTTGCTGAAGCAACCGTTTCAAGACAGCCCGTTTTTCCGCAATTACATGGTGATCCATCCTCAGTGACTACCGTAATGTGACCAATCTCCCCCGCTGCACCGTGAATACCTTGAACAATATCACCGTTGGCAATGACACCACCTCCAACACCGGTTCCAAGTGTGACACAAACTACATCTTTGGCACCATTACCAGCACCTTTCCACATCTCACCTAATGCAGCGCAGTTTGCATCATTATCAATAAGCGCCTGTAGCATCGTATCCTTTTCCAAGATTTCACGCAACGGATAGGAATTATTCCAACCGAGGTTAACCGCTTCAAAAACAATACCAGCTTCTAGATCAACCGGACCAGGTGCTCCCATGCCGATTCCATGCAATTGGGCTTTTGTTTTATTCAGTTCGTGTAGCTTTAGCTCAAGCGACCGTGCAATATTCTTAGTAATGTTACTACCTTCATTTTTGACATCTGTAGGTATTTCCCACTTTTCAACGATTTCCCCATCTTGTGTTACAAATGCCAACTTTGTTGTGGTACCACCGAGGTCCACGCCAAAAATCCATTTATCTGTCAAAAGTCCCTCACCTGTTTCTTTCTGCTTTTTCTCTTTCTAGCTGTATCTCATGTCTTAAAACTTGGAGTGCGACTTGGAGTTCATTTTTATCAATTAATTTTGAAAAATAAAGCTCTTTAATTTCTTCCTCCATTAATTCCAGTGTAGCTAAACGATCACCCACATAAATAACCGTTCCATATCGTTTTAAAAATTGTTGGATATCATAAATTGACTTCATAGCTCTACCCCACATTCCTATTTCATTTCAAATTATAAATGAAAGCGTAAAGTGGCTCAAGCTTTAACCATGAACCCAAGACATCGGGCTTAAAGTTCTAGTGCTTGAGGATAACATGATTTCACTTAGCGGTCTGGGTCCTTCGGGTGTAAGAAACGCGGACGTCTGTTTTTCAAAGGTATTGGCGAGCGCAATAATACATCACGGAAAGCCCGATGATTAAACGGAATAAACGGCCATAAGTACGGAACGCCAAATGAATTCATTCTAGCTAGCATAATAATGAATAAGACGATCCCAATCATAAATCCATAGGCATGAAACAATCCCGTTAAAATTAACAAACCAATCCGTACCACTCGGTTTGCCAACGACATTTCATAGCTCGGAGTAGCAAACGTACCAATTCCGGCAATCGCCAAATAAAGAATGACTTCATTTGTAAATAAACCAACCTCGACAGCCACCTGCCCAATCATCAATGCTGCGACTAGACCGAGTGCAGTAGCCAAAGATGATGGCGTATGGATTGCTGCCATCCTCAGAATATCCATCCCAATTTCCGCTAATAGGAATTGTAGCAACAATGGTACTTTCCCCGGTTCATTTGGACCAATAAAGGCCATTTCCTTTGGCACTAATTCAGGGTCAATGGCAAACAAATACCATAGAGGCAATAAAAATATCGATGCCCATACAGCAAAATGGCGGACTAGTCGCAAATATGCTCCAATAATAGGTTTATTCCGATACTCCTCTGCATGCTGCAAATGATGCCAGAACGTTGTTGGTGTAATCATTACACTTGGTGAGCCATCAACCATCACAAGTACATGCCCCTCATACAAATGAGTTGCCGCTGTATCTGGACGTTCAGTGTATCGAACCACTGGGTAAGGGTTAAAGTGTCGTCCTGAAATAAATTCTTCGATTGTTTTTTCAGCCATAGGCAAGCCATCAGTATCGATTTTTGAAATCGAATTCTTTACCTGTTTAACAATTTCAGGGTCAGCAATATCTTCGATGTAACAAATGACAATATCTGTTTTAGAGCGTCTGCCCACTTGCAAATACTCCATCCGCAGCGTTCGATCTCGAACTCTTCTTCTAGTTAGAGCCGTATTAAAGACAATCGTTTCGACAAAGCCGTCCCGGGAACCACGAACGACTCTTTCAATATCTGGCTCTTGTGGACCCCTAACAGGATATGTACGTGCATCAATCATAATCACTTTATCTACGCCGTCAATGACCAATGCAGTTGGACCTGCTAAAACGGTATCTACAACCTTATCCAAATCCTCCTCTTCATCAATTTCGACATAAGGAAGATTAGTTTTCATCAATTTCTCTAAAGTATTTGGTTCAAGCTGATCCTTTTCGATTTTTGCTAAAAACTTCATTAACAGATGGAGAATATCATCCTTTACAAGACCATCTATTAAAAATAAAGTCATCCTGCGCTCAGCATATTCTAAATCCAGTTGTATCACATCAAAGCTTTTTCCAATTCCAAGCTCTTTACACAAATATGCGATATTTTCATCAAAACTCTTTTTAACAGGATTTTTCACAGATTCGTTTGACATTCCTGTCAATCCCCCTTGCCTTGATCAATACGTACTTGTTGTCTATTACATATCCATCATCGACAAGTTCAAGGAAAAACATACCAAAATTATTTCCAGGGAAAACCAAATTCACAATAAAAAAAATGAAGCAGGTAAATGACCTGCTTCATCCTTGTATTGATAGAATGATATTTTCATAAGCTTTCATCGTGTTAAATAGCCGTTAATTTCATTTAATAAGTCTTTATATTCCTTACGATCAGGTTCAATATTGTAGGCTGCCATCGCATTTTCCTTCGCCTTAATTAATTCCTGATTATTGATATTTAGCAATGCGAGATTATAAAATGCCTCATGGAAATTTGGATCGATTTCCACAACATTCATTAAATGATCTTCCGCCTGACTTGTCATCCCTTTCTGAATTTCTACATATGAAAGTAAAAATAACAAATCTGCTGACTTATCACCACTTGCTTGAACATCCTTTAGAACGGAATATGCTTGTTCATATTCCTCCTTTTCAACATACATTTGCGCAAGCACAAAGCTGGAATGGGAATCGAGTACTTTTGTAGTTTCTCCATAACCGTATTGTAGTCCAAAAAAAACAATTGCTGCACTAGCAACAGTAAAAAACACCTGCAATAAAGGCTTTTTCAATTTTGGAAAATGAGTTATCCCAGCAGCTAGGAACCCACCAACAAGTCCCCCGATATGACCGGCATTATCGATTCCTTGTACGGTAAAACCAAAAACAAGATTAAGACCAATCACAAACAGGATATTGGCCCCCATTGTCCGAAAAAATAATTTGGGGTTCATGACACCGAAATAAAGCAAAGCTCCAAAACATCCAAAAATCGCACCACTGGCTCCCGCAGACAAATTCGGACTCGTAACAAAGCTTGCAAGTGACCCTAGAAAACCTGCAAATAAATAAATTACAATAAATCGAGCATTACCAAAAATCCTTTCCACTAATGGCCCTAAATAAAATAATGCTAATGAATTCATAAACAAATGCAAAAAACCAATGTGCAAAAAAATAGGCGTAAAAAATCGCCACCATTCACCCTCAAGAATCAAAGGATTAAATTTTGCACCGAATTTTATCAGCGTCGCAGAATTAGTACTGCCTCCCATGATCTCCATCAGCAAAAGAATGGCAATTTGAACAACCAAAAACACATATGTAAAGCGAGGTTTTCCATTTTGGAAAATGGCTTTCTCTTGTTTTGCCTTTTTTACTAAATACTCTAGTGTGGTTTGTTTCAATGCAAGGATTGTTTGCGTCTCGTAATCCTCTTCTAAAGTAATGGCTATTGGTTTTTTTAGTAATTCCGAGAGCTGCTCAAGTGATGATTCAAGCTGGCTTGGTTGAATTAACATCGTATGAACATTTGTTTTCTTACTACCTGGTGCTTGGTAAGCTTTTTCAATTCGAAAACGATAATCATCAACCGGTGGATAAGGTGTTATATAAAGATTAATCATTTGTAATTCACTTCTAATAAACCGCTTTCTATACCTTTCAGCGATATTAGCTATTGTTTCTATATCTCTTTGCATCCAATTGCTCCAATCTACGTTTTGTCGGAGGATGCGGATGATTTTCGCCTCTTTATTGGATGTATTTTCGAGCCACAGCTCCCAGTCGTTTCCTTTCATTTGTAGTAAGCGATAATCATGCTGTGTTACGAAATAATTAGCCAAGCTCCAAAATAAAAAATCCTCTTTGGAATTCAATGTTTCCCCTACTTTCTCTAACAACGAAAAAATAGTTGTTTTGTAAAGATCCATTACATTACCATATTATAAACTAAATTCATTAGTATTCCTAAAGATTTGAAGCTAGACAGCAATCTATAAACACAAAAAAAGACCCGATGGATTCAGGTCTTCTATCTTGCTTGAGGGCGGGAAAACATTGTTTGCATCATTTTATCGCGAACCCCTGGCATACTAAGGATCGACCCGACAAATAGTCGGCGAGTAAAACCGCTGCTTAACAGCAAATTGAGAAGACGATAGCGATTTTTTATCGCAAAAAAACCAGCTAATCCAATCATAAAAATAGACGTTATCGTTTTCATAAACATCCCTCCTT
The DNA here is from genome assembly GCF_902168435.1 of Bacillus marasmi. Classification (GTDB taxonomy): domain Bacteria; phylum Bacillota; class Bacilli; order Bacillales; family Cytobacillaceae; genus Bacillus_BU; species Bacillus_BU marasmi. The sequence goes on from NZ_LR656165.1 coordinate 13,900, forward strand.
TTACTATTTTGAGTTAAACTTTGAAAAAATATCCGAAAAAACAAAGAGACTACCAAAATGAATGGTAGTCCATTACGAAAATTTCTATTTTGGTAAAATGGAAATGGAAGAAATAATATTCTTTAGCACGCTGGCGGAATGGTTGAATTTTTCCTGTTCATTTGCGTCAAGACCAATTTCAACAACTTCACGAATTCCATTGCGATTTACCACTGCAGGCACACCGATAAAGACATCTTCTTGTCCGTATATATTATCTAAATGAGCCGAAACAGTTAGGACGGAATTTTCATTTCCTAATATTGCCTTAGTAACCCTAACAAGCCCCATCGCGATTCCATAAAAGGTCGCGCCTTTTCGTTGGATAATATGATATGCAGCATCTCTTACATTCACAAATAGCTCATCTAGATCCTCTTGCTTAAAATCCGCTTTGTTCTTTGCCCAATCTGAGATCGGACGTCCAGCAATATCAGCGTGACTCCATACTGGAAGTTCTGTATCTCCATGTTCACCAATGATATAGGCATGTACATTGCGCGGATCCACCTTGAAGTATTCACCAAGTAAGTACCTGAAACGCGCTGTGTCAAGAATGGTACCTGATCCGATCACTCGTTCCTTTGGTAAACCGGAAAACTTCCAAGTTGCATACGTTAATATATCGACCGGATTCGTCGCGACAAGAAAAATGCCATCAAAACCGCTTGCCATGACTTCTTCAACAATTCCTTTAAAAATGGCTGAGTTCTTTTGAACGAGATCTAGTCGCGTTTCACCTGGCTTTTGATTTGCACCTGCACATATCACTACTAAGTCGGCATCTTTACAATCTGAATAATCGCCAAACCAAATTTTCGTTGCTGAAGGAGCAAAGGGCAAGCCATGATTTAAGTCCATTGCATCCCCTTCAGACTTTTCCTTATTCAAGTCAATCATGACAAATTCTTCAGTAACACCTTGATTTAGCATCGCAAATGCATAGCTTGAACCGACAAAACCAGTTCCAATTAAGGCTACTCGGTTTACATGATGTCTCATTTTTGAACCTCCCTAATAGGATTACTTTATCATTATAACCAACATAGGAAGAATTCATTTGTAAAAATCATTACATATAATAATGATAAAAGATGAGTCCAGTAATAACTGCAAGCAAGCCTGAAAGCATATTAACAGCATCATTATTTAAGATCGTGATGCCTCTGATTTTTTCTGTAGGATGGCTACAATGAACCTTTTTTTCAGTTTCCGTTTGACATATCGGGCAGATATAGGCTACTTGTCCATATGCCCCAAGGAGAGTGTCAAATACATTCCCGAGAAAGCCGAAGACGAAAATAAATAGAAACTGGTTAAAGCTAATTGGAAAAAGCAGATAGACAATTGCTGCGATTAACAATGCTCCAGCAAGACTCGCATTTGTTCCAAGTAAACTGACTGCACCTGAGGTACCCTTTTCAGAACGTTTGAAGGTTCTTAAAAAAAACGGCCGCTGTTTGCTTAATGTACCAATTTCTGAGGCCCATGTATCAGAATTCGCACTGGAAATGGCCACCGCGAAGGCTAACAACCATAGCGGGTCCTGCTCAAAATAAAAGATGAGACTTGCCAGTGCTGCAATACCTCCATTCGCAACAACCTGCAGCCAATCCCGTTGCGAACCCTTTTCATGCTTTTGCTCTGCCTTCTTTTTCTTCGTTCGTTTATATTTTGACCAGAAACTAGAGGTAAAGAAAAACGTTCCTAATACAATAAAGCCACGCCAGCCTAAACCAAGCGCAACAGCACTTCCAACAAAGGCTGCCGCAATTCCCCCTGAAGCCGTCAATAGTCTTTGTTTATAGCCACTGTAGGCACCGACAATAATTAATAAGAAAATGAATACATTACTCATGGGTTCGAATAACCTCGTCATTAGTAATAATTTTTGATACAGGAAAATCGTGGGTTTCAACAGGAATGCCTTCAATTACCTGCACTGCAAATGCTAATGAAATCGTTACCCCATGATAATTTTGCAAAAATCGGTCGTAATACCCCCCACCGAAGCCAAGTCGGTATCCCTGCCTATTAAAGGACAAACCAGGAACCAATAAAAGTTCAATTTCATCGCCGGGAATTTCCACCGTACTGTCCTCTTTTGGCTCGTAAAGCCCGTAAAATACTGATTCTAATTCGGAAAATGTCTCAAGCTTTCGGAACTGAAGTTCTTTAGTAAGTGGATTACATTTTGGAGCAACCACGGTTTTTCCATGCTCCCATGCTTTTCTGATGATTTGATATGTATCAACTTCTGGAGGATTTGAGATCGTCACACCCACAATCTTTGCGTTTTGCCAATCAGGGTCCTGAAAAAGGGCTTGAGCAATTTGGTATGATAGGTGTTCATATTGAGGCTTGTCTATTAAGGACAGATTATGTTTCATTACTTGGCGAAGCTGTTTTTTATTCATTTTCTCTCCCCGTCTCATTTTTTTGATTGCTGTTCAGGTGATTTTCATTCCAAAAAACAATCATTATTTTTAGGCAACAAAAAAAGCAGTAGGAAGCCCCCACTGCTTATTTTGTTTCGCGATGTGCAGTTGTACGTTTTTCTCTTGGGCAATATTTTTTAAGCTCAAGACGATCTGGATTGTTACGTTTATTTTTTGTTGAAATATAGTTACGATCTCCACACTCTGTGCAAGCTAACGTAATATTCACGCGCATAGAATTTCCCTCCAAACCATAATACTAGTTCGTTCATACGACTTTTCTATAATATCATTTTTCAATTTGAAAAGCTAGTATGATTTTTTAAAACCGCTTGATTAAGGTGAAGCAGCTCTTCTTTCTTCTCACCAGCAATCGTCCATGTATTTGCTAAGCTCGTATTATTCCCCTTAATTTTCATATTAAAAGTAAACAGACTATTCGATGGTCCATAAGCCATTGGTTGAAAATTTAACGTACCGTTATTTGGACATTTCCAAAACTTTTCTGTATATACGTCCCAAAGAGGTTGTACCGTATAATCATGAATCTGCTTTCCGTTCATTTGGCCGTTAACTAAATGCATTTTCCGCTTAGACAAATGATAAATCACCCTTTCAATCGGTGAAAAGAACGTCAAATCATCTTGAGAAAAACGTTCAATGCTGTGCATGATGATAATTTTTAATTCTCGAAGCTTGTCATTATGGTTCGTGACAAAAATATCAAATAACTTAATTTTTGAATGAATCGTGCGTTCGTTGATTTTGATGGATATTTGTTTCTCGGGGATAAGCTTCTCATTTCCTCCCTTCATCCAAAAAGTTTTTCCATCAATCCACAAACCAATTTTTGGTATTAACACTGATTGGAACCGTGAATATGGATTAGACTTCCTTTTCAAGCGAAACGAAAAATTGTTTGTTATTTTCGGTCTCACGAATTGTCACCCTCTCTTCGTTTATGACTAGAAATACTTACTTCTATAGATCGTTTCTTCGTATACTCGTTTTGTCTCCAATGCGATTCGTTTCCAGCTAAAAAGCTTCTGAACAATGACCTGGCCATTTTCAGCCAACTTTCTAGATTTTTCTTGATCATCAAGGAGAATATTAACCTGTTCAATTAAACTTTGTATATCTCCAGGATTCATTAATAACCCCGTCTTGCCATGCTCAATAATCCCTTTTAATCCGCCAGTATTGGATACAATGGTTGGCTTTCCATGGATCATTGCTTCCAAAGTGACAATTCCAAATGGCTCATATAGACTTGGGAATATTGCTAACTCACAATGCCTAAACAAAACATTACGAGTCCCATCATCCACATATCCTATTAAAAACACCTTTTCCTGTAATCCTTTAGCTTCAATAAGCTGCTTATAAGCTTTTTCCATTGGACCTTTTCCAGCAATAATAAAATATAAATCGGGATATTTTTTTAGAAGTGCTGGTGCTGCTTCAATAATCACATCAAAGCCCTTTTCTTTTACAAGTCTACCAATCGAGAAAATCAGCCGTTTATTCGGCTCAATCGGGATCTCGGTCTTCAGCATTGTTGATTCATTATTTTCTGCTACTTCTGCCTCAATCCCATTAGGGATGACCACAACCTTTTCTTCCTTGGCCGCAAATTGCTGTAAGAGCTCATCTTTCATGAATTCACTACAAACAATTAACTGATCAGCACCGTGTATTAATTGACGTTCCTTTTTATCAATAAACCTTTGTGTTTCTGTATATATGCCATTGTTACGACCTTGCTCTAAGGAATGTACCGTCGCAACCAATGGAATGCACATTTCGCTTTTTAACATAATTCCAGAAGAACCTACAAGCCAATCATGCGCATGAATTAAGCAATACTGATGATTCACTGCTAACTCCTTTACCTTGTCAATCATCGCCAGATTTAAGCCAGCTATCCAAGTGAGAAAATTCTCCTCCTGCTCATGTAGCGGAGTTACACGGAATACCTTTATTCCATCAACGTTTTCAAAACTTGGCGTTGTAGGAAGCTTACTGGTTACCACATGCACCTCATAATTTTCCTTAACAAGACTTTTAGCAAGTCCATAGCAATGTCGAGCAAGACCGCCAATAATGTTTGGTGGAAATTCCCATGTTAATATTAAAATGGTTTGTCTTTTTTGATTATCAGGATGAACAATTTCACTGGTAGTTGAGTGCACATTCTTAAAAACTTCAAGCGGCTTCACTCGTTCTTTGTCAGTCATTTTCCATCCCCCTTAGGCACTGCTGTTTCATAATAGCTATAAGTACTAACATGATCAGACCACTTAGGGAGAGATTGATTATCAGATTGTCTCGAGTCTATTTTTGTTTTTTTGTCTATTGCTTTGCTAACATTCTCATTTCTTGTATTAAAGGATATTGAACGAAGCAATGGGAAAAATTCTGTTTCAGATAAATGAATTCCTAGTTCAAGACAGTAATGACGGTTAGGATTTAAGCCTTTAATGTCCCAAGCATTTTGTCCTTGTTTCATCATAAACCCATGAAAATGATGAGCATTATTTCCATTAAAATTAAGATCAGTAATATCATATATTCGAAGTGCAGTCCGAAAGCTTGTAAAGGGCTTGCCAAAATAATTAACTACAAAGTCTAAACGTTGATTTGAAAGCGTCCAAGATGCTGCAATTTTATCTTTTGAAAGAATATTTAACTTCAGTACATCCTCACGCATTAAAGTTCCTCTTTTCCTAAACTAAAATCATATGAATAAGATTTCTGAATTATTAATAATTTATCATGTTTTAATGTTAACATTGTTGCTAAACCTTCTCAATAAACGCTTTTTGTCGGATTGTGAATTTTTTATTCCAAATATGATGTTTTCAAACAAAAAAAGCGTAAGCGCCTTGATCAGGGGCGACAGGCAAGGTCCGCCCTGCAGGAAATCCTGATTTCCGGAAGGGATTGTTAGAAAAGTGAAAGTGGCTCGTTCAGGAGCGATGGACATAAGACGAATCACGCAAGAGATGATAATCTCTGGAGGGATTTGGCTTATGTACTCAGCTCCTAGCCACTTTCACTAGACAAGCTTGTGACCCCGAGCCCCTAGGCCGCTTGCGCTAGACGTGTATAACGTTGTGAAACTTATCCACAGCGTTAAAATTTATAATTTCTTAAACGACAAAAAAGACCAACTTCACAAAGTCGGCCTTGTTGTTTATTTATTTAAATCGTATCGTCTGCCTTTTACGAGGTAAAAGACATGCTCACCGATATTAGTCACATGATCTGCAGCACGTTCTAGAAAACGGCAAACAAACGACAGATTGTTCACCTGAGACATATGCTCAGGGTGCTTTTGATTAATTTCCAATAAATCACGGATTGCTTGCCCGTATAATTCGTCTACCTCGTCATCCATTTCAGCAACCTGCTTTGCTTTATTAATATCTTCCTCATTAAATGCCTCAAGTGCTAGCATCAACATGTTTGCAGTAATTTCATGCATTTGCTTAATGTGCTCAATCGGCTTGATGAGCGGCTCATTGCCAATACGAATCGCAGATTTAGCAATATTGGTCGCAAAATCAGCTATCCTTTCAATATCATTAGCAATTTTAATAGCCACGATAATCCGCCTCAAATCAATAGCGACTGGCTGCTGCTTAGCAATGAGGAGAATCGCAAAATCGTTAATATCCTCCTCCATTAAGTCAGCATCCGTATCATCCTCCATAATTTTCAACGCTAGTTCTACGTTTGCTGTTTCTAATGCCTCTAACGACTTTCCAAGGGCATCAATTGAGAATTTTCCAATTACAAGCAATTTATTTTGCAATTCCTTTAAATCCTCATTAAATCTTTCCCGAACCACCATATAAAGTCCCCCTTATTCTGCTCGTATATCACAATGTGAAGTTCATTATCCAAATCGTCCCGTGATGTAGTCTTCTGTTCGTTTGTCAGAAGGGGTTGAGAAGATTTTGTCCGTATCCGCGTATTCAATTACCTCCCCGCTTAAGAAGAAAGCCGTTTTATCAGAAATACGCGCTGCCTGCTGCATATTATGAGTAACGATAATAATACTATAATTCTTTTTCAATTCTTGAACGAGCTCTTCAACCTTTAATGTTGAAATCGGATCAAGCGCACTTGTCGGTTCATCCATAAGGATGACATCAGGCTCAATCGCTAAACAACGGGCCATACAAATTCTTTGCTGCTGTCCACCGGACAATCCATAGGCATTTTGATGGAGGCGATCCTTTACTTCATCCCATATCGCTGCTCCTCTAAGACTTTGCTCCACAATCTCATCTAAGATTTTTTTATTTTTAATTCCGTGGATTTTTGGTCCATAGGCAATATTTTCATAAATAGATTTTGGAAACGGATTTGGTTTTTGAAAAACCATGCCAACGCGGGTTCTTAAATCCTCCACTTTATAATCCTTGTCAAATATATTCCGTTCTCTATATAATATTTGTCCTGAGATACGAACACCTGGAACTAACTCGACCATTCGATTCAAAGTTTTAATATAGGTGGATTTACCACAGCCAGATGGCCCTATGATTGCGGTTACTTCATTTTCATATATCGGGAGGTTGATATTTTTTAACGCATGACCTTCTCCATACCAAAGATTAAGATCCTTTGTATTATAAACTACCCCTTTATTTGATTCCTTTTCTGCAAAATTCTTAATATTATTTTTAGCGTCTAACATAACCGTCATGGTTAATATCCCCCTCGATTTAATACCTTTTTTGAAATTTGTTACGAATAATAATCGCGACAGAATTCATCGCAAACAAAACAAGTAGTAAAATGACAATCGCTGCAGCAGCCAGATTTGCATATTCTGCAAATAACGCTGAGTCAACCGTCCAATAATATATTTGGACTGGTAGAATCGTAAACCGATCAAAAATTCCTTCCGGAGAATGAATGAGTAAGGCAGGTATACCGATAACAACCAGCGGAGCGGTTTCACCAATTGCCCTAGACAATGCAAGAATAACTCCTGTTGATATCCCAGGTATAGACGCGGGTAATACCACATTTTTAATTGTTTGCCACTTGGTCGCTCCCATTCCATAGGAGGCCTCACGCAAGAATTGCGGAACTGCACGTATCGCTTCCTGACTAGCTACTACCACTACCGGAAGCACCAGTAGTGCCATTGTTAATCCACCGGCCAAAACAACTGAACCTAAACCTAGCCCACGAGAAAATACGGTAAGACCAAGAATACCAAATACAACCGAAGGAACACCTGCCAGATTTGAGATATTCGTTTGAATCATCGATTGAATTTTCCCCTTTTTTGCATACTCTTCTAAATAGATTGCAGTACCGACACCTAATACCATCGTAACCGGAGCAACGACCAGCATTAACCATAATGTTCCTAGGATTGCCCCCATAATGCCAGCATTTTCAGGAATGGTTGATAAACGATTAGTAATAAAATCAATATCTATCCATCCGATACTATCAGCAATTACTCTGTAAATAAGTACAACTAATACAACAAGACCAAACAAGGTGGCTAATAAAAATAACGATTTCGCTATGTTATTAGTGAATAACCTCGTGCCCATTCTTTGTTGAACTGCGTTCATGTTCATGTATTTCATGGTTAATACTCCTCCCTAAACTTGCGGGATATATACTGGGCTACTAAATTCATTATTAATGTGAAAACAAATAGTGTCATCGCTACCGCATAAAGACTGTAGTACAAAGTGGAACCAGCTGGAGCCTCTCCCCCCGTGACTTCAACAATATAAGCGGTCATCGTTTGCATCGATTGCGTAATATCAAAGGTAAAGTTTTTTGAGCTTCCACTTGCAATCGCCACAATCATCGTTTCGCCAATTGCCCGTGATATTCCAAGTACAAAAGATGCAATAATTCCAGACATGGCAGCAGGTACAACGACCTTCCATGTAACCTCTAGCTTTGTTGCTCCGAGGGCCATCGCTCCCTCTCTCATTGAATTTGGAACTGAACTCATTGCGTCCTCTGACAAAGAGGCAACGAGCGGAATAATCATGATTCCCATTACAATCCCCGGACTTAAAATATTGGTTGGCTCCAAGCCAGGAATAATTGACCTTAACAATGGTGTAACAAAGGTGAAAGCGAAGAAACCATAGACAATCGTAGGAATACCAGCAAGGATTTCCAACAGTGGCTTTAATGACCTCCTTAGCTTATCAGACGCATACTCACTCAAAAAGATAGCAGTCATCAAGCCTATCGGAATCGCAACAATCATTGCTATCACAGTTGAAAGGAGAGTACCAGTCAGTAGTGGAAGAATCCCAAATACTGCATTATCCCCTAAAGGCTTAAGCTCTGTTCCTGTAAAAAAGTCTAAAAAAGGTACCTCTTTAAAAAATTCAATGGTTTCAATTAATAGAGTTAATAAAATCCCAATCGTTGTTAAAACGGATATTGTGGCAATACCAAATAAAATTTTAGGTATAAGTTTCTCAATAACACTATTGAAATTTGCTGTTTTTTTCTTTTGCTCAATGAGCTCTTGAATATTTAGCTTTTTGAATTTGTCAGACACTATTGCTTTTGACAATGTGAAAATCCCCCTTCTTCCCTACCTAAAACCAAATTATTATTGATGTTGTTTTATGATATCAATCGTATCTTGGACGTCCTGATCCGATATTGGAGCAAAACCAGTTTCCTTTGCAATCTCTTGAGCGTGCTCCATAGTATAAAGGGCATAATCCAATACCTGTGGCTTCTTCTTTGCATGATTCATATTTAAGTACGTATAGATAGCACGTGTAAACGGTGCATATGGACCATCCTCGGCAATTGTTTCAAGTGTCGGCTTAACTGGCCCGTTACCGAAATCAATCTCTACCCCTGTTAATTTATCTTGATTATTTGCATAATACCCGTAACCAAAGAAGCCTATTGCGTTTTTATCCTTTGATACTAGGTCAACGAGCGTAGAATAATCTTGTTGCAAATTAATCCCTTTTACTAAATCCTGTTCGCCGAGAATCGTTTCAAACATGAATTCGTAAGTGCCGTGATTTTCGTTTGGCCCATAGGTTTTTATTGTGTCATTAGGAAATTCAGGACGTACATCAGACCATTTTTTAATTCCTGATTGTTTCAAGAAAATATCGATAACTTCTTTATGAGTTAACTCCGTTGCCCAATCATTTTCCTTATTAACAACAATGGTAATGCCGTCTAAGGCAATCTTTAACTCCTGGACATCTATTCCTAGTTTTTCAGCCTTTTCAATCTCTTCATCTTTGATGTGGCGGGAAGCATTATTGTAATCTGTTCCATTTTTTTGCAAAAACTTCATGAAACCAGCTGATGTTCCTGCACGACTTACCTCAACAGAGACATCCTTTTCTTTATTAACCATGTAATTTTCTGCCATTCTAGCCATAAAAGGGTATACAGTTCCAGATCCATCTATGATTACACTACCAGAAAGTCCATAGTTGTCATTTTTATCTGAGTTGCCACAGGCAGTTGCGATGATAAGTGTGGCAAGTAGCATGATAATTAAGCTTGCATGTTTCATGCCCTTCATTACTGAATTCCCCCTACGTATGTACTTATTTTGCTCTCAAGTGTAAATATACTGTTTCACTGTTAATCTGGTTTTAACCAAGTGTAAAGCTTTTGTAAATTCACGCGAGTTTTGCGAAAATTTGTCAGTTATTGCTTCCTTGTATTATCCCCAAAAAAAAAAGAAACTGCCTTTTTCGAGACAGTTTCTTTAGGATTATTGTGGTTGTTCAGTATTTTGGTTTTCTTGAGTTGTATTTTGGCTCGCATCTAGATTTTGTTGTGCCGCAGCTTGTCGTGCTGCTTTTAAGTTAAAATAAGCATCCATCACCTGTTGACCAATGTCTAAATTCGTTCTTGTATCATTTGCGCTTGGTGTATAAGCCCATGGAACAAGCACAGACATCGCTACTTCAGGACTGTTAAACGGTGCATATCCAACTAAACTTAAATTCATCACTTCTGGTGGTTCTTTACCATAATTTTTACGATCCGGTCCATCATAGAAGGCTTGGGCTGTACCTGTTTTACCCGCCGGATCATATGGTTTTCCTGCAAAGAAGCCTCTCGCTGTACCTTGAGAGCCGTGCATGACTAAATGAAAGCCATTTTGAACACGTTTAATCCATTCTTCTTTCATATCAACGCGGTTTAAGATTGTTGGTGTGATTGCCTTAGAAATAGGTCCAATTTCCTTTTGATCTAAAACTGGTTCACGAATTTCCTTAACGATATGCGGCTGGACACGATAGCCATTATTGGCAATCGTTGACACATATTGTGCCAACTGCATCGCTGAATACGTATCATATTGCCCAATCGATAAGTCGAGTAAGAAACCTGGACGTTTATCTTGACCTTTAAAACCAGCTGTTTCATTTGGTAAATCAATTCCTGTTCTTACCCCAAGTCCAAACTGACTGAACGAATCACGAATAGTATTGAAAGCATTAGGATCTAACGATAGGGGACCATTTTGAACATACTTTCCTTTACCAATCGCAATCGCTGTTCTAAACATATAAACGTTAGAAGAACGCTCTAGTGCTTTCAAATCACTAACAGATCCCATGTTTGTCCAAGATTTTTTTACTGGAGTCCCTTTAATTTGTAACGGACCATCATACAATGATGTTCCTGGTGATATCGCACCCGTTTGATAACCCGTTAATACGGTCGCACCTTTGACTGCTGACCCTACGTTGTAGGATGTTGTAAAGGTTCCAAGGGCATCATCCTGCATATCTGTTTTTCCAGTTTCCGGATCTTTGACAATTCGCTTTCCTGCCATCGTTAAGATTTCCCCAGTATTTGGGTCCATTAATACAACATAGGCTCTATCAAGAAACCCAGTTCCAGCCATTCCTTTAGTTTTTCTAAGGTTATCTTCAATAATTTGTTCTACCGTGCGTTGCAGCTCCATATCAATCGATAAAACGAGATCTTTCCCTCTTTTACCTTCAGAAACCACTTCTGTGCTTAACACATTCCCTGCTTTGTCAGTTTTATTACGAACTTTAGCTTTTTGTCCGGTAAGTACATCCTCATACTGCATTTCAATATAGCTCTTGCCGACCCGATCATTACGGTTATAATCCCGCGATAAATAATAATCAAGTTGCTCAGATGGAAGACCTTCATCAGAAGTTGTCACCTTACCGAGCACTGATATTAATGTATTTTCAAAGGCGTATGTCCGCTTCCAATCCGTTGTTGTATCAACGCCAGGCAATGATTCTAAATTTTCACTGACTGCTGCAAATTCCTCAGCTGTCACGTTTTCATTTTTAACAATTTGCGGGGTAAGCGCATAGCCGCTATTAAACTCACGGAAAATCGCCAATACCTCTAGTTCCTCTTCAGTAAAGCTATTGATTTCTTTTTCAGTAATTCTTGCTAGCTGCAATTTATATATTTCCTTATCAGTTAACTCTTTCGCTTCAAACTTATCCCATTCTTTTTTGGTAATCTTCTTTTTGGCCAGATTCGGATGCTTCATAATCCAAAAATCTTTTTTATCGCGCTCTTGGACCTTGTTTGTATCTTTATGAATTAATTTTGCTAATTTCTCAGCTACCTCAAGCATTTCCTCTTGATCGGTTCCCTGATATTTCGTGTACGTAATCGCGTTCAATGGAATATTATCAACAATAATTTTACCGCTAGTATCAAACATTTTCCCCCGCGGTACCGGGTTGTTGATTGTGACATCCTCTGTCCGTTCTATTTCCCGCTTAAAGTCGTCCCCATAAACAATTTGAACAACGCCCAACCTTAAAATTAATAAAGAAAACAGTACAAAAACAATAAAAAACACCACATTCAAACGAAACGGCACATGTGTTTTTTTCTTTTTCTTTTTATTCAAATCAAGCACTTCCTTTTATATTCAACCATTGCTTTTTTAGTCATAATAAGTCTCTTACCATTGTAAAAGAAAAACTTGTTTTTTTCTATGTAAATAGCAAGAATACCAACAATTTTTCTCTTCCAATTCACCAATAAGAAAAACGGGCGAAGTTAATCGTCCGTTTTTCATGATTTTGGTAATGGCTCAAGGTTAATTTTTCGGATAAAAAAGTAAATACAGCTATGTCCCGCTCCAATAATTAACAAAAGTATCGGAATGCTTTTCTCTTCATTAAAGAACACTACTGCCACCAGAAACAATGCAATGGAAACGAATCTTCCAAGATTCAAGAAAATTTCTCTTACAACTATGTATTCAATTCTCATTTCAGCTGCATTCCAACCACGCCCGATAACATCATAGGTCATCGACATATATGGGACTAATAATAAGGGATAAGCGATGGCAATTGTTGCCGCATAAAATAATAACTTAGGATAAGTTATTTCAAAGACAATGAGAAAGATTGAGGCGTAAAGAATAATGCCGCCAATAAGAATGGATTTCTTCCGGTGTTGTTGCTTGATTAAGCGGGATACAAAAAAATACGCTAGAAAAGATACACCTGAATTAAGCAGCCCAAATGTTCCTAACGCTAACTCACTCCCGGTTGAAACAAACACAAAAACTGAAATGATAAACACAAAGGTTCCTTCACGAAATCCCTGAAAGAAATGGGCATTCGTTATCATCCGCCAGTTATAATTATTCTTTCTTTCAGCCAAGATTCTTTGATACCAATACTTTCCTTGTGACGGCCTCCGTTTTAAGAAAAAACTTAAAAACACAGCTAATGAAAACAAGGCTAAAGACAGACCAAATACAATCGAATAACCGGTTGTACTTTTAAGTCGGGAAATAATAAATCCTGCGGCAATCGGCCCAATCATTCCACCAATTGAGGTTAACACACCTAAAAACCCATTAAAAAAATCTCTTGTCTCTGGTTCGGTAATTTCAAAGGTTAAAACATTATATGCCAGCCAATAAAATCCATAGCCTATACCTAACAGACTCCCTAATATCAGTAATAGTTCAGAAGCGTTTTTACCTGAAAATAAAACGGTTAAGTAAAATATCGCCAAAAAGGAAACCCCAATTCTTAGCACTATAACCCTGTCAATTTTCTTAGCCCATCTGCCTGCCAAAATGAAGGTAATTGGCTGAAGGACGACTACTGCCAAATTGTATAAACCAATATCTGAAAGTTTCCCTGACTGCTTCCATAAATAAATATTTACAAATGTGTTTGAAAGTGAAGTACTGATTGCATACAAGCCACCAATGATTAATAAAAACTTAAAATCCCTTGTCAGTTCAAGATCTCCGAAAAATCGTTTAAATTTACTCATAAAAAAACTCCCCTTTTATCTAAAGGGTAGTTTTTACTAAATCAATAGAGATATACGAGATTTATTAAACAAAAACAGTACCCCACATCGTGGAGTACCGCCTAGTAACTAAAATTATTTTGCTGCAGTGTAGCGTTTTGATACTTCATCCCAGTTTACTACATTCCAGAATGCACCGATGTAGTCAGGACGACGGTTTTGGTAGTGTAAGTAGTATGCATGCTCCCAAACATCAAGACCTAGGATTGGAGTTTTCCCCTCCATTAATGGAGAATCTTGGTTTGCTGTGCTAGACACTTCTAACTCTCCGTTGTTCACAGATAGCCAAGCCCAACCAGAACCGAAACGAGTTGTAGCTGCTTTTGTGAATTCTTCTTTAAAGCTTTCAAAGCTACCAAATTTAGCGTTGATTGCATCAGCTAACTCGCCTGCTGGTGCACCACCACCGTTTGGAGATAGAAGTTGCCAGAATAATGAATGGTTAGCATGTCCACCACCATTGTTACGTACCGCAGTGCGGACTGCTTCTGGAACAGCATCAAGATTAGAAATTACTTCTTCAACTGTTTTGCTAAGAAGCTCGTCATTTCCAGCTAAAGCGTTATTTAGATTAGTCACGTATGTGTTGTGATGTTTTGTGTGATGAATGTTCATAGTTTCTTTGTCAATGTGTGGTTCTAATGCATCGTATGCATACGGTAATTGCGGTAATTCAAAAGCCATTTAATTTATCCTCCTTATATGTAACAAATAAATTACTTTATCCATATTCTCATTGAATTCTAAAATAAGAATATTTATAAAGCATTACATTAACAATTTACCAAAGTTGGAAACTCCAAGCAAATAATAAGCACTGCAACCTTAACTATATTTTCCGAAACTCCTCCTTTTATGCATGCTTTATGCAATGATTCGGAAATTTGTCACGAATAGCTGAGACCTTGATTTACCTATGATTTTTGTCGCTTTTGAACTTTTCTGCTTGCTATACATGGTTACACATTATTGACATGTTGCTTACTTTCTTTTTAAATCAAGGAGAAGGCATTCTTAGAGGTGAGGATAATGATAAAAACAAGTAATAGTCTTTATCAAGTCATGATTAGAAATTTTAGCAACAAAGAAACTGTCCAAAAAGTGAAAGCCGGCACTATGTTGTTTCAAGAAAAGGACCCTGTCCAGCATGTATATATTATGTTAAAAGGTACAATCGCCGTTGGAAGAGTACATTTAAAAGGGAAAGAATTCATTTTAAAAATACTCAGCGGAGAAGATTTATTAATCGAATATCAAATCTTCAATCCGTCTCCACGCTACCACTTCTATGCAAAGACCATTACAGATTGTGAAATGCTAATGATAAAGCGTGATCAATTTGAAGAAATGATTGAAAAGGATGTTGTGGCCCTCCAAACATTTAGCCATTGGATGAGCACAAGATATTTAAAAGCTCAAATGAAGTGTCAGGACCTTATTATGCATGGTAAAAAAGGGGGATTATACTCAATTTTAATCCGATTATGTAATTCGTACGGGGTGATGACAGACGAAGGCATATTAATCGACCTTCCTCTAACACATCAAGAGTTAGCAAACTTAACCTACGGTACCCGCGAAGTCATTCAGCGATTATTGAAAGAGCTACGAGAAAAAGACGTACTAGTCTATCGTCAGCAAAAATTCACCGTTAAAGACTTAGCCTACCTAAAAAACCATGTCGATTGTCAAAATTGTCCATATGAAATTTGTGGAGTTAACTAAAAAATCCTATTGATGTAAAAAGATTGTGCCTAATTTTTAGGCACAATCTTTTTATAACACGAGCAACAGAAAATAGGCAATCATTACGGCCTGAATAATCCCCTTTGTAATTACACTGCTGACAAATCCAACAACGGACCCGAAGCCGATTTTAATTGCCTCAGAAACCCCCTTTTTATGAACTAATAATTCCGCAATGACAGCACCTATGAATGGACCTATGATAATCCCAACTGCTGGTATTACAAACGGTCCAACTAACAAACCAATCGTACTTCCCCAAACACCTGCTTTGCTACCGCCAAATTTCTTTACACCAATTAAATTGGAGAGATAATCTGCACCGAAAAGAAGAACAACAAATAACACTTGAACAAGCCAAAAGAACCAGGTAAACGGTTCAAATGAGAATGAAAAGCCATAGATGATAAATCCAACTAGAATAAACAGGACACTTGGAATGACTGGATAGATTAGCCCGACAAAGGCAATGACAAACAAAGCAATAATCACCGACCATATGAATATCGACATCGCAACCTCCAGTAACATAATTAACTTTTTCTTATTTTACCACTTGACTATTTGAAATGATAGAATGATAAGCATTGCCAATATTAATAAATTTTACACTTGATTGCAGTTTTCTTGTACAATCATTACTCTGGAGGCTAAAATAGAGTTTGAATATTAAAGAGGTGGATACATATGAACGTTTTTATGCAATTAGTAAAAAGCTGCTATTCCCCAAAGGATATAGCGATTACCCGTTTTCAAGGAATCGGCAAAACAATATTATTTGTTTTCCTACTTACTTTGGTCTCCATCATTCCTTCTGTTTATTATTTAAGCACAGCAATGACTAGTGCTGTGAGTACAGCCAAGGATACGATCCAAAATGAATTACCTGAATTCACGATTGAAAACGGGAAACTTCAGTCAGATTCAGACAAACCTATTACGATTACAAAGGAAGAATTTGTTTTTGTTTTTGACTCAACTGGTGAGGCCGATTCATCCGATTTAAAAAACATTAACCTAGGAATTGGCATGCTGAAGGATGAATTTGTCCTTGTACAAGGTGAAAGTACCCAAGCGTACCCTTATTCGATGTTGGAGAACCTTTCAAACTTAAATAAAGGGGAAATCATTGACCTTATTGATACGATCGATTCTTCACTATTTATCATCCTCCCCTTGATGGTACTCATGAATTATATTTTTGCATCAGGTGTAAAATTTATCGAAATTTCAATCTTGGCAGTTCTAGGTCTAATGATAAAAAATTTAACAAAAAGAAGATTGAATTACGGTCAGCTTTGGCGGATGTCGGCTTATAGTGTTACGCTACCTACTCTTTTCTTTACGATTATGAATGCCTTACAAACAGTAGTACCTGGCGGGTTTTTACTTAACTGGGTTGTAGCCTATATGGTATTATTTTTAGCCGTAAAAGAAATTCCACAATCTAAAAATGCATAATAGCGCCAGATTTGGCGCTTTTTTTGTTCTAAAATAAAACATAAAAGCATACATTTGGACAAACTTCCATTTTGGAGAGGTGTCCTAATTGAGACGATTATTCACAATACTCATCGCCGTTCTAGTCCTGTACGCAATCTATCACGATTTAACAGAAGGGTCGGTTTCTTTGCCCGAAAAAACGACAGAGGAGCCAGCCGTCCCAGCTTCTACCTCACCAAATGTAAATATTCCCTTTAAAGAAAAAACCGTTAAACCTGGCGATACTGTGCTATCCATCGTCGAGAAAAATTCGAGCGGTCCACTTCCTGTTTCTATCTCAAAGGTCATTTCCGATTTTCAAAAGCTTAATGAGGGTGTGAAGCCAGAAGAAATCCAAATTGGAAAGGCCTATAAATTCCCTAAATACAAAAAAGCAGATTAAATGCCGTATACCATCATTGTTGTCAATGATAGGCAATCATTGATACAATAATTAAGTGAACTTACTTGAATGTTCCTGACAACATTCCATTATTTAAAGGAGCGACCACAATTGAGTGAAATAATACATCGTACAAAAACACGACCAATTCGAGTTGGTAATTTAACAATCGGTGGGAATAACGAGCTTGTGATTCAAAGTATGACAACGACGAAAACACATGATGTCGAAGCAACAGTTGCAGAAATTAAACGACTTGAGGAAGCCGGCTGTCAGATTGTCCGCGTTGCCTGTCCTGATGAACGCGCGGCTAACGCGATTAGTGAAATAAAAAAGCGCATTAACATCCCATTGGTCGTTGATATTCATTTCGATTATAAATTAGCGTTAAAAGCGATTGAAGGCGGCGCAGACAAAATACGCATCAACCCAGGAAACATCGGAAAACGTGAGAAGGTAGAAGCAGTTGTTAAGGCTGCTAAAGAGCGGGGAATCCCGATTCGAATCGGAGTTAATGCAGGTTCATTGGAGAAAAGAATTTTAGATAAGTACGGATATCCTACAGCGGATGGGATGGTCGAAAGCGCCCTCCATCATATAAAAATACTGGAGGATCTAGATTTTCATAATATTATCGTTTCGATGAAGGCCTCAGATGTACCACTTGCTATTGAAGCATACGAAAAAGCGGCCAAGGCATTTGATTACCCACTACACTTAGGAATTACTGAGTCTGGTACTTTATTTGCAGGAACGGTTAAAAGTGCTGCCGGGTTAGGTGCGATTTTAAGCAAAGGGATCGGAAATACGCTTAGAATTTCTTTAAGCGCCGACCCAGTCGAGGAAGTTAAGGTAGCTAGGGAGCTCTTGAAGGTATTTGGACTTTCTTCTAATGCCGCTACATTAATTTCCTGCCCGACTTGCGGTAGGATTGAAATCGATTTAATTAGCATCGCGAATGAAGTCGAAGAGTACATTCAAAAAATAAAGGCGCCAATTAAAGTTGCAGTACTTGGTTGCGCAGTTAACGGACCAGGAGAAGCGCGTGAAGCAGATATAGGCATCGCTGGTGCAAGAGGAGAAGGCTTGCTATTTAGAAAAGGGAAAATT
Organism: Bacillus marasmi; assembly: GCF_902168435.1. Lineage (GTDB taxonomy): Bacteria > Bacillota > Bacilli > Bacillales > Cytobacillaceae > Bacillus_BU > Bacillus_BU marasmi. The sequence goes on from NZ_LR656165.1 coordinate 32,464, forward strand.
GTCCGCAAGGTTCCTGAAGATGTAATGGTCGAGGAACTAAAAAAGGAAATTGATCAAGTAGCCAAAGAATACTTCGCCAAAAAAGCAGCTGAAGCACAAGCAGAGGCTGCCGTGAAGGAATAAATATAAAAAACGCCTGGCACTTTGCCAAGCGTTTTTTTGTTGCTCCACAATGACGAAATTTTTAAAAGAACGGGAGTATAAACATACCGACAATAATCGAAACTGTACCGATGCCGATTGCCCAATTCCCCATGCTCTCTGCTCCCTTACGACGCGCAACAAACCCAAGGATAATTCCTGCTGCACCGAAGAGAACCGGTAATACAAACAGTGAGATTATGGATAGCGCCAAGGCTCCTATCCCAATTCCCTTCCCAGCTGTTTGTGTATCGCCTCGCTCGTTCGTGCTTCGGTCTGTGAACGTATTACCAAATGAAACAGGTGCTGCAATTTCTGCTGAGGTTTCTTCAATATAATCAGGTGCTGGTAGACGATGCTTGATATCAACAGTGTTATCATCAATGTTACCTTGTGTTTGAGTTCCAAACATTTTTCCATCTGCCATATTGATCTGATCCCTCGCTTTCATTAATGGAGCAGTTATATTGTTTGTCATTTGTTTACGTTTCACTATGACAATGTTTTACTATAATGTAGGATGTTTCTATGTTAAATTAAAAAAGTTGAAGAAAAAAAATTAGCTAAGCAAGCTTAGGATTAAAAGAAATAGGAGTGAGCAACATTAAAAAGCGTTTTGGAATAGATATTGATGGTACTGTTACCTGTCCGGCAGCATTATTGCCGTTTCTTAATTCATCCTTTAATTTACAACTTACCCTAAATGATATCACTCAATATGATCTTACCCCTTTTGTGAATGTACCAGGTGAAGAACTGGCGCAATGGTTTTTAGAAACTGAGCCGGAAATATACGCCAAATCACCGCTAGCGCAAGGTGCAAAGGAGGTTTTAAACAAATGGGAAACAAAGCACGAAATGTTTTTCATAAGTGCCAGACGGACCCATTTACTCCAGATTACGAAGGAATGGTTTATGAAAAACGGCTTAAAATTTGATCATGTTGAATTAATTGGTTCACACGATAAAATCAAAGCCGCAAAGCAATACGAAGTCGATTTATTTTTCGAGGACAAACATGATAATGCCGTGATGATTCACGAGGAATGTCAAATTCCGGTCATTCTTTTTAATACTCCATACAATCAGGACCCTATTCCTTCTGGAGTCATCAGAGTCAATCATTGGAACGAGGCATATCAATGGGTTGAAAAATGGCTAAAAAATAACAGCTGAGCCAAATATTTTGAACAAAAAAACACGACTACTCTTCCAAATCAAGAAGAGTAGTCGTGTTTTTTTAAAATACCGCTTTAAATAAAGATTCGAACGGACACTGAGTACCTTATTTATAGTAATTTGCCTTCATTTACGTGGATTGCGGACATCAGAGACCTTAAATAGTCATTATCTTGAAGATTACACCGTATTTCAGGCAAATAAGGGATCCTATGTCCGCTTCCACCACTGAATTACTGCTTTTAGCACAAATAGAGGCCTGGGTGTCCGCTAATTATTGACCTTCCACTTCTAGAGGACACTGAGTACCTTATTTATAGTAATTTGCCTTCATTTACGCGGTTTGCGGACATCAGATACCTTATTTAATTAATATCTTAAAGATTACAGAGTTTTTCTGGCAAATAAGGGATTCTATGTCCGCTTCCAACTCTGAAGAACTGCATTTAGCACAAATAAGGGCTTGGGTGTCCGCTAATATTAATGGCAATCCGGACACCGACCATAAATTTCAAATTTATGATCAGATATTTCATACCCCTTTAGATCCTCCATTAAACCGACCATTGGACATGCTGCAATATCTTTTGTTTTCCCACATTCCAAGCAAATAAAATGGTGATGGTGATGACTATGTGAACAGGCAAAGCGAAAATGCTTTTCCCCAGATAACTCAGTCATCTCAAAAACACCAAGGTCCACAAACAAAGATAAATTGCGATAAATGGTATCAAAGCTTAGACCAGGGTAGCGATTTTTCATGCTATCCAATACATCTTTTGCTGTTAAATATTTATTATGCTCAGCGAATAATTGAAGCATTTCCTGCCTTTTACCCGTATGCTTAAACCCCTGTTCTTTTAATAAATTCATTGCGTCTGTAACATTCACTCATATCACCCCAATATTAAGCAGGACGTAGATTTGTTAATTTTTTAATGAAAATAGTAATGATTAAAATGAGAACGGCAATAACGACTATCGTTCCTCCCGGTGCTAAATCTAAATAATAAGAGCTCACTAAACCACCTAAAACGGAAATTTCTCCAAACAAAATCGAATAAAGTATCGTTTGCTTAAAGCCTTTCGCAATCCTCATACTTGCTGCAACCGGAAGCGTCATGAGCGAGGAAACCAACAGGATTCCAACAATTCTCATTGATGCTGCTATCACCAAAGCTACCATAACAATAAAGATAAAATGGACACTTTTGGAGGCAATTCCAGATGCTCTCGCGTATTCTTCATCAAAGGATAGTAGAAATAATTCTTTGTATAAAAGAATAACAATGGCAATCACGAAAATACTAATGATTAGGATTGTCCATAAATCAGAACGGCTCACAGCACTGACACTTCCAAATAAATAGCTGTACAAATCTGTATTGAAACCGTCTGCAAGTGAAATAAAAATAACTCCTAAGCCAATTCCACCGGATAAAATGATTGGAATGGCTAATTCCTGATAATGCTTATAAACGCTCCTTAATTTTTCAATAAACAATGAGCCAGTTACTGAAAAAGCAATCCCTAAATATAGTGGGTTTAAAGTAGCTAAGCTAGCGAATTGTTTTTGGAGCAGGAGGCTTGCGGCAATACCAGCTAAAGTGACATGGCTTAGGGCATCAGCTATCAGAGACAAACGCCGAACAACAATAAAAACGCCCAATAATGGTGCCATCACTCCAATGATAATTCCGGTAAAAAATGCATTTTGTAAAAATTCATAATTCAATAATCCAGAAATCATCGGTTTGTTCCCCCAGTATGCACATGATCATGGGACAGAACATGAATATCATGACCATAAAATTCGTTCATTTCCCCCAATTTAAGCTGTTCAAACTCCAGTGTTTCTCCATGAAAATGAAGATTCTTATTGAGACAGGCCACATGGGTCACCTTATCGGAGATTGCTCCAATATCGTGTGTTACCAATAACATGGTAATCCCCTGTTGTTTATTTAATTGATAGAGCAATTCGTAAAAAGAAGCAACATTTTTCGCATCGACACCAACAGTTGGTTCATCTAAAATTAATAGCTCTGGTTCACTAACAAGTGCTCTAGCAATAAATACCCGTTGCTGTTGTCCACCTGAAAGCTCCCCGATATTTTGATGGAGAAATGCCTCCATACCAACGATTTTGATGGCATTGACTACCTTCTGTCGATCACCTTTTGATAACCTCCGAAACATGCCGATTTTCTTTGTTAGTCCACTGGCAACTACCTCAAAAATCGTAGCGGGAAAACCGGTATTAAAGGAATTTGCTTTTTGTGAGACATAACCCAATTTTTGCCACTCCCTAAATCGGGTAATATCTTCTCCAAAAAGCTGAATTTCTCCTGTCTGCGGCTTAATTAATCCGAGAATCAGCTTTAACAGCGTTGACTTTCCTGATCCATTCGGACCGACAATTCCTAAAAATGCTCCTTTATTAATCGATAAATTAATATCCTCGAGTACATTTTCCTTTTCATAACGATATGAAACATGCTGTATATTTACAATTGTTTGTTGTTGACTCATTTAGACCACCCGTATATCAGAATCATTCCGATTTAACATGTTGTAGTATACAATAATAAACTGGCTCTTGTAAACCATTATTCACTTTCACAAACAATTCAATCAGCTTATCACGGATTAATAGGCACAAATCATGATTATCCTTCATAGGCTTATAATGAGGGAGTGATGCAGGTGAAGATCTTCGAAAATATCATCAACTATAAATTGAAAACCATTACTCGAGATGAGTTGTTAAAGTACGCTAATCAATTTAACATCAATCTATCGAAAGCTCAGTCTGAAACAATTGCCCGATATTTAAGAGGTACAACTTTAAATATTTTCAATGATTCGGAACGTGCACAAGTCATTAAAGAAATCGCCAAAATTGCCGGACCTGAAACAGCAAGGGAAATTAATAAGCTTTTTGTTACATTTACTAAATAAGCAAAATAAAAAAGCTGTGTATGTCCACAGCTTTTTTATATTTCACCCTACCCCTGCATGATGATATCTAGTAGGTCCTCATTGAACTGCTTGCTTCTTAGCATCGCAATCTCCTGCTTGTATGGGGCTTTTTTATTATTTTTATCCTCACCAACAAACGGTGTTTCAAGAATCTTTGGAACGTCTGTTAGCTGCGGATGATGAACAATATAGTTCAATGCATCAAAGCCAATTTTCCCGAAGCCGATGTTTTCGTGACGATCCTTATGGCTGCCACGTTCATTTTTACTATCATTGATATGAAGCACCTTTAAGCGCTCAATTCCAATAATTTTATCAAATTGATTTAGCACACCATCAAAGTCGTCAACAATATTATAACCGGCATCATGTGTATGACATGTATCGAAGCAAACAGATAAGCGATCACTGTAATTGACGCCATCCATTATCATTGCTAATTCCTCAAAATTCCGCCCACATTCGCTTCCTTTACCAGCCATTGTTTCAAGTGCAATTTGCAGTGTTTCTTGGCCGGTCAGAACCTCATTTAACCCCTCAACAATCTTCTTAATGCCTAACTCTGTTCCCGCACCTACATGAGCTCCAGGATGCAGTACAATTTGTTTAGCTCCAATTGCCTGTGTACGTTCGATTTCTGTTCTTAGGAAGTTTACACCCAATTCAAAGGTTGACGGATTAGTCGTATTTCCAATATTAATAATGTAAGGAGCATGAACGATGATCTCATCGATTCCATTCATCTCCATGTGACGACGACCCTCTTCGATATTTAAGTCTTCAATTTTTTTCCGTCTCGTATTTTGTGGAGCACCTGTATAAATCATAAAGGTGTTAGCGCCGTATGATACAGCTTCCTGGCTCGCTGCTAGCAGCATTTTACTACCACTCATCGATACGTGTGATCCAATTTTCAACATGTAGCTAGTCTCTCCTCTATTGGTTTCCTTTATTTATTGCCACGATTAAGACGTCTTTGGCGTTTTTCGATTTTTTCAACCTCAGCTTGCATTCTCTTTTTGTAGCCTGGTTTTACCTTATTTGGTTTACGAACAAACGCTTTCGCTTTATCTTTCGTTTCATCATTTTGTTTTTGACGATTTTTACGTTTGTTGCGTTCGCCGATATCGACAAATTCACCCTTTTGTAGATCGACGTTTTTAAACTTAATTCCGATTTTTTCAAGTTTATTTAACGCGTCCTCATCCGATAAATCATAAATTGTTAAAGCAATACCTGAAAAGCCTGCTCGAGCTGTTCTTCCAACACGGTGTACATAAAAATCTAAATCGTCTGGCAGCTCATAATTAATGACATGACTTACACCTTCAATATCAATTCCCCGTGCAGCGAGGTCTGTCGCCACGATATATTGAAATTCTAGGTCCTTTACTTGCTTCATCATTTTTTTCCGTTCACGTGGTGTTAAATCACCATGAATCCGTCCAACCTTCATACCCTTTTGGAGCAAGGCATCAGCGACTTCATCGGCATTTTTCTTCGTATTAGTAAATACGATGGCCATATAAGGGTTTAACTGCTTTAATGCTGTATAAGTTAATTCAATTTTATTGCGGTGACGTGATGGGAGCAGTAAATGTTCAATTTTTTCCGCAGCAATATGCTTTGGTGCAATATGAATATACTTCGGATTCTCCATGTATTTTTTCAGGAATGGCTTTAATTTTTCTGGTATCGTTGCAGAAAATACAAACATATGAAGCCTTTCTGCCATTCTCGAAGCAATCATATCGACATCTTCAATGAACCCCATGTCCAACACTAAGTCCGCTTCATCCACAACAAGAATATCAGCAGTAAATACTACAAGGGCCTGTTCTTTAATCAAATCATTAATTCGTCCTGGCGTACCAACCACAATATGTGGCTGAACCTTTAGCTTGTCAATGGTTCTCTGCTTGTCCGTTCCTCCCATGTAAACCCGTGCTGTAATCTCTTCATCGGGGTGACAATGCGCCGTTACCTTGAGTATTTCACGATAAATCTGGTCAGCAAGCTCACGGGTCGGTGCGGTAATAACTGCTTGTACTTCCTTCTTTTCTGGATCAATTTTTTGGAGGATTGGTAAAATATAAGCATGTGTCTTACCTGTTCCAGTCTGTGATTGACCAATAGTACTTTCTTCTTTTAACATTAACGGAATCATTCGCTCCTGAATTTCAGTTGGCTCCTGAAAACCTAGTTCGTGTATAGCATCCATGATGAACGGCTTAAATTCATATCGTTCAAATTTTGTTTTTTTCATATTCGTGCTCCTTCGTCTTCTCTAAAAACTTTCATCCTGTAATTATAATAAAGATTACAATAAAACTCCACTTTATCACTAATCATTATATAAAAGCTACGATAACCATCATTTTTATTTTTTCCAAATCTACCTAACCTATAATTGGTTCGTTGCATACAGTAAAGAAAAGGTGTGTTTGAAAGGAGGTAAACCGATGGTAAATAGACAACAAATGCCCCAAAACTGGGGAATGCCTCGCAATCAAGCTGGGCAATACCCATATCCAATGTATCAACCTAGGAGAAACATGCAAATGTATCCAACATATCCTTCCACGCAAATGAGAAGGGGCGGTTTTACAAGACAAAGAGGACAAATGGGATCGTATGGCCAAACAAACTCACGAGCTGGAGGAGGACTTTTAGCTAAGCTTTTTGGGAAAACCACTCCGCAAATGCCTCAGATGGGTGGAGGAGGTTTTCTTGGGATGGCCCCTAGCGCAACTAGGGCGGCAGCAACTGGTGGGGCGGCATCGGGAGGTTCATTACTTCAAACGTTAACCAATCCCACAGCGATTTCCGGGTTTTTAAATAATACACAACAAGTGTTAAATGCCTTTCAGCAAATTACTCCATTAGTTTCACAATATGGTCCTATTGTGAAAAATTTACCAGCAATGTGGCGGCTTTACCGTGGTTTAAAGGATGCAACTGCCACAAATGATGAGGAGAATGAAGAAAGTACGATTGAAATTGAAGAATCAGCAAGCTTAAGTGAAGTTGAGGAAATCATTGAATATGAATCTGATGATGAATCCGATGATGAATCTGGAGCAACAAATGATATTTCAACTTCCCACCAAGTAAATACAAGAAGTTATAGTCACAAGCATCGTACAAGAAAACACAGTGATGAACATGATAATTGGGATGAGAGTGAAGAAGCAGAGGTTTCTAAAGGATTAAAAAATAAGGATGTACTGCAAGAAAGACGGTCTTTTCCAAGAATGTATATTTAGGCTTATTTATTTTTTTATACTACTTGATACCAATGGCTACCAGCTTTGAGCAAAAAGCTCAATTTGGTAGCTTATATTTTTATTTATATTTATGTAAAACAGCACTCAGACACCTGGTGAGTTTTTGAATTCTCCGCAAGAGTCCTTTATAATATATACGAAGAAATAGAACTAGTTTATAGGGGGAACTAAATTCATGAAAGTCATCAAAATCTCGCCACGCGGATATTGTTACGGCGTTGTCGATGCAATGGTCGTTGCACGCAATGCTGCTTTAGATAAATCTTTACCACGTCCAATATATATACTCGGTATGATTGTTCATAACAAACATGTTACCGATGCTTTTGCAGAAGAAGGAATCATTACGCTCGACGGTAAAAACCGCCTTGAAATCCTTGATAAAGTTGAAACAGGGACAGTGATTTTCACAGCTCATGGAATCTCTCCGGAGGTCCGTGAACTAGCGAAGAAAAAAGGCTTGATAACGATTGATGCAACATGTCCAGATGTTACCAAAACTCATACGTTAATTTTAGAGAAAGAAAAAGAAGGCTTCCAAATTATTTATATTGGCAAAAAAGGCCATCCAGAGCCCGAGGGCGCTGTCGGTGTCGCTCCAAATGCTGTCCACTTAGTTGAAACCGTTGCAGATGTAGAAGCGCTTACGCTAGACTCAGATAAAATTATCGTCACGAATCAAACAACGATGAGCCAGTGGGACGTTAAGCATATCATGGATAAAGTGAAAGAAAAATATCCTCACGTCGAAATCCATAATGAAATATGCATGGCAACACAAGTCCGTCAGGAAGCCGTTGCACAGCAAGCTGGTGAAGCAGATGTGTTAATCGTAGTGGGTGATCCAAAAAGCAATAACTCGAACCGCCTAGCCCAAGTTTCTGAAGAAATTGCTGCTACAAAGTCATATCGAATTGCTGATATAACGGAATTAGAGCTTGACTGGCTAAAAGATGCGGAAACAGTTGCCGTAACATCAGGCGCTTCAACGCCAACCCCGATTACAAAGGAAGTCATCTCATTCCTAGAGCAATACGACCCTAAAGATGAATCTACCTGGGTAAAAGAGAAAAAAGTTCCACTAAATAAAATTTTACCGAAGATAAAAAGTTAAGCTAAAAAGAGGCTGGGACAAAACTCGCTTCTATACATGAAAAAGGCGAAGCCTGTGAAATTTTACTCATTGTAAAAATTCCACAGGCTTTTTTGTATCAAAACTAGGTTTTGTCTCTGCCTCGTATTTATAGTGGTAAAGACAATTCGGGCGGTGACAGGCACCTAAATGGCACCTAAATTTCGGGTTGTACATATCATGCTAAATGTGTTCATAAATGCATATTTGTGTGCATATCCTGGTTTTCCTGTGCATAATTTTTAGGAGCCTATCAAAAGTTGTGCATATATTTTAAAAGTCGTGCATATATCCAAAAAGTTGTATCATATATTTTTTCAAATGAAGCATATCCACAATTTCCTGTTCATATCACAGAAATATTGTGCAAATAATCTCCCACTAATTAAATGAAATCGTGAAAAATACTTATTTTTTAACCAAAAACGATGATTTTTATCAAAAAAGATGTAGATTTAACCCAAAACAGTCACGTTTTCAAAAAAAATCTCGCATTTTTCATCTAAAACCTAGCAAAATTTCAAAATCCCAGGCAAAATCCATCTCGAATTAGACCAATTATGGAAAATCAACAATCGGGTGAATAGACACACCTCGTAAAAAAAAAAACCGAACAATCATGTGAAATTCTAATTTAGAATTTTGCATGATTGTTTCGATTTTAGTTTAGCCGAAATACTTTTGTCCAGCCTTTTTCATTTTTATGACAGATTGTCTTTATAAAAACTGAAATGGATCGGTTACTAGTTCAGAAGGGAATATGTTTACCTCGTAGCCCTTTTCATTACACATATTTGTGAGCACATTTGTTACACCTTGTTTCATAACCATCTCAACATGGTGGCCAGGGTCGACGATGTTTAATCCAGCCAGCATCGCATCATGAGCAACGTGATAGTACATGTCACCTGTTACATAGACATCTGCCCCTTTAAATTTCGCCTGACTCCAATATTTACCACCATCTCCACCCAAAACAGCGACCTTTTTAACTTTTGCATTTAAATCTCCAACAACCCGAACCCCACTTAACCCAAAAACCTGCTTCACATACTGTGCAAATTCACTTAAAGTTGTCTCTTCAATCGTCCCGATTCTCCCGAGACCGAGCTCCTCCCCCTTATTAGCTAGGGGATAAATATCAAAAGCAACCTCCTCATACGGATGAGCTTTTAGCATAGCCGTCAAGACACGCTTTTCAATTGAAGCTGGAAAAATAGTCTCAATCCGTTCCTCTGAAACCGATTCAATTTCCCCTTGCTTCCCAATGTACGGATTAGTATTCTCTCCCGGTAAAAAGGAACCTGTTCCCTCGCTTGTAAATGTACAATGACTATAATTCCCTATTGCTCCTGCACCTGCATTACCAAGAGCCTCGCGGACAGCAGTACTATGTGTGTGTGGAACAAACACCACAAGCTTTTTTAACTTTGTTTCATAAGTTGGTGAGAGTAACTGAACATTCTCAAGTTCCAAGGCTTGTGCTAACAGGTCATTTACACCCCCTGGCGCAACATCCAGATTAGTGTGGGCCGCATAAACGGCAATATCATGTTTAATTAATTTTTCGAGCATCCGTCCCTGAGTAGTATCTGTCACTAATTTTTGTAACGGTCGAAATATTGGAGGATGGTGGGCAATGATAAGCTGAACATTTTTTTCTATCGCTTCGTCCACCACATTTTCCAACACGTCTAAGGCAATCATTACATTTTCGATTGGCTTATTGAGGCAGCCGATTTGCAAACCAATTTTATCCCCTTCCATTGCATATTCCTTAGGAGAGAACTGTTCAAACAACTGTATAAGCTCAAAGCCATTAACTTTTTTCATCTAAATGTAGGGCCTCCTCGACAATACGCATTTTCTGATGAATATCCTGTTTTCTTAGTTCGTTTTCAGCACTTTCATTTCCTTGTTCCATTTGCGCTAAAATTCGGCGCCAATTTGCAAGCTCACCTTCCCATTTTATTCGAAACGGCTCATTTTGCTTTTTCGTTAGTATAGGGCCTAGTAGAAAACCTGCTTCAAGATTTTCAGAATACCCTGTGCGAGGTTCACCAGGTTCAGCTACAATTACTTCATATACCTTTCCATCCTCTTCAAGAATCTCTTCTGCAAATAGCTTCCAATTATTTTCATATAACCAGACTCTTACTGCTCTTGAACCGACATTAGGCTGAAGGATTAAACGCTTAACTTGATCAAGTTTATTCTTTCCACCTTCTAAAATTGTGGAAATAAGCGTCCCTCCCATTCCGCAAATCGTGATGCAATCAACCTCGCCAGAATTTACTACTTCCAAGCCATCGCCCATACGCACTGAAATTTGAGTTTCTAGACCTTCTATTTTCACTTGCTTAACGGCAGATTGAAACGGACCTTGCACAACTTCTCCTGCAATAGCAAATGGAGCAATTCCACGTTTCACCACATGACAGGGGAGGTAAGCATGGTCTGAACCAATATCAGCCATTCTAAAGCCTTTAGGTATGTATTTTACAACCGTCTGCAGACGCAACGATAATGTATCTGTATTCATCAATCATTCCCACGCTTTCATCTTGCTAATTCAAATATGTTAAATATTACACTCCTCTAAGTATAGAAAAAGTCCTTTGCTTATGCAAAGGACTTTTCCATAATTATTTAAGTTTAGCAAGCCATTTAGCCATATCAGCAGCTTTATCAGCTGGTACTAAACCGCCAGGCATTCCGCCTTTACCATTTGTAACGATATCAGCAATCTCTTCTTCAGATAATTTGTCGCCAACACCTGTAAGTTTAGGACCTACACCCCCACTGTAATCGGCCCCGTGACAGCCTACACAGCTTTGCTTGTAGATGTCCTCTGGATTTGCTGCAGCTTGTTCTGTCTTTTCGCCGCCGCCTTCAGCTTCTTTAGCTAATTCTTCTGCGTCCCCTAGCCCTTTGAATGAAAGTAAAAACATGAGGCCAATCCCAAAAACCATGATGACCACAAACGGGATGATCGGATTACGATTCATCTTATTCCCTCCTATGTAATGACAATAAAGAAATAAATATTACAAACAACTACTATTTTACTTGAAAATTCAAAATAGGAAAAGCCCTAAAGTTAACTTTATCACAGGAAATGACAAATAATGTGTTATTTATCTGAAAAATTCAGCAATCTTCGATGTTGAATACGCTTACATTAGGGTTTATAATGGATGTAGGATATTATTTAAATATTCAAAAAACTTTAATATTTATTGGAAATAATTTGAAAACTCATTTGCAAATAAAAGAATAGTTCAGTAAAATTATGTCAATAGAGAAATATCTATTTAAAAGTTAACAATTAAAAAAATAGCTTACTTCATTAAGAAGTAAACTATTTTATCCATCTATTCTAAAAAGTCTTTTAAACGCTTGCTACGACTAGGGTGTCTAAGCTTACGAAGTGCTTTTGCTTCGATTTGTCGGATACGCTCACGGGTTACACCGAAGACTTTACCTACTTCTTCAAGCGTCCGTGTACGACCATCGTCTAAACCAAATCGTAAACGTAGCACGTTTTCTTCACGATCTGTCAAAGTATCAAGAACATCTTCAAGTTGTTCTTTTAATAATTCGTATGCTGCATGCTCGGATGGAGAAGTTGCATCCTGATCCTCGATGAAATCTCCAAGATGGGAATCATCTTCTTCCCCAATTGGCGTTTCAAGCGAAACTGGTTCTTGAGCAATTTTCAATATCTCACGAACCTTATCAGGAGTTAAATCCATGTCTTCAGCAATTTCTTCCGGTGTCGGTTCGCGACCAAGATCCTGAAGTAATTGTCTTTGAACACGAATTAACTTGTTAATGGTTTCAACCATATGAACTGGAATCCGGATAGTACGTGCTTGGTCAGCAATTGCACGAGTAATGGCTTGACGAATCCACCAAGTGGCATACGTACTGAATTTAAAGCCTTTACGGTAGTCAAACTTCTCAACTGCTTTAATGAGACCCATGTTTCCTTCTTGAATTAAGTCAAGGAAAAGCATGCCGCGACCAACATAACGTTTAGCTATACTAACGACAAGACGTAGGTTCGCTTCAGCAAGACGTCTTTTTGCTTCTTCGTCTCCCTCTTCAATACGTGTAGCTAAATTAATTTCTTCTTCAGCGGAGAGAAGATCTACCCGACCAATTTCTTTTAAGTACATACGGACAGGGTCATTAATTTTCACACCCGGAGGGACACTGAGATCGTTTAAATCAAATTCTTCCTCATCTCCCTTTGAAAGTTCAGGAAGACTCGGATCCTCATCATCACCATCACCAACTAATTCCACACCTTGGTCCCCTAAAAATTCATAAAACTCATCCATTTGATGAGAATCTAATTCAAACTGAGCTAATTTTTCAGCTATATCGTCATAATTAAGGACACCAATTTTCTTACCAGTTTCTGTTAACTGGTCCTTGATCTGTTCTAGAGTCAATTCAGTATCGACCTCTTTTGAACGGGCTGGTTTTTCAGCCATATGTCCCCCTCCTTCCAAAAATCAAAAAATCAAACAATCTATAGCGACTTTCGCAGTTGGATGATTTCCATTGCTAAGCGTGCTGCTTTATGAATATCGTTTTGACGCTCTGCTTCCGTTCTTTCTGCCTCTTTTTCTTTTATCTTTAACATTTTTTGATAATTCAACACCTGTTTAATATAATCAGATAATTCCTTTTCGGATAATTCCTCATTAATCAACATCATTTCAATATCAGTTACGATTCTCCGTAAGCGCTCATCCCCAATAAAATTTAAAAACAAGCTGGAATCAGGCGGATTTCCTTCCTCGTAATAACCTAATAAGTAAGTAAAAATTGCTTGATGTTCATCAATGTTAAAGGTATTTCCTGCTAGAAGTGTTTGTACCTTAAAGGCAAGCTCACTGTCCTTTAACATGTGAGCAAGTAAATGCCTTTCAGCATTATGGAAAGCAGGCTTCAATTGTTGTGTTGGCTTTTTTACGACAAGCTGCTGTTGCTTTGGGACATTTGTTTTATTACCTTTATTTTCTATAGTTTTTCCCCGGTATGATTCCAATTGCTGAATCAGTGCATCAAGGGACAATGAAAACTCGTCGGCAATTTGTCTTAAATAAATATCTCTTTCAACAGCTTTTTCTAGCTTGCTTATTTCCCTTAATACTTCTTCGATGTAAAGGAGTCGTTCTCCTTCATGTTGTAGATTTTTTCCGCGGCGGAAATAACGTATTTTGAAGGACATGAACGTAACGCTTGCCCCTATTACATCATTGGAAAATTTTTCACCACCATATTTTTTGATGTAGTCATCAGGGTCTAATCCATCAGGCATCATTGCCACTAAAACATTCAATCCTACGCTTGAGAGCATCGTTCCTGCCCGATATGCAGCTTCTATTCCAGCATGATCTGAGTCATAGCACACAGTAATCGTATGACAATTACGTCGCAACATGTCAACATGATCATCTGTCAAAGATGTACCCATTGTGGCAACGCCGTTAACTACCCCGGAACGATCGGCTGCGATAACGTCTGCGAATCCTTCAAAAAGGACTGCATGCTGCAGTTTTCGCATCGCTGGTCTTGCTAAATGATAATTGTATAATATTTTACTTTTATTAAAGATCGCTGTTTCGGGACTATTTAAGTATTTGGGGTCATCGCCCCCTAGAGATCTCCCTGAAAAAGCAATCGTATTTCCATTACGATCAAAAATCGGAAACATAACGCGATTACGAAAGCGATCAAGCGCTGTTCCATCACGTTCACGTCTTGCAATCAATCCGGCTTTTTCTAACAATTCAATTGAATAGCCCTTACTAGATAGCAATTTTACCGTATAATCCCAGGACGGAAGAGCATAACCGATTTGAAATTTATCAATTGATTCCTTTGTAAAGCCTCTCGCTAATAAATATTCAAGAGCATCTTGACCTTCCTTTGTATTTACCAGCAAATGGTGGTAAAATTTACGTAAAAGGTCATGAGCATCGAGCATTGATTGTAAATCCTTAGGTATAGATTTTACCTGTGGATTTGTTTCAATCTCCAAATCAATCTTTGCTCTTGCGGCAAGTTTAACTGCAGCTTCAATAAAGGTTAAACCATCCTTTTCCATTAAAAAGGTAAAAACATTACCTCCTGCACCACAGCCAAAGCAATGGAATATTTGCTTATCGGGTGATACTGAGAAGGATGGGCTATTTTCACCATGAAATGGACATAAGCCAAAATAATTTCGCCCTTGCTTCTTCAATTGAATATATTCGCTAATTACATCAACAATATCAATCGTTTGGCGGATTTGGTTAATTTTTTCTTCGGCAATCATTTCTGCCATACTACAACTCCATACCTTTACAGGAATTATTGACTTTGCCTATTCATCACTTAAAAGCTCTGTCAATTGGTGAATAAATCTCTGCCGATCGTCCTTTGAAAAAGGTTTTGGTCCCTTCCCATATTGTCCCCTGCGGCGTGCTTTTGCGGAAAGAAATCGCATTTGTAAGGCAGTCTCCATATCTTCCTCTTTATACACCATCCCTTTTGGGGAGAGAACTGAAACCTCCTTCAGCAAAAGTGTTGACGCCAACCCAATATCCTGCGTAACAACGATATCCCATTTGCTAATATGATTTTGGATATATAAATCAGCTGCCTCCTTTTCATTATCAACATAAATCCAGCGTTCCTCGGGAGGATGAATGGACATATGTGCATAGGATGCAACAAACACAACCGGAATCTCAAATTGATTAGCAATATATAGAAGTTCTTGTTTTACTGGACAAGAATCTGCGTCGACAAAAATAGTACGTTTGTTAATTTTATTACTAATTATTCTACATCACTCCACATATTCCTTCTTTTATTGATAACTTTTAAACAGAGAAACATGTCGATTTTTTTCAGAGTGGTTCCCTTGACATCTCACAATAAATAGTTTATTCGTTCACAATCAACTCTAAACCTATTTCTGAGACTTTTTATCACAATTTTTTATTATAGTACATTAGTGCAATTATTTCCATTGATTTTCTTGAAAATAATTTATATTTGGTATAAGTATTTTGATTATCGACATAATCACGAATTCGTATTCATGACAAAATGTAAAGGACTGACACCATCTTTGGGTCAGCCCTTTACTATATTCTACATTTACTGGCCTTGTACCTTCTTTTGATACAGATTCAAGATTACATTTGCTGTTTCTTCAACAGCTTTGTTCGTAACATCAATAACAGGACAGCCGATTTTCTCGATGACCGTTTCAAAAAACTCTAATTCTTCCTTAATGCGTTCTATATTTGCATAGCTTGCTTGATCATTTAATCCGAGAGATATTAAACGTTCTCGCCGTATTTGGTTTAATTTATCAGGACTAATTTTTAAAGCAAAGCATTTATGCGGTGCCGAATGGAAAATCTCCTCAGGCGGGTCCACTTCCGGCACTATCGGTACATTTGCTACTTTTAAGCGTTTATGTGCTAAGTATTGAGATAACGGCGTTTTGGAAGTCCTTGAAACACCTAATAATACGATATCGGCTTTAATAATTCCACGTGGGTCACGTCCATCATCGTATTTCACTGCAAACTCAATTGCTTCAACCTTTTTAAAATAATCTTCATCCAATTTTCGAACAAGCCCAGGTTCATGAAGTGGTGTTTTCCCACTAAAAACCTCGATTTGATCCATTAATGGTCCGATTAAATCACAAGCCGGTATTCCTTCTTTTTTGGAAACCTCTTTCATATAGTTTCTCATATCGGGCTTTACTAAAGTGTAAGCAATCATGCCTCGATCAAGCTTCACTAATGAAATTACTTCATCTATATGTGCCAAGTCCTCAACATAGGGGAATCGTTTTAGCGCCACACTAGTTCCATTAAATTGACTGATCGCCGCTTTTGTAACAAGCTCGGCCGTTTCCCCGACCGAATCGGATACGACATATATTATCGGTAACCTACTCATTCCTCTAAACCAACTCCTACGGGCAGACCTTATTCATCACCAGATGCAAGAGCAACAAAGGCCTTTGTAATATTTGTTTTTGTCACGCGGCCAATCACTTCATAGCCTTTTTCTGTTTCCTTAACTATAGGTAGGGCATCAATTTGTTTTTCAATTAGTTTGACCGCAATATCAATTAATAAATCTTCTTTTTGGCATACGGTAATGTTAGGCATTCTGGTCATAATGATATTAACTGGCAAGGCAGCTAATTCCTGTTTACCAAGACTAGCTCGAAGTAAGTCCTTTCTTGACAATACACCGACCAAAATAGAATTTTGATCGACTACAAATAATGTCCCAACATCTTCTAAAAACATCGTAACAATCGCATCATAAACTGAAACACTCTCATTGATTACGACTGGAATGGATTGATAATCCTTAACATATATATTCTTTAAATTCTCAGTAAGTAATTGTACACCAGACTTTCCTGTGTAAAAATAACCTACCCTTGGTCTGGCATCTAAATATCCCGCCATTGTTAAAATGGCTAAATCAGGTCTTAGTGTTGCTCTAGTTAAATTTAACCGGTCAGCAATATTTTCACCAGTTATTGGCCCATTTTCTTTTACAATCTGAAGTATTTGTTCTTGACGACTATTCAGTTCGATTGTCCTCACCACCCTGTTTAAAAACCATTTAAATATTTTAAATATCCAAAACACATTGAGGTTATACTATTTAAAATTATTATATACTAATTATCGGGCAAGAAAAGTTAAGAAACAAGGGTTTAGCTCAAATATTATTGAAAAAGTGCGGAGAACCGCACTTTTTCACGTTAAACAAGGTAGTAAATAAATGTCATACAATTAAAAAGATATTTTATTTTGAATAAATTGCACTAGTTCAGCGATTGGAATTCTTGATTGTTCCATTGTATCGCGGTCACGAACGGTAACCATTTTGTCTTCCTTAGAATCAAAATCAAAGGTAATGCAGAATGGAGTACCGATTTCATCATGGCGACGGTATCTTTTACCAATTGAACCAGATTCATCATAATCAACTAGGAATTGCTCAGCAAGCATATCGTATACTTCTCTTGCATCTTCCGACAGTTTTTTTGAAAGCGGTAAAATTGCTGCTTTAAACGGTGCAAGCGCAGGATGTAAATGCATAACCGTTCTAGCTGTACCATCCTCTAATTGCTCCTCATCATAAGCATCGATTAAATAGGCCAAAGTAACGCGGTCCGCACCAAGTGAAGGCTCGATACAATATGGAACATATTTCTCATTTGTTTCTTGATCTAAATAGTGGAAATCTTCACCTGAAAACTCCATATGTTGCTTTAAATCATAATCGGTACGTGAAGCAACTCCCCAAAGCTCGCCCCAACCAAATGGGAATTTATATTCAAAATCAGTTGTTGCATTACTGTAATGAGATAATTCATCTTCGTTATGATCACGAAGTCTTAGATTTTCTTGCTTCATTCCCAATGATAATAGCCATTGCTCAGCAAATTGCTTCCAATAATCAAACCATTTTAATTCTTCACCTGGCTTACAGAAGAATTCAAGCTCCATTTGTTCGAATTCTCTCGTTCTGAAAGTGAAATTACCCGGTGTTATTTCATTTCGGAAGCTTTTACCGATTTGTGCAATACCAAACGGAAGTTTTTTTCGCATTGTCCGTTGCACATTTTTGAAGTTAACAAAAATACCTTGTGCTGTTTCAGGACGAAGGAAGATTTCATTAGCACTTGTTTCAGTTACACCTTGATGTGTCTTAAACATAAGATTGAATTGGCGAATTCCAGTGTAATCCTGTGCACCACAATCAGGACAAGCGATTTTGTGTTCAGCGATTAATTCCTCCATTTTTTCAAACGGAAGGCCATCTACTACCATTTCAATTCCTTTTTCATCAAGCGCATTTTCAATTAATTTATCTGCACGATGTCTTGCCTTACATTTTTTACAATCGATCATCGGATCATTAAAGTTTCCAATATGACCAGATGCCTCCCATGTTCTTGGGTTCATTAAAATTGCAGAATCCAAACCTACATTGTATGGAGATTGATGAATGAATTTTTTCCACCATGCTTGCTTAATGTTATTTTTTAGCTCAACGCCAAGCGGACCGTAATCCCAAGTATTTGCTAAACCTCCATAAATTTCAGAACCTGGAAAAATAAAACCTCTGTGTTTCGCATGTGAAACGATTTGTTCCATAGTAACGCTCATGTTATGTACTCCTTTACTTATTTTTTTAAATTAGCTGTGAAAATTTGGATGTTGATTTCCGCTTCAGGCACGTGCGGTTCATGGGGCTAACTGGGAGCCTCCTCGGCGCTTTGCGCCTGTGGGGTCTCCCATGCCAGCTACTCCCATAGGAGTCTACGTGCCTGCAGCGAAGATCAACCTGGAAAAAAATCAACACTGTGCATTAACACAGCCTTCAAATAAAAAACTCCCGACCCTATGCTTGTAAGCATAGGGACGAGAGTTAACCCGCGGTTCCACCCTATTTGCTGCTAATTTGCAGCCTCTTGGAATTAACGTTGCTCCAGAATGCCTTTCCTTAACGCTTTATATCTAGCTCACACCACCCTAGACTCGCTTCAATAAAGAAAGTTAAGTACTCCTTTCCTTCAGTGCAACTATTAAATTTAATTTAGATGTTAATCGATAGTGAACAGGTTGTCAAGTTAGCATATCGCGCATTTTATCAATTTGATTAAGAAATTTCTTCGTTTTTAAGTGGAGCCCAGAGTATTCATCATAATAGGCTGTAATGACCTTTTTTAATTGAAGCTTTGTCTCCATTTTAACATCAATGTTTCCAAGCCGTGATAAATCAAAATAATAGAAAATCCGCAATAGCTTTACCGTTGCTGGTGATATGGCTATCGCGTAAGGATCACTCTCTACACAAAGATGACAGATAAACCCACCTTCCCTAACTGAAAACGAAAATTGTCCATTCGTAGTACCACAAACAGCACAGTGGTCAAGACATGGATGGAGACCAAACATGTCTAGCAGCTTCATTTCATAAATATTTGTCAAAATATCTAAATCATAACCTTCATTCATTAAGGTTAATGTCTGGTATAGCAGTTCAAATAGAAAAGGATTAGGCTTTTTTTCATCGACTGTTGCTTTATCTGTTAAATCAACAATATAACTCGCATAGGCAGTTAAAAAGATATCTTCGCGAATCGAGCGCAACGAAGAAATCATTTCTCCCTGTTGTAGACTTCCTAGCCCCTTGCTTTTTTGTATTAAGAAGTAACCATATGTAAAAAGCTGGGTGATAGCCGAAAGCCTACTATTGGGCTTTTTTGCACCTCGTGCCATCACACCAACTTTCCCCCATTCACGTGTATATAAAGTGACAACTTTATTGGTCTCACCATAATCCGTTGTTCTAATGACGATGCCTTCACATTTTTGAAACATGTACAGTCACCATCCATTGCAACGAAACAAACCTATGAGATGGGAAAATCAAATTCTGCTAGCTCGTCATCCTGTTCACCGGGTATTTCATGATTTTCTTTTTCAAGTTCCTTGAAAAGAAGATACGTGTCAATGTTACCTGTATTTGAGAATACCTTCCAGGTAAATTCCAACATCGAAAACCCCACCTTTCAAATTGTCAACTAGCACTGTCTTCAATCCCAAATCCTTTACAATTATCATAGCCTTTCATTCCAAAAACATGAGACGAAAAAATTGTAAACCGGCTCGATGCATAAATATCGTTCGTTGCTAATAATGTAAATATTGTTGTTATCTTAATGCAAATTGCTGATATTCGTTAACTGTTTTTAATATTCGTCTTCTCTAAACCCAAAATCTCTCAGCTGACCCATTTTATTGCGCCAATCTTTTTGAACCTTCACCCAAAGCTCAAGATAAACTTTAGAGCCAAGTAAATTTTCAATGTCGACTCGGGCACGTTTCCCAATTTCCTTTAACATTTTACCTTGTTTACCAATGATAATACCCTTTTGCGAATCACGTTCTACTATGATTGTCGCCATTACATGAATCACATTCTTATCGTCAGAACGGTCCAATTTTTCCATTACAACAGCTAAGGAATGCGGAACCTCTTCATGTGTTAGATGTAGTGCCTTCTCTCTAATTAACTCTGTGATGATAAAGCGTTCCGGATGGTCCGTAACTTGGTCTGCCGGGTAGTATTGAGGACCTTCAGGCAAGTACTTCTTAATTTGCTCGAGAATACGTTCTATATTATTCCCCTGTAATGCTGAAATCGGCACGATTTCAGTAAAATTATATTTTTCACTATACGATTGAATAATCTCCAAGAGCTTATCAGGATGGACGAGATCTATTTTATTAATGACAAGAAAAATTGGTGTATTTACACCTTCAAACTTTTCAAGAATAAATTCCTCGCCACGCCCAAAACCTTCCTCAGCATTAACCATGAATAGTACTAAATCGACTTCTCTTAAAGTATTGATGGCCACCTTCATCATAAAATCACCAAGCTTGTGCTTAGGCTTATGAATACCAGGCGTATCAATAAAAATCAACTGTGCATCATCGGTTGTCAAAACACCTTGAACCTTATTCCTGGTCGTTTGCGGTTTATCGCTCATGATAGCAATTTTTTGCCCAATTACTCGGTTTAAAAAGGTTGATTTACCTACATTTGGCCTGCCAATGATGGAAACAAAGCCAGATTTGAACTTATTACTTTTACCTTCATTAATCATTTAAATCCTCCGACGAAAAAGCTCCCGGTAGCAAGTCTTCTACAGTTATTTCTTGGACGTCTCCCTTTAAATTGGTCAATACGACGGTCATGTCCTTTGGACATAGCTCCGAAATAACTTGTCGGCAAGCTCCACATGGAGATACAGGTCTCTCAGTATCAGCAATAACAACGAGTTTTTCAAACTTGTTATCACCTTCTGAGAGTGCCTTAAACAACGCAGTACGCTCAGCGCATATTGTGACACTGTAGGCAGCGTTTTCAATATTACAGCCGTGATAAATTTTACCATCAGCTGTGACAAGTGCTGCACCCACTTTAAATTTAGAGTATGGAACATACGCTTTCTCTCTTGCTACTTTTGCTTCTTCAATTATTTGTTTTTGATTCACAACCATTTTCCTTTCGTAAAGAGGAATGCTGTCTTTTTATTTTAGCGTATTTTATAAATCTTTTCATCGTTTGTTGCAAAATAAACCTTAAAAAATTTTGAATTTTCTAACAATTTATTTGTACTACTTTTTGTATTGCTTTGTTCTGTTATTTTATCTAACTTCAACTAGGTTTTCAAATCCACACTAAATCTCTCCTAAAACTAAAAAGAGACTAAATCCTTTAGTCCCTTTTAGGTAAGTCTTTGGATAATTTCAGGTAGAAAAATCAAAATGCCGATGATTAC
This sequence comes from Bacillus marasmi, assembly GCF_902168435.1. Lineage (GTDB taxonomy): Bacteria > Bacillota > Bacilli > Bacillales > Cytobacillaceae > Bacillus_BU > Bacillus_BU marasmi. The sequence goes on from NZ_LR656165.1 coordinate 54,599, forward strand.
GGCAATAATCGCGTATACAAGAACAGCTCCTGCTGCAACATCCTTGGCTTGCTTTGCTAGCGGCTGGTAGTCCGATGTCACCAAATCTACAACCCGTTCAAGCGCGGTGTTGACTAACTCAAGTGAAATCACTCCGCCAATCGCCAACAGGATGATTAACCATTTTGTAACGGAAATGGAAAAATAAAACCCAAGTATGCACACCAACACAGTAATCGTTAAATGAATGCGAAGGTTCCGCTCTCTTTTCGTTGCATGAGCTAGGCCAGTAATCGCATATGAAAATGATTTAAACACCTTTTGGATTTCAACGCTCCAATCCGTATTCATCTAGAATGTCCTTTTGTTTGGTGAACATGATTTTTTCGTCCGCTTCAGTCATATGATCATAGCCCAACAAATGTAAAAAGCCGTGTACAGCTAAAAATCCAAGCTCGCGGTGAAAGGAATGGCCGTATTCGCTTGCCTGTTCCTCCGCCCGCTGTACAGATATGATGATATCCCCCAATACTCTAGGCATATCAAGTCCTGAAAGCTCGATTTCACCTTCACCAAGTTCCTCCATTGCAAATGAAATCACATCTGTTGGTTGATCCTTTTCGCGATATTCCCGATTGATTTCTTGAATTTTTTCATTCGTCACAAAGGTGACGGACACCTCACTATCGTCTTCCACTTCTTCGTGCTTTGCTGCTAAATTTAATAATTCCATTACTGTCGTAATATCTTGTTCGCTTAATTTTTCGGTCTCATCGATATAATCGATTAGTAAACTCATACTTGGCTCACCTTCTGCTTAATGGTTTCTGGATATTCAATCCGTGAATGAAAAATTCCTTTTAAAGTTTCAAGTAACGTTATTGAAACTGTTTCAAGCTCCTTCAACGTTAAATCACAATCGTTAAATTGATTGTCGTTCATACGGTCCGCAATAATTTTTCGAACAACCTGTTCAATTTGCTCATGAGTAGGATGTCCCATCGAACGTACTGCTGCTTCCACGCTATCGGCAATCCCAACAATGGCTGCCTCTTTCGTTTGAGCTTTAGGTCCCGGATAACGATAATCAACCTCCTTAACCTCAGCTCCATCTTTTTTAGCCTTATGGTAAAAATATTGCAGTAAAGTTGTTCCGTGGTGTTGCTCAGCAATATCAATAATTTCCTTTGGCATCTTATGTTTTCTTAACAATTCAGCGCCATCAATCGCATGTGCAATAATGATGTTTTTGCTCGTTTGTGGCGGAATGCGGTCATGAGGATTTGGGATATTCATTTGATTTTCGATAAAAAATTGTGGCCGTTTCGTTTTGCCGATATCATGGTAATAGCAGCCGACCCTTGCTAATAAACCATTCGCACCAATTGCCTCACAAGCTGTTTCAGCTAAATTAGCAACCATAACACTATGATGATACGTTCCTGGTGCTTCAGTTAAGATTTTCTTCAGTAACGGATGATTAGGATTCGATAATTCGATTAATTTTAACGTCGAAAGCATCCCAAAACCTGCCTCAAAATACGGCATCAAGCCTATTGTCAAAACAGCCGAGCTAATCCCCGACAACAATGCCCCGATAAAATAAAACCCATATTCCATGCCTGTAAATTGCCCGTTTCGTAAAAACAATAGCGAAAAAATGACCACCATATTAACAGCAGCAACCAAAAGCCCTGCTTGAAGAATTTTCGAACGGTTACTATGATTACTTAAAAATAATATACTAGCTATTCCGCTAATCAAAATATAAATGACAACAGTAACTTGAACAGTTGCTGTTACTCCTTCATTAAAAATGATTCCACCACTTATTGCTAAAATTAATGTAAATGCCACTGCCAATCGTTCGTGAGTCAATAGTTTAATCAACATTGCCCCCATGGCCGCTGGAAAAATATAGGCAATTTCCGAGTAATTTAATTGAAGAAACAAGCTCAAGGTCTTCATGATTGCTATCGACATAACAAGAATGATAGAAAAAATCAAAACGAATTTATGCTTCATTTCCTGTGATACACCTAAATAATGAAAATAGAAATACAATCCACCAAGCAATATTAAAATAAGGGATGAAAGTCCAATAAAGGGCTTTAAGGAGTTCTCATTATCTAGCACTCCCACTAATTTTAACTGACGATAAATGTCTCGGCTAATAAGCTGACCCTCTTCAACAAGAATTTGCCCTTCAAGTATCAGAACCGGCTCGACACTTTCCCTCGCCTGTTGTCGCATTTCCTCAGTGGCATTCGGGTCATAAAATTCGTTTTGAATGACCGCATATCGACCTAATTCAATCGCAGCATTTTTTAAATTATTATTTAAACTTGTATATTTTAACTCTTCTTCCAGTCGTTTTTTTGCATTTTCAACATCATCCTGCGGAATGCGGGAACTCATGACATAATTAATTGCTGTAACCGTTAAATCTCTAGCAATAGAAAGCTCATCTTTTGACGCCTGTAAAAGCGCAATAAAAACAGAGTCGGATAACTCCTTCGTTTCGTTTTCTGTTAATTTTTGCTTTAACCTTGCTAATTGCTCTGAGATAGATGGTTCAGCCTTATCACTATTCTCTTCCTTGGCCATTTCTTCGGCGATTTCTTCTTTTACTTCCAATACAGAATCAAAAATGGAAGTAATTAAATCGACGCGATTTTGAGTGTACTCTTTTTTGAGAGTATACACATCCTGAACATTGTTTAGTGCATCCTTGCGCTTACGCTCGGTACTCTCTTTGTCCTCTACTGTTATCGGAGATCGAATCGTTTGATCAGCGACAGAAAATAACGTAAGGTCAAGCTTTTCTGGTTTGACATTACTGTACATTGCAACAAAGAGAATTAAACCTAAAATCAAAAATAATAAAATTCGAAATAAGGTTTCACCGAGAAAATTTTTAATTTTAGCAATTTGAAGCTGGATTTTTCCCAATGTTAACACCTCTTAATTATGGCTATGCCAGACCCAAACTTTTGTTATGTAAAATAATATCAGTTTTCAAAGAAAGTTTCATCCTTATTTAGGAATCTTGCGGATGTACGCAAAAAGCCGACGCCTTATGGGTCAGCTTTCTACGATTTCAGATTGATCATAAGCTCCGATTATTTTTGCAACTAGAGGATGTCGGACAACATCTGTTGCCTCTAAATACACAAATGACATTCCTTTTATATTCTTCAAAATATTCTCCGCTTCAGTTAACCCTGATTTCACACCTTTTGGCAAGTCAACCTGGGTGCGGTCACCGGTAATGACCATTTTTGAACCAAAGCCAAGTCTTGTTAAAAACATTTTCATTTGCGCGTGTGTCGTATTTTGAGCCTCATCTAGGATGACAAAGGCATCATCCAACGTTCTACCACGCATATATGCCAAAGGAGCAATTTCAATCGTTCCGCGTTCGATTTGACGAACAGTATGCTCCTGCCCTAACACATCATAAAGTGCATCATACAAAGGTCTTAAATAAGGATCCACTTTTTCTTTTAAGTCGCCTGGTAAAAATCCAAGACTCTCTCCAGCTTCAACTGCTGGTCTTGTTAAAATAATTCTTTTCACCTGGCCATTTTTTAAAGCATTAACTGCCATCACAACAGCTAAATATGTTTTCCCTGTTCCAGCAGGACCAATTCCGAACACTAAATCATTTTGCTTAATTGCGGAAACGTAGCGGCGCTGCCCGAAGGTTTTCACTCTAATCGATTTACCTTTTGCGTTTTTGCTTATTTCTTCTTCATATAGCTCACCAAAATAATCGATTGTTCCCTTTTTCACCAATTTTACAGCATAACTTACATCCCGTTGACTAATAGCAATCCCTTTTTTGATTACTTCCAGTAGTTTATCAATGACTTTGCCAGCTAAATCAAGTTGATCTGGATGGCCGGAGATAATTAGACTTTCTCCACGAGTTATGATTGACACCTGGAGCTCTTGTTCAATGATTTTTAAATTGCTATCAGAGTTACCGAAAAGGGTTACAGCTTCCTCTTGGTTATTAATTTTTACATCAATTGTTTTTCGCTCTTCTGTCATTCTTCGTCTCCTTGGATTATTGGTTGTGGCTCGGCAATATCCTCTATAATTTGGTAATGTATTGATAATGTAACTTTACCATTGTCAATAGCTTGATGTAAAACATTTTCCCCTTTAATTATAGCATCCTCAGATAGCTTACTTTTTATATCCTTTCTTGCAATTTCCTTTGCTACTTCGATTGCTTCTTCATTTGAGTATATTCTGGTGACTTCTTCCTTTTCACGCAAAACTGTATCATTGAAGGAAATTGGCAGCTCCCATTTTAGAAAACGAAGCTTATGATTGGTTGTATCTTCTTCATATGCTAGATAATTTGGTTTTCCAAAACCCCAAACTGGAATGGTCACACTTCCGAATTTGATGGAGTATTTTTGTTTTTCGTTACCGTTGTATACCTGAAAAGTGCTTTTTATTGGCAGTTCTACCATTGACTTATACCATGTTTCGCCGTATACCTCTCCTTTTGCGGAGACAATTTCCGTTTTTTCTTCTTTGCCGATTATCCCAGAAACGAGCATTTGACCTTTATTTACATGCTGATTTATTTCCACCTGTTTTTGGCCTTTTTCTACATATATTTTTGAAATAACACCTTCTTTTTTTGCGACTAAATGGCGCGGACCCAATTCCTCAAGTTTTTTTGGCTCCTTCTTTTCAACAACTTCGAGATGAAAGGTTGTCCCCCTTAATTCTACACCGACCCAGGTAAGAACTTGAATGTTATTCGTAAGTTTTCGTTGAATCGTCTCGACGTCATCTACGAAAAATTGGAGCTTTCCAGGCTTAACCCCCATCTTGTCCAATTGCTTATAAATTTTATGCTCCGTCGCTGGATTTGCTCCCTTTATCTCTACTCGCCAGACCATATTCGAAAGCAGCATAATGACAAAAAGAAACAGAAAGGCCCCAGCCACCAGACCGCTGTTTCTTAACATCTGTTTAAAGAGAAACGGCATTCCGTTTCTTCGTTGAAAAGTGAGCTTACACTCACTATCCCTGATAAGCGGCCGTATTGATTTTACATCTTGCAGCTTCAAGCTAAAAACAACAGTATCGACTCCATATCTTTTTACATCCCAAATCGTAATGCCATTGCGTAATAGCTGATTAATGAATCTTTCAATTCCCCTTCCCGAGACCTTTACTGTGACAGTTCCGGAAAAAAACTCGAGCCATTGGTTCTTCATTGCGCTCCCCCTGAATCAATCATTGATATATATAACCTGATCTATTTTTCCCTCAAGCAAAATTTCCTCGGGTAAAATCGTTTTTATTACAAAGGCCTTACCCTTTACTAATAGCTGGCCTTGTTTTAACAAGAGGCGTATTTCTCGGTCGGTAAAAGTTAATAAACCGCGGTGGTTCTCAATGTATATATGAATTTGTCCAACCATGGTGATGCGGGGCAAATCCATCATGACATCCTGAGGAAGCTCCATGTTCTTTGTAACCCAGTTGCGAATAAGCTGGCCCCATTTTTTTGCCATAAAAAAAGAACCCCCTTTCATCTCATGTTTATGAAATGACTGGGGATTCTAGCACAAATTTTTCAGTTTTAAAGGCTTATTTAACCGCTCGGTGCGCCTTTTTTGCCCGCGGGGGACCGAGCACCTCGGACCAAATTAAACCATCCACTAAGGCATTAGAATCGACATTTAACGTTCTTTGTTTATTTTGTTCATCATCACGATAAATCAAGTTTCGCTCCTGTGTAGGTGCTGATTCCATTGCAGAATTGGTATGATACGGTTCTTCTTGATGGATTTTTAGGGCAGCATAGCGCTGATCCATTACATCAGTTTGATTCTCCCTAGCCAAATCCCTTTCTCTGCTGGTTTGTCTAGGCTGCTTCGATCTAGGTGATTTAGAGGGATTCTGCTGCTGAGCCCGACTTGGGCGATTTTTACGGACAGGTGCAGGGGCTTCCTCGGTTCGAACTGGCTTCGGTTTATTTCCTTTTTGTTTTTCCTGCTGTGCTTCTTTATTCTTTTTAAAAAGCGAGGAAATAATCCCAATCAATATCACCAAAATAAATGGATTATCGAAAAAAAACTCCATATTGTGAGCCTCCTATCTGGCTGACTCCCTACTTATTATCATTTTGCTTTTTATCGCCCGTCATCTTTCCAATTGAATCTCTCATATCAGTATCGGCAGAAATGTTTTGGTAGTTCATATAATCCATTACTCCAATATTTCCTTCACGCAACGCTTCAGCCATCGCTAACGGTACTGTTGCTTCTGCTTCAACTCCCTTAGCCCGCTTTTCTTGAACTTTCGCCTTCATTTCCTGCTCTTGAGCAACCGCCATTGCACGACGTTCCTCAGCTTTAGCCTGGGCAATTTTCTTATCTGCCTCCGCTTGTTCGGTTTGTAGCTCAGCACCAATATTTTTGCCGATATCAACGTCAGCGATATCAATCGAAAGAATTTCGAACGCTGTACCAGCATCCAAACCTTTTGAAAGAACTGTTTGTGAAATCATATCAGGATTTTCCAGTACCTTTTTGTGATTATCACTGGAACCAATTGTAGAGACAATCCCTTCCCCAACACGGGCTACAATTGTTTCTTCACCAGCACCACCGACAAGGCGCTCAATATTTGCACGTACAGTAATTCTTGCTTTCGCCTTTACTTCAATCCCATCCATCGCTACCCCAGCGATAAATGGAGTTTCAATAACCTTCGGATTAACACTCATTTGAACGGCTTCTAGCACATCACGACCTGCTAAGTCAATTGCAGCGCAACGCTCAAATGTTAACTCGATGTTTGCGCGGTGTGCAGCAATTAAGGCATTTACAACACGGTCAACATTACCACCTGCTAAGTAATGACTTTCAAGCTGGTTATTTGTCACATTAATACCCGCCTTGTGGGCTTTAATCAGCGGATTGATAACCCTGCTCGGAATAACGCGGCGTAATCTCATCCCAATTAACGTGAAAATACTCACCTTTACACCTGCTGCAAGGGCTGAAATCCAGAGCATTACCGGAACAAAGGTAAACAAAATTCCTAGTAATATGAAACCTAGAACGATGGCAATAATTAAAAAAGCTGTTCCTGCTGCCATGTATATACCTCCTTAAATATCTATTCTTTATTTTTTAAACGGAATAACCATTAATTATGAACAACTTCTCACAACAATGCGGGGACCCTCAACCTTTACTACTATTACTTGAGTATCCTTCGGAATAAATTCACCTTCACTTACCACATCTACCCGTTCCTCATTCAGTAAAACCGTTCCGGCTGGTCTAAGTGCGGTTAAGGTCATTCCTTTGAGTCCAAGCAATTCAGTCCGATTTCGATTTGAAACATAACCACTTTCAGTACTCGTTGAGTCTGTTAGGATAATTTTCTTAAATAGGCTCATTTTTTTTCCAAACACCCTTATCATTAGTATTGATGCCAGAATTGAAACACCTATTGCAATGAGGATTGAAATCCCCATGTGAACCACATTATCAGTCGCTAAAAATAAACTCCCCAAAATGGAAATGGTCCCAATTGCTCCAACAATCCCTCCTGGTAAAAATAGCTCTAATATGACTAGAGCAATTCCAACCACGAAAAGAATAATCGTTTCAAATCCAGCTAATCCAGCCACTAAATGGCCGTAAAAAAATAACAGCAAGGCAGATAATCCCATAAAGCCCGGAATTCCAAAGCCTGGAGAGTACAATTCTAGCACTAATCCTAAGCTTCCGATTGTTAGCAAAATTGGTACTACGATTGGATTTGTAATAAACCTTGCAACCTTTTCAGCAAAGCTTTCTTCCATTGACCGAACATCTGCATTTTCAAAGCCCAGTTTCGCAAGTAAATCATCTAAATTTTTTACTGTTCCATCTGAATAACCTACTTCGATTGCTTGCTCAGCCGTCAAGGTAAGCAGTTTCCCTTTCGGAGCTCCGTATTCGGGTAAATCAATACTCTCATCTGCCATTGCCGCAGCAATAATAGGATTGCGCTCACTTCCATTCGCAGCTGCTTTCATTGCAGCTAACCAATACGATTCTGCCTTTTTCCCGGCTGTATTTCCCTGTTGGTCAATAATCGCCGCTGAGCCCATTGTGGAGCCTGGTACCATATAGATTTCATCAGTATTAATCGCAATATACGCTCCTGCGGAAAGAGCATGTTTATTAATAAATGAGACCGTTTTTATATCAGTTGATGTTAGAAGCTTACCAATTTCACCTGCAGCATCAACTGCTCCACCAGGTGTATTTACCTCAAAGATTATCGCATCTGCGTTGTTTTCCTCTGCGGTGTTAATGGCTCTTTGCAAAAAGGCGTGTAAGCCTTTTTCGACTGTTTCTTCTATTGGGACAACGTAGACAATTTGTTCATTGCTTGAGGCTGCCTGCGGAAGCGCAATCAAACTAAATCCAAAAATAAGCATCATGATGTATACAAATCTTCGCACCTGTATCCCCTCCTCTCATTGCCTCATATTAGTATTTACGGACAAAACGGATAATAGTTTCATCTTTTTTAAAACTATGTGAAAAGCCGTAGAGATAAATCTCTACGGCCATTGATGTTGTTATTATGAAAGGTGTTGTTGAACAAGTTTATTTACGAGTGTTCCGTCTGCTTTTCCTTTAACCTTAGGCATGACAGCAGACATTACTTTTCCCATCTCAGCTTTTGATGTTGCACCTACTTCTGCGATTGCTTGTTTGACAATCTCAGTCACTTCTTCTTCAGAAAGCTGTTTCGGCATGTACACCTCGACAAATGTCAATTCTGTACGCAATTTTTCAACCAGATCTTCACGACCGGCTTTTTCAAATTCGTTGAGGGAGTCCTTGCGTTGTTTCATTTCGCGAGAAAGGACAGTTAACTCTTGCTCTTCGGATAGCTCGTTACCAAGCTTGATTGCTTCATTTTGCAATGAAGATTTAATCATCCGAATTACAGAAAGTTTGTCTTTTTCCTTATTCTTCATCGCTTGCTTCATATCATTATTTAAACGCTCGAGAAGACTCAATGTATTACACCCTCTCTTACCACTTACGTTTTCTTGCTGCTTCTGACTTTTTCTTACGCTTTACACTAGGCTTTTCGTAGAATTCGCGCTTTCTAGCTTCTTGTATTGTACCTGATTTAGATACTGTACGTTTAAAGCGACGAAGAGCATCTTCAAGCGATTCGTTTTTACGAACGACGGTTTTAGACATTCTCTTTCCCTCCCTCCGAACACAACACACTAACATCGAGGACATGGAAACCCATGTACTTTGACAATTATAATATACTCAACATATTAGGTCAACTCAATTTGAACTTGTTCCTAAGATTCGAGAAAAATTGTTCTTTTTCGACGATTATTTTCTGCTATTTGATGAATTTTTATGATCAAGTTACATGTCTATATATGGAATCCATAGCATATATAAACAGTGGGAGTGTGTGGACATGTTATATATATTGCTTTTTATCTTACTCATCGCTGTATTCATCACAGGCATGACCATTTTAAGGGCTGGCTTGTTCCAACTTTCAGGAGAAACCTTTAAGCGACTACTTGAACGAGTTACTAGCTCCCCTTTCAAGGCGATGTTAACAAGTATTTTGGTAACTGCAGTTCTTCACAGTAGCTCCGCAGTAATGGTGATAACCATTGGACTAATTGCTGCTGGTATGCTCAATTTTTCAAAATCGATTGGCATTATTTTAGGAACAAATATTGGAACGACCTTCACCACAGAAATTATTACCTTCAATATTAATCAATACTTGATTCCGATGACAATTATTGGTGCTGTGTTAATGTTGTTTCGCAATCAAAAGCTGAGAAGTTCTGGCTCCATTTTATTTGGAATGTCAGCCGTTTTTATAGCCATAAGAGGATTTGAATTTTTAGCTACACCTCTTACAAAGCTTGATGCTGTCGGAAGTATTTTAGCTATGTTAAATGAGAGTCATTTGCTAAGTATTGGTTTTGGAACTATTTTTACAGCGTTAATACAGTCGAGCACAGCCATGACGGGAATTACGATGGGCTTTTTATCTGGCGGAATCTTAAAGATTGATTCAGGAATTGCGATTATGCTAGGTTCGAACATTGGTACGTGTATTACCGGCTACTTGGCCTCAATCGGTTCTGGCCATGAATCAAAATTGTGTGCTTACGCGCATATATGGTTAAACGTCGTCGGAGTTGCCTTATTTATCCCATTAATTGATTGGATGGCTGCGCTTTCTCCATTGGCTGCAGATAGCGCTGATGTCCAGTTAGCGCATTCTAGTTTGCTATTTAATGTGCTTACTTCGTTAATCGTGCTTCCGTTTGCTGAGCAGTTCGGGAGGTGGATTGAGTATGTGCATGGAAGGCGAGCTTAAATTTGGAGTTTGGATTGTGTGGGGTAACCAATGGAACAAACCAAATACGATAAACATGAAAGAGGATGCCCTAAATGATGGACATCCTCTTTTTTAATTTTAATAATCAGAGCTACTTGTTAAGCCATTTACGATGGCAACACCAGAGCTTGCCCCGATTCTTGTTGCACCTGCTTCAATCATATTCCTTGCATCGTCCGCATTGCGAACTCCGCCCGAAGCCTTGACCCCAATATCAGGACCAACTGTTTTTCGCATTAGCGCGATATCTTCTATGGTTGCCCCACCGGTAGAAAAGCCTGTTGAGGTTTTAACAAAATCTGTTCCTGCCTTGATAGCAAGTTGACAAGCGCGGACTTTTTCTTCATCAGTAAGTAGACTGGTTTCAATGATTACTTTAGTAAGTGCTTTTCCTTGAGCAGCGTCCACAACTGCACGAATATCACGCTGTACTAATTCATCATTTCCATCTTTTAAAGCACCGATATTAATGACCATATCAACTTCTGTAGCACCATTTTCAATTGCGTTAGTTGTTTCAAAAGCTTTCGTTTCAGGGGTATTTGCACCTAATGGAAAGCCAATTACAGTACATACCTTAACTGGGCTACCTTCTAGTAATTCACTAGCATACTTGACCCATGTTGGGTTTACACAAACAGAAGCAAAGGTGTATTCTTTGGCTTCGTGACAAAGCGTTTCAATTTGCTCTTTTTTAGCATCTGCTTTTAATAGAGTATGATCAATCATTGCTGCAACTTTTCCTAACATAAGATGTTTCTCCTTTCACAGTGCATTTTAGTTGTCCGTACCTCTATCATCATAACATTCGAATCCCGAAATTTCGAGTGATTTCTTAGATTAGGACCGTTATCATAGATTGCATTGTTTAGTGTTAAATGAATTGAGTCGGTTTATACAATAAAGTCAGTTTTTAAGTTGTTAACTTTACCGTTGGGTTTGCCGCTTCGCCTGCATCGGTAACGATAACTCTTCTATCGTTACCTTCTACTCTTTTTTTTGTCTTCAACGGTAATAATAGCTCCTCAATCGCAATCAATAGTCAAATATTCACATTATTAAAGGGCCAAAAAAAACTGCCGAGCAGCGACAATGTGCATACTCGACAGTCATGATGTGTCTATTAAATAGCTTCTTCTGTTTCCTCTTTAACGAGGTCATCATTAACAACTCGAATGAATTGACCTTCATTGTATGGATAACCAGCTTTAGTTAACTTCACTTTGACAATTTTTCCAATCATGGCTTCCGTACCAGCGAAGACAACCTTTAAGTAGTTGTCTGTATAGCCGACATAAAGTGGACTGTTTGTATCATCATCAAATTTTTCCTCTGGGATGACTTCAAGTACTTCATCGTCAAACTGTGAAGCGTATTCTTTTGCCAATTGGTCGGACAAGGAAATCAAGCGATGAACCCGCTCGTTTTTCACTTCCTCATCAACTTGGTCCTCCATTCGAGCTGCTGGTGTTCCTGTCCGCTTGGAATATGGGAAAACGTGAAGCTCGGAGAATTGATGATTTTTAATAAAATTATACGTTTCCATAAATTCTGCTTCTGTTTCACCTGGGAAACCAACAATCACATCTGATGTGACAGCAAGTCCTGGGAGAACCTCCTTCAAACGATTAAGTCGCTCCGCAAAGAACTCCATTGTATACTTACGGCGCATCCGCTTTAAAACGGAATCTGACCCTGATTGAAGCGGGATATGAAGGTGGCGAACGATGACATTAGAATTTTTAATTGCTTCAATGACTTCATCGGTAATTTGACTAGCTTCAATCGACGAAATACGAAGACGTTTTAAACCGTGAACTTCTTTTTCAAGATCCTTCAATAGTAACGCCAAATTATAATCCTTCATGTCTTCACCATAACCGCCAGTGTGAATTCCAGTTAGGACAATTTCTTTATACCCGGCATCTACTAATTGCTGAGCTTGGCGAATAACTTCTTTTGGATCACGAGAACGCATTAATCCACGTGCCCATGGGATAATACAGAAAGTACAGAAATTGTTGCAGCCTTCTTGAATTTTTAAGGAAGCCCGGGTACGGTCTGTAAAAGCAGGGACATCCAATTCTTCGTAAACACGGCTCTTCATAATATTTCTTACGCCATTAATTGGCTGGCGTTCTTGCTTATATTGTTCGATGTAATCTAGCATTTTAACGCGATCTTGCGTTCCAACGACAACATCAACGCCAGGAATTGCAAGGATTTCAGCTGGAGAGGTTTGCGCATAACAACCAGTGACACAGATGACTGCATCCGGGTTTTTACGGACTGCCCGACGGATAATTTGCCGACTCTTTTTGTCTCCTGTGTTTGTAACGGTACATGTATTAATAATATAAACGTCGGAGGTTGCTTCAAATTCCACACGTTCGTATCCTTGTTCTTTAAATAATTGCCAAATCGCTTCTGTTTCATAATGGTTTACTTTACAGCCAAGTGTATGAAACGCTACTGTAGGCATAATGATCACCTCAATAATTCTAATTGATAAGACACAGCTGCTAATAAATAAAGTGGAGCTGTTTCAGTCCGTAAAATTCTTGGACCCAATCCACAAGCCACAAACCCGTTTTCCGATAAAAGAGATATTTCATGAGGAGCCAATCCGCCTTCTGGGCCGAATACAATTAATAACGATTTTCCAGGGATTAGCTTTTGTAACGTTTGGGCTAAAACCGCTGCTTCACCTTGTTTCGCTTCTTCTTCGTAAGCGACAAGCTTTACGTCAAAGTTCTCTGCCATTTGAAGCAAAGTTCGAATTGAAACCGGCGCCTTTACAGCAGGAATTTCCGCACGATAGGATTGTTCCGCCGCCTCTTTGGCTATTTTTTGCCATCGTTCAACTTTTTTTGAGGCTTTCTTTTCATCCCATTTTACAATGGAGCGGGCTGCAAGAAAAGGGACAAACTCATGAGCACCCAACTCAGTGCCTTTTTGAATAATCCATTCCAGCTTATCCCCTTTGGGCAATCCACTCGCGATTGTGACACGGACCGGTAGTTCAGTTGACCCATCTTCCCATTTTACAACCTTTACCGCAATCATTTCATCGGTAATTTCTTCAATTACTGAAAGAGCACTTTTCCCATCCTCTGTAACACAAACGATTTCATCGCCTTCTTTCATTCGCATGACACGAATGATGTGATGGTAATCTTCACCACTTATTTGAAAATCGGATGCATCGGACCCGGCATTTACAAAATATCGTTGCATGCCAATCCTCCATTCTACATCGAATTAATAAAAAGATACAAAAAGAAACTCGCCACTTAAGGCGAGAAACCTATTGTATCCGACCACTGTACCTACTAATTTTTCCTAGCAATAAACGCGACCCAATCTTCCATGACCAGCGTTTCCTGAATTGTAAAATCAACCTGTTCGATTGCTTCTTTTACTTGTTGTTTCTTTTGCCCAATAATGCCTGAAGCAATAAAGTAACCGCCTGGCTTGACCACCTTTGCCACATCGTCTGTGAAGCGTAAAATAACTTCTGCAAGAATGTTAGCAACAACGATATCAACTTGCTCGCTAATTCCATCAAGTAAATTATTTTGAGCAACGCTCACCACATCATTAACTTTATTAAGCTTAATATTAAGGATGGCCGAATGAACCGCAACCTCGTCGAGATCTAAAGCAGTAACTTTAGAAGATCCAAGCATGGCAGCTGCAATACTCAATACTCCTGTTCCTGTTCCAACATCAATACATTCGTCACCTTTTTTAACAGTACGCTCTAGCGCTTGAACACACATCACTGTTGTAGGGTGAGTACCTGTACCAAACGCCATACCTGGGTCAAGTTCAATTATTAACTCATCACTAGATACAGGAGTATAGTCTTCCCACGTTGGTACAATCGTAAACCGTTCTGATATTTTAACTGGATTATAGTATTTTTTCCAAGCAGTTGCCCACTCTTCCTCGTTAACTTCTGAGATGGTTACACTATTTTTACCAATATCAATATTAAATAAGATTAAATTATTAATTGCATCTTTAATTTCCTCAACAGTTTCACCAAGGAAGCTGTTAATAGGAATATAAGCCTTAATAATGACACCTTCATCCGGATAATCATCAGGGTTAAGTTGGTAGATTTCACCGAAACGGTCCACCCTTTCCTTACTTAGCTCAAAGGGATCCTCGATTACAACGCCGCTAGCTCCAGCCTCGTGTAAAATATTTGAAATTGGCTCAATCGCTTCATTTGTTGTATGAATGCTGATTTCTGACCATTTCATTTCTACCAACTCCATTTTCTAAAATGATTAGTCACCTTTAAAGGCGCGTTTTACTTTCGAAAAGAAACTATCTTCAGGTCCACCACTTGGAATTTTGCCACTTGCCTCTGCAAATTCACGAAGTAATTGTTTTTGTTTATCTGATAATTTGGTAGGTGTAATAACCCTTACGATTACGTGCTGATCACCGATACCATAGCCGCGAACATTTGGTACACCTTTCCCCTTCAGTCTAAATTTCGTTCCTGTTTGGGTACCAGCAGGAACCTTTAATTTCACTTTACCATGTAGGGTAGGTATTTCAACATCATCTCCAAGTGCAGCCTGAGAGAAAGTAATTGGCATTTCGCAATAAATGTCTTCTCCATCACGTTCAAAGAATTCATGTTCACGAACATGGAAGACTACATATAAATCTCCAGGAGGTCCTCCATTAATGCCAGCTTCCCCTTGACCGGAAACACGAAGCTGTTGGCCATCATCGATACCAGCAGGAATCTTCACATGAATCTTACGGCGTTTTTTCACCTTACCTGCTCCGCCACAAGTGGAACATTTATGCTTAATTTGTTTACCTGTCCCATTACAATGGTGACATGTACGGCGATTAACAATTCTACCAAATGGTGTATTTTGCTCGACATTAATTTGCCCGCTACCATGACAGTGCTGACAGGTTTCTGGATTTGTTCCAGGTTTTGCACCTGAGCCATGACAGGTTTCACATTCCTCTTCTCGCGGAATTTGAATGTCAGTTTCTTTTCCAAATACTGCTTCCTCGAACGTTAGCGTCATCGTGTATTGTAAGTCTGCACCTTGTCTCGGCGCATTTGGATCACGACGTCTTCCCCCACCGCCGCCAAAGAAGGTATTGAAAATATCCTCAAAGCCACCGAAGCCGCCACCGAAATCAGCGCCTCCAAAGCCTTGGTTTGGATCTGTATGACCAAATTGATCATAGTGTGCTCTTTTTTGATCGTCACTTAGGACCTCATACGCTTCTTTTATTTCTTTAAATTTATCAGCTGCGTCCTCAGCTTTATTTATGTCAGGGTGATATTGTTTTGATAGCTTACGATAAGCTTTTTTGATTTCATCCTTTGATGCGCCTTTTGCGACACCTAGGACTTCATAGTAATCCCGTTTACTCATGCTTACCCTCCCGAATCCATTCACATAAAGATTATTCTATCATTTACGACTCGATAAAATCAATAAGAAAAACTTAGGGCTAAATTAGCGAAAAAGATGAAAAAGCCAAAGCCTGGACGACCTGACTTTGACTTTTTCTTAATGATGATTTTTATAGCTAGCTCCAGCGACCAGCTCTGTGCGGTCTCGCTATTCTTATTTATTATCGTCTACTTCTTCAAATTCAGCATCGACTACGTTGTCGTCTTTAGGTTTTGCATCTTGTGCGCCTTGGGCAGCTTGCTGTTGCTTTGCAGCTTCTTCATAGAGCTTAACACTCAAGTTTTGCACGATTTCTTGTAGAGCATCTTTTTTCGCTTTGATTTCTTCTAAATCATTTTTCTCGATTGCAGCCTTTAAAGCATCCTTCGCTTCGTTTGCTTGCGCAACATCAGCAGCATCAACTTTATCTTCAAGTTCTTTGAGTGTTTTTTCAGTTTGGAAGACTAATTGGTCAGCTTCGTTGCGAAGCTCAACTTCTTCCTTACGCTTTTTGTCTGCTTCAGCATTTTCTTCTGCTTCACGAACCATTTTTTGAATCTCTTCATCTGATAATCCTGTAGATGATTTAATCGTAATTGCTTGTTCTTTGTTTGTGCCAAGGTCTTTAGCACGAACGTTTACGATACCGTTTTTATCGATATCAAAAGTTACTTCAATTTGTGGAATTCCACGTGGTGCTGGTGGAATATCAGATAATTGGAAACGACCTAAAGTTTTATTGTCGCTTGCCATTGGACGTTCACCTTGTAGAACGTGAATATCAACAGCTGTTTGGCTATCAGCAGCCGTTGAGAATACTTGTGATTTTGAAGTTGGAATTGTTGTATTACGATCGATTAAGCGAGTAAATACACCGCCCATTGTCTCAATACCAAGTGATAATGGAGTTACGTCAAGAAGGACAACGTCTTTTACGTCCCCAGTAATAACGCCACCTTGGATTGCTGCACCCATCGCAACAACTTCATCTGGATTAACTCCTTTTGAAGGATCCTTACCAATTTCCTTACGGATTGCTTCAACTACCGCAGGGATACGAGTTGAACCACCAACAAGGATTACTTTATCAATTTCAGACGCTGAAAGACCTGAATCTCTTAACGCTTGGCGAGTAGGACCCATTGTTCTTTCAACTAAGTGAGCAGAAATTTCATCAAATTTTGCTCTAGTTAAATTCACTTCTAAGTGTAATGGTCCTGCTTCACCAGCAGTGATGAACGGTAAAGAGATTTGTGTTGAAGTAACACCAGATAAATCTTTCTTCGCTTTTTCAGCTGCATCTTTTAAGCGTTGTAAAGCCATTTTATCTTTTGAAAGGTCAATTCCGTTTTCTTTTCTGAACTGATCTACTAAATAATCAATGATAACTTGGTCGAAATCATCTCCACCAAGACGGTTATCCCCAGCAGTTGCTTTAACTTCGAATACTCCGTCTCCTAATTCTAGAATGGAAACGTCAAATGTTCCACCACCAAGGTCAAATACTAGAATCGTTTGGTCCTCATCTGTTTTATCCAAACCATATGCTAATGCTGCAGCAGTAGGCTCGTTGATAATACGCTCAACTTCAAGACCCGCAATTTTACCAGCATCCTTTGTAGCTTGACGCTCAGCATCATTAAAGTACGCAGGTACTGTAATAACAGCTTTAGTAACTGGCTCGCCAAGGTATTCCTCTGCATAAGACTTTAAATATTGAAGGATAATTGCCGATAGTTCTTGTGGACTATAATCTTTACCTTCAATATTTTCTTTATGACTAGTACCCATATGGCGTTTAATTGAAATAATTGTATTAGGATTCGTGATTGCTTGACGCTTTGCCACTTCCCCAACTTGACGCTCACCATTTTTAAACGCTACAACTGATGGAGTTGTACGATTACCTTCTGGATTTGGAATTACTTTTGGCTCGCCGCCTTCTAAAACAGATACACAAGAGTTTGTTGTACCTAAGTCAATACCAATGATTTTACTCATGTTTCTTTGCCTCCCATATACTTACTATGTAAGTCGATCCATACATGTTTTTATTGATTCACCTTAACCATCGAAGGACGGATTACGCGGTCCTTCAGGCAATAGCCTTTTTGAAATTCATCCACAACAATATTTGAGCCAAAATTAGCATCTTCAACCTGCATTACAGCTTGATGGAAATTAGGATCGAACTCTTGACCAACTGCTTCAATCGGTTCAACGCCTTCTTTTTTCAAGGCTTCAAGAATACTTTTATATACCATTTCCATCCCCTGTTGCAACGATTTTGTTTGCTCATTTTCAGCAGTCATGGCAAGTGCTCTTTCAAAATTATCCAATGCAGGTAAAAGGTCTGTAACTAAGCTTTGTGCTCTATATTTTTCGCTCGCCTCAGCATCCAGTCTACTGCGACGACGGAAATTATCAAAATCTGCTTGTAGACGGAGATAGCGGTTTTCAGATGCTTCAATTTTAGCTTCTAAATCAGCAATTTTAGCGGTTGCTTCGGCAAGTTCATCACTTGGCTGTGCATCTTCAGCAGTCTCTTGACCACTTTCAGGATTGGCTTCAGCAAAAATTTCTTCTACGATTTCCTCACCTTGTTGCTTCTCTTCTACAACTTCTTCATTTTTCACATTTTGTTCCTGTGTCATAATTTTGTTCACCTCCCTTAAGGTGTGTTTTTATTTATTACATAGAAAGGGGATGGAACCTTTTGCTCCACCCTAATCAATATTTCCTGTGTCAGTTGTTTTGATACAGTTTTGTTAAAACCTTAGACAAATCACCTGAAATCATCTGCAATAAACTAATAACCCTTGAATATTCCATCCGTGTAGGGCCGAGGATGGCGATGGATCCGAGCTTTTCTGCACCAACTGAATAGGTTGCCGTGATTAGACTGCAGTTTTCCATTGCTAAATTATTATTTTCACGACCGATTTTAACATTAATGCCTTCAGGATTTTTTTGCAGCAAATCATAAATGCTGTCTTCCTGTTCAATCATGTTCATTAACAGCCTTATTTTTTCGATATCATGAAACTCAGGCTGTCTGAGCATATTGGTTTTGCCACCAAAAAACAATTTGTTAGCAGCAGGTAACTTTAATGTTTCAGCAATCGTGGTCAACATTGTATCGTAATGATGAATGTGCTGACGCAATAGCACTGCAACTTCTTTATATATTTTTTCATTCAAATCAGCCATCGGCACATTTACTAATCGGTCATTCAAGATATTAACCAGCTTTTCGATTTCATTTGCATCAAGCGACGCCGGTAAATGGAACATCCGATTCTCCACGTGGCCCGTATCGGTGACGATAATTGCGATGGCTGTTTCCTGATTCAAAGGAATAATTTGGATTTTCTTCAATCGGTTTTCATTCACAGCCGGACCTAAGACAATCGAGGTGTAATTTGTTAATTCCGACAAAATTTTTGCCGATCTCTGAACAATTTTTTCAAGCTCGTATATACGTTCTTCAAAAATTGACCGGACCATTAAGACATCATCTGATCCTAAACGTTGTGGAGCTAATAAATGGTCCACATAATAACGGTATCCTTTTTCGGACGGGATTCGTCCAGATGAGATATGCGTTTTCTCAATAAAACCCATTTCCTCTAAGTCAGCCATTTCGTTACGAATCGTCGCAGAGCTAAATGAAATTTCATCTTTTTTTGACAAGCTTCTTGAACCGATTGGTTGTGCAGATCGAATAAAGTCATCAACGATTACCTGAAAGATTAGTAATTGACGATCTGTTAACAACGGAACATCACCTCTGTTAGCACTCAAGATTAACGAGTGCTAATTCTATTTATAAATTATCAAATTAGTAGCACAGTGTCAACGTTTAGATAACACCTAAAAACGATTGAAAAACTTCGTTACCAAGTAATTTCCCTCGTTTTGTGAGTCGAATATGTCCTCCGACTAGTTCAATCAAACCTTGTTTTTGCAATTTTTCTAGTTCCCCTGGAAATAATTGGCGAACATCTTCATGGAATTTGCTTTTAAATTTCGACAAAGATACACCTGATTGTTTTCTTAGCCCGAGGAACATTTCCTCCTCAATTGACTCATTTTTCGTCACAAAGTGATTTTCCATCAACGGTAGCACATTTTCCGACAGCGGCTCCATGTATTTTTTCAATGGTCCGAAATTAGAGCGACGATATCCTCCTACATAGCAGTGGGCACCGGCACCAAAGCCATAATATGGTTCATTATTCCAATAGGTGAGGTTATGTCTGCTTTCAAATCCTGTTTTTGCGAAATTACTTATCTCGTATTGTTGATATCCGTGCTTTTCCATTTCCTCCATTAGCGTCTCATACATTCTCGCTTCCATATCCTCGCCAACTGTTGGGAGTTTTCCTCTCGTAAACAAATTGTAAAAGACTGTTTTCGGTTCAATGATAAGCGAATACCCGGAATAGTGAGGGAGATTTAAGGCAAAAGCAGATTTCAAGGTTTCGGTAAAATCTGTCATTGTCTGACCTGGCAGACTGTAAATTAAATCAATGCTAATATTTTCAAATCCGGTTTCTTTGGCGAGATGTATCGTTTGGAGTACATCTTCAGCACAATGGGTTCTGCCAATTTTTCTTAATAGTTCATTATTGAAGGTTTGAACCCCAAAGCTTAACCGATTAACCCCCGCATTTTTTAGTATTTGAAATTTCGCCTTCGATAAGTCGCCAGGGTTCGCTTCAAATGTAAATTCAGTTTGGGCATTGACGGGAAGATTTGTTGTAATGATTTCACATAGCTTTTCGAGCTGTTGTTCTGTTAACGAGGTTGGTGTGCCTCCACCAACAAAAATGGACTTGAAAACCTTTGGTGGAGGAACCTCAGCAAAGGTCAGCTTGATTTCTTTTTCCATTGCTAATAGATATTCATCAACGGGTTGTCCCTTTAAAAAAACCTTATTAAAATCACAATAATGGCAAATATGTTCACAAAACGGAATGTGAAGATACGCGGCATGAATCACAAATCACAACTCCATTCGTTTCAAAATAGTTAATTAAAAGTTCTAAACCTATGAAAAAGAGGCTAGCATTGCCTGGTGAACAAGCATGTCTAACCTCCTATAAATCATTATTTTTTCGTGTTATTATCATCCATACGGAGTACAGCCATGAACGCTTCTTGTGGAACCTCAACTGAGCCAACTTGCTTCATCCGCTTTTTACCCTCTTTTTGCTTCTCTAATAGCTTACGCTTACGGGAAATATCCCCACCGTAACATTTCGCAAGCACGTTTTTCCCCATCGATTTAATCGTAGACCTGGCAACAATCTTTTGACCTACTGCAGCTTGTACTGGCACTTCGAATTGTTGTCTTGGGATAAGTTCCTTCAGCTTTTCTACGATAATTTTGCCACGCTCATACGCAAAATCCTTATGAACGATAAAGCTTAAGGCATCGACCTTTTCCGCATTTAGCAGGATATCCATCTTCACAAGCTTTGACTCTTTGTAGCCAATTAGCTCGTAGTCAAATGAAGCATAGCCTTTTGTGCTTGATTTTAACTGATCAAAGAAATCATACACAATTTCAGAAAGTGGAATTTCATAAATAATGCTGACACGATTTTCATCCAAATATTGCATATCAATGAAAATACCACGTTTCGCCTGACAAAGCTCCATGATTGCCCCAACATAGTCGTTTGGCGACATCATTGTTGCTTTAACGTAAGGCTCTTCGATTCTGTCAATTTTTTGCGGATCAGGCATTTTTGATGGGTTATCGACTTTGACTTCTTCACCATCAGTTTTAATTACATGGTAAATAACGCTTGGTGCAGTTGTAATTAAATCAATTTTGAATTCACGTTCAATTCGTTCTTGAATGATTTCCATGTGCAATAATCCTAAGAAACCACATCGGAAACCAAAGCCCAACGCCTGTGATGTCTCCGCTTCAAATTGTAAAGCTGAGTCATTTAATTGCAGTTTCTCCAACGCTTCACGCAAATCATTAAATTTAGCTGAATCAATTGGATACAAACCACAATATACCATCGGATTTAAGCGTCGATATCCAGGTAATGCCTCAGTCGCTCCATTTTTCGCATTGGTGATTGTATCCCCAACGCGAGTATCCCCAACATTTTTGATGGCTGCTGTTAAAAAACCAACATCACCGACAGAAAGCTCTGCACGCGGCATTGCTTTAGGTGTAAAAACACCAACTTCAGTAACTTCAAATTCTTTACCAGTGGCCATCATTTTGATTTTATCGCCAACCTTAACGGTACCTTCAACGACCCGAATGTATGCAACAACGCCACGGTACGCATCAAATAATGAGTCAAAGATAAGTGCTTTCAACGGAGCATCAGGATCACCCTCTGGTGCAGGAACCTTTTCAACGATTTGTTCCAGAATTTCTTCAATCCCAATTCCAGCCTTTGCTGAAGCTAATACAGCTTCAGATGCATCAAGGCCAATCACTTCCTCAATTTCATGGCGGACACGTTCGGGGTCTGCACTTGGTAGGTCAATTTTATTAATAACAGGTAGAATTTCTAAATTATTATCCAATGCTAAATATACATTAGCTAACGTTTGCGCTTCGATTCCTTGAGCCGCATCGACAACAAGGATTGCACCTTCACAAGCAGCTAAGCTGCGGGAAACCTCATATGTGAAGTCGACGTGTCCTGGTGTATCAATTAAATGAAACGTATACTCTTCTCCGTCCTTAGCTTTGTATGTTAATTGGACAGAGTTTAATTTGATCGTAATTCCCCGTTCTCTCTCTAGGTCCATCGAATCTAGTAGCTGATCCTTCATTTCACGCTGTGTTAAAGCGTTTGTCTTTTCTAAAATGCGGTCTGCTAATGTCGATTTACCATGATCTATATGAGCAATAATAGAAAAATTACGGATTTTTGATTGTCGTTTTAGCTTTTCATCTCGGTTCATTCTTGTTCACTCCTACAATTCTCGCACGTATACACTATCCTTCATTATACCAACTGAGGATTTAGTTATCAATCAAAAGAAAATTCTGCCGAAAAAAATAACACAGGGTCGAAACTCATCCCTGTGTTATTCACTAATTTTCTTGGCAAAATAGTCTAGTGTTTTTCCTGTCAATTCTTCAATGCCTTTTGTAATATTTTTACCTGCGGATGAAAAAATGTTATAGGCATTCATTTCCTCAATCTCTTCTTTCTTTTTTGTAAAATCATGACTGTCGACATCTTGACCTAAGAACGATGCTTCGATATTCCCTTTCTCGTTCTCACTAAATGATATTGCCCTACCAAAGTCAGAATCATCATAACCCTTCATTCGATGGATACCATCATTGGCCTGTTGCATGCCAAACAAAACACATACAAACATAATGGACGCTAGTATAAAGCTTTTCAACATAAATAACTTCATCTTTCTCACCTGCAATTACTGCTAATTTGGATTTGCCGGCTGGCTGTTATCTTGATTCACCTTTTCTGCCTGCCAATAATATTCACTTAAAGCGTCTGCTAACGCATCCGAGGAACGATAAAGTTCTTCGAAAGTATTATCAACGCCACCAAATTCGACTAAAAAGGCATTTTCTGATAAATCCTGATTATATTTGCCGTTTCCTTCACGTTTGACAAAGACCCCACGACTTAAGCCAGGATATTTTTCTTCAAGGATTTCGTGTAGCTCAGTTGCCAGTTTTTCATTTTTTTGATAATTACTCTGATTTCCGCCAATGATAAAGGCCAGCTTTGCATAGGATTGACCATTAATGACCTTAGTTGTCATGTCCTTACGATGACTGTCACGATGAATATCAATAAAAAATTGATGATCACGATTATTAGCCATGGCAGCTTGAACAACTGGTCTAGACTCGAGATAGGATTGAGGGTAAGTTAATCCTTTTCGAGTAAGATTGCCTTGAATGTCAGTTTTATCAACCAAAGTACCAATTCCACGGCTCTCAAGCTGTTCCTTCAATTTATCACCGATTTTCATAACATTTAACTCAGAGTGATAAGCAGCATCGGGATTCGTTACACCCTTTAAGTAGGGGAGATACGATTCACGATTATGAGTAAAATAAACAAAGACAACTTGGCGACCTTCAGTCGTCATTGGTGGCTTATCCGTATTTTCCTGATTTGGATTCCCTGCTTCGATTCCCTCTGTATTTTGCAATGCCGCTTCTTTCTCAGCGTTCAAAACCTCAATTGGTGGTGCCGACTCAAATGGCATATTTGTATAATTGGTCCCTTCCCCCGCAACGAGGATTTTTCCGTCAAATAATGAGAATCCTGGCAGCTCACGCCCTAACAAACTTCTGGGATCATCAAGATTAATATTGGTAGACATTTTAAACACAATATTAGTTAGTTTTGGAGGCTGACTACTCTCGGGAAGACCATCAAGAAAATAATGATTTTCTGTACCCATCAAATGAAAGAGCCACTCCCCAGTCATATGTGTGGCCACATTATTCACCGAAGATGATGATAAGCGGTATTCAGGCTTTAACGATGTCAACAAACCGCTGACTGTAAAAACAAAAAATATAAAGAGCAGAAAAGTCGATATTACCTTCACAAGACTTGATGCTCGAACGGCAACTATTAAACCCGATTTCCTACTAAATTTCATGGTTCCACCTCTCTTAAGCCATTCTAGTAAATACTATGAATTTGCTAGAGAAGATAGAACAATAATTGATCCTACTTTTTACAATGAGTAAGCTCTACTTAACAGAAATCTAGCTTTATCTCGTATAGAAGCCTGCGTTTTCCTGATTAACATTGTGATGAAGCGCAGAGTTTAGCCCATTAGCTAATAAATTAGCCATATCCTCAATAAAAACATCCACTTCCTTTGGCGTTACCATTAGATTATGTCCCAATGGCGCGAGCACCTCATAAATCAATTTCCGTTTTTCTTCATCTGGTAGCACACCGATCATTCCAAGAAATGATTTGCGATGCTGCTCTTCCGGCATATCTTCATCGGTCAACTTTTTTCTACCACCAAAGGTCATGCCAGAAGGTGTTAAAGCCTTTGAAGGACGATTGCCTTCCTTTATTTCACGCCCGAAATGCTTGAGGATAAAATCAATCGTATCGCTTGTTATCGATACTGCATCAACTACAGTTGGAACCCCTAACGCTATCACCGGAATTCCTAATGTCTCCTTGCTAATTTCCTTACGTTTATTTCCAACCCCTGATCCAGGATGAATTCCCGAATCAGAAATTTGAATCGTCGAATTCACTCTTTCAATCGAGCGAGCCGCCAGCGCATCAATCGCAATCACAAAATCTGGCTTTGCCTTTTCAACAACACCAAAAATGATATCACTCGTTTCAATCCCGGTGATTCCCATAACACCTGGTGCCAACGCGCTGACCGGACGGAATCCTGGCTCTACATTTTCAGGCTGCAATTGGAATAAATGTCTGGTAATTAAGAGATTCTCACAAACAGATGGACCAAGGGCGTCTGGTGTTACATTCCAATTCCCCAAACCTACTACTAAACATGACGCCTCATCACTGATGCCTAGCATTTTTAAAAAATGAGCAAATTCGCGGGCAAAAATCTGCTCTACCTTTTGCTGAAGCTCGCTGTCCTGCTGTCTTATTCCCACCACTTCAAGCGTTAAATAGCGTCCAGGCTTTTTCCCAATCGCTTCCTCTGCTTCCTTTGTAATTTCTACTAAGGAAATTTTTATATCATCCTCTTCCTTTTCTTTTATGATGACCCCTTCAATTTGCGAGAGGTTTTCTTCATGTTGAACACTATTTGCTCTTTCAGCCAGGACCATTTCCCTCGCTTCAACTGCTAAATCTGTGCGAACAGCATATTTACTTAAATCGAGTGAATCACCCATCTGTTTCCCTCCATTTTTTCAGTTAGAAGAATTGCTAGATTTGAATGAATTCCAATAAGTCACAGGAATTTTATAGAGTTTTTCCAATTATTATCCTTTCCTGTTCATGGAATAAACATTCGCATTTAGGTAAATTAATAGGAGAGTATTGCATTTATTTTGGGCGTTTGATAAAATATCACTTGTTCTTAATTAAATGTTAATGAATGCGAAAGTGTAAATCGAGTTGATATAATCTCGATCTTTTTAGGAGGTGAACGGAATGCCAAATATTAAATCTGCAATCAAACGCGTACAAACAAGCGAAAAAGCAAATGCTGCTAACACTCAATTTAAATCTGCAATGCGTACTGCTGTTAAGAAAACAGAAGCTGGAATCGTTACTAACGATGCAAATGTTGCTCAAAACTTTGCTGAAGCTGCAAGCAAGCTTGACAAAGCTGCTGGTAAAGGCTTAATCCACAAAAACGCTGCTGCTAGAAAGAAATCACGTTTAGCTAAGAAAATCAATTCTTTAAACGCTTAATGCTATAAAAAAAACGACCCTCCTAAAAGGTCGTTTTTTTATTTCCTCGTATTTAATTGAAGTAAGAACATTTCGATTAGCATTTCTTTATTCATGCCCCCGGTTTTCATTTGATAATCCGCATCGGCGAGCATACGCATCATATGGGTTAATTCTTCATCCGAGAAACTACGAGCTTGCCCAGCTGCAAGCTTCACCCGATAAGGATGGACTTTAAGAAAGGTTGCCATTTGCTGCTGGCCATAGCCACGTCTTGCGAGCTCTTTTACCTGGTAAATCAATCTAAATTGCCCAACAATCATAGCCAGAATTTTTAACGGCTCCTCATTTTGCTTTAAAAGGTCATAATAAATTCTTAATGCCCCTTCAACATTTCGATTAACAATCTTATCAATCAAAGTAAAAATATTTTGTTCCAGCGATTTTGAGACCAATTTTTCAACCAGGTGTTCATCAATAAACTTTGATTCTGTCGCATATAATGTGAGTTTGTCCATTTCGCCAACCAGCATAAATAAATTGGCGCCAACAAGTTCAATCATCCGTTCTGCTGCAGCATCGGTTATTTGCACTTGTTGGGATTCCGCCCGTTCAAATATCCATTGCTTGAGCTCTGTCTGCGACAGCTTTTTCGCCTCAAATAAGGCGGCAGTCCGTTTTAATTCTTTCGTTATTTTTTTTCTTTCATCCAGCTTTTCGTATGGCGCAGTAAATACCAGCACTGAAAAAGGTGCCGGTTCCTTTAAATATGCCTCAAGCCTAGCGAGATTATGTTCAACCTTTTCCTTTGTTTTTTCAGCCGTAAGGAACACGGGATTATGTAAAAATATTAACCGTCTCTCACCCAAAAATGGCAAGGTTTCCGCATCCTCCAAAACCACTTCTATTGGTGTTTCCTCTAGATCGTAGCTAGACAAATTGAAATCAGACTCGTCCTCTTCCAGAACATGCTTCATAAGTAATTGCTTTGTTTCATTTATGAAAAAGGTCTCTGCACCAAATAATAAATATACAGGAGCAATTTGTTTTTTTCTGATTTGCTTCCAAAGTTCAAAAATCACTCATTCTCTCTCCGTTCACTTACAAAAATTAAACTGCCTCTACACTATCGTAAAGAAGCTATCATCATTTGACAAGTGCATTGGAGGGAGGGAATTGACAAATCCGCTATTCGCCAATTCCCTTTCTATAATAAACGTCGTAAATATAAGGCCTAGGATCTTACTTTACGACGGTATCACGTTTGTAATAATATTTTTGACGAAAAACGTTTGAACTATTTGTGACAACTCTTGTCATTAAAGGAAGTGAAAAGAGAGTTCTGGATTTTTTTGAATGTTTGGCTTATACTAAAAAATGAAATAGGGGAGGGGATCAACTGTGAACGAATTTGAAAAGCTTGTCGACAAACGTAATGATGCTATCGACTCAGCAATGGGGTTCATCGTATCATTCGGATTTTTCGCAACACTATTTATCATTGCAACAGTTATAGATGTTGTCGGATCTTAATTCGACACTACATAGTTTCAACGCTTAGACTGCATTCATGTGCAGTCTTTTTCTTTTGGCTTTTGATTTCCGCTCCAGGCACTTGCGGTTTATGGGGCTAACTGGGAGCCTTTCTAGCTGCAGCAGCTAGGGGCTCGGGGTCACAAGCCAAATCCCTCCAGAGACTAACGTCTCTTGCGTGATTCGTCTTGTGCCTGTCGCCCCTGAGCAAGCCGCTTCCGCTTTTCGTTCTCCTCGCGCTTTGCGCCTGTGGGGTCTCCCATGCCAGCTACTCCCATAGGAGTCTACGTGCCTGCAGCGAAGATCAACTTGCCAAAAATCAACACTGTGCGTTAACACAGCCTTTCTCTTAAGCTTCTGGATTTTTAAGATGTTGCTGCGATTACCTTATACTATGGAAGCATAGTTGAAAAAGTTCCACTTCTGCCTTTAAAAAAATAAGAAATAGCCCCTTTCTGATCCGTCCTATACAATTTGATACCATTCGCCTGATACCTCTCTATAATTTCGCGATGCGGGTGTCCGTAGCGATTTTTCCCACCAACGGAAATAATCGCCACCTCTGGCTTAAATTGCTTTAGAAATAGTTCAGATGATGATGTTTTGCTCCCATGATGTCCTACTTTTAATACATCAATATCGATGGATGGATATTTTTGTACTAGACGCTGTTCACCTTCGACTTCTAAATCTCCTGTAAACAGCCATGATAATCCCCCAATCTCGCCATAGAGGACAATCGATTGATTGTTTTTGTCGCCCTCATCATTAGACAAATCTGGTGCTAATACTTTAAGCCAATCATCCTCTTCTCGCCAACCCTGCCCTTCTATAACATAGTTAATGGGTATACCTGACTGCCTTGCCTTTAATGTAAGTTCAAGTTCAAGCTCAGATTGTTCCTTTGCATTTGGGAGCAATATCTCCCTAACAGTTAATTCATCAATAATCGCTGTCGCGCCACCAATATGATCCATATCACCATGGGTAAGAATGAGTTTGTCCAGCCTTGTAATCCCCTTACTTTTTAAAAAAGGAACGACAACATCATCACCCACATCAAAATTTGAACGTTTTTCCTGCCAGGGCTCCTTAGAAAATGGCAGATTCCCTCCTGTATCAATTAGATAATTCCCCCGATTATAAGGTAATCTGATAAGGATTGAATCACCTTGACCAACATCAATAAAGGTTACTTCACCAAATGGAGACCAAAGGTGAATCATCGTGATGATAACAATTGGGAATACAATCAATAAACTCATGCGAATTCGGTTTGTTCGATACCTTTCTAGCCTATAAAAAATCATTAAAATCGAAATGAAGAGTAAGAGCAGCAGAAGGTTGCTAGGTCTTCCAACAACCAACATATTTAATGGCAAAGAGGAGAAACCGTTAATCAATTCATTGACGATGAAGATGATTTTATTTAGTGCCCATATTAGGGGGTCAACAAGAAAACCGAGAAAAGGATGTAACAAAAACACAATGAAAAAAAACGGGGTAAGAATTATAGAAAAAAATGGAACAAATAGTAAATTCGCAATAATCGATAACAGTGATACTTCAAAGAAATGAACTAAAATAATTGGGAGCGTGGCAAGCTGAGCAATATATGAGGTTAAAATTAATTGGTTTAGCGTTCCTTCATTTTTTAACAAAACTGGAGCTGACAGTAGTAATGCTGTACACGCACTGAACGATAGTTGGAATCCAACATCATAAATGAAATATGGGGAATACAAAAGTAATATAAGAAATGAGTAGCATAATGCATCTAGTGGTAGTATTCGTTGATTTCCAAATCTAAGGCTGATTAGAATAACCATCATCATCATAACAGCTCTAACTACTGAGGCTGTTGCCCCTGTCAAAAGTGCATAAATAGGCAAAAATATCATAATTACGACGATCATTTTTTCCCTGACAATTCCTATTCTTAAGCCACAATAAAACAGGACACCACTTAAAAACGTGACCTGTAAACCAGAAATAGCTAACAAATGAACGATACCCATTTTTTGATAAGAAGTGATGAGCTCACCATCCATCATCGATTGGTCACCAAACAATAAGGCAATGGCAAGTGCTGCAGTTGGCTCGGGAAAATGCTTGGCAACATATTTCGCTCCATCTGAACGAAGCTTGTCCATCAATGATAAAAACGTTATTTCAGGTGCTTCACATGTTTCGATGGGAATATCATGCACATCGAAAATCCAATAAATTTGCTTCGTAGATAAATACTTTTGATAGTTAAATACATTGGGGTTGTGATAAATCGAAGGAGGCTCGAGCTTACCAGATAAGGTACAGGTAAAGCCGTATTGCAGGGTATTTTCAAGATAGGCTTTTTCTTGAGGAGAATGTATTCGATAACGGATTAGCAGCTTTTCAGTCGTGGTTTTATGGATACCGTTTATGACAAGGAGATCTCCATTTATCCTGGATTGCTGGAGCTCAATATGAAGGCTTTGTTCCCCTCCGCTTAATTCCGTTCTATTGTTCTGTTTTGCAGAAAATCCAACAAAACCATTTAATATGAAAACAAATAAAATGAGCATCAATTGAAGCTTTGTAACCGATTTAAAGCGCTTAAGAATATACAGATAAAGAAGTGTTAGCAATCCAAATAATCCAATGTTTACAAAAGCACTTAAAATTCCAAATAATGCGGCTAAGGCTAGATAAATGCCTCTCCCTTTCATCAGCAAAATCCTCCATTGCATAATAGAAAAGCGCATTAGGGCTTGACCAGTAGAAACAAAGGCTCAAGCCCCTCACTGTTCGCTTCGATAAATATCATTATTTTTCTTCTGATTTTTCGACTAAATGTACAACTTCAATATCTTTCAAGAAATGTTCATTCCACTTATTTGGATATTCACTTTCGAAAACGATTCTTACGATACCTGCTTGTGCCAATGTTTTTGCACATTTCTCACAAGGTTCGTGGGTCACATAAGCTGTAGCACCTTTTAAATCAGCTCTCTCAGCATGCAACACACTGTTCTCTTCAGCATGTAAGCATCTGATACAACGGCCTTCTTCATTGAGCAAACAGCCAACATCTTCACAATGTTCATGGCCATGTATCGAACCATTATAACCTGTAGAGACAATGTGTTTATCTTTGACAATTACACAACCTACTTTTAAACGATTACACGTTCCCCGTGTTGCTACAACATTAGCGATATCCATAAAATATCTATCCCAGCTTTTTCTTGACATAAATTTCTTACTCCTTTAAACATATTGCGATAATTGAGTGACTAGGCAGTGCCTCCACTTAAGTGTAATGCCAAGGGAAACGTCCGTCAATTTGTGATATTTAGTCAATTGTGATTTTTTCTTTTAATTTTTCAAAGGTTTTTGTGCCTATTCCACTAATAGATTGAAGATCCTCAATCGATTTGAAAGGACCAGACGTTTCTCTATATTCAATAATTGCTGCTGCTTTTGAAGGTCCAATTCCCGGGAGTGTTTCAAGCTCTGTCGCATCTGCAGTGTTTAAGTTAACCTTCCCATTATCAACTTGACCTGTGGATGCACTTCCTGGCTCCGATAAACCTTCAACTATTTCCCCAACTGCAGGAATATATAAAATCATCTCATCCTTCACATACATCGCAAAATTAATCTTCGTTGAATCTGCACCTTCAGATAAGCCACCAGCACGTTCAATTAAGTCGTGTACACGCTCTCCCTCGGTTGCCTCATAAACACCAGGCTTTACCACTGCCCCCTTAATATCAATCATGATGATTTTTGGTGTATCCTGCTGTTCTGGTTGTTGTTCAACAATATTCCCCGATGTTGCTTCCTGTATATTTGGCTCTGTGACGGGAAGAGGGATAGAAGGCCTTGCAAACCAATAATAATAAATCATCACCACCAAAAGAAGAGTCCCACCAAACACGTAAAGCTTATTTTCCTTTAACCACTCTTTCAACTTGTACCATCCTTTCAATAGTTATATTCTTAAAAATTCATTCATATGGTATAGGAGAAACCTGTTCATGAAGGAGGATAGAGTCATGAAAATTGGTGTCATTGGCATTGGAAATATGGGGAGGATTTTAACAGAAGCCATGCTAGAACAAAAGGCAGTCGCTCCTTCTTCCTTAACAATCGTAAATAGAACGATGAAAAAAGCGCTTGTGCTTAAAAATAAATATCACGATATTTCCGTAGTTTCCACACCTAAAGCTGTGGCAATCAAATCAGATTTAATATTTTTATGCTTGAAACCACATGACATTTTTCGAGTCATTCAAGATATTACACCGTTTTTAACTAAGGATAAATGCGTGGTTTCAATTACAAGTCCTATTAGTGTAGATCTTCTTGAGGCAATTGTTCCATGCTCTGTTGCACGGGTTATTCCAAGCATTACAAATCGTGCTAGTGCAGGCGTTTCTTTACTTACCTTTGGCTCACACTGCTCTCGGAAATGGCATATAGCGCTTGAGCATTTATTTCGAAAAATCTCTGTCCCAATCGAAATTGATGAAAAGGTTACAAGGGTGGCGTCTGATATCGTCAGCTGCGGTCCAGCCTTTTTTAGTTATTTAACACAACGATTTATCGAGGCAGCAGTGAAGGAAACAGAAATAAATGAAGAGACAGCCAATGTTTTGGCTAGTGAGATGTTAATCGGCCTTGGCGAATTGTTAAAAAACGGATATTATACATTGCCAGCATTACAGGAAAAGGTATGTGTAAAAGGTGGGATTACTGGTGAAGGAATCAAGGTGTTAGAAGAAGAATTAGGCGATGTGTTTGAGCACGTATTTCATGCTACCCACCGTAAATTTAGAAAGGATATTGAGTTGGTAAAAAAACAATATCCTAGTATAAATTCTTGATTATGTTTGAAATTCCTGCGAACTTTTGTTATTTTTATATAAAAAAAACGAGAGGGTGGCAGTAGTCACCCTCTTATTGTGATTTTTTCCTTGCTGTGAAGAATATTCTTTCTGATTCGGGTTGTGGCGTTTTGTTCGTGAAGTCCGCTCCAATTTCTAGCACTTCAAAACCATTCCCCTCAAGCCATGTAACATATTGGTCGATTGGATAAGTTCGTTGCATATGTAGTTCATCTATACGTTTGTATAGACCGCTCTTGTCATCTAGGACAAAGAAACTTAGCTCATGTTCTACACTATTCGGAAATTCCCCCGCAAAGCAATGCCAAATATATGAGACGTCGTCATCATTTAAAACAAAAGGACCATTTAGGAAAATGTCATTCATCTTATAGAGCGAATGGACATCAAATAAAAACAATCCATTTGGCTGTAAATGCTCATAAACTCGCTGAAAAGTGCTGATGACAGCTTCCTCAGTTTGCAAATAATTCAATGAGTCACAAAATATCGTAATCACATCAAAGGCATCAAAACCTTCAAGTTCAGTCATATCCTGTTGAAAAAACTCAATCGAAAGTCCTTTTTCACTCGCCTTTGCATTAGCAACAGAGAGCATGTCCTCTGACAAATCCACACCGGTTACTTTATAACCAGCCTCAGCGAGCCAAACCGAGAGCTCTCCTGTTCCACAGGCTAAATCCAAAATTCTATCGGCCTCTACCTGATACTTCTTTGCTTGTCGGAGTACAAAGTCCACCCATTGATCATATGGAGTATCCCTCATTAACTCATCATAAACATAGGCAAAACCGTTATAGGTCATTTGTTAACTCACTTAATACATTTTCGATAGGAGCATCTCCCCAAAGACGTTCTAGCTTATAATAGCTCCGTTCTTCACGATGGAATACATGAACCACGACGTCACCTAAATCCACCAAAATCCATTTCGCTTCATCAAAGCCCTCGATGCGCTTTACTGGCATTTGTAATTCGTCAACTTTCTCTTTAATTTCACGGGCAATTGCTTGAACCTGCTTATCAGAATTACCGTGACAAATCACAAAGTAATCAGCAATCATTGAGATTCCTTGCATGTTTAGTACTAGAATATCTTCTGCCCTTTTATCGTCTGCTGCTTTTACAACAGTATGTAATAATGTTTTATTAGTCATGTAATCATTTCTCCTTAGTTAATATGAGATGATTGTACGTATCAATTGTATCTGGAAACACTGGTTGATTTTTTTTCAGTAAAAAAACAATTGTGTTCTTCATTGATGCGATTAATGCATCTGTTAAACTTATTTTAGCCAATTCTCTAACTTCTTCTACACCAGGAAAATGACGTCCTGGTTCAATATAATCAGCCAAGTATATCACTTTCTCCAAAAGTGTCATTTCTGGTCTTCCTGAGGTATGAAAACGGACAGCATTCAAAATCTCTGAATCAGTAATTCCCGCTTCCTTTTCAACCAAATAAGCCCCAACTGGCGCGTGCCATAGTTCACTGTTATATTGTAGCAGCAAAGGGTTCATGCCTTGGTCAATAATAATTTGCTGCATTTCTTTTTTTGGACGAAACTTGGCATAATCATGAAAAATGGCTGCCAATTCCGCTTTTTTCGGATCAGCCCCATATTGCTTGGCAAGCTCAATTGCCGATTCCATCACACCAAGCGTATGCTGGTAACGATGTTCAGTCAATTGAGTCTTAACAATTTGTAGTGCATTTTCACGATTCATATAGCTTATTCTCCTCTATATACTCTTGAACAGGCTCTGGAACCAAATATCGAATGGACTTCTTTTCCTTCAGGCGATCACGCACTAATTTCGATGAAACGCCCATTTCCGGAACGGATACATTTATGATCGGATATTGAGATATTTCCTGATAATCCGGTCTGTTTACTCCAACAAACTTGACCATTTCAATCAACTCATCTATTTTATACCAATTCGCTAAATACTCAATCATATCAGCACCGATAATAAAATAAAAATCGTATCCCGGATGCATTTCATTCAATAGCTTCATCGTATCATACGTATATGATGGTCCAGTTCGTTCAAGTTCGATTTTATCTATTTTAAAATTAGGATGACTGCGTGTTGCTAGCTCGAGCATTTTCACACGGTCCGCATTATTTGCGCCACCTGATTTATGTTTATGAGGTGGTTCATGATTAGGAATAAACCAAATTTCATCCAAACCTAAAGCATCAAGCACCTCATTCGCAATTAGGAGATGACCGTTATGAGGAGGATCAAAAGTGCCTCCAAGTATGCCGACTTTTTTCAAAATCAGCCCTCCTTCATTGTTATGGCAACTCGATTTGTTTATTTTCTCTTGACTCCTTATACAACACGACTGTTTTCCCGATCACTTGAACTAGCTCAGCTCGGCAACCTTTGGCTAACTGCTCTGCTACTACATCCTTATCGTCCTCACAGTTTTGAAGTATACTGATTTTCATTAATTCTCTTACTTCCAAGGCTTCAGCGATTGTCTTGATCATATTGTCATTGACTCCGCCCTTACCAACTTGAAAGATTGGGTCGAGATGATGCGCTTTTGAACGTAAAAATCTTTTTTGCTTTCCAGTTAACATGTTTTTCCTCCTAATTGCATTTCAACAGTCTTTCTCATTCTCTCCGTATCAGGGAATATCCCTGTCCACAGTTCAAAGGCTAGTGCCCCTTGATATACAAACATATCGAGACCGTTTTGAATGCTTGCTTTGCGCTCTTTAGCTTCGGTTAATAGCCGAGTCTCAAGCGGGTTATAAATAATATCACTAACAAATGCTCCAGCTTTCAAACGTTCTAGGTTTATTGGTAGCTCGTCTGTTTTTGGAGCCATTCCGATCGAAGTAGTTTGAATAACACAATCGTACTCAGCAAGGGCAAGTTCCGCATCCTTGAGCGACAACGAATTTGCCTTAACCTCATATGGACACTCTTCAATCAGCGCATCTGCTTTTTCAACCGTTCTGTTTGCTACATCTAATCTTTTCACACCGGCACTTGCCAGGGAAAAGAACAGACCTCGTGCTGCGCCACCTGCGCCAATCATCAACATCCGTTTGTCCTCGATATGATGAACATAGTTAGTTAATGCGCGTACATAGCCATTCCCATCTGTATTATATCCAATTAGTTTACCATCAACATTCACAACGGTATTTACTGCCCCAATTGCCTTGGCTAATGGATCGATTTCATCCAATAACGGAATGATGTCAACCTTATGTGGAACCGTGACGTTAAAGCCACTTACGCCCAATACTTTTAAGCCTTTAATGGCATCTGCTAGATTTTCCTTTTTAACATGAAAGGGAAAATAATGAGCGTCTAATTGATACAATTGGAACAAATCGTTATGCATTAACGGTGACATCGAATGAGCGATGGGGTCGCCAATTACACCGAATAACTTCTTCACTTTCCTCTCCCCTTTTTAAAAACAATGCTTTATCTATATTAATGACTTTCGGATCATCACTTGAACGCCTTTTGGAACATGGGCTGCGATTTTCACACCTGGTTCGTTAATAGTTACCCAACCAAGTCCTGAAAAAACGACATCTGTTTTAGCTTCCTTAATCGTAAACTCATGGCGAACAAGCTCTGGAAATTCTCCAAGCTGTTCCGGACGCGGTGGTGTCAACAACTCACCTACATGATTACGATAAAGTTCATCTGCATTTTCAAGTTTTGTACGGTGTATAGACAATTCATTCGATAAATAGCATGTAAACGAATGACGACCACCACTTATATAATCAAATCTTGCTAAACCACCAAAATACAAGGTTTGGCCTTCATTAAGCTGATAAATCTTAGGTTTTATTTCCTTTTTCGGTGTAATATACTTCAAATCTCGTTTATCTACGAAATGAGCCATTTGATGATGATTGATAATTCCTGGTGTATCTATCAACGCCTTACCATCTGATAATGGAATTTCGATAATATCAAGAGTTGTACCTGGGAAATGAGAAGTGGTAATCACGTCCTTCTCCCCAGAAAACTCTTTAATCACGCGATTAATAAACGTTGATTTACCAACATTCGTACAACCGACAATATAGACATCCTTGCCATTACGATATTCCTCAATTGCCGCAACTGCTTCGCGGATAAATTGTCCTTTTGACGCACTGACTAAGAGGACATCCTCAGCCTTTAAGCCAAGCTCTCTTGCTTCCTGCTTCATCCAATGTATTAATTTATTTGGCTTAACTGATTTTGGTAATAAATCAACCTTATTTCCGACCAAGAGAATTTTATTTTTCCCAACAAAGCGGTGTAACCCAGGTAACCAGCTTCCGTTAAAATCAAAAATATCAACAATTTTTACAATTAATGCATCCTTCTGACCAAGACCATTTAAGATTTTTAAAAAATCATCATCGGTCAATTGAACATCCTGAACCTCATTATAATTTTTCAGGCGAAAACAGCGCTGACAAATAATATTTTCCTTTTCCAATGCTGATTGGGGAGCATATCCTAAATCTCCTGGTTGGTCTGTTTGGATTTTCACACCGCAACCAATACACACAAATTGTTCTTCACTCACACTTTAATCCTCCCATTGAATCATTCCCTTTTTTCTGAACCAATTTAATAAAATTCTTTCAACTTGCCGGTTAAATTTTGTGATAAACCCGTCCGTTTTTGCTACAGGCACTACTAGAATCGTATGAATACCACTTCGATTTCCACCAAATACATCCGTCAATAGCTGGTCACCAATCACGACAACCTCTTCTTTTTTCACGCCCATCTGAGCTAGCGCCTTACGAAATGCTCGTCCCATCGGCTTTCTAGCTTGAAAAATAAATGGAATTCCATGTGGCTCAGAAAACGCCTTAACTCGTTCTTCATTATTATTTGAAACAATCGTGATCATAATATTATTTTT
Organism: Bacillus marasmi; assembly: GCF_902168435.1. Taxonomy (GTDB): domain Bacteria; phylum Bacillota; class Bacilli; order Bacillales; family Cytobacillaceae; genus Bacillus_BU; species Bacillus_BU marasmi. The sequence goes on from NZ_LR656165.1 coordinate 92,190, forward strand.
CTTCATGTCATCAAACCATTTGATCAACTTTGGCGTTGCATTCGGACGATCCCATTCCACAAGTGTATTGTCCAGATCAGTAATAATTGCCTTTATCCCCCGAGATTTTAACTTCTCTGGAGAAATTTCAAATACGCTTTTAACATGTTGGTCTGGTAAGAATTTTTTAATCAATTGTTACACCTCATATTCCTAATTCGTTCTTATGTAGAAATTAATCGAAATGAATCCCTTTATGTTATCTTATTTTAAAAGTTTTCGACAGTTTCTCCTTTTTGCCTTACCTGTGGATAACTTTATTCACATTATCCAGTCTTTTAACTCTATGTTTTTTCCATTTATAAACAAATTAATCACAGGTTATCCACTGAATATTGTGGATATTAGAACGGTTGTTCTAATATTTTTTATTTGATAGAGTAATGTTACAGAAAGCATCTTACCATGATATGTCCGAGAATGAAAAAGAATTCCAACATTTTATCTGGAGGTGAAACGGTTGAGAAAGCTATCCGATAAACTGCTATTAGAATCATATCACAAAGCAAAAGAGCTGAAACTAAACCCTGATTTTATTTGCTTAATTGAAAAGGAATTAAAACGAAGATCCTTATTTCATACAATAAAAGTCTCTTCCTAATTCATTAAGCCAGACGGCTTATTTTTTTTCATCCCTTTTAACTAATTCACCTAGTTTTTGGCCGACGACAACAGAACTTGGCGGCTTTAAGTCTGGATTTAAGGTAAAGCTATTTTTTTCAAACAATAACACAACTGTTGAGCCAAATGTAAAATACGCTAATTCCTCGCCTTTGGCAATCTTGGATCCTTCATGAACGATTTCAATGGAATTGACAAACATCGCTCCAACTTTTACGACTGCCATATGGCCAAAGTCATGCTTGATTTCTGAAATCCTTCGATAGTTTTTCGAAAGCGGCCGACGTCCATATTTTAATCCGTGCTTGTTCACGGGATAGGATTTCCTACCAAGCGTCCATTGTTCGGTAATTTCTCCGCCAATCGGACTATGGATACGATGATAATTGCTTGGACTTAAATAAATAATCATGTAGGTTCCCTCTAGGTATTTTGCGAGGACCTCATCACTCCCAAGCATTTCACCAATAGAGTAACTTTTCCCTTTCACGGTGATTTCATTTGATTTATTGATTATCCCAAAATCCTCCAACACACCATCAACGGGACTGCTCACAATGTTTGTAGCCGGGTCATGAGATCGCGCATTTCGCTTTAATCTTCTTGTAAATAAATCATGTAATGTAGAAAATTCATTGAGATTTTTTTCCATTTCCTTCAAATTAAGATTATAGACCTTTGCGAAAGAAGGTATAATAAAACGACTCAGTTGTGAGGTAGCAAATCGTTTTAGTATCGCTGAAGTCAGTCGTCCATTTGTTAATTCAATTAAGATTCTGTATAAAGCACTAATCATGCCCTAACCTCCAAATATGTGTGAAATAATCTTTACTCACATGCATAAAACCTTTAAAATTAAATATTATTATATAAGTTCAGTAAGCCCTTTCCGTCCTAAGGAGTGAGGATAATTGTTTTTACTAGAAGTATTTGATCAAACCATTAAGAAGCTAAAGAGTCAAACAGCAAACGTCTTAACACTAACAAATTTAGGCCTAGGTGGATATGCAATCATTGTTGGATTAAATGGCAATTTAAGACTCAGTCTCCTACTAATTTTTGTTGCAGCATTGGCTGACCGCTTTGACGGGATGGCCGCAAGGAAATTTCATATTGAATCAGAGCTTGGCAAGCAACTCGATTCCATGAGTGATATTATATCATTTGGAGTCGCCCCTGCACTATTATTATATCAAGGAATTTTATTTGAATTTGGTGCCCCAGGTATTTTCTTCACTGTATTCTTCATTGGTTGTGGTGCATTTCGCTTAGCCCGCTTCAATATTACAGAAAGCAATGGATACTTTACCGGATTACCTATTACTGCCGCTGGCTGCCTTGCTACACTAAGCTTTTTGGCGATTCCACACACACCACCTCAAAGCTTTATCTTTATTATGATTCTGTTATCGTTACTAATGGTCAGCCCTTTTAAGCTAAAGAAAATATAATCGAGTTGAACTCAGAACAAAAGCGCAAGCGCCTTGATGAGGCGCTGGAGCTGGACGTGTATAACGTTGTGAAACTTATCCACAGCGTTAAAATTTATAATTTTATAACCAACAAAAAACAGCACGATCAACAGTGCTGTTTTTTTTGTGAATATTTTTTGTTGTTTGTTGGTTTATTATTCGATGCATTTTAAGTTGTCCGTAATTATGCGGGACATTAACCATTTCCATTTTTACGTTTTTCCTTTTCAGCTCGATAAAATTCATGAAACATTTTCATTAGCGCCCGCTTCTCAATCCGTGAAACATAGCTCCTTGAAATTCCGAGCTCTTTAGCGATTTCTCGTTGAGTTTTTTCTTTTTGAAGATCTAAACCAAATCTCCCGATAATGACCTCCTTTTCCCTTTCATCTAATACATCGATATATTTTTTTACTTTTTCGAGCTCCATATTTAATTGAATTGTATCAATAACATCCTCTGACTCACTTTTCAGTACATCGATTAAGCTGATTTCGTTTCCTTCTTTATCCTGTCCAATCGGGTCATGTAATGAAACATCCTTTTTTGTCTTCTTTAAAGCTCTTAAATGCATCAGAATTTCATTTTCTATACACCGAGCAGCATAAGTAGCCAACTTCGTTCCTTTTCCTTCTGAATAACTCTCAATTGCTTTTATTAATCCGATTGTTCCAATTGAAATCAAATCTTCGGCATCTTCACCAGTATTTTCAAATTTTTTCACAATATGAGCAACTAGCCTCAAATTATGCTCAATCAGCATATTCCGGGCATGCTGATCTCCATTTGCCATGAGTTGTAAATATTTTCGTTCATCTGCTGCAGACAAGGGCTGAGGAAATGCATTATTTTTTACATATGAGACAAGAAAGATAATTTCCTTTACTAAATAACCGAGTGCTGTTAAGATTCCAGACATATATTCACCCCCCGCAAAATTAGGCCATCGCCTATACCTAATTCCTATGTAAAAAGAGGCTAGTATGTGTCTGTCCGTTATTATTTTTATAAACAAAAAAGGATTGATCTTGACGATGTTGATTGGAGATGAAAGCAACATTTAGACTGACACACAAAAAAGCATTAACCGCTGGGGCTAATGCTTTCTTTTTGAAACTTCACTATGCGGTATCTTTCTCCACCCACAAGCGTTTTTTTGAGTTTTTACCGAGCATCATCATATATATAACCACCCTTCTTTTTATTTTTAACTAAAAATTAGAAATAACGATACATTGAAAATTGTCGGTCTTTATTTTGTTCATAAATGTGTTCAACGAATTGCTGATGATTTACTTCTTCCTTCGATCGCTTTCGTTTATTAATAGTAATTGTTAAAAATAGAATATTTAAAGTCATTTCTAATCACCTCCTTTACTGTTATTTTTTTCCATACCCGAACAACACAAAAAACCGCAAGAGAGACCTATTCCTGCGGCTGTTAGTTCAAATTGGGCACAAAAATACCGCAGGAGACACCATTCCCCTTGCGGCTAGGATATGCTTTATAAGGTAAAAAATTAAGCGCACCATACCTGTTGGTCGAATGTGTGTAACTGGATGATTAAGTTTTGGTTGTTTGTAGTTAAAGTGTTTACTGTCATTTTATTCGACCTCCTTAATGATATTGGTAATTTTCGCTTACACTGGTTATTATAGTCAGAACATTGGCTAATGTAAACATAATTCGTTAGTAATATTCCGACAAATTACATATCTCAAATATTTCAGTTCCTTTCCTCAATCAAAAAGGGCTCCAATACTGGAACCCTTAGTCTTTCATTAGCTGTTTTTCAATCCCGCTACAATTTTCATAACTAATGTTGCGGAATTGACTGCTGCCTTATCTAAATATTGTTCAAACGAGACATTGGATTCTTTTCCGGCAATGTCTGACAAGGAACGGATAATCACAAATGGTACATCAAACTGGTGGGCAACTTGTGCGATTGCAGCAGCTTCCATTTCAACCGCTTGGAGGTTCGTAAATTTTGAACGGACATGCTCTACTCGTTCTGGATCGTTCATAAACGTATCTCCTGTAGCGATAACACCTGTTACAACCTGAATGCCTTCTATTTCTTTTGCGCTTTGTTCTGCGATTAAAACAAGCTTTTCTGTTGCTGTGAAGGCAGGTGGTAATTTAGGAACTTGTCCATATTCATAACCAAATACTGTCACATCAACATCATGGTGACGGGCTTCAGAGGAAATGACCACATCGCCAACGTTTAAACTTGGATCAAAGCCACCTGCTGAACCAGTATTAATAATATAATCAGGTGCAAATTTTTGCAGTAAAATGGTTGTCGACATAGCAGCATTCACTTTTCCGATTCCTGAACGGAGCAGTATTACCTCCACTCCATCCATATTTCCAGTCGTAAATTCGCAACCTGCAATTATTTCAACCTGCTGATTTTCAATATTTTTTCTAAGTAAGCTTACTTCTTCTTCCATTGCTCCGATGATAGCAACCTTCATTCTTCAACCTCTTTTCAATTGTTTGTATCTTTGTTAGCCTTATCCATATTTTAACGTACTTATGTAGTATAAAACAAAAAGGACTACTTCTGAAATAGAAGCAGCCCTGATTTAAGTTAATTATTGTTGAACTTTGTCATTTTCTATTAATTCCTCAACCTTTACTGGCTTCCAACCACCTTCATCTTGCCATTCAAGATATACACGGTAAGCTTGAGGATTTCCTTTTTCTGTCACGGTTCCGATAGATTTATCCGGACCGCCATCTCGACTTAAATACCACACCGTCATTGTGCTTTCATCAGCACCAATTGCCGAAGCGAGCGCCTTCACTCGTTCATCCCAGTCCACTGATTCAGAAGAATTTGGCCCAGATTGCGTTGTACCCACTGGTTCCCATGCAGGATTCACAATCATCCTTTGAACATTGTCGCCGCCACCTTCAGTAATCACCTCGGTGTCACTCTCCTGCTTTTTGTCTTTCTTGGTATCTTTGTCTTTAGTTTTAGAATCAGATTGAGTTGACTTACTTTGTTTTGAGGTTTCTTGTTTTACCTCTTTTGTCGTTTTTTCCGCTGGGCTATCGTTTCGTTTCTCCTCAATAGCTTGGTCCTTTTGCGTTTCAGTTTCATCATCATTTGAAAAAATAGAGACTGATACGATCACGATTAACAGTAGCACAAGGGCAATTAAGCCATTCAAAATCATATTTGTTCTTCTTCGTTTTGAACGCACTTCAGAACGCATACCTTCTCGTGATTGATTAAAATTGCTTTTCAAAAGATAAAGCCTCCTTTGACAAGTTCGCTTAATATTTTAACACGACATTATTAAAACTTGAAGGAGTTTATTATTGGGCATTTTTGAGTTGATCTATCTCATATAGCTCTGACACCATATCTGCGAAGAGTTGATTGACTCCACCTTGATCGTCAGGCACGTCTAAATTTACAGCAACTAACACATATTTTGGATTCTCATAGGGGAAATAGCCAGCAAACCATTTGTTATGTAGCTGCTTCTCATTCTCGAATTTCCCAGTTTCTGCTGTACCCGATTTTCCAGCAACTGCATAAGGAAGATCTTTAAACCAACGCCCTGTACCGTGGTCATTTGTAACAACCTCACGCAGTAGCTCCTGTAATTTCATCGCGGTGTATGGGGCAATCGTTTCTTCCTTTGCTCCACTTTCGTTAAAATCAAACATCGTCGTCCCATTTTGATATTCGATTTTTGAAGTTACGCGGACCATTTCCCTTTTTCCGCCTCTAGCAATCGTTGCCATCATATTAGCAACAGCAAGCGGTGTTGCCCTGACCTCGTGTTGACCTATTCCAGTCATCGCAACAAAGTTTTGATCCTTTTTGGCGCTTTCACTAAGAAAGACGCGTCCCTTCTCTTCATCGGGTAATTGCGCAAATTCATCCAGATGAAATACCGAGCCCCTCCAGCCAACCTGTCCGACAATTCCTAGCTTAGCTGCATATTCCTCAATAATGTTTGGATCGATATCCTTCAGTTCATTAGCAATTTGCCCAAAAGTTGCATTGCAGCTGCGAGCAAAGCTATCGTTAAATGTAAGCATCCCATGATTATACTTTAAATCTGGGTCTCCATTAATTTTTCGACTACAATTGAAGGTTCGAGTCGGTGCATTCAAATTATAATCGATAGCCGCAGCGGCGATGACTGTCTTAAAAACCGAACCCATAATTTGCTGCTTAATCATGAGATTCTCAATCCCATTCCCAGCATAAGGATCTTTATGATTAATGCTTGGACGAGAAACCATCGCTAACACTTGGTTAGTTTTTGCATCGAGCAAAACTAATCCACCTTTTTTTATTCCGTGAGTATCAACAAGACTTTCAGCTGTCATTTGCATTTTTTTATCAATTGTTGTTTTAATGTTGACTGGATAATAAGGATTTGCCGAATCAACGTATCTCACATCAACACCAAATAACGGTGCACCATCACCATCAACATGATATACAAGCTTGGACTCTCCTTCAGCAATTAAAAACTCATCAAAGCTTTTTTCAAGCCCGGAAATTCCAATTAAGGTATTGCTGGGATATTCCTTGTTTGGATAACGCTTTAGAAGCTCTTGATTATTTTCCTTTACAATTCCAATCAACTGCTCTGCAGGAGTCTTCTCAAGCAAGTATTTCCGCTCAACGGCAAATACTCCAGGAATTTTTAACGCATTGATTTTTTCCATTTGCGAGCTAGTCAATCGGAGCGGATTGGGTTCACCGTACGCAAAGGGTTTGTTTGCAGTTTGGATTTGTTTCATTAAGTCCTGCTTATCTGCGCGAATGATATCAGCAACCTTACCTGGATCCCAGTTCATTTTTTTTAAAAAAGGAAACAGAATGAGCACCTGCTGCCTATCATAAATAAGAGGTTTACCATTGCGGTCTAGAAAATTACCTCTACCACTATCCAATACTACCTCTTGGGATCGTTGCTTTACGCTTGCTTCCAAAATATTAACTTGATGCTTCGAAAAGCTCTTTGTATCTATCAATTGAATTTGCACTAGTCTTCCCATTAACAGTAGGACACAAATAAAGCTAATAATGGCCCATACTAAAATTCGTTTCCTTTTCAGCATAAAAACACCTCGTCATAAGTTTTGACGAGGTGCACAGTTTTCAAACTATTATTGCTATTTAATTGAAGTAATTCTTACGTTCATTTCTCCACCAGGAGTTTGAACAGAAACTTCATCGCCAACTTTTTTGCCCATTAAGCTTCGGGCAATTGGTGAATCGTTTGAAATTTTACCTTCAAATGGATCTGCTTCTGCACTACCTACAATCGTATAGGTTTCTTCATCGCCATCAGGAAGCTCAATAAATGTTACAGATCGACCTAAAGCAACTTCATCGCTGCGCATTTCATCTTCAGCAATGATTTTTGCATTACGAATCATGTTTTCAAGAGTCGTAATCCGACCTTCAACAAATGCTTGCTCTTCTTTTGCAGAATCGTACTCTGAGTTTTCAGAAAGGTCACCAAAGCTTCTAGCAATTTTAATCCGTTCAACAACTTCTTTTCGTTTCACGGTTTTTAACTGTTCTAATTCTTGTTCTAACTTTTCTTTCCCTGCCTGTGTCATCGGGAATACTTTTTCTGTAGCCAAAGACATTCACTCCTTCTAGTCGTCACAATCCCCCATTGAAATTGTGGATAAATAATATGTAGGATCAATAAATACATAGGAGCGCGTCCTGAGATAGGGCGCGCCTAATTTTATACTTTTTTATTATCTATGCTATTGTTTCATAAAAATGATTTTTGTTCAAGAATTGTTTGTATTTTTGTGACCATCAAATCAATGGCTACGTGGTTGTGACCGCCCTCTGGAATAATAATATCCGCATATCGCTTCGTTGGTTCAATAAATTGGTTATGCATAGGTCGCACAACGTTCACATATTGATCAATAACGGATTCCATCGTTCGACCTCTATCCTTAATATCCCTCTTAAGTCTACGAATAATTCTCAAATCAGCATCTGTATCAACAAATAATTTAATATCCATTAAATCACGAAGACGTTCATCTTCAAGTACTAAAATTCCTTCTAAAATAATAACATCCTTTGGTTCCACCTTGATGACTTCATCAGAGCGGGTATGGATGGAATAATCATAGACCGGCTTATCAATCGATTGATAATTTAACAAGCTTTTAATATGTTGAATTAATAAATCATTATCAAATGCCAATGGATGATCATAATTTGTTTTTAAACGCTGTTCAAACGGTACATGGCTTTGATCTTTGTAATAGTAATCCTGTTCAAGCATTAAGATGGAATGACCGGTGAAATGACGGCAAATTGACTTTGTTACACTTGTCTTACCAGATCCTGAGCCACCGGCGACACCTATAACAACAGGTTTGGGAACCATAAGGTTTAGTTCTCCTTTCGCATCATGTTGTTAGGGAAAACTGGTCGGTCCATTTTAAATTTTACTATCTGGAGTGGATGACGCGCTGCATCAAGCTCATTTCCGTCTTCATCCCAAATCTTATCAATCACATAAGTAAAGTTTTCAATTTCCGGACCAAAAAATTCTACTTCGTCTCCTGGTCTAAAATGGTTCCGTTGTTGGAGAGTCACCATTTGTGTCTCAGGATTATAGTCTAATACCAATCCAGCAAATTCGTATGTCGTCTTTTTGCTATGATTTCCAAACATTTGCTCTTTATACCCTGGTACCCCTTCAAAAAATGCTGATGCGGTATCACGGTTCGCGCATTTATCCAACTCATCTAGCCATTCCTGTTTAATTTCAAAATGATCAGGGTCGGCACAATACGTATCTATCACCTTACGATAAACACTCACTACAGTTGCAATATAATGGATTGATTTCATCCGCCCTTCGATTTTCAGGCTATCAATTCCTAGTTCAATCATTTTTGGAATTGACTGAATGAGATTAAGGTCCTTTGGGCTCATCGCGAACGGCTCATCATTTTCAGCAAATAACGCGGTTTCCGTCTCTCCATCCTTCTCATAGAGGTCATAATCCCAACGACAGGACTGGCAGCAGCCGCCTCGATTGGAATCCCGAGCTGTCATATGATTACTCAAGGTGCAACGGCCTGAGTAGGCAATACACATTGCCCCATGAATGAAGGTTTCAATTTCGATATCAACCTTCTCCTTCATTTCTTTAATCTCCTCAGCACTCGTTTCACGAGCTAATACGACCCGCTCAAGTCCTTCCTCTTTCCAAAATTGGATTGCTTTCCAATTCGAGAGAGATTGTTGTGTACTTAAATGGACTTCGATCTCAGGTGCAAGTCTGCGACACGTTTCAATAATAAGAGGATCCGCTACGATAATTCCATGAATTCCTGCATTTTTAAGACCAAGAATATAATCCTCTAATCCATCAATATTTTCATTGTGGGCAAAAATATTAGTCGTTACATAAATTTTTGCACCATATTGTTTGGCGAATTCGACGCCTTCTCTCATTTCCGCAAAAGTGAAATTATCTGCATTTGAACGCAGCCCGTATTCCTGTCCACCGATAAATACTGCATCTGCTCCATATTGTACAGCAATCTTTAGCTTTTCTAGATTACCGGCAGGCGCAAGGAGTTCCGGTTTTTTTACGATGACACGTTTGCCATCAATGATTTCGGATATTTTGCTTTTTATATCTGCAGTCATCCTTTTTTGCCTCCTTTAATGGTGGTTGATTTCCGCTCCAATCAACTTTCGTTGTTAGGTATAATTAATAAACGGTTTCCTTGAAGAAGAAACCTGTGTCGAGTGAACGGTCAACTGGCTGAACTTCACGTATGTCCTCCAATAGATCCGTTTTTAAATCCTCATATGCATCAGGGTCTTCAACACAAACATCAATAGCTTTCCGATAAAGCTGCGTTACCGCAATCAAATATTCCTGATTTTTCAAGATGCCTTCGATTTTGAATGAATCTACGCCAGCTTCAATCATATCTTGAAGTTCATCAATCATACAAACATCGTTTGGACTCATAATATGGGTGCCATTTTCATCTTCAAAAATTGGATATTTGTTGCCGCGTTCTTTATCATGCAAGAACTTATTTCTTTCGTATTTGCTTTTTTGTACTTCCACCTGCTTGCCTTGATATTCAAAATAATGACCAAGCAAGCTCCGTTTTGATTGGAACATGCAAGTCATTCCGTGCACTTGCACTTCAATTTCCACTTCAGCATTTTCCTTTGTTTCAATCACTGCGTCCATACTAATTTCTCGGGCTAAAACCGCTCGTTTTGCTCCCTTACGCCCCCAATAGTTGCAGTGATACCAGTTTGTTGCTAATGTTTCGGTATTCCAATGTAACTTCATATTCGGTGCTGTTTCACGAGCAACCATTAGCACAGCTGGATCGCCATACACAATGGCATCAGCCCCTACAGAGCTTAAAAATGCAATGTACTCTGCTAACTCATCAATCTTTTCATTGTGGAAAATAGCATTCATCGCAACATATACCTTTTTCCCATGCTGATGAGCTATTTCAATCGCTTGTTTCACCATATCACGGTTAAATTCTCCTGCTAATCGCAGACCATAACGCTGTTCACCAAGCATAAAAGCATCTGCACCAGCTTCAGATAGTGGTGCAATATCGTCTAGTGAAGTGGGCGTCACTAATAATTCCGGTTTGCTCATCCTTGTTCACCTCTTTTTTTACTAATCGCAATCCCGTCTCCAACGGGAATAATTACAGTATGATAATCGGGGTGTTCCATTAGCCAGCTGTTATAGTTACGAATTTTTCTAACTAACGCTCGCAAGCTTCTACTATCAATCATTGCCTCAGCAACCAATCCTTTAAACAAGACATTATCAGTAATAATTAAACCACCATCCGCTAAGTACTGCGAATATAGGTCGAAAAAGCGCTGATACTGCCCTTTTGCGGCATCAATAAAAATCACATCGAAAGGCCCATGTGGTTTTATTTGCTCCTCTACCTCAAGCGCATCCCCATTAATGATGATAATTTGCTCCTGTTTTGCAGCCTTGCCGATGTACTCTACTGCTTTTTGAAGCCGAGACTCATCTCTTTCAATGGTAATGATTTTTGCATCAGGCAGTGCATACGCCATTCTTAGTGAAGAATAACCGATAGCTGTCCCAACCTCTAAAATGGTTTGAGGATTTTGGATTCTAAGGAGCTGTAGCAATGCCTCAATCCCGACTATTTCCATAATCGGTATCTCATTTTCCTGTGCATACTGCTCTATTTCAGTCAGCAATTCTGTACGTTTAGGAATTAACTCCTCTATATATAATTGCAGCTTTTGATTATCCAAGCCACGTTCACCCCTTTGAAAAGCGGTAGCGGCTTGCATTGTGACCCCGAGCCCCTAGCCGCTGTAGCTAGACTGTACTAAATTTAACTTTTTAACAAGAAAAAATAGCGTTCACAGATAAGAGATATGAAACAGTTGTACTGTTTCAATAAAAACTCCTTTCCGTGGTGGACGCTATTGCAATGGTGGATAAAACACTCGAATAATTTTATCACAAAAAAATTTAGAATGCTAATTTAAGTTATTTACCAGTAATATGCTTGGCCTTCTCTCGATTATGTTCATCAAGCGATTTGGTAAAAATTACATTCCCTTCCGCTGTTGCAAGGAAATATAGGAAATCCGTTTCCTCTGGATTCAATGCAGCCTCAATCGACATAGTCCCTGCACAAGCGATTGGGCCAGGTGGAAGTCCCGTATTTTTGTATGTGTTATATGGGGAATCTACCTCTAAATCTTCGTACAAAACTCGGTCCTTATGTTTGCCTTTTGCATACAAAACGGTTGGGTCCGTTTGCAAAGGCATATCAATATTTATACGATTGTAAAAGACACTTGCGATTGTATGTCGATCAGCTTTCTCAGTTGCTTCTTCTTCAATTAAAGAAGCCATCGTTAATAGCTTATGAGGCGACATCTCCTTTTCACTCATTTGGCCTTCGTATTCACGAACAACGTCTCTCGTTTTGTTCAGCATTTCAGTTACAATTTTTTCTAACGAAGGTGCTTCTTCATAGAATGGATAGGTGGCTGGAAATAAATAACCCTCTAACGGATACATGACTTGGTCACTTAGGATTTCATTTGTTAACAGATCAGGGTATTTTTCCATCATCGATTTTACAAATTCCGAATCGTTTAACGTATTAAAAACCTCATCATGCTCTCTATTCGTTTTTTCAGCGATAATCTCAGCAATTTGTCGCAATTGCTTGCCTTCGGGAATGGTTATTTTAAAGACTACTTCTTCTAACACTTTTCCAGTTTTGAGCTTACTCAAAATTTCTGGAAGAGTCATAGATGGTGCTAACTGATATTCACCAGCCATAAAATCTGCTTCATTTTTAAATTTCACATAGTATTTAAATACTTTGGCATTCTTAATAATGCCATTTTCTTGTAATATTTGACCAATTCCAGATACGGATGATCCAATCGGGATTTCAACTGCCACTTCTTTTTTATTGCTAGGATCCACCGGTTTCAATGCTGATTTAATATAGAAATAACCTCCACCAAATACGGCACCAATTAATAAGAAAATAATAATAGCTGCAATCAGTACAATTTTACGGACTACCTTTGCTTCGCTTTGGCGCTCAATCAAGCTTTGTTGAAAAACATTTTTATCTTGCTTCCTGTCTGACAAAAACCTTCCCTCCACTCACATAAGGCTAACTTTTTCTTTTATATATCTCGACCCATTATACTATATTTTCATTTTTTGTAGCAAAATACTACATTTTTTTTGGTTTCATCCATATTTTTCTATTTTCATGTTCGAAAATAAGGACTCATCATCGATTTTGTTTTCGTTTTTTACATAAACCAAGTGCTTAATGACCTTTATTGGGTACTAATTATTTGTCACCCACACTATCCAAGTACTCAAACACAAAAAAATGCCCGGGACCTGAGTCTCGGGCAGCTTTTCTATAAAAAATTATTCTTCATCTTGCTCTTCTAGGAAAGTATTAAGCATTTCTTCGATTAAATCCCATTCTTCGTCTGTTTCGATTGGCATTAAATCGCCATCTTCTCCATTTACGTTAGGAGTGAATGCAGAAGCATGGATTTCGATATCCTCTTCATCGCCTTCATCCGCACCAACTGGATAATATAGCACATAAGACTTCCCAAATTCTTCTGAATCAAATGTAAACAAAACCTCACATAACTGTTCGTTACCGTTTTCGTCTACTACTGTAATGTTGTTTTCTCCGTGATCCATTATTAGCACCTCTTTATTATTTGCTATCTAAGTAGCCTTGTAGTATGAGCGTTGCGGCCATTTTATCAATGACTTTTTTCCGTTTCTTTCGACTGACATCAGCTTCAAGAAGAACTCGCTCTGCTGCCATTGTCGTAAGCCTTTCATCCCATAGGACGGTGGGAACTCCATATAGTCGCTCCAATTCACTTGCGTAAAACTGACATGCCTCGCCCCGTGGACCAATACTTCCGTTCATGTTCTTAGGCAATCCAACGACTATTTTATCGACTAGGTGTTCTTTAATCAGCTTTTCAATTTCCTCAAATCCAAACTCTTGTTCATCCTCGTTAATCTTTAAGGTTGTCAGTCCTTGTGCGGTCCAGCCTAATTCATCACTTATTGCCACACCAACTGTCTTTGTACCGACATCCAAACCCATTACCCGCATAAACTACCCCTCATGATGATGTTTTAAGTAAGATTTAACCAATTCTTCAATAATTTCATCACGTTCTAATTTGCGGATAATATTGCGAGCATCACGATGACGTGGAACATAGGCAGGATCACCCGATAACAAATAACCAACAATTTGATTAATAGGGTTATATCCTTTTTCCTGTAGTGCTGCATAAACCTGATTAAGAACTTCCGTGACATTATGCTCAATTGGCTCTTCAGGAAAGTTAAATCTCATTGTTTTATCAAATGAGCTCATCTTTTGCACCTCGCTTTTTTCAGTGGAGCAATAAACCGTTGATATGAAATGGTTATCTACATTTTACACTACTTTGTTTACGAATCAAACGGATTTCACCCATTCGTCAACAAAGATTAGCGCAGCGTCCAATTTGCTAGGGTCTTTACCACCCGCTTGAGCCATATCAGGACGACCTCCGCCGCCACCTCCGCAGCGAGTAGCCACTTCTTTAATAAGCTTTCCTGCATGGAAGCCCTTTTCAATTAAATCATTTGTGACTCCGGCAATCAGATTGACTTTTCCTTCGTTTACGCTGCCAAGTAGGATAATTCCAGAACCGATTTTCTGTTTTAAATCGTCAGCCATGTTTCGCAAATTGTTCATATCTGTTGCTTGAACCTTTGCAGAAAGCACCTTCACACCATCAATTTCCTTCGCTTTAGAAATAATGCTTCCAGCTTCAATATTGCCCAATTTTGCAGCTAAAGATTCATTTTCACGTTGTAATTGCTTGATTTCACCGAGAAGTGCTTCAACACGATTAGCGACATCTTTCGGATTTGTTTTCAACTTTGTAGCTGCATCCTTTAAAATGCTCAATTGATCATTCAATAATTGGTAAGCTGCTTCGCCAGTGACTGCTTCAATACGACGAGTTCCAGCCCCGATACCTGATTCTGAAACAATTTTAAATAATCCAATCACAGACGAATTTGGCACGTGACATCCTCCGCAAAGCTCTAAGCTGTAATCACCAACTTGAACAACACGAACGATATCGCCGTATTTTTCGCCGAATAACGCCATCGCTCCCATTTCTTTCGCTTCAGCGATTGGTTTTAAATCGATGTTAACTTGCAAGCTGCGCCAAATTTTTTCATTGACGATTGTTTCAATTCTTTCTAATTCTTCCGGATGTATTTGACCGAAATGAGAGAAGTCAAAACGTAATCGCTCTGCTTCAACAAGAGAACCCGCCTGATTAACATGCTCGCCAAGCACATCCTTTAATGCCTGATGAAGTAAATGAGTTGCTGTATGGTTTTTAATGATGTGAGCCCGATTATCTTGGTCTACGGATGCTGTAACTTGTTGATTAGTTGTCAGCGTCCCCTCAACAACAACAGCTTGTTGAAGATTCTGTCCGTTTGGAGCTTTTTGAACGTCTTTAACAGCTACTTTTACTCCTGCTGCTTCAAGCATACCTTTGTCAGCAATTTGACCACCGCTTTCGGCATAGAAAGGCGTCTCATCTAAAATGAACTGAATTTCATCGCCTGCATTTGCTTCAGTCACAATTTGTCCATCTTTTAAAATCACTAATACTGTTGCATTTGTTTCTAATTGATTGTAACCAATAAAGTCGCTCTGTACTTTAATATCGCCAAGTACGCCACCTTGAACATGCATGGAATCAACATCTTGTCTTGCGGCACGTGCGCGCTCACGTTGTAACTCCATTTCCTTTTCAAAGCCATTATGGTCAACCTTCATGCCTTCTTCTTCGGCGTATTCTTCTGTTAATTCAACCGGGAAGCCATAAGTGTCATATAATCGGAAAATATCTTCACCAGGAATGGTATCGCTATTTTGGTCTTTTTGCTTTTTAATCACACTTGATAGAATCGCTAGGCCATCATGTAAGGTTTCATGGAATCGCTCTTCTTCGTTTTTAATTACTTTTTGAATAAAGTCTGTTTTTTCTTTGACCTCTGGATAAAAATCGTGCATAATTTCGCCGACAACTGGAACTAATTCATACATAAACGGACGCTCGATATTGATATGCTTTGCATAGCGAACGGCTCGACGAAGTAGACGACGTAATACATATCCACGGCCTTCGTTTGAAGGTAGGGCACCATCACCAATCGCAAACGCTACTGTACGAATATGGTCAGCGATTACTTTAAAGGCAACGTCAAGTTCTTTATTTTCACGGTATTTCACACCAGAAATTTCTTCTGTTGCATTGATAATCGGCATAAATAAGTCTGTATCGAAGTTCGTAGGAACATCTTGAACAACGGAGGCCATCCGCTCAAGTCCCATCCCAGTATCAATGTTTTTCTTTGGAAGTGGTGTGTATGTTCCATCAGGGTTATGGTTGAATTGTGAGAACACAAGGTTCCAAACCTCTAGATAACGTTCATTTTCACCGCCAGGATATAGTTCAGGATCTGTCGGGTCGTCGCCATATTCTGGACCTCGGTCATAGAAAATTTCTGTATTCGGTCCACTTGGGCCTTCACCGATATCCCAGAAGTTCCCTTCTAAACGGATGATTCTTTCTTCAGGAATACCAATTTTCTTATGCCAATATTCATATGCTTCTGTATCTTCAGGATGGATGGTAACTGATAAGCGTTCCGGATCCCAGCCAATCCATTTTTCACTTGTTAAGAATTCCCAAGCCCACTCGATCGCTTCTTCCTTGAAGTATTCGCCGATAGAGAAGTTCCCTAGCATTTCGAAGAATGTGTGGTGTCTAGCTGTTTTTCCTACATTTTCGATATCGTTTGTGCGGATTGATTTTTGCGCATTAGTGATTCTTGGATTTTCAGGAACGACACGACCATCAAAATATTTTTTTAATGTTGCAACACCGCTGTTAATCCATAGTAGTGACGGATCATCATGCGGTACAAGCGGGGCGCTTGGCTCCACTGCATGTCCTTTTTCTTTAAAAAATTCTAAATAAAGCCGGCGAATATCTGAGCCTGTTAAATTCTTTTTCACCAAAAAACCCTCCTTATTTTCTAAAAAACAATACAAAAAGCCCTCATCCCTAAAAACAGGGACGAGAGCTATGCTTCTCGCGGTACCACCCTGATTATGGACAAAACTAGCACGTCCACCTCTCAAATCACCTTAACGCGGTAAACGGCAGGGGTTAGCTGCACTCCGGACTAGCGTTCTGTTATTCTTCATCCTAGAATTTCTTTCAGCCTGGGAAATTCCTCTCTGGCAGGTAAATGTTCATCTTGAAATGCGAACTTTCGCTTCCAGACTTTACCTTAAGATGGTCTATAACATACTTGTTCCTTCAACATGTTAAATATGCATATAGCCGAATTATATAAAATCGGGAAATAGTTTGTCAATGTTTGGGTAATGTGCTGATATTTTCCCGATATTTCATGATATGCTCCTTGCCATGGATGATGGCCACCTTGATGATCGACAGGATTGGGACTGCAATGATCAACCCCAAAATCCCACCGATCTCCCCACCAACCAAAAGTGCAAACATGATTAAAATTGGATGCATATGTAAGCTTTTTCCGACTATAAACGGTGATAAAATATTCCCTTCGAGAAATTGCAAAACGAAGATAATAATCAGCGAAACAATCACCATTTTTACAGATACAGTTGCACCAATGATGACAGCTGGAATCGCGCCAATAATCGGTCCAAAATATGGGATTACATTCGTTACTCCAATAATAAACCCTAGCAATAACGGATAGCGCATATCTGTTACCCAAAACAGAACAGCTGATATCGCACCCACCACAAGGCAGACTAAGAGTTGACCACGAATGTAATTTCCGAGGGTGGCATCAACATCCCGTAAAAACAAGACCCCTTGTTTTCGCCATTTTCGTGGCGTTATGTACCATAATGCCTTTTTCATAAGATGATAATCTTTAAGCATATAAAAAGCGATGAAAGGGATAATGGCAAATACGACAATTGAATTTATCAACTCAACAAATCCGGTTAAGACCTTTTCCAAAAATTGATTCAGCTTTTCCTCAACAGCAAGGATACCATCGTCTATTCTTTCTCGGGCGCCTTCTGGCCATTGATTCGTTTTTTTCTGTATTTCATCGACCATGTCCCGGTACTGGTCTGCTAGTACGGGGATATTTTCTGATAGATCCTTTAATTGGTGGATAATGGCTGGGATACCTTTGTATAATCCATATCCGATACCCCCAAAAAATATTAAATAGATGATGATAACAGCCAAGCCGCGGTGTAAACCGGCTCCATGTAACCTTTCTATCGTTGGATGGAGCAAATAGCTGATAAATGCAGCGATGATAAATGGGATGAATACGGTAATCATTATTCTTAGAACAGGCAACCATAATTGCTGCAGTTTTAGAAAAATAAATATCATACCAAATAAAAGCAATAAGAAGCCGATTCGATAAAACCATTTCATCTGAATCTCCATGCTCACCCCTCCTCCATAATAGTTTCTAGTGTTAAGGGGAATTTATGCTTCGATTTTTTTCTTGGTTATAGTGAGAATAGTTGTTTCTTGTTTATTTAAGTGCCCTGATTTTTGGTACAGTTGAAAATTAGGGTACTTATCGCCTCCCTTAGTACCCTAATTTTTGATGAATCTGAAATTGAGGGCACTTATGGCTTCCCTTAGTATCCTAATTTTCGGTGAAACCGAAATTGAGGGCACTTATGGCTTCCCTTAGTATCCTATTTTTCGGTGAAACTGAAATTGGGGGCACTTATCACCCCTTAGTACCCTAATTTTCCGTAAATCTGAAATTGAGGGCACTTATGGCTTCCCTTAGTATCCTAATTTTCGGTGAAACTGAAATTGAGGGCACTTATCGCCCCTTAGTACCCTAATTTTCGATGAATCTGAAATTGAGGGTACTTATGACTTCCCTTAGTACCCTAATTTTCCGTAAATCTGAAATTGAGGGCACTTATACGGTGTACATACTACGCCTCCGTCTATCCCACCCGAATACCGCCACAAATCATCAACATAAAAAAAATCCCCGTAGGCTCACGCCTAGGGGATATTACCACACTAATCTAATTTAAAACATTTTACTGATACGTTTTCCCATTCGTTTCATTTGTCGGCCAGACATCATATTATTATTTCGCATCATAGTAAATGCTGCCACTCCTGCACCGATGGCAAGAGCAGAGGAAACTACCTTGTTCATCCGTATCACCTCTAATTGTCATTTTTACACACTGTATCTACGCTCGTCCTCATCAAATAAATCATCAAGTGAACTTAATGAACCATCTTCCTCGACTTGATGGGTATGGATTAGACCATTTCCCAAGGAAAGCTCGATAAAACAATTCCAGCAATAATACTGATTAATACCGATTTTTCCAATATCTTTACTCTGGCAGTTTGGGCACTGTAACAAGTAGGACACCTCACTCATGATCTACATTTACGATGATGGTATCCTTTCCAATCGCAGGTGGCTGAACGGTTTTCACGACTCGTTTCCCTTCCTTTATATCTGAAAAGAATCCATCCGTACATTCATACCCTACGATTGTGCCCAATTCTTCCAAAAAGTAAACATCCTCAACAAGACCCAACTTCTCCCCTTCAGCCGACATCACCATTTTACCGGTAAGTTTATGTTGATGCTCAATCGTAAAATCGGGAGGTTCGACAAGTGGTTCCAATACCTGAGGCTGACTAACCATAACACCATCTGTGCCAAAGGAAACAACATTTTCAATCTCAATTCTGTTCATTTTGTGAAACAATGTCTTCTTTTTTAGCAGCAGCCCTTCTACTTTCCCATTGCTCGAAATACATAAGTCGCAAACTTCGCCGAGTTTTGAACCATTCCTTAAATCAAAAACTGGAAGACCTTTAACTAACGAATACGTTCGCAAAAGTTTTCCCCACCTTTCCGAACATTGTTAGTTTTGGCTTCCAGTCTTAAAATCATAATGAGAAACGTTTACCATTTCTAAGAAAAGCGCAAGGCGCCCGCCTATCGGTGACAAGCATAAGACGAGCTGGCCGGAAGGTTGTCTTTTACCTTCTGGACGGATTGGCTTATGACCTCGAACCGATGGCGCCTTGCGCTAGACACTACTCAAATAAATCTATTTCTGTTCCTCCATAAAATCATACGGAGTCAGTTGCTCCATTCCAATCAATGGGTCAGTTAACAGTAGCTTTTCTTCGTACGAGAGTTCCTCCTGCTCGGAGTCATGAGCAGTCTGTAGAGATTCCTGTACTGCTTGACGCATCGGCTCCAATGCCTCGATAAGCTTGTCCGACAATTTGGTATTGCGGGCCTGGTCATCTGCACGTTCAACCCCAGTCCGTAACGCTTCCTCTTCACCACAGATAATCAAAAATTGTTTACTTCTCGTAATCGCCGTATAGATTAAATTCCGTCTTAGCATTCGATAATAGCTTTTCACGATTGGTAAAATCACAATCGGAAATTCGCTTCCTTGTGATTTGTGAACTGAACAGCAATACGCAAGAGTCAATTGATTCAAGTCATTTCGAGTATAGGTGACCTCATTGCCTTCAAACGAAACGAGCACCATATCTTGCTTTTCTTCATTTTCCTTCGCATAAAAAATCGATATAACTTCGCCAATATCACCGTTAAAAACATTATTTTCGGGCTTGTTCACCAGCTGAAGTACTTTATCACCAATCCGATACTTTATTTCTCCAAATTGCAATTCTTTGCGCGTACCATCAGGATTAGAATTAAATATTTCTTGAAGTAACTCATTTAAGCGGTCAACCCCTGCTGGTCCGCGATACATAGGAGCCAGTACTTGAATATCCTTGGAAGTAAAACCTTTCTTTTTCGCGTTAAGGACGACCTTCTCCACGGCATCGGCAATCTGAGCAGTGGAGCAGCGAATAAACGAGCGGTCCTTCTGCTGTGCGGTTACTTGAGGAGGCAGCTTGCCCTGCTTAATTTCATGAGCTAAATCGATAATCGACGACCCTTCGGCCTGACGATAAATATCGGTTAAGCGTACAGTTGGAATGACCTCGGAACGAAGCATATCCTTTAAGACTTGACCGGGACCTACGGATGGAAGCTGGTCCTCATCACCCACTAATATTACTTGAATGGTTGGTGGCAATGCTTTAAAAAGTTGGTTAGCCATCCATACATCGACCATGGAAGTCTCGTCAACGATTAAGATTTTACCTTCTAAAGGATTTCCTTCATGATGATCAAAGCCTTCAGCACCGTTCCAGCCAAGAAGTCTGTGAATCGTTACCGCTGGCAAGCCAGTTGATTCAGCCATTCGCTTCGCTGCACGACCGGTCGGTGCTGCCAATAAAAACGGAAACGGCTCCTCTTTTTTATAGTCCTTAGGATTTAAACTGCAGCCATGTAGCTCTGAATATAGCTCGACAATCCCCTTAATAACAGTCGTTTTCCCAGTGCCCGGACCACCAGTTAATATCAGCATTGGAGACATGAGCGCCGTTTGAATCGCTTCCTTTTGTGTCGGAGCATATTGAACACCAATACGCTCCTCCAGCTCACCTAAGGCCAATAAAAATTCCGATTCCGGAAATTGCTCAGCATACTCTGTTTGCGCCATTAATCGTTTAACCTGTGAAACAATTCCCTTTTCCGAAAAGTAAAGCGAAGGTAAATAAACTAGTTGCTCTTCAATGACTATTTTTCCTTCTTCACCAAGTTTAATCAGCTCATTTGAAATATCCTCGAATTCAATGATCTCTTGTCGTTTATTTTCTTCTAAAAGGGCTTTGACCGAGATTAACAAATCACGCGCTTCAAGAAATACATGTCCCGCTTGAATACTCTCACTCTCAAGCATGTAATATAAGCCTGCTTTTATTCGATCGGGATGAGCTCCGGTAATGCCAAGCTGATGACCTAGTTCATCGGCGCGACCAAAGCCAATCCCTTCAATATCTTCGACAAGTTGATAAGGATTCTTTTGAATAACCTCAAGTGTTTGTTCTTTATAAGCTTGATAAATTTTCATCGAAATTTGCGGACCGAATCCATATTGGTTCAGTGCGACCATAATTTGCTCTAGCCCTTGATGCTCCATGAGCGTATCGTAAAGCAGTTTGGCTCGTTCAGGGGGAAGCTTTGGTATGGAATCAAGTAACGAGGGTTGATTTAATATTCTCGAGATTGCATTCTCACCTAGAGTTTCAACAATCTTTTCAGCCGTTTTTTTACCGATTCCTTTAAACATCTCACCAGCTAAATAGTTGATAACTCCCTGTTTTGATTGCGGCATGTCCTTTCGGAAATGCGTAGCTTGAAACTGCAAGCCGAAACGGGGATGGTCCTTCATATCACCATAAAAAATATACGTTTCTTGTTCATGAACTCGGGGGAAGTACCCGGTGATGACAGCCTCTTTATCCTCATAGGACAAATTTGTTTCCTCAACACGAATTCTCATCACCGTATATAAATTTTGTTCATTGTGAAAAATCGTGACCAAATGCTTGCCCTTGATAAATTTTCCCTGTTCCGAAAATAAATCTAGTGAGTCCTGTTGTTCCACGGAATTCCCCCCTTTCAACTCAAATCGTTAGTTTACATTATTATCTGAACTAGATATGACAGCCTTTGTATTTAGCGCTAATAAATGATCTGGTTGAATTTCGATTGCTTTATCCAAATAGGATAGTGCTTGTTCTTTATTTTCCTTAAACGCATACGCCACACCAAGATTATAAAGTGCATCAGCATGCTGTTCATCGATTTCAATGCATTTATGTAATTGCGAGATGGCTTCATCTAACAGGCCTTCCTGTGCTAAACAGAGGCCATATTGGAACAGGGCTTCAGCGTCGTCTGGATTTAGTTCAACAGCCCGCTGTAAATACGGTAAGGCAAGACGAGCAGTTTGGAGCTGTACTAAACACATGCCGAGCATAAAATAATTATCGGAAGTATGTAAGCCTTCTTTTATTGCTTGATCAAACATTTTTTTAGCTTCATCAAATTGTTCTTTTTCATATAGTAGTGCACCTGCACTATAATAGGCTGCTCCACCGCCGCCTAGTTCAATTGCCTTTTCAAAAAATTTCATCGCACGTTCAGGGTCGCCAACTGCTGATAAAACATTACCAAAATTAACATAAGCTACTGCATCGTTCGGGTTTGCTTCAATTACTTCCATAAAAACTTTGGCTGCTTCTTCCCATTTTCCTTCTTTCATCATTTCAATTCCAAGTTGGTTCTTATCCATTTATCTCACTCCGTTCTCAAAAATTATAGCATAAAACTCGAAAAGCGGAAGCGGCTCGCTCAGCCCCGACAAGCTTAAGACAAGCCGGCCGAAAGGTGGCTTTTTACCTTTTAGACGGATTGTCTTAAGACCTCGAGGGGCTAGCAGCTTACGCTAGACATAAAAAAAAGCACTGACTGTTTTGACAGTCAGCACCTTGTTTACAGCTTAGCCAACATACGTCAGACGTTCACCGTTTTTGTATACTTCATCAATCGTTCCGCCGCCTAAGCACTCGTCACCATTGTAAAATACAACAGCCTGTCCAGGTGTCACAGCACGAATAGGTTCATCGAAAATGACTTCAACCTTATCTGCATCTACTACTTTCACTGTCACCTTATTATCAGCCTGGCGATAGCGGAATTTTGCAGTACAAGTAAATTCCTGACTAACAGGACGATTTGACATCCAGCTAGTTTTTGTTGCCGTAATCGAATCGGAATAAAGCTTTTCATGATGGAAGCCTTGACCAACATATAGAACATTACGCTCTAAATCTTTGCCAATGACAAACCACGGCTCACCGGAACCACCGATTCCCAGTCCATGACGCTGACCAATTGTATAGTACATTAGCCCATCATGGTGCCCCTTCACTTCACCATCAAAGGTTTCCATATTCCCTGGCTGGGCTGGAAGGTAATTCCCAAGAAACTCTTTAAAGTTTCGTTCGCCAATAAAACAAATGCCTGTGCTATCTTTTTTCGTAGCCGTAGCTAAATTAGCTTCTTTAGCTAATTCGCGAACTCTTGCTTTTTCAAGGCTACCTATAGGGAACATAACCTTTTCAAGTTGACTTTGAGATAACTGATTAAGGAAATAAGTTTGATCCTTATTTTCATCAATCCCACGGAGCATTTTGTATTCACCGTCGCGAAACTCTACGCGAGCATAGTGGCCGGTTGCTAAATAATCAGCTCCAAGCTTTAACGCGTGCTCTAAAAACGCTTTGAATTTAATTTCTTTATTACACATGACATCTGGATTAGGCGTACGACCTGCTTTATATTCTTCAAGAAAATAAGTAAACACCTTGTCCCAATATTGCTTTTCAAAATTAACAGCATAATACGGAATGCCAATCTGATTGCAAACCCGAATTACATCTTCATAGTCTTCGGTTGCTGTACAGACACCAAATTCATCCGTATCATCCCAGTTTTTCATAAAAATCCCGATAACGTCATAGCCTTGCTGCTTTAGTAATAAAGCGGCAACAGATGAGTCGACTCCACCGCTCATCCCGACGACAACCCGGGTATCCTTAATTGCTTTTTGCACCATCTTCACCTCGCTATAGTAGCGATCCTTCTATAGTTATGATTCAGTCAATCGTTTAACGATTTTAGCTGTTTCTTTGCCAACCTTTTGGATTTGCTCAAGATTATTGGTTAAACCAAAGCTGAAACGAATCGAATTCACAATCTGTTCAGAGTCTTTCCCAAACATTGCGACAAGGACATGGGAAGGATCGATTGACCCAGCCGTACAAGCCGAACCACTTGATGCTGCAATTTTTGCTAAATCCAAATTGACCAGCATCGATTCAACATTGACTCCAGGAAAGCTTAAGTTTAAAACATGTGGCAAGGAATTATCAAGTATTCCGTTTATGGAAAAATCAATCTGAGCTTCTGTCAGCTCATCAATCATACACTGTTTATATTGACGATATTGAGCGCCTCTTGCTTTAAGCTCAGATTGAGCAATTTTGACAGCTTCATGAAATCCAACAATTGCTGGAACATTCTCAGTTCCGGCACGTCGCTTTCGCTCCTGCTCACCACCGAAACTTTGGGGAAACAGCTTTATTCCACTTTTAACATACAGAAAGCCTATCCCTTTTGGTCCGTTGATTTTATGGGAGGAAACAGATAACAAATCAATCTTTTGCTCTTTCACATTGATACTTTCCAAACCGTAAGCTTGAACTGCGTCAGTATGGAACAACGCCTGATGCTCCTCAAGTAAATGGCCAATTTCAGCGATAGGTTGGATTGTGCCCACCTCGTTATTACCATACATAACCGAAACAAGAATCGTATCTTCGCGCAAAGCTTCTTTTACAGCATCCACCGAAACACGACCGGCTTCATCGACTGGTAAATATGTAACCTCAAATCCATCCTTTTCCAGCCTCTTGCAGGAATGAAGGATAGCATGATGCTCGATTGCCGTGGTAATAATATGACGGCCTTTTTGACTATTTGCATGGGCAACACCCAAAATTGCCAGGTTGTCACTTTCCGTGCCTCCACTTGTAAAAATCAATTCTGTTGAGTTTGCTCCAATACTTTTGGCGATTCCATCGCGGGCGACATCCAAACGGTGACGTGCTTCACGTCCAAAAGAATGGATACTTGAAGGATTCCCAAAAGTTTCCTTCATAGCTTGTGTCATGACCTCTACCACCTGAGGATGCATTGGTGAGGTGGCAGCGTGGTCCACATAAATCCGTTCCAAGTGTATTTCACCTACTTTCAAGCAGTACTCCGTATAAAGTTAATGTAATGCATGGATTAACCTAATCTCACATTATAAACTATAAACAATGCAATGCTTTTAAATATAAAACATATAAGAATCTGGTACATTATCATCATCGGAAAAATTCGCTAAATCCTCCAATGTCGTATTGTCTAAAACATCCTTTACTGCGTCGCGAATGCGAATCCATAACTGACGTTTTACTGGCTCTTCCTCTTCAATTCCTTCAACAGGAGTAATCGGTCCTTCTAAGACGCGAATAATATCACCAGCCGTTATTTTTGAAGGCGTATTTCCTAACACGTATCCACCGTATGCCCCACGAATACTTTTTACAAGTCCGGCATTACGTAATGGAGCAATTAGCTGCTCCAGATAATGTTCAGACAGGTCATTCGATTGAGCAATTGCTTTTAATGACAATGGACCATCTCCATGTTTTTTGGCTAATTCGATCATGATGGTTAAGCCGTATCGACCTTTAGTTGAGATTTTCATTACCAGCACCTCTTTTTATTTTTCGCAAGTTAATTATTATAAGTTTTTCCATTATTATGATTCCGTAATTACATGCGTGAATTTTAATTCCTTACATTCAAATCAATTTTATCAAATTTAAAATCACTTTTGCTATTATAGCACAAGAAAATGCAATTTTCCCTCCAACATGATATGTTAAATGGGTAGTGTCTTGATTAAAATGGGATTTTGTTACAGGTTGGAGAGATGAAGGATGTCAGAAAAACCACTTGCATTTCGAATGCGACCGAAAAATATAGATGAAGTAATCGGCCAGGATCATTTGGTTGGAGAAGGTAAGATTATCAACCGAATGGTCAAAGCGAGGCAATTATCGTCGATGATTTTATACGGGCCACCCGGAATTGGCAAAACATCGATTGCCAGCGCGATTGCTGGTAGCACAAAATATGCGTTCCGGACGTTAAATGCTGTCACCAACAATAAAAAGGACATGGAAATTGTTGCAGCTGAAGCAAAAATGTCTGGTAAGGTAATATTACTACTTGATGAAGTTCATCGCCTTGATAAAGGCAAACAGGACTTCCTCCTCCCATATTTAGAAAATGGAATGATTACCTTAATTGGAGCTACGACAAGCAATCCTTATTTAGCTATCAATCCAGCGATTCGCAGTCGCTGCCAAATTTTCGAATTAAAGCCATTAAGCCCTGACGATATCGTGATTGCGTTAACACGAGCGTTGGCAGATGAAGAACGTGGTCTTGGAAAATGGAATCCCGAGGTTACAGATGATGCTTTACTCCATTTAGCAACCGTTTCAAACGGGGATGTACGCAGTGCCTTAAATGCCCTTGAGCTTGCAGTGCTATCAACGTCCCCAGCTGACGATGGAAAAATAAAAATCGATGTCAAAACCGCCGAAGAATGCATCCAAAGAAAAAGCATGTCTTATGATAAAGATGGTGACGGACATTATGACGTGCTTTCAGCCTTTCAGAAATCAATTCGTGGCAGTGATGTAAATGCTGCACTACATTATTTAGGCCGGTTAATTGAAGCTGGTGATTTACTAAGTATCGCCCGAAGATTAATTGTGATTGCCTATGAAGATATTGGTTTAGCTAGTCCACAAGCAGGAGCGCGAACGCTTGCCGCGATAGAAACTGCAGAAAGATTGGGTTTCCCTGAGGCCCGTATTCCACTAGCTAATGCCGTTATTGAGCTTTGTCTTTCACCAAAGTCTAATTCAGCTATTATTGCAATTGACTCCGCTTTATCTGATATACGAAAAGGCATCTCAGGGGAAGTTCCCGCACACCTTCGCGATGCTCATTACAAAGGTGCGAAGGAGCTCGGCCGGGGCATTGATTATCAATATCCACATGATTTTGAAAACGGCTGGGTTAAGCAGCAATATTTGCCTGATCGCATCAAAAATAAACAATACTATGAGCCGAAGCGCACCGGTAAATTTGAACAAGCACTGGCTTCAGTGTATGAACGGTTAAATAAGAAATAGAGGTCCATTGAAGCGGACCTCTATTTTTTATGCTGTAATATCCCTCTTTTTAAATACATAATAGGCTAGCCCTATAAATAGACAAAAATACAAGAGTAGCATGACAACGGAAAACGACAAGCTCATTCCCTCAATCATTGGCCTACCTTCAAAATACTGCATCAAATTGGTGTTGGCAAATAAAATATACTTTGCCCATTCGTACTTAACAGCTAATAACTGCGTTACATTCCCACCCATAAACATGAGAAAGATTGATAGTCCAATCGCCAGTGAGCTATTGCGAAAAACAGCCGACATCATAAACGCCATCGTCACAAGCATCACCATATTGATTGATTTTAAGCAATAATAAACAATTAAATAAAGCCCTATCGGCAGTTCAGAAACTACACCTTCCTGATAAAGCAAATATGGTGTAGGTTTATCAGGGAAACCAAATAATATTGCACCTAAAATACCCGATAGCAAAAATGTTATTGTCAGCATCAATAATCCAAACAAAAATACAGTGATATACTTTGAAGTCAATATTTTCGCACGACTAATTGGCCTAATTAATAGGAGCTTGATTGTCCCCCAATTAAATTCACTGGCAACAATACCGGCAGCAATTGTAATGATAAAAATACCAACAAAATCAATCATTTGCGAAATATCACTGACAAAGCTCCAGATTGTATAAGCTTCTAGAGGTGGTAAATCATGTTCGATTCGGTATTCGTTACGTGCAATACTCTCTTTGTAGTATTCATTCATACCTGACTGACCTTTTTCGCTCTCCATTTGTCTTTTTAACGCATCATTCTCCATTTGCAAATTTTGTTTCCATTGTGGATCATTATCTTCCATATTGCCAATATTGTATTTCATTGTGACACCGGCAATTGCAATCACGATTATCAATAAACCAAGCATGACATAGGTGCCAGGACGACGAAAAATCTTAATCATCTCATTTTCAATTAACCCAATCATAAGATTTTCCCTCCATCCCCTTTTGTAATTTCCAAGAAACGATCCTCTAATGTTTTCGTCAATTCACGAACCCCGTAAACCTTAAGGTCAGTATGAACAAAAGCTTTAATGATGTCCGGAATTAACTCTTTTGCGATTGTTAAAGTGATAGTCCGCTCACCTTTTTGAATGCTCAAGTTCGGGTATCGTTCACCGAGGACTGATATGGCTTGTGGAAGTGGTGTTACTTCAAATTCTACAATCGTTTCCGCAGCACCTTGGACAAACTCCTTAACTTGTTGAACATCAACTAGTTTACCATTTTGAATGATGCCGATACGATCACACATCATTTCCATTTCAGACAAGATATGACTAGATACAATGACAGCCATATTTTTTTCTTTTGCTAAAAATCGTAAATAATCCCTGATTTCTCTAATACCTGCCGGATCAAGTCCATTAGTAGGTTCGTCTAAAATTAAAACCGCAGGGTCATGCAGCAAGCATTGAGCAAGCCCCAGTCGTTGCCGCATTCCCAAAGAGTAAGTCTTTACCTTATCATCAATCCGTTCGGAGAGACCTACTAAATCAACAATTTCATCAATTTTCGCTTTCGATACTCCTCCGACCATCCTCGCATATTGTTGAAGGTTTTGATAGCCACTTAAAAATTTATACATTTCAGGATTTTCAACGATAGCACCGACCGACTGCACTGCTTTTTCAAAATTCTTCTGAATGCTAAAACCATCAATTTTAATATCACCGGAGGTAATGCTCATTAACCCGACAATCATCCTGATGGTTGTTGTTTTCCCGGCACCATTCGGACCAAGGAAGCCAAATACCTCCCCCCGATATACATCAAAGCTTAAATCATCAATGATGGTCCTGCCTTTAATTACTTTCGTTAAGTTCTCGATTGAGACGATTGGTTTCGATTCCATGTCATGCTCCTCTCTTTGTAAAAGAGTGTCCTATTTCTTCTTTTAAATTACCGTTTTTCGATTCCTGTCGCAACAGTGTCATATTATTGTCAAAAGTATTAGTGTGAGAATGTCACTTAAGCGAAACGAATGATACGAGAAAAGAGGCTGGGACATATGTATTTCAGCTAAACAAAAAACCGAACTATCATGCGAAATTCTAACTTAGAATTTCCTAATAGTTCGATTTTTTAATTCCTTTTTACTATAGAGCTACCCTGAAATAAATGT
Organism: Bacillus marasmi; assembly: GCF_902168435.1. Lineage (GTDB taxonomy): Bacteria > Bacillota > Bacilli > Bacillales > Cytobacillaceae > Bacillus_BU > Bacillus_BU marasmi. Next base: position 121,968 of record NZ_LR656165.1, read on the forward strand.
GGATCACACATTAAGTGCAGTTTTTTTGCTTGAGGGTTTGTTAACCCGAATGTTGATTTCCTTGTGTTTGAAAATAAGCGGAAGAATTACGCTTATTTTGGAAAAGACCCATATTTCCCTTATAATAACGGGAGTTTTTCCGCTTATTTCATAAAAATCAATTGATTTTGTCTTTTGGGGAGTAGTTAAGCGGAAAATCTACCCTTATTTCAGCTCATTTAGCCCCATTTACATAAAATAAGGGGAAATTCTACTCTTATTTAGATTCTCATACCTACATGAAAATCAACACTGAACTCTAATATAGTCCTACAAGAAATCATTTGGTTAGCGAACAATTTAGTTCTGTCCCAGCTTCTTAATGTCTATTTATGTTCATCACTTACTCGGGTAATTTTAATATCGGATAATAATTGTCGGACAACATAGCTAGCCATAATGAGTCCTGCAACCGATGGTACAAATGCATTTGATGAAGGTGGCATTTGCGCTTTACGGATTTCAGCTTGATCATTACCGACCACCTTGCGGACATCCTCGCGAATCACAATTGGGCTTTCATCAGAAAAGACTACCGGGATTCCTTTGTGAATTCTCTCTTTGCGAAGCTTCGTTCGGATGACTTTTGCGATTGGATCCGTATGGGTTTTAGAAATATCAGCAATTTGGAACCGAGTTGGATCCATTTTATTAGCAGCGCCCATACTAGAAATCATCGGTATATTCCGTTTCAGGCATTCCTTCATTAGATGGATCTTATAGATAATTGTATCGGATGCATCGACGACGAAATCAAGTCCATAACTGAAAAATTGCTCATATGTTTCTTCTGTATAAAACATTTTCAAAGCGATAACTTCACAATTAGGATTAATATCTTTAATCCGTTCTTTCATTAATTCTGCCTTTGGTTGTCCAACGGTTGATAATAGTGCAATAACCTGACGATTGACGTTCGTAATATCTACTGTATCCTTATCGACAAGCACCAGACGTCCCACACCTGACCGCGCCAACGCTTCAGCTGCAAACGAGCCAACACCGCCGATACCAAGTACTGCAACCGTGCTCCCCTTCATGATATCGAGACCTTCTTGACCAATGGCTAATTCATTTCTAGAAAATTGATGTAGCATACTTTATCACTCCAACACCAAACTGTTCATTTTGTTTTACTTCTTAGCTTTTTCCCGATAATGAATATAACATACTTGCTCATAAAAATAATAGTATTTCGATAGGAATTTGGTAAAAAGAGAAGCTCTTTGATTTATCGATGGAGTTTGCATTTCGTTGGTAGCAATTTTTTTTACTGAACTTCAAATTTTGTTACCAATATGCTTTATTGGTAACACTTTTCCCCAGTCATGGATTAATTTTGTTACCAATCCCCCTCATTGGTAACAATTCTCCTCGTTCTCGACCTCATTTTGTTACCAATACCCACATCCCAAAAGAGAGAAAAGGCCAACTCACTTAACTAATCTCATCAACAAACACAACAAAAAACCCCATGGAAAAAATCCAAGGAGTGTGAGTACTAATATAAAAGTGAAAAAGCCCCAATCGTGCCGTCACGTAATTGCTTCGTTTTGATCCTGCTCCCTGCAGGTGGGTGTCCTGTTTCAAGCTTATGTAGGTCCCCTATAACGAGGCGTGAACGCGACTTGAAAACTCAAACTCCCAAAGTGAAAATGTTAGGTCAAAACATCTGCTAATGTAACTAACACATCAGGACTCTTTCTTATTACTTAAATAGTACCATAAAATATTTCAGGAAACAAGAATTGAGAAGTGGCAATTACTTGTCCATTTTTACAGTTAAATCCAAATAAAGCTCTCTTAATTGAGTTTTGCTTACTTGTGACGGTGCTTCAGTTAATAAACAGCTAGCACTTGCTGTTTTAGGGAATGCAATCGTATCACGAAGATTTGTGCTTCCAGCTAATAGCATAACTAATCTGTCTAAACCTAGAGCGATTCCGCCGTGTGGAGGCGTTCCATATTCAAACGCTTCAAGTAAGAATCCGAATTGTTCTCGAGCTTCTTCTGGTGTAAAACCAAGAACGCTAAACATTTTTTCTTGAACTGGACGTTCGAAAATACGTAATGAACCTCCACCAAGCTCATATCCGTTTAACACGATATCATATGCTTGAGCGCGTACCTTGCCAGGATCTGTTTCTAATAAATCCAAGTCCTCACGGAATGGCATTGTAAATGGATGATGCGCACTATAGTAACGGCCGTCTTCTTCTGAGTATTCAAGCAGTGGCCAATCAGTTACCCATAAGAAGTTGAATAGACTTTGATCGATTAGGTCTAATTCCTTACCAAGCTTCAGACGTAGTGCGCCTAAGCTATCAGCAACAATCTTTTTATTATCAGCCACAAATAGGATTAAGTCACCTAATTCAACATCCAATGCTGCTTTAATTTGTGCTTGTTCTTCCTCAGATACAAACTTCGCAATCGGACCTTTTAAGCCATCCTCTTCAGCTTTAAACCAAGCTAAGCCCTTTGCACCATAAACTGCTGCAAATTCAGTTAGATGATCGATATCTTTACGTGAATAACGGTCAGCAGCACCCTTTACATTCAATGCTTTAACCTGTCCGCCTGCAGCAATTGGACCTGAGAATACTTTAAAGCCTGAATCCTTAAGGATTTCAGAAAGATCTACTAACTCAAGGCCGAAGCGAGTATCCGGTTTATCTGAACCGTAACGGCTCATTGCTTCATCATAGGTCATGCGTTGAATGGGTAGCGCGATCTCAACACCTTTAACCTCTTTCATGATTTTTGCCATCATTTTCTCAATAAGAGCAATGATATCGTCCTGGCTCAAGAAGCTAGTTTCGATATCGACTTGCGTAAATTCCGGCTGACGGTCAGCACGCAGGTCCTCATCACGGAAGCAACGCGCGATTTGATAATAGCGCTCTACTCCACCAACCATTAACAGTTGCTTAAAGATTTGCGGAGATTGTGGTAATGCATAAAATTCCCCTGGATGTACACGACTTGGTACTAAATAGTCACGTGCACCTTCTGGAGTACTTTTTGTTAAGATTGGTGTTTCAATATCAAGAAAGCCTTCGCCATCTAAATAATCGCGAATTGCTTTTGTAACTTGATGGCGCATTTTGAACGTCTCAAACATTACTGGACGGCGCATATCAAGATAACGGTATTTTAGTCTTAGGTCTTCTGATACATCTGTCTTATCTTCAATTTGGAATGGTGGTGTTTTTGCTTCGTTAATAATGTTTACTTCATCCACCATTACTTCAATTTTACCAGTAGAAATGTTTTCATTGATGGTGCTTGCATCACGAGCAACAACAGTTCCTTTAATATCAAGGACATATTCTGAACGAACCTTTTCCGCAATCGCTAATGCATCGCTTGAAGTTTCTTGATTAAATACGATTTGAACAATGCCAGTACGGTCGCGAAGGTCGATGAAAATAACCCCACCTAAATCACGACGCTTTGACACCCAACCTTTAAGAGTTACTTTTTCGCCAATGGCAGTCTCTGGAACATCTCCACAAAAATACGTTCTTCCAAACATAGTTTTCTAATCCCCCTCTTTATTTACAAAAACCTGATAAAGTTTCAATGAATGATGGTAAATCTACTTCAGTTTGTTCACCAGTTGCCATATTTTTTAGATTGATTTTATTAGCCTTCAATTCATCATCACCTAAAACGGCAACAAATTTTGCTTGGTGACGATCGGCAGCTTTAAATTGAGTCTTAATTTTACGATCTAAGTAATCGCGTTCTGATGAAAAACCAGCCTTGCGGAGTTGATGTAAAAGCGTAACGGTATAATCCTTCGCTTCTTCACCAAGCGACACCAAGTAGCAGTCAATGCTTTCAGACAATGGAAGCTCGACCTTCTCGGCTTCTAATGCAGCTAAACATCTTTCAATACTCATCGCAAAGCCAATCCCTGGTGTCTCTGGTCCGCCAAGTTCCTCAACGAGACCATTATAGCGACCGCCACCACATAAAGTCGTAATCGCCCCAAAGCCTTCCGCATTGCTCATAATTTCGAAAGCTGTATGATTGTAATAATCAAGACCGCGAACTAAATTTGGATCGATTTCAAATTCAACATCTAGTGCAGTCAAGTACTTTTGCACCTTCTCAAAATAGCTACGAGATTCATCATTTAAATAATCGATAATCGATGGAGCTGATTGCATTAGTTCATGATTACGGTCTTGTTTACAATCCAAGATTCTCATTGGATTTTTCTCTAAGCGGCTTTGACAATCAGAACAAAATTCCCCAATACGTGGTTGAAAATGCCCGATTAGCGCCTCTCTGTGTGCATTTCGGCTTTCTTTATCGCCAAGGCTATTGATCACAAGCTTTAACTTTTTTAAGCCAAGCTCTTGATAAAGCGACATCGCCAGTGAAATGACCTCTGCATCAATCGCAGGATCAGAGCTGCCAAGCGCCTCTACTCCAAACTGGACAAATTGACGGAACCGTCCTGCCTGTGGACGCTCATATCGGAACATAGGTCCCATATAGTAAAGCTTCACAGGTTGTGTGGCATTACCGAACATTTTCTTTTCAACATAAGCACGAACCGTTGAAGCAGTTCCTTCCGGACGCAATGTAATACTTCGATCGCCACGATCTGTAAATGTATACATTTCCTTTTGGACAATATCTGTTGTATCCCCAACACTGCGTTGGAATAATTCTGTATGCTCGAAAATCGGTGTGCGAATTTCGTGGTATTGATATTTTTCGCAAAGCTCTCTAGCTTTCTTTTCAATCAACTGCCATTTCTCCACTTGACCTGGTAGAATGTCCTGCGTCCCACGCGGAATTTGAATTGACATGTGTTAAATATCCTCCTTAAAACCTACCTATTTCTTTAACAACGGGATTGATTGTCATTTTATGTAAAAATAAAAAACTCCCGTCCCCTTGTTAAAAATAACAAAGGGACGAGAGTTGTAGAATTTTCCCGTGGTACCACCCTAGTTGAAGCTAAAAATAGCTCCCGCTCTAACAGTTAACGCCTGCTTACGTCCTGCTCCTAGTAGGGCCATTTGCCGTTTCAGAGCGAAACCTCCTGGGTGTTCTTTCATCAAGGCACATGTAGAAATGCTTTCAGCCGCGACATTTCCTCTCTAATCATGTGTAATCTTCATTACTCTTCCCGATCACTGGTTTTCTATAAGTCATTTTATCTATATAATCATAAAGAGCATTTTCGGGATTGTCAAGAATAAAAAGCGGAGGCGCCATGATAGTACTCCTTCAATCTTTACGAGCGCTCCATATGCTTTTTCAATTTTTTAACATCCCCAAGAGTTAGACCAAATTCTGTTGCTAATTCATATACAGTTGCTTGCTGTTCTTGTTGAATAAAATCATGAAAATCAATCCCGAACAATTGATTTTCTCCTGCAATGGCTGACATCGATTTCCCGCTATTTCTCAAATTAGTCCCCTCCTGTTGGTTCATTGTTATTATCTTTCCCAATAGTGGCAAAAATGTTTCATTTAGGTGATAAATTCTAGAACGCTGAAAAAAAGGAATGAATTACATATTCTAGTCCGTTAAAATGGATATAGGTGAAAGGAGGACACTGCTTGCCGAAAAATACATATTTTATTTGGGTCTTTATTATCATTCTTTGTTTTACGACATTACACCCGATTAAGACTTCTGTTGCAGCCGCAACCAGCACTGTTACCATCATTTCTAACCAAACCAATGTCCGTGAAGGACCAGGATTAAGCTATAAAAAAGTCGCACAGGTCGATAGCGGCGAAAAATTTTCAGTAATTAAAGAAAGCGGCGACTGGATTCAAATCGATCTTAGTAAAAATAAAAAGGGCTGGGTTGCTAATTGGGTCGTAAAGACTGATCAAAAGCAATCATCTGGCTCTTCTAATTTGAGCAAAGGTAGTAACGCTCAAGTGACAACTGATGGTTTGCGAGTTCGTTCCGGCCCAGGTACAAACTATAAAGTGCTTGATACTTTAAGTAACGGGACGACCGTTGAAATTACAAGCACGAGCGCTGACTGGGTAAAAGTATCCTATTCAGGTGGTCAAGGGTGGGTCAGCAAGCAATACATAAAGGTAAAAGCTGCTGCGGAAAAACAGCCCGAGCAGTCAAAAGAAAAATCCGATTCAAAACTGGAGAAGGGCTATGGCACAGTAACCGCATCCACTTTGTATGTCCGCTCTAAAAGTTCACTTGAAGGTACGATTATCGGAAAAGTAAGTCAGGGTGATAGCTTTAAAATTTTAGAAGTAGCCAACAATTGGATCAAAATCGAATACCAAAAGGGGGCCTATGGCTGGGTTGCCTCATGGTTTATTGAGCAAGGCGGAGCCTCTGAAACTCAGACTGTCGCGATTGCTACAAATAAATCGATAGAAATATTGCATGACGGAACAAACATCAGAAAAAATCCGAACATCCAAGCTGATGTTGTTGACCGCGTCAATAAAGGTGAAGTATTCGAGAATGTGAAGCAAGTAAATGACTGGTTTGAAATCCGTCTTAACAACGGAAATAAAGCCTATGTTGCAGGCTGGGTTGTAAAAGTGAAGGGCAGCGGCCAGCAAATTGAGAAATCTGGGGCAGAAATTCATTTGAAAAATAAAACCATCGTGATTGATCCTGGGCATGGCGGAAAGGATCATGGTACATCAGGCTACAGTGGAACATCTGAAAAATATATCACGATTCAAACGGCACATCTGCTCGGTAAAAAATTAACCGCAAGTGGTGCTAATGTTATTTTTACCCGCTCCAATGATACCTTCCTATCCCTATCATCAAGGGTTCGTCTCTCCCATTATCATGCAGCGGATGCCTACATTAGCATTCATTATGATAGCAGTGAAGACAGACAGGTGCGAGGTACAACAAGCTTTTACCATTATTCGTTTCAAAAGCCACTAGCCAGCGCGCTCCATCAAGCATTGGTTCAGAATATCGGTCTAAAAGACCGAGGCGTACGCCACGGTGATTACCATGTCATCCGGGAAAATAAACAAAATGCCGCCCTGCTAGAATTAGGGTATTTAAGCAACAAAACCGAAGAAGGCATCATCACGACAAAAGGGTTTCAGGAAAAAGCCGCTACTGGAATCTATCAGGGATTAGTAAAATATTTTAGCAAATAAAGTTGTTTGGCGGGCTCGTCTTTGGACGAGCCTTTTTTGCTGGGGATGTGGTGGTGTGGTGGTCGTGAGGATTTATGGTTTTATGGTTTTGTGGTTTTGTGGTTGCTTTCGTTACTCTAAAGCAAGTTTTTTTATTGTAGATGGTGCGATTAGCTTGTTTGCGTTACCCTAAGTCGATATTTTAAGGCCTAGATGGTGCGATTAGCCTTTATTCATTACTCTAAACCGATTTTTTCTGTCCTAGATGGTGCGATTAGCCTTTATTCATTACTCTAAGTCGCGATTTTTTGTCCTAGATGGTGCGATTAGCCTTTATTCATTACCCTAAACCGATATTTTCTGTCCTAGATGGTGCGATTAGCCTTTATTCATTACTCTAAACCGATTTTTTCTGTCCTAGATGGTGCGATTAGCCTTTATTCATTACTCTAAACCGATTTTTTCTGTCCTAGATGGTGCGATTAGCCTTTATTCATTACTCTAAACCGATTTTTTCTGTCCTAGATGGTGCAATTAGCCTTTATTCATTACTCTAAATCGATATTTTCTGTCCTAGATGGTGCGATTAGCCTTTATTCATTACCCTAAACCGATATTTTCTGTCCTAGATGGTGCGATTAGCCTTTATTCATTACTCTAAATCGATATTTTCTGTCCTAGATGGTGCGATTAGCCTTTATTCATTACTCTAAATCGATATTTTCTGTCCTAGATGGTGTGATTAGCCTTTATTCATTACTCTAAACCGATATTTTCTGTCCTAGATGGTGCGATTAGCCGGTTTTCATTACTCTAAACCGATTTTTTCTGTCCTAGATGGTGCGATTAGCCTTTATTCATTACTCTAAACCGATATTTTCTGTCCTAGATGGTGTGATTAGCAAATTTTCATTACTCTAAATCGCAAATTTTAGTCCTAGATGGTGCGATTAGCCTTTATTCATTACTCTAAACCGATATTTTCTGACCTAGATGGTGTGATTAGCTAGATCCCCGTTCCCCGCTCAATAGCCAGAATTCAAAAAACTCCCCACCATTAAGATGAGGAGCTAACAATCCAACAAAACAATCTATTTACTTTCAACAATCAACGTAACGGGGCCGTCATTGACAAGCGCGACGTCCATCATCGCTCCGAATACACCCGTTTCAACGTGAACACCCTTCTCACGCATTAGTCGATTAAACGCTTCATAGATTTCAATGGCATGCTCTGGTCTTGCTGCGTCCATAAAATTGGGACGACGACCTTTGCGGCAATCACCATACAAGGTAAACTGAGAAACGGATAACACCTCTCCGCCGACATCAAGTAACGATAAATTCATCTTATCAGAATCGTCTTCGAAGATTCGGAGGTTTGCTATTTTATCTGCCAAATAGGCTGCGTCCGCTTCTGTATCCTCGTGTGTTACACCGACTAACAAGACGAAGCCTTTATTTATTTTTCCAACAACAGCTCCGTCCACAGTTACGCTTGCTGCTTTACTGCGCTGTACTACTACCTTCATTCCGTAAAAACTCCTTAATTCATAATCCGTCTGACGGCGTACACATCAGGAATTTGTTTAATGCGATCAACGACCTTCTGCAAATGCGCCACATTGTGAATGGCGATTGTCATAATGATGGTCGCTGCTTTATTTCGATCAGATTTACCGGTTACCGCTGAAATATTAGTTTTCGTTTCATTAACGGCTTGAAGCACTTCGTTCAATAAACCGCGGCGATCATAGCCGGTAATCTCAATATCCACATTATATTCCTTCCGGTCATTAAGCGCGGTTTCCCACTCTACCGGAATCAGTCTTTCCTTGGCGTCCTCAGTATTGATATTTGTACAGTCGGCCCGATGCACTGATACCCCTCTGCCCTTAGTAATGAAACCAACGATTTCGTCACCAGGAACTGGGTTACAGCAGCGCGACAAACGTATCAACAAATTATCGATCCCAGTCACACGAACACCTGACTCGCGCTTTTTGCTTGCAGGGAAGCCCTTCAACTCTGATACCGCAGTCTTAACATCAGTGACTTGTTCAAGATCACGTTTTTTACGCCATTTTTCAGTTAAGCGATTCGCCACCTGAAGCGCGGTTACGCCATTGTAACCTACGGCAGCATACATATCCTCGTCACTAGCAAAATTAAATTTCTCGGCAACACGTTTTAAGTTGTCAGCAGTTAGGATTTCCTTTACATCAAAATCCATATTGCGGATTTCTTTTTCAACAAGTTCCCGGCCTTTTTCAACATTTTCCTCTTTCCGTTGCTTTTTGAAAAAGGCTCTGATTTTATTTTTCGCCTGAGAAGTTTGAGCTAATTTCAACCAGTCTTGGCTTGGCCCATATGAATGCTTTGATGTTAAAATCTCAATAATATCACCGGTTTTCAGCTTGTAATCAAGCGTAACCATCTTGCCGTTAACCTTCGCACCAATCGTTTTGTTTCCGATTTCGGAATGGATTCGATAGGAAAAATCGATAGGAACTGAGCCAGCTGGCAGTTCAATTACATCGCCTTTTGGTGTAAAAACAAATACCATATCGGAAAATAAATCGACTTTAAGCGATTCCATAAATTCCTCGGCATCCGTTGTTTCGTTTTGAATTTCAAGAATTTCTCTGAACCACGTAAGCTTTTCTTCATAAGTACCAATGTCACTCGGCGCTTTACCTTCTTTATAAGCCCAGTGAGCAGCAATTCCAAATTCAGCAATCGCATGCATTTCAGACGTTCTAATTTGCACCTCAAGTGGCTCACCCTTCGGACCAATCACAGTCGTATGCAAAGATTGATACATGTTAGGCTTAGGCATGGCGATATAATCCTTAAACCTGCCTGGCATTGGCTTCCAACAGGTATGAATGATCCCTAATACTGCATAGCAATCCTTAATGCTATTTACAATGATACGTACTGCTAATAAATCGTATATTTCATTAAACTGCTTATTTTGCAAATGCATTTTTCGGTAAATACTGTAAATGTGCTTTGGTCTACCAAAAATATCGGATTTTATCGAGACCTCTTCCATTCGTTCTCTTACTTCGGCAATGACCTCTTCAAGATATTGCTCGCGCTCGGCACGCTTTTTCTTCATTAAATTGACTATTCGATAGTACTGCTGAGGATTTAAGTAACGTAATGCCGTATCCTCAAGCTCCCACTTAATTTTTGAAATCCCTAAACGATGCGCAAGTGGAGCGAAAATCTCCAATGTTTCGTTGGCAATTCTTCGTTGCTTTTCATGTGGCAAATGCTTAAGCGTTCGCATATTGTGAAGGCGGTCCGCCAGTTTTATTAAAATAACCCGCACGTCTTTGCCCATGGCAACAAACATTTTGCGGTGGTTTTCTGCCTGTTGTTCCTGATGGGATTTATATTTAATTTTTCCGAGCTTCGTCACTCCATCGACAAGCATCGCTACGTCCACATTAAATGCCTCTTTCAAATCCTCTAAGGTAACGTCAGTATCCTCGACGACATCATGAAGAAAACCAGCAGCAACTGTATAAGGGTCCATTTCTAAATCGGCAAGTATTCCTGCGACTTGAATTGGATGGATGATATACGGCTCCCCAGATTTTCGGTATTGTTCACGATGGGCATGTTTTGCAAATTCATATGCCTTTTGAACTAGTTTAACATGCTCCGCATTTAAGTATGCTTTTGTTCGGTCGATGACTTGTTCGGCGCTAAGTACTTGATCGTTCGCCATATAATCACCTTTATATTTCAACTTTTTTATACTTGAACCTTTTTACAAGATTTATTAAATAATAATGATTGTATTTATTATCGAAAAAAATACTGCAGATGTAAAGTAATAGGCAATTTTTTCTAACCACGCAGCGTTTTTTACAAATATTTTTTTGGGTTCTAATCATTAATTATAGTATACTGACCCCTAACGTTCAAAACCTTTATGTTATTTTTCGAAAAATTATTCTAAATAAGCACCCGATTCTCGATTTTTCGACAATATCATGGGTATATTTAACACAAAAGAGCACCCAAATTGAGTGCTCTTCCCGTTATGATTAAAATTGCATTAATGTTAATAAATCGTAATCTCTTAGTTTGCTTCGACCTTCTAAATAAGAAAGCTCAATTAAGAAGGCGATTCCAGCAACCTTACCGCCTAGCTGTTCCACTAAACGAATCGTTGCATCAATTGTTCCACCTGTTGCCAATAAATCATCTGTAATCAATACTCTTTGTCCTGGTTTGATCGCATCTTTATGAATCGTTAGAACGTCCTTACCGTATTCCAGTCCGTATTCTGCCTTTACCGTTTCACGAGGCAACTTTCCTTCTTTACGAACAGGAGCAAAGCCTACTCCTAAAGAATAAGCAACCGGACAGCCTATAATAAACCCACGTGCTTCAGGTCCGACAACAAGGTCGATTTGCTTTTCGCGAGCATATAAGACAATTTGGTCTGTCGCATATTTATATGCTTCACCATTGTCCATCAATGTAGTGATGTCCTTAAATTGAATTCCTGGTTTTGGCCAATCTGGTACGGTTGTGATAAATTTCTTTAAATCCATGCGTTTATTTCCTCCTCATTATGAACAGACCCTTGAATCATTTGATCAAACCAGCCTTTTAATTGCTGATACGATGAGAATAATAAATCTTTTTCAAGGGAGAATTGCGCCAATTTCATTTGGTACGTCTTCGATTCTGATAAATCTCGTTTCTGTGTTGATTTTTGCAAGGAAATGAGTCCATTGTTTATTGTAACAAAGTCCAATTCAAAAAACACCTGTGACATAAATTCTATTGTTTCCTTTGACCAGCCGCGGTTTTTCGCGAGCAAATGCCCATGCTGAGTCATGTTCAGCGGCCCTTTCTTAGCCAGAAATGCATAAAACCATTTAAAGTGTTCCCGTGTTGGCACGGTGCTAAAAAAGTCGCTGTCTCGCTTATAAAATTGAACATACACACGGGCTGGTTTTTTCCCGATAAACAGCTGCTCAATTATCGCTTTTGTTGGTGGCATATCCACGACGACGATGTTTTGACCGTCAAGCTCGATTGTTTTCGCGTAATCCTCTGTTTCAACACAAATTACCTCTTCATTTTGGTGGTCAGGTATCAGTGCACAATGTGCGGAATGAAAAACAATCCATTTCCTTTGGTGCTTCGGCACCGATTCCACATATTGAATTTGCTTTTTATTACCGCGAAAATCAAACAACTGCCATGATGCCACTGCCATATCTGCCAGAAAGATTTGTGGTTTGCGCATATTATTCCACTCATTTATCGATAATTCTCCTATCACCGATAATTTCGCATTAGGCGCAATATGCTCAAATAGGTGACCAAGGCCAAAGCCAACACCATCAAGCTTGGCCGAGCTTTCAGCTAAAGTAACCTTCAAATGATTTTGCTCAGAACCTATTTTTCTAATCGTCTCCAATTCAACCGAGTCAATTAGCACCTTCGGCTTAGGATTATCAACTCCATATGGAGACAGCATTTGCATCTCCTCAATGGCTTTCAAATCAATATTGGTCAATGAAACGGCCGTATCAATATTTACAACTGGAATGAAGTCTTCCTCTGTCAATTGCTGCTTAGCCAGTGCGTTCAACCTTCCTCGCAGCTCGTCCACGTCCTCCATTTTCAAGGTCATCCCTGCTGCCATTGGATGCCCCCCGAAATGAGGTAATATTTCCCGACAGGTTGATAGATTTTGAAACAGATCGAATCCAGCGATACTACGGGCTGAACCTTTTGCCAGACCTTTCTCTAAGTCATAGCTTAAGATAATCGTTGGCCGGTAAAATCGTTCAACTAGCTTTGAAGCTACAATTCCGATAACCCCAGCATTCCATCCTTCTTTCCCTATCACCAAAACCGCATTTTCCGAGATTGGATAGTTTTCCTCCACCTCTTTTATCGCCTCTTCAGCAATTTGATTTACAATGGCTTGGCGCTCTTTATTCAGCTGCTCCATTTCCTCAGCTATCGTTATCGCTTCATTTTCATCTTCTGTTAATAATAAATCGACGGCAATATCAGCACTTTCTAGCCGACCCGCTGCATTGATTCTCGGCCCAAGCGTAAATCCAATCGTCTCTTCGTTAATCATTGCAGGATTAACTGACGCCAACTTCAGCAAAGCTTGTAAGCCAATATTGGTTGTCGTTTTCATCTTTTGGATGCCGCGCGTGACAATGAGGCGATTTTCCCCTGTAAGCGAAACAAGGTCCGCTACCGTACCAATCAAGACAATCTCAAGCAGATGTTCAGGTACTTTTCCGTATAAGGCATGCGCTAGCTTGAATGCCACTCCGACACCAGCCAATTCGCGAAATGGATAGGTGCTATCCGGCAATTTCGGATGGATTATCGCATAGGCTTCGGGGAGTGTTGGTCCCGGTTCATGGTGGTCGGTAATAATTAAGTCGACTCCTAAATCCTTAGCCACTTGAGCTTCATGCAACGCCGATATCCCTGTATCGACTGTGATGATTAAGCTTACCCCACTACTTGCTAAATTCTTAAATGCCGCTTCATTCGGTCCGTATCCTTCAGTAAATCGATTAGGAATATAGTAATGAACCTTCGCCCCTAAATCTTGGAGCGTTTTCATCATAACGGTCGTGCTGCTTACACCATCAGCATCATAATCTCCAAAAATATAAATTTGTTCCTGGTTCTCTATCGCATATTTAATTCTACTGACAGCCTTATCCATATCCTTGAGAAGATAAGGGTCGTGGAAGGATTGATCTTTTGTATATAAAAACTTTTGTGCCTCTTCAACACATTCAATGCCACGATTGACAAGAAGTGAGGCTACAAGTGGTGAAATTGCGAGTTCTTTCTGTATATGTTGAACTTTTTCTTCATTAGTCTGCCGAACCATCCATCTAGATTTTGATTTTAACATTCGTTTTTCACCCCTCAACCTTCTTATTATACAAAAGCAAGTCAGGGGTTTCAATGAAAGTTCCCGTTAATGGAATATAGAGATGATTTGTAATTGACGGACATTTCACGCTTTGGGTATTGGGTGTTTATCCGCGAATTTCGGGATTTATCCGTGGATTTCGGAATTTATCCATGGATTTTTTAAAATTTATCCGTGGATTCGTAATAAGACAGCCCTAAGTGACCTATTTTGATGCCAGTACATAAACTGAGGGCACTAAGACTGCTCATAAGTGACCTGTTTTTTCGTCAACTCATAAATAAGGGTACTTTGAACAATCATAAGTACCCTAATTTCTTGTCAGCGCAAAATCGAGGGTACTTAACAACTCTACTATTAAAACAGTAAATTGCATTTAAACAAAAAAACACTCCCAGCATTCCGACAAAAGCTGGGAGTGTTCAATATGATTATACTTGTGGTTGATCGTTATTTTTGCGTTTTTCTTTGTAGGTGATTAACACACCTTTTTTCTTCAGTTCCTTATGCTTCCATTCCACCCAGAGCTGTGCGGCAATGTAAATTGAAGAGTAAGTACCAACTACTAATCCAACGGTCAAGGCGATGGCGAACGGACGAATCGTTTCACTACCAAAAATGAATAGTGCCACAACCGTCACCGTTACCATTAGCACCGTATTCAAGGAACGGCCTAATGTTTGACGAATACTTGTGTTGACGATATCCACGATTTCTTCATAAGTCTTGATCCGACGGCGTTTTTGCATATTCTCACGCATCCGGTCAAACGTTACAATCGTGTCATTTATCGAGTAACCTACGATTGTTAACAGCGCAGCAATGAAGGTAATATCAACCTCCAGCCTTGTTAAGCTGAAGACCGGTATGACAAAGAACGTCGCGTACAATAGGGCAATAATCGCTGTGACTGCCATTGGCAACTCGAATCGGAAAGTTACAAAGATAATCAGCCCGATTGAGGAAAGAATCAAAGCGACAAAAGCATTTTTAGCTAACTCTTTACCGACGGTCGGAGTTACGCTACTTACATTTGGTTCAGAACCAAATTCATCTTTAAAGTGAGTTTTTAACTCAGAGATTTCTTGTTTAGTCAGAATCCCCTTGAAGCGGGCAACGCCGACATTTTTATCCTCACCGGAAATGACGATATCGTCAGTTTTTAAGTCTAATTTTTCCAGCTCGTTTGAAAATTCTTCAGCAGTAATACGGTCTTTTGCTAGTACCTCAACACGTGTACCACTCGTAAAATCAATCCCTAAATTCAAGCGGAAGACAAGCAGGATTGCAATACCAGCAACTAACATCGCAGCGGAACCGATAAAGAACTTGCGACGGTGCTTAACAAAATCAATCCGATCGAATTTTGTAGGTAAATCTAACGTATCAATATTATCGTTAAGGCTGTGGATATCACGCTTCTTAACACCGAACCAACCTGGTTTATTTTTCAGCCAATTGCTGTTGACCCAAAGTCCAAGCAACCATCTTGATAAATAAACGTTGGTAATAAAGCTGACTAAAATACTGATGATAATCCCGGTGGCAAACCCTTTAACTGAGCTTGTACCGTAAATAAATAGGACAATACCAGCAAGTAGCATCGTTAAGTTGGCATCAGTTACCGTTGATAACGAGTTATCATTTCCGGCATTGAACGCCGACTTAATTGATTTACCAACTTTAATTTCCTCACGAATCCGTTCATAGGTGATGATATTGGCATCTACGGCCATACCCACCCCAAGAATTAACGCTGCAATTCCTGGAAGCGTTAGAACAACGCCCATTAAATCAAAAATCAATAGTGTAATAAAACTGTAAACAGTTAGTGTAATAGTAGCGATAAAGCCTGGGAAACGATAGTAGGCAATCATATATAGGAATACTGCCAAAATACCAATAATCCCTGCAAAAACCGTCTCGTTCATCGCTTGTTCACCAAGCTTAGCGCCTACAGAGGTTGAATAAATTTCATCAAGGTTAACAGGCAACGCACCTGAGTTTAACAAAGCAGCAAGTTCTTTTGCTTCTTCAACTGTAAATGCCCCAACGATAGAAACTTCCTTCTGTGGAAAAACTTCATTTACGCTTGGTGCAGAAAGGTACTTAGGATTTTCCTTCGTAATTTCTGCCTTAAAGGAATCCTTACCTTCTTCAAAATCAAGCCAAATGATAAGCACATTATTAGGAGCCATATCGACAATTTCTTGGGTTACATTACGGAATAAATCTGCATCCTTTAGTTTCAGCGAAACGCTAGGTTTTCCGTTTTGGTCAAAGGTTTGACTCGCTCCACCCTCAACGAGGTCAGCCCCGTCCAACATGACACGGTCATTGTAATCACGGAACGATAAATTTGCCTCAGTCGAAAGAATTTCCCGAGCTTTGTTTTGATCGGTAACACCAGCGAGCTGAACGCGAATCCGGTTTTCTCCTTCAATTTGGATATTCGGCTCACTTACCCCTAATACGTTGACACGTTTATCTAACGCTTCAGCCGTATCAGCTAATACCTTATCGGTAATTTTTTGCCCTTTTTTTGCTGGAGTTACTTCATAGAGAATTTCAAATCCACCCTGAAGATCTAAGCCAAGCTTAATATCCTCAATGATGTTTTTTGTTGTCGCCCCCATCACTCCACCGAACACAACGATGAAGATTAAAAAGGCAATAATGCGACTCCGTTTTACCATTATGTATAAATCCTCCCTTAGTAGAAAAGCGCAAGCGCAAGCAGATCGGCTTAAGACTTCGGGCCGATGGCCGCCTTGGGCTAGACAAATAGAAAAGCGCAAAAAAAAATCAAGAAAAGTCAGTATTGTCATTATGAAACAGTTAAAAGTGGAAGTCAATTCCACTTTTAAAATGTCAACAAAAGTTAATATTCATTCATATTTATCTAAGTAACGCTTTACGATCCTCTTCATTTTCCAAATCAAATTCTGGCGTTCGGAACGCTTCCACGGTTGCATAGCTCATGTATTGACCAACCTGAACACCTAAAACATCTCGAATGATTTCATAAAGATGGATATCTTCTTTTACTTTACGCCATTGTTTGTTTATTAAAAAGTCCCAGACTTCTTGCTCTGACACTGATTCATAACCAAGTATTTGAAACTCCGATACCTTACTTTTTAACGCTGGGCTTACTAATTCACGAAATCTTTCGTACTCATGAGTATTTTCCATAATATCCGCCTCCAAGCATAAGTCTCTTTTTTATTGTATCAGCGAAACAACTTGTCATGCTTTGTCCACTCTCTTGCATATAGTTAATTGTATATGATATCAGCATGTTTGAGAAGGTTGGGAGCCCAGATGTCTAAGTTTTTAAAAGGAACTGTAATTCTTCTAATTTCGACCTTTGTGACCAAGGTATTGGGGTTTATCAATAGAATCGTCATAGCTCGTTTCATTGGTGAAGAAGGTGTTGGCCTTTATATGATGGCTATACCGACCTTTACTTTAGTCATTACGATAACACAATTAGGGCTGCCTGTTGCCATTTCCAAAAGCGTCGCAGAAGCAGAGGCAAAAGGCGACAATAAAACAATAAAGAAAATCTTAATCGTATCCTTATCGATTACGCTTTTGTTATCAATCATTTTTACCCCTGCCCTATTATTGTTAACACCGTATCTCGCAGAAACTTTATTCACGGATTCGCGGACCCTTTATCCACTGCTTGCGATTGCACCAATTGTTCCGATCATTGCTGTGTCATCGGTGTTACGCGGTTATTTCCAGGGGAAACAAAACATGAAGCCTACTGCAATCGCTTTAGTACTCGAACAGTTGGTCCGCATTGCCTTAATTGCAGCGTTTACTAAAGCATTTTTACCATATGGAATTGAGTATGCGGCCGCAGGAGCTATGTTTGCTTCCGTAATCGGTGAATTAGCATCACTGATTTATTTACTAACTTCGTTTAAATTAAAAAAGCGCTTTAAGCTACGTACTAATTTTTTTAAATTTGTCCATTCAGGAAAACAAACCTTTCACGAGCTCATGAGTGTTGCTTTGCCAACAACCGGCAGCAGAATGATCGGGTCAATTGCCTGGTTTTTTGAACCAATCGTTGTCGCTCACAGTCTTGCTTTTGCAGGAGTTGCGACGATTGAGGCAACAAAACAATATGGAGCTCTGACCGGATTCGCGATTCCAGTTCTAATGCTCCCCTCGTTCATTACATTATCGTTATCAACTTCACTCGTTCCGGCCATCAGCGAGGCAAATTCGAACAATAACAAAAAACTTATCGAGCATAGGCTACAGCAAGCCCTAAGATTGACCTTTCTGACAGGCGGAATATCAGTCGTTCTCTTGTTTGTGTTGGCAGACCCTCTGATGGAAGTTATGTACGGCTCAACAAGTGGCTCAGGTTTTATAAAAATCATGGCCCCGTTTTTCTTATTTTATTATTATCAAGGACCACTGCAGGCTGTTCTTCAAGCGTTGAATCTGGCTCGTGCGGCAATGATAAACAGCTTAATTGGATCAGTTGTAAAAACCGGGGTTATTTTTCTATTGGCAAGTCAGCCAAGCTTCGGCATAAACGGGGCAGCCTTAGGAATTATTACTGGCTTCGTACTTGTAACCTTCCTGCACTTTGCCACAGTTTTAAAGACTATTTCATTTTCATTTTATGTTCTCGAATATTTAAAAACATTTATTGTTATAGGTGTCACAGGCTGGTGCGGTTTCTGGCTCTTAGAGCACTTCTCCCTACAAGTGCCGCTTGGCTTAAAGCTGTTAATTACAGCTGGTGAAATGGCTTTATTTTATACGGTTCTCCTGTTTGTGTTTAAGTTGCTGCACAAAGAAGACATTCGTTGGATTCCAGTAATTGGTAAGCCTTTAGCTAATTGGGTCTTCAGATAACGTGATACAAGGTCTTGATTTCCCTTTTATTCATCATGAATTACTGCTCATCAATGATATCTATGAAAAATTCACCATCTTGGTAGCTGCAAAAAGAAATATCTTTTGGATTTTGGAAGCCACGCTTTCTTAATTCCTGGCGGAGCCATAAATTCGTTTGATTTATTTTTCGGAGGTTTTCCTCAACGATTTCCCCATCAATGATTAATGGAATCGTAAAACCTCCTTCCTGCTCTCTCTGATCGCCTTGACCGTTCTTTTCGAGCACAGACAGCTTACCTGATGTCTCTAAAATCGCAAACTCAACATCAGCTATACTTCTGATATTCTGTTCTCTTAACTGCAACAATAAATCATCAAAATTATAGCGTTGCTTTCTCATCTCGCGTTCATCAATTTTGCCGTTATTTATGATAATTGATGGCTTACCATCGATAAGATCGCGGAACTTCTTACTTTTTAGTGATAAATAGGCAAAAACCATTTGTATTCCCATTAACAAAAGCATTGGGACAATAGATCGAAATACCGAATCCTTTGTCTTGTCTATCGATAGTGCCGCCATTTCAGCAATCATCATGAAAACTACTAAATCTAATAAACTCAATTCACCAATTTCCCGCTTTCCCATTAAGCGAAACATCAATAAGATGAGCAAATAAAGTAGAATTGTGCGAACGATGATAATAAAATATTCTTCCATCCTTTGCCCCTCCAGTCATAGTCAGACATAGTTTACGCAAACTGCGTCAAAACATAATGGAATTTGGGCTTTTCCATTTATTATCAGATTTATGAATCTCTGATTCTAATCCTATCGTTCGGCGAATATGCTTGTACTATCAAATACTGAAATCCAATAGACTCAAAATGAATTCTATTGGTATTTAAGAAGGGAGAGGATGATCATCGCATCCAGAACATTTGGCTTAGCTGTATTACACGGCTTAATTGCCATTTTTCTATTGGAAATTGTAGGTAGCCTAATTTTTTCCTTCATTTTAAAATTAACGTCTGTCCAAGAATCTGGACTACAGGTTGTCATTACTGCTGCTTCATTTATCGCTTTATTTGCAGGAGGATTTATTTCAGGAGGAAAAGGAAAAGAAAAAGGCTGGATGCTTGGGGGCTTGACTGGGCTACTTTATTCCTTAGTCATCTTCTTATTCCAGTATCTTGGCTACGATCGACTCTTTGATCAGCAGCAAATCATCTATCATGTCTGCTTCATGCTCATCGCGATGATGGGTGGAATTTTAGGTGTCAACCTTACATCAAAATCAAGAACATCTGCTTAACAGTGAGTGCTAAAGTCGCCCTTAAGCTAGACACAAGCAAAAAGGAAGCGAGCATAATAGCTTGCTTCCTTTTAATTAGTTATTTTCTGCTACTACTTCACGAATCGCATTGCGATCGTAAGTTAAACGGCTACCATCGCCACACTTGATTACTACTGTTGCTTCATCTAGTGAATCAACAAATCCGTGGAGTCCACCAATTGTGACTACTCTGTCACCCTTTTTCAAATCGCTTTGCATCTGTGTTACTGCCTTTTGTCGCTTCTGCTGAGGACGAATCAATAAGAAGTAAAACAAAGCAAACATCAGAACTAATGGTCCAACTGTTCCAAGTAAGTTTTCCAAACCTTTCAGCTCCTTTCACTAGTTAGCAGTTTTTTTAAAAGTTCTTTGCATCAGGCTTGTTGAAGCCGTATTTTTCAAAAAACTCTTCTCTAAAGTCACCTAAACGATCTTCACGAATCGCTTGTCTGACCTCTTCCATCAATTTTATCAGAAAATGTAGGTTATGATAAGATGTTAAACGTATTCCGAATGTTTCGTCACAACGAATTAAGTGGCGAATATAGGCTCTAGAGTAATTTTTACAAGTATAGCAATCGCAGTTTGGATCTAATGGTCCAAAATCCTTCGCGAATTTTGCATTTTTAACCACTAAACGGCCTTCACTTGTCATCAATGTACCATTTCGGGCAATTCGAGTTGGCAGAACGCAATCGAACATATCAACACCACGAATAGCACCATCAATAAGTGAATCTGGTGAACCAACCCCCATTAAATATCGCGGTTTGTTGGTCGGCAGCATCGGTGTGGTAAATTCAAGCACGCGATTCATTACATCCTTCGGTTCCCCTACGGATAATCCACCAATCGCATACCCTGGAAAATCAAGCGAAATAAGGTCGTTTGCACTTTGACGTCGCAGTTCCTCATATTCTCCCCCTTGAACAATTCCAAACAAACCTTGATCCTCTGGACGCTTATGAGCCTTCAAGCAGCGTTCTGCCCAGCGAGATGTTCGTTCAACTGATTTTTGCATATATTCAAATGTGGCTGGGAAGGGTGGACATTCATCAAAGGCCATCATAATATCTGAGCCTAAATCATTTTGAATTTCCATCGCTTTCTCAGGAGATAAAAATAATTTATCACCGTTTAAATGATTGCGGAAATGAACCCCTTCTTCTTCAATTTTTCGGAATTCACTTAAGCTAAATACTTGGAATCCACCTGAATCGGTCAATATTGCGCGATCCCAATTCATAAATTTATGGAGCCCACCTGCTGCTTTCACGATTTCATTACCCGGACGAAGCCACAAGTGGTAGGTATTACTTAAAATAATTCCGGCTCCCATCGCTTTTAGCTCTTCTGGTGACATTGTTTTTACAGTCGCCAATGTGCCAACCGGCATAAACGTTGGCGTGTCAAACGAACCATGTGGTGTGTGAACGCGTCCAAGTCTAGCCCCTGTTTGTTTACATGTTTTTATTAATTCATAACGAATAGCAGACAAACTCTTGTCCTCCTATTATCCTTTTTTTATCATCAAACTATAGTATCAACATCGCGTCGCCGAAGCTAAAGAAACGATAGCGTTCAGTAACAGCAAGCTTGTACGCCTCTAATACATGTTCCCGTCCTGCAAGCGCACTAATTAACATAATTAAAGTGGATTTTGGCAAATGGAAGTTTGTTACCATGCCATCAATCGCCTTAAATTCATAGCCTGGGTATATAAATATATTCGTCCATCCATTCAACTCAGCAAATCCGCCATTATGAGCTGAGGCAATTGTTTCCAGCGTTCGAGTTGAGGTCGTCCCCACCGAAATAATTCTTCCGCCCGAAGCGCGCACCTCATTTAGCAGCTGCGCTGTCTCTTCTGACATTTGATAGTACTCAGAATGCATTTCATGCTCATGAATATCGTCAACACTGACCGGACGGAATGTACCAAGCCCAACATGAAGAGTAATAAATGCAAGCTTCACACCCTTTTGCTTTAGCTCTGCTAATAGCTCCTCGGTAAAATGGAGACCGGCTGTCGGTGCAGCGGCAGAGCCTATGTCCTTTGCATATACGGTTTGATAACGGTCACGGTCCTCGAGCTGCTCCTTAATGTATGGAGGAAGTGGCATTTCTCCTAAAGAATCAAGCACTTCATAGAAAATTCCTTCATACTGGAAATCTAGCTTTCGCCCTCCATGGTCGCTTGTCCCCACGCAGATAGCAGTAAGACGTCCATCACCGAAGCTGATTTTCGTCCCCTCTTTAATCCGTTTTGCCGGCTTAACCAAGGTTCCCCATTGGTCACCTTTGTCATGCTTTAACAGTAAAACCTCAACATGAGCGCCCGTTTCTTCCTTTGTGCCGTAAAGCCTTGCAGGAAGTACCTTCGTATCGTTTAAAACAAGACAATCCCCTGGGCGAAAATACTCAGCAATATTTTTAAAAATCTCATGCTTAACTACACCTGTATTCTTATCTAGTACCATTAAGCGACTGTCGGTCCGATTTTCTAGCGGCACCTGCGCAATCAGCTCTTCTGGTAAATCAAAATCAAATAAATCAACTTTCATACTATGGTCACCTTTACCTATAACGTACTTTAATTCTTACTGCCATTTATCGAAAACGGCCAATCACATAAAAAACAATCGATAAAATAACGCTTAATAAAATCGACGTCACAACTGGAAAATAAAAAGTTGTGTTGCCCTTTTTAAAAACGATATCACCAGGCAGTTTTCCTAAATGAATAAAATTCATGATGAATCCGATAACAAAAATGATTGCTCCAATCATCATAATGGTTTTCGCCATACCTGTCATTAATTATCAGGCACCTCCAGATTAAAATGACGATAAACTAAATCAGTCACGATACGGCCGCGCGGTGTTCGCTGCAAAAAACCAATCTGCAGCAGGTACGGCTCATATACATCCTCAATCGTCGTCGACTCCTCACCGATTGATGCGGCAATTGTGTCCAATCCGACTGGGCCTCCTCGAAATCTTTCAATGATCCCTTTAAGTAATTTATGGTCAATATGGTCAAGACCTAAACGGTCAACCTGCAATCTCTGTAGCGATTCATTAGCCATGGCTAAATCTATATGACCCGTTCCACGAACTTGGGCAAAGTCCCGCACCCTTCTTAGAAGGCGATTGGCAATCCTTGGCGTTCCCCTTGAACGGCGACCGATTTCCTCAGCTGCCTGTGGTTCAATTTCCGTATCAAGAATTTCTGCGGTTCTTGCTACGATATCCGTAAGCTGCGCCACATTATAGTATTCGAGTCGTCCATGAACACCGAAGCGATCCCTTAACGGTGCTGAAATCGAGCCAGCTCTCGTTGTTGCCCCTACTAATGTAAATGGAGGTAAATCAAGACGTACTGAGCGTGCGCTTGGACCTTTGCCAATGACAATATCGAGGCAAAAATCCTCCATGGCTGGATAGAGCACCTCTTCAATCGATCGCTGTAGTCGATGTATTTCATCAATGAAAAGGACATCCCCAGGCTCAAGAGAAGTTAGAATCGCCGCTAAGTCTCCTGGACGTTCAATTGCCGGACCAGAGGTAGTTCGGATATTAACGCCCATTTCATTAGCAATAATGGTTGCTAGTGTTGTTTTTCCAAGCCCCGGTGGACCATACAACAAAACATGATCCAGTGTTTCCTGACGAAGCTTTGCTGCTTTAATAAAAATATCTAGATTTTCTTTGATTTTATTTTGTCCAATGTACTGGGTTAATGTTTGTGGCCGTAAGCTTTGCTCATAGGAATCATCCCGGTCGTCCGCTTCGGCAGAAATAAGCCTATCATCCATGAGTTCTCTCACCCTTTTTGTGTATCAATCTTCTATCTTAACAGCTTTTGTAAGGCTTTCTTTATATATTGGTCAGTCGAAAGCTTTTCTTTTTGCAACTCAGGGGCAATTTTTCGAATTTCCTTATCAGAATAACCAAGCGCTTTAAGTGCAAGCTCAGCTTCCTCCCATTCTGCTAACGATGGCTGTTGGAAGCGGTCCTCACCCGCCGTAAATAAATCTGGGAAGTAGTCCGGAACAATCGCTTGTAGCTTTCCTTTTAAATCAAGAATCATTTGTCGAGCGGTTTTCTTGCCAACTCCTGGGAATTTAATCAAGAATGCTTCATCTTCGCTTTCAATTGCAGCAATCACTTGCTCAGGATTTCCAGATGCAAGAATCGCGAGCGCTCCCTTCGGTCCAATCCCCGACACATTAAGAAGTTTCGTAAATAGCGCTTTTTCTTCCTTCGCTTGAAATCCGTATAGTGCCATAATATCTTCGCGCACATAATGATAGGTGTAGATTTTGATATATTGACCGATTTGTCTTGAAAAAACAAACGGATTTGGCGTGATAATTTGATAGCCAATCCCCTGATTCTCAACGACGATGTACTCTGGTCCTACTGATTCAATGCTGCCTTTTATGTATTCAAACAAATGCTTTCTCTCCTCAAATTTCACTGTTACTCATTGTATCATATCATTTTTCGCAGCATGAACAAAAATCTTAATGTCTGAAAATTGTTATGGGTGGGGGTATGAGGTAGAGTGTTGGTGAATGTGGTGAATTGAAGCGTTGGCTACGAAGATTTTGATTACCTTTTTTTGGATTTTCGCTCTATCGTTACCGCTCAAGCACTTTTTCGAGGTTCACGGGCACGATTCTCGCTCTATCGTTACCGCTCTAGCATTTTACCGAAAATCTCGGGCACAAAAGTATCAAATTTCCAAATAGCAAAAGCTGAACCACATAGGAGTTCAGCCTCGTCGCAAAGAATAGCTATTCATATTTTGTATATGGCTTAAAGGTTTCCAATACCTGTTGGTAGCGGTCCTTCGTTTTGATTGGGATGCCCTTCAAAAGCTGCTGTTTTTTTCGGCTTTCGAGTTTCCCGACATCAATTTGATAAAAAGAATGAATAATCTTTGAGTGTTTTGGCTTCCCGTAAAATATCGTCAGTATGCCCTCATCAGTTATCCCAAAATATCCGTTTGCTTTTAAAAGTGGAGAAATATCATCGATGACATATCGAAATACTAGCTTGTCACCTTTTTTGCTGATAAATTGCCATTGATCATACCTATCCTGAACCTCGGCAATCGAGCTGGCAGTTTCCGTTACGACCTCTTCACTTACATCCCCATCTAAATACACTCGCTGCAAAATAATCGTAACCTTCTGCTCTGTTGCTGCCAAATGCCTTGGTAGATTCTCAGCTGCATCGATTTCTTGGTTGAAAAATAGCACCAAAAAACTCGTTGCGACGGCAATTAACACGGACATTCTGGCATTCATAGTGATCACCTCTTTTAAAAATAGGAAACCAATAAACATGAACTTTACGTATATAGCATGACCATACAAAGAAAAATTATCCTTTCAAAAAATGAACAATCATCAACAACACTGATAAACCTAAAAAACAAAGCAGAACCCTCTCAACTTGAAGGTTCTGCTTTGCATATAAAGATTATCGAGCTTGATTAAAGTTATTGGACTTCAGTATGTTTCTTAGGTCTTGGTCGTACTCATCACGGTAACCGTTCCGTTCCGTCATGCTGCGAACGCGTTGGAAACTGCCTTGGTCTGTCACGATTGTAATCGTCCGACCATTGGTATATCCTTTGACTGCTTGCTCGATTTTTTGCCTTGTTTTTGCAGCATTATGGTAATTCGCTAAATCTACGGCAATGACAACCTGATTGTTGTTAACAATCGATTGGACTTTTTTAACATTCTCCACGGCGCCAACCGTTTTATTGAGTTGATTAGTTAAGCTTACATTATTGGCCGGATTAGGGGTTCCCATAATACGTGTTTGATTTCCATCTGTTTTGCGATTATATCTAACGTTGTTTGTTCCATAGATATTGTTATTTGCTCCATCCCCGGTAATCACATTATTGTTATTACTTCCGTAAATTCCATCACGATTGTTATCCACTGTTGACCTTAACGTGCTAGCGCGGTTGCCATCTAGATGACCATGGTAGTTGGCATCACTGCGGCTAAAGCGATTATCCCTCTCAAAAAAATTTCGGTCGGAATTCGCCAAAGGTCTGGTTGGATTTTTTGGATTCCCATTTTCGTCCTTCTCATCGAGGTATTGCCCGCGGCCATTACGGCCTGTTGCTCCTTCTGTCCCAAGCGAATGATCCATTATTTCTGTTAATGGACCATCATTATCATTCTCGTCTAAAATCTGGACATTACCACCATTGTTGTGATTTTCATTGGAATAATATCCAAATGGCTGAACTCGTTTGGTATTGCGGTCTTGTACGGCAGACTCGTCATTACCGCAGCCTGCTAGCCCTATTGACAAGAAGCCAATAACCGGAATTAGGAAACGTTTTTTATTCAAACGAAAAACCCCCTTGGCTAACATGTGAGCACGAGGCTCCCCATTAGTTTGTGTGCAAGTAGGGGGTTTCATTACTGTTAATAACTGCCCTATTAGAGGCAGTACCAACTTAATTAAATTTTGGCGGTGCTGCAGCAAGATTGCGTTTATGCTCGGATATACGATGAAGTCGATCAATAATTTGTTGATCCTTTTCTGGAATGGCTTCTCCCTTCAAAAATCGATCAATCATATCATAGGTCGTACCCATTTCATTTTCATCCGTTTGACCTTCCCAAAGCCCGGCGCTTGGAGCTTTCGTAATTACTTCCTCTGGAACACCTAAAGCTCTTGCCAGTTCGCGGACCTCACCTTTTGTAAAATGAACAAGTGGAACTAGATCCACACCACCGTCGCCATATTTTGTAAAATAACCAGTATGCCATTCTGCAGCATTGTCGGTTCCAACAACCAAATAACCAAAATTATTCGCTACAGCATACAGCGTTGTCATTCTAAGACGAGCCCGGGTATTGGCATCTCCCAATTGAGCGCGATTCTCGTTCCAATCACCTGATTGCTTTAACTGCTCCTCAACAGTCGCAAATAATGCTTTATGAGTTTCAGTTAATTCTATCTCAACATGCTTGATACCACAGCTTTCAATTACTCTTAGCGCATCTTCGCGATCCTGTGGGTTACTTTTTAACGGCATAATCACACCTAGCGAGTTATTGGGAAACGCTCTTTTTATTAAATGTGCGACGACTGCAGAATCAATTCCTCCGCTAACTCCGACAATCAATCCATTTGTTCCGCTTTCTTTGACCTTTTGCTGTAACCATTGGACTAATTTTTCAATCACCTGTTCCATATTCTTCTTCCTTTCGATTGCAATGTTTAGTTGTTATTTTACCACAATCTTAAGTTCTTTAAGGAATTGTTGGCGCTGTTGGTATTGATTTGTTGTTAATTCAATTGTTTGAATCAGTTTTTTAGGTCGATAACAGGAACCATTTTTTATGATTCGATTCCATTCGCGGAAAATATCAGTAGGATACATCAATGCATATAAAAATGCCCGATGCTGTAAATAGTGCTGAAACAATGGGTGATTGGCCAAATTCTGTAATGACCAATTGAGATAAGGCAGGATCCGATTAGCATACTGAAGCAAATCAGCACTCTCATGTCCAATCGAAATGAGATCAAAATCAATTAAATTTAGTTTTCCCGATTTTGATTTTAAAAAATTATGATGGGCAACATCACCATGTAAAATGACAGGTTGGGAATCATCTCCAAACTCCATATTCTCTCGTTTCATCCCTGCTAATGCTAAATTCCCCCATTCTAACAATTCTCGGTACATCGAAACGGGAAGGTAATTTTCGATGACTGGTTTATTTTTCACAAATTGATGGAAGCGATCCTGCCATTTTTCCAATAATTGAAACGGGGGGATAACCTGCTCAAAGCTTTTGGCAAACTGCTTTGTCGTTAAGTGAAAGGAATGCAAGAGCTCAAGGCCAGCTGTGCGATTAGCTTCACTCAAGTAAGAAAACGATTCTCGGTGCGGCTCTAGATATTCAATCCAACCCCAATATTTTTTATTAAAATAAACCGGATTTTCCGAAAAACGAAGGAAGGAATACGTTTGCAAAAAGCCATGTTTTTTCAAGGATGATGTAAAAGCTTCTTGTAAGTGCAAGCGGTGCAGCGATGAATAGCCTTTTAAAATATAAGCTCGGCGGTCTGTATCAATGTAGTAAACATTTTCTCGGATTTTTTTTACCTTAAAAACCGTAAACGGAACTGATTTGTTTAAAATGGAAAGGAGACGACTGTTAAATACATCGTCTCCAAATGTTTTAGCCTTCATATTCACTGCTTTCCTCACGACTTGGATAACCCATTTGACCCGATGCGAAAGGATTCACATATTGCTGCTGACCGTAAAATGGTGAATATACTTGCCCTGCCTGTGGAAAATATGGCGCTCCCCCATGTGGGTGCATTGGTCCTCCAGGCATCGGTGCGGCTCCCTGCGGGAATGATGGCATTCCTGCTTGAGATGGTTGTTGCATCGGTACGCCGCCTTGCTGGAATTCAGGTGCTCCTTGCTGGAACGGCATCCCTTGCGGAGCTCCTGGCATGCCCCCTCCTACTGGACCTTGTGGACCTCCACAACCACAATCCGCTGTTCCGGCAACAGGTGGTGGATTAGTCATCCCCATTGGCGCTGTTTGTGGAAATGGATTTTGCATCATATCAGGAGATTCCCACATTCCTTGCATTTGCGGCCCGCCATGCATTGGGAAAAATGGCATCCCTTGTGGTGCACCACCAAATCCAAATGGGAAATGTCCTGGAGGTAGCCCTGTTCCTGGTAATACAGGTGAAATTGGATATTGCGGTCCTCCAAATGGGATTCCTTGATGTCCTGCAAATGAAGGGTCCATCATTTGGCCAGCTTGTGGATATGCTGGAAAGTCCATTGGTTGGGTTTGCCCTGTTGGCATAAATTGTTCCATTGGCATCTGCTGCTGTGGTAGCATCGATTGGTCCATTGGCATTTGCTGCTGTGGTGGCATCGCCTGACCCATTGGCATTTGCTGTTGTGGAGCCATCGCCTGACCCATTGGCATTTGCTGAAGTGGCGGCATCGCCTGGCCCATTGGCATTTGTTGTTGTAGCGGCATCGCCTGACCCATTGGCATTTGTTGTTGTGGTGGCATCGCCTGACCCATTGGCATTTGTTGTTGTGGTGGCATCGCCTGACCCATCGGCTGTTGGAATGCTTGAACTCCAGCTACTTGACCACCTGGTTGCATTGGTGGCATAAAGTCCGATGACTCGTCAAAATCTGGTGCGAACGCTTGTGGCGCCATTCCAGCTTGTGGATTCATCATCCCTTGAGTTTGCGGGAATGGTGCTGCCTGGTGGAATGGTGCTGCCTGGTGATACGGCGGACACGGTAATCCTGATCCCGGTAATACTGGTGAAATTGGATACATATAACCTGGTGGGCAAGGGAACATGGGTTGAACACACTCCTCTTGAATTGGTTGTTGTTGTACAGGCGCTTGTATCGGACTTTCAACAACTTCTTCCTTTAGTGGCGGTGGCGGTGGCGGTGCAGGTTGTTCCACCTTTACGTTCGCCATGTTCATCATGTAATAGTTATTGATATCGATTTCTGGAATCTTTGGTAGAGGTATTTTTGGAATGAAAGGCTTCTTCGGAACTTCCTTGATTGGAGCTTCTTTGATTGGCATTTCTTTGATTGGCATCTCTTTGACCGGCATTTCTTTGACTGGCATTTCTTTAATTGGGGCTTCTTTAACTGGTTGCTCCTTAACAATTGGCTGTTCCTTCATAATCGGTTGCTCTTTCACAATCGGTTGTTCCTTAACGATTGGCTGTTCTTTAGCGATTGGCATTTCCTTTTTAGCGCCCATATTGATTTTTGCCGGCGCTCCTCCGTACGGGGTTTCCTTTTTAATTGTTCCCCCAGTGGTCGGAACTTTAATTTTCATACCGGGCATAATCATATCAGGGTTGCTGAGCTGGTTGTTTAATTTCTTCAGCTCTTCAAAATTCACGCCGTACTTCTTGGCGATTTTCCAAAGAGTATCACCTTTCTGTACGATATGGATCTTCACACTGATTCCCCTCCTAAGGTGGCATAAGTCCATACATTGTATGTCGAAGTGGGCAATTTGCTATTCATCCACACAAAAAATTTAGATTTTAGTAAATCATATGAGTTAGTGCTTTTTTTCATTACTTTTTGAAGGAATCGTGTTGGATAGTTAGATGTCACAGTTAATGTATGATAAAATGGGGAATCATCAGAGGGGTAAGGTGAACGATATTGAAAGAACAAAGAAGAAAAATTTTAGGCGATGAAAGACGGACCTTGCTTCTAAATCTCCTCAAAAATAGCACTCAACCCATCACGGGCAGTGAATTAGCCTCTAGAACCAAAGTTTCTAGACAAGTCATTGTTGGCGATATTACGATATTAAAAGCAAAAAAAGAACCGATTATCGCTACTAGCATGGGTTATTTATACTTAAAACCGCAAGGCGTCGAGGAAGTCATTGAGCGAACTATTGCCGTATCTCATCCACCAGAACGCACAGAGGAAGAACTCAATATATTGGTCGATCACGGTGTTACCGTTAAGGACGTCCGCATCGAGCACCCTGTCTACGGTGATTTAACGGCCTCCATCATGGTCTCAAACCGTAACGATGTCAAGCATTTCATGGAAAAAGTCCGGGCAACGAAAGCTTCATACTTATCAGAGTTGACGAACGGAATTCATTTACATACTATTTCGGCTGCAACTGTGGAAACGTTAGATCGTGCAGAAGCAGCCTTGAAGCAGGGTGGATTTTTAATTGAGTAGAGTGCAGCCAATGGAATTGTGCTCTTTTTGTTTGTGGTAGTTTTGGGAATCGAAAGTTTGAAGAGGTGCGTGTTTATTCATTACCCTAGACGCGTTTTTTGGAGTTTAGATGGGGCGATTACCCTCTAATCATTACCCTAGATGTCTTTTTGGAGTTTAGATGGGGCGATTACTCTCTATCCATTACCCTAGATGTCCTTTTCGGAGTTTAGATGGGGCGATTACTCTCTATTCATTACCCTAGATGCCTTTTTTGGAGGCTAGATGGGGCGATTACTCTCTATTCATTACCCTAGATGCCCTTTTTGGAGTTTAGATGGGGCGATTACTCTCTATTCATTACCCTAGAGCACTTTTTTGGGGTTTAGATGGGGCGATTACTCTCTATTCATTACCCTAGATGCCCTTTTTGGAGTTTAGATGGGGCGATTACTCTCTATTCATTACCCTAGACGCCTTTTTTGGAGTTTAGATGGGGCGATTACTCTCTATTCATTACCCTAGATGTCCTTTTCGGAGTTTAATGGGGCGATTACTCCTTCCACATACCTTACAAGCATTATTTTTACCAAAAAGATAAAAAGGGGATCGCACGAGGAGCGAACCCCTTTTATCACTCTATTTAATATGATACACCGGATAGCTTCCCAATAGGTTTACTCCGCAACCGACTGCTTCGAGCTCGGCAATGGCGCCCGGTAGAAGGACTTCATCCATTTTCATCGCAATATCAATAATGAAAAAGTAATTCCCGAGACCGGTCTTGGATGGGCGTGACTCGATTTTCGATAAATTGAGCTTGCGCCATGCAAAAGCCGACAAGACTGTATGCAAAACACCCGGATGGTCAGATGGAAGCGTGACCATAAGCGTCGTTTTGTATCCGATAAAATACGGACGATCCTCGGATAGCTCCAAAGGCTGCTTCGCCACCACGACAAAACTTGTGTGGTTAAATGGCAGATCATGAATATCTGGCTGGACGATAGTCAGACCGTACTCCTTCGCGGCCAACTCATTGGCGATTGCGGCTGCCTTAATTTCCGGATGCTCAATGATAAACTGAGCGGCAGCAGCTGTCGATGTCGTATTTTCACAGAAAACGCCTTTAAACTCCTTATGTAAAAACTTATGGCATTGCGCAATAGCATGCGAATGGCTCATAATTCGGTCCGTTTCACGCCAGTTCTCAGCATTATTAGGATGAACCATAAAATGTTGGCGAATTGGTACCCTGATTTCCCCAAGAATCGGCAAATCAACCTCATGCACTAAATAATCAAGCGTAATATTAACTGAGCCCTCAAGCGCATTCTCAAGCGGAACCACAGCTACTTCAACCTCTCCATCGACAACTGCATCCATACAAGATGGAATCGTTATGTACGGAACACCAGTGTCATTAGGAAACATGTTGCGCACCGCTATGTCAGTGAATGTCGCGCGCGGACCCAAATACCCTACCTTCACGATTTTTCCCTCTTCCCCTTAAAAATCAAAATCAGGCGGAAATCCGGCCTAAGGCATGAACGCCTATAAACCAGATCCCAACACCTCAACTTTTTCTACAAATTCTAGCCGCTTCAACTTAGTCAGCAGGTCATCGATTTCAATCCCCATATTCGCTACATTTAGCGACAATGTGACGTTTGCCCGGCCTTGAATCGGTATTGTTTGGTGAATCGTTAATACATTACAGCCGGAAGTTGCCACTAAGCCGAGTAGCTCAGACAGCGTTCCAGAACGATCCTCCAATTGGAAAAACAACGTAATCAGTCTTTCTTTTACAATCGTGTGAAAAGGAAAGACTGTATCACGATATTTATAAAAAGCACTTCTGCTTAGGTCGACTTTGTTAACAGCATCCCAAACCGATTCTGCTTTACCGCGTTCAATCATTTCCTTCGCCTCGAGCGTTTTCTTCATCGCTTCTGGCAAAACGTCTTCACGCACTAAGAAAAACTTCTTATCGAATTTATGTCCTCTCATTTCTCCACCCCGTCTTACGAAGCTCTATTCAATAAACTCGAATTCATAGTTCAATAACTTAACGGTGTCACCATCCTTGGCACCTCTAGCACGGAGCGCTTCATCGACACCCATCCCACGCAGCTGGCGTGAGAATCTACGCACTGATTCATCCCGTGAAAAATCAGTCATTTTGAACAATCTTTCTAATTTTTCACCAGAGAGCACAAAGCTACCATCTGGCTCACGAGTAATAAAGAATTCTTCTTGCTCCGCTTCATGTTTGTAAACGACACGGTGAACTCCAGCATCTTCTTCTTTTTCTTCGTATAGCGGGAATTCCGGTGTTTCCTCAAGCTTATTAGCAATCGCAAATAATAAATCTCGCAAACCACTTTTCGTTAGTGCTGAGATTGGAAAAATCGGATAATCATCGGTCAACTTTTCTTTGAAGACCTTTAAATTTTCTTCAGCATCTGGCATGTCCATTTTATTAGCAACAATAATTTGCGGACGCTCAGTCAGACGTAAATTGTATTGACCTAACTCGTTGTTGATGGTTAGGTAATCCTCATAGGGATCGCGGCCCTCTGTGGCAGCCATATCAATCACATGGACAATTACTCGTGTTCTTTCAATATGACGTAAGAATTGGTGACCAAGCCCTACACCGGAGTGAGCTCCCTCAATTAAACCCGGTAGGTCTGCCATAACGAAGCTACGGTTATCTGCCGTTTCCACCATTCCTAAGTTAGGAACAATAGTTGTAAAATGGTACTCCGCAATTTTCGGACGCGCTGAAGACACAACAGATAGAAGTGTTGATTTTCCTACACTCGGGAAACCAACAAGCCCTACATCTGCTAACAGCTTTAGTTCCATGACAATATTACGCTCGTGGCCTGGCTCTCCATTTTCCGAAAGCTCTGGAGCCGGGTTCGATGGTGTCGCAAATCTTGAGTTACCGCGACCTCCTCTTCCCCCTTTAGCAATGACTGCTCGTTGGCCATGAAGTGTTAAGTCAGCAATAATTTCATTTGTATCTTCATCTGTAATCGTTGTACCTGGTGGAACCTTAACGACAAGATCTTTAGCGTTTTTGCCGTGCATGTTTTTTGACATGCCATGCTCTCCGCGTGGTGCTTTAAAATGACGTTGGTAACGGAAATCCATCAACGTTCTTAGGCCTTCTTCGACCTCGAACACGACATCGCCGCCATTACCACCATCGCCTCCAGCTGGTCCACCTTTCGGGACATATTTTTCGCGGCGGAATGCTACCATTCCGTTCCCGCCGTCTCCACCTTTAACATATACTTTTACCTGATCGACGAACATATTTGTTCCTCCCGCCTGTTATTTGTAACAAACTAGTTTCCTTCAAGACGAGAATCGCTCTTTTCATACCTTTTACACAAATGGCATAAAAACATCTATTGCGAGTTCCTGTTGAGAGAATTCCAAGATTTTCAGCGACGGTTGTGCTCCCCCATCGCCACCAAGGAATTGCTGTAATTTGTCTTTATCCTTTATTATTCCGCTAAAATCAAAAAAGAAACGAATTCCATTTTTTTGTGTTTCAATTGCAATAGATAGAATGTTTTCACCAAAAGCATCTACCGCATTATGTAAGGTATTGAAAAAAGCTTGCGTCCAGTTAGCCATTTGTGAATCGTTTATGTTTAATATTTCTGTTCCGTTAATAATTTCGTATTCGATAACGAACGGATATGACTCCCAATTTGCCGTCAACATAAGCGTTGCAAATTGAGGGATTTTCAAATTGGTTAATTTGGCCTCTTGCTGCGCTTCAATGACAATTTCTTCAATTAATTGCTTCACTCTGTCTGTTTTATTTAAGTCAAGATTGCCTTTGATTAATTGTATTTTATTTAACCAGTCGTGTCGTGCATGACGCATCACTTCGACCGTATTCCATTCTTTTTTCATACATGCACTCCCACACAGCCAATATAGTGTCAGCAACTGCTTGGTGTTAGTATATCAAAAAACGAACAAACCGTAAGCAAAAAATGAAAATTTTAGCAAAACTGATGTGATAAGGGTGAAATGATTGATGTTGTATTTGGTTTGATTTTGGCTTTTATTTTTTTGGTGAAACTTAATCGTTGTGGTGACTTTATCGACTACTGCGTGACGTTTTGGTCACAGCAACCCGCCTTGTGACCATTTTATCGTATCCAGCCCAATGTTTTGGTCACAGGAACCCAACTTGTGACCATTTTATCGTATCCCGCCCGACGTTTTGGTCACAGCAACCCGGCTTGTGACCATTTTATCCGCTTCGGCCCAATGTTTTGGTCACAGGAACACAGCTTGTGACCATTTTATCAGCTTCGACACAACGTTTTGGTCACATGAACCATCCTTGTGACCATTTTATCAGCTTTGACACGACGTTTGGGTCACAAGAACCATCCCTGTGACCATTTTATCAGCTTTGGCACGACGTTTTGGTCACAGGAACCATCCCTGTGACCATTCATTTAGGCATGGCATATAACAAATGCTGAACTATTTTTCTAAAAAAAAGAAAACCCTAACCAACAAGGGTTAGAGTTTTCTAACGAAAGCTTACGCTTCTTGTGCTACTGGATATACACTTACTTGCTTGCGGTCACGACCTACGCGCTCAAATTTAACAACGCCGTCAACTTTTGCGAATAGAGTGTCATCGCCACCACGACCAACGTTTACACCTGGATAAATCTTAGTGCCACGTTGACGATAAAGGATTGATCCACCGCTAACGAATTGACCGTCTGCACGTTTAGCGCCAAGACGCTTAGAATGTGAGTCACGACCGTTCTTAGTAGAACCTACCCCTTTTTTCGATGCGAAAAACTGAAGATCTAATCTTAACATGAGTTCCACCTCCTACTTTTTGAAGGTAATTTTTATGTGCTTTCCGTAATCTCTTTCAATCGTTTCTAAGGAAACAACCATTGCCTCTAGAAGCAATTGAACTTTCTCTTGTACATCCTGTTGTAAATCAGTTGGGAATGTACATCGGAGAAAGCCGCCTTGACCTTGTTCAATTTCTGGTACGATACCAGTTAATGCCTCGATAGCATTGACAGAACCGAAGGAAACTGCGGATGCTCCCGCACAGACGATATCGTCGCCGTGACGAGCAAAATTGGCATGTCCATCCATAGTGAACGAGCGAATGAATCCGGATTCAGTACGATTAATCGTAATGTTAATCATCAAATCAAACCTTACGCGTTGATTGCTTCGATTACAACTTTAGTGTATGGTTGACGATGACCTTGCTTTTTACGGTTGTTTTTCTTCGCTTTGTATTTGAAAACGATGATTTTTTTACCGCGGCCTTGTTTCTCAACTTTAGCTGTAACAGTAGCGCCTTCAACTAATGGGCTTCCTACTTTTACGTTTTCTCCACCAACGAAAAGAACTTTATCAAAAGTAACTGTTTCGCCTGCTTCTGCGTTAAGCTTTTCGATGTAGATAGCTTGACCTGCTTCTACTTTTAATTGCTTACCGCCAGTTTCGATAATTGCGTACATGAACTGCACCTCCTTAAAATTGGGGACTCGCCATAACCAGGCGTTTTGCTATGTATCGTAACGGCAAGTAACCGAACTCGACCATTCTGCAAAAGCTTACTACCTGAAATGTGCGGTATGCTATAAACATAACATTAAAATCCTATCACAATCTGCCTAATAGTGTCAACAGAAAATCTTGACGTATAAAGTGACTTACTATTAATGAAATTTAATGTTGATATTGTTTGATTTTTGCGATTAGGTCATCAACAGTGCCAAATTGCCGCACCCGATAATACGGCTTTGCCGCATCTGTCACGGTAAGGAAAATTCGCAAGCCGAGCAGCTCCTGGAACCGCTCTAAATGAACGTCCTTCACACCAGCAAAAACATTGCGCACAGCTTCAGTCGTTTCCACCAAAACCGCATCATAATCGGAATGGCGGTGCTCCCATAATTCGCGTTCTAGTCTAAACGCAACACTTTCTGGACTTAACACTTTGCCAGTCCCCTGACATGTTGGACACTCGATCGACAACGCCTCAGATAATGCCTGCTTTGTTTTCTTTCTTGTTAGCTGCAGTATTCCTAATTCGGTAAAGCCAAGTACCTTCGTTGGCTTTTCGTCTCTAGCTAGTTCCGTTTCAATAGCTCGGCGGACCTCTTGCCGCTCGCCTTCATGCTTCATATCGATAAAATCAATCAGGATAATCCCACCAATATCGCGAAAACGAAGTTGCTTGGCCACCTCAACTGCTGCAGCAAGATTGGTTTTTAAAACCGTTTCTTCCCGCTTCGTTTTTCCGGTAAATTTACCCGTGTTGACATCAATTACTGTTAAGGCTTCCGTTTCATCGATGACCAAATAGGCGCCATTTGCGAGCTCTACCTTCCGCTGCATTGCTTTATCGAGCTCCTGCTCAATGTGATAGCTCGAAAAAATGTTTTCCTTACCTTGATAGAACATGACAGAAAGTTCTGGAGTTGCAAAGCGCTCTAACTCCTGTTTTAACGCTAAATCATCGACCCAAATCTCACCAGCAACCAGATTCGCACATTCTGTTTTTATAAGCTCAAGGAAATGATTTCTTTGATGATATAGCCCAGGTTTCTTCTTATGGACAACCAATTTGGCAAGCTCATGATATTGCTTTCTTAGCGCTTTAATTTCTGCTATGATGTCCTCTTGTTCTTCACCTTCAACTGCGGTCCGAAAAATAAAGCCTTCATTTCCGACCTTTTGCTTCATTCCAAAATTAAACCATGCTTTGCGTTCGTTCTCATCAGTAATTTTTTTAGATACTGAAACGGTATTTTCGCTTGCTAAGTAGACGAGATGTTCACCATTAAGCTCGACTAGCCCAGATAGACGCGGGCCTTTATCACCGGTTTCATCCTTCACGACCTGAACAAGCAGTTTTTCTCCTTGATAGGTAAAGGCTGTTACTGATTTATTTTTCCGATCAGAAAATGCTCCGGCGGCGTTCCTGAAGGACGCCAATTGGTCGCGATGCAAAAATCCTTGCTTCTCCTCACCAATATCAACAAATACAGCGTTCAAACCTGGCATTACTTTTGCTACCGTTCCCAAATAAATATGCCCCACCAAAGATTCATGTTGGGGCTGATGAATATTGATTTTTTCAAGCTTTGTACCATTTAAAACAGCATAGCGTTTTTCAGTTAAAGAATGATTAATAATGATTTTTTTCATAATAGGGCCTCTCTTTAGCTACGACTATTAGTATATATAAAGTAAATCACGGATTTTGGCGGTTAACAATTTTTCAGCGAAAATAGCATGAAGAATTTCATTTTCATCTAGGATGCCCTTTTCTTTCCCATTTTCTTCAATAATGATTGGATGCTTGCAGCCGCGGCAAAACCGTTCAAGCACATGGACGATCAATTCCTCCTCAGCGACCTTTAATGGCTTGAGGTTGCGCAAATCATTCCTTTTTCCATAGTAGCGTTCAAGCAAAAACCGCATGAAAATAAAGCGATGCTGCTTCCATTCATAATATAGGGAAAATAGTAAAAATGAAAGAATAATCCATACGTTTAAATTACTCGGCATGAGCAGGAGTGTAAAACCGGTAAACACAACAATAGACAAGAACGAAATGTAAATCATCATGCGGTGGGCAATCGGAAAAGGTTTTACGTAGGACAAAAGTAAAAAGACGAGCTTGCCCCCGTCTAGCGGCCAAATCGGGAGCAAATTAAACAATAAGACCATTACGTTCATAGATAAAAATAGTGAAAAATGATCAGGACTTAACCATGAAAACTGATAAAAACAAAAAGCAACCCCAATCAGCCAAACGTGCTGCAAAGGACCTGCCAAAATCACTATTGATTCTTCTAATAATGGACGATTTCCATGCTCATCCATTTCAACTACGCCGCCGAACGGGAGCAAGGTAATTTGTTTAATCCGCCATGAGAAATAGGACGCTGCCGCAGCATGCCCCAATTCATGAACAAGAACAATCAAGAATAGGATTGTAACTTCCCAAAATCGTGCAGTTAAAACAGCCAGTGCAATCACAAGCCACAGGAGCGGATGGACTTTTACTTGCCGGAGCAAGAACAAGAGCTTATTCAAATTGAATCACCTGAATTGGGTCGATGAAGCTTTCATCCTTTTTAATAGCAAAATAAAATGAACCCTTTTCTCCTGAATCACCGTTTGTTACTGTGCCGACCTTTTTCCCTTTTTCGATAAAATCATAAAGCGAGACAGAAATATCTCCTAAATTGCCGTACCAGGATTCACTTTTGTCTGCATGCTGAATGACCACTGTTTTCCCAAAGCCCTCCTTTTCACCGACAAAGCGAACCATTCCTTCGCCCATCGCCTCTACAGCTGCGTCCTTTGAGGTTTCAAAAATAACTCGCTGCCCGCTTTCTTCAAAGTCCTCTAGTATTTTTCCGGAGGCAGGCAAAGCATATTGCTGGTCGTTGGAGTTTTCCTTACTACCACCCTTACTATCAGGAACCGGAAATAGCGCAAGTGGCTTCCCAAACTTATCCTCATACCAATTTGAAACTGTCGCAAACTGGAAGTCTTTTTCAAACGACTTCGTTACATAATTCCGCGCCGTATCAAGCTTTGGAGATTCATTTCGGAACAGTATCGCCATTACTAAAAATAAACAAGCTGCCGCCATCACCTTAAACAGAAAGACTTCTTTCCGAAAAAGTGGATGATTCCCTTCATCTGGACTTATTTCATAGGATGGAAAGCGGTCAAAGCCCTCTCGTTCTTCCTGTTCCTGATATAGAAAACTCGGCTTACTTGGACGCTTTTGCTCAGCCTGCTTTTCGCGCTCCTTCTTTCGTTTTGCAATCCGTTTCCTGATTTGATCCGCATTAGAACGCATAATCTCCCCACCATTCTCCAAACATTTGTACAAGTCTATGAGAAGGCTATTAGGAATATTCATTAAAATATAACAAGGCCTGTCCTCCATATAAGAAGACAGGCCTATACGTATTAAAGTTATTTTGCGCCAAAGAAGCGTTTGATTTTGGAAAACATTCCTTTTTCATCTACTTCTAGAGATTGAAGCGGGATTGACTCACCTAAAATACGGCGAGCGATGTTTCGGTAAGCAATTGAGGCCTTGCTATTAGGATTTAGGGCAATCGGTTCACCATGATTGGAGGCTTTGATAACCTCATCATCATCGGCTACGATACCAAGCAAATCAACAGAAAGGTGTGCGGTCACTTCATCCACATCGAGCATGTCACCATTTTTCATCAGGTGATTGCGAATTCGGTTGATGACTAACTTCGGTGATTCAATACTTTCTTCTTTTTCTAAAAGGCCGATGATACGGTCAGCATCACGAACTGCGGATACTTCTGGTGTTGTGACAACAATCGCCTTATCTGCACCAGCAATGGCATTTTTGTAGCCATGCTCGATTCCAGCAGGGCAATCGATAATGATATAATCATAATCCTGTTTTAGTTCTGTAACTAATGCTTTCATTTGCTCCGGCGTTACAGCTGTCTTATCTAGGGTTTGTGCTGCTGGCAGCAAATATAGTAAATCCTCAAAACGCTTGTCTTTTACAAGTGCTTGATGAATTTTACATTTCCCCTGTATTACATCTACTAAATCATAAATGATTCGATTTTCAAGTCCCATCACAACATCGAGATTTCTTAACCCGATATCGGTGTCAACTAAACATACACGTTTACCCTGCAATGCCAAAGCAGTGCCAAGGTTTGCAGAGGTGGTCGTTTTCCCTACCCCGCCTTTGCCGGAAGTAATAACTATTGCTTCTCCCATTGCTAGAATCCCCCTTCCAATCTTGTTAAATTTGGCCTAAGATGCATCAATACTTGTATTCTATCAACGACAATTTGTCGATTCTCATCAATATAAGCACATTCAAGCATCTTGATTTCGGAATCAGCACCTTTGTCTGGTGCGCGGTTGATGCAATCGCTGATCCGCAACTGAGATGGATTCATTACAGCTGCTGAAATAATAGCCTGATCATCACCATAGCAGCCTGCGTGGGCAATCCCCTTTAACGTTCCCATGATAAAAATATTTCCGCCAGCTTTCACTGTGCCCCCTGGGTTAACGTCACCCAACAATAATAAATCTCCCGGTACTTCTAAAACTTGACCAGAGCGGATAATCTTCGAAACAGAAACAATTTCTGATTCTGCCTTGATTCGCTCCGCCTCTTCAATTGCCATCACATTCGTAACGATTTCGTCTACGACCAAATTTTTCTTTTTTCGAATTATCTCTTTAATTTCTTCATGCATTTCGTCGGTTAAAAACCGATTTCCAACTTGAACCTTTACCGTTGTAAGCGGTTGACCATCATTGGTGCGAGAATTAGCAGACAGCTTAATATCGAGTTCTCTTTTCAGCTCGTCGTATGAGCAGGAATCATCGAGATGTAATGTGATACCGTCTTTCGTTCCCTTTATGGTTACATTTTGCGATTTTTTCATGGTAGAAAGCTCACCTCAATGGAAAAAGAATTCGACAGGAACGTGAAAAATCCCTTTTAATAAAACAAATAAGAAAATATTTTTCCATACAAATAATTAGTCATTTCGCAATTGATCCGCTAATTTCTCAAAATGCCGTTTCAGAGGATAAGCGAAAATTATCGTCAGTACTAAATTTAGTATTATTGTTGGTAGTAATCGATCGTTAAAAAAGGTGGAAGCATTCATGCCTGTTCGGTGGATGAGGACGCTCAAATAATACACACCGGTTTCAAGCAAGGCTATGCCGACGAGTGTAACGATTGTCATGATAAATAAGTTATTTTGCAGTACTTTCATGATTTTAGAAATCACATAGGCGACGAAAGGAAAAAATACTAAATAAATTCCAATAACCTCAATGTAAATCACATCATAGAGCAGTCCAAAAACAAAACCATAAATGAGACCAAAGTTCCGACTGCCATATATCGTTAAGAAAATAAGCGCTATCATTAACAGGTGCGGGACAAAAACATTATCGTGAGTATAATACTTCCCTGGTGTTAATTCTAAGAAAATACTTTCAAAAATAAAGCAAGATGTGAATAAGACAGGAAGAAGGAAGGTTCTCACAGTTCCTCCCCCTTATCATCTGCCATATCTTCTGCTTCTGGCTGAAGCATTCCTCTTTCAATTACCATCACATGCCGAATATCATAAAAGTCAGCACCCGGCTTCACATATGCCGTTTGCGTTAATCCATATTCGTCAGGGACAACTTCAACCACCTTACCAATCGGTAGTCCTGGTGGAAAGACGCCGCCTAAACCAGATGTTGTAATATTTTGATCCTTGCTAACCTTTGCGTCAGCAGGAATTTGTTTCATAAGTAATAATTCGCGTTTTTCATCATAGCCCATAATGAGACCATGGACCTCTACATCTCCCCCTAAAATAACCGCAGAGATACGATTTTTAGGGTCGTTTGCACTCAGTAACTGAATTGTTGAAGTAAATTGATTTACCGTCTTAACCTTGCCAATCAGACCATTAGCAGTAATCACCGCCATGTTTTTGGCAATTCCGTTCGTTTTTCCCTTATCAATAATGACTTGTTCGTTCCAGCGATCCGGATTTCTAGCAATTACCGTCGCTTGAGTAGATTGATAATTTCGTAGAGTATCCTCTTTATCAAGGATTTCATTTAATCGCTTGTTTTCTTTTTCAAGCAACTGAACTTCCGCTTCTAAACGAGCAATTTGGTCAACACGTTTCTTTAATTCTTTGTTTTCATGGTACGTATCCTGCAAATCGTTCAAGTTTTCAAAGAAACCAGCAACATAATTAACAGGCCGAGACACGAGGGATTGAACTAAACCGGTCGTATCCTTCATGAATTGCTCTGGCCAACTAAGTTCTTCTCTCTCTCTTAAAGAAAAACCAATCAATGCCACGAGTATAATCATGCTGACAAGTAAGATAATCAGGCGTTTATTAAGAAAAAACGGTGGCATGATGTACACCTCTTTTTTGGATTCTTGACTTTTGAATACTGTGAACGGAACAATAGCCCCGTTCACGAGTCACAAAAGTTTATCTGGAATCACGTGCTTTATTTTTAAATAAATGAATATGGTCAAGCGCTTTTCCCGTACCGATTGCTACGCAATCTAGTGGATTTTCCGCAATTAAAACAGGCATGTTCGTTTCTTCACTAATAACCTTGTCCAAATTACGAAGTAGCGCCCCCCCACCTGTTAAGACGATACCGCGGTCCATAATGTCCGCTGCAAGCTCTGGTGGAGTTTTCTCTAGTGTTACTTTTACCGCATCAACAATCGCATATACGGTATCATGTAGTGCTTTCGAAATTTCTTCAGCAGTAATTTCGATTGTTTTTGGAAGTCCAGTTAACAGGTCACGACCACGAATTTCCATGTTGTCCACACCTTCTGGATTACCAGCTGAACCAATTTCCATTTTAATGATTTCTGCAGTTCTTTCCCCAATCATTAAATTGTAATGCTTACGAATAAAATGAATGATTGCTTCATCCATTTCGTCACCAGCGACACGAATCGATTGCGATGTAACGATTCCACCTAAAGAAATGATCGCCACTTCAGTTGTACCGCCGCCGATATCAACAACCATACTTCCTGTTGGTTCCCAAACTGGTAAATTCGCACCGATTGCTGCTGCGAACGGCTCTTCGATTGTATAAGCATCGCGAGCTCCGGCTTGACGAGTCGCATCAATAACTGCACGCTCTTCAACCGCAGTAATTCCTGATGGTACACAAACCATGACATATGGCTTACCGGCAAAAATACTCTTTTGTTTTGTCGCTTGACGTATGTAGTATTTCATCATCGTTGCCGTTGTTTCGTAATCGGCGATAACTCCGTCCTTCATTGGGCGTAAAGCCACGACATTGCCAGGTGTCCGGCCAATCATATTTTTCGCATCATTTCCGACAGCAACAATTTGCTTCGAATCCGTTTGAAAAGCGACGACGGAAGGCTCTCTTAATACAACGCTTTTTCCTTTTACATAAACGAGCGTATTCGCCGTCCCTAAGTCGATTCCTAAATCTTTTGTTCCAAATCCAAACATGGTTGTATCTCCCCTTTTTTGTAAAGCAATGTAAAGACAAGTGCAATAATCTACACGAATGTGCGCACATGATTTTTAATTTTGATGGTAAAATCCGTTCCTTTTCGTCAAAAAATCATAACTAATATTATAGCTTAACGAAACCCAAAATCATAGTGCTACAAATAACCTTTTTCCTTCAAACTAACATATTTATTCTCACCAATAATAAGGTGATCTAATAAGTCAATGCCAATTATTTTTCCACATTCAACCAATCGCTTTGTTACATCAATATCCTCGCGGCTCGGTGCGGGATCTCCAGAGGGGTGATTGTGCAGACAAATGATCGATGCTGCTGAACGCCTCAGTGCTTCCTTGTATACCTCGCGCGGGTGCACGATTGAGGCATTAAGACTGCCAATAAAGATGGTTTGTTTATGAAGGACTTGGTTCTTTGTGTTCAGATACAAACAAACAAAATGTTCCTGGGTAAGAAAGCGCATCTCGTTCATCATTAGCTTAGCGCCGTCTTCAGGAGAGCGAATCACATAGCGGTCCTCGTGTACAAGATTTGCAATCCGTCTACCAATTTCAACCGCGGCCAATAATTGAATCGCCTTTGCCTTGCCTA
Source organism: Bacillus marasmi (assembly GCF_902168435.1). Classification (GTDB taxonomy): domain Bacteria; phylum Bacillota; class Bacilli; order Bacillales; family Cytobacillaceae; genus Bacillus_BU; species Bacillus_BU marasmi. Next base: position 166,774 of record NZ_LR656165.1, read on the forward strand.
TCCCTTTAATAGACGTAATTTCTTCTAAAGTCGCATCCTTCAACATTCTTAAACCTTCAAATTGGTTCAGTAACCGATTAGATAATTGCAGCACTGATTCGTCCTTAGTTCCTGTACGGAGCATAATCGCGAGCAGTTCATGATTGGATAAACTTCTCGGACCACTTTGAATAAACCGTTCGCGTGGTCGTTCATCCTGTGGAAAATCACGAATCATTAACGATTCTGGTTTCAACAAAACTCCTCCCTTTTTGACGGGGAGTTGAGATGCTTGATGAAGATTAGGGAGATTAATAAGGCAGCCTAAAGCCAAGCTTTTGCAATTCACGAACTGTCCGTGAAACAGGCAGGCCGACTACTGAAAAATAATCACCGGATATTTGCTTGACGAGCATGCTACCAAAGCCTTGAATTCCGTACGCCCCGGCCTTATCAAACGGCTCCCCGCTTTTTATATAAGCGTTTATTTCAAATTCTGTTAATTCCCAAAACGTTACATCTGTTTTTTCATAAAATTGAACTTGCGTTTCTCCGTTTACTATCGCCACTCCGGTATAAACTGAGTGCGTTTTACCAGAAAGCATGGTAAGCATTTCCATTGCTTCCGCTTCATCCTTTGGTTTTCCTAACACTTGATTACCCGCCACCACGATTGTGTCGGCACCAATGACAAATGATTCAGGATTTCGCTGTGCGACATCGCTTGCTTTTCGAATAGCTAGCTCCATGACAATATCTTTTGGAGCCGTTCCTGGTACATAGCTTTCATCTGCTTCACTGCTGGAAATATCGAATGTTAAATGAAGAGTTTCAAGTAGTTCTTTTCGCCGTGGAGATGATGAGGCTAAAATGAGGTGTTGCATCAAAATCACTTTCCTTCCATTGCCTTCAAATTATGGGGAGATACAGTTCAATACTATCAAAATTTGGCTCTGTTAACAAATTGTATCCTGCAAAAATTGTTAAAGTTTATTGTAGCAAGAAAAATAAATAAAAGCAGTTTCCCATCGAAACTTACCCTGGGAAACTGCTTCTTACTATGATTTTTGGACACTATTTAAAAGATGAGTCGAAAACGACATTGTAATTCCTAAAATAAACCAAAAAATCGGTGCAACTGGAACAACACTTATATTGAAAAAGGCTTGGACTAGATAACCACTTATTGCTGAAATCAAACCGTATAAAATGATTTGATTATTACCTTGTGCAATATTTACTGCTCTGAAGGCAGTTTTTAAGACTAAATATAGCAAATATAAATATATAACAAGTGCCGGAATTCCAAGGGTAACCGCTATTTGCAAATACTCATTATGGGCTTTATCCACAATTAAATGACCAAAATACTTCTTTTTTTCTTCTGTATCTTGTGGAAAAACATATTCAAATGTGTCTGGTCCAGATCCGAACAAATAATATTCTTTTAATAACGGAACCGTATTTTTCCAAATGATTAATCTTGATGAACCTTCACCACCAGATGCGTTTCCAGATGTAACTTTATATGAATCAGAAATTAAAGAGGCGAATCTAGCAAAGTAAGTACCATTCTCCACAATATCTATCATTGCAAATATAAAAAACCATGTCGCTAATAATATAATCCATTTTTTCCATAAATATTTCCTTTTCCAAACAACAAAAACAGTTAAAAACAACACTCCAAATAAGACACCAAGCCACCCACTTCTGGTTCCAGAAAAAATTAACGCAATAAAAGATAAACAAATTGTAATAAAATGAAATAATGTATATTTCTTGTTTTCATTATGTAAGAATACAATTACTGATATGAAAATTGTTAATACTAGATAAGAGCCATAGAAATTTGGATTATCGAAGAAAGAATAACTGCGGATTTCGTTTAGTTTGGTGCTGCTTCTTGGGAGAAAGTCGATAAAAAAGTGCTGTAGTATCCCATAAATAGAGAGAAAGCCAGATGCAAATAACATCCCACGAAAAGTACTAAGTAGCTTATTCACGTTTGAAAAACGATAAGAAAACAGAAAAATACTTATGTAACAAAAAAGAGTAAGCGCTCCCTCATATCTTCCTGATGTTCCATATAAAGCTGTATCAATATTAACAGAAAACACAGATGAGAAGATTATTAATAAAAAAAATAATCCAACAATAAATTCCATTGAAATTGTTTTATTTGTAAATTCAAATGAACCGTACTTTCGTTTTAAAATGACGAATAGCCAATATCCTAATACAAAAACATACAAATATGCTACCTTTGGTTGAGTGTAGTATGGGTCAGGACCCCAAGGATAAATTAGAAATGGAAAAATTAAAATAAACCAATACATTATTAAAAGCTCCTTTAATAAACGCTATAACCCTCATTCTTATTTTAATATAACTTCTGCAAAAAACACTTATAAATATAAAAATAAAAAAGCTGGATGGGAAAAAATTCCAAACCAACTTTTTATTACCCGAGAAATATTCGACATTAACAATGTTTAATGAGTGTTTTATTTAAGCGCTTGATAGTCTGATAAAATCGTTAATAGATGTTGTTGAAGCTCATTACTCTGCTTTTTATCTGATTTCTTTGCGATCGAATTAATATTTTTAATGGCCGCTTCGCTGTGTGCTAATAATGATTTAATTTGTTTATTTTCTATTTTGCTATTTTTCTCAAGTTGTTTAGCGTACTCATTTACTTTTTGTTGATCTGAATCAACTATTGTTCCTGAGGAAGCACATTTTGTCATGGCTGAGAATAATGATGGCAGCTTTTCGAGGAAGGCTTTCTCATCTTTATTGATTCCTTTTAATTCTTTGCCACCAGCACTGAGTTCTTTTGAGAAAGGATCTTCAATCCCCGAATCAGTCAGTTTCACACCTAATGCCTTGGCGCTATCCTTTGAGTCGGCTACCCCAATAAGAATAAAGGATTTTTCACCTTCGTAGATCGATGCACTGATTCCTTTTCCTTTTATTTCATCAACTACAGATTTTGCTGCTTCTGAATTGGAATAGGCGCTTTCTTGGATGACCCAGGTTGAAATAGTAGGGAGAGTATAGACGACTCCTCCAGTCTTTTCAGTCGTTGCTTGTTGTTCCTGAGGAATTGCGGTAACAGGTTGGGCAGTCTCCGATTCCATTGGTTTTTCAATGAAGACCAGCTTTAACATCGTTAAACCGAAGCTTGTCCCCAGAATGACTGCAAGAAAGACCGCAAAAAATATCGTCGCAAAGATACCGCGATTAATTTTCGTTTTGCCCGAGAACCATTTTGATGAAGATTTCTTAAGTTTAGACGGTTTTAGAGGTGATTTTTTTGTATCTGGGATTTCTTTAAACTCTTGAAACACACTTTCAGGGGATCGCTCTGGTAATATCCAATCAAATTGATCCTCTTTAGATTGTTCTGTTGCTGAGGATTCTTTTTTAGGTGAAGTTTGGGTTACAATTGTCTCTTCTTTTTCTAGTGAGGTTTGGTTTACAATTTCTTGTTCTTTCATTGGTGATGTTTGGGGCACATTCGTTTTTTCTTTTTTTTGTAGTACTTCCTCTACCTGTTTCGTATCTGTCTCGATAGACTTCATTTCGCTATCACTTTTTTTGATAACTTGCCCCTGTCTATTTTCTATACACTCAACCTTTTGCTGATTTTTATCAAAAGCTTGATGCTTTCCGTTAATTTTAATCGTAATCGTTTTTCCATGTTCTCGCTTTTCCACCCTGGTCCCTCCTCCGTGCGTGCTGAGAATTGTAACCATCCTATCATAGTGGACAAAAAAAATAACAAGACTTTTGTCGTCTTGTTAAAGAAGGCTTTCGCCAAATTTTTTAATAGAGTTATTTATTTGTTTTTTACAAATCCGGGAAACGATTAAAAGGATTCGTTTTATTTGCTGGCGGTGGAGCGACAAGTTCAGGGAGCTTGTCTTGAAGATCAGTTAATCCAGGCATAAAGAAGGCTGAAAGAGTTAAACTATAAGCTATCTTTTCATCATCTTGCTTCGCATTTGCTTCCGGCAATTCTGTTACCTCAGCGACACCAGAAAAACTAATCGTTTCAACAACAATCGTTCTTTGTAATCCTTCTACCGACTCGATGAATTTCTTTAATTCCTCATAATTAGATGATTCTACTGATAGAGTGACCATTAAACGTTTAATACCACCTGGTAGTGGTGTCGGTTTATATGTATTCTCTTTTTCTTTATTATCATCTGCATTCTCATCATTTTCTTCTTTTGCTTCGTTATCTTTATCTTCATCAGCAGCATCGGCATTCTCATCTTTAGCCTCATCATCACCGTTTTCGTTTTCTTTATTAGTATCCTCCGGAGTCTCCGCTGGTGGTGGAGCAACATCGCCTTCAGAGAAAGACATGTTAATAATTTTTGTACCTGAAACGACCTCAGCTTGCTCTAAATCAAGAATTAATTGCTCCTGTTGTGGTTTAACAGGGACCTTTCGCTGTAATACCGCAAGACTTTCAGCTGTGATATTTGATTTTTGCTGCGACTGTTCCTGCAGTGTAGCAAGGAGTTCTTTTTCAGTTTTTAAAGACGCTGTTTGCGTGTCAATTAAATTATATTTTGGTTCCAAATAGAAATAATAAAGCGAGAAAATTGCAAGAATTGTTAGCAGTACGGTTAGCACTAGGATGATGGTTTCTTTCTTTGAAAAACTCATTGACCACCGCCCCCTTGTAATTCAGCTAACTCTTGACTATTAATAATATCTCGATTTAATGTGACTGAGTATTGTCCTGTATAACGCGGGACTAAATTCTCAGAAGTTGCTTCGATTTCATTGCCAGCAGCATCTACTTCTTTTACATCAGCTGTTGCAATGGATGATAATGTGGCAGCATTAATCCAATCAGCATCTAGTAAAGTTTTATAAAAGTAAGCCGCTTCTCGACTGCTATCAAACTGTACTGACATAGTAACTGTACCTGTTTCTGCATATGAAATATTCTGTATAAAGCCACGTTCAGGTAACAGTGCCACAACACGTTTTAAAATTGGAGCTGATTTTAACGGCTCATCATTTGACCATTTCACCGCACTGTCAAGTTGAGCATAGGACTCTGTACCAAGTTTATTTTTATCAAGTTTCGCCTGTTCAGCTTGGACGAGCTTTTGTGTAGCTGAAATTTGACTATTCAGGCTATTCAACTCATTCTTTAAGGAATTACCTTGCCAAAGGATGAGGAGTCCTGCTAAAAGCAAAATGACGAGTGCTGAACTGATAATCACCAAAAACGCAGTACTTTTTGGGTCTTTTTTCGGCAGCAGGTTAATTTCTACTAGCATGACTACACCTCTTTTAATGCTAGTCCAAAGGCTAGATAATGACTTCTAGGCAATGGTCTATTTTTCAAAGTTTCTAAATTATTGATATCGAGCATTTCAATCTTTACATCCAATCTTGCTTGGAGGGCCTGCTTAATTTCCTCCAAAAATGGATTGTCACCAGTCATAACAATTTTGTTGATTTCATTTTTCCCTTGATGAAGAGAGAATTGATAAAAATCAATCAGTTTATTAACTTCCTTAATCGCTTCATCAAATTGATCCTTTAATTCATCAACATCTCCAATAAAGGTTGGCTGTTGAAAACCGGTGCGACCAATGCGAATATCCCAATCGTTTTCATCATAGTGGAAATGATGATGCCTCATAAAGAATGGTATTTCATTTTCAAAAATACTCATGACAACTAAGTCCAAGTCAAATTGAAGCACTAATATTTTTTCATCTTTTTTCTGCTTATTAATTAAATTGTAAAGCCGATATAATGCCAATGATGATAGGTCAACAGCAGAAGGATTCAATTTCAAATCAGAAAATAAATCAGAATACTGCATCACATACTCCCGATTTGCCGCAAATAACAAAATTTCCCGCTTTTCAATATCCTTCGGAAGGGCAAGATAATCAAATATCGGGTCCTCAAAAGGTAGATGGATGCTTGCACCGATTTCTAGGTTTAAATAACCAGTGATTTCATCATGCTCAACATCATCAGGTAACGCGAGCTTACGGATAGTAACATAGGAATCCGGTGCTAAGAAACGAACCTTTCGACGACGTATTTTCCAAGCATCTATGCACTCATCCAAAATTACCGCTAATGTATCTTCATCAACAATTTTGCCTTCCTTCACCAGTCCTGGTGGCAAATAACGTTCTCCCCATCGAACCGGAATTGGCGGGTTCCCAGGTTTTATTTCAATATAACGAATACAGTGATCATTTATTATAATATCTATCGGCCGACTACCAACCGATAGGCGGGGTAAACCCATAATCCAACCCCCTTTGTTTTTATTTGAATAATGAATTCTAACTGTTGATTTCCACTCCAGGCACTTCGCTTTCAGCGGGCGGTGCAGGGAGCCTCCTCGGTGCTTAGCACCTGCGGGGTCTCCCTATGCCCTCTACTCCCGCAGGAGTCTTCGTGCCTTCCGTTCCAATCAACAAATGAGTATTCAAAATCGACATTTCATACAACTATGTAAAAAATAAATTTAAATACGTTTGAATAATAGTATCCCCAAAGTAATAAGCCACTAACGTTCCTATCGCAATAAATGGTCCGAATGGAATCGGCTTGCCTTTTTTGACAAGTTTTAGCGCCATTCCGAGCAGCCCAAAAACTGCCCCAAATAAAGTTGATAAGAAAAATGATAATAATAATGTTTTGACCCCCACAACAAACCCAATCAGTGCGAACAGTTTAATATCTCCGCCACCCATACCGCCTTTGCTAACAATCGCGATGATGAGCAAAAGCCCAAAGCCGATTCCTGCCCCCAACAAGGAATCCCACCATGGAGACAGCGGAATAAACAAACGTTCCAATAAAAAAATCCCTACGAAAACGAGTAATACTTTATCAGGGATAATCATATAAGCTGTGTCGGAAACAAGGATGATAATAAACAGTGAAATCAAGGTTAACGCAATAATTAATTCACTGCTCCAACCAACGACTAGTGGAGCTGTCGCAAACAAAACTCCAGTTAGGAACTCAATGATTGGATAAACAGGAGAAATGCCCGTCTTGCAGACGCGGCATTTCCCCCCTTGCAAAAGATATGACAGAACCGGAATCAGTTCCAAAGCTCTAAGCTGATGCCCGCATGTCGGACATGCTGAGCGGGGTGAAACGATTGATTGACCTTGTGGCACTCGGAGTCCGACTACGTTATAAAAGGAACCTAGTAGGAGTCCATACATAAAAATAATTATTGTCATCTTAACTCAAACTTCCATATAATTAAGAACCTGTGACACGTTCAGCAGTATCAATAGTTTGCATTGTATCATCTTCAAACTTTACTTTTACATCACCTTTTACACCAGTTCCTGAAATAGTAAGATTACCCCCAACCTCTTTCACTGTATAAGCAACACTTCCAGTTCCAGTAAAAGTGGTAACGTCATCGATATATGGCCCTAATTCATCTTCATCTACTGCAGTTGCCCCGATATTATGACCTTCAGCTTCATATAGTTTAGCTGCGTTTAAAATTAATTTTGCATCAGCTTTAATTGCATTTTCCCTAGTATTATCAATAATTGATCCTATCGCTGGAATCGCAATCGCTGCAATAATCCCCAAAATAACGATAACAGCTAGTAATTCGATTAAGGTGAAGCCTTTTTGATTTTTAAGACGTTGTTTTAATTTTTGTAACATAATGTTTCTCTCCCTTTCATTATTATATTGATAGTATTTTTTGTCTTCTATCACCTAGATTATACACAATGATTCGACAAAAATATATTGGCAAGTCAACGTATTTTTTACAACTGATCAACGTGCTGGAACATATCGAACATCGGCGTCATTATCGCTAATACAATGACCCCGACCATCCCCGCTAAAAAGACAATCATCAATGGTTCGATGAGCGCTTTAATTTGATCCGTTGCCGTTTCCACCTCCTGCTCATAAAAATCAGCAACCTTAGATAGCATCGTATCAAGGGATCCTGTCGTTTCCCCAATGGCAATCATTTGTGTTACCAATGGTGGAAAGGCCCAGTGCTTAATCATTGGTGTCGTTAATGAATTCCCTTTGCCCAACTCATCCCTGGATTCGCGAACAACTTTGGAAATGACTTCATTTTCGACTACTTTTTCACAGGCAGCTAGCGCTTGTAGAATCGGAACCCCACTTGAAAATAGAGAGCTAAGTGTCCGACTTAACCTTGCTAGTGCTGCTTTTTGCTGCATTTTGCCAAATATCGGCATTCTTAGTGCAGCATAATCAAGATAGTATCTAGTTTTTGGATTTCCTCTCATGGCAACAAAACCAAAGATGATTCCAATAAATATGAGAAGGACAAGCCACCAAAACTTTTGCATGAATTTACTGGCGTCCAAAACAAACTGTGTAATAACTGGTAAATCAGCGCCCATATCTTCAAACATTGACACAAACGTTGGGACAACCGATGTTAATAGGAAAATCACAACACCAATCGCGATTATCCCAATAACCGTTGGATAAGATAGAGCAGATTTTACTTTTTGACGGGTGTGATGTTGTTTTTCGAAGAATACTGCTAAACGCTCTAAAGTTTCTTCCATATTACCGCCAACTTCACCAGCTTTTACAAGGTTAATAAACATCGAGGAAAATACCTTTTTATGCTTTTCAGCAGAATCAGAAAACGGACGTCCCATCCGTAATTCATTCTCGATATCCAATAGTGCTTTGCGAAGCGCTTTACTTTCGGTTTGTTCAGCAAGGATTGAAGTTGCATCAACAATCGTAACCCCCGCTTTTATTAGTGTGGCAAATTGCCGTAAATATATGACCATATGCTGAAGCTTAACTGGATTACCAAATTGAATATCCTTCGTTAATGCCGTTTCCGGTACTTCCTTCATTTCTAGGACACGGATTCCATCGCCACGAAGCTTTTCAATTGCTTCACGCTTTGATGGAGCATTCAGCGTCCCAGTCCTCTTCCCTTTTCGGTCTCGACCTGAATATTTATATCTCGCCATCTAAATCACCGGATCTTTCATATAAGGCTGAGCTTCTTCCCTTGAAATCGAACCGTTCAAGATGAGCTCCTTAATACTTGCATCAAGCGTCTGCATACCTTGTGCCCGTGATGTTTGCATGACAGATTCAATTTGTGGAATTTTATCATTGCGAATTAAATTGGCAACTGCGGCATTATTTACGAGAATTTCCAGCGCTGCACGTCTTCCATTCCCATCAACCGTTTTAAATAAACGCTGAGAAATAATGGCAACTAATACAGTCGCAAGCTGGGTGCGAATTTGCGGCTGATGTGCAGGCTCAAACACGTCGATAATCCGCTCGATTGACGCCGGTGCACTCGATGTATGTAAGGTTCCAAATACTAAGTGCCCTGTTTCCGCTGCGGTAATTGCGATTTGAATCGTCTCCAAATCCCGCATCTCGCCGACAAGAATCGAATCTGGATCTTGACGAAGCGCAGCTCGCAAAGCATTCGCAAAGTTCTTAGTATCAAAACCAACTTCTCGCTGGTCAATAATTGAAGTTCCATGTTTATGCAAAAACTCAATTGGATCCTCTAGCGTGATAATATGATCACGCTTCGTATGATTCATATGATTAATCATCGCCGCCAAGGTGGTCGATTTTCCACTACCAGTTGGACCTGTCACTAAAATCAGACCTTGCGGCTTTTCCGTTATTTTCGCGCAAATTTCAGGCAAATTCAGTTCTTCGATTGTTGGAATATTTGTTGGAATCGTCCGAATTGCTATCGCAATACAGCCCCGCTGTTTAAACGTATTCACACGATAACGAGAAACATCTGGAATCGCGTAGGAAAAGTCTAATTCTCCTAGTTCCATAAAGCGCTCCCACATACCCTCTGGTACAATTTCTCGCGCTAGTGCCTCTGTGTCCTCTGTACTTAGCACTTCTTTTCCATAACGTTTTAATTCGCCGTGCAACCTGAAAATAGGAGGCACGCCAACCGTTAAATGAATATCAGATGCCTTAAGCTCAAAGGCAGCTCTTAATAAGTGATCTATTCTCTCTTTCACCCCATGCACCTCTATTCAGAAATGGCTACTTTAAGGACTTCCTCGGTCGTGGTTAAACCTTGTTTCACCTTAAGTAAGCCATCATCAATCAAGAAAATGGTTTTATTTTTGATCGCAATTTGTCTTAGCGTCGTTGCTGAATCATCCGTCATAATCGCACGGCGCATTTCCTCATTGATCGTAACAATCTCATGAATCGCAAGGCGCCCTTTATAACCGGTCATATTGCAGGAAGCACAACCATGCCCACGCATTACCTTATCAATTTTTAAACCACGGCTCGCAAAAATTTCCTTTTCGCGCTCAGTCGCATCTTGTGGTTTTCCACAATCACGACACACTTTACGAATTAGCCGCTGTGCGACAATGCCTGCGAGCGAGGTTGCCACAAGAAATGGTTCCATCCCCATATCAATTAAACGGTTAATCGAGCTTAACGCATCATTCGTATGCAAGGTACTTAAGACCAGATGCCCGGTTAAAGAGGCTCGAATTGCCACTTCAACTGTTTCCTTATCACGAATCTCCCCGACCATGATAATATTCGGGTCTTGGCGGAGAATCGAACGTAACCCTGTTGCAAATGTCATCCCGATATTAGAGTTAACTTGAATCTGACTAACACCTTCAAGCTGGAATTCTACCGGGTCCTCAATCGTAATAATGTTAACCTCTTCGCTGTTTAATTTATTTAAAGCAGCATAAAGTGTGGAGGACTTACCTGAACCAGTTGGCCCGGTGATTAAGACAATGCCATTAGGTCGTTCAATCATTTTATTAAAACGATTAAGATTCAGCTTGTTGAAACCAAGTTTGTCTAAATCGATAAGAGCATTCCCTAAATCAAGAATCCGCATAACGATTTTCTCGCCATGAACGGTTGGTAATGTCGATACCCGCAAATCTACCGGATACACATTAAGATTAATCTTAATCCGTCCATCTTGTGGAACCCGGTTTTCAGTAATATCTAAATTAGACATAATTTTTATTCTAGCAGTTAAAAAGCTTTGCATATTCTTCGGCAGAACACGCTCAACCCTTAAAATACCGTCAACACGATAGCGAACTAGCACTTTCGTTTCATGCGGGTCAATGTGAATATCACTAGCCTTTTGCATAACCGCATTGGAAAGAATTTGATTTACGAGTCTAACAATCGGAGAATCCTCGTCTGTTATTGTTTCGTCCTTATTGTCACCGTTTTTATTTCCTTCATTAAATTCATCGAATTCTTCATCGATATCATAGTACTTATTGATAGCGCGAACGATATCATCCTTTGTTGCAAGCACTGCTTCAACTTGGAAGCCCGTTGCTAGACGCAAATCATCAATCGCAAAGAAATCCATAGGATCTGCCATCGCGACAAAGAGCTTGTCCCCATCTTTTTTAATAGGGATTAATAAATTCCGCATCGCTGCTTCTTTAGGCACTAACGAGAACAAATTCGTTTCAAACGGATAGCCATATAAACTGATATGCGGAATGCCTAATTGCACTTCAAGAACTTCAATAAGCTGCTGCTCAGTAATATATCCTCGCTGTAACAATGCGTCGCCAAGCCGTTGTCCTTGAGGTTTTTCCTTCAAGGCCGTTTGCAGTTGCTCTTCTGTAATAAGCCCCGCCTCAACCAATAAATCACCTAGCCGCTTACGCGGTTGCTTCATAGTGGCTCACCCCACTTTGTTTCTTATTTTGTCTGCTCATTTGGTTTGCCAAATAAATCTTCGTCATCTCCGGTTTGCCCCGGAGTAGGTTGTGTAGGTGTCACACCATTATTATTACCATCACCAGAAGGAGTAGTTCCCGGAGTTTGCGTACCCGGAGTAGTTCCCGGAGTTGTCCCAGGATTTGCATTCGGATCCCCGGTACCGTCTGACGCAGGTGGTGGCGGTGCCGTTAATTTATGAACTTCAATTCTATGAATTGGTGGATAAAAATCCTCTGAAATGAAATCATCTCGAAGCCATTGATTACTCTCGCCATATACAGAGCGATATACCTTAATCAATAACCCGTTCTTTCCATTTTGCTTAACCATCATTGAAGTATTCATATTCGGATGAAATTGAATAATCGTCTTCGGCTCAAACTCCTTACGATCAACTAATTTCACCTTATATTGATTAAGGAAAGTGCTACCTGTTAGTTTGGCCATTAAAGTATTGCCGTCTAATTGCAATTCAATTTCATAATTGATCTCGTTCGGATTAGCGAAAATGAAATCAAGATGGTTTTGGTAATCCACTTTAGCTTCAAAACCTAATTCTAAATAATCAGGTAAAACCTGACCTGTATGCTTCTCGATAGTATTAAAATTGCTTGAAAGTATCGCTTGATACATAACCGAAGCAATCATACTAGCAGCTTCAGATGGGAAGGTTGTAAACTGTCTTTGTTCCATTAAGCTTAATAGAGAAACCTGTTTCCCAGCTTCTACTTTTATCGGTGAAAGCTCTTCTACCAACACCCCTAGTTCAATTGGTAAATATTCAGGGGTAATTGAGGCTTCACTAATGATTTCATGATCATTTACAGCCGTACTCAAGTATTTTTCAACCTTTACGACCTGTTCCCCACTTTTGAAATTTGCTCCTATACTAACAAGTTCATTAAGCATCGGATCCGTTTTGACTTTTGAATTATCAAGTTCATTTGAAAGAGACTGTAGGTACTGATACATATCTCCTGACTTGAAGGTAACGGTCACTTCATTTTGCTGACCATCCTGTGCCATTTCGACACTGTTTTCCAAATCAAATAGGAATTGGGCATTATCAACAGGTACAGAGTTTTCCTTATATTGCAAACTAATGTTAGTTTGGGAACGCCAGTTTTGCATTTTTTCAGAAAGTAATGCGATTGCCTCATCCTTTGTTTTTTCCGAAACATCAACAGGTCCAATCATTGTCCCTGCACCAAATTTAGCGCCATCCGTAGTAATTGCTTCATAGGCAGAAGCGCCAAAATGTGAAAAACTAAATATAAATGCCGTACAAATAAATAACACAATAAAGAGCTTAACCTCTTGTTTCTTCCTCACATACCCCACCCTCTTACTTGCAGTTGATATAAGTTAATCCGTAAACGAACTGTTACTATTGCTTAACCATAGTATTATCTTCAACTGCCGGCTTATGTTTCTCTTTTCCTTTTTCTACACTTTCTGTTTCTACTGAATCATTTTTTGCTAAATCCATTTCATCTAGCTCGAATTCGTCATTTAACCATAATGGTGGTGGAGCCTTTTCTAGATCAATACTTGTTTTTGATTCGAACTCTTCGTTTGACTCAAGCATTTCTTCTACGTTTAACATAGGTAGTTGCACGTCATTAATTGAAGCTTCTTGGTTTGGTTCTAGTTCTCCCGTCTCGATATCATGCTCAATTTCACTTATGTATTGAAGAGAATCTTCTTGTTGATTTTGTGCCGTCTCCATTTCTTCAGCAATTTCCTCTGTTTTGTGAATGATTGCTTCAATATCTGGATCAGCCACTTCTTCCTGTCCGTTATGTACAAACGCCTCAATTTCCGAATCCACATTAGCAAAATAATTCGTGTGTTCTGCAACAGGTTCTTCGGACTCTGGTTTATCCAGCTCCACATCCTGTTTAGAATCTTCTGGTTTTTCTTCGTGTGGCACGATATCTAGGACAATCTCCTCTAATTCATGTTCCCCGTGACTCACATCTGCTTTTTCTTGAGTTGATTGATCATTTGACACTAATTTTTCAAGCAATCCCAAATCTTGATTTTGCGCCAAATCTTCAAGCTTACCTTTTGGATTTTTTTCAGAAACAGCAATGTAGGTGTAGCTCGGCTTGATGTCATGCTTCGGAATCTCTTCCGCTTCATCTTCCTCTGCAATTGCAAAAGGGTCGACATCCACCTCTGGCACATACATCCATTCCTGATTTCGTTTACTCATTAAATAGGCTAATGAGCTAACGAACAGCAGCAAGATTAATGCTGTTTGCCACACCGGAAAAATCGCTACCGAAATTAACCCGAATACCCCGATTAACAATGATGCCAAAACAACAAAGACTTTCCCCTTAAAGGTAAAGCCCATTGGTAGAAAATACAGTATCGGAATCAAGATGAGCAATGCTATTCCAGCAAATACGTAACTCTCCATTTTTCCACCCCTATCGAAAAATAGATTTGCCAATCCCATCCTTATTATTCAACGAAATATGACAATATATGACTTTCGTTATAATTGTATAATATTTGATATTTTTTTAAAAGAACTTTTAATAAAATAATTATTTTAATTTACTAATAATGAGAATATTTAGCATTTATACTAAAATAACATTAAATACCAAAAATGTTATTTATATTCTGCTTTGATAATTATTTCATCGCGATTCCAGTTAGCACCTAAAGGCGTGTGGTAATATTCCTCAGCAATGATTCCTGTTGTTCCGTTATTTATTTCCGTTGCACAATCAAGTGGTTTTTTTATTTGTGGAATCGGAGTAGGAGGATTAGGTCCATATACATACAACTTCCCCTTTACACACATAAGCGCGTTCTTCCCATCCTCGTGATGTAATTGAATATCAAACACATGAGCATCTTCGTTGATAGTAATATAAGTACCACTGTTGGTGGTTGTAATAGAGCCAAGCGATACAATCCCCTTTGAAAAACGCAATACATCTTTTTCATTTGTTCCTTTATATGAAAAACCATTGGCAAAATAATATTCCTCAGATTGGATCGTATCAGAATCCTTGTGTGTGTATGCTGGATCCTCATTTACATAAACATATTCATCAGATCTATATTCAGGGAATTCATTAATCACAGCTACCGGAGCCTCAATTGTTCCTTCTATCGAAAATTCTTCATTATTGGTTAATCCAGTTGATTTGAAGGCAATAGTCACTCTTTCAATTTTCCCAATGTCATTTAACGGTGTAGTGGTTACGATCAAATCACTAACTTTATAGCCAACTCCCTCACTTATCTCATATACTTGATTGTTGATACCTAAAAACTTAATTTCCAAAAGGGTTTTAACATTGGATGGCGTAATTACCGTATTATTTTCAACTAAAGTTTGATAAACCATTTCTTTTAAGTGGAGTACTCCCATTTCTGCCAAATTCGTCGCTTGCAAGTTCTCACCAGTTTTCGAAAGTTGCAGTGTCGTCGTTCCATTTAATGCCATCAGACTTAAACCGATAATCGAAAAACTAGCAATGATCAATAACACAAGTACTAAACTTGCTCCATGTTCATTACGCATGATTTTCTACACTCCTCTTGATAAGGTCGTCCTAAGCGTGTAGCTATCATTTCCATTTATTATCGTTAGCTTTATCATTACCGAAGCCATGCTGTTCACGATAACTTCCTGATTCGTTTCGTATATACCATCCTTAAACTGAATTTCCGCACTATAATCATATTTATCTGAGACCGTTACTCCGTTTAAAACAATTCTGTCTGCGTATACGGTTAAATTGTATGTAGTCGTTTCATTGTATTCATTTTTACTCAAATACTCTTTTCTTAGCAGCGTAGCAATATAATTAGCTTCCTGTTGGAGGCTAACATCCCTCTTTGTATCCTCGCCTTGTTTAAACCCAGTCATATAAATCGACGTCGCAATCGTAACAAATAAAGTCGTTAACAATAGACCTGCCAATAATTCAATGAGGGTAAATCCATTCCGTTTCAATTGAGTTCACCCACTTCTTTGTAACCGTATGTTCGATATACTTCATCGAGTTCTCCTTCTTTTTCTTCTTCAACGATTACCGTAATAAGCCTAAGCTTATCTAAAGCATAGGGTGTACCTGTTTCAGTTTGTTGCTTTACTTCATTATTCGCTTGACTGATAAGTACTTTTGGGAAGTAGCGGTGATTGTTTACAACGATTCCTTGTGTAGAATCAAATCCAATGAGGCCTTCTAATTGGGCTGAGGTTAGCGTCGTGTCAAAATCAGACTCTCGCACTTTTATGAGGATTTCTTGGCTTAATTGACTTGCTGTGCCAATGCCTTTATTAATTTCAACATGGGTTCTATTTTGGAGAAAGTAACCTAAAAATACCGAAAATACAATTGATAAAATCGTAATTGATAGAAGGATTTCAAGCAGCAAATATCCGTTTTCATTTTTTAATGGACACATGACTACTTCCTCCTATTTATTTTCCTAAAAATATATTTACCACTTTTATAATAGCAAATCCCGATAAAAAATAATCTACTTTAAACAATTTCTCTGACATAATATTTACTTAATTTCCATAACTATACGAAAAACTACCTCAACCTCTTACCTTACTATTAAAATAGTTAATCAAGTAGGACGTATGATATACTAACAAAAGGAAAGTAAGATTAATTTTGGTATTTTAATATACATATTTTCAGCAACTTTAATATGATGAAATTCGTCAATGCAATTTGTTTCGCCTTTGAAAGGAATGATTTTATGATAATAATCCGTTCACAAAAAGGTGTTACCCTTATTGAAGTGATCGCATCCATTACAATCTTATCGATTGTGTTCATTAGCATTATTAACTTTTTTCCACAAATGGGCCTCATGAACACCCAAAATGAAGAAAAGATAGAAGGAGTTAATTATACGAAGCAATTATTGGTTAAATGGAAAAACTCCGAGGAAGTACGCGAGCTTGTTCCTGATAAGTTAGAAAATCTTGCAAAAACGAAGGAAAACTCTTCTGACTATATTTATTATGATGATGTTCTTAAAAATGAAGATTATATTACCTTTAAGACGACAAGGAATAATTTGAACATAGAAATACACATTTATACAACTGATGAACTGAATACCTCATCTGGAGCCTATCAAATTCATGTTCTAGCCAAAGATAAAAGAGGAAATCTCATGAGTGAATCATTTGGATATGTCATGTCAAAAATTAGGTGATTATTAATTATGAGAAATGAACGGGGTATCACACTAGTTGAAAGTCTTGCTGCACTTACAATTCTCTCGATTATCGGGGTTATTATTTGGAATGTATTTTTCCAAGGCTATAATTTTTCCAAAAATGCAGCTTCAAAAAACATGATGCAGCAAGAGGCAAATATTATTATTGCCCATTTAAACCGAATCCATCAAACTGCTGTATCTTATAAAATTTCTATTCCTGAAAATGGCACTATAGAGATTACTGTAAATGAACGGAATCACTCCACAAGGAAGGTTTTATTTAAAAACTCACAGCTCCTTTTTCAAATAAATAAGATTGGAAAAATAGATCCAAAAAACGATGATATTGATTTAATTATTACTATAAAAGATAAAAACAATCCTGATAATTTCGTAGAAGTTGAGACTTTATTGTATCGACTCAAAGGGGGCGGAAGCTAGTGAAGGAATCAAGTAACGAAAATGGCTACTCACTAATAACCATCCTACTATTCATAACGATATTCACAATTATTTTCCTATCCTTCATTGGATATTCTTTTAATACTGTTAAACACAACAAAGTAGTGGAAACGCAAACTAAAACAGTTACATTAGCAGAAATGGGAGTCTCGTTTATTCAAACAGCCATTACTGACATATATCACGCCAGGCAAACTGAAGTAGACAACTATATATTAGCGGAAATCCAAAAGGATAACCCGGTAAAAACAAATGATGAATATACGAATTTAGCTATCAATAAAACCGCTACCTACCTCCAAGAAGATATAAAAAATTATTTGGGATATGATCCTAACGTAAATCCAGTTTTACAAAAAGATATTAATTCAGATTCAGCTTACTTCATTAATAACTTCACGATTAATAGCGACACCGATAAAAATGAAATAAGAATTAGTTTTGATAGCACAGGAACTGATGGAGAAAAAAAATCTCCTATTAATTCTGAAATGATTATTCAGTTATCACCTAAAATGGATAATGATAGTGGTATCCACCTTGGGATCAAAATCCCAAATTTTAATCAGATTCTAAAACCCGATGGATGTAATTCTGATGTTTGTGGCGACTTAATTGAACTTGTCGATGGAGTATTGGATTGGATTGTTAATAATTTAAACAATGTAACCAATAAAACGATTTACTCGACTCATGGAATTGATTTAGATAAAAACGATAATATCAACAGTTCTGAGAATTTAAAAATGCATGCTGTTGGCACTATAAATATTGCTGGCAATATGAATAACGCTTTAAATTTACTGCTAGAGACCCAGTCTGATGCCATATTTGGAAGTCAGTTACGTACAGAAGGAAATTCTAAGCTTTTCATTAAAAATAATATGATAACACAAGGGAATACAGATATTGATCATAACAGCTTAGTTTATGTGGGAAATGATTTAACAAACAATAAGCACTTAAATCTTAAGGGGGATTCATCAACTTATGTTGAGGAGACCGCAAAGGTAAATGATATGCTTAATATAAGTTCAAATGCAAAAATGTGCGTGAAAAACAATGTTGAATTAACAAATTTAAGCAATATCAATATTGATAGCAGTATAGGTTTAATTGTGAATGGAAAGATTTTATTAAACGGGTATGAGTACAAGGATTCTATTCGTGGGGTCAAGGTTGGACCAGAAATATACAATCAATTATGTGAGCCCACTCTTCCGTATGAGTGGGCTAAAGAAATAGAGAATAATGTGAACTATTCCTATTAGTTGAGGTTATGGACAAGAGTTATCCATAACCTCTTGTTTTTACATATTTTATTAATATGTTGGTACAGGTACCACAATTGCTTTTAGATATATTACTTTTATTATTAATAGCTATAATCAAACTTCGGAGAAATTTCCAATGAACCCCAACTGATAATCTCTGTCATTGTTGGTGGAGGTGCGTTGTTACGTTTACATGCATTTTCAAAATCAGTTGGATTGGTATTAACTGTTGATGCGCTTTTGGTGTATGTCGATGATTTAGCATATATTTTACTTGAAGTATCTTTATTGATGTTAACATTGTGTTTTGGATCAAACTTACCATCTACACATAAAACCGCATTATTGTTTAAATTTATTGCATCATCAACGTCCGTATAACCCTTAATATGGAGAGTTGAATTATTTAATGTAAAACCCTTTTTCAAATATGTGTCATCTTCAATATAAAGCTTCGAGTTATTACTAAGGTTTAACGTCTCATGGAAATTCACCTTCACGGTATTGCTCGGATCTCCTTTAATATATAGGAATGAATTATTAAGAGAAGTATTTTTCTTAAAGTCAGCATTTCCTACATATATCTTGGAATTCCCCTTAATATCCACAACCTTATTGAAATCGGCAAAACCTGTAATATAGAGGTTTGAATAGTTTTCAATCGTCAACCCGTCAGAATTTGAAAACTTAATATCGCCGCCAACAAATAGATTACTTTTTGTAATTTTTACTGATTTTTTAAAATCCACATCGTTTTCCACATAAACAGTCGACTCCGAGATTGGATTATTCATATTTCCATTAACGTCTAACGATTTAACTTTGACTGTCGATTTATTAAACTTCAAATCGTTGAAATTGTTTGGAGTTACAATATCACGTAAATCAAGGCAGGATTTACCGCTATAATCAAAGTTGTTCGAAAACGTACAGCCAATCGTAATCGTATCTGGAAAAGTAATTTTTAATGAAGGAGGAAGTTGAACGATATTTTCAGGTTGCCCAGTACCTTGTTCAACACTTTGCACCATTGTAACAAAATTGGAGAAGTTAATTGTTACACTGGCAGTTATTTCTGAAGGTTTGCCATTGTTGTCACCAATGCTCTTAGCACTGACAACTAGCTCCTGGCCTGATACGTTTTTTGTAAAAGTGATTGATTCAAGTTTAAATGAGGCATTTTCGTTATTTTTTATAGGAACAGTCAGTGGCTTAATTTCATCATCCAATTTATCTATTAATATATCAATTGCGCGTTCTGTATAATGTCCTTCTGGGTTTTCGATATTGCCGTTGGTTGCATGCTCTGCTTCTACTATTGTAGTTACTTGATTTATAAGGTTATTCGAGGCATTTTTTACAGCATGCTCAAAATACCTCGCTCCCATCTCAGCCAACTCAACTGATTGAGATTTGCTTTCTACAACAACGTTTTGCTTAGCACCTGTGAACGCGTTTGACACTAACGCTAAAGAAAGTACGCCAAAAACAATGATTGTCAATAAAACAGTTATCAGCGCATAACCTTGATTATTTTTTAAAATATCTTTCATTCTTTAATCACCACTCTTTAATCTAGATAGGACTGTCTCTATGGTTACTTTATTTTGTTCATCATTTTTATCTGCGGCAATTAAGGTAAAATTTAGATTTTCAATATCTGGATTGACGTTTTTATTACCGCTAAAGTTGGATTTTAAACAAATTTGCGGATTCTTTAAGACAAGTGTATCAGAACTATTCGCTAGCTTAATTTCGCAGTTCGATACAGTAATTTGATATGAATTTGCTGAACCTCTATGGAAATTCATCATCGAAGTTATCGCAACATTGGCTTCCTGCTGGATCTGACTTTTTTTAATAGTTTTGCTCGAAAATTGATAGCCTTGAAAGAAAACATTCCATATCCCCATACCAATAATTGAAAGGATAGTGACAGTAGCTAATACCTCGAGAAGAGTAATTCCTTTTTCATTGTGATACATATCTTATTCCCCCAAGACCAGATAACCAAAGCTTTCGCCAACCAAGACATTTTTATTATTTTTTAACTGCACATGGATTTGATGTACCTTTGTTGGACCTGATTTTGCAATGCTAGCATCGAGGTCTGAATCCTTAGCAATTTTTACAACGACTTTTTCGTCATCGCGTGTTGCTTCTGATATATAGTATGTATCCTTTTCCTCCAAATACGCTGGCTTCGAATACATTATTGGATTGCTGAGATAGTTGATTACTTCGGTGTCCTCTTGCCATTCAACAAGTATCTGCTTCGCTGTATTGATTCCCTGTAATTTGGTTTCATTTTGTTGATTTAAAAAACCCATTTGCGGGAAAATATTCATTATTGAGATAAGAATGAGGATTAATATTGAAATGGAAATAAGGACTTCAAGGAGTGAAATTCCGTCTTGATTCAATACCCCTATCAATTTTTTCATCAGCATCACCTCACTATCTTTATTATTATTTCTTTTTAATTATTTTTTTAATATAACACTAATATATCGCTTTTTTAAGCACAATCCTGTGTAATTTCCCACATATTCAAGTCAAACGCTTAAAAATGAATTTAAATAAAAATCATACTTTGGGACTTTTTCACTAGTTTTAGAATTAATCATACAATCTCTCATCATTTCATGTCTACCAAAAAGGCTTTATTTTTATCAGAAAAATTTGAAAATTCGTATATGGTATTTAGGTGGAAATCAAATGATGAGAAAAATCCGGTTATCGGTTATTTATAATAGTGTGTTGTGGGGTCGCTTTTCGTGGGGATTGGGATTTGGAATCAGCGTGGGGGGGTTGAGTCTTTTGCAGTAGGGTCTATTTGGCTTTAAGTGCCCTCTTTTGGAGGATTCTCTATAAATAGGGCACTTAACTAGGCTATTAGTGTCCTCTTTTGACGTGAGTTCTGAAAATGAGGGCACTTATCGATATTATTAGTGCCCTCTTTTGACGTGAGCTCTGAAAATGAGGGCACTTATCGATATTATTAGTGTCCTCTTTTGACGTGAGTTCTGAAAATGAGGGCACTTATCGATATTATTAGTGTCCTCTTTTGACGAGATCTCTGAAAAGAGGATACTTATCAATTTTTCCACATTTAAAGGGTTTATCTGTATCGCACAAACAAATGGCACAGATAAACCCTTTATAGATTGTCTGGTCATCAGTATTTATTTTAGCAGCTGTAACAAGACTGGCTTAACCTCTGATAAGAAGTAAAGTGACCCGGTAATGACGAGGATGCTGTCTGGGTTTTCGCTTTGTTCATTAAGGAGGCGTTCGAGACCTGCGCGCCAATCAGGTTCTGTATGCTTGTTTGCCGATGTGCTGAGGGCTGCGAGGTCCTCCGCTTTCGACGCTCTTGGATAGTCGAATTGAGTAAATGTAATGCTGTCCGCAACTTCATCTAGCTTGGCAATCATGTTGTCGAGCTTTTTGTCGGCGAGAGCAGTGAAAAGAATGTTTATTTTTTTGGCATGATATCGTTTGGTTAATTCACTCGCCAATGCGTCGATGCCTTCTTGATTGTGAGCACCGTCAATGATGATGGTCGGCTCGTCGGAGATTAACTCAAATCGACCTGGCCAGTAGGCACGCTCGAGACCAGCGCCGATTTGATTTTCGTCGATTAAGAACGCATAAAGCTGGGACAGGATTTGCGATGCCATGACTGCGAGAGCCGCATTGTCGAGCTGGTGCTGACCAAGCATCGAGATTTTGAAATTATTTAAGTCCCTATACAACGCGGAGCTAAAGTTGAATTGTGCTCCATTTGGTAAAGTTTCAGGCTGAGATATGTTGAACTCTTTGCCAAGCTGGTAAAGCGGTGCTTTCGCAGCTTTGGCTTTCGTTTCGATGACGCGAATGGCCTCCGGTTGTTTTACGGCCGTTACGATTGAAGTGCCGTTTTTGATGATACCCGCTTTTTCTGTGGCAATTTGCTCGTATGTATCACCGAGAATATTAGTATGATCGAGCCCGATGCTAGTGATAATCGAGAGCAACGGATGGATGACGTTCGTGGAATCGAATCGACCTCCAAGACCAACTTCAAATAACGCAACATCAACCGGGTTGACTTTTGAAAAATAATAAAGGGCCATCGCTGTAATTACTTCAAATTCAGTCGGACCACCGAGATCAGTGCTTTCAAGCTCTTCGGCAAGTGGTTTGATTGCATTAGCAAGTTGGAGCATCTCTTCGTCGGAAATCGGTTTGCCGTTGACGCTGATGCGCTCATTGAATTGTTCAAAATAAGGCGAGGTAAACGAACCGACATAATAGCCTGCTTCTTCGAGGATGCAGCGCAAGAATGTTAATGTCGAGCCTTTTCCGTTCGTTCCACCGATATGAATCGCCTTGATGTTCCGCTCAGGATGGTCAAGGCGCTCCATCATCCACTCCATTCTCTTCAAGCCTGGTTTAATGCCGAGCCGGAGACGAGCATGTATCCAGGTTAGTGCTTCATCATAAGTTTGAAACATAGTGTTTGTTCACCTCCATTGTCTTTTTGCTTGTGGTCTATTAGCCGATTTTGCTGGTCTATTAGCTGATTTCGGCTTTCTATTAGCCGATTTGTGCATCCTATTAGCCGAATTTGGTGTTCTATTAGCCAAATTCAACACTCTATTAGCGCTTGCCACAAGTTTGCTACAATTAACATTAAAAACCGCACCCCATTTAACGCTTTAAAGCAGTGGGGGACAGGCCCCCACTGCACTAGTGCGTTAAAGTGTTTTGAGTTCTTGTAGTCGCACTTCTACTGCTGCGCGTTTTTCGATGTAGTCTGCTTCTTTGGCACGTTCTTCTTCGATTACTTTTGCTGGAGCTTTGGCAACAAAGCCTTCGTTGCTTAGCTTCTTCTGAACACGCTCAACTTCTTTGTTAAGCTTATCTAGCTCTTTACCTAAGCGAGCAATTTCTTCATCAAGATTGATTAAGCCTGCTAATGGTAAGAAGATTTCAGCACCTGTTACAACTGCTGTCATTGCTTTTTCCGGAGTTTCGATATCTACTCCAATTACAAGTTCTTCAGGGTTACAGAAACGCTCGATGTAGCCGCGGTTACTTTCTAGAACTGCTGCCACACCAGCATCTTTCGCCTTTAACACCATTTTGATTTTTTTGCTAAGTGGTGTGTTTACTTCCGCACGGCTGTTACGAACAGAACGGATAATTTCTACCAATAGCTTCATTTCGTTAGCAGCTTGATCATCAACTAATGCCGGGTCAACTACTGGCCAGCTAGCTGTAGTGATGGACTCACCAGCGTGAGGTAAGTTCTGCCAGATTTCTTCGGTAATGAATGGCATGAATGGATGCAATAAACGCATAGTTTGATCCAATACATACGCTAAAATCGAGCGAGTTGTTTTCTTCGCTGCTTCATCTTCACCGTATAATGGCAACTTCGCCATTTCGATGTACCAGTCACAGAAATCATCCCAAATGAAGTTATACAAGTAACGACCAACTTCACCGAATTCGTAACGGTCAGATAGACGTGTTACATTTTCGATTGTTTCGTTTAAGCGAGTTAAAATCCACTTGTCAGCAACTGATTTTTCACCGCTAAGGTCGATTTCCTCAAAAGTCATTCCGTTCATATTCATTAAGGCGAAGCGAGATGCGTTCCAAATTTTATTAGCAAAGTTCCAAGTTGCTTCAACTTTTTCTGTGCTATAACGTAAGTCTTGACCTGGTGAGCTTCCTGTTGATAGGAAATAGCGCAAGGAGTCAGCACCGTAATTGTCGATAACTTCCATTGGGTCTACACCGTTACCAAGCGATTTGCTCATCTTGCGGCCTTGTGCGTCACGAACCAAGCCGTGGATTAGAACATCCTCAAACGGACGTCCACCAGTGAACTCAATTCCTTGGAAAATCATTCGAGATACCCAGAAGAAAATGATGTCATAACCTGTTACAAGTGCTGCAGTTGGGTAATAACGTTTGAAATCAGCAGCTTCCTCATTTGGCCAACCTAATGTTGAAAATGGCCATAGCGCTGATGAGAACCAAGTATCTAATACATCATTATCTTGAACCCAGTTTTCAATGTCCGCAGGTGGCTCGTTCTCTACGTAAATTTCTCCGGTTTCCTTATGGTACCAAGCCGGAATGCGGTGACCCCACCAAAGCTGACGAGAAATACACCAGTCGCGAATGTTTTCCATCCAACGTAGGTACGTTTTCTCAAAGCGTTCTGGTACGAAATTTACCTTTTCTTCTTTTTCCTGTAAGGCGATAGCAGCGTCCGCTAATGGCTGCATTTTTACAAACCATTGCGTTGAAAGGTAAGGCTCAACAACTGCGCCACTGCGCTCAGAGTGTCCTACTGAGTGTAAGTGCTCTTCAATTTTGAACAGTACGCCTTGTTCTTGCAGATCCTTCACGATTTGCTTGCGGCATTCGAAGCGGTCCATACCTTGATATTTGCCGGCGCGAGCATTCATTGTTCCGTCTTCGTTCATCACTAATACGCGCTCAAGATTGTGACGGTTTCCTACCTCAAAATCGTTCGGGTCGTGAGCTGGGGTAATTTTAACTGCCCCTGAACCGAATTCCATATCAACATAATCGTCACCAACAATTGGAATTTCGCGGCCAACGATTGGTAGAATTACGGTCTTGCCAATCATGTCCTTATAGCGTGGGTCCTCTGGATGAACCGCTACCGCTGTATCGCCAAGCATTGTTTCCGGTCGAGTTGTGGCGATCTCAATATGCCCAGAACCGTCAGCAAATGGATATTTCATATGATAAAACGCACCTTGTACGTCTTTGTAAATTACTTCGATATCTGATAATGCTGTTTTCGTGGATGGATCCCAGTTAATAATGTACTCGCCACGATAGATTAAGCCTTTTTTGTAAAGCGATACGAATACCTCTTTAACAGCATCAGATAGACCTTCATCAAGCGTGAAGCGTTCGCGCGAATAATCCAAGCCAAGTCCTAGCTTCGACCATTGCTCACGAATGTGACCAGCGTACTCTTCTTTCCATCTCCATGTTTCCTCAACGAATTTTTCGCGACCTAGATCATAACGGCTTTTGCCTTCACCGCGAAGCTTTTCTTCAACCTTTGCTTGCGTTGCAATTCCGGCATGGTCCATCCCTGGTAACCATAATACATCATAGCCCTGCATCCGTTTCATTCTTGTTAAGATGTCTTGAAGCGTTGTATCCCAAGCGTGGCCTAGGTGTAGCTTCCCAGTTACGTTTGGCGGTGGAATTACGATTGTGTATGGCTGTTTGTCAGCCTCACCCTTTGCTTCGAAAAATTTACCTTGTAACCACCAATCATAGCGACCTTGTTCAATCGACTGCGGATCATATTTAGTCGGCATTGAAAGTTCTTTCGTCTCCATTTTGTTACCTCCATTTTTTAAAAATAAATACTTACATCCATACTCATTAGTTGTTTCGTGAAAAATAAAGTCTATTTTCGCAAAGAATATTGCTTTTTCGCTAACAGGGGATGCCCCTTCGGACAGGTTGGTTAAATTAAGGATTGGATATCCGCTAATGATTGTCTGGTGATACGAGCGGACACAGCGTACCTTATTTGCCCCCAAAAACTATCATTTCAAGGTTTTACGGACATCAGATCCCTTATTTGGCCCAAATCTTGTGGCTCTGATATAAATTTGGGGAAATAGCGGCTTCTGTGTCCGCTTCCACCTCGAAAGCCCTGTATTTGTCACAAATAAAGGCCTGGATGTCCGCTAAAAATTGTTTCCAACCTTCTTCAAAACAAAAAACCCCATTCGTCAAAAAAAGGACGAATGGAGTTAGCTTCGCGGTACCACCTTTATTCCAGCTAGCACGGCAATTGCACTAGTTGGCACTTAAACCTTTAACGGATGTCCCGTCTCCAACTACTTGTATATCGTTCACTGGAGATGCTCAAGGGCGACCTTCCAATGGTCTGTTTAGGATGCTTTCAGCAATTGCCTCCCTCTCTAGAAAACAGATGAACATTGTACTCTTCCCTATCAACGCAATTATGTAAAATTGTATATTCCGCCTTATGCGGATTCAAATTTGTCCATAGATTATACTACCTAAAAATATGGACAATCGTCAATCATCTTTACCGATTTTTTTCTAGTATATACATTTTCGGAGAATTGTTTCGATTGCAAATAGCACTTTTTTAAAAATTTGGGCATAAGATATTAGAAAAGCGGAAGCGCCTTGCTCAGGGGCGACAGGTACAAGACGATCCCTGCAGGAAATCCTGATTTCCGGAAGGGATTGGCTTGTGACCCCGAGCCACTAGGCGCTGGAGCTCGCCACTGCTCTTGTTAAAATTTAATTTATACACTCATTGTACAGAAATTGAAGGGGGAAGAAAGTTGAAGCGCAGATATAGTCCTTATACCCTTCCGCCATGGCTTCGTACGATTCGTAATGTATGTGGGCAATTTATCATTCCATTTTGTGTATTTCAGGGAATCCGGACAATTTTCCTACCAACAACCTTTGACGTCCTGTTCCTCACCGTACTCATCCTACTCGCAATGGCATTCCAATTCGAATTACTATAACGCATTAACGCAGTGGGGGACAGTCCCCCACTGCGTTAATGCGAAAAAGGAGCCCAGGTTGACGGTTGTCAATTCTGGGCTCCTCCTTGTTGGGCTTGGGCCTGCGCTTGGGCGGCCTGTTCCTTTTGCTGTCGGTCGATTTCAACAAGCGTTCTTACCACATATTCGATGTTTCGCAGCTGCCAATAGTTGCGTTGCAGCTGTAGCGTATATTTTCGCTCCTTTTTGCGCGTCTGTTGCTTGTGATATTTTTGCACCACGCGAAGTAACGCAGTCGGATGGGTAAAATAGCTCATCATCAATTGCTTTTCCTCATCCTTCAACGGAAAGTACTGATAATAGGTTTGGATCCATTTTATGCAATCATCCCTGTTTTTCGGGAACCCTTTTAGCGTTCGGAATAAATAGGGCAATATGTCCTGGTAAGGCGAGCCGATCTTGGCATTCTCAAAATTCATAAAATAGCCATAGCCTTTATCGTCATACAAGAAATGATCTGTTGATAATTTCCCGTGAATCACAACAGTTCGAATTTTCTCCTCATCCTTCGTTTTTTCATACCAACCCTCCAGCTGCTGCTTTGAAAATCGCAATGTCTGGTGAATATCATTGTAATAGGTGCAAAATTGCAGTTCAAACGGTGACATGTAGATTTTTTTTTCGCAGCGCTCAAGGAAACCGACTAAAAACTCCTCATCTTTTTCAATCGCTAACAACGTATTTTCATAGTGCTCCTTACGGTCTTCCTTTCGAATCGGCATTTCCCGAGCGGACAAGGTATGAAGGCGCGCCAATTCACGAAATAATTTATTATTTCTATCATCATGCTCTTCTTTTGTTTCATTCGGCAGCCATGGCATCAAGTAGTACAACTCATTTTGATGGAGCACCGCATAGCGTCCATCAAGGGTCGGATATACGGGTACAACACGATTGTAGCCCTTTTGATAAAGGAACTGAATGTGTCGTAGAAAATCAGTGCCAAGCGCCGGTGGTACTGTTTTTAAGGCAAACACTCCTTTGTCCGAAGTAATCCGCTTAATTTTACCCAAATCCTCTACAAAATAAGGCTTAACCCCATAGCTTGCTAGAATTGCAGTAGCTTCATCAAGACTCATGTTTGAACTCATCTGTTTCACTCACTTTCAATCATAAAGCGCTGTGCCCTGGTCGCGTTTATTTAGAAAAAAACAGGAGAGCAGGTCGGTCAATTCCTACCTGCTCAAAACTGAGGTTCTATTTACTCGTTGCTGTTTCTGGGATATAGAGTACCTGCCCTTCATAAACACCCTGGTTTGCTTCTAAATGGTTGACCCGCATGATTTGTTGCACGGAGATGTCATAGCGGTCGGATAAGCTATCAAGAGTATCGCCTTGCTGGACGATGCACACCTTAAGCTTTGCCTGCAATTCATTCTCCGTTTTTCGAGCTAGGAACTCAGCAATTGACATGCTTTTCTTTTTGGTTAATTTTTGCATAATGCTTTGTTTCTCTGGTGATGAAGAGGATGAAGATTCGTGCTCTGGGCTTTCAACCACAGCAAATTGAGGCGATTCCACCATCGCTCCTCCTGGACTTTCGAAATTCTGCTCATCCTGTGGAGGTTGCTCAGACCGTTTTGCAGAAAATGAATATTCCGGAAACTTCGGCAATTCTGGCGGGGGCGGTGCTGATGGTTGAGACGAAGCAGAAGGCTTCACCCAAGCAAATGGATTATCCTCATGCTCTTCTTCTTCGGCTGCTTCAGGCTGTAGTTTAGCTTCCGCCGTAAACGGTCGTGAATAATCATATTGACTTCGCTCTTCTTCCTCGTCTTCAAGATCAAAATCATCCTCATCAACATCACTAGGATAGGAGAGTACAAAATTCGGTGAGTATGACTGATTTTCAGTCTCAGAAGTTAACTCCTCCTGTTGAGACCGATACAGCGGCTCAAGTTCTTCCTCTTCTTCAGTAACTTGATCTGATTCCAGCCGCTGATATTGTGGAATTTCAACTTCTTCCTCAATCTTGCTTTCCTCTTGCTGCTCTTCAACCTCGATGCCACTACGAACAACTTCGTAATCCTGCACTTGTTCGTCCTCTTCAATTGGGACATTTTGCTGTTCGCCATACAATCCGGAGATCGTTAGCTCCGCAACAAGCCGCAGGCAGCTTCGTTCAGGCACAGCATAGTCAAACGAATCAATGGACACGTCAATGTCGTAGACACTTTGAATGCGATTATTCGGGATGGTGATATCGACCGGGAATCTGTGCAGGAACTCACAGAAACCTTCTTCTCTTTCCTCTACGGACTGAACGAACTTTGGTGTGGATATCAACTCATCCTGTTCAACGCTCTCTTCATCTACTCTCTTATATTCGCCGGTTAGTTCCAGCGAGCCGCGAATGGCAACATATTGATCGTTTTCAATGATGGTTATGTTTGGATCCAAGGAGATCGATAATAATTCTGCGACTTCCTGTCCTTTTTGAAACCACACAGATTCTTCTAAGGAAAATCGTAAAAACGATTGATTTTCTTGAGACAAAGCGACTCCTCCCTTCATATCCCTCTACATTAATCACCATGTCATTATCACTGTATGAATCGGTGGTTTTTTTTATGATAAAAACAAAGCATAGGGAGAGGTGGAAAGTTGGTTTCGGGGATTGAATTTTGTTTTTTGGCGATTAACATTTGTTTTCGGCGATGAAATCTTAATTTTGACGATGAAATCACGATTTTGGCGATTATTTCTTAATTCCGGCGATTAAATCACGATTTTGGCGATTATTTATTAATTTCGGCGATTAAATCTCGATTTTGGCGATTATTTCTTAATTCCGGCGATGAAATCTCGATTTTGGCGATTATTTCTTAATTCCGGCGATTAAATCTCGATTTTGACGATTATTTCTTAATTTTGGCGATGAAATCTCGATTTTGGCGATTATTTTTCAATTCCGGCGATGAAACCTTAATTTCGGCGATGAAAACAAAAAACAGCCCGCAATACCGATCATTACACGACCGGTGTGCGGGCTGTTTATCCATCATTATTTTAACCGCGTAGCTTTGAGAATGCGACCTCAGCTGCTGCGATTGTTTTTTGAATGTCTTCATCAGTATGCGCAGTCGATAGGAAAATACCTTCGAATTGTGAAGGTGGTAGGAATACTCCTTCATTTGCCATTTCGCGGAAATAGTTCGCGAAAAATTCCAAATCAGACGTTTTGGCTGTTTCGTAGTTAATTACATTTTCATTTGTAAAGAAGAAGCCGATCATTGAGCCAGCACGGTTGCAAG
Source organism: Bacillus marasmi (assembly GCF_902168435.1). GTDB lineage: Bacteria > Bacillota > Bacilli > Bacillales > Cytobacillaceae > Bacillus_BU > Bacillus_BU marasmi. Next base: position 197,347 of record NZ_LR656165.1, read on the forward strand.
TAAGCGGAACATCATACTTAGCTGCAGCTGCTTTAAAGCCTGCTTCAAGCATATCTGCCTTACGAATGAACTCTTCATAATTAGCTGGAGTCAGCTGGCTTAATGTTTCAAGTCCTGCTGTCATCGCAAGTGGGTTACCTGACAATGTACCAGCTTGATAAATCGGACCTGCAGGAGCGATTTGCTCCATGATTTCCGCTTTACCGCCGTATGCACCAACTGGAAGTCCGCCACCGATTACTTTTCCTAAGCAAGTAAGGTCAGGCGTGATACCGAAATAGCCTTGTGCACAGTTATATCCAACACGGAAGCCTGTCATCACTTCATCAAAAATTAATAAAGCGCCGTATTGTGTTGTGATTTCACGCAAGCCTTCTAAGAAGCCAGGTTGCGGAGGTACAACACCCATGTTTCCAGCTACAGGTTCAACGATGATACAAGCAATATCCTCGCCGAATTGTTCGAACGCGTAACGGACGCTCTCTAAATCGTTGTAAGCTACCGTAATTGTGTTTTTCGCCACGCCCTCAGGAACACCTGGGCTGTCTGGCAAACCTAGCGTAGCGACGCCTGAGCCTGCTTTAATCAATAAGGAATCTCCATGACCATGGTAGCAGCCTTCAAATTTTAAGATTTTATTACGGCCAGTGTAACCGCGTGCTAAACGCAAGGCACTCATTGTTGCTTCTGTACCTGATGAAACCATACGAATTACTTCGATGGATGGAACGCGATCACGAACAAGCTTGGCCACTTCATTTTCAATTAACGAAGGAGCACCGAAGCTTGTTCCAAGCTCAGCCACTTTTTTAATTGCTTCAACTACACGATCATTTGTGTGACCTAAGATTAGTGGTCCCCATGAAAGGACATAGTCAATATATTCATTGCCATCAATATCATAAATTTTTGAGCCTTTGCCGCTTGCCATGAAAATCGGGTCCATGTTTACCGATTTAAAGGCACGTACTGGTGAGTTAACACCGCCAGGCATTAATGTTTTAGCTTCTTGAAATGCTGCGATAGATTTTTCGTAAGAGCGCATGATAATCTCCTTATGTCTTTATCGTAGAAATTCTATTTTTATTTTTCTCTTAAAAATAAATATTATGATTGTTCCTTCAACCACTTAGCTGCATCTTTAGCAAAATAAGTAATGATAAGGTCGCCACCAGCACGTTTCATGCCAGTTAACATTTCCAACACGGTATTCTTTTCGTCAACCCAGCCGTTTTGCGCAGCAGCTTTGACCATGGAATATTCTCCGCTGACATTATAAATGACAACTGGAAGATTAAAGTTGTTTTTCACATCACGTACGATATCTAAATATGGTAGACCTGGCTTGACGATTAAGAAGTCAGCACCCTCTAACACATCTGACTCAGCTTCACGAAGCGCTTCGATGCGATTGGCTGGGTCCATTTGATATGCCTTACGGTCTCCAAACTGCGGTGTGCTCTCAGCAGCTTCACGGAAAGGTCCGTAAAATGCAGAAGCGTATTTTACCGCATAGGACATGATTGGAATATTTTCAAAGCCTGCTTCATCAAGACCAGCACGAATAGCTGCCACAAATCCATCCATCATGTTAGAAGGAGCGATAATATCGGCACCAGCCTTAGCTTGACTTACAGCTGTTTGAACAAGTAATTCTAATGATGGGTCATTTAATACCACACCATTTTCAATTAAGCCACAGTGACCATGGCTTGTGTACTCACAAAGACAAGTGTCAGCAACAACCAACACATCTGGATAATTTTCCTTAATAAAACGAGTACCTTCTTGAACAATCCCGTGGTCATGGAATGCACCTGTACCACATTCATCTTTTTCTGTAGGAATCCCAAATAGTAGAACCGCTTTAATACCGAGCGCTACGACTTCATCCATTTCAGCACGAAGATTATCGAGTGAAAGCTGATAAATTCCAGGCATAGACGAAATTTCATTGCGAATATTGCTTCCTTCAATCACGAAAATGGGGTAAATAAAATCATCTACACTTAAATGATTTTCGCGAACAAGCGCCCGCATATTTGCACTTGTACGTAAACGGCGATGGCGTGTAAATTGTAATTCTGTCATCTTTCACAAACCTCCAGTTTATGTAGTTTTCGGTTGATTTAACAGGTTAATAACGGCCAATAACATATCCTTTACGGTGTAATCCTTAGGACACACATCCACCTTAAGTCCATAATGAATCGCATTATTGACAGAAACAGGCCCGATACAGGCTATCAAACAGTTTTTTATTTTATCCTGTAATTGGTACTCCTCAATGATTTCCATGAAATGGTCAATCGTTGACGGACTTGTAAAAGTTAACACTTCAAGCTCTTCTTTTCTTAAGTACTCAGCAAGCAAACTTTTGCTTTCCTCAGGTGCAAACGTTTCGTAAATAATCGTCTCTGTTACCTCTGCGCCTGCTTCACTTAAAGATTGGGCAATATAGTCACGAGCCAAATTACCTTTAGGGATGAGCACCTTCATGCCTGGTTTTACGAGTGGCAAAAATTCTGCTACAAATCCTTCGGCGACGTATTCGCGAGGGGTAAATTCAACCTTATAACCGCGCGCTTCGATAACTTCCTTCGTTCTAGCACCGATTACGGCTATCTTTGGTAGCTGCTCTTGGCTTTTTTTACCGAAAATACTGAAAAAGGTGTTAACGGCAACATTGCTTGTTAAAATAATCCAATCATATGTATGTAAATCGTTAATGATTTGACTTAATTCATCTGATAACGGCACAGGTCGAAATGAAATGAGTGGGATTTCAATTGGAACTCCACCATACTGTCTTACCAAATCGGAAAAGGGCTTAGCCTGCCCTTTTCCTCTTGGTACTAGTATTTTTTTACCTTTTAATGGTGATGATTCCATCATTCTTGATCAAGCTCAGCTTTCACTTGATCGATTAAGTCCTTCCCGCCTTTTTCAATCAAGCGTTCCGCAACAATAACCCCGATATCCTCAGAGTTTTGACCAACAGCTTGCTCTTTAATGATTGTTTTTCCATCTGGAGAAGCCACTAATCCGGTTAGCACCACTTCATCCTGGTCATTGATATAGGCGTAACCTGCGATTGGCACTTGGCAGCCACCCTCCATTTTTTGAAGGAAAGCACGTTCAGCGCGCACAGCACGGTCTGTATTTTTACAAGTAAATTTATCAAATAAAGCTAATAATTCCGCGTCGTCAGCACGGCACTCAATTGATAGTGAACCTTGTCCAACTGCAGGAACGCAAAGGTCTGCGTCAATGTAGTCACTGATAACTTCCTCAGCCCAGCCAAGACGCTTAAGGCCCGCTGCAGCCAAAACGATGGCATCGTATTCGCCATTTTTAAGCTTTTCTACACGTGTATCAATATTTCCACGAATCCATTTGATTTCAAGATCAGGGCGTTTTGCTAACAGCTGTGCGCTACGACGTAAGCTGCTTGTTCCAATAACCGCACCTTGCTTTAACTCTTCAAACGGTACATTGTCTTTAGAAATAAGCACATCACGGTGATCCTCGCGATGTGGAATACAACCAATGATTAAGCCTTCAGGTAGGACTGCTGGCATATCTTTCATACTATGGACTGCCATATCGATTTCTTTATCAAGCATCGCTTGCTCGATTTCTTTTACAAAAAGGCCCTTCCCACCTACTTTAGATAGAGTAACATCTAAAATTCGGTCTCCTTTTGTGACGATTTCCTTTACCTCAAAATCGAAAGAAGGATCTAATTGCTTAAGTTGCTTGATCACCCAGTTCGTTTGTGTTAACGCTAGTTTGCTACGTCTTGAACCTACAATAATTTTTCTCATGACAGCCTCCTTGAATTATGCATACCAAATATGAAATGATGATAATTTTCCAAATAAGAAGAAATTTAGAATAACAATTAAAAATGATGCTATATTCCATACTGCAAGCGTCCGACCATAAACATTTTTCCGAACGCGCAAATAAATATAAATGCTATACGTGCAAAGCATGACGAAGGAACTGATGACCTTCGGATCATACAGAATGACATTAGGTAACTTAATCAATGCCCATTGAAGTCCAAGTACTAAACTTATAAATAGTATCGGAACTCCAATAACATTTAATACATAAGATAGCTTTTCTAGCTTTGACAAATCAGCTATCCGCGTCAGCCTCGTACCCCACTTTTTTCTTTTCAATAAATCATATTGAATTAAGTATAATAGGGAAAACACAAAAGATAAGGTGAATGCCCCATAGGAGAGGATGGCCATTGTTATATGAATTAATAAAAGCTCGCTAACGAGCTGCTTTGCCATGACGACTGAATTATACTGAACCGGCGCAAAAGTATGAATGGCCATAATGATAAAGCCGAGGATATTGGTAAAAAAAACGATAAAGTCCATCCGAAGCAATCGATTAATTCCAAGCGAAAGGGTAACCAAAATCCAGGAATAAAAATAAAGGCCCTCAAACACGGTAAGTACCGGGAACCTTCCCGTTTTTACCATGTAAAGAATGAAAAACGTCGTTTGAAGCCCCCATACAAATGCAAGTAACCAGAAGGCTACACGGTTAGCCTTCCGGTTATTATCAAGAAAATCAATAAAATATAAGAGCACACTTAAGGCATACACAATAACCGTTAATTCGTGCAGCCGAGTCATATATAAATCAAACATGGACAGAACCTCACTTATACTTGGAAGGAAGCCTGTGGAACACGAACCTTTTCTTGTTTAGTTTCGGCTGCTTTCAACACGCGTTGCTTCTCCACTAACTCCTCGATATTGAAAATTTTAACAAATAAATCGAGTTGTTGCGAAGCATTTGACTCTCCAGCCAGCTCTTTTGCCTGTAGGATTGGGTCCTTCAGCATTTGATTAATAATACTTTTCGTATGCTTATTAATGACTTTTATATCACGCTCAGATAGATGAGACAGCTTTCTTTCCATGCTGTTCATTGTTTCAGATTGAATTAATAACGCTTTTTCACGTAGTGCAGAAATGACTGGTACGACACCAAGTAGATTTAACCACTGCTTGAAATCAACAACTTCCTTTTCAATCATGAGCATAATTTTTTCGGCAGCTTTTTTACGCTCTTGAAGATTGGCTTCAACAATACCTTCCAAATCATCAATATCGTATAAAAATACGCCTTCAAGTTCGGCAATTTGTGGGTCAAGGTCACGCGGTACCGCGATATCGACCATAAATAACGGATTGCCTTTACGCAATTTCGTGATGTTTTGCATCATGTCTTTTGTGATAACAAATTGTGATGCACCTGTTGAACTAATCATAATATCAGCTTCAACGAGCGCGCATTGCAACTCCTGAAGCGTTTTCGCTTCCCCATCAAAACGGGTTGCTAAATCCAATGCTTTTTCGAATGTACGGTTTATCACTGTTACTTGGCTTGCGCCATTCGCATGAAGATTTTGAATCGCAAGCTCACCCATTTTCCCAGCACCAAGAATTAACACGTGCTTTTCATTGAGCGAACCAAAAATCTTCTTTGCTAGCTCTACTGCAGCATAGCTGACTGAAACAGCATTTGCACCGATATCAGTTTCTGAATGACCACGTTTTGCCACGGTAACCGCTTGCTTAAATAATTGATTGAATACGGTTCCACAGGTTTCTTCTTGTTGAGCCAACAAGAAACTTGAACGAACCTGTCCAAGGATTTGCGTTTCACCTAATACCATTGAATTAAGACCGCACGCCACCTTAAACAAGTGTTCTACTGCACCATCTTGCTCATAAATAAACAGGAATGGAGAGAATTCGTCCTGGTCTAAATTGAACCATTCGGACAAGAATTCCTTAATATAATAACGGCCTGTGTGAAGCTGGTCCACGACCGCATATATTTCCGTACGGTTACAAGTAGAAATAATAATATTCTCTAAGATGCTTTTTTTCGATCTTAAAGTTCGCATTGCTTCGCCGATGTTTGCCTCATTGAACGTTAAACGCTCACGAATCTCTACAGGGGCAGTTCTGTAATTAAGACCGACTACAATAATATGCATTTTCTTATTGACCCCCCTAATAAAATTGCATATTTGCCTAACTCATTATAACATGTGGGTAATTTTCATCTGTTTTGGAAATGTGAACATAAAGCGAAAACCTAGTGACAAAAAATACTTCAACATCCCCCAATAGATCTAGAATTTATTTTAGTCACCTCTTCACACTCCGTAATATTAGAAAATCCCCTAATCTATTATGAAAAAAATATATGTTTTACTATTTTAAATATTGACCATTGATGTCTAAGCAAGGTAACTTAATATAGATGACCTTTTCTTATCTTTGCTAAAAATCGACATATTCTTTTCTTGAAGAGTAACAAATTATTCGATATTTTTCAAGGGAACCTTTTGGGAAGTGGGGGAAAAAGTGAAAAAACAAAGGTATTTTCTGGGGATTTTACTGATTGGCTTTGGGGGATATTTCCTAGTGCAAAATACAGAAGTAGAACTTCTTAAACAGTTCGTTGGTTGGCCAACACTAATGATGATTGTCGGTATCGCGATGCTATGGCAAGGTTATGCTGGAGGAGATTACGCCTTAATTTTTCCAGGTGTCATATTATTTGGCTTTGGTCTTCATTTTCATGTTGTAACGCATTTGCACATTTGGCCTGATCATATAGGGGTATTTATCCTAATTGTCGCACTAGCTTTCATTTTAAGTTTCCAAATGACTGGACAAGGTCTTGCACAAGGGCTGCTGTTCTTGGCTATAGCAGTCGCATTACTGTTCCAGGATCGTCTGAATGACTGGATTGGCACGATTGAATCGAACGGGTCTTTACTTTTACAATATTGGCCAATTCTATTAGTTGCAGTTGGGTTCGTTTTTTTCATGAAACAAAACGAAAAAAAATAAAAAGGGCTGGATTCATAGTGGATCCACGCCCTTTTTTCGGTTAAAAATAGGTATTTTAACTCATATAGCTTTGTAAAATTCCCCAGGCTTTGTCTTTCCCTTCACCTGTTTCCGATGAAAACATTACAAAATGATCTTCTTCATGGAGCTCTAACGTTTCCTTCGTTATTTTCACATGTTTCTGCCATTTTGATTTAGGAATTTTATCAGCCTTTGTTGCGATAATAATACACGGAATGTTGTAATGCTTTAAAAAATGATACATTGTTTGGTCATCGACAGTTGGTGGATGACGCAAATCAACAAGCAGCACTACCGCTTTTAAAGGCTCACGAGAAGTGATATACGTTTCAATCATTTTCCCCCAAGCTTCGCGTTCTTTCTTTGATACCTTAGCATATCCATAACCTGGTACATCCACAAAATAGAATGATTCATTAATTAAGAAAAAATTCAAAGTTTGTGTTTTTCCAGGCTTAGATGATGTTCTCGCTAACGCTTTGCGGTTTAGCATTTTATTTATAAATGAGGATTTCCCTACATTTGAGCGCCCTGCTAACGCAAATTCCGGTAAATCCCCCTCCGGATACTGGGCTGGCCTGACCGCACTTATTACTATATCGGCACTAGTTACTTTCATTTCCTTCTCCAATCAATGCATGCTTCAAAACTTGATCAATGCTTGATACAAGCACAAATTCAAGCTCACCTCGAACGCTTTCCGGTATATCATCAATATCCTTTTCATTGTCTTTCGGTAGGATAATTTTTGTTAAACCAGCTCGATGAGCACTTAATGTTTTTTCTTTTAATCCGCCAATCGGTAAAACCCGACCTCTTAAAGTAATTTCACCAGTCATACCAACTTCTTTACGAATTGGCTTACCAGTTAAAGCGGAAACGAGTGCTGTCGCAATCGTAATTCCCGCAGATGGACCGTCCTTCGGTACAGCTCCTTCTGGAACGTGAATATGAATGTCATACTTTTCATGGAAATCTGTTTCTATTCCAAGCTCTGTCGCTTTCGAACGGATGTAACTAAACGCAGCCTGAGCAGATTCCTTCATTACGTCACCCAGTTTACCGGTAAGAACGAGCTTGCCTTTACCAGGCGACAGCGAAACCTCAATTTGAAGCGTATCGCCACCAACAGTTGTATAGGCTAACCCTGTGGCTACACCAACTTGATCCTCAAGCTCCGCTTGTCCGTAGCGGAACACTGGCTTACCTAAGAATTCTTCAATTGTTTTATCCGTCACAACGACTTTTTTCTTTTCTCCAGTCACAATAATTCTGGCTGTTTTTCGGCAAATCGTTGCTAATTGGCGTTCCAGACTTCTGACACCAGCTTCACGTGTATAGAAACGAATGACCTTTAATATTGCTTCATCACGAAGCTGAAGCTGACTTTTTGATAAACCGTGATCCTTTACTTGCTTAGGAAGTAAATGATCCTTGGCAATATGCAGCTTTTCGATTTCCGTATAGCCTGCAATCGTAATGATTTCCATCCGGTCGCGCAGTGGCCCAGGAATCGTAGCTAAGTTATTTGCTGTTGCGATAAACATAACCTTTGAGAGGTCATATGTTTCTTCAATATAATGATCACTGAAATTATGATTTTGCTCAGGATCCAATACCTCTAACATTGCTGCTGATGGATCACCACGGAAATCACTGGACATCTTATCAATCTCATCAAGAAGGAATACAGGGTTGATAGTTCCTGCTTTTTTCATTCCTTGAATGACACGTCCTGGCATCGCCCCGACATAGGTACGGCGGTGCCCACGAATTTCGGATTCATCACGTACGCCACCTAAGGAGACTCGAACAAAATTCCGATTCATTGATGTTGCGATTGACCGCGCTAAGCTCGTTTTCCCAACTCCAGGAGGTCCCGCTAAGCAAAGGATTGGCCCTTTTAAAGAATTGGTTAATTTTTGAACAGCTAAGTATTCTAGAACCCGCTCTTTTACCTTCTCCAACCCATAATGATCTTTATTAAGGATTTTTTCAGCCTTAAGAATGTCTAAATCATCCTCGGTTGCAGTTGTCCAAGGCAAGGAAATGAGCCACTCAATATAGTTGCGAATGACCGCACTTTCAGCAGAGCTCGTTGGAACCTTCTCATAACGATCCAGTTCTTTTAAAGCGGTTTCTTTGACAGCTTCAGTCATTCCCGCATTTTCAATTTTCTCAGTAAGTTCTGCAATTTCACCAGTTTTACCCTCTTTATCGCCTAACTCCTTTTGAATGGCCTTCATTTGCTCACGCAAATAATATTCCTTTTGGGTTCTTTCCATTGAACGTTTTACTCGTTGACCAATTTTTTTCTCGAGATTCAATACTTCTTTTTCATTATGAATAATATCAATGACACGACCTAATCTTTCTTTTACATTAATCGTCTCGAGAATTTCTTGCTTGTCTTTCAACTTTAATGGAAGGTGGGAAGCAATAATGTCCGCCATTCTTCCTGGTTCTTCGATATCAGAGACTGAAGAATAAGTTTCTGCTGATATCTTTTTCGATAATTTTATGTATTGTTCAAAATGTTCAAGCATTGTCCTCATTAAGGCTTGGTCTTCAACATCCTTCGTCGGAACATCCTCATATGTTTTTAAGTTGGCAACATAGTGAGTTTCCTCATCGTGTAATTGAACGATTTCTGCCCGCTTTAGCCCCTCCACGAGAACACGAATCGTGCCGTTCGGAAGCTTGAGCATTTGTTTCACCCGTGTCAAAGTTCCAATTTGAAAAAGGTCTTCTTCCGTTGGCTCATCAATCGAAACGTCTTTTTGTGTTGTTAAAAAGATTAAATGGTCATCTACCATTGCTTTTTCAAGGGCTTGCACCGATTTTTCCCGACCAACATCTAAATGTAGGACCATCGATGGATAAACGAGTAACCCTCGAAGCGGCAGGAGGGGAACGATGAGCTCTTCAGTTTTGGTAGTCATACAATAACACCTCCAAATGCAATACTTAAAACCCATACTTTTATCATAATTCAGTTGAAGTCTTTGTACAATCTTAACGTATTAAATAAAAGGAATCAAAGAAAAACTTCGGTTCGACATCATGTTGGCAAACCGAAGCCAATTGGTTTTGATTGTTGAAATTTTTGTGGAATGAGTAGTTTATGATATAAACTTTGATTCCGATTTTTCTTGATGGCAAGATTTTTGGGCATCAATGTGGCTCTTTGATTCCCATTTTTTCTTGCTTTTAAGATTTTGGGCTCAATGGGGATTCTTTGATTCCCATTTTTTCTTGCGTTAAGATTTTTGGGCTTCAATGCGGCTCTTTGATTCCCATTTTTTCTTACTTCTATGATTTTGGGCATCAATATAGCTTTTTGATTCCCATTTTTTCTTGCTTTTAAAATTTTGGGCTTCAATGTGGCTCTTTGATTCCCATTTTTTCTTGCTTCTAAGATTTTGGGCATCAATATAGCACTTTGATTCCCATTTTTTCTTGCGTTAAGATTTTTGGGCATCAATATAGCACTTTGATTCCCATTAAGCCACTTTTTCTTGCTCTACGGGCACCAAAACTCCGCAATGGTTACCGCTATACCCTTTTTTCTTGCTTCGCGGGCACCATTCGCTCTCTAAGGTTACCGCTTAACCTCTTTTTCTTGCTTCGCGGGCACCATTCGCTCTCTAAGGTTACCGCTTAACCTCTTTTTCTTGCCTCACGGGCACCATACACACTCTATGGTTACCGCTTAACCTCTTTTTCTTGCCTCACGGGCACCATTCGCTCTCTATGGTTACCGCTTAACCTCTTTTTCTTGCTTCACAGGCACCATACACACTCTATGGTTACCGCTTAACCTCTTTTTCTTGCCTCACGGGCACCATACACACTCTATGGTTACCGCTTAACCTCTTTTTCTTGCCTCGCGGGCACCATTCGCTCTCTATGGTTACCGCTTAACCTCTTTTTCTTGCCTCACGGGCACCATTCGCTCTCTATGGTTACCGCTTAACCTCTTTTTCTTGCTGTGTGGGCACGATAGCTCGTCTATCGTTACCGCCCCAACTCTTCTCACCTTTTGACGGACACGATAGCTCGTCTATCGTTACCGCTCGAGCCATTTTTGCCTTGTGACGGGCACGATAACTCATCTATCGTTACCGCTCGAACCCGTTTCGCCTTGTGACGGGCACGATAGCTCGTCTATCGTTACCCCCCGAACTCTTTTCACCTTTTGATGGGCACGATAGCTCGTCTATCGTTACCGCTCGAACCCGTTTCGCCTTGTGACGGGTACGATAACTCATCTATCGTTACCGCTCGAACCATTTTTGCCTTGTGACGGGCACGATAACTCATCTATCGTTACCACTCGATCCATTTTCGCCTTGTGACGGGCACGATAACTCGTCTATCGTTACCGCTCAAACCTTTTTCGGCACGTGACGGGCATGATAGCTCGTCTATCGTTACCGCTCGAGCCATTTTCCCTTGTGACGGTCACGATAGCTCGTCTATCGTTACCGCCCGAACACTTTTCACCTTGTGTCGGGCACGATAGCTCGTCTATCGTTACCGCTTACTGCAATTCCACCTTGTGACGGGCACGATAACCTAAGCTACACGCTTTCCTTCTTAGATAAATCGATCGCGGCGGTAATAATTTGGTCGCGCGAATTTTCCTTGCCCAATTCCTTTACAAACGTGCGTTCAAAAACCTCATGCAAATGGGTCACGGGAATGATCTCGATTCCTTTTATTTCATGAAGCATGGATTGCATGTTTTCCTCTGGAATGATGACAGCTTTCGCGCCTGCCTTCATGGCTGCTTTTACCTTTGGAAAAACGCCACCAATCGGTTTAACGTTGCCATGAATGCTAATTTCCCCGGTCATTGCAATTGTATGGTCAACAGGAATTTTGTAAATCGCCGAATAGATGCCTGTAGCCATCGCTATACCGGCAGAAGGACCATCGACCGGAACTCCTCCAGGGAAGTTAACGTGAATATCATATTCATCTGCAGGAACACCAATTGAGCGGAGTACGGTTATTACATTCTCAATCGAACCCTTTGCCATACTTTTGCGGCGAATCGATTTACTTTGATTACCGATGCTTTCCTCTTCAACAATCCCGGTAATATTGATAGAGCCTTTGTCTTTGGCCGGCATGACGGTCACTTCAATTTCTAGTAATGAGCCTGAGTTTGGACCGTGAACAGCCAATCCATTGACTAAACCAATCGTTGGACTTTCGTTGATTTTTTTATTCATGCGAGGAGAGAGCTGACTGGAATGGATAATCCATTCGATATCATCATCCTTAATAAATTTACGCTCCTCCTGAATCGCAATTCCAGCAGCAATTTGTATCATATTAACTGCTTCACGGCCATTACGAGCATATGTAGAAAGAATATCCAAGCCCTTGTCGCTAATAGTTAGATTTACTTTTTCAACAGCCTTTTTGGCGACCGTTGTAATTTCCTCGTGCGTAAGCTCCCTAAAGAAAACCTCCATACAGCGCGAACGAATTGCTGGTGGTATTTCATTTGGAGTTCTGGTCGTTGCACCAATTAAGCGAAAATCAGCGGGAAGGCCATTTTTGAAAATATCATGAATATGACTTGGGATTTGAGGGTTTTCTTCATGATAATAAGCACTTTCAAGGAATACTTTACGATCCTCCAACACCTTGAGGAGCTTGTTCATCTGAATGGGATGAAGCTCGCCAATTTCATCGATAAATAGCACACCACCGTGAGCATTTGTAACAGCACCTTGCTTTGGCTGCGGAATTCCAGCTTGTCCCATCGCACCTGCACCCTGATAAATCGGATCATGGACAGAACCAATCAATGGGTCGGCTATTCCCCTTTCATCAAAACGTGCTGTGGTAGCGTCCAACTCGATAAAAACAGCGGCTTTTGTGAATGGTGATTTTCCATTTTTCTTTGCTTCTTCAAGGACAAGTCTCGCAGCTGCTGTCTTACCGATTCCCGGAGGACCGTAAATAATCACGTGCTGCGGATTTGGACCGCAAAGAGCTGCCTTAAGTGACTTAATCCCATCCTCCTGACCAACGATGTCCTCAAAGCTAGTAGGACGAACTTTCTCTGAAAGCGGCTCGGTTAATGAAATGGCCCTCATTTTACGAAGCTGCTCCATTTCTTTTCGTGACTCTCGGTCTATAGAAATCTTTTGGCTCCTTTGATTCTTTAATAGGTTCCAAAAATAAATACCGATTACGACGCCGAAAAATAGCTGTATGAATAAGGCGATCCCCGTCCAATTCATCGCATTCCCTCCTGGAGTTAATAGTAGCTTATAATAATAGCTAGTATTTCCGAGCGTAGAGTGGAATAAACAAGAATTTTTTTGAAAAAATTGGATACCTAATAAAGCGGAAGTGCCTTGCTCAGGGGCGACAGGCACAAAGCGAGCCCTGCAGGAGATTCTGATCACCGTAAGCGATTGTAGGAAAAGTAAAAGTGGCTCGTTCAGGAACGACAGGCGTAAGACGAATCACGCAAGAGATGATAATCTCTGGAGGGATTTGGCTTATAACATGAGCTCCTAGCCGCTTTCACTAGACAAGCTTGTAACCTCGAGCCCCTAGGCACTGGAACTAGATAGTAATGTAATTAAAAGCTAATCAAACATAAAAAAACCAACCAATCCTCGAAAAGGATTGGTTGGTTGAATTCATATGATTATGCAGAAGTTTTACGTTTTTCTTCGACGACAGTACCATCTTCTAGAACAAGCTTTGGAATGCTATTTTCTAAAACCGTGTCACTTGTGATAATACATTTTGTAATATCATCGCGTGACGGTAGATCAAACATTACATCAAGCATAATTCCTTCGATGATTGAACGCAGACCACGGGCACCCGTTTTACGTTCAATCGCTTTTTTGGCAATTTCCTTTAATGCATCTGGCTCAAATTCTAACTCAACATCATCAAGCTCAAGCATTTTTTGGAATTGCTTAACAAGCGCATTTTTCGGTTTAGTTAGGATTTCGATTAAGGCATCCTCATCTAATTGCTCAAGACTAGCAATGACCGGAAGACGTCCGATGAATTCTGGAATTAGACCGAAACGTAATAAATCCTCAGGAAGAACCTTAGATAGTAGCTCTTTTTGAGCAACTTCCTGTGTTTTTGGATCAGCACCGAAGCCAATTACCTTTTGTCCAAGACGGCGTTTAATAATTGGTTCGATTCCGTCAAATGCACCACCACAAATAAATAAAATATTCGTCGTATCAATTTGAATAAACTCTTGATGAGGGTGCTTTCTTCCGCCTTGTGGAGGAACACTTGCAACAGTTCCTTCTAAGATTTTTAGAAGGGCTTGCTGTACACCTTCACCTGATACATCGCGAGTAATTGATGGATTTTCCGACTTGCGGGCAATTTTATCAATTTCATCGATGTAGATGATACCCTTTTCAGCTTTCTCTACATCATAATCCGCTGCTTGGATTAATTTTAACAGGATGTTTTCAACGTCCTCACCAACATAGCCAGCTTCAGTTAATGATGTTGCATCGGCAATTGCGAATGGAACGTTTAAAATACGCGCTAAAGTTTGTGCCAATAAAGTCTTACCGCTACCTGTAGGGCCAATCATACAAATATTACTTTTTGACAATTCAACATCATCAATTTTGCTATTTGAGTTGATACGTTTGTAGTGGTTGTAAACAGCCACTGAAAGCGATTTCTTCGCTTGGTCTTGACCGATTACATATTCATCTAAAATATCACGAATTTCTTTTGGCTTTGGAACATCTTTAAATTCTACTTCCTCTTCTGTTCCAAGCTCTTCTTCAACGATTTCTGTACATAATTCAATGCACTCATCACATATATATACACCTGGTCCGGCAACTAGCTTGCGTACTTGATCTTGTGTCTTACCACAGAAAGAACACTTTAATTGCCCTTTTTCATCATTAAACTTAAACAAATGACTTCACCCCTCGATAAAAACTTTTACGTATATAGTTTGGATCAAATCAATCGAACTTAGATTAGCCTATTTTTTAAATATTCCTACAGTTATGTATATTGGATTGTAACACACTTCGATACAGACAGGAAATGATAACACTTGAACTGCTAAAGTTTTCATTTCAGGGAGCTAATCCAAGTTCATAAAACGTAAATATGTATGATTTAAGCATTTCCATAAAACAGTCTTCTCAGTCGGTTAACAAAAAATCCATCAAAAAAATTTATGGAAAATCACCGTTTTTTATGCCGATTTTTCAAAAAATGAGAGAAAAGATTTTCCATACCTTTATTATAATATATGTATGTGTATTTGTATAAAACAAGGCACGATAAAATCGCGCCTTGTTTTTTTATAATAAAAATCGTATTAAGTTTAGAGTCGATTATTCTTGAACTGCAGCTGCTACAGTCTTGCTGTTTTCAACAAGAAATTCAACAGTTTTTCTTAAAGAAAGATCGCCTTTGATTCCTTCAGTTCCACCAAGAGCTTTTTGAATGTCTTCTACAGACATTTTGTACATTTCAGCCATTTTTTCAAGCTCAGCAGTTACATCTTCGTCAGTTGCAGTGATGTTTTCTGCTTTAGCGATTGCTTCTAAAGTTAAGTTTCCGCGAACGCGTTGCTCAGCTTCTGGCTTCATTTGCTCACGAAGAGCTGCTTCATCTTGTCCAGAGAATTGGTAGTAAAGGTCAAGGTTCATACCTTGCATTTGTAAGCGTTGTTCGAACTCTTGAAGCATGCGACCGATTTCAGTATCAACCATTACTGCTGGTACTTCCATTTCTGCATTAGCAGTTGCTTTTTCAACTACTGTATTTTGGATGTAGTGCTCTTCTTGATGTTTTTTATCGTGAGTTAAATTATCTTTAATTTTTGCTTTTAATGCATCAAGTGTTTCAACTTCTTCATCAACATCTTTTGCAAATTCGTCATCTAGCTCAGGTACTGATTTGCCTTTGATTTCGTGAAGTTTTGTTTTGAATACAGCTGGTTTACCAGCAAGTTCAGCAGCATGGTACTCTTCAGGGAAAGTAACTTCTACATCTTTTTCTTCTCCAGTAGCTAAGCCAACTAATTGGTCTTCGAAACCAGGGATGAATGAACCTGATCCAAGCTCTAATGAATAGTTTTCAGCTGTGCCGCCTTCGAAAGCTTCACCGTCAACATAACCAGCGAAGTCGATTACAACAGTATCACCAAGTTCAGCAGTACCTTCTTCTTTAACAACTAATTCAGCGTGACGCTCTTGAAGCTTTTTGATTTCTGCGTCTACTTCTTCGTCAGTTACATTTGTATCAAATGCTTCGATTTCAAGGCCTTTGTATTCGCCAAGTTTAACTTCTGGTTTAACTTGTACAGTTGCTTTGAAAATAAAGCTTTTGCCTTTTTCGATTTGTTCTACATCGATTTCAGGACGATCGATTGGCTCGATGCCAGTTTCATCAATTGCATTTGAGTATGCTTCTGGAAGAAGAAAATCAACCGCTTCTTGATATAATGATTCAACGCCGAAACGTTTTTCGAACATTTGGCGAGGCATTTTTCCTTTACGGAAACCTGGTACATTAACTTGCTTAACTACTTTTTTGAATGCAGCTTCTAAACCTTCGTTTACTTTTTCTGCATCTACTTCAACTGTAAGAACCACTTGGTTCCCTTCTAATTTTTCAAACTTAGCAGACATACTGTTTTTTCCCTCCAACAATCTATTCTATTTTTCATATGGAACGAATGGATATGAATCTTTCATGACTAGCAATCAAAACCCATAAGATAAGTATTTTGTGTATTTTTTCGCACAATACAACCACTATATTATACCATAGGTTGTTTTTGTTTCAACCTACAAGCCATAATTATGGTGAAGAAATTTCATCAATCGTGCTAATTTCCTCCACTGCAGCTAAAACATCGTCCTGTTTGACCCCATATAAATCCACAATTTCTGTAATGTCTTGATCTTGGCCGAAGTATGCCAAAGCCACAAAATGAAAGGCGGCAGCGCAAATGTCTGGTAGCTCGAACTCTGTCCGGAAAGGGTATATTAGGAAAAAATAACGTTCCATTAATTGCTTAATACTGTCCAGTAAAATGGGGTCTCTATTCTCCAATTTTTCCGTTGTGATTTCTAGGCATGCTAGTAAGTCAGGATGAAAATGAACTTCAAATATTTCTGTTGGAATCAACACTAATTCCTTAAAATACTTCTTTACTATAATTTCTTTATCATAGTCTTGTTCCTTTAATACAGTTAACAGGATTGTTTTAAAGAATGGGTCTCCATCATCAGAGCTAAGGAATTCACTAATTTCCGAAATATAAGCCCTTACATTACTGCTGGCAAGACGTCCAGCAAGATGAACCTGCTCACCTGGATCCTTAATTGAAAACAAATCAAAACTTAATTCTTTTATTTGGTGTGGTTGTTCTGGTGCATTTTTTTCCGAGCGGGTATCAGACATTTTTCGGCTAAAATGGAGCATTTTCATGAAGTGTTCCATTTTTTCGGGTGGCACTTCTCTTTCTTCTAATAGCGCTTCAATTGTCGTGACAACCTCAACATAGTTATTTTGTTGGACGAGAATCATTATGTACATATCAACGATTGTAAAATAATCTCCGATACCTAACTGAAGCATATTTTTAGCACGATGATTGGCCTCTGCCAAATTTCCAATTTCGAAATTCGCCACAACAAGCCCGAGATGAATATCCTCATCGTCTGGATTCAGTTGACTTGCTTGGCTAAGCAACTTGATGGCTTCTGTAAAATTTTTACGTTGAAGCTGATCTAAGCCCTTTTCCAACAGACGTTTCTCTAAATCTGGAAAAAGAATGATATTAGTTTCTTTTTTTGATCGATCCCTCTTTGTCATGAAGGTTCTCCCTTTATCATGTTTGAGGTTAGTGTAGCATGTGATTTACAAAAACACAAAAGACTAAAAGGCTGAAAAAAAGATTCACAGACTCGGCTGTGAATCTTTCCTTTTTTATTTATTAATGGCTAGCCTCATATTTGGAAATTTCTTCATCAAGTTGAAGAGTAATTCCAATTTCATCCCATCCGTTTAGAAGCATATGCTTCCAATAAGGGTGAATTTCAAATGATGCTGCAAAGCCAGCTTCATCCTTGACTTGTTGTGCATCAAGATCAATGGTTAAATTGTAAGGCTGTTTTTTAGCTGCTTCTAATAAGTATTTGATTTCCTCTGGTGTTAGCTTAATTGGCAGCATGCCATTTTTCAAGCAGTTTTGATGGAAGATATCTGCGAATGAAGTTGAAATAACAACTTGGAATCCGTAATCCAACAATGCCCATGGAGCATGCTCCCGAGAAGAACCGCACCCAAAGTTTTCATTCGTAATTAAAATGGAAGCTCCTTGGTTTTCAGGAAAGTTTAATTCAAATTCAGGGTTTGGCTCTCCATTCGATTTGAAACGCCAATCGTAAAAGAGAAATTGTCCGAATCCTGTTTTCTCGATTCTTTTAAGGAATTGTTTTGGAATGATTTGGTCGGTATCTACGTTTACACGGTCTAGTGCAACGGCTTTACCTGTTAATAGTTTAAATCCGCTCAAAATAGCGCCTCCTCTCAAATATATGTTCAAGTTCGTGTTAATTTTTCAAATAAAGAATAATTATACTTCAGTAGCTTCAAGCTTGCGTACGTCTGCGAAATGGCCATTAATAGCTGCGTTGGCAGCCATTGCTGGGCTTACTAGATGTGTACGTGCGCCAGAACCTTGTCTTCCTTCGAAGTTACGGTTTGAAGTTGAAGCACAGTGCTCACCTGCAGGTACGATGTCAGCGTTCATACTTAAGCACATTGAGCAACCAGCATGTCTCCATTCAAAGCCAGCTTCAGTGAAGACCTTATCTAAGCCTTCTGCTTCTGCCATAGCTTTGACTTGCTGAGAGCCTGGAACAACTAGCGCTCTAACATTTGGATGTACTTTTCTGCCTTGAATAACGTGAGCAGCTGCACGTAAGTCTTCTATACGTGAATTTGTACAGGAACCGATAAATACGTGTTGAATTTTGATGTCCTCAATAGATTGGCCTTCATTAAGACCCATATATTGAAGTGCACGTTCAACCGCTCTACGGTCGTTTTCATTTTTGCACTCTGATAATAACGGAGTTTTGCCGTCAACAGGAGCTGTCATGGATGGATTAGTTCCCCAGCTTACCATTGGAGCAATATCAGCGCCGTCGATTTCAATAACAGTGTCGTACTCTGCATCTTCATCTGAAGCAAGCGCACGCCATTTTTCAACTAAGGCATCGAATTCCGCACCAGTTGGTACATATTTTCTACCTTTTAAATAATTGAAGGTTGTTTCATCAGGGCTAACAAGACCCGCTCTTGCGCCTCCTTCAATTGACATATTACAAACAGTCATACGTTCATCCATTGACATGTTGCGAATGGCTTCGCCACAATATTCAATGACATAGCCTGTCCCAAAATTAATGCCGTATTTAGCAATAATATAAAGGATAACGTCTTTTGAAGTAACGCCTGGAGCTAATTTTCCATTGACTTGAAGCTTCAAAGTCTTAGGTTTTGCTTGCCATAATGTTTGGGTTGCTAATACGTGTTCTACTTCACTCGTACCAATACCAAATGCTAACGCACCGAATGCACCGTGTGTAGAGGTATGGCTATCACCACAAACAATGGTTTTTCCAGGTTGAGTTAATCCTAATTCAGGACCGATAACGTGAACAATCCCTTGATCAGGACTATTCAAGTCAGCCAATTGAATACCGAATTCTTCACAGTTACGTTCTAATGTCGTAATTTGGTTTAACGCCACCGTATCCTTGATTTCAAATGGATTATCAGTTGGTACGTTATGATCCATTGTTGCGAACGTTTTGTCCGGTCGTCTAACTTTACGATTTTTTAATCTTAATCCAGAAAACGCCTGCGGAGAGGTTACTTCATGAACAAGATGTAAGTCAATATAAATAAGATCCGGTTTGCCCTCTTCTTGGTGAACGATATGGTTTTCCCAGATTTTTTGAATAATTGATTTCCCCATCTGCTTTCCTCCTTACAACGAAAATGGCAAGCGTCTTGCTTTGCGACGCTTTTCTTTTTTATAAATTAGTAGCGCATTGGCAGGAGTGTCACATAGCCACTCCCGAGCCAACTGCGCTAAATCTTTTCTAAAAGCTTATGAATAGCAATTTTGGATTTTTAGAAGTGCGTCTGTATCCATAATTGTCGCTTTGATTTCGTCAATCATTTCAGTTGTTGATACACGTTTACAGCCTTCAAACGCGATATCACCTGTACGATAGCCAGAATCAAGCACTTGATTTACAGCTGCTTCTACTGCGTCAGCTTCCTCTGTTAAGCCGAAGGAAACACGAAGCATCATCGCTGCAGACATAATTGCTCCAATCGGGTTAGCAAGATTTTGACCAGCGATATCTGGTGCAGTTCCGTGAATTGGCTCATATAAATATGGTCCATTTTCAGAGATACTTGCTGATGGCTGCATACCTAGTGAACCTGTGATAACTGATGCTTCATCACTTAAAATATCACCAAACATATTCTCAGTCACAACAACGTCGAATTGCTTTGGATTCCTAATGATTTGCATTGCTGCATTGTCAACAAGAATATGCTCAAGCGTAACTTCTGGGAATTCCTTTGCGATTTCCTCAGCAACTTCACGCCATAATCTACTTGTTTCTAACACGTTTGCTTTATCAACTGAAGTTACTTTCTTTCTGCGTGTGCTTGCTAATTCAAACGCTGTGCGAATGACTCTTTCAATTTCACGACGAGAGTAGTAAAGAGTATCAAGCGCACCTGGCTCGCCATCGCGCATTGTGCGTTCTCTTGGTGTTCCGAAATAAATACCACCTGTTAATTCACGAACCATTAAAATATCAATGTCTTCAATGATTTCTTTGCGAAGTGGTGAAGCATCAGCTAAGCTGCCATAATATAGAGTCGGGCGAAGGTTACCATATAATTCTAATTCCTTACGAATTTTCAATAACCCTTGCTCTGGACGAAGTTCAACCGCAATGTTATCCCATTTAGGTCCCCCAACAGCTCCAAGTAATACAGCATCGCTTTCTTTACAAAGCGCAATTGTTTCATCCGGTAATGGAGTACCGTCAGTATCTACTGCATTTCCGCCAATTCTCCCAAACGAAAAATGGAATTGATGATTAAAACGCTCGCCAACTGCTTGTAATACTGCAATTGCACCGTTTGTTACCTCTTTCCCAATTCCGTCTCCAGGTAAAACCGCAATACGTTTTTCCACGGTTTCCATCCCCCTTTTTATAAAAATAGTAAAATATTTCGCTTAAAAGGATGTTTAGCTGCACAAAGTATGCTTTGGCAGCTAAACAGTTCATTCAGATTCATACTCGCATTTGGCAAGTTTTTAAAGAGTTTCTTCTGTTACTTGAGATTGCTCATCAAGATAGATAACTCGGTTTACCGCATTTAAATAAGCCTTTGCAGATGCTTCAATAACATCCTGAGCTAAGCCGCGGCCACTTGATTCCTTGCCAGCATAGTTCAATTTTACAAACACTTGAGCTAACGCGTCACGACCAGCACCAACAGATTGGATGCGATAATCTAATAAGTGAACATGTTCTTTAACACAACGTTCCAACGTGTTATATAACGCTTCTACGCTACCTGCGCCGCTCGCAGATTCCTCAATGATTTCATTATTGCGACCTGATAAAGTAACCGTCGCAGTATGAAATTGATCAGAAGTATTTTGAACTTGAACTGATTTTAATTCATAGAAATGGTCTTGATCCTTAGAAAGCTGTTGATCAAGAACGATAGCAACTAAGTCATCGTCTGTCATTTCTTTCTTACGATCGGCCAATTCTTTGAAAATCGTAAATAGTTTTGGAACCTCTTCTTCTGCCACGTTTAGACCAAGCTCTTGGAGACGAATTTTGAACGCATGACGTCCAGAATGCTTTCCAAGTACTAACGAATTTGATTTAACTCCAACTAATTCTGGAGAAATAATCTCATAAGTTGTTTTTTCCTTTAATACACCATCTTGATGAATACCAGATTCATGTGCGAAGGCATTGCGTCCAACCACCGCTTTGTTTGGCGGAATTGGCATACCAGTTAACTTACTGATTAAAGTGCTTGTTCTAAAGATTTCATTTAAAGTGATTCGCGTTTTTGCATTGTAAAAATCACCACGGATATAAAGCGCCATAATGATTTCTTCTAGCGCAGCATTACCAGCACGTTCTCCAATACCATTAAAAGTACCTTCAACTTGTGTAGCGCCGTTTTCAACTGCTGCTAAAGAGTTTGCTACAGCCATTCCTAAGTCATCATGACAGTGAGTTGACAAGCTGACTTTATCAATGGAAGGAACGTTTTCTTTTACATATTTAAACATTGCACCATATTCAGCAGGCGTTCCGTAACCAACCGTATCCGGAAGGTTGATAACGTTCGCACCTGCTTGAATGACGGCTTCAATAATTTCAGCAAGATATGGTAATTCCGTACGGCTCGCATCTTCGGCAGACCATTGAATAATCGGGAATTTTTGTGCAGCATATTTTACAGCTGCAACCGCTGTTTCAATAACCTGCTCTTTAGATTGCTTTAATTTATATTGCCGGTGAATCGGGGAGGTTGCAATAAATGTATGCAACCTCGGTTCTGCTCCGTCCTTTAAGGATTCCCAAGCAGCATCGATATCGTTAATGACAGAACGAGCTAAACCGGTGACTGAACAGCCTCTGATGGTTTGGGCAATTTTTTGTACTGAATGAAAATCACCCTTTGAAGCAGCTGGGAAGCCGGCTTCAATAATATCCACGTTTACACGCTCGAGCTGTCTGGCAATTTCAAGCTTTTCGGAAAGATTTAAATTTACACCAGCAGATTGCTCGCCATCTCTTAACGTTGTATCGAAGATTTTAATTTTTTCCACCAGCAACCACTTCCTTGTTCTTTTGGTTGACGAATGGCATCATAGCACGTAATTCTTTACCAACTTTTTCAATTAAGTGTTCGTTTTCAGCGCGGTTGATTGAAGTGAATTCTGGACGACCAGCTTGGTTTTCTAAGATCCAACCTTTAGCAAAACGGCCTTCTTGAATATCTTTTAATACTTCTTTCATTTCAGCCTTAACAGCGTCAGTTACGATACGACGACCAGTTACGAAATCGCCCCATTGAGCTGTGTCAGAGATAGAGTAGCGCATGTTCGCTAATCCACCTTCGTACATTAGGTCAACGATTAATTTTAATTCGTGTAAAGTTTCAAAATAAGCTAATTCTGGTTGGTATCCAGCTTCAACTAAAGTTTCGAAACCTGCTTTAACTAATGCAGATGTACCGCCACAAAGAACTGCTTGCTCACCGAATAGGTCAGTTTCAGTTTCTTCTTTGAAAGTAGTTTCAAGCGCACCAGCTCTTAAAGAACCGATAGCGTGTGCATAAGCTAATGCTAATTCACGAGCTTGACCAGTTACATCTTGGTAAATTGCGAATAATGCAGGAACTCCAGCACCTTCAGTATATGTACGGCGCACTAAGTGTCCTGGGCCTTTAGGAGCAACTAGTAATACATCGCTTTCTTGTGGAGCAACGATTTGATTGAAATGGATGTTGAATCCATGAGCAAACATTAATGCTTGGTTTGTAAGGTTTGGTTTGATTTCTTCGTTATAAACTTTTGGTTGAAGTTCATCTGGAAGAAGGATCATAACTACGTCAGCTTTTGCTGTTGCTTCTCCAACTGATAATACTTCAAAGCCATCTTCTACTGCTTTATCCCATGATTTCCCTGGACGTAATCCGATAACAACGTTAACGCCGCTTTCTCTCATGTTTTGTGAATGTGCATGACCTTGTGAACCGTATCCGATAACTGCTACAGTTTTTCCTTCTAAATATGATGGGTTTGCATCTCCGTTATAGTACATTTTTGCCATTGTAATCTTCTCCTTTTAATCTCATGAATTTTAGTTTTTAAAGAATAGAAATACTTCTTTGATTATTAGAGGCACGCTGTGTTCCACGCGGGAACGCAGTCGTACCGGTTCTAGCTAATTCTTTAATGCCATAAGGTCTAATTAATTCAATGAACGCTTCAATTTTGTCTGGTTCACCGGTTAATTGAATCACTAAGCTATCTTTACTTACATCAATAACAGATGCGCGGAATGGTTCAATCAAGGAATAAATTTCACTTCTTGTACTTGGGCTTGAAACCACTTTAATTAGCGCAAGCTCTCTTGAAACGATAGACTGTTCAGAAATATCTGTAACCTTAATTACATCAACTTGCTTGTTTAATTGCTTCGTAATTTGCTCAATCACTCCATCGTTATCTACATTGACAACACAGGTAATTCTTGAGATATCCTCTTGCTCAGAATGACCAACAGTGATGCTTTCAATATTGTAGTTACGCTTGGAGAACAAGTTTGTAATGCGGTTAAGTACGCCAGGTCGATTCAAAACGGTTAATGAAATTATTCTCTTCATTCTTTAACACCTACCATTTCGTGAAGTCCTTTACCAGGTGCAATCATTGGATAAACCTTTTCCATTGGTGAAATACGGAAATCTAAAAGAACTGGTTCTGGGCTATCGATTACTTCTGTTAAGATGCGTTCTGCTTCCTCTTCAGTCGTAATTGAATATCCTTTAATGCCATATGCTTCAGCCAATTTAACAAAGTTTGGCTGTGCTGGAATTTGGCTGTAGGAATATCTTTCTTCGTAAAATAATTCCTGCCATTGTTTAACCATTCCAAGGGATTCGTTATTTAATACAACAATTTTGATTGGTAGCTTCAGTTCAGAAATAACCATTAATTCCTGTGAACACATTTGGAAGCCGCCGTCACCCGAAATAGATAATACGGTTGACTTAGGATCTGCTAATTGAGCTCCGATACTAGCAGGAAGACCAAAGCCCATTGTTCCTAAACCACCTGAAGTTACCCAGCGATCAGCTTTATTGAATTTATAGTATTGAGCCGCCCACATTTGATGCTGACCAACGTCAGTAACAACGATTGCATCACCTTTTGTTTTTTCATAAAGCATTTCGATGATACGTTGCGGTTTTAACTCTTTATCTCGATCAAAATAGAATGGATGTTTTTCTTTCCATGTATTTAAAGTGTCTACCCATTCCTGATGCTCTGGCTTTTGTCCGTTTTGAGCAATTAATTGCTTTAAGGCAGCTTTCGCATCGGCTACGATTGGAATTTCAGTTGGAACATTCTTTCCAATCTCAGCAGGGTCAATATCAATATGTGCAACGAGTGCATTTGGCGCAAATGTGCTAAGATTTCCGGTTAAGCGGTCATCAAATCTCGCCCCAATATTAAGCAATAAATCTGCTTCATATAGAGCCATATTAGCTGCATAACAGCCATGCATTCCAGCCATGCCGGTAAATAGTGGATGTTCAGCTGGGAAACCACCAAGTCCAAGTAAAGTATGCACTACAGGGATTTGTTGTTGTTCTACGTATTCCTTTAATAGCTCTGAAGCTTTTGAATGGAGGATTCCAGCACCCGCTAAAATAACAGGCTTTTTCGCTTGGCTAACAGCTTCAACTAATTTACGAATTTGCAAGTAGTTTGGCTGTAAGTTTGGCTGATATCCAGGAAGATTCACTTCTACTTCCTCTGGAATTTCTTCTACCACAATAGAAGCAACGTCTTTTGGTACATCAATGATTACTGGACCAGGACGGCCACTTGAAGCGATATAGAAAGCTTCCTTAATAATTCTAGGAATATCTTCAATACTGCGAATTTGATAATTATATTTTGTAATCGGAGTTGTAATTCCGAGAATGTCTGCTTCTTGGAATGCATCTGTTCCGATGACACTTGTTGCTACCTGGCCTGTGAAAACCACGAGCGGCAAGGAATCTAAAAATGCATCTGCTAATCCAGTAACAATATTCGTTGCTCCAGGACCAGAAGTTGCAATTACAACACCAGGTTTCCCTGTAATACGTGCGTAACCTTCAGCAGCGTGAATTCCACCTTGTTCATGTTTAGGCAAAATATGACGAATATTCGCATCATATATCTTGTCGTAAATTGGAAGAACTGCACCGCCAGGGTATCCGAAAATGACTTCTACATTTTCCTTTTTCAACGCTTCTAGTAATAGATCAGCACCAGTTAAGGTTCTCTTGATCGCCTTCGATTCTGTAAAGGCTGCTCCTTGCAACATCGTGAGTTGACCTCCTCTTTTTTTCAAATCCTTTTTTCAAATTAAAAAGCCCTTCCATCCCTCAATTCGCCTATTGGTGTTAGGCAAAGGGATGAAAAGGCTTTGCAACCTGTTCCACGGTACCACCCTTGTTCACGCTATTTACAGCGTGCGCTTATGAACGTAATCTGTTCCTTTTTAATAACGAGTGTGTGTGACACCCGACCAGTCCTAATCGATTGCTCTTTCAGACCAATACTCTGAGGTGAGTTCATCTTATGCAGGATTACCGGTTTCCAGCTTGCCCGGCTCTCTGTAAATCCCTTTCCATAAAATTACTTATCCTCATCATCGTGTTGAATTATTTAATTAATAATTAGTTTACTCAAGTTCAACCAATTAATGAAAAATTCAGAAAACATTTTTCGAGATAATTCCGCAAATTTCGCGTTTAATTTTTTTAGGATTTGAAATATTTTGTTTATATATTTGAGCATAATGTTACCTTCATTTTCCCCCTTAGTCAACAACATTTTAAGTAATTTTTCGAACATTATAATATGTTCAGAATAATGAATCCGCTTACATTGTTGATATATTCACATTCTTTGAATTTATAAAAAATTTTAGTTTTTTTTACAAAAAGCGGGAAATGAGAGGATGACATGTTATTGATCGTGTTGCTCTCTATATTAGAGTGCATTACTGGAAGTATTTTTATGTAGAAAAGTTTCTAAATGGAATAGAGTTAATAGGGGAATTTTCAACAGGATGAGTGCCAATTCTTGCGGTAAAGATTTAGAAACATAGTTAATTAGCATAACAAAAATAAAAACGTCATATCAAAGGATATGACGTTTTTTAGCGTCCCAGGAGAGATTCGAACTCCCGACCGACGGCTTAGAAGGCCGTTGCTCTATCCAGCTGAGCTACTGGGACATATGATGTTGTTCCACCGCTTCTGTAGCGAGGACATTTTTTATTATATGTTGTTGCAATATAAATGTCAACATAAAAATAAAAAAATGGAGGAAAGAGTATTTCTTTCCTCTCTATTATATAAAACCTAAACTATCTTTGAAAGAGAGAAGCGCTGCTTTAGCTCAGGCAATTCCCCCATATCTAAATCATAAACCGATACTTCTATATCCTTTTCTCCCAGTTCGAGGATGCAATATGTTCGCTCCTTGCGTCCTCTTGGTAGCCGAATGCTGCCTGGATTGATAAACAGAATATCATCAATTTTCTCCACCCCAAGCATATGCGAATGCCCGAAGCAAACAATATTAGCACCGAGTTCCTGTGCCCGGTAATATAGATTCATTAAAGTGGATTTTACTGAAAATAAATGACCATGGGTCACGAAAATTTTCTGATTCGCAAAGTCAATAACAGTTTCTTCAGGATAGTCCGTGCCGTAATCACAATTTCCTCTAACAGTCACAAACCCGGTCATTTCAGGCTGGTCGGCATAAAGCTCTGAATCACCGCAATGTATCATTACCTCTACTTCTCTTTGATGCCGCTGCTTAATGAGATCCAATTCCTTCATTAACCGATGACTATCACTAATGATTAGTGCTTTCGTCATAGCTTTGATTCCTTTTCAAACAATGAATCAAATTGCTCATCTAGCTGTTTTAGTGCTTTCCCGCGATGACTAATCGCATTTTTTTCCTCACTTGATAGTTCTGCCATTGCCCGGTTTTCATCCAATGAAAAGAAGATTGGATCATAACCGAATCCATTTGTGCCTTGTCGTTCATGGAGAATTCTTCCTTCGACGGTTCCAGAGAATGTTTCCGTTTGTTGGCCAGGCACCGCAATGGCAAGAGCGCAATAAAAACGGGCAGTCCGCTTATCGTCTGGCACATCAGAAAGCTCTTCTAGTACCTTATTATTATTTGCTTCATCGTTTTTATCTTCACCAGCATAGCGTGCTGAGTAAACCCCTGGTCTTCCGTTTAATGCGTCTACAACGAGACCTGAGTCGTCAGATATGACGATTTTTCCAAGCTGTTTAGAAATCGTTTCAGCCTTTAGAATTGCATTTTCCTCAAAAGTAGTCCCGGTTTCCTCGACGTCCTCTAATTCCGGAAAATCAAGCAAGGTTAGTACTTGATAACCCCTTTTAGCAAACATTTGTTGAAATTCTTTTGTTTTCCCTTTGTTTTTTGTAGCAATAATGATTTCCTTCACAGTCATCCCCCTTACCTGCTATGATTTCTGCTCCAGGCACTTCGCGCACCTTAGGGCGATGCATGGAGCCTCCTCGGCGCTAAAGCGCCTGCGGGGTCTCCCTATGCCCTTTACTCCCGCAGGAGTCTTCGTACCTTCCGCAGCAATCATTAATATTAACCAATATTTTTGACAATCTCGTCGCCTAGTGCTTGTTTTTGAATTTCGAATAATTCTGTTAAGCCGGTTTGGGCTGCTTGAAGTAGCTGTTGAAGCTGATTATACGTGAATGTAGATTCTTCGCCTGTTCCCTGTAGCTCTACAAATTCCCCCTTCCCGGTCATGACGACATTCATATCAACAAAAGCTTGAGAATCCTCTATGTAATTTAAATCTAGTATGACACTCTCATCAGACAATACGCCAACACTAGTTGCAGCTAAATAATCTTTAATTGGATAACTAGTTAATCTATTTTCCTCTACAAGCTTACTAAGAGCTAATGCCATCGCTACAAATGCACCTGTTATTGAAGCGGTACGGGTGCCTCCATCAGCTTGAATGACGTCACAATCAATCCAAATGGTTCTCTCACCTAGCGCTTCCAAATCCACAACTGCTCGAAGTGCACGTCCAATTAAACGTTGGATTTCCATCGTTCTGCCTGTTACCTTGCCTTTTGACGACTCACGGATATTCCGTTGTTCGGTAGCGCGCGGAAGCATAGAATATTCTGCTGTGATCCAGCCCTTTCCTTGGCCTCTCAAAAACGGAGGAACACGTTCCTCTATGGTTGCTGCACAGATTACCTTAGTATCGCCAACAGAAATCAATACAGAGCCCTCTGGATGCTTTAAATAATTAGTTTCGATTGTAACTGGTCTAAGTTGTGTATTTTCACGTCCATCAAAACGCACGTTACGTCCTCCTTATGTCTCTTTTGCTAGCTTTCGTGATCATATAATTCCTATTGATATAAATAGGAGTTGGCAAAAGATGCCAACCCCTTCACTATGCCAATATATAGTATATCAAAAATCGTTTTTTAATAACTACCTGTATTCACATTTTCAGGTCGAGTTACCGGTGCAGATAGCTTTTCTCCTTCTTCAGTCACTAATTCTGCTTTACCTTTTACTAAAATGGAGACACTTTCAATACCCTTTTGCTCAGTTAATGAAAGCACCAGCGAATTTAACAGATGGTTGGAAATAATTTTTTCCTTAAAGCTTCCGAAAATGGCTTCATTAAAGTTTAAAGTGACTTTACCATTTTCGATTTTTGGCTTATCTAATAATTCAACTCCGGCAGCGAATTCTGATTGGAGATTTGTTGTATAGCTAGGCCCCTTCACTAATTCATTGACCGCCGCTTCAATATTATTCTTTTCCTTGCTATCTACACGACGTGTCACTGGAACATAATAGTAATCCCCATCTTCTCCACCAACAAAGTACACAGTAACAGATTTTGTATTAGTGATATCCACAACATCTTTTGCATCGATGTTAATTCCATTGGCACGACTTTGTTTCGTGCTAATTGGTGCTCCTGCAACCGGCATTTCTTTTAACTGCTTGCCATTCATTTGCAACTTAACAGAATCTACCGAGTCAAATTGAGTTAATGTCCAAGTGACTGATTCAAGGATTTTCAACTCCTGTTCAGGCTTGTAGTTGGCAAATTCCTTTGAAAAATCGACAACAGCAACCTTGTCTTGGATATCTACAGATACCTGTGTATCAGCTGGAATGACAGCTTGGAAACCATTAGGGAGCATCTCAGAAACCGGTCCGTTTACAACGAGATGTTCCAGCGCTTGCTTGGCAATTCCTTCAGTTTGCTGAAGAGCCATTGTTTGTGGGACGACATAGCCGTCTTTATCAATTAAATAAAGCTCGGTCATAACCGTCTTTTCAGCAGCTTCCTTTTTATCTTTGCTCTGTTTTTTTGGTGAGGCTGTTTCCTCTGTGCTAGCTTTGCCGCTATCTTCATATGTGACCGTTTTCGGAGGATCAATTTGCTTTTTCTCCTCACCGCCCAACAAACCACATCCAGTTAATGTTGTTGCCAAAAGTATGACAGCAGAAAAGAATAATGTTCTTTTATTTAAAGACATCATAAATACCTCCCAAGACTGTTTGTACTACATGTATACGAGCCTATATTTATATTTAGACCGTCAAGGGACAAGAAATTTTTTAGTTTTCTAGATTCTACTACAACTACAAATACTTTGACTCCAATTAACTTTCCTAAAACAAAAATAACGGTTTGAATCTTATGATTCAAACCGTTTGCCTAATCGTATTGTTTCAACTACATCAATTGGTCTTTCGAGCCATTGTGTGGCTATTTTTGCAAAAATCGTACTAGAGCCTGTTGTATAAAATTCATGCATCGGCTCATCTTCACTTGTATTCAAAATTCCTTTGTACGACAAAATCGTACTTACCTCGCGTGCGGTTTCTTGGCCTGAGCTAATCACGCTCACGCTTTTACCCATCACATTTTTAATAACAGGTTCTAATAGCGGGTAATGAGTGCATCCTAGTATCAGCGTATCTAAGCCACAATTTTTTAGCGGGTGAAGGGTTTCTGCCACGATTTTCTTCGCAACAGGTCCGGAATATTCGCCACTTTCAACTAAAGGAACAAACTTTGGACAAGCAAGGCTTTTTACCTGAATCTGTTTATTTAACTCTTTTAAGGCCTTATTATAAGCTTTACTCTTTACCGTACCTTCAGTTCCTATTATTCCTACTTTATTATTACGTGTGTGTTTTAGTGCTGCCCTTGATCCCGGCGAGATGACACCAATTACAGGTATCGTCAGCTTATCACTGATTTGGTCAAGGACTACTGCTGTTGCCGTATTACAAGCAATCACTAACATTTTAATATTTTTCCGCAACAAAAAATGGGTCATTTGCCAAGTAAATAATTGTACCTCTTCACTTGGACGTGGCCCATATGGACATCGCGCTGTATCACCTAAATAGATGATTTTTTCATTCGGGAGCTGACGCATCACTTCTTTTACAACTGTTAATCCGCCAACCCCTGAATCTATTATCCCAATCGGAGTGTTCAAAACCTATCGCCTCATTCTTCCAGCATACCTTGGTGAAATTTGGATAATATCATTTTGAAGGTACTAATTTCATCATAAGAAAAATTATTCAATACTTTTTGTAGATAATTCCGTCGTTCTTCAAGAATTTCATTCATTACCTGCATCCCGCTATCAAGTAATTGAATCCTTACAACCCGACGGTCATTCGCATCCTTCACCCTTAATACTAATTGATTTTTTTCAAGCCGATCAACAAGATCAGTAGTTGTGCTACACGCCAAATACATTTTACTCGAAAGCTCGCCTATTGTCATCTCGCCATCTTCAAACAACCATTGCATAGCAGCAAATTGTGGTGGAGTAATAGAATAATGGTGAAGGATTTCTCTTCCCATTTGCTTAATGATATCACATATGTACCGACTTTCCTTTTCTATTTCTTTAATAACACTTTGCTTAACCTTATCATCAAATTCCATTTTATCCCTCTCCCTTAATAAATTTGACGATTCGATATTTTCACTTAATTCTCTAACTTTTATTATATAATATCAAGAAGTAAAAAATGGAAATAATTTGAAAAAACTTTCAACTTCAATTATTATCATATAAATATGTTAACCGGCTCCCTGAAACAGGAAAGCCGGTCTTCATTAAAGCTCTAGCTCTCCCATACGAAGGAGCTCTACAACCGCTTGCGAACGCCCCTTTACGCCAAGCTTTTGCATGGCATTCGAAATATGATTCCGAACCGTCTTTTCGCTTATAAATAATTCACTAGCGATTTCTTTTGTGGTTTTATCTTGAACTAACAGCTCGAACACTTCTCTTTCTCGTTTGGTGAGTAATGGCTTGTGAGTATATTCATTCTCCTTCAAGTACTGTAACCCTCCTTGCCTTCGCCAGCTATGAACCGCGGGGTGGGTATATATTTAGTCACAATATCATATGTGAAATAAAGATATGGAGTGACTACATTTCTTGAAGTGAAAATGACTTTGTAATAAATAATAACAAAATGGGCTTAAGTATATAGTACTAATAGTATTAGTACCTTTGTATCACCTGAGTATTTTCAGTAAAAAACCCTTTTCCATAGTAGGAAAAGGGTTTCTTCATTAGATTTGGTCGCTTCCGAAGAAATTACGGAAAGCTTGTACTGTTGTATCACGGTTTAATGATGCGATTGAAGTTGTTAAAGGAATACCTTTAGGACAAGCTTGAACACAGTTTTGTGAGTTACCACAATTTGTTAATCCGCCTTCATCCATAATTGCATTCAAACGCTCAGCGCGATGCATTGCACCAGTTGGATGCGCATTGAACAAACGAACTTGTGACAGCGGTTGTGGTCCAATAAATGCTGACTTGCTGTTTACGTTTGGACAAGCTTCCAAACAAACACCACATGTCATACATTTAGATAATTCATATGCCCATTGACGCTTTGGTTCAGGCATACGTGGTCCAGGTCCTAAATCATAAGTTCCATCGATAGGAATCCATGCTTTAACCTTTTTCAAGGAATCGAACATACGGCTACGGTCAACCTGTAGGTCGCGAACAATTGGGAATGTACCCATTGGCGCTAATCGAACTGGTTGTTCTAATTGATCAATAAGAGCCGTACAAGATTGGCGTGGTTTTCCGTTGATTACCATTGAACAGGCACCACAAACCTCTTCCAAACAGTTCATATCCCAAGCAATTGGTGTTGTTTTTTCGCCTTTTGCGTTGACAGGGTTACGACGAATTTCCATCAAAGAGGAAATTACGTTCATATTTGGACGGTAAGGAATTTCAAATTCTTCCGTATAAGGGGAAGAATTAGGCCCATCTTGTCGAGTGATAATAAACCGAACTGTTTTTTGATCTGCCATAATTTAATTACTCCCCTTTCTTTTTACTGTAGTCACGCTTACGTGGCTTGATTAATGAAACATCAATATCCTCATAGCTGATTTCTGGAGCAGAATTAGCATCAACGAACTTAGCAATAGTCGTTTTCATGAAGTTTTCATCGTCACGGTTAGGGAAGTCAGGCTTATAGTGCGCGCCACGGCTTTCGTTACGATTTAATGCTCCAAGCGTAATAACACGTGCTAGTTGAAGCATGTTTTCTAACTGGCGAGTGAACGCTGCACCTTGGTTGCTCCATTTAGCTGTATCATTGATATTGATATTTTTGTATCTTTCAAGTAACTCAACGATTTTATCATCAGTTTGTTTTAACTTGTCATTGTAACGAACAACTGTTACGTTGTCAGTCATCCATTCGCCAAGCTCTTTATGGATAACATAAGCATTTTCAGTTCCGTTCATTGACATAATGTTGTTCCATTTCTCTTCTTCAGTCTTAACATGACGCTCAAATACTGTAGAAGGTACTGAATCAACACTCTTTTCTAATCCACCAATATATTTCAATGCATTAGGACCTGCGACCATACCACCATAAATAGCTGATAGTAATGAGTTAGCACCTAAACGGTTTGCACCGTGCTGAGAATAATCACATTCTCCGGCTGCGAATAAACCAGGGATATTAGTCATTTGATCGAAGTCAACCCATAATCCACCCATTGAATAGTGAACGGCAGGGAAAATCTTCATTGGTACTTTACGTGGATCTTCACCCATGAATTTTTCATAGATTTCAATGATACCACCAAGCTTAACATCAAGCTCATGAGGATCTTTATGAGAAAGATCAAGATAAACCATGTTCTCGCCATTAATACCAAGTTTTTGATTTACGCACACATCGAAAATTTCACGAGTTGCGATATCACGAGGTACAAGGTTTCCGTATGCAGGATATTTTTCCTCTAGGAAATACCAAGGTTTACCATCCTTATATGTCCATACACGACCACCTTCACCACGAGCAGATTCGCTCATTAGGCGAAGCTTGTCATCACCAGGGATTGCAGTTGGGTGGATTTGGATAAACTCACCATTTGCATAATGAACACCTTGTTGGTATACAATTGCAGCTGCAGAACCTGTGTTGATTACAGAGTTTGTAGACTTACCAAAAATGATACCAGGGCCACCAGTTGCCAAGATTACTGCATCGGCACCGAATGATTTAATTTCCATAGTAGATAGATTTTGCGCAGTAACACCACGGCAAATTCCGTCATCATCGATAACTGCTCCTAGGAATTCCCAGCCTTCAAATTTTGTTACAAGTCCATCAACTTCGAACTTTCTTACTTGCTCATCTAGAGCATAAAGTAACTGTTGTCCAGTTGTTGCACCAGCAAATGCTGTACGGTGATGCTGTGTTCCACCAAAACGACGGAAATCTAGTAAACCTTCTGGAGTACGGTTGAACATAACTCCCATACGGTCTAACATGTTAATGATTCCAGGCGCTGCGTCACACATCGCCTTAACTGGCGGTTGGTTTGCAAGGAAGTCTCCACCATAAATGGTATCATCAAAGTGAATCCAAGGTGAATCCCCTTCCCCTTTTGTATTTACAGCTCCGTTAATACCACCTTGGGCACAAACAGAGTGAGATCGTTTTACAGGAACTAACGAGAATAATTCAACTGGTGTTCCATGTTCTGCTACTTTAATTGTAGCCATTAAGCCGGCTAAACCACCACCGACTACGATTACCTTTCCTTTACTCATCGTGGTTCACTCCCTTAAATCCTAGTAAAGTTGTTTTCCATATTGGTCTACTAACAAATGAATCTAGTTAAACCTTAAACAAAAGCTAGTAATGCACGTACACCAACAATGGATAAGGCAACGAAAATTCCGAGCGTTACATATGTAGAGATGCGTTGTGAACGTGGTGAAACTGTAATGCCCCAGCTAACAAAGAATGCCCATAATCCGTTTGCAAAGTGGAAAATAGCAGAAACAACACCTACAATGTAGAATCCTAACATTAATGGATTTGATAAAATCTCAGCCATCATGTCAAAATTCACTTCTGCTCCCATTGCTGCAGCAATACGGGTTTCCCATACATGCCATGCTAGGAAAATAAGGGTGATGACCCCAGATACCCGTTGTAGTACGAACATCCAGTTTCTAAAGAAACCAAAACGTCCTACGTTATTTTGTGCTGTAAAGGCAATATAAAGCCCGTAGATTGCATGAAATAATAATGGCAAGAAGATAACAAACGTTTCTAAAAACCATCTAAATGGTAGCTGTTCCATGAAGTGTGCAGCATTATTAAATGAATCAACCCCTTTTGTTGCAAAATGGTTGATCACCAAGTGCTGCGTCAGGAAAAGACCTACCGGAATTACCCCTAGTAATGAATGCAATCTGCGATAAAAAAATTCTCGATTCTCTGCCATGAGCTTACCCCCCCTAATGATATATAATGGCGTTACGAGTTCTGTACCATTTTTAAAAAGCAGAATATTGTCGTTTTCAAAAATGATTCAGGAATTTCTAACAATTTTGTAACAAATCTATTTTAACCCTGTCTTTACAAAGCGTCAAGAAAACGTATTCAATATTTTGTTGAAAAATAACTTTTTTTAGAATAATTTGTTTTTCAGAACATTCAGAAAATAGATGGAAAATGTCTTAATTTGCAATAACTTCACCGTTTTTAAAAGTTCCTTGGTTTTCTTCTTGTAGAATGACGTTAGGAAGATATTACATATATGAGCAACCCTAAATATTTGGTTTAAAATCTCATGACTGCTTAGCCTAAAAATGTATATAATAGACCTAGAGAAAGAGGGGAGAATATTGAGTGAACTTACAATTCAAGAAAAATTAATCCAAAAGGAGACTCTTTCGGTTCCTGTTTTTGGATATAATTTAATTCGAGAGGATTTATTGACAGATTTGCTCGGCAAGGATACACCTGAGCATCTGTACTGGGCCGGAAAAAGATTAGCAAGAAAATATCCTCTGCAGACGATAGACGAGATCGTTGCATTTTTTCATAAAGCTGGATGGGGAACGCTGTCGATTAAATCAGAATCAAAGCATGAAATGCTATATGTGCTTGAAAGTGAAGTGATCACTGAAAGACTAAAAGCAAACCCAACAAGTACCTTCCATCTTGAATCAGGATTTTTAGCGCAGCAAACACAGCTCCAAAAAGGAGTGTTATCTGAAGCGTTTGAACACCCAGGTAAAAAAGGTGGAAAAGTCCAATTTACAGTGAAGTGGGATTTGAAAGACAAGATTGAATCATAAGTAAGATTAGGCTGACTCAAGGAGTCAGCCTTTATTTGTCTCTTCGTTCATTTTATTGAGCAGCTCTTTTGCTACTGGAGCTGGAATGCCAAGTGCGACAATTTCATCGATAGTTGCTTCCTTAATCTTTTTGACTGAACCAAAGGTTTTAAGGAGTAGTTTTTTCCGCTTCTCTCCGATTCCTGAAATATCATCGAGTAAAGATTGGAACGCATTCTTCCCACGAAGCTGCCGATGAAACGTAATCGCGAAGCGGTGGACTTCATCTTGAATTCGTTGTAATAAGTAAAATTCCTGGCTGTTTCGTTCAAGCGAGACAATTTGCAATGGCTGACCGTATAAAAGCTGTGAAGTTCGATGCTTGTCATCCTTTACCAATCCGCTAAGTGGTATATCCAAACCTAGCTCATTCTCGAGCACGTCACGCACTGCCTCAATATGCCCTTTTCCTCCATCGATGATGATTAAATCAGGTAGGGGCAGATTCTCCTTAAGCACCCGCGAATAACGGCGCCTCGTCACTTCACGCATCGACTCATAATCATCGGGTCCTATAACGGTTTTTATTTTATATTTACGATATTCTCTTTTGTTAGGCTTGCCATCGATAAAGACTACCAGGGCCGAAACGGGGTCCGTTCCTTGTATATTCGAGTTATCAAATGCTTCAATTCGATGTGGAGTATAAATTCCAAGGCTATCACCAAGATTTTCGATTGCCTTGATCGTTCTTTGCTCATCGCGCTCGATAAGAGAAAATTTCTCTTGTAGGGCAATCGCCGCATTTTTTTCGGCGAGCTTCACAAGATCCTTTTTCTGTCCTCGACGCGGTACCAGCACTTTTACATTAAGCAATGCTTCAGCAATTGTCGTATCAATCGTTTCAGGGACAAGGATTTCCTTTGGCTTGAAATGATTTGCTTTTGTATAAAATTGACCAAGATAAGTGAGGATTTCCTCTTCAGGTTCATCGTAGATTGGAAACATTGAAACATCGCGCTCAATTAGTTTCCCTTGACGGATGAAGAAAACTTGAACACACATCCAGCCCTTATCAACTTGATAACCAAAGACATCACGGTCTGTAAAATCTGTCATCGTCATTTTTTGTTTTTCCATTATTGTTTCAATATGGATGATTTTATCGCGAAATTCCTTTGCCCGTTCATAATCGAGCTGCTCTGCTGCTTCTCCCATTTTTTCAGTTAATTCGTTTTTTATTTCCTTGTAACCGCCATTTAAAAATCGGGTGATTTCATCCGTTAGGGCTTTGTACTCATCTTCATTTACGTCCTTTATACATGGGGCAAGACATTGTCCCATATGGTAATAAAGGCAAACCCGATCAGGTAAAGTCGAACATTTACGTAGCGGATAAATCCTGTCCAACAGCTTCTTTGTTTCATTGGCAGCCTGCACATTCGGATAAGGTCCAAAATACTTCCCTTTGTCTTTTTTGACCTTTCTCGTCGTAATTAAGCGTGGATGACGTTCCGCAGTTAGCTTAATAAACGGATAGCTCTTGTCATCCTTGAGCATGACATTATATTTTGGATCATATTTTTTGATTAAATTGATTTCTAGCAGAAGTGCTTCAATATTAGATGAAGTCACGATATATTCGAAGTCCTCTATCTCATTGACGAGTCTGAGCGTTTTCCCATCATGCGAACCGGTAAAGTATGAACGGACACGGTTTTTGAGGATTTTAGCTTTTCCTACATAAATCACGGTTCCTTGTCTGTCCTTCATCAAGTAACATCCCGGTTGATCAGGCAGAAGGGTGAGCTTGTTTTTGATGTTTTCGTTCATTTTTTCACCCCAAGATTTTTTTCAATGATATCATGTTACCTCATATTACCCTTTCGCAAAACCTTTTTTGTTTTTTCTCGTGGGAAAGTGTTTGGGTGAAATGGAAAAAGCTAACCCATAAGGCCTATCGAGACCAGTGAGTTAGCTTTTATAAAGTGAAAATTGATGGTTATTTTAGATATGTTTTGCAAGAAGATCTGAAAGAGCTTCTTTTGGAGAGAATCCAACTACTTTATCAACAGGTTGGCCGTCTTTGAATACAAGTAGAGTTGGGATACTCATAATTCCAAATTGACCAGCAGTTTCTGGATTTTCATCAACATCAACTTTAACAATTTTTGCTTTTTCGCCTAATTCTTGGTCAAGCTCTTCTAGAACTGGAGCAATCATTTTACAAGGACCGCACCATGGTGCCCAAAAATCAACCAGCACAACGCCGGAACCAATTTCATTTTTGAAAGTTTCATCTGTAGCATGTGTAATTGCCATTTTTATTGCCTCCTAAAGGTAAACTAAAATCTAAAATCTAAAGTCAGTATAGCATCGATTGATTTTTGTTGCGAATGATATGTTTCGTACGTACTTTTCCCTATTTTTGCAGGAAAAATACCTCTATTGAAGTGGCTCGTCATGCTTGCAGGCCTGATAAGTGTCCTGTTTTCTTTAATTACAGTAAAATAGGGTATTTACAATCCTTATAAGTGCCCTTTTTTTATTATCGTGACAAAGAATAGGGCTGTTATACAACTTATAAGTGACCTATTTTGCATTACTGAGCAAAAATTAAGTCACTTACACAGCTTATACCCCCAAAAAAATAGGGCAATTGCCCTATCCAACGTGTTTCATGCTCCACCCCGTCCATTCACTGCCACAACCAAAACATAAAGACCAATCCGCTTAAGCGAATTGGTCCTTTAATTAGGTAAATTGACGGGTTTCTTCTATTAAGAAAGAACCTTTAATTTCTTGAACTCTTCAGTTAGAAGAGGTACAACTTCGAATAGGTCGCCAACGATACCATAGTCAGCTACTTTGAAGATGTTTGCTTCTGGGTCTTTGTTAATTGCAACGATTACTTTAGAGTTAGACATACCAGCTAAGTGTTGGATTGCTCCAGAAATACCGCAAGCGATATATAGGTCTGGAGTTACAACTTTACCAGTTTGACCGATTTGTAATGAGTAATCGCAATATTCAGCGTCACAAGCACCACGTGAAGCACCGATTGCTCCGCCTAGTACGTTAGCTAGTTCTTTTAGTGGGTTAAAGCCATCTTCGCTCTTCACACCACGACCACCAGCTATAACAACTTTTGCTTCAGAAAGATCTACGCCTTCGCTTGCTTTGCGAACAACCTCTTTAATGATGGCACGAAGATCTTTGATTTCAGCAGCTAAAGTAGCAACTTGTCCAGTTCTTGACTCATCTGCACCAAGTGGAGCGATGTTGTTTGGACGGATTGTCGCAAATAAAATACCTTCAGTTACAATTTTCTTTTCAAATGCTTTACCAGAGTAGATTGGGCGAGTGAATACGATGTTTCCGCCAGCTTCTTCAATGGAAGTTACATCTGAAATTAATCCTGAATTTAATTTACCAGCGATTCTTGGAGCTAAGTCTTTACCTTGTGCAGTGTGGCCAATAATAATTCCTTCTGGTGATTCTGCATCAATTACCGCTAATAACGCTTGAGTAAAACCATCTGAAGTGTATTGAGCTAATTTTGCATCCTCAACTACAACAACACGATCTGCACCATTTTCGATTAACGCTTGACCTAAAGCGTTTACGGAATCCCCGATTAATACACCAACAACTTCTCCGCCTTCTGCAACTGTTTTTGCTGCAGCGATGGCTTCAAAGGAAACATTACGAAGTGAACCTTCACGTACTTCCCCAACAACCAATACTTTTCTTGACATTATTTAAACCTCCCGCTTGTGTTTTTCATCAAGTAACGAATGAACGAACGAGCGCTCAATCAATCAATTTCAATTAAACAACTTTAGCTTCTGTGTGTAGTAGTGATACAAGTTCTTTTACTTGTTCACCAATTTCACCGGAAAGTACTTTTCCAGCTTCTTTTTGAGCCGGTAAGTAGATTTCAATTGTTTTTGTTTTTGGTGCAACATCATCTTCATCAAGATCTAAATCATCAAGCTCAAGCTCTTCTAAAGGCTTTTTCTTTGCTTTCATGATTCCTGGTAAAGATGGGTAGCGTGGCTCGTTTAAGCCTTGTTGAGCAGTTACTAGTAATGGTAATGAAGTTTCGATTACTTCAGAATCCCCTTCAACATCGCGAGTAACTGTAGCGTTTGTTCCATCGATTTCTAATTTTGTAATTGTTGTTACGTAAGGGATGTTTAGTAATTCAGCAACACGTGGACCAACTTGACCTGAACCACCGTCGATTGCTACGTTACCAGCAAGAATTAATTCTGCATCTTTATCCTTTAAGTATTCAGCAATGATCTTTGCAGTTGTGAATTGGTCAGAAGCTTCTAAATCATCTTCAGTGTTAATTAATACTGCTTTATCAGCACCCATTGCTAAAGCCGTACGAAGTTGTTTTTCAGCTTCTTCATTACCTACAGAAATAACTGTTACTTCTCCACCTTGAGCATCACGGACTTGAATTGCTTCTTCAATCGCATATTCATCGTAAGGGTTGATGATGAATTCTGCGCCATCTTCATTAATTTTTCCACCAGAAATGGTGATTTTTTCTTCAGTATCGAAGGTTCTTTTCATCAATACAT
This sequence comes from Bacillus marasmi, assembly GCF_902168435.1. Classification (GTDB taxonomy): domain Bacteria; phylum Bacillota; class Bacilli; order Bacillales; family Cytobacillaceae; genus Bacillus_BU; species Bacillus_BU marasmi. The sequence continues at coordinate 238,499 of NZ_LR656165.1, forward strand.
AAATGTTCATTAAGTTTCCCTCCTGAAAATAATGTCGTTAATTGTCGGAACATTGTATTAGTTCCAAAGATTGCGAAAATTCTTATCAAAAATTTTTGCTGGATTATTTACCAACGAAATTTGGTTCACGTTTATCAATAAATGCAGTAATACCTTCTTGACCGTCAGCAGATTCAAACACTTGGCCGAATAGTACAGCTTCACGTTCTACACCAGCATGGAATTTCTCTGGCTTGTTATAGTTAAAAAGTTCTAAAATTGCTTTAATCGCAATTGGACTCTTCTTCGCAATTTGACCTGCAATTTTATAAGCATTTTCCAGTAATTGTTCTTCTGGATAAGCGTGATTTGCAAGTCCCGCTTGAACAGCTTCAACACCAGTAATTGGTTTGCTAGTTAATAGCATTTCAGCAGCTAACGCTGTACCAACATAACGTGGAAGACGTTGACTTCCAGCAAAGCCTGGAATTAAGCCTAATGACAATTCTGGTAATCCTAATTTTGCAGTTTCAGTTACAAGACGGAAATGACAAGCCATCGCAAGCTCCAGTCCTCCACCAAGCGCTGCACCATGAATCGCCGCAATGATCGGTTTTTCGAAGTTTTCCATGCGCTCGAACAGATTTTGTCCAAGGCGAGCTAAATCGCTAAATTGTTCGCCATTTTCAATTGTTGTAAATTCTTTAATATCAGCACCAGCTGAGAAGAAACGTCCTTCACCATGAATAAGGATAACTCGAACATTTTCATCCTGCTCGATTTCATTTAACACAAGCGCTAATTCCTTTAATACTTGTGAAGAAAGAGCATTAGCTGGACCTTTTGCAATCGTGATTGTCGCAATCCGATTTTCTGTGGACCATTTTAAGTATTCCACGTATTTCCCCTCCTTGTAGGCTGCTTTACCATTTATCTTGCTAATCCCTGCCACAACCATGTAACAATAAATGCTGAACCTTTGGGGCTAGTGCAATAAGATTATATTTTTGCTCATTCATCACCCAAGTTGTAATCGTCTCATCAATTGTTCCGAAGATCATTTGACGAGCCAGTCGAATATCGAGCGATGGTGAAAATTCACCATTTTCGATACCTTCCTGCAAAATTTGATCAACAACTTTTAAATACCCCTTAAGAACATCACTAAGCTCCAGTCGTAGTTCAATATTTGCCTGTCTCAACTCAAGCTGTATCACCCGCGCTAAATGGTGGTCATTCGACAGCATTTCAAAATGGGATTCAACCAATACTAATAATTTCTCTGCTGCGGTACTTAATCCTGCAATTTTTGTCTGAAGATTTTCTACAAAATTCCCCATTTTTTCCTGAAAAAGAGAGATAAGGATATCTTCTTTATTTTTAAAATAAAGATAGATTGTACCGTCTGCAACACCCGCTTGTTTGGCAATTTTTGACACTTGCGCTTGATGGTAACCGTTTTCGGCAATCACTATAACCGCTGCATCAATAATTTGTCGATATTTCGGTTTATCTTTTTTCACGATAATCTCTCCCTTAAGAGATTTATGTATTGGGGTCATTTATAGATTGAATGAATAACCATTCAGTACTTTTACTATAATATTCTGAAAATTATCTGTCAACCAGAATCAGCCTTTTCACGAACCAAAAAAAAGCCGAAATTTCGGCTTTTTTTTACAATTCTAGCGTCTAAGCATGCTTCTCGTCATCGCGGTTTTCGTTGATACGACAGCGTTCTTCCTCCACTAACGCTCTTCTTAAAATTTTACCAATCGCGCTTTTTGGAAGCTCCTGTCGAAATTCATATAACCGCGGGACCTTATAGGAGGCCAATTCTTTGCGAGTAAATTGATCAAGTTCCTCCTCCGTTACAACTGCTCCCTCCTTTAAGACGATATATGCCTTAACCGTTTCACCGCGATATGGATCAGGTACTCCAGCAACAACCACCTCGGCTACAGCCTCATGCTGATACAATACCTCTTCAATATCACGGGGATAAATATTGAAACCACCCGCAATAATAATATCTTTTTTGCGGTCAACTACATAAAAATATCCATTTTCATCCATATACCCTAAATCACCCGTTAATAACCAGCCGTCGCGAAACGTATCAGCTGTTTCTTCAGGTTTATTCCAATAGCCCTTCATCACTTGAGGGCCTTTAATAACGATTTCTCCAATTTCACCAATCGGTAGCTCTTCACCGTTTTCAAGTGAAACAATCTTCGCGCAAGTATCAGGAAATGGCACGCCAATGCTTCCTTTAACGCGGTTTCCCCACAGTAAGTTGGCATGAGTGACCGGGGATGTTTCCGATAGACCATACCCTTCCACCAGCTTGCCGCCTGTTACTTCTTCAAACTGCTCTTGTACTTCGATTGGCAATGGTGCGGAACCGCTTATACAGGCATCAATCGAAGAAAGGTCATATTTTTGGATATCAGGATGGTTTAGTAGTCCGATATAAATAGTGGGTGCACCTGGAAATAGAGTGGGTTTTTGTGATTGGATGGTTTTAAGAGCGGTGAGAGGATCGAATTTGGGAAGTAATACAATTTTGTGAGCATCAATGATCGAAAGAAGCATGACCGTCGTCATCCCGTAAACATGGAAAAATGGAACAATGCCAAGTAACGTCTCCTGACCAGGTTTACATTTATAAAGCCAAGTCCGGCACATAATGGTGTTGGCTGCCAGATTTTGATGGGTGAGCATGACACCTTTTGGCGTTCCGGTTGTCCCACCTGTATATTGCAGGACAGCTAAATCTTCGTCTATTTGAATGCTCGGAATAGATAAATGCTCAGTTTGTGCTTTAAGAATTTCGGTGAGTAAATGATGATTACCTTTATGTCTTACATTTACAACGAGACCGTATTGCTTTTTTTGAATGAAAGGATAGATAAGATTCTTCGGGAAGGGGAGAAAGTCCTTGATAGCGGTTACAATAATTTGCTGCAGCTCGGTCTTCTGCCTTATTTTTGCCACACGTGGAAACAGAATATCCAAACAAATAATCGCCTTTGCCCCTGAATCCTTCATCTGATACTCTAGCTCCCGCTCTGTGTATAACGGATTCGTTTGCACCACTACTGCACCAGCTAGCAATATACCAAAGAAGCTTATTACTGCCTGAGGAGTGTTTGGTAGCATGATTGCAACGCGGTCACCTTTTTTGATTCCAAGATTTTGGAGATAGACTGCAAGCTTCAAAGCAGATTGATAAAGCTGTTGATAGGTTAGCTCCTTTCCCATAAAATGAAGCGCAGTTTTGTTCGGATAATCCGCAGCTGCACGCTGTAAATATTCATGTATCGGAATGCCGTCATAATCAAGAGTTTCAGGAATTTCGTTCGGATAATGCCTCAACCAAGGCCTAGAATCTCTCAAACTCGGTCCCTCCTACTTGTTGTTTTAGATAAGGGCTGTTTTTGTCAGTAGATTGGAGCGGAAGGCACGAAGACTCCTGTGGGAATGCGGGGCTGGGAGACCCCACAGGCGCAAGGCGCCGAGGAGGCTCTCTGCACCGCCCACGAACCGCACGTGCCTGGAGCAGAAATCAACCCACATTCATAACTCAGCTTAGAAAAAAGGAGGCTGACCAATATGTCATCCTCCTTAAGATTCTTATGCAAAAAACAACAAATAAATGAGTCCGATAAGAATGAATCCGCCGCAAAGTACAAAAAGTATCTTCGCTAATCTCTCCATTATTTTTTCCTCTCCTTACGAAATACCTGCACCTATTACAAAGGATAAACCAATTGAAATCATCATCGAAATGAAGCCGACGGCGCGGTTATCATTTTTTATTTCTTCATCTATTTTAAAAGATGGAGTTAAAAACTCAAAAATAAAGTAGCCTAAAAGGAGAAGCACGAAGCCAAAAATCCCCCAGCTAATCATCGTGATAAGTGAATCGTGTTGTAAAATGGAATGTCGAAAAATATTGGCGATACCAAATATCTTTCCTCCTGTAGCCATCGCTACTGAAATATTTCCTTTTTTTATTTCGTCCCAGTTTTTATACTTGGTGACGAGCTCAAACACCGCTAAAAACACAACAAGAAAAAGGATTACCACACTATAATAGGCCGCTGTTTCAACATATTGATTTTCCCAAAATTGATTCATACCTAGCACGCATCCTTCATATCAGACCGACATTATTTAAATTCAACAATCGTAACACCTGTGCCGCCTTCACCAGCATCTCCAAAGCGAATCTTTTTAACGGAGCGGTGATTTTTTAAATATTCCTGTACCCCTTGGCGCAGGGCACCGGTTCCTTTCCCGTGAATAATCGACACTCGAGGATATCCAGCAAGCAATGCATCATCAACGTATTTTTCCACACGCATTAATGCATTTTCAAAACGTTCCCCGCGCAAATCAAGCTCAAGGCTGACATGATAATCTCTGCCTTTTACTGTGGCCAAGTGCCGTTTTTCCTCCTGCTTAGGTGTACTGATATATTCAAGGTCTGTTTCATCAACCTTCATTTTTAAAATCCCAATTTGAACTTCCCATTGTCCATCTGATTTTCTTGTAATCAATGTTCCTTTTTGACCGAAGCTGATAACCTTAACTTCATCACCTGGTGTTAACACATGCTTTTTGCTAGCCGTTTTCACTGGTGATTTTTTCTTAGGTAGTGTAGGCGTCGCTTCCTCAAGACGTTTCCGAGCTTCGATTAGCTCATGTTCCTTCACTTCTGCTTGCTTGTCAATCCGCAGCTTCCGCAAATCACGAATAATGTGTTCAGCTTCAGCCTTCGCTTTTGCAACTAACTCTGATGCTTCCTCAGCAGCTTTGGCAAACATTTGATCCTTGTGCTCGTAGAAAGAAATCATTTCCTTCTGAAGATCCTTATGTAGCTTTTCAGCATTCCGTAGTAAACCATGAGCTTTTTCTTCTTCATACTCTGCTTGTCGTCTCGATTCCTCTAATGAGGCAATCATATTCTCAATCTGATTTGTGTCTGCACTTATATGAGTTTTGGCATTGGCAATGACTCTCTCATCCAAACCGAGTCGGCGCGAAATTTCAAAGGCATTGCTTCGTCCTGGGACACCAATCAGTAGCTTATAAGTTGGACTAAGTGTTTCTACATCAAATTCGACGCTTGCATTGCTTACTCCTTCCCGATTATAGCCGTAAGCCTTTAGCTCGGGATAGTGGGTTGTGGCAATGACCTTCGCACCACGCTTATACACTTCATCTAAAATCGAAATCGCTAGTGCTGCACCCTCCTGTGGGTCGGTTCCGGCTCCTAGCTCATCGAAAAGAACTAAGCTGTTCGATTCAACCCGTTTTAGGATGTCTACGATATTGACCATATGCGAGGAAAATGTACTTAAGCTTTGTTCAATCGATTGTTCATCACCAATATCAGCGTAAACCTCATCAAAGACAGCCATTTCTGAGCCATCTAACGCAGGAATTTGCAGGCCTGCCTGTGCCATTAGCGTACATAGACCAACCGTTTTTAAGGTGACGGTTTTACCACCCGTATTTGGACCGGTAATAACAATCGTTGAAAAATCGAAACCAATTTTAATATCATTTGCGACGACTTCATTGATTGGAATTAAGGGATGTCGTGCTTTGTTTAATGAGATTCTTCCTTCGTGATTCATGAGCGGCTTTGATGCTTTTATTCTTTTGCCATAACGGGCTTTAGCAAACATAAAATCAAGCTGAGCTAGTATATCCACAATCGTTTCAAGGTCGGGTTGCTGTTCAGCCACCATTCCTGATAACACAATTAAAATGCGTTGGATTTCCTGTTCCTCTTTTAATCGAATAGCTTGTAATTCATTATTCAATTCAACCACAGTTTGCGGTTCTATAAACAAGGTTTGACCAGAGGCACTTTGGTCATGAATAATTCCGCCGTAATGACTGCGGTACTCATGTTTAACCGGGATGACAAACCGGTCATTTCGGATTGTAATCAAGGCATCGGAAAGCATTTTTGCCGCGTTTGAGGAGCGAATCATACTTTCGAGTTTTTCGCGAACCCGCGCTTCCTTCGAGCGAAGCTGATGTCTTAATGAGCGAAGCGTTTCACTCGCACTATCGAGCACCTCTCCGTTATCATCAATCGCTATTTTTATCGATTGCTCAAGCTCTGCTAAGACAACGATTTGCTCAGCGAATTCAACTAGGATTGGTATATGGAGTTCTTCCTCGGCAACATCGTCGATAAATCGTTTCATTTGACGGCTAGCATGAATCGTACTTGCCACTTGCATTAATTCGTAGGGACTTAAACTTCCGCCAATCGCTGCCCGTTTTATATGAGCGCGAATATCGAAAATCCCACCGAGCGGAATATTTCCTTTAATTCGTAATACGTTAGCCGCCTCGTCCGTTTCCTCTTGCAGTCTAACCACCTCGTCAAAATCGGAAGATGGGACGAGCTTTTCTGTCTTATCTCGCCCTAACGATGACGAAACATGCTCCAGTAATTGTTCTTTAATTTTATCAAATTCTAATACTCTCAGTACTCGTTTTTCGTGCACGGAGTCATCCTCCTTTATTAAATCGGAGCGCCTATCTTATGCTGTTCATTTTGTAAATGGCAGTTTAGAACATCTTAGTATTTTTAATCATTTCGCTTTAAAAAAGCCAGTAGCTCGTCGGTGCTTAATGCGTTTAAGACCGAAGTTCTCTTAATCCAGCCTTTCTTGGCGACCGCCGCTCCGATTTCCATATGATTTAACGTATCGATTTTATGTGCATCCGTATTAATGACTAACATAACTCCTGCTTCCTGCGCTTTTCGCAAATGCTCAGGTGCAAGGTCAAGCCGATGTGGATTCGCATTTAATTCCAATGCGGTATTCGTTTCCTTGGCTAGCTCGATAAGCATATCGATATCCACTGCATAGCCTTCGCGCCGCCCAATCAATCTACCAGTTGGGTGGGCGATAATATCAACATGAGCATTTTGCAAAGCAGTCCGTAAACGCTCCATGATTTTTTCCTTTGGTTGAGAAAATGAAGAATGAATTGATGCTATGACTAAATCCATTTCCGCTAATAATTCATCATCATAATCAAGCGTACCATCTGGTAAAATATCCATTTCAATTCCTGCTAAAATCGTAAAGTTCTCATACTTTTCATTTAAGCGATTAATTTCCTCGCGCTGTTCTCTTATTCGCTCAGGTGTTAAACCATTCGCCACCTTTAAATACTGCGAATGATCAGTAATCGCCATATACTGATAACCACGAGCGATACAGGCTTTTACCATTTCCTCAATCGAATATGCTCCATCACTCCAGGTTGAGTGCATATGTAGGTCACCCTTAATATGTTCGACCGATATTAACTCCAGATCATTTGTGAAATGATCCACTTCTGATCCATCCTCGCGAATTTCCGGAGGGAAATGAGGAAGACCAAAATGTGCGTAAAAATCAGCCTCACTTGTGAAGGTTGTGACTTCACCCGTTTCAATATTTTCCACGCCATACTCACTTATTTTTTCACCGCGCTCCTTTGCGAGCTGTCTCATTTTAATATTATGGTCCTTTGAACCGGTGAAATGATGAAGAGTTGAAGCGAACTGCTCAGGGGTCACAATCCGAAAATCAACAGAAACATCGTAGCTAAACTCAAATGTCACTGACACCTTTGTAGAGCCCGCAGCTATTGTCTCTTTAATATTAGATAGTTTAAGGAGCTGCTCTTTAATCAATTCAGGCTGTTCTGTCGCAATAATAAAGTCCAAATCCTTAATCGTTTCTCTCATTCGGCGGAGACTGCCTGCCCTCGAATATTGGACGATTCCTTTAAATTCGTTCAGTGCCGCTTCAATAGACTCAGCGATTGGTAGCATGAAAGCAAGCGGCAGCCGTTCTGGTCGCTTACCAACCTCCATAATCGAAGCGAGAATTTTCTCTTCGGTTTTTTTACCAAAGCCAGCAAGTGCTTGGACCTTTCCCGCTCGACACGCATCCTCTAGATCAACCACATTTTCAATTCCGAGCTCTTTGTAAAGCTTGGCTATCTTTTTTCCGCCTAATCCAGGTAATTGCAATAGCGGAATTAGTCCTTTTGGAACTTCTTCTTTCAGTTGCTGTAGGACACTAGAAGTACCCTTATCTATGTATTCAGTAATCACGGCTGCTGTCCCTTTCCCTATGCCTGAAAGAGCAGTAAAGTCAGGGATTTCTGATAAGCTACGGTCATCTGCCTCAAGTGCAGCTGCAGCTTTCCTAAAAGCAGCAGTTTTAAAGGTGTTTTCGCCTTTAAGCTCCATATAAATCGCAATCGTTTCTAACAAACGGATAATGTCTTTTTTATTCACTTCCAATAAGCTCACCTGCCTCAAGTGGTGTTAACAGTATAAAAAAACATTGAACTAGTACAGTGTCTAGCGTAAGCCTCTAGGGGCTCAGGTCACAAGCCAACCCCTTCCGGAAATCAGGATTTCCTACAAGGGCTGTCTTACACCTGTCACCCCTGAGCAAGCTGTTTACGCTTTTCTTATTATGATTCCCTTTTACAAAGAAAAACTTCTCTTATGAAGAGAAGTTATCTGTTTTATTGAATCCAAAGCTCTTTTATGTCCTGGGACAAAACCGGTGTATGCTTCACGATGTTTTCTGCTAATACTGAATTATGTAGGGCTGTTTGAATCGATTCAATTGGCACTAATGCCGCAAAATACAGGACAATAAAGGCTAGTAGATAGATTTCTAAGAAGCCTAACGCTCCACCTGCTATTGAATTAAATTGCTTTAGTATTGGTAGATGTGCGATAAAATCCAACATTGAACCGACTATTTGTAAGACAATCTTTACTAGGAAGAAGATAATTAGAAAGGCTATACCACGGTAATAAGCATTTTCTAAGTTACCACTGCTAAAAATCATTTCAATTGGTGTGTCACTAGTAAAACTTGGGTATGGCACCCAAAGGACTAATTTTTCAGCAAAGTCACTCATATACAATTTTGCAATGATAAATGCAATAATAAAACTGGTTAAATGAAAGAATTGTAATATAAATCCTCTTCTTAAGCCGATAAAAACTCCACTAATGAATAAAATAAACAAGATCAGATCAAGCATATGTAATAGACCTTTACCTTTCGATTTCTTTCTCCTGACGCTCATAATAATCTTTCAATTTTATCAAATCATTAACAGCATTCACGGCTGTTAAAACTGCTAGTTTGCTACTATCGAGCGATGGATTGGATGCAGCGATTTCGCGCATTTTCTCATCGACCAACGAGGCAACGAAACGAATATGGCTAGTGTTTTCTGTACCTACGATCGTATATTGTTGGCCATAAATTTCTACAGTTGTTCGATTTTTTTTAGGTTCTGACAATGCCATTGCCACCTTTTCCTTCAAATTCCTACTCTTTACTATAACATGAACTCCAATGGACTGAAAAGTTGAAATGCATAGAAATATGTAGATAGTTGTTGATTTCTGCTCCCATACACTCAAATGATTAAAAACCAAAAAGGCCCACCACAACGATTTCAGTCATTGCGATGAGCCTTTGTCTATTTCTTTATTGTATTAACCTCTTAAAACGGCACCTGCTTGGTCTTTAACAGCTGTTAATACCTTTTCATGTGCTTTTGTTACGTCTTCATCTGTTAAGGTACGCTCAGGATCAAAATATTTTAATGAGAAGGCAATCGATTTCTTACCTTGCTCCATTTTTTCACCTTCATATAAATCGAAGACATAGACTTCTTTTAACAGGTTTCCACCAGCAGCAACGATGATTTGTTGTAATTCACCCGCTGATTTATCCTGATCAACCACTAAAGCAATATCGCGTGTGATAGATGGGAAACGTGGAATGGACTCATAGCTAAGCGCAGGAGTTTCAGTTTCAAGAATCGCGCTTAATGATAATTCAAATACATATGTGTCCTTTAAGTCTAAATCCTTTTGAACAGTTGGATGAACTTGGCCGACAAAACCAATGTCTTGGCCGTTTAAAAGGATTGCCGCAGTACGCCCTGGGTGCATATTTTCCAAAGTAGCTTGACGGTACTCGATTTTGTCCGTTAAGCCAAGCTTCGCGAACAGGCCTTCTAAAATTCCTTTAAGAACAAAGAAGTCAACCGGCTTCTTTTCACCTTGCCATAGATGTGAATGCCAAAGACCAGTTATCGCTCCGGCAACATGCTCTTTTTCAACCGGCAATACATCTTTACCATTTTCAAGGAAAACAGCTCCGACCTCATAAAGACTAATGCTATCATTTTGTCTTGCTGTATTATACTTTAACGCCTCCAAAAGCTGTGGCACAATGCTTAAACGAAGCATGCTGCGTTCTTCACTCATTGGCATTGCGAGGCGAATTGGCTCGCGTTTATCTAGAGCAAACTGCGTTGCTTTATCAACACTAGTTAATGAATAAGTAACGGCCTGATAAAGACCTGCTCCCTCTAAATAACGGCGAACCACACGGCGCTTTTGTTGGAAGTCAGTCAAGTAACCAGGGTTAGATGTACCAACAGGTAAAGTCATTGGCAGATGATCATAGCCATAAAGACGCGCTACTTCTTCAATTAAATCCTCTTCAATAGTAATATCGCCCCGTCTTGTTGGAACAGTTACAGTTAAGACATCATTATCAACTGCCACATCGAATTGTAGTCTATTAAAAATGTCTTGAACCTCTTCTAGAGTTAGTTGAGTGCCAATTACTGCGTTAATTTTCTCAAGAGAAATTGAAACAACTGCAGGATTTTGATCATACGTATCCACTTCCACTATTCCTTCAAGAACTTCACCGCCGGCATATTGCACCATTAATGCAGCTGCACGTTCCGCAGCTGCACGTACGCGATTCGGGTCAACGCCTTTTTCATAGCGGGTACTAGCTTCACTTCTTAAACCGTGATCTTTAGATGCTTTACGAATGACACCACCTGTGAAGTAAGCAGATTCTAATAGTACTGTTGTTGTGTCAGCCTGTACTTCAGAGTTAGCACCACCCATTACACCTGCTAAAGCAACAGGTTCGGTTCCGTTTGTGATAACAAGATGGTCTTCAGATAAAGTACGTTTCGCATCGTCTAAAGTGATGATTTCTTCGTTAGCCTTCGCACGTCGAACCAAAATTTCCTTCGAACCAAGACGGTCATAATCGAACGCATGTAATGGTTGACCGTATTCAAGCAAAATGTAGTTGGTAATGTCAACAACATTGTTATGTGGTCTAATACCAGCTGCCATTAGACGTGATTGCATCCATAATGGTGATTGACCAATTTTTACATTTTTAATCACTTTTGCAGTATAAATCGGGTTATCTTCATTCGCCTCAACACTTACTGTAATATAGTCAGATGCTTTTTCTGAAGAGGATTCGATTTCTGGCTGCGGAAGTTTTACTTGTTTGCCTAAAATAGCTGCTACCTCATACGCTACACCAATCATGCTTAAAGCATCAGCACGGTTCGGTGTTAAGCTTAACTCAAGAATTTCGTCATCGCGGTTAAGGAGGGCAAGCGCATCTTGACCAACCTCTGTATCGCTCGGGAACACGAAAATCCCCTCAGAATATTCTTTAGCAATAAGCTTGCTTTCAATGCCAAGCTCTTGAAGCGAACAGATCATACCGTTAGATTCTTCGCCGCGCAGCTTCGCTTTTTTTATTTTAAAATTACCCGGTAACACTGCACCAACTGTAGCGACTGCTACCTTTTGACCTTGAGCAACATTCGGGGCACCACAAATAATTTGCACTGGGGCTTCTCCGCCAAGATCAACCTGGCACTTGCTTAATTTATCGGCATTTGGATGCTGCACTCGCTCAACAACATGACCAACAACAACGCCCTTCATGCCTTCGTTAAGAAGCTCAACGCCTTCAACCTCAATCCCGCTTTTCGTGATTTTTTCAGCTAGCTCAGAAGCCGTCATTCCATCAAGATCAACGTATTCTTGGAGCCATTTATATGATACGAACATAATCTTTTGTCCCCCTAATTATAATGATTCATGTAAAGAGAATTGTTTTAAGAAGCGAATGTCATTGGTGTAGTAATGACGAATATCATCGACACCATACTTCAGCATCGCAATTCTTTCTGCACCGATACCGAACGCAAAGCCAGTGTATTTCTTCGAATCGAAGCCAGCCATTTCAAGCACGTTTGGATGAACCATTCCTGCTCCTAATACTTCAATCCAACCTGTTCCTTTACATACGTTACAGCCATGGCCGTTACAAATTTTACAAGAAATATCCACTTCAACACTTGGCTCAGTGAATGGGAAGAAGCTTGGTCTTAGGCGGATTTCACGATCTTCACCGAACATCTTTTTCGCGAATACATCAAGGGTACCTTTAAGGTCGCTCATGCGGATGTTTTCATCGACAACTAGCCCTTCAATTTGCATGAATTGATGAGAGTGGGTTGCATCATCATTATCACGACGATAAACCTTACCAGGACAAATAATTTTTACAGGACCTTTGCCTTGTTTCATTTCCATCGTACGTGCTTGCATTGGTGACGTGTGAGTACGTAGAAGGATTTCTTCTGTAATATAGAATGAATCCTGCATGTCACGAGCGGGATGTCCTTTTGGAAGATTTAGTGCTTCAAAATTATAAAAATCCGTTTCTACTTCAGGACCTTCCGCAACGGTATAACCCATCCCAACGAATAAATCCTCAATTTCTTCGATGATGCGGGTAAGCGGATGGTGATTGCCCACTTTTACCGGTCTGCCTGGTAGTGTTACATCAATTGTTTCGGCTGCCAATCTTTCATTGATAGCTGCAGCTTCCAGCTCCTGTTGCTTCGCTTCGATTTTAGTTGCGATTTCCTCACGAACTTCATTTACTAGCGCACCCATTTTCGGACGTTCTTCAGCTGAAAGCTTGCCCATACCTCTTAGTACTTCAGTAATTGGACCCTTTTTTCCTAAATATGAAACGCGAATGTCATTAAGCTCTTTAAGATTTGCTGCTTGCTCGATTTTTTGTAAAGCTTCAGCCTGCAGCTCAGTTAATCTTTCCTGCATGTGTTTTTTCCTCCTTCGTTTTCTTGGTCATGCATTTTTTGCATACAAAAAAACCTCGTGCCCGAAAAAGGGACGAGGTTTGGTTCGCGGTACCACCCTTATTAACAAGCACGTCAAACAATGCCTGTTCGCTTAATTGGATAACGACTTTTTAGCCGATGCATCTTTACACTAGAAAAGCGGAAGCGGCTCGCCTGTGTGGCAGCATGCTACTTTTCATAATGGTCCCGATGCCAACTCCGGAGGTGAACTTCACTTTCCCTTACCATAAAAATGCTTCCAGTCTCGGCATTTTCTCCCTAAATGGCTGGTGAAAAGCTACTTTTCTCCATCAACGTTTTTTTGGTCATGCAATTTGCAGTTAATTATAGTACATTTTACTAACAGATTCAAATATTTCTATAAAATTAATCGCCCATTTTGTTCTTTATTAATTGGTGCTCCGGGCACTTTGCTTTCCGCGGGCGGTGCAGGGAGCCTCCTCGGCGCTATAACGCCTGTGGGGTCTCCCTATGCCCTTTTTACCCGCAGGATTCTTCATGCCCTCCGCCCCAATTAACAATCAAGTATTAGCACTATTTAAAATAATACAAAAGAATTCCTGTTGCGACGGCAACGTTTAGTGATTCGCTTTTGCCGTGAATCGGGATGTAGAGATTGCTTGTTGTTTGCTGGAGCAGCTCTTTTGCAACGCCGCTACCCTCATTGCCAACTATTAGAGCAAATTCGTGTGTCGGTGTTACTTCCCGATAATTTTGACCGTTTTCTAGTGATGTCCCATAAACTGGTATGCCTTTTTGCTGTAAAGTTTCAATCCAATTATTTAGGTCACCTGTGATAATTGGCAGATGAAAATGACTGCCCTGTGCAGAACGCAACACCTTCGGATTATACACATCAACGCTGCCTTTGCCAACGATAACCCCGTCAATACCAGCAGCATCAGCTGTACGAATCATCGTGCCAACATTGCCAGGATCTTGAACCGCATCAATTAACAAAAACGTTTTTGCGCTTGATACATCCAAGCTAACCTGCTCTTGCCGACAAACAGCAATGACTCCCTGCGGCGTCTCTGTATCTGATAATGTTTTAATCACTTCTTCAGTAACAGTTGTTACCGGTATTGAGCCATAATTCCAATGCGGCGGAAGCTCGGCCGCTTCATTGACAATCAACTCAGTAATCACATTTTCCTGCTTCAACGCTTCCTCAACTAAATGATAGCCTTCAATCAAAAATGTTCCAGTTTTGTCTCGTTCTTTTTTAGTTAATAGCTTTTTCCATTCTTTTATTTGCGGATTTTTAACAGAGTGAATATGCTTCACGTTTGTCACACCTTTAACTTTCAAATTCAGTTCTTCTATTATAACTTAATTTTCATACATAAAAAAATGATAATAGGGAAAAGATAGAATTTGAAATGGAAATGGATAATAAAGGAGCGAATACGAATGAATTTTAATTTAAGAAATGCAGTTATCCACAATGTATCTGGAAATTCTCAGGATGAATTACGCGATACGATTGTTGATGCCATTCAAAATGGCGAGGAAAAAATGCTCCCTGGACTTGGTGTTCTGTTTGAAGTGATATGGCAAAATGCTTCTGAGGATGAGCGGTTGGAAATGCTGCAAACACTTGAAAGTGGTTTAAAACAATAATCCTATGATGTGTTGTTTCAGCTTTATTTTTCAAAAAGCGCTGTTAAACATAATTGTTGATTTCCGCTCCCAGGCACTTCGCTTTCCACGGGGCGTGCGGTGAGCCTGTAGTCTCACCTGTCCCGCTACTCCCGTAGGAGTCTACGTGCCTTCCGCTGCAATCAACAAGTGTAAAAATCAACATTGCTCTTAAACACAGCCTTTCAAAAAATAATAAAGGGTACCGCGTTGGAATTGATGCGGTACCCTTTTTCTTATTATTGATAAGTGATTTGGTCAACTGTTTCCTTGTCTAAACGTTTAATCGCTTCAACAATAAGTTTAACGGCATTTTCAAAATCATCTCGGTGAAGCATTGCTGCGTGTGAGTGGATATAGCGTGTTGCGATTCCGATTGATAATGCAGGCACACCGTTGTGTGAGAGGTGAATTGCACCAGAATCTGTTCCACCGCCAGGCATCGCTTCAAATTGATATGGAATCTCCTGTTCATCAGCAAGGTCGGTGATGAAATCGCGCAAACCTTTGTGAGATACCATTGAAGCATCATAAAGCACGATTTGTGGACCCGCACCCATTTTTCCAAGTGCTTCTTTTTCAGAAACGCCCGGAGTGTCGCCAGCAATACCGACATCAACGCCAAAAGCAATATCCGGTTCAATTTTATAAGAAGATGTTTTGGCCCCACGTAGGCCAACCTCTTCCTGAACCGTTCCCACCCCATAAACTTCATTTGGATGGTCAACACCTTGCAGGCGCTTTAATACTTCAATCGCAATCGCACAACCGATACGGTTATCCCACGCTTTTGCAAGGAGCATTTTTTCATTGTTCATGACCGTAAACTCGAAATGAGGAACGACCATGTCACCTGGCTTAATGCCCCATTCTTTCGCTTCGTCACGACTGGATGCCCCGATATCGATAAACATATCCTTAATTTCAACTGGTTTCTTTCTTGCATCAGCAGATAGAATGTGCGGTGGCTTCGAGCCAATCACCCCGGTTACTTCACCTTTACTTGTCACAATCGTAACCCGTTGGGCAAGCATAACCTGTCCCCACCAGCCTCCAACCGTTTGAAAGCGCAAGAAGCCTTTATCATCAATATTTGTAATCATGAACCCTACTTCATCCAAGTGACCTGCAACCATAATTTTCGGTCCGCCGGCTTTACCTGTCTTCTTAGCGATTAAGCTACCAAGATTGTCAGTTGTCACTTCGTCTGCGTAAGGAGCAATATATTTTTTCATCACTTCGCGCACTTCACGCTCGTTGCCGGGAATTCCTTTGGCATCAGTTAAATCTTTTAGCATGACTAACGTTTCATCTAATTTCGCCATTTAGTTCGACTCCCTTAATATGTATTTGTACTTCATTATACAAAACGCTATGTTGTCTTGTAAAAAATTTGAGTTAATAGCCTTGCTCTTGTCTCTCATAATTTACTTCGTTTTTCTTAATATATGCCTGTTCGATTTCGGCAGACGTAAATCCTAGTAATTGGGCGATGTAGAGACACTCTTGGAACATCTCTTGATATGCTTGTCGCGTCTTGCTTTGGCGGAACTGTTCGATTGTAGCATAGGTTGTTAAAAATTGTTCAGTCAACGACTCTGCTTGCGGTTTTTCATCGTTAAGATTGATTTCATCCGTAAAGCCCGCTTCAATGCCTAACGATAAAATGAAATGAATGCCGTCAACAAACTCTTCAAGAATGACTTCCTTTTCTGACGCGGGCTTCAAACTCCAGAATTTAAAGCAGCGTGTTTCGTTCGCCAGTTCGCCCAATTCAACGAGCAAAGCAAGAACTTTTCGATCGAATAAGTCTTCAGTTTGCAAATTATGCTGGGCTTCAATATGGCTATCTAGACCTTTTTGCATCGTAAATAGTTTCTCTAAATTCATGTTTATTTTCTCCTCATATTGTTATTTCGTTCGTCATCGCTAATTGTTCATATTGCGTGACATTCTCAAGTAGTGACACCATTTTTTCAATATCCTCAACATCGTAATCACCGATAGTTGCAATCTGAATCCAATTTCGCTCACGTAAATAATCACTTCGATAATGAAGCTGATAGCCCTGGTAACGAATCAATTCACCAATGGCAGTTGAAGAGATCGACTTCGGGATGACAACTGTCATAATAATTGGAGAAGCGTGGTTTATCGGCGCAAGAATCTCCATTCCTCGCTCCTCTAAGTGATTTCGAATCAGGTGATAACGCTGGTTTATTTTCCGGATTCGCGCATCATTATCCATTTGTATTGCAGTATGTAATGCGTTGATAAGATTTGAAGAATGTGAAAATGGAATGCTATCATTATCCTCATAAAGTCCGAGATCGATATAATTCGGTAGTCGCTTTGACGGCATGACGTGATGTTGGTGGAACACAAACGATAGCCCTGTGAAAGCTCCAAGCGCTTTACCACTGACACCAGACGCTAAATATACTCCTGCCAAATCAATAGGGACTGTCCCTAATGAACTAATGCAATCCACACAAAGCTTAATGTCGTGTTGAGCAGCGATGGCTTTAACTGCATCAAGATCGTTTAGGATGCCAGTTGAGGTTTCACTATGAACCATCCAAATCCAGGCTGGTGGCGTTTGGTCAGTTTTTATTTTCCCAAGAATCTCTTGGGGTAAAATTGGTTGTCCCCAGTCCTTTTCGATTGTATCGAATATGAGGCCAAAGCGTTCAGCCTGCAATTTAAGCCTTGTGCCAAATTCGCCATTGATTAAGATGAGTCCAGGTTTATTTAATAATGATAGCTGAGCGCCAATCATATCATTCGCTAACGTACCCGAACCAAGAAGAATTTGCACATGCTGGCTGTTTGTAATTTGGCAAAGACGCTTTTTCGTGTTGGTTAAATGATCAATGAACGCTTCTGAGCGATGGGAAATTGGTTCAGCTGCAAAGGCTGCTTTGATTTCTGGTAAAATTGGAACAGGGCCAGGCAGAAAATGAATCATCGGTTTAATGATTCGGCCTGCAAGCGATTGGTCAAAGGTTTCCTTCGTTAAATACATCGGCTGATATTGGGCGTCCTCACTGCCCACTAGGTGAGCAAAGGGCTCGAACCCCATTTGTCGGTACAACTTAAGCTGGCGAGTCGTTCCAGAAATTACTGCCGCATCAAAGCCTTTCCTCAAACTATAGCGTGCCAAAAATTGTGCCAATCCGAGAAATACTCTGCCATGGCGATATTCTTTTGCGACAGATAATAAGCGAATTTCACAAGGTTTTTTGGCTTCGATATGCTTCGGGAGCGCGGCTTCAACCTGTCCAATTTTTTTATCCAAGGAAAACGGGCGCTTGTCGCGGATTGCAATCATCCCGATGACCTGTGTTTCTTTTATACAAATAATATATGTATTTTCATCGTTGTAGGGGTCAATTAACATTTCTTGCTCATTTTCATGATGCTGCGGAATTTCCTTCACAAATGTTTGATAGTTGAGTTGATGGATTTGCTGAAATTCTTGGGGATGATTGGCGATTTTGAATATGTAATCATGATTTTCGCTCATGTTTGTTCAGCCTTTCCTTAATATTTTCGCTGTGGGCAAAATAAAGCACGATTGTGATTAGTACTATGATGAGAATGCTAATGCTCGAGTATTTTAAAAAATATAGCATAACCGGGAGTAACAAAAATGAACCTAACCCTGCAAAAGTAAAGCTTTTCACAAATAAATAGATGACGAGGAAACCTATAATAATGACAGGGATTGCGAATGGTTCAAACGTGATGATCCCTCCGATAAATGTCGAAATCCCTTTTCCACCTTGGAATCGGAGGAGGATAGGCAAAATATGGCCAAGGATTGCTAGAGCTAACCCAAGCAGTGTGATTTCATCTGTAAACTCGAAGTTCTTGGCGACAAGAATTACAAGTCCCCCTTTTAATGCATCTCCTAAGAAAGTGAGCACGAAGCCTTTCTTTCCAAGAATGCGGCCAGCATTTCTCGCACCAACATTTCCACTCCCCTGCTGACGTATATCTTCCTTACCAAACAGCTTCACGATAAAATACCCTGTCATAATATTTCCTAAGAAATAGGCAAAGAGAAAATACAGAATCATGCTTGCTGCGCCTCCTCCTTGTTTTGGCTTGCATTCAATTAATAAGACGTTGCAACACGTGATTCCGTCTCTATTTTAAATGATAATATTTTCGATTGATGAAGGATATATGACATTTTGTTTATTTTATTAAAAAATAGCCAATGAGAACGACTTGGATAATGGCCAGCAGCGGGAAACCAAGCTTGAAGTTCGTATGTTTCGTTTTATGACGAAACACTTGCATTGCAATCGTCATCGCGAGTGCTGCTCCAACAATCGCCGTTAGCCAAAGTGTACGTTCTGAAATTCGGTATTCGTGATTTCTTGCTCGTCTTTTATCCTCCCCCATTAAAAAGAATCCAATAACGTTTATGATGATGACTATCCAGGTGATGATATTCAAATTTTTGAGCCTCCCTTTTATTGCTTTTGCTTGTAAAATATTTTTATTTTCCCTAAAATTAATATATCAATATAAGATTGGAGATGAAATATGGAATATGGAAATCTGTAAACAGCGTCCTGTACCTACTGCATTAACGTATATGAGGTCTCTAAATGCAAGAATAGAGTTGACTGACAAACAAAAACTTTACTGTTCGACCTTAGAAAAAGGGTATACTGGTGAACCCCTCTTCGATCAACTACTACTCTCAAACCTCACACTAAATTGCCTTGTCTTGAATGATGTCCTCCTAGAATCAAACAACAACGAATTTCAAATTGATACTTTTATAATCACCCAAACCACATTATACCAATTGGATGTCAAGAATATGGAAGGTGATTATTATTTAGAAGATAATAAATGGTACACCTTCCCTAAAAATGATATTAAAAATCCAATGATACAGCTAGAACGAAGCGAAACTTTAATCCGCCAATTAAAGCGTGAACTTGGTTTTCAGTTAGAAATCAAGCCATTATTAATTTTCGTTAACCCCGGTTTTCAACTTTATCATGCTCCACCTTCAATGCCTATCATTTTTCCATCCCAACTATACCGCTTTATGAAAAAATTAAACAATCTACCTGCACATTTAACTGAAAAACATTATAATTTCGCTGAAAAATTGTTATCTTTGCACCTACCTGTGTCAAAGAATATGAAAATTCCAGCTTATACCTGGGAATCGACGGGAAAAGGCATGCTTTGCGGGACGTGTTTTTCGTTGGATACGGTGGTAGTGGAGAATAAGTTGGTTTGTAGGAGATGTGGGGGGATTCATGAATTGGATGCAGCCGTGATAAGGAATATTGAGGAATTGAAGTTTCTTTTTCCCGATTTGAGAATTACGACAAAGTTAGTTCAAGAATGGTGTGGTGTGGGGATTTCTAAAAAAACGATTCGGAGGATACTGATGAAAAATTACCAAAATTTAGGTCATGGCAAGTCGTCTCATTTTGTTGATTTTTAGAGGGCACGAGCTATGGTTACCGCTCTCGCGTTTTTTCACGGTCCATGGGCACCATTCGTCCTCTATGGTTACCGCTCTCGCGATTTTGGGTGATCCATGGGCACCATTCGTCCCCTATGGTTACCGCTCTCGCGATTTTTGGTGGTCCATGGGCACCATTCGTCCCATATGGTTACCGCTATGACGTTTTTAGACGGTCCATGGGCACCATTCGTCCTCTATGGTTACCGCTCTCACAATTTTGGGTGGTCCATGGGCACCATTCGTCCTCTATGGTTACCGCTCTCACAATTTGGGGTGGTCCATGGGCACCATTCGTCCTGCATGGTTACCGCTCTCGCGTTTTTCGGCGGTCCATGGGCACCATTCGTCCCATATGGTTACCGCTATGACGTTTTTAGACGGTCCATGGGCACCATTCGTCCCATATGGTTACCGCTCTTGTGTTTTTTGGTGGTCCATGGGCACCATTCGTCCCATATGGTTACCGCTATGACGTTTTTAGACGGTCCATGGGCACCATTCGTCCTCTATGGTTACCGCTCTCACAATTTTGGGTGGTCCATGGGCACCATTCGTCCCCTATGGTTACCGCTCTCGCGTTTTTCGGCGGTCCATGGGCACCATTCGTCCCCTATGGTTACCGCTCTTGTGTTTTTTGGCGGTCCATGGGCACCATTCGTCCCCTATGGTTACCGCTCTTGTGTTTTTTGGCGGTCCATGGGCACCATTCGTCCTCTATGGTTACCGCTCTCGCGATTTTGGGTGGTCCATGGGCACCATTCGTCCTCTATGGTTACCGCTCTTGCGATTTAGGGTGGTCCACGGGCACCATTCGTCTCCTATGGTTACCGCTCTCGCGTTTTTCGGCGGTCCATGGGCACCATTCGTCCCATATGGTTACCGCTATGACGTTTTTAGACGGTCCATGGGCACCATTCGTCCCCTATGGTTACCGCTCTAGCAGTATCGGCGGTGCATGGGCATGATACACACACATAATCTTACTCACACACAAAAAAAACAAAAGCGCCATCCCCAACAAAGTGAGGATGGCGCTTTAAAACAATAATTACTTATTGTTTTGTTGTTTAGCAACTTCTGCTAATTGAGCGAATGCTTGTGCATCAGAAATAGCTAGGTCAGCAAGCATTTTGCGGTTTACTTCGATACCAGCAAGCTTAAGACCATGCATTAAACGGCTGTAAGAAAGACCGTTGATGCGTGCTGCTGCGTTGATACGAGTGATCCAAAGTTTGCGGAAGTCGCGCTTTTTCTGGCGACGGTCACGAAATGCATATTGTAATGATTTCATAACCTGTTGGTTAGCAACTTTGTATAATGTATGTTTTGAACCGAAATAACCTTTTGCTAATTTAAGAACTTTTTTACGACGCTTGCGCGTAACTGTACCGCCTTTAACACGTGGCATGTAAATTCCCTCCTATATAAATCGTTGAGTTCGAGATTACTTAAGATTAGTTAATAAGAAACGAATGCGTTTGAAATCGCCTTTTGAAACCATTCCACTTTTGCGAAGCTTACGCTTAGCTTTAGTAGATTTGTTAGCAAATAAGTGGCTAGTATATGCGTGGTCACGCTTTAATTTACCTGTTCCGGTTTTTTTGAAACGCTTAGCAGCGCCACGGTGAGTTTTCATTTTTGGCATTAGAGCTTCCTCCTTATTACTTGTCGTTTTTAGGTGTTAAGACCATAAACATGCTACGGCCGTCCATTTTCGGATGTGATTCAACTGTTGCAACTTCTTTGCACTCTTCCGCAAAACGAACTAAAACACGTTGACCAATTTCTTTATGAGTAATGGCACGTCCTTTGAAACGGATCGATGCTTTTACTTTATCGCCTTTTTCCAAGAACTTAATTGCATTTCTTAACTTCGTGTTAAAATCATGCTCATCAATTGTTGGACTTAAGCGAACTTCTTTAGTTGTAATGATCTTTTGATTTTTACGCGCTTCTTTTTCTTTCTTTTGTTGTTCGAATCTAAATTTTCCGTAGTCCATAATACGGCCTACTGGAGGCTTTGCATTCGGAGCAACTAGTACGAGATCAAGATTAACGCGTGCAGCGATTTCAAGCGCTTCGGTTTTTGTCTTAATCCCCAACTGCTCGCCATTTTGGTCGATGAGACGAACTTCACGGGCACGGATACCCTCGTTTAACAACATGTCTTTACTAATAGTTAGACACCTCCAAGGTTTTTTCAGCGAATACAACGTTTGGATCAAGAATTGAAATCGAAATTATGCAAATCAGCTTCCTTCCGAATCTCACCTAATGATTAGCACAAAGTTGAATCGACAGATTATAAACCGCTTATAATGCAAATAAAAAAGTGTGGGTGCAATACACCCACACTTACGTTAACATACAATAATAAACATGTTTATCGTAAACCTACCGACAGCTAGGAGCGTCAATCAGGTGAGAAGCGGGTGCTTCTTCTTTTCTCAAACTCGTATTCAATTTACCTCGATAACTATATCATAAATATAGACCATGTGTCAAACGATGTTTTTATCACAACAAAGAGAATCTTAACACATGGAATTGAATTTTGACAAGTCCTTTTTTATTTTCTCTGTTAGGTAAGAGTTACCATTAACGATTTACTTCAGCTTTTAGGTCTGCTAAAAATTGATCAAATGGTACAGTTTCTGAGTTTTGCTCACCATATTTACGTACGTTAACAGCTTTTGATTCAACTTCCTTATCGCCGACAACGAGCATGTAAGGAATTTTTTGCATTTGTGCTTCACGAATTTTATAACCGATTTTTTCATTACGGCCATCCAATTCAACGCGGATACCTGATGCTTTTAGTTGAGCTTGAACTTCTTTCGCATATTCAAAATGAACATCTGGTGAAACCGGAATCACTTGAACCTGCACAGGTGCAAGCCATGTTGGGAATGCTCCTTTATATTCTTCAATCAAGAAGGCAACAAAGCGCTCCATTGTTGATACAACCCCACGGTGGATAACGACCGGACGGTGTTGTTTGCCGTCTTCACCAACGTAAGTTAAATCAAAGCGTTCAGGTAACAAGAAGTCTAGCTGCACAGTCGATAGTGTTTCATCTTTACCAAGTGCAGTTTTCACTTGAACATCTAGCTTCGGACCGTAGAATGCCGCTTCCCCTTCAGCCTCATAATAATCAAGTCCTAAGTCATCCATTGCTTCCTTCAGCATGCTTTGCGCTTTTTCCCACATCGCATCATCGTCAAAATATTTTTCAGTATCTTGTGGATCACGATAGGATAGACGGAATGAATAATCGCCAAGATTGAAATCCTTGTAAACCTCTAGAATTAGATTTACGACACGCTTGAATTCATCCTTAATTTGGTCGGGACGAACGAAGACGTGCGCATCGTTTAAAGTCATTCCACGTACACGTTGAAGGCCTGATAATGCTCCTGACATTTCGTAGCGGTGCATTGTGCCAAGCTCAGCGATACGAATTGGAAGCTCACGGTAGCTGTGAATTCCGTTTTTGTATACCATCATATGGTGCGGACAGTTCATTGGACGCAACACAAGCTGCTCATTGTCCATATCCATAATTGGGAACATATCCTCTTGATAGTGGTCCCAGTGACCAGAAGTTTTGTATAAATCTACACTTCCCATAATTGGAGTGTAAACATGATCATAACCAAGGCTCACTTCTTTATCAACGATATAACGCTCGATGATACGACGGATTGTTGCACCCTTCGGTAGCCATAGTGGTAAACCTTGACCGACTAATTGTGAGTTTGTGAAAATGTTTAACTCTTTACCAATTTTACGATGGTCACGTTCCTTTGCTTCTTCAAGCAAACGTAAGTGCTCTTGAAGGTCTTCTTTTTTGAAGAAAGCTGTTCCGTAAATACGTTGCAGCATTTTATTGTCGCTATCACCTCGCCAGTATGCTCCGGCAATGCTTAACAATTTGAATTCTTTAATTTTGCCTGTTGACGGTACGTGAACACCGCGGCAAAGGTCAAAGAAATCACCTTGCTTATAAAGTGTAACTGTTTCTTCCTCAGGAATGGCTTCGATTAATTCAAGCTTGTATTCATCGCCAATTTCCTTGTAGATTTGGACAGCTTCATTGCGGCTCACTTCTTCACGAACCACTTCGATATTTTCTTTAACGATTTTCGCCATTTCTTTTTCGATTAATGGAAGGTCTTCTGGTGTAAGCGATTCTTCAAGATCGATATCGTAGTAGAAACCGCCTTCGATGACTGGACCTACTCCTAATTTTACATTTTTATATAAGCGCTTGATTGCTTGAGCCATTAAGTGTGCAGTACTGTGGCGAAGCACTTCAAGAGCGTCTTGATGTTCTGGCGTTACAATTTCAATTGCTCCGTCTTCTTCAATCGCACGGCGAAGATCGACCATATTTCCGTTTAACTTACCGGCAATGGCTTTCTTTTTTAGTCCTGGACTAATGGAAGCAGCGATTTCTTCTGTTGTTGTTCCTTTAGGAAACTCCTTAACTGTTCCATCTGGAAACGTAATCTTAACAACATCTGCCATTGTAATATCCTCCTTTAATAAAGTAGCGCTTTAACGGGGTGGGGGACTGTCCCCCACTGCTTTAAAGCAATAAAAAAACTCGTCCCTGTAGAAGGGACGAGTTGTATACACGTGGTTCCACCCTAGTTCACATTTTTCCGCAAGTTCTTATAGCGGAAAACGACTTTGGATCTGGTAACGGCAGGTTGCCGTCAACTATTACTAATGAATGACCATACGCTAAAGCTCATACATGGCTAATTCAGATTCACAGCTGAAGTTCAAAGGTGGTAAGCATTCGATTCGTGCTAGGAAGCTTCCAGCCAAGTCTTCCCTCTCTAGAAACCGTAAAAGAATACCCATGTCCTTATCATCACAAAAATGATTCAGTTATTATGTACGTTATTATAGTGTGTCATTTCAGGAAAATCAAGGGATTCTTTTGTCAATTTCCGAACGATCGTATCTTCGTTCATGAAATGCAGAAATGCTATTAATCAGTACTCTTTCTTCAAAGATGTTACGGATGGTCCGGATTAATGGCTGGTCCGGCTCTTTACAGTATAAATATATATTTTCAGGTGCGATTGATAACAGCGGAGCAATCGTCGTCGAGTCAACATAAACAGGGTGATTAAACAAAAGCTTTCGGTCAATCATTTTTGTCAATTGCATTTTCTTAAGCTCTGAAAACTGCGCGTCGAAAAACATAATATCCTCATCGATTAAGATGTGCAAGCAGGCTAATAACGATGACCTTGTTGATATGAACTCACGTAGAGTTTGGATGAACATTTGGTATTCCTGCTCCATTTTATATTCATCTATGGAAAGCTCGACATACCTTTCGAGCCTAGCACAAAATTCACGAAGTCGAAATTTCACAAAAGAATCAAACGAAAACGAAATATTTCGCTTCATCACTTGGTGGATGGCTTTCTTAAGTAAATTTTTCTCTTCATAATCCTTAACAAACTCAGCTAATTCGCTTCGTTCTCCTTCTAAAATTGAATGAATAATATCAAGTATTTGCTGAATTTCTTCCTCATCTGAGTAAAGAAAGCGCTCGGTTAAAATGGACCGGAACCAATCATCACATTTCGTATACAGGATAAATTCATAAAAAAGTTTCTTTATTCCATAAAAAGCTTTTTCAGTTAAAGCTTCAGTTAAAATTGTTACAATGCATTGTTCCTCTTCAAGAAGAATGTGATTGTCAGGTTGAGAGGTTAATAGATTTTTTTTGACTAATTGATAAAACGGCATAGCATCCTCTCGGCGCTGAAAGTGGATTTCAATCAACCAAATCCCCCCTTTTTGAAATCTCTGATTATATATATATGGGGGGATGTCCGATTTTAGAAGCTTTCCAGAGGGATTGAGGCTATAAAAAAACCAGCGAACGATATAGCTTATGTTCACTGGTTTTATAATCAAATATTATAGGCGACGGTTTGGTCCATCAAGCTGGATTGATTCGGCTAAATAACGAATCCGTTCCATGATCCGTCGCGCCTTCATTTTCTCTTCTTCGCCACGTTGAGTATAAGTTAAATGATGTTCTAACTCATGGAAATCGAAATTGGAGGTGAAGAAGGTCGGTAAATTTTCAAGCATTCGATATTGTAAAATTGGACCTAGTACCTCATCACGAGTCCAGCTTGACATCGTTTCCGCACCAATATCATCAAGCATTAACACTGGCTGCTTTTTGATGGCTTCGACCTTTTCGTTCAGCGTCGAATCAGCTATCGAATTTTTCAACTCCCTAAAAAGTTCAGGCACATAAACAATCATTGACGGAATCTTTTGGGCCGCTAATTCATTTGCAATGGCTCCTAATAAGAACGATTTACCAACACCGAATTGGCCATACAGGTACAAACCCTTTGGTTTATTTCCTGCAACATAGTTTTCCACAAAAAGGTAGGCCTTTTCCACTGCCTGTAGGCGTCCTTTTGTATTCACATCAATATCCTTAAAAGTCACATGAAGCATGTCCTTAGGAAAATGCATACTTTGGATGAGCTTCTCGTTCTTTCTTTGCTCATCGTACATTATTTGACGAGGACAACGGTCATATTGGATATCGATTGAATTTCTGCGAATCACTAGTTCCGGTTGGTAGCCCTTCATCAAATTATTACATGCATCAAGGCTGCTGCAGTTTCGGCATTCCTTACTTTGCGTCGAATATTCATAAAGCTTCATTAAGCTTCTTTCTACCATATCATTTGTGATTTCATCACGATGTTGTGATAAAAATGCGCGAACGTCTGGATTGTTCATAATATTGGCACGCATTTTCTCATATCGCTTTTGGAAGCTTTCGTTTGCTCCTAACCGTTTTAGCGTATCTCTAATGTTTTCCATATTATGCTATCCACCTCCTATTTTCGCATATTTTTTATTTTTTCTTCTAATGCACGCTTTTTTGCTTCAAAATCAGAATCGTCCAGTTCTGATTGATTTTGACCTGAGCTTGGTTGGTTATTATCACTTAGAGGTTTATTGGTATTAGTTTTCATGTGATCATTAGAGCTGCTGTCCTTCTCATGAAACCACTCTGGCAAGAGCTCCGTTCGAATTGGCTTTTTCGTTGTTGTACGCTTATTTTTAGAAGTATCACGCGGCGCCCATTGCTCGTATTTTTTGTATTCGCTACGGGCAAGTTGCATAGCATCCTTAACCCGTTTTACTTTCTTGCGTGCCCAATGGCTAGCAATTTTATCTGTTAAGCTTTTAGGCAGCTTCATATCATTTGTCTTCATGACATAATCTATTAGCACATTTATGACTCCAGAAGGCAAATCCTTTTGAAACATAATGTCCTCTATAAGTTTTAAATCAACCTTTGACGGCTCTCCTCCACCTTGATCCTTTAAAAATTTACGTGGAGAAGTCGTTTCTAAGTAATGAATAAACTTGTCTTCCTCCGTCATGTGCTCTTTCATCTCTTCTTTATATAAAGTTGGTTGAGTTCGGTCAACTAGCGTTGGAAGACCGCCTTGATAGAGCTCATACCAAATTTGAGCGCGATCTCTTAATACATCAATGTTTGTAATGCCGTTATCGGTAGCATCCATTAGGAGATTTTTCATTTCAATCGCATCAATTCCATATAAAAATGATAGTTTATTGATTGCGTCGATTACTTCTTCAGTTAACGCACTTTTGGGGACAATATTTTCAGATAATCCCGCCATTAGTATATCAAAATCAATATAGGACTGGCTGATTTCAATTTCACCGGTCTCTTTTCTTCCAACGTACTCATTTCCCATTTCAGTAGGGATTTTTGCTGACCTTCGTGCCGATTCGATTGCTTTAGGAGAGACAAATTCAAAGATTTCATCATAATCTTTAGAAACATTTTCAAATTCTTTAAATGCCTCAGCAGATTTATTACTGAAGTAATGTTGAAGCTTTTTATACTGAGTATCACTAATATTTTTTGATAATGGAACATTCAATAAATCGGATGAAAAAAATTGTTCAGGAGTCTTCGGGGGCATTAATTGATAAATAAAATCTCTTCCCTCTTCATTATTTCTGACAAGAGTGGTAAGTAAATTAATTCCTTCTAGCTTGATTCTGGCCTCGTAAATTTCATTTAATTGGAGCCCCATAATATCCATTAAAAAATAATGAGTCTTTGGTTCAGACCATAAACGATTTCCCTCTATTTCAGCCCAAAGCGTCATATAGAGACTGAGACTAGTTGCACCTATTATGGGCTGGTATAAAAAAGTTAATACTTTGCGATCATATTCATGCAATAGCCCCTTTAAAGCAACCAAGTATCGATCTTGTGGAACAACTTCCTGCCAATGATAGGCCATAAAAACACAAACCTTTCATTCAATAAAATTGAAAAAAAGAGCTAAAACACGACTTTAGCTCTCACTAAATTTACTAAATTTCCTTTTTTATTAATTCCTTTAGCTCATCGATAAATACATTAATATCCTTAAATTGACGGTAAACGGAAGCAAAGCGGACATAAGCGACTTCATCGATTTTTGCTAGCCTGTCCATCACCATTTCGCCAATCATATCACTTTTAATCTCTGATACGCCTTGATTGCGAAGCTCCTTTTCAACTTCAATTGTAATTTCCTGGAGTTCTTTTAGGGCAACCGGACGTTTTTCACAAGCCTTAATTAAACCTCGTAAAATCTTTTCACGATTAAACTCTTCTCGAGTTCCTTCTTTTTTAACCACAATAAGTGGAATTTCCTCTACTTTTTCAAAGGTAGTAAACCTATAACTACATTGTTCACATTCTCTCCTGCGGCGAATCGACTTTCCTTCATCAACTGGTCGAGAATCGAGAACACGTGTATTATGGTGTTGACATGAAGGGCATTTCATTCGTCAGCGCTCCAATTCTAAATAATTTTTCTTCATTGATTTCTATCCTCTTCTATCTTATAAAAAAGATGGTAATTGGACAAGTAGCTCCCATGATAATCAACTAAAAATCACAAAACCTTATGTACTTTAAACAAAAAAACTGCTTACCGATCCCCAAATCGGTAAGCAGCTTTTAGTTATTTTGAAATCATTTATTAACAATTTACAGTGCTTTTAGACATTGCCTTTACAACATGTTTTAACAGGTCAACAACACGGCATGAATAGCCCCACTCGTTATCGTACCAAGCAAGTACTTTCACTTTGTTATCGCCAATTACCATTGTCGATAATCCATCAATCGTTGCTGAATTTTCATTTGTATTAAAATCAATCGATACAAGCGGCTCATCAGTGATATCAAGGATACCTTTTAACGGACCTTTTGCAGCAGCGTAGAATACAGAATTCACTTCATCCACTGTTACATCTTTCTTTAAGTCCACAACTAAGTCCACCAAAGAAACGTTTGGTGTTGGGACACGAAGTGCCATTCCATGAAGCTTACCAGCCATTTGTGGTAATACTAAAGATAGTGCTTTTGCCGCTCCAGTAGAAGTTGGAATGATGCTTTGCGCACAAGCACGGGCACGACGTAAATCTTTATGTGGGTTATCAATGTTCTTTTGGTCATTTGTGTAAGCATGAACTGTTGTCATTAAACCGTTAATGATTCCGAATTCTTCATCAAGAACTTTTACAACAGGTGCTAAACAGTTAGTTGTACATGAAGCGTTTGAAATAATATCATGTTTTTCGATATCTAATTTTTCGTCATTAACACCCATTACGATTGTAACATCTTCATTTTTACCAGGAGCAGTTAAAATAACCTTTTTAGCGCCTGCTTCTAAATGTAATGCTGCTTTATCACGGGCATTAAATTTACCTGTAGCCTCGATAACAACATCGATGCCAAGCTCTCCCCATGGTAATTGCTTTGGATCACGGTTAGCGTATAATTGTACGCGTTTACCGTTTACAGTAAGAGCATCCTCACTTGGAATTACTTCACCAGGGAATTGTCCATGAGTAGTATCATATTTTATTAAATGTGCTAACGTTTCGGCCGGATAGCTGGCATTAATCGCTACCACATCGATATCATTTTCAAGGATTGCCTTTCTGAATACCATTCTTCCAATTCGTCCAAAACCATTAATCGCTACTTTTGCCTTCATTGTATGGCTCCTTCCGCAATATGTTATACTTTTATGTTCGCTTAGTTGTAAATAGTATAACATATTAAAACGCATTTGTGAGCATTAATTTGCGGATTTTTAAAAAGTTTTATCCCTAGCAAGGCTTAAAGCAGTAATTATGCTACCATAACAAAAGAGAAGCCACATAGCTTCTCCTTTGGGTTATACTAATTAGCGATTTGTGTAGCCCCATTTCGTTAAAATCGTCAGCAGTTGTTGTTTGCTTTCCTCAATAGTACCATTGTTATCGATTATATCATCTGCCCATTGTTTTTTTTCTTTTAGGGGCAACTGTGATGCAATTCGTGATTTAGCTTCTGACTCAGTAAAATTATTTCGCGCTATCAATCTGTCAAGCTGTGTTTGTTTATCGACAAATACCAGCAAAATTTTATCAACCATATGGGTAAGCTTGCTTTCAAACAAAAGCGGAATATCTAACACCACAAATTGATGTCCAGCGGCAACATATTGTACTTTTTTCTGTAGCATATTTTGTCTTACAGCCGGATGGACAATGCTATTGAGGATTTTTCGCTTTTCTTCATTCGGAAAAATAATACTGCCTAACTTCGGACGATCAATCGACCCATCCTCAAGTAAAATATCTTCGCCAAAATGCTCTACAATTTCGTAATATGCCTTTTCCCCTTTTTCGACCGCCAGGCGTGCCTCTTCATCTGCGTCAATAACAGGAATTCCTAGCTCCTTTAGCATGTTTGACACCGTGCTTTTCCCACTAGCAATTCCACCTGTTAATCCGATAATTACAGCCATAACATAACCCTTCCCGTAATAAAACTAAAATTTATACATTCCAATAATGATTAATATGACGCCTGGGATAAATGAAAATTTTTGTATCCATTCATATTTTGAAAAAATACCGCCCAATCTCATCCCCATAAATACAAATAAAAAACTCATCACTGTCACAGAAACCGTTAATATCAGTGGTGAAAATCCCAACATCGCCGCACCGATTCCGGCTCCCATTGCATCAAGTGACAAAGCTAAGCCAAGCATGAACGCTTCGATTCCAGTTATCACGCCTGATTGGTCGAAGTCAGCCGACAGCGGCTTTTTCAATATTTGTATCACTACACCTAACGACTTTATTTCAAAATTAATGATCGTACTTTCAATTTCCGTAGGTTCCGTAACCTTTTCCGGACGGAAAAATTGAAACAATACCCAAGCTCCAAGGAGAATTAATATGAATCCCCCAAGACTCTCAGCTAATTTCGTCGAAAACAATCGTTCTAAAAAGTGCCCAATGCTCATCGAGAAAAACAAAACAACTGCAGAGCAGCCCGAAATAATCAAGATTGATTTCAACGGGATACGAACTTTTCGTAATCCGTACGTTAACCCAACACTAAAACTGTCAAGACTGACAGCAAAAGCTAGCAGAAAAAGTGAGATCAAATGCGCCATTGTGATAAGCCCCTTCCTGTCAATCGCTATGATAGTATATGGAAGGTGCCCATCCATTGTTATATGGCTCACAAAAGTTTATGCTATTTTAATTGCTGGCAAACCGGACAATAATGCGTCCCCCGTCCTCCAACAACCATTTTTTGCAGCTCTGTTCCGCAGTTCACACACGGCTCAGCTTTCTTTCCATAAACAAACAGCTCCAATTGGAACATACCGATTTGACCCTGGGAATTTACATAGGAGCGGATCGTACTGCCACCTTTTTCAACAGCTTCCGTTAAGGTCGCAATAATCTCCCGATGTAATATCGCTATTTCACCACTGCTTAGAGATGATGCTAAACGTTCAGGATGAATACGAGCCCTAAATAAGGCTTCATCGACGTAAATATTCCCTAAACCAACCATTACTGTTTGGTCGAGGAGAAGCACTTTTATTTTTCGATTAGACGATGCTAATTTCTCAGTCAGGAATTCTAACGTAAACTCAGGTGAAAACGGCTCTGGTCCTAACTGCGAAAGCGGAAGTTGATTAAATTCGGTCCCCTTTAAGAATAAATGCATCGTGCCAAATTTGCGGACATCCTTATAGCGAAGCTCAGTCCCATCAGTAAAATAAAAAATGACATGTGTATGTTTATCAACAGGCTCGTCACTTTCAAACAGGCCATATTTCCCTTCCATTCTTAAATGGGATACAAGTGCAAAATCATCACTATAAAAAATCAAAAATTTGCCTCGACGCCCCATTTCTAGAAAGGTTTGACCTTTAAGCGCATCCTGGAATTGTTCAACTTCTTCCGGATGCTTCACGATTTTCGGCCAAAAAACCGCAACCCTGTCAATTTGTTTATTTAGGATTAATGCCTCTAAAGTACGTTTTATTGTTTCAACCTCTGGTAGTTCTGGCAAGCGCTGCCTCCACCTTTCATCAATGCTGATTACTGTTTATTTCGCATCAAACCATGTAGGTCCGTAAGCGTAATCGACTTTTAATGGCACTTTCAGTTGGATTGCATTCTCCATCACATCTGGCACAATTTTTTTCAAAATCTCAATTTCTTCCTCTGGTGTTTCAAAAATTAATTCATCGTGGACCTGAAGCAATAGTCTTGTTTTAACCTTTTCAGCCTTCAAACGGTCAGCCATATCAATCATCGCTTTTTTAATAATATCTGCCGCACTACCTTGTATCGGCGTATTCATTGCTGTACGTTCTGCAAAGCTTCGAATGTTAAAATTGCGAGCAGTAATCTCCGGGATATAACGTCGGCGCTGTAGCAAGGTAGAAACATACCCCTTTTGCTTTGCATCCTTGACGATTACCTCCATGTATTCCTTCACACTTGGATAACTTTCCAGGTAGCGCTCAATAAATAATCCAGCTTCCTTTCGAGTAATTCCAAGCGATTGCGAAAGTCCATAATCACTAATGCCGTATATAATCCCAAAATTTACAGCTTTTGCCTGACGGCGCATATTCGAGGTAACCTCCTCTGCGCTTACATGAAAAACATCCATCGCCGTTTTCGTATGAATATCAAGGCCAGCATTAAAGGCATGTATTAATTTTTCATCACCGGAAATATGAGCCATAACCCTTAACTCAATTTGCGAATAATCGGCAGCGAATATATACCAGCCCGGTTCAGATGGCACAAATGCCTGGCGAATTTTCCGCCCCTCCTCCAAGCGAATCGGGATATTTTGCAGATTTGGATCCGTTGAGCTTAAGCGACCCGTCTGGGTTAACGCTTGATTAAATCTCGTATGAACCTTTTTCGTAGTCGGATCCATGACCTTTAGTAAGCCCTCAATGTAGGTTGATTGCAGTTTACCAAGCTGACGGAAATGGAGAATTTCTTTAATTACGTCGTGACTATGCTCTAGTTTTTCCAATACATCAGCAGATGTCGAGTATCCAGTTTTTGTTTTTTTAACTGGGGGTAATCCTAGCTTCTCAAATAAAATAACCCCAAGCTGCTTCGGAGAATTGATATTGAATTCCTCCCCAGCTAATGAGTGGATATTTCTTTCAAGCCCGAGCAAGGCTTGATTGTTTTCCTCACCCATTTTGCGAAGGCGTTCTTCATCGATGGTGATCCCTTGATATTCCATATCTGCCAAAATAAGCGATAACGGCATTTCCAATTCAGTAAATAATTCATATTGCTGATTGTCCTTTAGCTCTTGGACGAGCTTTTCAGCTAAAACCATCATCGCATCAGCTTTACGAACTAAATGCTCTGCCACCTGCTGCTCTTGTGGTATATGTCGTTTCGCGCCCTTGCCATAAACTTGCTCATCTGTTAATACATCGCTAAATTGATAGCGCTTCGCAATTGCGCTTACTTCATTAACCGCCTCTGCAGGATTCAAAATGTACGAAGCCAGCAATAAATCTAACTCAATCCCTGCTAAGTGAATGCTCTTATGCCTTAACGCTACTTCTGTCCGTTTCGCATCAAAGACAATTTTTTTCATGTTTTCATCTTCTGCCCATGTTTTAAACGCTGCAGATTTTAAGGCGTTTTCTAACGAAACATAGTAGTAGCCTGTTTCATTTGCAAAGGATAGCCCAATAATTTCAGCATGATGGTAATTTTCATCAAGCATTTCCAAATAAAAGGCAGTGTGTTCGGTTAGCATATTTTCTTGGATTTCCTCTACAATCCGGAAATCAAGCGGCTGTAGCTCGACAGATGTTTCCTCGTCCAAATCAGAGCCAACTCGTTCCAATAATGTTTGAAACTCCAGCTCTTTAAAAATCTGAATGACTCGATCTTTGTGAATTCCTTCGTATTCAAGCTCTGAAAGCTGCAGTTCCACCGGAGCTTCGGTTGTGATGGTCGCAAGCTCTTTACTCATGATGGCCTGATCCTTAAATTCAGCTAATTTTTCCTTTAACTTCGCTCCACTCACTTGATCGATTGATTCTAGTAGGTTCTCTAAGGTTTGGTGCTCTTTTAACAGCTTAATGGCGGTTTTTTCGCCAACCCCAGGAACTCCGGGGATATTATCTGAAGCATCACCCATTAATCCCTTCATATCAATGATTTGACCTGGTGTAAGTCCATATTTTTCCTGAATATGTTGTGGAGTATAAACCTCCATATCAGTAATGCCCTTTTTAGTAATACAAACTGTAATATGATCTGAACTTAATTGAGTTAAATCCTTATCTCCTGAAATGACTTTAACGTGAAATCCATCTTTTTCAGCTTGCCTCGAGTAAGTACCAATAATATCATCTGCTTCAAAGTTTTCGAGCTGGTATCGCGAAACCCCGTATGCATCAAGGAGTTCATGTATAAACGGAAATTGCTCTGAAAGCTCAGGCGGCGTTTTTTGTCTTCCACCCTTGTACTCACTAAAGGTTTGATGGCGAAACGTCGTTTTTCCTGCATCAAAGGCAACCATAATGTGGGTTGGTTTTTCTTCTTCAATAATTTTCATTAAAATCATCGCAAAGCCATAAACCGCATTTGTATGTATCCCTTTTTGATTATTAAGTAAAGGTAATGCAAAAAAAGCTCGATAGGCTATCGAGTTTCCATCTATTAATATGAGCTTTTTATCCAAGTAAACAGCCTCCTTTATATTGATTACCAAAATTATTCTTTAACCATTTTATCACGGTTTGTTTTAAATATGAAAAATTGAGAGTTTGTAAAAGCGGAAGACCTTACCCTGTGGCTAGGAATGCAAAAAGACGAAGGGGGGAGCACCTTCGTCTTGACTGCCATGCATATTTTGAGGGGGGATTACAATATTGAGTATATCGACGAATTATTAACAAATGATAAACGAATTATTAAAAGTTGTTTAAAATTAAAGTATTGATAATTTCTTTCTCAAAGAAATGGTAAACATACTCCCTTGACCTACATTACTAGATACGGTGATCGTCCCTTTATGAGCCTCGACAAGGTGCTTAACAATTGCCAAACCAAGGCCTGTTCCTCCAGAGTCTCGGCTCCGAGCCTTATCCACTCGATAAAATCGTTCAAATATTCTTGGAATCTCTTGTTTTTCAATCCCAATCCCACTATCAGATATACGGACAAGAACGTGCTTATCCCTTAATTCTGTATCCACAGTTATTTTTCCATCTTTAGGAGTGTACATGATGGCATTATTAATTAAATTGATAAACACTTGCTTTAATCGAGACGGATCGCCTTCAATGACCAAATCAGCTTCAGTAGTTTTGTATTGAATGGTAATTCCTTTATCCTCTGCTTTTTTATGAAGCATTTTTATGATGTCAGTAATTATCGGTACTAAATCAACTTCTTTAATGTCGAGCTTAAATTGATGCTGCTCAATTCTCGAAAGCTCTAATAATTCTTCTATGAGCGTTTGCAAGCGGTCACTTTCCACCAATATAATATTTAAAAATGCTTCTAATGTTTTTGGATCTTCCTTCGCACCATCCAACAGAGTTTCTGTAAATCCTTTAATAGAAGTAATTGGTGTTTTGAGCTCATGAGAAACGTTGGCGACGAAGTCTTTTCTTGTCTGTTCCAGATTCTTAATTTCAGTAATATCGTGAAAAACAAGCAATGTCCCTTTCCATACATCGTTAGTGCCAATGATTGGCGCACCAAAAACCTCAAAATGTTTTATATCAATTCCAATTGGAATCCGCAAATATCGCTTAACTTGCTGTTCAGTAATAAATATTTCTTCTACCAATTCAGCAATTTCCCGGTGTTCAATGACTTCGTGATAAAGTCTGTATAAATACTCCTGTGGCTTTACATTGAAAACTTGTTTATAAGCTCGATTAATTAACGAAACATAACCGCGATGATCGATTAAGATTAATCCACTTCCCATGCTCTCGATTAAAGTTGACAAACGGTCCTGCTGCATTTCCTTTGCCTTCATCATCTCCTGGAGATTTCTTGCTAAAATATTTATAGAAGTGCTGAGCATTCCTGTTTCATCGACCTTATCTTCATAAGTTCGAGCACGATAGTTTCCTTTTGCTAATTCCATCGCAACATTTGTTGCTGATTCAATTGGTTTCGTATAGCGAGAAGTAATACTTGTCCCTAAAATGATGATGACAATTAACGCAATGACAAAGCTAATCGATAGAAGCCACCAAATTTGACTATAAGCTTCCTCCAACACATCCATTTTGGCGCTAAGAAAAACATAGCCTTCTATTTTGTTATTTTGTTCTATCGGATTCCAATAGTAATGGAGTTCCTTCCCATCATTATTAACAACAAGATCCTGTTGATTCCTTTTTGTAGAAATAATATCTTTTAAGGTTCGATAATGCTCTTCATATTTAATCGCACCAGATATCTCTCCACTATCATAAAGAAGATTCCCCTTCGTATCGGTAACTGAGACTCTCGCCTTGATGATGTCACTAAACTCATGAACTTGATTTTGATCGAGACTAGCAATCCCACCGTTTTTTTTCATATAAATCGTTACTAAGTTATTTTCTTTTTGAAGCCTTTCATTAAAAGAATTAAAATAATAGCTCTTAAATAGTTGTCCGAGTAATAATCCTAAGGCAACCAGTACAACAAATATTAATGTGATTAAGGCTAGTAATAGCCTAGTTCGGAATTTTATCATTTCCTTTTGGCTCCTCTAATTTGTAGCCAAGCCCCCGGATGGTTTTAATTTAAACCGGTTTTTTCGTATTTGGTTCGATTTTATCTCGAAGATGGCTAATGTGAACATCAACAATTCGAGTATCACCAGCAAAATCGTAATTCCAAACGGCACTCAATAGTTGATCACGAGTCAAAACCTTGCCTTTATGTTTACCGAGATGTACAAGAAGTTCAAATTCCTTCGGCGTTAATTCTAATAACTCACCTTTATAAAATGCTTCATAATGGTCTGGATAAATCGCCAAATCCTTAATGGCTAGATGGTCAGTATCTTCACTTTCATTGTTAGCTAACTGAACGTGGTTTTGAACCTCCGTTCTGCGAAGAATTGCTTTTATCCGAGCCACTACTTCCCTTGGACTGAAAGGCTTTGTCATATAGTCATCGGCCCCAAGCTCTAGTCCAAGTATCTTATCAAATTCATCATCCTTTGCCGTTAGCATCAGGATAGGTGTTAGCACCTTTTGTTGACGAAGTTGTTTACATACTTCGATTCCATCAAGGCGCGGTAACATTAAATCAAGCACGATGAAATCAAATTCACCTTCAAGTGCTAAATTTCTCCCTGTTTCTCCATCCATTGCGGTCGTAACTTTATAGCCCGCTTGTTCTAAATTATATTGAAGTAAGGTAACAATGGATTGTTCATCATCCACTACTAATACTTTTTTCTGCATATAGTCCTCCAAATCCGTTTTCCCCGTTTTTCTACTTATTTTTCTCACCTTATTACTATATTATTAGAAAAATGAAACAAGCGCCAAAAATAACCGGATTCTTTACAAACTTTTTACACTTCTTAATATTGTAGTGTTGATTTCCGCTCCAGACACGTGCGGTCCATGGGGCTAACTGGGAGCCTGTCTAGCTGCAGCAGCTAGGGGCTCGGGGTCACAATTCAAACCGTCCAGAAGGTTAAAGGACAACCTTCTAGTCGGCTCGCCTTGTGCCTGTCACCCCTGGGCAAGCCGCTTCCGCTTTTCGTTCTCCTCGGCGCTTTGCGCCTGCGGGGTCTCCCATGCCAGCTACTCCCATAGGAGTCTACGTGTCTTCCTCTCCAATCAACTTAGAAAAAATCACCACCGTGCATTAACACAGCCTAAAAAAAGATCCGAAGGTAGCCTTCGAATCTTTTTGTTTAAGTAATTTATTAAATTAATGCAGCCATTACACTGCGAACTGCGTCTGCTGATTTATTAAGTGCGGCTTTTTCTTCGCCAGTTAGTTCAAGCTCAATGACTTTTTCGATTCCATTTCCACCAAGGATGGTCGGAACACCAAGGTAGATTCCTTCGTAGCCGTATTCACCTTCAAGATAAGCAATGGCTGGAAGAACGCGTTTTTGGTCTTTTAAAATGGCTTCACACATCTCCACAAGTGCAGCAGCTGGAGCGTAGTATGCAGAACCATTTCCAAGTAAGTTGACGATTTCTCCGCCACCTTTGCGAGTCCGTTCAACGATTGCCTCAAGGCGTTCTTGAGGAATTAAAGTTGATAATGGAATACCACCTGCAAAAGAATAACGGATTAATGGAACCATATCATCACCATGACCACCTAGTACAAAACCAGTGATGTCTTTCACTGATAGATTTAACTCTTCCGCGATGAAAGTACGGAAACGCGCTGTATCAAGGACACCTGATTGACCAATCACGCGGTTTTTAGGAAATCCTGACTCTTTAAAAATAGTATATGTCATCGCATCAACTGGATTAGTTAATACAACAATGAATGCGTTCGGAGAGTGTTTGGCAATTTCTTGGGCAACGCTCTTCATGATTCTTT
Source organism: Bacillus marasmi (assembly GCF_902168435.1). Classification (GTDB taxonomy): domain Bacteria; phylum Bacillota; class Bacilli; order Bacillales; family Cytobacillaceae; genus Bacillus_BU; species Bacillus_BU marasmi. The sequence goes on from NZ_LR656165.1 coordinate 277,704, forward strand.
GGTTTGTTTGAACTAAGTCATCACGACTCATACCTGGCTTACGAGCAATACCAGCTGTAACAACTACAATATCAGAATTCGCTGTGTCAGCGTAATTAGAAGTACCAGTGACCTTTGCATCAAAACCTTGCACTGGGCTTGCTTCTAACATATCTAAAGCTTTACCTTTAGTTGGGTTTTCCATTTGCGGGATATCAACTAACACCACATCAGCTAATTCTTTTTGAGCCAATAAGAATGCCGTTGTTGCACCAGTAAATCCTCCGCCGATTACGGATACTTTTTTACGATTAATTGTCATTATTATATCCCCCTTTGTGTCTTAACAGAAAATTCTGAAAAATAAACATACCAAAAAGAAGCCAATCGTTGTAAAATATTGCCTAGTATTAGCTAAACATAATATAGCAAAAGGCGCAAGCAATTTGCATTAAAGCAAATCGCCATTGCGCCTTAGCTTAACGGAATAAAAATTATTCCATATTTTTGATTAATTCATCACCGAATTCAGAACATTTTACTTCTGTTGCGCCATCCATTAGACGAGCAAAGTCATAAGTTACAACTTTAGAAGCAATTGTTTTTTCGATTGATTTTACGATCATATCTGCAGCTTCGTTCCAGCCTAAGTGTTCAAGCATAAGAACGCCAGATAATAATTCAGAAGATGGATTTACTTTATCTAATCCAGCATACTTAGGTGCAGTACCATGAGTAGCTTCGAAGATTGCATGTCCAGTTTCGTAGTTGATGTTAGCTCCTGGTGCAATACCGATACCACCAACTTGTGCAGCTAGTGCATCAGAAATGAAGTCACCGTTTAGGTTCATTGTAGCAACTACATCAAATTCTTTTGGACGAGTTAAGATTTGTTGTAAGAAGATATCAGCAATCGCATCTTTAACGATGATTTTGCCTGCAGCTTCTGCTTCAGCTTGTGCTTTGTTTGCAGCTTCTGCACCTTGTTCTTCAACTAATCTGTCATATTGAGCCCAAGTGAATACTTTATCACCGAATTCTTGTTCAGCAAGCTCGTAGCCCCAGTTTTTGAATGCACCTTCAGTAAATTTCATAATGTTACCTTTATGTACAATCGTTACTGATTTGCGTCCTTCTTTAATTGCATAATTGATTGCAGCACGTACTAAACGCTTTGTTCCTTCTTCTGAAACTGGTTTAATACCGATACCTGAAGTTTCAGGGAATCTGATTTTCTTAACACCTAGCTCAGTTTGTAAGAAGTTGATTAATTTTTTCACTTCGTCTGAACCTTTTTGGTACTCAATACCTGAGTAGATATCTTCTGTGTTTTCACGGAAGATGACCATATCAGTGTCTTGAGGACGTTTTACTGGTGAAGGTACACCTTCAAACCAACGTACAGGACGTAAGCAAACGAATAAGTCTAATTCTTGGCGTAGTGCAACGTTTAATGAACGAATTCCCCCACCAACTGGAGTTGTAAGAGGTCCTTTGATCGCAATTAGGTATTCATTAATTAGATCTAAAGTCTCTTGTGGAAGCCATTCACCTGTTTGATTGAAAGCTTTTTCTCCTGCTAAAACTTCCTTCCAAACGATCTTCTTCTCACCTTTGTAAGCTTTTTCTACTGCTGCGTCTAATACGCGTGAAGCTGATGCCCAAATATCCGGACCAGTACCGTCACCTTCGATAAAAGGGATGATTGGGTTATTTGGTACATTTAATACTCCGTCTTTTACTGTGATTTTTTCTCCTAGCATATCTTTTTCTCCCTCCATGTCCATGAAAACGTGCAGACGACTCACTTAAGCAGCCCGGTAAAAAATAGTGACTATTTTTAAACCGGACTGAAGTCGCTGCACTTTTCATAAATTAACAAAAACTTTCCCCTATATATTACATCAGTTTTTGTCTAAATTGTAAACTTTCACGAAAAATTTTTTTATCTTTGTTCAACTGGCACATATGTTTGTAATGATGGACCAGTGTAATCCGCACGAGGACGAATTAAACGGTTGTTTTCGTATTGCTCTAAAATATGAGCTAACCAACCTGAGACACGGCTTACAGCAAAGATTGGTGTGAATAGGTCATGGTCGATACCTAAGCTGTGGTATACAGATGCTGAATAGAAATCAACGTTCGGTGGAAGTTTTTTCTCACCTGTAACGATTGCTTCGATTTTAGTAGACATAACATACCATTGTGGCTCGCCTGTTAATTGAGTTAATTTTTCAGACATTGCTCTTAAGTGCTTAGCACGTGGATCACCTAAACGATATACGCGGTGACCAAAGCCCATGATTTTTTCTTTATTAGCAAGTTTCTCGCGGATATATGGTTCAACATTATCTAATGTACCAATTTCAGAAAGCATTTTCATAACTGCTTCGTTAGCACCACCGTGTAAAGGACCTTTTAGTGCGCCGATAGCAGATGTAATTCCGGAATATACATCAGATAAAGTTGCCACACAAACACGAGCTGTGAATGTAGAAGCGTTTAATTCATGGTCTGCATGAAGAACTAAAGCTTTGTTGAAAGCTTCAACAGCAATAGCATCTGGCTCTTTTCCAGATAGCATATATAGGAAGTTTTCAGCAATGCTGAAATCCTTGCGTGGAGCTACAGGCTCTAAACCTTTTCTAATTCTTGAGAATGCAGTAACGATTGATGGTAATTTTGCTTGTAAACGAATCGCTTTGCGATAGTTTGCTTGTTCGTCCATTAAATCTGCTTCGTCATCATATAAGCCAAGTAAAGAAACAGCAGAACGAAGTGCAGCCATTGGATGAACTTTATCAATCGGATACATTTTGAAATGATCTAAAATTTCTTGTGGTAAACTTGCATTTTCAGCAAGTTGATTTTTTAGTTCAGCTAGTTCTTGCGCATTAGGTAGTCTGCGATGCCATAAAAGGTAGATAACTTCTTCAAAAGTTGCGTTTTCTGCTAAGTCATCGATATTGTACCCAACATAAGTTAGGGTATCATCAATAATTGAACTGATAGATGAAGTTGTTGCTACTACCCCTTCAAGACCACGTGTAACTGTCATAAATAATCTCTCCTTTTCTAAATAAGAATTCCCCAAATACCCTTTGTCTGTCAAAATTTGCTTAAATATCTGAAAAATCAGTTATTTATAAGCGAGTCAGAAAGATACCCCTCTGTACAATATATGGATAGTCAATGCTATCCTTAAAAAGTTAGCTGTAACCAGCTAATCCACAGACCAATAATATTTTGTTCGAATGAGCGCTTGTTCATAGATGCTCAAAATAGAAAGAAAGACTAGTAGGCTTCTATTTTGGAATATTACTAATATCACCTTGTTTCAACCTATACTCCTAATGATTCTCCTCTATTTATAACCTTTCTCCCCATTTGTAAAAAGTGAAAAGGTTTTCATTTTTTACAAATTCATTATAAGGATGGTTATAATGTTTTTTTGATATGATTGGACTTACAAATCCTATTATAAACAATTATCAGACTTTTGTGAACGAAAACGGCTTAATTTGTAAAAAAATAAATTATTTTGCAATGAACAATTGGACGATTTTCATTGCCATATAAGCGATTCCCGCCCCAATTAGTGGGCCAACTGCGACGCCATGAAAAAGGGAAATAGATAGTATTGTTCCTAATACAAGGGCTGTTGTGATGTGCGGATCATCCGCCAATAAAGTGACGCCCCCCTTAGCTAACAGGGCAACTGCCATCCCAGAAAGTAATGCAATCCATGCATAGGGAGTTTTGAAAGCTCCAGATAAATCTTTAAAGCCGATTTGACCTGCTGCGATTGGTGCTAAAACTGCAATCGTAATCACCGTCACACCCCAGTTGATTCCTTTCGACTGAATATAATGAAAGACCTTACCATCTACTCCTACTAATTTCAGCACTAAAAGGAAGGCAACTGCAATGATCATCGATTGATTTTTCGAGAAAAATGCAATGATTAATAAAATGGCTAGAAATGCATAGGCTTCAAATTTCATTTTCAAACTCCTTTAACCACATTGAATGGCTTGATGATGGAATAAAGCAATATTTACTAAAAAATGTTAATATATTGTTATGTAAAAACGTAAAGGAGGATTTTATTGAATAAAACGAATCTGTTTCGATTTCTGCGCCTTCTCTTCGTAATCGGTATTGTTCTTATAGCTGTGCTTGGCTTTTATTACTTATCAAAAATAACCTATCCGTTTATCATCGGCTTTATCATTGCATTCATGATGAACCCGCTTGTTAATTTTTTAGAGACGAAGGCAAGACTGCCTCGTGCGCTTTCTGTGTTCATCACGCTAATCATTATTTTTGCCACTTTTGCAGGACTCATGACATTATTAATAGCAGAAATCGTCACCGGGGCAAATTATATTGCTGCGGTTGTGCCAAATCATCTTGACACCATCATTGCCTACATTCAAGATATGCTAGCCGGACAAATCCTTCCTTTTTATCATCAAATCGCTAATTTATTTCAAAATCTAGATTCAGGTCAGCAAGAAACCATCATGGAAAACATTGAAAACGTGGGTAAAACCTTTGGAACAACTGTTGGAAGTTTTATTAAAAACTTTTTTGGCAATATCCCAAACGTCCTTTCCTGGTTCCCAAATGCTGCAACCGTATTGATTTTTTCACTGCTGGCAACCTTTTTTATCAGCAAAGATTGGTATCGTTTATCGAATATGATTGGGAGATTTTTACCACATCGCGCCAAAACAAGTGGAAGAACGGTTTTTATTGATTTAAAAAAGGCATTATTTGGTTTTTTAAAGGCTCAAGCAACACTAATTTCAATGACAACAATCATTATTTTAATTGGATTATTAATTTTACGAATTGACTACGCCATTACAGTTGCTTTAATAACTGGTATTGTCGATGTAATTCCTTACTTAGGAACAGGTGCCATTTTTGTACCGTGGATTATCTATGAAATCATTACTGGTGACACAGGAATTGCGATTGGCCTAACAGTCCTATATATTGTTGTACTTGTTCAACGTCAACTTATGGAGCCAAAAGTTTTGTCCTCAAACATTGGCCTTGATCCTTTAGCCACCTTAATTGCGTTGTTTGTTGGCTTTAAGTTGTTAGGCTTTCTCGGACTTATCGCCGGACCTGTCCTATTAGTCATTATCAACACGCTTAATCGAGCCCATGTATTTCGCGACGTATGGGCTTATATAAAAGGAACACAGCAATAAACTCAATATGAAAAGTGCTGACTGGCCTTCAGTCAGCATTTTTTCATTAGCCTCTACTTTTCTATCTGATAATCGTAATTCTGCCCTTATTCATCCATTTCGTTAAACCACGTGCAATCAACTTTTTAAAGAAAATCCGTGTATAGGGTATTAATAAAAATAACCCTACAAAATCTGTAATAAAGCCTGGTGATAACAATAGTGTTCCACCAATTAATACACATATTCCATCTAGTATCGCATCTCCTGGCATCTCTCCGTAGCTCATCTGCTCCTGGGCTTTTCTGATTGTTTCCAATCCTTCTTTCTTAGCCAAATATGACCCTACAATTCCTGATAGTATAATGAGGAGAATCGTTGGCAAAATGCCGATAAGTTTTCCCGAGTACATTAAAAAGCCGATTTCTGCTGCCGGAATGATAATGATTAATAAAAATAAATATCGCATTTACCATACCTCCATACAAATTTCTACTAAAGAAAAGGATGGGAATATCCCCATCCTTCTTTTACGATTATCTCATTATTTTAAGCTTTTTTAAAGTACGCTGGCGTGGCCATTGTATATAACGCCTCTTGCTGCGTCAACAGTGATTTCTTGTCCATCTTTAAAGAGCTTAGTCGCAAGATCAACTCCGATGATGACAGGGATTCCTAAATTCAATCCCACTACAGCGCCATGGCTTGTTAGTCCACCTTCTTCAGTAATTAAGGCGCTACATTTTTCGATAGCTGGCACCATATCACGGTCTGAGCCGATTGTAACGAGAATGGAGCCTTCTTTGACCTTATTTAATGCCTCAGTTGAATTTTGAGCCACAACAACCTTTCCATAAGCTGACTTTCTGCCAATGCCCTGTGCCTTTGCCAAAACGTCGCCGACGATGTGAATTTTCATAAGGTTTGTTGTTCCCGCCTCTCCTACTGGAACTCCTGCGGTAATGACGACTAAATCGCCATGCTTAACAATCGTACTATCCACACTTGCATCAACTGCGAAATCTAACATCTCATCAGTGGTCGTCGCCCTTTGGCTCAATTGTGGGTATACGCCCCACACAAGCGCTAACCGACGGCAAACATAGTCGTAGGAAGTAACAGCTACGATTGGGGCCTTTGGACGATATTTAGAGATCATTCGTGCAGTATGTCCGCTCTCTGTTGGGGTAATGATTGCACTTACATCTAAATTTAATGCTGTATGAGCAACTGACTGACCAATCGCATCCGTCATATTATGCTCTGTGCTTTTACTGCGGTTTGATAATATTTCTTTATGCTCTAATGCCGTTTCTGCACGTGATGCAATATTGTGCATCGTCTGAACCGCTTCGACTGGGTATTGCCCAGCTGCAGTTTCACCTGAAAGCATAATTGCATCCGTTCCATCGAAGATTGCATTCGCTACATCGCTTGCTTCTGCACGTGTAGGACGTGGATTTCTTTGCATCGAATCAAGCATTTGAGTAGCTGTAATAACAGGTTTCCCAAGTGCATTACATTTATTAATCAATGCTTTTTGAACAAGCGGAACCTCTTCTGCTGGAATTTCAACCCCTAAATCACCGCGTGCCACCATTAATCCATTAGAAACCATGAGGATTTCATCAATATGATCTACACCTTCTTGGTTCTCAATTTTCGGAATAATATGGATATGATTCGCATTATGTTCTTCAAGCAGCTGACGGATTTCTAAAACATCCGTTGCTCTACGAACAAATGATGCTGCGATAAAATCAACATTTTGTTCAATTCCGAACAAGATATCTTGAGCATCTTTTTCGGTTATTCCAGGTAGATTAACACGAACACCCGGAAGGTTAACACCTTTTTTATTTTTCAGCGTTCCGCCATTAAGAACCTTCGTGACAATCTCACCTAAGTCATTGTCTATCTTTAAAACTTCCAGTCCTATTAACCCATCATCTAAAAGAATTGTTGAACCTGGTTGTACATCATCAATTAATCCTGGATATGTAACGGAAAACTTATCTACAGTACCTAAAACCTCTGTCATAGAGATGCGTACTTCTTGCCCCACTGTAAGGTCAATTGCACCATTCTCCATATTGTTCGTGCGGATTTCTGGACCTTTCGTATCCAATAAAATCGCAACATTTTTCCCAGTAATTTTAGCAGCTTCGCGAATGTTTTTGATTCTTTCACCATGCTCCACATGATCACCATGTGAGAAATTTAAACGAGCAACATTCATTCCAGCTTCAATTAATTGAGTAAGCTTATCTACACTTTCACTCGCTGGGCCAATCGTACAAACAATTTTTGTTTTGCGCATTTTCTATCCTCCTGCCGGTTAAATATAACCTATATTGAAAGCTCTTTTGATAATTTAAGCAAGCTGTAATCGACCTTATGTTTTTGTGCTAATGCTTCTATAATATCGTAATCAACTAAATGATTATTTTCAATGCCTACAGCACGGCCACCTTTTTTATTAATTAGTAATTCTACGGCATGGGCGCCTAAACGACTAGCTAATACGCGGTCTGCTGCGGTTGGGGTTCCACCTCTTTGAATATGCCCCAATACCGATACACGTACATCAGCGTTCGTAGCCGCCTTTAATTCCTTACCGAGCTCTACTCCGCTTATTACGCCCTCAGCAACAACAATAATACTATGCTTTTTACCACGCTCTGAGCCTTTATTTAATCGAGCGACAATCTCATTCATATCATAGTTTTCTTCAGGTATTAAAATGGTTTCTGCCCCACCTGCTAAACCTGACCAAAGGGCAATATCCCCAGCATCGCGACCCATTACTTCAATTACAAAAGTTCTTTCATGGCTTGTTGCAGTATCGCGAATTTTATCAATTGCATCAATTGCTGTGTTTAATGCCGTGTCAAAGCCAATCGTTAATTCTGTTCCTGGAATATCGTTATCAATCGTTCCTGGGACACCCACACACGGGAAACCTTGCTCTGTCAGTGCTTTCGCGCCACGATATGAGCCATCGCCACCAATTACGACTAATCCATCAATGCCGTGAGCCTTTAATTGCTCAATCCCTTTTTGCTGGCCTTCTTTTGTTTTGAATTCCAAACATCTGGCTGAATATAAAATCGTTCCACCACGATGAATAATGTCACCAACTGATCCTAATTCGAGCTTTTTAATGTTTCCACTAATTAAGCCTGAATATCCACCATAAATTCCATAAACCTCTAGGTTGTGATATATCGCTTTTCTAACGACTGCACGGACTGCAGCGTTCATTCCTGGAGCATCGCCACCACTTGTTAACACGCCGATTTTTTTCATGTTGACATCACCTCATTAAAATAATAAGTCAAAAATATGTAAAAAATTTCTAGCTTAACATAAAAAATAAATATTGACTGTATTTATTATTAACAATCAATCTATGGAATATTTCTAAAATAACACGACAGATGTACGATAACAACTGTATACTCGCCTTTCATCCATAGACGGAATACTCCGCAAAATGCAACCGCTTTAATGCGTTAATGAGGAGATGATTTATGAATCTTACGGTATATACATCCATATTTTTACATAAAAAACCTGTGCTGAATAACAGTCACAGGCTTTTAGCAATTACTTAATAGCACTATATTCTGATGAAAAATCGAACTTGCCAATTGCTTTGAATTTATCATATCGGTCATTTACTAGTTCTTTTTCGGACAGTACGTGCAATTCCTTAAGTGATTTCATGAGAACTTTTTCAATTTCTTCGGCCTGAAGATTAATATCTTTATGCGCTCCGCCTCTTACTTCCGGAATGATTTCATCAACAATTCCTAATCTCTTTAAATCCGGGGCTGTAATTTGCATGGATTGAGCCGCTTGTTTTGCTAGAGCTGCATCACGCCATAATATAGATGCAGCACCTTCAGGAGAGATAACTGAGTAAGTAGAATTTTCAAGCATGTAAATACGATTCCCTACTCCAAGTGCTAACGCACCACCGCTACCACCTTCACCAATGACAACACAAATAACTGGCACTTTAAGGCTAGCCATTTCAAATAAGTTTCTGGCGATTGCTTCGCTTTGACCGCGTTCCTCAGCAGCTTTTCCTGGATAAGCACCCTTCGTATCAATAAAACAAACTATTGGACGACGAAACTTTTCAGCCTGCTTCATAAGACGTAGTGCTTTGCGATAGCCTTCCGGATGTGGCATTCCGAAATTACGACGGATGTTTTCCTTTGTATCTTTACCACGTTGATGACCAATAATTGTTAACGGTAAACCTTTGAACTTTGCAATCCCGCCGACAATCGCTTCATCATCACGGAAGGTTCTGTCACCATGGCATTCAACAAAATCTGTAAAGAGCAAAGAGATATAATCAAGTGTTGTTGGACGGTTTTGATGACGAGCAATTTGGACTCGGTCCCATGGATCCATATTTTCATATATCTCTTTTTCAAGCTTTTCCAATCTAATTTCTAGATTATGAATCTCAGCGGATAAATCAACATCTGTTGATTGAGTAAATTCCTTTAGCTCAGTGATTTTCTTCCGAAGCTCGACAATTGGACGTTCAAATTCTAGTTCTCCAGCCATTCGAGCTCACCTCCTGATTGATGAATGTCGAGGATAGTTGCAACCTGTTCTTTCAATTCTAGTCTTGAAATAACGGCATCAAGCTGACCACATTTCAGCAAAAATTCAGCTGTTTGGAAATCCTCAGGAAGTTCCTCACGAATGGTTTGTTCAATGATTCTACGTCCAGCAAAACCAATTAAAGCACCTGGTTCGGCTAGATTATAGTCCCCTAATGATGCAAAGCTCGCCGATACACCACCAGTAGTAGGATGAGTCATGATTGAAATAATCAATCCTCCGTTATCACTAAATCGTTTTAACGCAACACTCGTTTTAGCCATTTGCATTAAGCTTAATGCACCTTCCTGCATTCTGGCACCACCTGATGCGGTAAAAATGATAAATGGAATCGACAATTCATCTGCCTTTTCAATTGCCCTAGTAATTTTTTCACCAACAACAGATCCCATACTCCCCATTCTAAAGGTAGAATCCATCACTGCAATCGCAATTGGCATATCATTTACTCTACCAGTGCCTGTGACAACTGCCTCATTTATGCCTGTTTTCACACGGTCACTTTCAACCTTTTCTAGATATTCTGGGAAATCTAGCGGATTAGTTGAAATCATATTTTGATTGATTTCAACAAAGCTTCCCTCATCAAGAAAACATTCAATCCGTTCTCTTGAATTTTGTGGAAAATGATAATCACAATGTAAGCAAACCTTTAAATTCTTTGTCAATTCCTTTGTATACATGTTCTTTTTGCACTTTGGACATTTGGTCATAATTCCTTCAGGAACATCTTGATTGGCGTGATCTGATGGAATTGTTGCATACTTTTTCTTTTTCGACTTTGTAAAAAGCTCTTTAAGCAAGGTCGTACCTCCCCTTGGATGATTCACTAATCTTTTGAACTACAAAAATTTAATATAAATAAAATCTGATTATTTTTTCGAAGTGGCCTGACCACTACCAAAAAAAAAAACTACCTGTCCTTCATTATACGATGGTTCTCAAAAGTTGTTTGTAAGAATCCGTCGTTAATAACTCGACAGTTTACGCAGTGAGTTAAAAGAGGAAATAATTCCTGCTTGATCTTTATTAAGTAAAGATTCTATGAGTGCGATATATTTTTCCTTCGGTGCTACCTTCTTTGCAATTTTTAATACAGCGTCATAGTCCTTCAAAATTAACCAGATTCTTAATATTAACCGATTTTCAGATAGTGTGACAATGTTAAAAAAATACTCATCGTCATCAAAATCATTAGTTGTTACCCATTGATAAAAATTGTTCAACTTTTCATCATTATTTCTTTGTACAATTAGTCGTAAACAGTCCAATTCAATTAAATATTTTAATTCATGTACATCTTTTTTTGCTTCTTCATCCTGAAGAATAAATGTACTGATTAATTCAACCAGCCTGTGCCCCTTAAAATCCCTGATGAATGTTCCTTCACCTCTTCTAGTCTCAATTAAACCTAAAAGTTCTAATGACCGAAGTGCTTCCCTAACTGAAGAGCGCCCAACATTTAGGCGCTCGGTTAGTTCACGTTCAGATGGAAGTTTATCCCCAGGCTTTAGGTTATCCGAATGAATCATCAGTCTTAGCTGTTTTACAATTTCAAGATAAACCTTTGAATTCTCCTGTGAGGTATTCACATTTTTCACTCACTTTTTCCAATATTCGCAAGTCTTTTCGTTTTTTCTTTAATTTCTTCAATATCAACTTTGATACGAGCTACCCCAGTCTCCATTGCAGATTTGGCTACTGCTGCAGCAACAGCAGGTGCGACACGTGGATCAAACGGTCCAGGAATAACGTAGTCCGCATTAAGCTCTTCATCACTAACTAGACTAGCAATGGCATCAACGGCAGCCATCTTCATTTCCTCATTAATATGTGTTGCTCTAACGTCTAATGCTCCACGGAAAATCCCAGGAAATGCAAGAACGTTGTTCACTTGATTAGGGAAATCTGAGCGGCCTGTTCCTACAACTGCTGCTCCAGCTTCTTTAGCAAGATGCGGCATGATTTCTGGATTAGGATTTGCCATCGCAAAAATGATTGGATTTTCATTCATTGTTTTAACCATTTCAGGTGTCAATGCACCTTCTGCAGATACACCGATAAATACATCAGCGCCATCAATAACATCAGCTAAGCTACCTTTACGATTTTCACGATTGGTGAATTTTGAAACCTCATCTTTGATATTATTCATACCTTCAGGTCGGCCTTCATAAATAGCCCCTTTAGTATCACACATAATGATATCGCGGACACCGTATGTATAAAGAAGCTTGATAATCGCGATTCCTGCAGCTCCCGCTCCATTTGCCACGACTTTAATTTCATTCATTTTTTTACCAGTTAGTTTTACGGCATTAACTAAGCCCGCTGCTGTAACAATTGCAGTCCCGTGTTGGTCATCGTGGAAAACTGGAATGTTAGCTTCTTTTTTCAAGCGCTCTTCAATGATGAAGCAATTTGGGGCAGCAATATCTTCAAGATTAACACCGCCAAAAACTGGCTCTAATAGTTTAACTGTTTCAATGATTTTTTCAACATCAGTTGTATTTAAGCAAATTGGAAACGCATCAACGCCTGCAAAGCTTTTGAAAAGCACTGCCTTTCCTTCCATTACTGGTAAAGCTGCTGCTGGTCCAATATTCCCAAGTCCAAGTACTGCTGTTCCATCAGATACGACCGCAACCATATTTCCCTTCATTGTATAGTCATATACAGTTTCAGGGCGATCGTAAATTTCCTTGCATGGCTCTGCTACTCCAGGTGAATAGGCTAAACTGAGGTCCTTTGCATTTTGTACCGGTACCTTTGTTACTGTTTCTAATTTTCCTTTGTTCAAACTGTGCATGTGTAATGCTTCTTCTCTAATAGTCAACTTTTTCCACTCCCTCAATTATACCAAGAAATAGCTTTAACGATTTGCTATTGAACCCCTTCTAGTGGTCTGACCAGTTGTCTTTATTAATATATAACATACCTAAATACATGTAAAGATTTTGATTATTTGAAAATTTGATTATTTTAATATTACATTATCAAATCCTAATAGACCTTGCAATTCCTTTATGCAAGAATCAGTTCCATCAACTTGTTCTGATTTTGCTAAACGCACAGTCTTTTCAAGACCTTCATAATATAGAACGACTTCGATCTCACCAGGATATTGATGTAATATGGTATGCAATTTATTAAGCAATTCTTGAGTTTGTTTTTCTGCCACAACCTTTAAAAAAAGCCTTGTTTTATTCTTTTTCGACAAATATCCCGAAATCCCTTTGCCGTCTTTAATAATAAATTGCAATTTCCCGTCTCTTTCCTCAACTCCCCCATCAAGGACCCACATCGTACCTTGCTGCAATAAATGACCCATTTTCTTAAATGCCTGCGGAAAGATTACGGCTTCGCATTCTGCACTTTGGTCACTTACCACTAAAAATGCCATCGGTTCACCTTTTTTAGTGCGGATTTTTTTTATATTAGAAACATAAACTGCTTTAACTGCATGACGATTTCCAGGCTGCAAATCCGATAATGGAGTAAGCCCTTCAGCCCTTAATTCCTGTTGATAAGCTGCTAAAGGATGATCAGATAGGAAAAATCCTAATATTTCTTTTTCATATGCGAGCTTAGCTTCAATTGTTAAAGGATCAACCTCGACATACTTCGGCTTTGGCATCAATTCATCTGCTTCAAAGAAATCAATTTGCGCCCCTTCTTCTGGCATGAATAGCTGCGCATGCTCAATTGCTACATCAAGGCTAGCCAGCAAAACGGCACGGTCTTCGCCAAATTCATCAAAGCTTCCGGAAAGGACTAGCGCCTCTAGTGTTTTTCTATTTACAAGCTTAGGAGAAACTCTTAAGCAAAAATCAAATAAATCTTGAAATCTTTTTCGCCTTCTGGCTGCCATGATGGCCTTCAGCGCATTTCCACCAACACCTTTTATTGCCAATAAGCTATAACGGATACTGTCACCTTCAATTTTGAAGGTAGTATCACTATCGTTTACAGATGGAGGCAATAGCTTAATTTCCATTTGCGAGAGCTCATGTAAATACCCCATGAGCTTCGTCTCATTACCAACAGCAGAGGTTAATAGATTCGCCATAAAATAAACAGGATAGTGGGCTTTTAAATAGGCAAGCTGATAAGCAATAAAACTATAAGCTACCGCATGGCTTCGGTTAAAACCATAATTTGCAAAACGTACAATTAAATCATAGATTTCATTTGCTGTAGTCTCACTATATTGATTTTTCAACGCACCAGTTACAAAATGTTGACGTTCGCGATCGAGCGTTTGCTTTTGCTTTTTACTGACGGCACGGCGCAGTAAGTCAGCTTCACCTAAAGAAAACCCCGCCATACTTGAAGCAATTTGCATTATCTGCTCCTGGTAGATGATAACACCGTATGTTTTATTTAATATCGGCTCTAAATCCCGATGCGGATAAGCAATCTGCTCCCGCCCATGCTTCCGATTAATAAATAATGGGATATTTTCCATCGGGCCTGGACGATAGAGCGCATTGACGGCAACAATGTCTTCAAATGCAGATGGAACAAGTTGCTTTAATACTTTGCGCATTCCATCTGATTCCAATTGAAACACACCTGTTGTATTCCCAGCAGCTAATAATGCATAGGTTTTCTCGTCATTTATTGGAATGTTCCTAATATCAATCCGAGTTCTAGTGTACCGATAAATCGTTTCAAGAATACTTTCAATGAAAGATAAGTTTCTAAGTCCTAGAAAATCCATTTTTAACAAACCGACTTCCTGAAGAGATTCCATTGCATACTGAGTTAAATACACCTCATTATGCCCAGCTTGGATCGGCACCGTTTCGACTAATGGCAATTCACTAATTACAACACCGGCTGCGTGTGTTGAAGTGTGACGTGGTAATCCTTCAAGCTTTGTCGCTGTTTCAAATAACCGTTGAAGTAAGTCCGCTTCCGTTATAAAAATTCTTAACCGCTCCGATTCTTGATATGCATCCTTTAAGGTGATTCCGAGTTTAGCAGGAACGAGTGAGGTCAGTTGATCCAGTTCTTTTGGATTCAATCCAAATACCCGGCCTACATCCTTCAATGCCGCCCTTGCTGCCAAAGTTCCGAAAGTGATAATTTGGGCAACATGAAGTTGACCATATTTTTGCATAACATATTGGATAACCTCTTCGCGGCGCGTATCGGGAAAATCGATATCAATATCTGGCATCGTAATTCTTTCTGGATTTAAAAATCTTTCAAACAAGAGCCCATGTTCAATTGGATCAATATCAGTAATTTGCAGCACATACGCAACCATCGAACCAGCCGCCGATCCACGTCCTGGACCAGTCAAAATGCCTTGTTCTCGAGCATATTTCATAAAATCCCAAACGATTAGAAAATAATCGCTAAATTTCATTTTATTAATGATTGAGAGTTCGTACTGAAGTCTCTTCTTATGTAGCGTCGTCGGATTTTGATATCTCTTTTGAAAGCCAGCTAAGCAAATCTGTTCAAGTAAAGTCTCAGCATTCATACCGTTAGCAACAGGATATTTTGGGAGCCTTTGTTCATTCAAATTTAATTGAACCTGACAGTTTGCGGCAATTTTCAATGTATTCTCAAGCGCATCTGGATAGTCTCCGTAAAGTTCCACCATCTCCGCTGGACTTTTCAGATAGTACTCGCTCGTTTCTAAGCGCTCTCGGTTCTCATCACTAAGCTTTACGCCATTTTTAATTGCTAATAAAACCTCGTGCGAAAACGCATCTTCCTTTTCTAAATACTGCACTGCATTCGTCACCACGAGTGGAATATTTAACTTTTGTCCTAATGTCATGATTTCAGATTGGACGAAAGCCTCAGCTTTTAAGTTATGATTTTGCAACGATACATAGAAATTTTCTGGACCAAACATTGCCTGATAACGCTCTGCTGATTGATAGGCCTTTTCTATATCTCCGTTTAGTAGACTAGTTTCAATTTCCCCACTAACACCAGGAGTTATAGCGATTAATCCGTCAGCATAGTGCTTTAACCACTTAATCGGCAGACCAGTCTTCGATTTCGTTTGTACTGCGCTGGATATTTTCAATAGATTCTGAAAGCCTGTTTGATTTTTAGCCAGGAGAACTAGAGGGAATGTTGGAGTTTGCGCATCATCAGCCTCAATATCCACGGTAAGGCCGAATATCGGTTTTATTGAATGCTTTAGACATTCCTTATAAAAGTTGACCGTAGCATATAAAACATTTTTATCTGTCAAGGCAATCGCAGAATAGCCTTTATTCTTTGCATTTTGAACAAGCTGACGGATTTCCGCCGTGCTTGATAATAAACTATAGGAACTATAAACCTGCAGGTGAACGTAAGCCATTTTTCCTCACACCCTCATCACTTCTATCTATTTGTATTATAAGTGTTCTATCGTAAAAAGGAAAATACGTTCCCTTTTTTATCGAAAAGCGGAAACTAGACAGGAAAAGCGGAAGCGGCTCGCTGAAGCAAGACATTATATTTTATTCATATATTCATATTCTTTCGGGTTTGTCCATAAAATGTATTATGTCGAGATAAAAGGTGGATTTACCTTGAAGGAAGCAACTTTTTTTCATTCATTTTTAGAAAGTTATTTCATTGCACTCGGTGTTATTTTAGGTGGTTCTATCATTGGGGGCATTGCGACCTTTTTAACTGGAAATCCGCCGCTGACGGCCATCTATCGCCTCTCCAACCTCCTGCGGATTTGGGCAATTGTTGCTGCCATCGGTGGAACCTTTGACACTGTATACAGTTTCGAAAGAGGCCTGCTTCAAGGAGAAACAAAGGACTTATTTAAGCAATTTCTGCTCATCCTGTCCGCCTTAGGTGGTGCTCAAACCGGCGCTTTACTCATTAAATGGTTAACCCAGGAGCACCTCGCACCATGAGAATTCCGCCATATTATCATAAACCCTCATGGCAGGTTTTTTTTTCAGGAATGGCGATAGGCGGTTTAGTTTGCTGGGGCATTTTTTTATATATTTTTGGCGTCTGGCAGGAAAAGCAATCTGAGGAAATTCAAAAGCAAAAGGATATAATTAAAGAATTGACTGCCGAAAAAAATATTTGGCAGGATGAATTTAGAGAATTGAATAAGCGGAATCTCGAAAAAATGACAGTGCAAGAAATTAAAATTGAGGTGACCAATTATAAAAAATATGATTTGGATCTTTTGAGCGTTTATGAGGTTGAAGATGGCATAAAGGAAGATATTAACATGGTCCTCGCCAAAGAAATAGAAACGGTTTACGAAAGCAGGGAAATGTTAAGGAGAGCAATTGAAAACAAAGTGGTTAAGGTTAACGACAAGCGCTATCGTCTCGAAATCAGAGAAATTTTCATTTACACGACACTATCCATTAAAGTCGAAATGCATTTGGATTGAAAAAGGTTAGGAGGCTTACATAAGGGAAAGCCTCCTAAATTTTATTGCTGACAAAGCGCTTCAAGATCACGTACTACATCTTCCACTTCGTCCCATGAATAAATGGATGCACCAGATGCAAGCGGATGGCCGCCACCTTTATACTTTTTAGCAATCCCGTTAATAACGGGGCCTTTCGAACGAAGTCGAACGCGAATTTGATCGTCTTCCTCAATAAAGAAAACCCAGGCAACCAAGCCTTCCACACCACCGAGAACACTGACAAGCTGTGATGCTTCTGATGGTCTAGCGTCATATTTTTGCAAAAGCTCCTTCGATAAAATCATCGATGCAACCCCATTTTTTCTCGCTTCAAAATTCTGCAGGACATATCCATTAAGCTTTACAATATTAAGCTTTTGCTCGTACATTTTGTCATAAAGCTCAGTTCTTGAAAAATTATAATGAATAAGTTCACTAGCATAAATAAAGGTTCTATCATTTGTACTAGGATATAAAAATCTTCCAGTATCTCCGACAATTCCTCCATAAAGGAGTCTTGCAGCTTCATCTGTCACGATTAAACCTTGATCCTTTGCAAATTCATAAATCAATTCGCTACATGAGCTCGAGGTTGTATCGACCCAAACAATATCACCGTACGGATCCTCATTAGGATGGTGGTCAATTTTAATCAATCTATCACCGGTTGTATAACGGGAATCATCGACTCTTTCTTGATTGGCTGTGTCACAAACGATTACTAGAGCACCTTGATATGTTTCATCAGGAATGACATCGAGTCTCCGCATAAAATTAAGCGACTCCTCTTCCTGACCAACAGCATAAACTTTTTTTTCAGGAAAGCTCGCTTTTAAAATTTCAACAAGACCACACTGAGATCCATATGCATCTGGGTCTGGACGTACATGTCGGTGTACTATAATCGTTTCATATTGACGAATAGTTTCTAATATTTTTTCCTTCATTTGCTAACTCCTTATTATGAAAATTCGAAATATGTAGCTTGTCATTGGAAAATCACATAAAATAAAGCTAAAATAGGAGAAGATTATCATAGCTTGGAGGAAAGTGAAATGCCAATTATCGTTTTTTTCATCATGATTTGTCTTGCTTTTTATTTATACTATAAAACTAAATATTTCCGTTCCAATCGACCGGCTGAGAAACAATGGCTTGGTGCAAAATCTAGCATTATGCTTGGGCTTTTTGTAGGTTTGTTTGGAATCAATCAGCTTTTTTTGTTTGACACAACTGTAACCTACATTGTCGCTGCCATTTTTATTGTACTCGGCTTTCTTAGCGCCTTTAATGGTTTCAAGGCCTATCGATTTTACCTTCCTTATGTAGAAAAAGAAGCAAAGGATCTATTGGAAAACTAAATAGCTTTTTATATAGGCTGGTCGGACTGCACATTTTCATGTTGCAGCCATCAGCCTATTTAATTTCGGTCAATTAGTTGGCAAACTAGCAAGGCCTTCCCTACTAAAACCCCATCATTAAATACCTCGACATCTACTTTTCCCGATTTACGACCAGCCTCAAGCACCTTAGGAACGATTTCAATCATGCTGTCAATTTGAACCGGCTTTAAATAGTATATCGTCATATTTTCAACAACAAGGTCACCCTTTTTCGTGCTTCTAAATACGCGATTTGACGCCTCCGTTACAATGGTTGTCATTACTCCGTAAGAGATGGTTCCAAGATGATTGGTCATTTGTGGTGTAATTTCACATTGGTATACCTCTTCTCCCTTTGGTCTACCTTGAACAAGGGAAATTCGGTTCGTTACTGTATCATCAAGCGTTTCACCGACTTGCGGCTGACGTTGAATCATCTGTAGAGCTTTTAAAACATCCTGACGAGAAATCATTCCCTCTAATTTGTTCGAATCATCCACTACCGGCAATACTTCAATGCCTTCCCATACCATCATATGTGCAGACGATGCAACACTTGTTTTTCCACTCACAGTCATTGGGTTTTTTGTCATAACCTTTTCAATTACTACATCAGGCTCATGACCGATTACGTCCTTCGAGGTAACCATCCCTTGTACCCTTAAATTATGATCGACAACAGGAAAACGACTATGTAAGGTTTCACGATTTCGTTCATACCAATCGGAAACTGTTTGATCCGTTGTTAAATAAATTGTACTTTCAAGCGAGGTTAATATATCCTCAACAAGGACAATCTCTTTTTTTATTAATTGGTCATAAATAGCACGGTTAATCATCGTTGCTACTGTAAATGTATCATAGCTAGTTGAAATGATAGGCATTTGCAGTTCATCCGCTAATTTTTTCACGTGCTCATCAGTATCAAAGCCACCAGTAATCAACACGGCAGCTCCAGCTTTTAACGCCAATTCATGCGCATTGGTCCGATTTCCGACGATTAATAAATTTCCGGCACCAGTATATCGCATCATTGCCTCAAGCTTCATCGCACCAATGACGAATTTATTTAGTGTTTTATGTAACCCCGCTCTACCGCCCAACACTTGACCATCGACAATATTAATAACCTCAGCAAAGGTTAGCTTTTCAATATTTTCGCGTTTTTTCCGTTCGATTCGAATTGTTCCAACCCGCTCAATAGTACTGACATATCCTTTATTTTCAGCATCCTTAATTGCCCGATAAGCAGTTCCCTCACTGACATTCATTGCTTTAGCAATTTGGCGGACTGAAATTTTCTCACCCACTGGCAGTTCATCAATATAATGTAATATTTGTTCGTGTTTCGTAGCCAAGGCCTTCACCCTTTATAAAGTATTTCTAAAATAAAACTAGTCCTAGCAATATTCTTATTCTTTATTATAAAGTGAATGTTGGCTGTATTCAATTTTATATATTGATGAACTGGCAGAACTACCCGTGAAATGAACGAACTTTCTTTTTTTGTCGTTTTTTTGGATAGGAACCACTGTCATATTTTTGCGGTTTGGATGAGTAAAGCACCCCTGTCAGATTTCCGGCCATCACCATCAACGCAAATAATAGCCATGTAATGGCGAATATCCCCTCAGCGCCTGCTTCAAAAACCTGCAATTTTGGACCAGCATAATAAATCATCCAACCACATAGCAGCATACATAAAATATATCGATTTCGCTTCACGTCTCCATCCTCCCTTTAATAAGCTTGTTTCATTTTATGCTTAAAGGTTAGAAAAAAGTCATCAACATGGTGCAATTTCACATTGCAAAAATGCGGTTGGATGATAATTGAGAGGTTTCAGTACTCTGCTAGAGTTCAATACTTTCGCCTGGTTGGAGGATGATTCCTTGATTATTTTTCAGCAAATTGACAAAATCCTGTGGATCTTGAACAATTGGTGGAAAAGTATTGAAATGAATTGGCACAACCTTTTTCGCCTGTAAAAACTCCGCAGCAAGTGCAGCATCTTCAGGTCCCATCGTAAAATTATCACCGATAGGCAAAAACGCTAAATCAATTGGGTGCCGTTCGCCAATTAATTTCATATCAGAAAATAAGCCTGTATCACCAGCGTGATAAATGGTTTTTCCTTCAGCTGTGATAAGCACTCCTGCTGGCATACCTAAATAAATTAATTGGTTATCACCCGTCTCTAGCCCGGTACCATGGAGAGCTGGTGTTAATTTTACTTTACCAAAATCAAACTGATAGGATCCGCCGATTGACATCCCATGAGCTTCAACCCCTTGCCAGCCCAAATAGGTTGCCAATTCAAAATTACCAATAACCAACGACTTATTACGCTTCGCGAGTTCGACTGTATCACCAAGGTGATCGCCATGTCCATGTGTCACGATAATGACATCCGGCTTCTCCTCTAGAGCATCCAAATCCGTTAATGGGTTTCCTGAAATAAATGGATCAATTAATATCACTTTATCCTTTAATTCAATTTTGACAACAGAATGTCCATGATAAGATACTTTCATTTTTCCATCTCCTTTAAATTACATTAATATTACATTTCCATATTAATCGTTTTTTTCCTTTTTATACTTTCCGACTTTTTTTATAGGAATTTACTTTTTGTTTGTTTGTTGCTAATCTGAAAGGTGGGTAAACAAATACATGATGGTTTTAAGGCATAAGGAGGCTTTACTTTGAAATTAAATGAAGTGTCACAATGGTTAAAGGAACAAGGTGCCGAGGTCTGCTTTCTCACCTCAAGCGAAAACGTCTTTTATTTAAGCGGATTTTTCAGCGATCCTCATGAACGTTTATTAGGGTTAGCCATATTCCAGGATGCTGAGCCTTTTTTAATTTGTCCCGGAATGGAAGTCAATGAAGCGCGAAATGCTGGCTGGCCATACGAAATTATCGGCTACAGCGATATTGAACAGCCCTGGGAATTAGTACATAGTGCCATCAAGAAACGGATAGATTCTGTTTCTGCGTTAGCGATAGAAAAAGAGCATATGAATGTTGAGCGTTACGAAACAGTGACTGCTATATTTGAAGGTGCTAAATTTGTTTCTGCTGAGGAAAAGCTTCGTCAGCTTAGAATGATTAAGAGCGATGCTGAGATTTCCAAGCTTCGTCAGGCCGGGGAGCTTGCGGATTTCGCCATTCAAATCGGAATGGAAGAAATTTCGGAAGGTAAAACAGAGCTCGAGGTTCTTGCAGCGATTGAGTACGCCTTAAAGAAAAAAGGCGTCTCCCAGATGTCGTTCTCGACGATGGTGTTAACCGGAACGAATGCCGCCGCACCACATGGAACACCAGGTAATACTAAAATCCAAAAGGGTGACCTCGTACTGTTTGATTTAGGCGTGGTCGTAGATGGATATTGCTCCGATATCACAAGAACAATCGCCTATGGTGACATCAATGACAAACAAAGGGAAATATACGAAACGGTCCTTGCCGGTCAGCTTGCAGCCATTCAAGCAATTAAGCCTGGAGTTGCTTGTTCTACGTTAGATTTAACCGCTCGCAACATCATATCAGGTGCTGGCTACGGAGAATACTTTCCACATCGTTTAGGGCATGGACTGGGGATTAGTATCCATGAATATCCTTCTGTGACGGAGAAAAACCCGTTGGCGCTTCAGGAAGGTATGGTATTTACGGTTGAACCGGGAATCTATGTACCTGATGTTGCCGGA
Source organism: Bacillus marasmi (assembly GCF_902168435.1). Taxonomy (GTDB): domain Bacteria; phylum Bacillota; class Bacilli; order Bacillales; family Cytobacillaceae; genus Bacillus_BU; species Bacillus_BU marasmi. The sequence goes on from NZ_LR656165.1 coordinate 300,034, forward strand.
GTTCGGATTGAGGATGATGTCCTCGTGACCGCTAACGGTTATGAGCTATTAACGAAATTCCCGAAGGAGCTGCAGCGGGTATAGCATGTTGTAGTTGAAGAGGCACTTAGATAATTAGTGGGATGCGTTAAGTACCCTGTTTTTCGAAAAAATAGTAAATGAAGGCACTTAGCCGACTTTAACTACCCTAGATTTTTTTAAAATCGAAAAATTAGGGCACTTACACTGCTGTTTACTACCTTATTATTTTGGATCTAGAAAAATTAGGCACTTAACCTTCTATATTAAAAAGGTTAGTGCCTCTTTTTACCAGATTAACTGAATAAAGGGAACAAAACATCCAAAAAGAACAATCTATAAGAGCGGCTCTGCATCACAATAAGGATATTGAAGCGCCTCAGCTACGGCCTTATAGGTCACACATCCCTTAAGGGTGTTAATCCCCTTCAGCAATGCCGGATTTTCCGTGCATGCCTTTTTATAGCCCTTATTAGCAATCTGCAAAGCATATGGCACTGTAACGTTAGTTAAGGCAATTGTCGACGTTCTAGGCACGGCACCAGGCATATTGGCCACCGCATAATGAACAACACCATACTTCTCATAGGTCGGCTGCTCATGAGTGGTAACGCGATCTGTCGTCGCAAAAATTCCACCTTGATCAATCGCGATATCAACCACAACCGAACCCGAGCTCATCCTTTGAATCATTTCCTCACTAACTAGCTTTGGGGCCTTTGCTCCAGGAATCAGTACGGCCCCAATCACCAAGTCTGATTTTGCTACTGCTTCGGCAATATTAAAAGGGTTTGAGATTAGCGTAGATACATTATGACCAAACATGTCGTCAAGCTGACGCAGCCGCTCTGGATTCAGATCAATTATGGTTACCTTCGCTCCTAAGCCAATGGCCACTTTGGCTGCATTAGTGCCAGCCACACCCCCGCCAATAATCGTCACTTCGCCACGGGACACACCGGGCACTCCTGACAAGAGAATCCCTTTCCCACCATTAACCTTTTCTAGAAATTGTGCTCCTACTTGAGGGGCCATCCGACCAGCCACTTCACTCATCGGTGTTAATAGCGGCAAGGAACCATTTGGTAGTTGAACGGTTTCATAGGCAATACCGATTACCTTATGGTCGACTAAAGCTTTTGTTAGCTCCGGTTCTGGTGCTAAATGCAAATAGGTAAATAAAATCAAATCCTCACGAAAATAGCCATACTCACTAGGAAGCGGTTCCTTGACCTTCATCACCATTTCGGCCGCCCACGCCTCAGCGCTACTTACAACAATGGTTGCGCCAACCTTAACATAGTCGTCATTCGTAAAGCCCGAGCCAATCCCTGCATTATTTTCCACCAAGATTTCATGACCATTTTTCCTTAGGTTCATCACTCCAGCTGGCGTAATGGCAACTCGATTTTCATTGTTTTTGATTTCTTTAGGTATCCCAATCCGCAACCCCAAAACCTCCCAACAATGTACTTACCTTTATCTTAACATTGTTTGCCAAACAGCAAAAATATGATAAAAAAGACTGCCAATGTCGGCAGCCAAATTAAAGGATTAGTTAAAGTAATGAATCTGTATCAGTTGCTTGGGTTGGCTCGGATGAATATTGATTAATAAAACCACTGCTATAAGCATCCATGATTTGGTCGCTAACTTGCTTCGTTCCTTGTTCATCGTAGAAATAAGTGTACTGCGGATTCTCTAGTGGCTTTTTCAAGCTACCACTCCCCTCTCATTGCGCATTATTGCGACAATAATAGTGTTCTTCCAAGAGAAACTTATATACTAGCCAGTTAAATATTGTATAATATAAGTGAAGGAGGAGAGGAAAATGACATTAAAATATAAAAAAATCTTAGTAGCAGTTGATGGTTCAAAAGAAGCAGAATGGGCGTTTAAAAAAGCCATTGAAGTTGCCAAAAGAAATAATGCCACACTTTTGTTAACGCATATTATTGATACACGTACTTTCGCAACTGTCGAAGCTTACGACAGAGCAATTGCTGAAAGAGCGGACTCTTTCGCAGCAGAATTAATGCAAAACTATCAAAAGCAGGCTATTGATGCAGGCATTAAAGATGTGGATTATATTGTAGATTATGGCTCTCCGAAAGTGAAAATCCCTAAAGATATTGCCAATAATAACGGTGTAGATTTAATCATGTGTGGTGCGACTGGTTTAAACGCTGTTGAAAGATTCTTTATCGGCAGTGTATCTGAACATATCACTCGGTATGCAAACTGTGACGTTCTCGTCGTTCGTACACCAGAAGTTGAGTAATAAAATACTTACAAAAAGAGGTTGACCAATGGTCAACCTCTTTTCATATTAGTTTAGTTTTCCAAGCATTGCTTTGCTTTTTCAAGCGCCAGCTTCACTTGTTTAAATCCTGTTCCACCTGCACTATTACGGCGTTCAACGGCAGTATATGGCTCGAGGGCATGATAAATGTCCTCTTCAAATAAAGAGTTTGCTGCTTTATACTCATCAAGAGATAGGTCAGCTAGGTAACAACCTTTATTCACACAAGTAAGCACAAGTTTTCCAACTACTTCATGCGCTTCTCTAAATGGCAAACCTTTTTCAGCTAAATAATCCGCTAGCTCTGTTGCATTTGAGAAATCATTTTTTGTAGCCTTCGTCATTTCATCTGTGCGCACCTTCATTGTGCGAATCATACCAGCAAAGATTTTCAGTGAACCGGTAACAGTCTTAACTGTATCAAACATGCCTTCCTTATCCTCTTGCATATCCTTGTTATAAGCAAGTGGTAAGCCTTTTAATACAGTTAATAAGCCGACTAAGTTCCCATATACACGTCCTGTTTTACCACGGATGAGTTCCGCCATATCAGGGTTTTTCTTTTGCGGCATAATGCTAGAGCCTGTAGAAAAGCTATCATCTAATTCAATAAAACGGAATTCTTGGCTAGACCAAAGGATGATTTCTTCACTTAATCGAGATAAGTGCATCATCAAAATCGAGCTTGAAGATAAGAATTCCAGAATAAAATCACGATCACTAACCGCATCAAGGCTGTTTTCGTAGATTCCATCAAATTCTAATAATTCCGCACTGTAGTGACGATTGATTGGGAAGGTTGTTCCCGCCAATGCACCCGCACCAAGTGGTGAAATATTCGTTCTGTTTAAGTTTTGCGTGTAACGTTCCTTGTCTCTTTCTAGCATCCAGAAATAAGCTAGAAGATGGTGAGCAAAAGAAATAGGCTGAGCACGTTGAAGGTGTGTGTATCCTGGCATGATGGTTTCAACATGTTTTTCAGCTTGCTCAACTAATGTAGATTGCAATTCCTCGATTAATTCAATAATAAGGCCAAGCTGATTACGCAAATATAAATGCATATCTGTTGCGACTTGGTCATTACGACTTCTACCTGTATGTAATTTCCCACCAACAGGTCCGATTTTTTCAGTTAAGAAGCTTTCATTGTTAAGATGAATATCCTCGAGCTTTACGGAAAAAGGAAGCTTGTTTTGCTTTGCTTCTTCCTTTAATTCCTGCAGTCCTTTTTTAATCATCTCTCCCTCTTCAGGAGAGATGATTCCACATTTTGCAAGCATCGTAACATGGGCGATACTACCTTCTAAATCCTCAAACACTAATTGCTTATCAAAAGAAATGGAAGCGCCGAATTCATCTACCCATTCTTCTGCAGATTTTGTAAAACGTCCGCCCCAAAGCTTTTTCACACTGTCACCTTCTTGTTTTGTTCCATTGATTGAACTTTTGTTGGTAGACCAAATAATTTGATGAATCCAACAGCTGCATCATGATCAAAATTATCTTCAGTTGTATAAGTTGCTAATTTCTCATCATATAAAGAATATGGTGATTTTCTTCCTTCAACAATCGCATGGCCTTTGAACAATTTTACACGAACTGTTCCAGTCACGAATTTTTGTGTTTCTTTTAAGAACGCTTTAAGCGCATCAGTTAGTGGTGAGAACCATAAACCGTTATAGATTACTTCGGAAAGCTTTTGTGAAATGATTGGTTTGAAATGAGCTACTTCTTTAACAAGAGTTAAATCTTCAAGCTCTTTGTGCGCTTTAAGTAAAGTTAATGCACCTGGGATTTCATATACTTCACGAGATTTAATCCCAACAAGTCTGTTTTCAACATGGTCGATACGGCCAATACCATGCTTACCAGCAAGCTCGTTTAATTTTAGAATGATTTCAGAAACTAGCATTGATTCACCATTTAATGTTACTGGCACACCTTGCTCGAAACCGATTTCGATTACATCAGGAGTGTCAGGAGCATTTTCAAGGCTTACAGTTAAATCATAAGCATCTTCTGGCGGTGCAGCCCATGGGTCTTCTAAGATTCCACACTCATTTGCACGTCCCCATAGGTTTTGGTCAATTGAGTATGGGCTATCTAAGTTAATCGGTACAGGAATACCGTGTTGTTTTGCATATTCAATTTCTTCTTCACGAGACCATTTCCATTCACGAACTGGTGCAAGAACTTCTAAATCTGGATTTAATGCAGAGAATGATACTTCAAAACGAACTTGGTCGTTTCCTTTACCAGTACAACCGTGTGCTACGGCAACTGCTCCTTCTTTTTCTGCGATTTCAACTAATTTTTTAGAAATTAATGGACGAGATAATGCAGAAACTAGTGGATATTTTTGCTCGTAATATGCTTGGGCTTGAAGTGCTACTAAAGCGAAATCTCTTGCAAATTCTTCTTTAGCATCAATAACATAGGATTCAATTGCCCCCATATCCTTTGCTTTCTTTTGAATAAAATCAAGATCTTTTCCTTCACCGACATCAAGACAGCAGGCTACAACATCATAACCCTTTTCCATTAACCATTTTATTGCTACAGATGTATCTAAACCACCGGAGTATGCTAGAACTAATTTTGGCTTGCTCATTAATTTGTTCCTCCATTCTATTGTATAAACATTCAAGTTTTTTAATTTTTATTCAACATGTATACACTTTAGCAATTTTTCTTGGAAATTTCAAGCGCTATTCTACAAATCTCGCAAAAAATGTTTTCGTGATGAATGTCACAAAACTGTCAATGGCGAAGACCGCTAATTTGTTGTAAAATTAAGACAATAAAAGAAAAGCAGATGGTACTTAACTTTCGTCAAAAACAAACGACGAACCAAGGAAGCCTGAAGCTAAACAAAAGGAGGAGTTATAATATGGAAGGCTATTTTTTCCACGATAATCGCTTAGGAATTCCGGTACCTTCCTTGGAAAAGGATTGGGATGAGTACAACATGATGACACAGGAAGAAATTCTGTTTCACTGGGAAAATATTCGAGGTCAAATTCCAGACCGAATCTCGTCCTTAGAAAAGGAAATAGACAGGAAGCTTACTCAGCTTGCAGATGAAAATGATTTTATGAAATCCTGTCGCTTAAATAATGAAATTGCTGAACTTGCCTCTGTTATTAATGATTTGTGGATCTGGTATCGTACATCTGATGAAACTACAAATGAATATAAATTAGATCAGTAATCACCTCTTCTAAAGTTCTCCACTTAGGTGGCCATCTCGATCTTCCATGTCGATATTCCATAGTTCTTATGATTAAGGGGATGACTCCATTAATGAGTCATCCTTTTAATTATGTACAATTATTTATGTAAATCTTTTTTTAGCTCGCCAACGACATGGCCTAATTCCGGTAATATCAATTTATTCATTGCGAGGCGAACCGCTCCTGTTGATCCAGGCGTTGAAAATACGACTTTATTATTAACGACGCCTGCAACAGCACGTGACATAATGGCTGCTGATCCGATATCTTCCTGGTAACTCAGCAGGCGAAATATTTCTCCGAAGCCCGAGATTTCTTTTTCAAACAGAGCTCGCACGGTTTCAATCGTTACATCGCGTAATGCAATTCCCGTACCCCCATTTGTCAAAATTGCATCTATCTCTGAGTTTTCACAGCCGGATAAAACCGCTGCCGAAATTGCCGCACCCTCATCCTTGACTATCACATAATCAGCAATAATATGTCCAGCTTCAGTTAAGAGCTCCTTCATTAGCTTTCCGCTTTTATCACTTTCCTCTGTTCTTGTATCACTTACTGTAATGATTTTGCATTTCACACTTCGCGGTGCTGATTTTTTATGCTCTGCTTTACTCATTGAAGTGTATCCCCTCTTTTTTCAATTAAGTATCTCATTTGATAGTATTTGTGGGCAAAATCTGTCACCCGTCTTGTGAACAAATAGTTCGTACTAGCTCCAATACCAATAGAAACAACTGGTATGCCCTTCATTGTTTTCTTTTTAAACAATGAAATAACAAGTAATTTAAAAAGCTGCTTGATGGGTTGTTCAATCCAGCTAATATCAGTTATCTCCTCTTTTCCTTCATAAAAGTATTTCATTTGATTGTCATTGAGATCACTGAGAAGCTCTTCCCAGGCATTCGCCTGTAAGCGCGTTGGAAGTGAAGCAGCGTTAAACACTTTAAGTGATGTCATCATTTCGAATGGGGTATTGACCTCAATCCCGTAGGTCATCGCAATCAGTTGTACGGCCCGGAGATTAATGACGGCCATCGCTGGAATATCCGAACCTAGCAGCATAGCACCGCCTGTTCCTGACACCCCTCCCTGAAGCATTGAATAGAAACGGTGACGAGAAATTTGCTGTTCGGCAATATATTGAAGCTGTTCAATACTCAATTGTTGTAAATCTTCTATTTGAGTAATGTTAGGATTAAAAATGCGCCCAGATAAAATAATTCTTTCCTTCGCATCCACTTGTAGCTGAGCACCTTGAATCATCGCATGGAGATGAAATAGCCAGCTGTCGAGAACGGTAAAAAATTGGTCTTGGACATCCTCTGGTAACAATAAAAAAGCCCGTTCAATATATTTATCAAACGTTAATTCAAAATCATTCGGTTGATATTGTTCGAGCTGATTTCTCCATTCAACTATTGTTTGTAATATCTTTTCTTCGTATTCGGTAAGGCTCACGTACATCCCTCCCCATTAACGTGTAGGTAAATAAAGTATAACATATCCATTTTATCTAATAAAAAAAACTGCCGAGGTTTCTCGGCAGTTTTGTATGTTTAGACAGTTTGTAATGTGCCGTTTGCAAGACGGACTACGTCGCGGGCAATCATTACTTCTTCATTTGTTGGTACAATTAGAACCTTTACAGGTGAATGTGGATAGTTGATGAACGCTTCTTGACCACGGACCTTATTTAATGAAGGATCCCAATATACGCCCATAAACTCTAGGCCTTGAAGAACACGTGCGCGAATGGCTTCACTGTTTTCACCGATACCAGCGGTAAAAATAATCGCATCGACACCATTCATCCGTGCTGCATATGAACCGATGTATTTGTGAATTCTGTTTCCAAATACTTCTAGAGCTAGCTCTGCGCGATCATTTCCTTTTTCAGCTTCCTCTTCAATATCGCGAAGGTCGCTTGAGAATCCGGAGACTCCTAGCATACCGCTTTCTTTATTCAAAACATCTAATACTTCATCAGCAGTTTTTCCTGTTTTCTCCATAATATATGGAATTAACGCTGGGTCAATATTTCCTGAACGTGTTCCCATTGTAACACCAGCAAGAGGTGTAAAGCCCATAGAGGTATCAATCGACTTCCCGCCTTCGATTGCTGCAATACTTGCTCCATTTCCTAGGTGACAGGAAATTAAGCGTAAGTTCTCAACTGGTCGACCCAGTAATTCAGCAGTACGTTCTGAAACATATTTATGTGAAGTACCGTGGAAACCATATTTACGGATTCCGAAGTTTTCATAATATGCATAAGGTAAGCTATATAAAAATGAGCTTTCCGGCATCGTTTGATGGAAGGCTGTGTCAAATACTGCGATAGCTGGTACATTCGGTAATACATTAGCAAACGCCTTAATACCAGTAATATTTGCTGGATTATGAAGCGGAGCTAATTCAGATAGAGCTTCAATTTTTTGTAGCACTTCTTCATTGATTAAAACTGAATCATTAAATTCTTCCCCACCATGCACAACGCGATGACCGACACCCTCAATTTCATCTAAAGATTGGATAATCCCTAACTCAGTCAATTTCTTCACTAACAGCTCTACTGCAACTTCATGATTAGGAATATCTGTTACTTCTTTTATTTTATCCCCATTTACGGTAATATTAAAAATCCCATCAGTTAGGCCAATCCGTTCGATTAACCCTTTTGTAATTACATGTTCACTCGGCATATCAAACAATTGAAACTTTAACGAAGAACTCCCTGCATTAATTGCGATAATTTTTGCCATAAATCTTCCGCTCCTTTTTCTTTGTGCCACATCTAGGGTGATACCGAAAACGTGTACATTTTTTATTTTGCACAGTAACTCTAAATATCTCTCTCTTATTTCATCATTAAATCATTGGCAATTAGTCTAATCAAGTTATTTTTTATTATGATAACGTTTTCATTCCAAAGTAAATATATTCGAAATAAGTGATTATTTTTATTTTTCTGAAATAACTTTACAGAGCCAGGCGAAGCGAACCAACGACTGGCAATACTGGTATTATTTGTTTTCCTTTAGCCATAAATCTATTTGTGCAAAAATACTTTCAACGGCTTGCATATTTGATAATGAAGGCATGTTAACTAAAAGTGCTTGCTTAGGCGCCAGAACACCTTCAGCCTTCTTTTGTAGTATTAATATGCTTTTAGCAGCTTGTTTCGATTTAAAAATTGAAAGTGGCAATTGAAGAATTCCTTGAATATTAGTGTTCTCCTTCAGAAGCTGGTGGAGCTTTGCTGCTTGCTCACTTTCAAATAAGCCATTCGGAATGATGAAAAATAGATATCCTCCATCCTTTGTATGCTGAACACTTTGTTCAATCAAAAGGTGGTGAGCATAAGTATGTCCTTGATCTGCTTTAACTGCAAATTCAGCAGCTCGCTCGTCTATAGGATAATAACCTACTGGTAAATCGCAGATTACAACGTCTACAGGATCAACATATAGTGGCGCAATACTATCTTGATTATAAAATTCGATAGAATGCTGCTGTAAGTTGGCATTCACAAAGGCTAATCGAATTAATAATTCATCCACCTCAATACCGGTTGCATCTATTTCTTTACCCTGAAGTTGATTAATCACAGTTGCCAATAAGTTGCCCGTTCCAACAGCTGGATCTAACAGTGTAAGGGCTTTGTTTGTTACAAATTTGCTAACCAAATATCCCATCAGCATTCCAATTGCATCTGGTGTCATTTGATGGTTAGCCTGTACACTGTCCTTCATTCCTTTTAATATGACCAATTGATATGCTTTTCTAATTTCTTCTTTTTGGTATTTTGTCAGATGCACTTGACTGTATAGCTTTTCAAGGCGTTTTTTATTTATTTCGCTCATATTTTCCTGAAGGATCGTCCCCTGGAATAAATTTTCGCCTGTTTCCGCAAGTGCTTCTAAATACGTACATGATATCTCTTCTTGTATTATAAGAGCTGTTTCATTAATGAATGTAAAGAGCTCTTCCACCGGCGATATTTTTACCATTACTTTCCTCCTAATTTATCCTATTTCCCTATTTTACCGAGCAATTGTACTAATCTCAAGCATATTTCTACAAATTCAGACAAAAAAATAAGCCCTACGAATAGGACTTATTGGGTTTAATCATTATTTTGCTTGTTTAGCGGCTTCAATTGCTGCTTCATAATTAGGATGATTTGTTGCTTCACTTACGTATTCTGCGTATGTAACAACATCATTTGAATCAATTACGAATACGGCACGAGCTAGTAGACGTAATTCTTGGATTGCCACTCCAAACGCTTCACCGAAAGAAAGGTCACGGTGGTCAGAAACTGTTTGAACCTTGTCAATTCCTGCTGCACCACACCAACGTTTTTGCGCAAATGGTAGGTCAACACTTACTGTTAAAATTTGTACATTATCTAAGTTAGCCGCTTCTTCGTTGAAACGACGAGTTTGTTGGTCACAAACGCCAGTATCTAAAGAAGGTACAACACTAATAAGACGTACGCTTCCTTTTGAATTATCCAATGATACAGGAGATAAATCATTTGCCAAAACTGTAAAATTCGGCGCTTTGTCTCCTACTTTTACTTCTTGTCCTAACAATGTAACTGGGTTACCTTTAAATGTAATTGATGCCATTATTATTTCCTCCTCATTTATTACAACGCTCATAGTGTTAATCATAACTTCAAATAATTATTTTTTCAAATAATAAGACTTATTAGAAAAGCGGAAGCGGCTTGCCCAGGGGCGACAGGCACAAGACGAGCTGGCTAAAAGGTCGTTCTTTGACCTTTTGGACGGATTGGCTTGTGACCCCGAGCCCCTAGCCGCTGGAGCTAGACAAGAAAAGCGGAAGCGGCTTGCTCAGGGGCGACAGGCACAAATGATTCGCGACAAAATAAAACTCGCCCTCGGGCGAGTTATTTACTAGATCTCTTGCTTTTGACCATTTCCACTACTGTCATTATTATTTTTATCTTGATTTGATTGATTATTTTGATCCTTCTTATTCATCATCTGTTGAATTTTATCAACAGCCTGCGGAGCCAGGTCGAGGATTTTTTCATACAGATGAGTATTCTCGTCGAGATGGAGCATCTTCACACCATTAGAACTAACAATTAAAAAGGCAATCGGTGTGATTGAAACACCTCCACCACTACCACCACCAAATGGGTGCTTAGGTCCACCTTGGCCTTTTTCTTTATCTGAACCGGAGCCGCCATTTCCTCCACTGCCACCATTACCGGAATCAATAATAAACTCACTACCACCTGCAGCAAAACCAAAGCCAACCTTTGACACGGTTAAAATCACGCTACCATCTGGCGTTTCAACAGGGTCACCGATAATCGTATTGACATCAATCATTTCCTTCAAATTTTCCATTGCTGTCGTCATAAGTCCTTGGATTGGGTGATCAGACATTCATTTTTCCTCCTAATCTACACGCTTTTTGATTTATCCTTCGAAAATATCTTCAAGTGATTGGACTGGAATTTTGGGCGTCCGCCCTTCCAGTATTTCACTAGTTTAATACCTGCCAACATAGCATACCCGATTCGAAATTGAATCATACATTGAAAATGGGTTTCCGAAACAGGACGAAGAAAGCTCGGAGAAATCGAAAGCTTTGGCATCTCCTTAATTCGCATATAAAGACTTAACAAGCCTAACAAACTACCTTTAACCGACCAAAGGGCTCCCGTAAGCGTACCCGTGGTGGCCGCATCTCCAACTCCTACTACTGAATGCCATTGAATATCATTTATTGAGACCTTACGAAGAAAGTTACGAATAATTTTGTGCATCGATACAACATGTTTGATCAATGTTTCTAAATCTTTAATACCATGCATTAAATCATTAGCTGTGAATTTTTTCTTTTTCTGTTCAGGCTCAGCTTGTTCACCAGTCTGCGTTTTCTGTTTATAAACAATCGCAGCAGAATCATCATCAATTTTTATAACCGGAATAGAAATTTTATATGTTATAAGTCCAAACCAAATTTTTAATTTCACATTTAACCGATCATCATCTTGTCGGTGATGGTAATTTATTAAAATGGTTAATTTTGTGATGATGATTAGGACAATTACGAGTAAAAGAACGATAAGACAAAGAGCTAACCATTTCAATAATTTCACGACCTTTCAGCCTCCCATTATTGGCTTAAACACAAAAAAATAAACCTGCTGAACTTCAGCAGGTCAAAAAAACTAATTTTTATAAATGACAGTTGTATCGACAAATAAATCATGAATTCCTTGTTTTTTCGGAAGGAATGCCACAATGATATATAAGATAAAAATCGTAACAGATATGTAACGCCCAATGAACTCACGAAATATTACTGTACTCCACGTTAGAGGGGAGCCATCTAAATTCACCACTTTTAAACCAAATACCATTTTCCCAAGCGTTTGTCCAAAGTATTTAGTCATCAACACAAAATACGCATAAAACGTAATGGCTGTAGCAATTGAAATCGGCGCTAGCACACCCGAATCGTATAAGGAAATATCCATTCCCCGAAAAATCGGGTTAATGATAATACGATTAATGCTCCCAATGACAATTAAATCCATTAAATAGGCCCAAAATCTCATCCAAAATCCAGCAAACCGAATTGGTAGCACTCCGATAGGAAAAGAATCATAAGCTGGGGATAGATTCTCTACAGAATGTTCCGTTGTATCAATCTGATTATTTGAGTAATCATTTTCCATTTTCATCCCCCTCCCTATTTAGCATATAAATACATGAGTCTTGGGGAATTTGGTTGTGATAGCAGTTTCATCAATCCCGCCATTTCAGCATCCTTACCAATTAGCTTGTTAGCTCCCATATTTAAAAACGACTCAAAGCCAAAATAGTCGGTTAGCTGAACTACTTGGGCACCTTTTAGTTTATGGTCTGATTTCATCGCTCTAATAACATCATCAAAATAACCAAAATCATCGACTAGATTTAGCTCTTTAGCTTGCAGACCGTCATAAACCCGGCCATCTGCAATTTCCTTTACACGTTCGGTTGACATTTTTCGTCCATCTGCAATAACCTTAACAAAGCCTTCATATGAATTGTTAATCATATTCTGAAGGATTTGTCGTTCCTCCTCGGTCATTTCTCGACTTGGACTCATAATATCTTTATACGGACCACTTTTTATCGTTACAAAATCAACTCCGTACTTCTCTGCTAAACCAGCATAATTGACACTTTGCATAATAACACCTAGTGAGCCAGTCATCGTTTCTTTAGTAGCAAAGATTTTGTCAGCCGGTGTAGCAATGTAATAACCTCCCGATGCTGCTACCGATCCCATCGAAATATAGATGGGTTTTTTACTCTCTTTCTTTATTTCAACAAGCTTATCATGAATTTCAGCACTTTCCATAACACCGCCACCAGGGGAATTCACCCGAATTATGATTCCCTTGATTGCATCGCTTTCTGCTGCATAATCAAGCTTTTTCAAAAATAAACGATGATTATAGGTTGGACTTTGAAAGAAAGAGCTAACATCGCCAGTGTCTTGAATTACACCATTTACATCGAGCACGGCGATTTGCTTAAAAGCATCTCCTTCTTCAATGATTTCTTCTGTAAATGGCTCCTCAGCCATGGCAAAGAAATCCGCCAAACCTGTCTCAACATTGCTAAAAGCAAATGTACTTAGCACATTAATAATGACCGAAAATAAAAACAATCCAGCGGCAATCCCTAACGCTGCCCACCGTTTAGCATTCATGTAAAAACCTCCTCTACAACCTTCATTCCCTTAGTGTTTAGAAATATAGTTGGATATATTATGATTTCATTGTACAAAAGAATTGGAAAAATAGGTAAAATTAACAACTAATATCAGACATAAAAAAATAAAGACCGACATTAGTCAGTCTTTATTTTGTCAAAAAGGTTATTATTTTGTGCTAAATGCAGCCAATTCTTTTTGGCGTAATTCTACACGACGGATTTTTCCAGATGTAGTTTTTGGTAATTCCTCTAAAAATTCGATTGCACGTGGATATTTATATGGAGCTGTAAGCTCTTTAACATGTTCTTGAAGAACAGAAATAAGATTTTGATCATTTTTGTCAACATCTTCTCTTAATACAACAAATGCTTTTACAATATTACCACGAATTTCGTCTGGGCTGGCAACTACAGCACATTCCTTAACGAATGGGTGTTTAACAAGCGCATCTTCAACTTCGAATGGTCCAATTGTATATCCAGAGCTAATGATGATGTCATCATTACGTCCCTCAAACCAGAAGTAACCATCTTCGTCTTTTTTCGCTTTATCACCAGTTACATAATACTCACCACGGAATTGCATAGCAGTTCTTTCTGGATCTTTATAGTATTCCTTGAACAACGCTGGAGTTGAAACATGAACTGCGATATCGCCAACTTCGCCCACTTGGCAAGGCTCGCCGTTTTCATCGATGATTTCGACACGGTTACCAGGTGTTGGTTTACCCATTGAACCTGCACGAAGTTCCATTCCTTTTGAAACACCAATTAATAATGTGTTTTCAGTTTGTCCATAACCATCGCGAACTTCGATATTAAAATGACGCTTAAATGTGTCGATTACTTCACGGTTTAAAGGCTCACCTGCAGATACTGCACTGTGAAGGTGATCTAATTGATAATCAGCAAGATTGTCTACTTTAGACATAATACGGTACTCAGTTGGTGTGCAGCAAAGTACATTTACTTCATGCTTCACAAGTAGTTGTAAATATTTTTGTGGTTCAAAACGACCATTGTATACGATTCCAGTCGCGCCTGAACCTAATACTGATAAGAATGGGCTCCAAATCCATTTTTGCCAACCAGGGCTTGCAGTTGCCCAAACATTGTCACCATTTTCAATTCCTAACCAGCTTTTAGCTGCTGTACGTAAGTGTGCAAACGCCCAGCCGTGTGTATGAACAACACCTTTAGGGTTTCCAGTTGTACCTGAAGTATATGATAAGAATGCCATATCGCTTGCTAATGTATCAGCATAGTCAAATTGGTCAGATACATGCTTAAGCTCTCCATCTAATTGAATCCAGCCTTCAGCTTCTGCACCAATAACGAACTTAGCAAGTCCTTCCGCTTCTTCAAGACCATCAAATTGATCAAGGTATGGATGATAGCATACTACCGCTTTTACCCCACCATGGTTGATACGATATTGTAGGTCCTTTTTACGAAGCATTTCAGAACTTGGAATTACAACGATTCCCGCTTTTAATGCTCCAAGGTATACTTGGTATGCTTCAATTAAGCGAGGAACCATAACAAGAACAACATCACCCTTTTTTAAACCGTTTTCATATAATAAATTACCAACTTTATTTGCATTTAAAATAAGTTGTTTGTATGTAACTTCTTGCAAATCCCCAGCTTCATTTTCCCATTTAATTGCAAGTTTGTTTTCATCTTTAGCATATTGCTCAACTTCACTTACAAGGTTGTAGTTTTCAGGCGCTAGTAAATCTTTTCTTTCCATTCTATTTCCCCCTTAGTAGATATTACGATAATAATTTTCCTACAACCCTATTTTATACTAAATTTTCGCAAAATTTTAAATTATTTTTCTATTTATTTTGACAAAAAAATATAAAGAAGCGAGCCATTAGACTCGCTTCTTGTAGCCATTTGTATTTTTTTGTTATCTTGTGAAGCTTCCGCCCATTTGTTGTTGGGCCATAGATACTAGACGTTTAGTGATCTCACCACCAACTGAACCGTTAGCGCGTGAAGTTGTGTCAGCTCCAAGATTTACTCCAAATTCAGTCGCAATTTCGTACTTCATTTGTTGAAGTGCTTGTTCAGCTCCTGGAACTAATAATTGATTTGAGTTGTTGCTGTTAGCCATGTGAATCACCTCCTTGTGAGTATAGAGTGTGTAGAATCACATGGCTTCATTCAATACATTCATTGGTAATTGTTAACAGTTTTTTAACAATTGTTTAAAAAAATTGTTAACAATTGAATTTTGTCGATTAAAATAAATCATTAATTTCGTCCACTGACATATTATGGTTGGTATTGCCAATTCTTATACGGATCATTTCTGTTTCTTTAACGGCCTTTTCAATAAATGGCTCAAAATCAAAATAACTTTCATAATGAATGACCTTCTCGCGTTTTGGCTTTGTTTTTGGCGACGAAGGAACAAAAACAGTGCAGCAATCATCGAATGGACGAATCGAAATATCGTATGTGTCGATTTGTTGTGCGATTTCAATCGTATCATTTTTGTCGATTGTAATGAGCGGACGAATAATTGGTGTATTCGTCACTTCGTTAATTGCATACATGCTTTCGAGTGTTTGACTGGCTACCTGACCTAGACTTTCACCCGTAACAATCGCCAATCCTTCACGTTTTTTTCTAATTTCATCAGTGATCCTCAACATCATTCTTCGTGTTGTCGTCATAGAATAATTTGCCGGGATTTGCTTTTGGATGATCTGCTGAATTTCTGTAAATGGCACAATGTGCAAATTGACATAGCCACTAACCTTTGCCAGCTTTTCAGTTAAGTCGATAACTTTTTGTTTAGAGCGCTCACTTGTAAACGGCGGACTGTAAAAATGGACCGCTTCGATTTCTAAACCACGCTTCATTGACAAATATCCAGCAACTGGACTGTCAATTCCGCCTGAAAGCATCAGCATCGCCTTACCACTAGACCCCACTGGCAAGCCACCTGCACCTCGAATCGTTTCACATGATAAATATGCCGCATCTGCACGGATTTCAATTAGTAAATTGATATCGGGATTTTTCACATCTACCTTTAATCCTGATCCATCCATATTCCTTAGAATGTGAGCCCCAAATTCCTGATTAATGTCCTCGGCAGTAAGCTCAAATGTTTTATCTGATCGTTTCCCGGTAATTTTAAAAGTGTTTCCTGTTTTATACACTTGTTGAAAAAGGGTCAATGCTGCATCTTTCATTTGATCTAGCTCTTTTTCAACCTTTACGGCTGGGCTAAATGATTGAATACCAAAAATCCCCTTTAACCCTTCAATAATTTCATCGCCATTCTCTCCGTTTAATAAAATATACATTCTGTCGCGACTTGCGTCGATTTTTGCTTTCGGTGTATCTTTTAAAAGCGGTTTAATGCTTTTCCGTAATTTGTCAATAAATTGCTTTCGATTGCGTCCTTTTGTCGATATTTCACCATAACGTATAATAATCCGATCATAATTCATCTTATTTCATTACCTCACCTAACTGATTTATTGTGGCTTTTATAGCCTTTACTGCTTTTTTTGCTTCCTGTAGCGTGTTCTGATAGGAAAGACTCAGTCTAATCGCACTCTTTGCCTCATCCTGTGAAATCCCCATTGCTAACAAGGTTTTACTAACTGCCGCTTGACGTGAGGAGCATGCACTAGTGGTCGAAACAAAAACTCCCTTATCCTCTAGTGCATGTACGAAAACCTCACCCTTAAAGCCCTTTATTGAAAAATTAACAATGTGCGGAGCAGCACCCTTCTTTGGAGTATAGATGGTAATTTCCGGAACCTGCTCTAATTCGCTTTTAATATATTGCATCACTTCATTCAATAAAGATAGCTTTTCATGATAATAATCCATCGTCAAACGAAGTGCTTTAGCCATTGCAACGTTACCCGGCACATTTTCTGTACCACTTCTAAGTTTAAATTCTTGATTCCCGCCTGAGAAAAGCGGACTAATTTGTAATCCCTCACGCAAATAAAGGATCCCAGTTCCGTTTAGGCCATGAAATTTATGCCCCGAAATCGAACAAAGATCGATGCCGCAGTCATAAATGTCTAGAGGAACCTTTCCTACTCCTTGAACATGATCAACATGAAACAAAATTTTTGGATACGCTTTTAGCATAGTACCAATTTCTTTAATAGGTTGAATCGTCCCAACTTCATTTTGCACATGAATGACCGACACTAAAATCGTGTCGTTTCTTATTTCTTTTTCAATATCTCTAACAGCGATTCTTCCATCCTGATCAGGATGAACATAAGTAATTTCAAAGCCAAGCTCTTTAAGCTGCTCCATCGCTTCACGAATTGAAGCATGTTCAACCTCAGTTGTAATGATATGCTTCCCTCGCCCACGATACATTAATGCCGTACCTTTTATAGCAAGATTATTGCTCTCAGTTCCCCCTGAAGTAAACAAAATTTCTGAATCCTTTACATGTAAAAGCTTCGCGATTTGCGAACGCGCCTGCGATAACAATTTTTCCGCCATCCCTCCGAGCTGATGCAATGACGAAGGATTACCAAAATAATCCGTAGCGACCTTAGTAAATGAATCAACTACTTCTGAATATGGCTTTGTTGTGGCGCTATTATCAAGATAAATCATGTTTTTCCCCTTTCAGCTTTGAACCGTTACACCTATGAATTAACATTGAGCGCACCTTTGCGCAAAAACGAATCGAATCCGTTCCTTTTGTACGAAATAATTATTCCAAATGTCTACCTAAAAAACAATGATTTAAGTGTCGCAGTTTGTCAAAAAAAAGAGGTTCCCCATAAATGGCGAACCAGATCAGCATAACTGCTTAAAGTATTTTCTCTGTCATCATTTCTTCAATTTTCTTTAATGCGCCTGGTTCAACCTTTTCAATCGTTGTTGCAGCTTGTTCCAGTGCCGTTTTGTAATCAAACTCTCTGAAGGCAATTTCTGCTTCATATAATCCCTCTGCAACTGAAGGATACTTGCTTTTGTATCGATTTCCATATTGAATGACCTTTTCGGCCAATCGAACATTTTCGATCATTTCATTCGTATTGTGATCGAGCGTTTCAACCGCATGTTCTGCACCTTCTAAAAAGTGCTGAACGGCATTCATGTCAAGCGGCTTTTCAGCAAGCTTATCCATCAATGTATCGATACTTTCCTCTGCATCATCTAGCAGATATTCATATTCCTTCGGCAATCCAGGAATTTTACTTTTTGAAACCATTCGAATTGTTTCGCCCATTTTCTTTTTCAATTCTTTCACTTTATCGCGGGCTGCCAATTCATCTTTTCTCAACGTTTGCAGTGATTCTTGGTAGGACTCCTGTTCTTTTACAATCTCATCAATCATTTCTTTAATTTCAGTAAGCTCTGCAGATAGCTGAGTTTGCGCATAACCTTGCTCATCTATTTTTTTCTCCAAAGTATCATATCGAGTCAACAGCTGAACAATTTGCTTTTCCGATTTTCGCTGTGTTTCAATTTCTGCCTCAGCAAGTTGATAGATTTGTCTTACATAATCCGTTTCATCATTCAGCAATCGGCAATGCTCTGCAATTTCGGCTAAAGCATCCTTAATTTCGTCTTTATGCTTTTGAATATAGTGCTTCGCCAATACTTCCTTTTCCAAAAGCTCATAAAATTGATCAATTCTGTCTTTAACTGCTTCAATTCCCTCTTCAACAGCTTTAACTTCAGTTTGTCCAAGCTGTGCTAAAAATGATGTAATCTGCTGCTCTAAACGGTTAACTTCTTCTTCAAACTCTAAATGGCCTAGCTGATAGCCTTGCTCCACCATTTCACGGTAGCCATCCTTCAATTCATTAATTTGCATCGGTAATCCCGATTCACAATCAATGAGCAGCTTTGGAATAGCCTGCATTTTTTCAGAAATGGTTTGCATTCTATCTTTTATCGTTAAAACGATTTCGCGTGCCTCTAAATAGTCACCATTTTCGGTCTTTTCCTCAAATAATTGGAATGTTTTTATCATCTCATCCAATTGTTGCTCGAAAGCATCGACTGTATGTCCAAACGTATGCCGATGAGCTAACAACGCCTTTTTCGACTCGCGGTACAGCCCTTTTAAGCTTTCTGTTTCCTCACGATTTTTCTGTTCACTACCAACAAGGTCATGAAGTTCAGCAAGGATTTTTTTAATGACCATTTCATTTTCTTCAAGTATGGCTGCAATTTCAGCTTGAATATTCATTGCCTTTTTGAAATGTAATTTATCAATTGCTTCTTCTGCCTCAAACAGCATGACATCAATTTCCGGCAACTTCACAGTTACGATTTCATCCCACTGTGTACGCCATTGTTCAAATAACTGCTCAGTTTGTCCAGTCATATTTAATTGTTTAACCTTTGCCAATTCGTCATGAACCGGCCGGTCTGATATTTCAACTTTCCAATTTTCTAATCGATCTATCTCTTTAAAGAAATTTTTTCTTTTTATATAGCCGAGCAAAGCTAAACCAATAACCAGTACTGCCCCAATTCCACCGATCACAAAACCCATCTTGCTCACACCTGCTCTCACTTAATACGAAGTTTTAGTCCGTTTCTTTTCTATGATTACTTTACTTATGCTCATTTCTTAACATGTATAGTAAAGTGTATGGTATATAATAATGAACAATTTTCACTAATCAATGTCCTTTTCAATGTTAATATGATAACATGTAAACGACATTTTTTGACTAATAAAATCATATTTTTTTAGACAAATTCTGCCTATTGTGCAGGAATACACATATTTAATGACAATCATGTGACATCCAAAATCCTATTATATCAGGAGGTGCCCCTTTATGATAAAGGACGGACATATACACTCCCTTTACTGTCCACATGGAACAAAAGACGCTTTTGAAAACTATGTTGAAAAGGCAATTCAGCTTGGTTTTAAGGAAATTTCATTTACCGAGCACGCGCCCCTACCAGCTAGTTTTAGCGATCCTGCCCCAACGAAGGACAGCGCCATCAGCCTCGAACAGCTCGATAGCTACTTTCACGACATTAGAAACCTAAAAATACAATATGCAGGTCAAATAAAAGTGAATGCCGGACTAGAGGTAGACTATATCGAAGGGTACGAGGAGGAAATCAAATCATTTCTTAATATGTATGGCCCTCAATTAGACGATGCGATATTATCTGTGCATTTTTTGAAGTGCAATGAACAATATGAATGTATGGATTATAGCCCTGATATTTTTGCTAAACTAGTCGACGGTTTAGGTTCAGTCGAAGCTGTCTACAGAAAGTATTACGAGACTTTACTTCTCTCTGTAAATAGTGACTTAGGACCCTTTAAACCTAAAAGAATTGGTCATATTACCCTGGCACATAAGTTTCAGCGAAAATTTCCGATTGCTACGCGATTTGAAACGGAAATGTCCAAATTGCTCAACGCGATAAAGACGAACGGCTACGAATTAGACTACAATGGCGCTGGTTGTGCCAAGCCGCTTTGTCGCGAACCTTATCCACCACAATGGGTCGTCGAAAAAGCAATTGCTCTAAACATCCCGCTCGTATACGGTTCAGACGCCCATCAGGTGAAGGATTTAGGACAAGGCTTAGACCAAATGATTCAAGCGAAAACATCCTAACCTACCTATTTTAGTTAGGATGTTTTTTAACAAGCATTCCGTTGCTTTAGCGGAGTGACAACAATTCCATCTATCCATCGATTGATCTCTTGCAAATATTTATCGGCAAAGTAGCTTTCATGCGGGAATACATGTAATACCTCTGTTAAATATTGCGTGTTTAAAAACGGTACGGACAATATCCCTTTAAATTGAATTAATAAGTATTGAATAGGAACTGGATGAAACTCCTTTGATTCAATCCCCTTTTCGATTACCGTATGAAAAATGAAGCGTTCCTTCGAATAATAAGTCGTTAAAATTTCTCGAACAATCTGTGTGTCAATTGACATTTCTCGAAGTACAAAGCGCGTCAAATGAATTTGGTTGCATTGATAATCCCAAAGTCTCCTGGCAATATCTCGTAAGCACTCTGTGGCTCCCTTTTCAAGGCAAGAATAACCACTTTCCAATTCCTTCATATACCCTTCAAAAAAGGCAGTTAAACAATACTCTAGCAAACCTTGCTTATTCCGAAAGTAATAAGAGATGTTCGCAGCATTGATTTCCGCTTTTTTAGCAATATCACGAATTGAAGTTCCATCATATCCATTAGCATTAAATAATGCCACGGCAGCATTAACGATTCTCTCCCGCGAATTTTTTCTCATAAGCACTTCGCTCCCTTACAGCTAGAATGGCACTCAAAACTATGATATTTAACTAACATTCTGTATCGAAAGCGATTCTCCTTTTAAATTCTATCGACAAAGCTCTCTTTCCGACGCGAAATATGCCGAATCAAATCGTTAAAAATGCACAAAAGGATGGCCCTGCACAATCAAACTCCATCACCAAAAATATCAGTGCATATGCTTGATTAGCTGGTCATCCTGTAGTATTTCTTTTTAATTAGTATGTTGATTTTTCGCTCCAAATCAACATTTGTCATTACATTAGCAATTTTATTGTACCGTTTCTGTTTGCGTGATTACGCGATTTTTCCCGGAGCTTTTTGCAAAATACAACGCCTCATCGGCTCGATTAAAGAGCTGCTTAGCAGAATCCTCCTGCTCCTTCGACCAATGCGAAACTCCGCAGCTGACTGTTACAGAAGGTGTAGTTCCTTCTTCCACCCGTCGTATTAACCGATTAGCAATTTCCTTACCTTTTTCCATCGGTATTCTTGGCAAATAAATAGCTAATTCCTCACCGCCCCAACGTGCGGCAATATCGGTATCTCGAATACTACTTCGCATTACGCAGGCTACTTGAATCAGTATATCATCGCCAACTTGGTGTCCATATGTATCATTTACCTTTTTAAAATTATCAATATCAATGAGGATGAACGTACCTTGACCCTCATTTATCATCGATTTTTGAATTTGCTTATCTAAATAATTACGGGTATAGAGCTTTGTCAAATAATCGGTAACGACCATTCGCTCTAACTCTTCCCTTAAGGTAGAATTGACAAAGGCCAATGTCGAATGATGAACTAAGGATTGCAATAGTTTATACGAATCAAATGAGAAATGATATGGCTCACTATGGAAAACTAAAATGAATCCGACCATACTACCCGATTGGATCATTGGCACAGCCATAATCGAACGATATTGGCTTTCATTTATTTGTTTAAAATCTCCAATGAACATCGGACTTTTATCCTTTAGAAGCTTCTCATGAAAATCATGAATATACGTTTCTGCCTCTGCTGAAAGGAAAAACGGTGTACTCCCTTCCAGAATTTTCATATGCCCCTCATGAAAAAGAATAAAGCCAACCTCTTCTGCATTAAAAGAGCTAATAATCTGTTTGCAAACAAAGGACACAATATCTGAAAACCGATGCTTTGAATTTAATTCATGGGATACTTCATTGATTAATTTTAAATCAGTAATAAGCCGATTAGATTGCTGATACAATTGAGCATTTTCAATCGCCGTACCCGCTGTATTAGCCAGTAGTGAAATAAATTCCACTTCTTTAATAGGGAAGACAAGTACATTAACTGCCGTAATTTGCAGGACACCATAAACCCCCTGCTTTCCCTTTAGCGGAGCATAAAGAATCGAGCAATTATCTTGTGCGTAGTTTTCCATTTGCACAGTTCCTGTTACATAGGCTTCCATCGCTGCCGTGTTTTCACTATCATATTGCAAACATTTAATTGGAAGCTTACTATTGCTTCGAGTGTCTTGTGAAAGGAATAATGAATATTGGAATCCTGGATATACCTCATGAAGAACATCGATGATTTCAGCTAATACGGCATCCATATCCATCGTCGAGTGGAACTTTTCTGTTACGCCAAACAGGAGACGATATTTCCTCTCTTTAGCTGTGATTTTCGAAAGATTCAGGAGAACCTTTATTAAGTTTCCGCAAACATAACCAATTTGCTCTAATAAAACTGGTGAACTCAAATTGACTTGCGGGTTCTTCACTAAAATATAACCATAGTCCTCCAACCCAAACTTAATGATGTATTGATTATGTACGTTAGAGTTTGTTTCAAATAAAACAGCCTCATCGATCGACTCATTAGTGGCATTCATCAGTTTAACGAGTGGCGAATCCTCAATGTTTATTCCATCAGCAATAAGCTGTTCACCCCACTCTGAACAATAATAAAAGATAACTTCCTCCGCCTTTAGGGTTATGGCAATATTAAGCGTAATTCGTTCAGGAATCTGCTCAAAGTGAAGGATATTTTCTTCATCGTTCAAAATGTCCAAAAGAGTACTTTTTAATTTATCTATTATCTCATTGTTTGCATTTCCCATCGTGCATCACCTATTTCCCCATTTTGGCTTTTTAGAGGAATTGTTATCCTAATAAATTAATTTATTTAAAAAAACACCATTTTCATCGCGTTTATTCCTTATATTATTATTTCATTATATCATATCAAAATATATGTATGTCTAATTCTTTCATAAATATTCTATAATATAGGACATATGTATGTTTGATTTATAATGATAATTTTTGAAAACTCATTGACTTATACAGACAAACAATTATATAATACTCTTTGTGTAAAATATCGCAGCCTATATAAACACTTTTTTGTTATCATTTTGTTCCATCGGTTCTCCTTAGTTTGAACCTTTATGATGGGGTATTGTGTAACCCTCTGCTGCGAGGGCGAAGATACATGAAAACAAAATGAGCATAATCGTTGTTTGTTACTGTTTTTATTTTACAAAATAAAAACACAAGGAGGAGTCACTCATGGCTCGTTATACCGGCCCAAGCTGGAAATTATCCCGTCGTCTTGGAGTATCTCTAAGCGGAACTGGAAAAGAATTAGAAAAGCGTCCTTACGCTCCTGGTCCACATGGTCCAAACCAACGCAAAAAGCTTTCTGAATACGGATTGCAATTACAAGAAAAACAAAAACTTCGTCACATGTACGGAGTAAATGAGCGTCAATTCCGCAACCTATTTGACAAAGCTGGCAAACTACAAGGTAAACACGGTGAAAACTTCATGGTTCTTTTAGAATCACGTTTAGATAACGTTGTTTATCGTTTAGGTTTAGCTCGCACTCGTCGTGCAGCTCGCCAATTAGTTAACCACGGTCACGTTATGGTTAATGGATCTCGCGTAGATATCCCATCATACCGTTTAACTCCTGGTCAAACTATCACTCTTCGTGAAAAGTCTCGCAACCTTGATGTAGTTAAAGAATCAGTTGAAGTAAACAACTTCGTTCCTGATTACTTAACTTTCGATGCAGACAAATTAGAAGGTACTTTCACTCGCTTACCAGAGCGTTCTGAATTACCAGCTGAAATTAACGAAGCTCTTATCGTTGAGTTCTACTCTCGTTAATAGCTTGTCATCAGCACTTCGGTGCGATACAAAAGCCCCCTTGGCCGTTTGGCCAGGGGGGTTTTTGATTTGTTGGTTTTTTGTGAATTTGGGTAAGCTCTGGTGCGTAGTCAGCTTATAAGTGCCCTAGTTTTCTAATTTAATCGAAATGAGGGTACTTAGATTTTTTAAGTACCCTCTTTTTGTTTTTCATTCGAAAAGAGGGCACTTAGGCTCCCTGTAAGCACCCTCATTTTCTACTTCAATCGAAATGAGGGTACTTAGCCATTTTATGTACCCTAGTTTTTTCCCATATTCGCAAAGAGGTCACTTAGGCTTCCTGTAAGTGCCCTCATTTTCTGCTTCAATCGAAATGAGGGTACTTAGCCATTTTATGTACCCTAGTTTTTTCCCATATTCGAAAAGAGGTCACTTAAGCTCCCTGTATGTGCCCTCATTTTCTGCTTCAATCGAAATGAGGGTACTTAGCCATTTTAAGTGCCCTAGTTTTTTCCCATATTCGAAAAGAGGTCACTTAAGCTCCCTGTATGTGCCCTCATTTTCTGCTTCAATCGATATGAGGGTACTTAGCCATTTTATGTACCCTAGTTTTTTCCCATATTCGAAAAGAGGTCACTTAGGCTCCCTGTAAGTACCCTCATTTTCTACTTCAATCGAAATGAGGGTACTTAGCCATTTTAAGTACCCTAGTTTTTTCCCATATTCGAAAAGAGGTCACTTAGACTTCCTGTATGTGCCCTCATTTTCTACTTCAATCGAAATGAGGGTACTTAGCCATTTTAAGTACCCTAGTTTTTTCCCATATTCGAAAAGAGGTCACTTAGACTTCCTGTATGTGCCCTCATTTTTTGCTTCAATCAAAATTAGGGTACTTAGCCATTTTAAGTACCCTAGTTTTTTCCCATATTCAAAAAGAGGTCACTTAGACTTCCTGTATGTGCCCTCATTTTTTGCTTTCATATGAAATTAGGGCACTTATAGAGTAACTCTCTCATTTCATCGAGGATAAATCCCGATTACGCTCATCCATAATAGGTCCATTTTCCATAACCAAATTGCTCATAATTATCCTTAAGTATTCTCCTTAGCCATTTTGATGAAATAGACAGCCGACACCAATCAAAAACAATATTTGGAGTGAGTTTTAACTCTGGAAAAAGCAAACGGACTTCTTCAACTCCCCTTACTACCGCAGCTTCTATTTTTTCCTGATACCCACAATCATAGCATACTAGTTTCCTTCCATGAATTTCGAGAAAGAATGAATTACATTTCCCGCAATTTAACCCCTTACGAACTGACCCGAATTGATAAGCTGGTAAATGCATCGATTCCGGCTCGGTAATATGTGCATTAAGTAAAAAATTAGCCAACTCAGTGTGAGTGTTATCTAAAAACGAAGGTTTTGCATTAAGCGAACGCAGAAACCTATTGAGTTGGGTATAGTAAACGATTGGTTCGTCAACAGGGGCTTGGTATAAAAAGCATTCGGGGTTGATAAATATGACATTTCCTTCAATTGGAATGTTAAAGCCATTCTTCTGGAGCAGTTTCGTAAGCAAAATTTTTATCCTATTTAATTGTTCAAGTGGATTTTGATAGATTCCATCAGTGGTGCAATTATAGAAGTTTTTATTTTTGTAAATAAGATTTCCTTCGAAGTTTTTAATTTCATTGGGGATGATTGAATTCTGGGTGATGATGGTGGAATCAATTTGAAAGGTGGTATTGTCGCATTTTAGCAGCAAGTCATTTAATATGTAAAACTTATGATGTAGCCCGGCCCCCTCTACTAATTGATCAAACTGTACTTCACCTTGAAAACCTTTTTTTAAATTTAAATAGTGCTGCTTCTCGGTTTGGGTTAAGTCCATTCTTGCGTTTAAAATATGCAAAATTTTTAATTCGCTCGACTCTTCTCGATTTTTATAGGCCATAATCCACTTCCTTTCAACTTCATTATCTTTATTTTATAAAAATAATAATCATAATTCACTTGAACATTATGTGAATTTTCAAACTAACAAACAGACCTCCCAAAAAAATTGAGAGGTCAATCACTTAACAATTTAGTATTTAATCAAAGTGTATTTCTTTTTGCCGCGGCGGATGATGGTGAATTGACCTTCGATTCGGTCAGCTTCACTTAATACATAAGCTGTATCGGTAATCCGCTCACCGTTGACTGAAACCGCCCCATTCGAAATATCCTCACGGGCTTGACGCTTCGATGGTGAGATTTTTGCATCCACAAGCAGGTCTACAAGACCTAACTCTTTAGAATCATCCACATCAAAAGAAGGAACATCTTTAAAGCCTTGCTTAATTTCAGCTGCAGTTAAGTTTTTAACATCGCCGCTGAATAATGCTGCGGAAATTTTCACTGCTTGGTCTAATGACTCTTGGCCGTGAATCATTCGAGTCATTTCCTCAGCCAACGCTTTTTGCGCCTTACGAAGATGTGGTTCTTCAGCAACTGAAACCTCAAGTGCTTCGATTTCCTCACGAGACAGGAACGTGAAGAACTTCAAGTATTTCACAACATCAGCGTCAGCAGTGTTAATCCAGAATTGGTAGAATTCGTATGGTGATGTTTTTTCAGAATCAAGCCATACAGCTCCACTTTCAGTTTTGCCGAATTTTGTTCCATCTGCTTTAGTTACAAGCGGAATGGTTAAACCAAATGCTGGCTTTGCGCCCTCTGGCTTCATTTTTCGAATTAATTCAAGACCGGTTGTAATATTTCCCCATTGGTCACTACCACCGATTTGCATGCGGCAATCATGTTTTTCATAAAGGTGGAAGAAATCCATTGCCTGTAAAATTGTGTACGTAAATTCGGTAAAAGAAATTCCTGTTTCTAGACGAGAAGAAATGGTGTCCTTAGCGAGCATGTAGTTGACTCCGACATACTTTCCAAAGTCGCGCAGGAAGGTCACGATATCCATTGAACCAGCCCAGTCATAGTTATTAACCATGATGGCACCATTACTACCTTCAAAATCGAAAATACGCTTAAGTTGCTCCTGCAAACAACTAACATTGTATTGAACGGTTTCAAGCGTTTGCAGCTTGCGTTCTTCTTTCTTTCCGCTAGGATCACCAATTAGGCCTGTTGCCCCGCCGACAAGCACAATTGGACGATGCCCAGCCTTTTGAAAGCGACGCAGTGTTAAAAACGGAAGTAAATGCCCGATATGCATACTATCTGCAGTCGGGTCGACCCCGCAGTATAAGGATATGCTTTCATTATTTAGCGTCTCCTCAATTCCTTGTTCATCTGTTTGTTGATAGACGATTCCTCGCCATTTTAAGTCAACTAATAATTCATTCATTATTTTTGCCTCCATTTCAAAAAATAAAGCTATGTCTCACTTGGTAGTAATTTTCCGCGGTGCATAGAGCACACAGCAAAAACAAAAAGACGCCCCTGCAAATTGCAGGGACGCCATAAGCGCGGTACCACCCAAATTAAAAACCATCAACGGTTTTTCACTCAATAAAATAACGGTTTAGACCGTTTGCTGCTAATGGTTATAGTTCAATGTTCACAGCAAATGCTTAGGGAGGTAATTCGTGCTTCTATTTGTACTGGCTCGCAGCTTCCGCCAGTTTTCTGTCAACAGGGATAGAAGAACTACTGGATTCCCATCATTGCAAATTATTCAATTCATTATTGTTTTTTTACCATAAATTAAGGGATGTTGTCAATTGCAGGATGAGAATTAAAGGAAAATTGACGATGCTTGTCATTTTATCGGTTGCAATATGCTATAATGTATGTGATTTTAGGGGGTTTGATATGCCAATGAACGAAAGCCAAAATTGGAAGGAAAAACTGAGGTCAGCCTTACAACTTTTTACAAATCAAAAAACCGTAAAAGGAGTTCGGATTACCTATCAGGTTATATGGAATTTGGGATTATTATTTTTTATTATTTTGATGGTTGGCGGTACTTTTGCCTTAGGTGTTGGCGGAGGCTACTTCGCATCATTAGTAAAGGACGAACCGATACGCACCTATGCTAGCATGAAAAAACAAATTTATAACTACGAAGAAACATCGGAATTATATTTTGCTAATGACGTTTATCTCGGCAAGCTTCGCTCCGACATCGATCGTGAGGAAGTTAAGCTCGACCAGGTATCTCAACATTTAAAGGATGCGGTTGTCGCAACGGAGGATGAATATTTTTATCAGCATGACGGGGTTGTTCCGAAAGCTATTTTCCGCGCCCTGTTTCAAGAGGTTTCAAATGCCTCCGTCCAAACCGGCGGTAGTACGTTAACACAGCAGTTAATTAAAAACCAATTGCTATCCAACGAAGTATCCTTTGAACGTAAGGCAAAAGAAATATTATTGGCACTACGTTTAGAAAAATTCTTTGAAAAAGAAGAAATACTTGAAGCCTATTTGAATGTTGCAACATTTGGCCGAAACTCATCAGGTCGAAATATTGCAGGTGTTCAAGCAGCTGCAAAAGGGATTTTTGGTGTAGAGGCAAGTCAACTCAGCTTACCACAAGCAGCGTTCATTGCCGGTCTACCGCAAAGTCCATTTGGGTATACCCCATATACTCAAAACAAAACGATTAAAAACAACTTATCACCTGGTTTAGAACGGATGAAAACGGTCTTAAAACGAATGTTTGATGGCGGTTATATTACACAGCAGCAATATGATGAGGCACTTGCTTATGACATTACAAAGGATTTCATCCCACCAAAGGAGAGCCCATCACAACAATATCCATATTTAACAACAGAAATCGAAAAGCGCTCAATTGAAATTTTGGCCGGAATTCTTGCTCAACAAGATGGTTATGAAGAACAGGATCTAAAGGATGATAAAGAACTTAAAGCAGAGTATCTTGAAATCGCCAACCTGAATATTCGCCAAAATGGCTACAAAATTCATACAACCGTTAACAAAGAAATTTATGATGCAATGCAGCAGGTAAAAAATAATTACCCTCACTTTGGTCCAGACAAGGCTCAGGAAACGACTGACCCTGAAACAGGTGAAAAAGTAACGATTATGGAGCCAGTTGAAGTCGGCGCCATCTTAATCGAGAATAAAACAGGAAAAATCATAAGTTTTGTTGGTGGACGTGATTATCAACGTGAGCAATTGAACCACGCGACAAGCGCTGTCCGTCAAAATGGTTCGACGATGAAACCACTTCTCGTTTACGCACCGGCATTCGAGCTTGGTGCAGCTCAACCTGGAACAATTTTACCGGATGTAGCCCTAAAGCTAGCACCTGGAATTAATCGTCCTTGGCCGCAAAACTATGACAGACGCTATAGCGGATTGACGTCTGCACGACACGCTTTAACTAAATCGTATAACGTGCCAGCCGTTAAGCTATACAAGGACATCATCGCCCAAAGACCAGCAACATACTTGGAGAAAATGGGCTTCACTTCTCTAGTTGAACCGGATTATACAAACCTTGCTACAGCGATTGGTTCATTAGAAAATGGAGTTACCGTTGAGGAAAATACGAATGCTTTCGGCACATTCGCTAATGGTGGGAAATTTGTGGATGCCTACATGATCGAAAAAATTACTGACCGTGATGGCAATGCGATTTATCAACATGAGGTAAAAGAAACCGAAGTATTCAGTCCACAAACATCGTATTTAACATTAGATATCATGCGCGACGTAATCACGAGAGGTACCGCCACTTCGATTAATAGCCGTCTAAAATTCAAATCTGACTGGGCTGGAAAAACAGGTACAGGGAACCAGTTCTATGATGCTTGGTTTGTCGCAACAAATCCGAATGTAACCTTTGGAATTTGGACAGGTTATGACACACCAAAATCACTGCAAACTGGTGGACTAAGCTATAGTATCAGAACGAATTATTTATGGGCGGACTTAATGAATGCGGCCTATGATATTAATCCTGATTTAGTCGATCCTGCTGAATCCTTCCAAATGCCAAGCGGAATCGTTAGTCGTTCGTTTTGTGCAGCTTCAGGAGGACTTCCTTCAGATGCTTGCTCAAAAGCTGGTTTAGTTGAAACTGATTTGTTCAATATTAAATACGCACCTACTAAAGGTGATGACAGCCTGATTTCAGGGAAATTTGTTGAAATCGGTGGGAAGAAATATGTAGCACTAGATTCAACACCAGCAGAATTTTCAGAGTCAGGCGTGATATTAAACCCTGATTATGTTGCAAAAATGATGGGAACAACAAATAATGCAGCTCAATTAATACCTAAAATGGACCGTTGGGCAAATGTGTTAGTTGCTGATGCTAAAATAAACGAAGATGGCAATAAGCCAACTCCATTAAATATTTCACTTTCTGGTAATAATGTTTCCTGGGGCGCTCACCCACATGGTGATATCGTTGGTTATCGTGTTTACCAAAATGGAGCTGGTAAAGTACTGAGCATTAAGTCTGGGGCTGCCCTTTCGTTTACGGGAGGAACAGGTGGATCCTATTATGTAACTGCAGTGGATATTGCCGGAAATGAATCCGGACCATCTAATACAGTCACAATTGGGGTACCGGAACAGCAAACTCAAACTCAAACTAAATCAAATCCGAAAAAACAGGAAAATACTATTCCTGATCCAATGACGAATCCATAGAAAATGAGGCAGGGACAAAAGTATTTCGGCTAAACTAAAATCGAACGATCATGCAAAATTCTAACTTAGAATTTCACATGATCGTTCGGTTTTTTCTTTTTACGAGGTGTGTCTATTCACCCGAATATTGATTTTTCATAATTGGTCTAATTAAAGATGGATTTTGCGTTAATTTTGAAATTTGGCTAGGTTTTTGATGAATAATGCGAGATATTTTTTGAAAAAGTGACTATTCTGGGATGAATCTACATCTTTTTTGATAAAAATCATCGTTTTTGATTAAAAAATAAGAATTTTTCACGATTTCATTTAATTAGTGGGAGATGATTTGCACAACTTTTCTGTGATATGCACAGGAAATAGAGGATATGCTTCATTTGAAAAAATATATGATACAACTTTTTGGATATATGCACGACTTTTAAAATATATGCACAACTTTTAATAGGCTCCTAAAAATTATGCACAGAAAAATCAGGATATGCACACAAATATGCATTTATGAACACATTTAGCATGATATGCACAACCCGAAATTTAGGTGCCTGTCACCGCCCGAATTTTCTTTACCACAATAAAAACGAGGCATGGACAAAACCCAGTTTTGATACAAAAAAGCCTGTGGAATTTTTACGATGAGTAAAATTTCACAGGCTTTGCCTTTTTCATGTATAGAAGCTAGTTTTGTCCCAGCCTTTTTTTTTTCGTTATGTCTAGCTGCGGCGGCTAGCCCCTCGAGGTCTTAAGCCAATCCGGCCAAAAGGTAAACTACAACCTTTCGGCCGGCTCGTCTTAAGCTTGTCGGGGCTGAACAAGCCGCCTCCGCTTTTCTATTAGTCTTCCATTGTTGAAAGGTCACCTGTTGGTAGGTTAAGTTCCCATGCCTTGAGGACACGTCGCATGATTTTACCGCTGCGAGTTTTTGGTAGACTGTCGCGGAAATCAATTTCGCGTGGTGCAGCATGTGCTGCTAAACCAGTTTTAACAAATGTACGGATATCCTCTTTTAGCTCATCACTTGCTTCAAAGCCTTCACGCAAGGCTACGAATGCCTTAATGATTTCACCGCGTACTGGGTCTGGTTTTCCGATTACGCCTGCTTCTGCAACAGCTGGATGCTCAACAAGCTTACTTTCAACCTCGAACGGACCTACACGCTCACCCGCAGTCATGATTACGTCATCAACGCGACCTTGGAACCAGAAATAGCCTTCATCGTCCATGTACGCTGAATCCCCTGATACATACCAATCGCCTGGCATGAAGTAAGATTCGAATTTTTCTGGGTTACCCCAAACTGTCTGCATCATGGATGGCCAGCCTTTTTTGATTGCCAAGTTACCCATACGGAATGGTGGTAGCTCTTTACCTTGATCATCCACGATTGCAGCTTGTACACCTGGAATTGGTTTACCCATTGATCCCGGCTTAATTTCCATGCAAGGATAGTTACAAATAAGCTGAGCACCAGTCTCTGTCATCCACCATGTATCGTGAATGCGAAGGTCAAATACTTTAGCACCCCATCTAACTACCTCAGGATTTAACGGCTCACCAACACTGATGATATGGCGAAGACTGCTCAAATCAAAACGCTTGACCACTTCATCACCAGCACCCATAAGCATTCTGAATGCAGTCGGTGCACTGTACCAAACAGTAACGCCATATTCTTCAATCATGCTATACCAAGCATCTGGGCTGAATCTTCCACCGATAATAACGTTTGAAGTTCCAGTTAACCATGGCCCAAAGATTCCGTATGAAGTTCCAGTAACCCAGCCTGGGTCAGCTGTGCACCAATAAACATCCTCTTCTTGTAAATCTAGTACCCATTTTGCTGTTTGATATTGTTGAATCATAGCATTATGAACATGGAGTACTCCCTTAGGCTTACCTGTTGAACCTGATGTATAATGAAGGATAAGACCGTCATTGCGATCAACCCACTGAATTTCAAGCTCTCTGCTAGCTTCAGCTAACTTCTTATTAAAATCAATATGGGAATCTGTTTCTTCAATATTTTCTCCAACAAGGAAAATATGTTTTAATTCTGGAAGCTCACTAACTGGAACACGCTTTAACAACTCAGGAGTTGTGATGATCACTTTTGCTCCGCTATCTTCTAGACGGTCCCGAACGGCACCCTCCATAAACGCTTCAAACAAAGGACCAACTACAGCACCTAATTTAATTGCGCCCAATACCGCAAAATAAAGTTCAGGTGAACGTGGCATAAAAATGAAGACACGGTCTCCTTTTACGACATCACCGTATGCTTTAAGCACATTCCCTGCTTTATTTGATAAGTCTTTCATTTCCTTGAAGGTATATTTTTCTTTTCTAGCTCCATCACGATAATACAAAGCGACTTTATTTTTACGGTATGTAGCTGCATGGCGATCAATTGCCTCATATGCCATATTTACCTGACCAGTCTCAGACCAAGAAAAGGCTTTTTCAGCTTCCTTCCAATCAAATTGTCGGTAAGTTTCATCGTAATTCTTTAAATTAAAATTCCCCTCAATTGCTGATAGCGCTTCCAATTTCATCAAACAGTTTCCTCCTTTGTTCTCTATCATGTACCCTAGTATACTACTAGTTTATATTTTTCGCAATATTTAAAATATTTAAAGTATTTATTTAATTTTAAAAAAAATAAAAATTTAATTGATTGGAAGCGCTTTATAAGGTGCTATTTTATGTATAATAGAGAGGAGATGGTATTGTATATATTTAGGCGGTGACTAAATGGAGTATAATAAAACGTACTATGAAAAAGAATTGCTAACCCCAGATGGAGTTGTTCATATTGAAGGACCAGTGCCAGCCGAACAACTGGCTCAATACGAGTTCCATCAAGATTTAACAGCTTTTCGCCCTGCTTCTCAACAGCATAAAGCTATCGTTGAGATTGCAGGATTACCCGAAGGAAGAATTATCATTGCCCGACACGAAAACACAATTGTTGGCTACGCAACCTTCCTTTATCCCGATCCTTTAGAGCGTTGGTCAGAGGCTAAAATGGAAAATTTAATAGAGTTAGGCGCGATTGAAATCATTCCGCAATTTCGAGGCCATCATGTCGGCAAATACATTTTAATGGTATCGATGATGGATGATGCCATGGAAGACTATATCGTTATCACGACAGAATACTATTGGCATTGGGATTTGAAAAGAACCGGTTTGAATGTATGGGAATACAGAAAGATAATGGAAAAAATGATGAATGCCGGCGGCTTAGTTTGGTTTGCAACAGATGATCCAGAAATCAGTTCTCATCCTGCCAACTGCTTAATGGCGAGAATCGGTAGTCGGGTTGATCAAGAGTCTATTCAACGATTTGATAGATTAAGATATAAAAACCGTTTTTTAATTTAGCTATTCAATAAATAATACTCTTTTTAACCTTCTCAAAAACTAGCAAAATAAAGAAAAGACTTTCAGGTAGAATCAAATTACCTTGCCAAAAAGGAGGTTTAAGCAATGATTGTAGAAGAAATTATGAAAACGAATGTAGCCACCATGACTACAGAAAACACAATTGCTGATGCGATCGATTTAATGGCAGCGAAAAAAATTCGCCACATTCCTATCATTAATGAGCAAAAAAAAGTTGTTGGCCTTATAACAGATCGTGATATTCGCGATGCCAATCCATCTACCTTTTATGCTGAGGAACACAGAGATATTTTGGAGAAGCCCTTACATATGATTATGCAGACAGATATTATTACTGGGCATCCTCTCGACTTTGTAGAAGAAATTGCGGCTGTGTTTTATGAGCACCATATCAGCTGCCTTCCAATTGTAAAAGAAGGAAAATTGGCTGGCATTATTACCGAAACTGATTTATTAAGAACTCTAGTTGAATTAACCGGCGCCCATCAACCAGGGTCCGTAATTGAAGTTAGAGTCCGAAATATGATCGGCGTTCTCAGTGATGTTACATCCGTCATTAAACAGCGTAATGCCAGCATTCAAAGCGTTCTCGTGTATCCAGACAAAAAGGATGAAAACTACAAGCATTTAGTTATTCGGATTCGGACAATGAACCCGATGAATATTATCGAAGATTTAAAGCAAGCCGGTCATACCGTGCTTTGGCCTAATCTTCCGGGGATTTCATCATGACCGATTCTGTATTTGTATTTTCAGAAGCCCAATTAAAATATAAATTTAATAGCAATCATCCTTTTAATCAACAACGTCTGGAACTGACTCTTGATTTATTAAAGAAAATCGGCGCAATTAAAGAGGAACAAATCGTGTTACCACGCATGGCTACGGATGAGGAGCTCCTCCTCATCCATGACCCCAATTATGTGAATGCGGTTAAACTAGCTAGCATTGGGGAATTGCCTCAAGCTGTTGCTGAAAACTATGGTTTAGGAACTGAGGATACACCGATTTTCCCAAACATGCATGAAGCAAGTTCCTTTTTGGTCGGTGGGACATTAACAGCTGTCGACCATGTCATGACTGGAAAAGCGAAGCATGCCCTTAATCTTGGCGGAGGCTTACATCACGGATTTCGCGGTAAAGCTTCTGGGTTTTGCATCTATAATGACAGTTCAGTTGCCATCAAATATATGCAGGAAAAGTATCATGCACGCGTCTTGTATGTTGATACGGATGCTCATCATGGTGATGGTGTGCAATGGTCCTTTTATGATGATCCTGATGTTTGCACATTATCGATTCATGAAACAGGTCGCTATTTGTTTCCAGGTACAGGCAGCATTAATGAACGTGGTCAAGGAAAAGGCTATGGTACTAAATTTAATATTCCACTTGATGCTTTTACGGAAGATGAGTCTTTTATTGATGCTTACACCTTAGCTTTACAAGAAATTTGCGAGTTTTTCAAACCGGATGTGATCATAACGCAAAATGGCGCAGATTCCCATTATTTAGATCCACTTACTCATTTATCGGCAACGATGAAAATCTATCGCGAAATCCCAAAAATTGCCCATAAAATGGCACATCAATATTGTGATGGAAAATGGATTGCTGTCGGTGGAGGCGGCTATGATATATGGCGAGTTGTTCCAAGGGCTTGGGCAATGGTTTGGCTTGAAATGACTGAAAACTCCAACTTTTCAGGAAGTTTACCGAAGGAGTGGTTGGATAGATGGCAGTCTCTTTCACCTGTCACACTTCCACCAGAGTGGGACGATCCAATTGATTTATATCCACCGATTCCACGGAAAGAAGAAATTACTGAGAAAAATGCCCAAACTGTCCAAAAAGCATTATATCCAATTCGAAACCGCAAGAAATCAGTATTATAAACAATAATAAAAACCGCCAAAGATGGCGGTTTTTCGCTTTTTTATTAGGTCGCTCTGTAGTGCGTTTTTGCTTTTCGTTTTATCGCGTTGAATCTCGTTCTTCGATACGATGTGGTAAAACAACAATTTGCTCGCTCGTTTTTTCTTGGTTCATCAATTTAGTCAGCAATCTCATCGCAACAGCGCCAATATCATATAGCGGCTGTACAACGGTCGTTAACTGCGGACGAACCATTAAGGTTAATTTTGTGTTATCGGAGCTTATAATTTCAAAATCCTCTGGAATGGAGAAGCCTTTATCCTCTGCGCCATGAACAACACCAAGCGCCATCTCATCCTGACCAACGAATATAGCCGTTGGTTTTTCGTTTGCTTCCATCAGTTTTTCAAATGCTTCAATCCCGGAATCATAAGTATCATCGCCCTCAACAACAAGGTCTTCATTATATGCAATTCCAGCTTCCGCTAATGCCCGCTTATAACCGGCAAGCTTTTTCACACCGTTAATTGGTTCATGAATCGGTCCAATGACAAAGGCAATTTTAGTATGTCCTTTGTCAATAAAGGACTTCGTCACATCATATGCTGCTTGATCATAATCAATATTGACAGACGGAATTTTCCCGGATTCCTCAATTGAACCAGCCAATACAATTGGCACAGGTGATTTTTCAAATTCTTCCACGTGCTCAGCCGTCACATTTCCGCTCATAAATACAATGCCATCCACTTGTTTTCCAAGCATTGTATTAATTAAGTGTAACTCTTTATCTTTATTTTGATCAGAGTTGCTCAAAATAATATTGTATTTATACATTGTGGCGATATCCTCAATGCCTCGCGCTAAATCACCAAAAAACGTACTTGAGATATCAGGAATAATCACGCCGACCGTTGTCGTTTTCTTGCTTGCTAATCCACGCGCCACTGCATTTGGACGATAGCCTAGGCGTTCAATTACCTCTAAAACTTTTTTTCGCGTTGCAGGTTTAACATTAGGATTTCCGTTCACAACCCTAGAAACGGTTGCCATTGAGACGCTTGCTTCTCTGGCAACATCATAAATGGTAATATTCAAATGATATTCACTCCTTAATTAATCCCCACAAATCAACTTATTAGTAGTTTACAGCAAGATTCCCTCGATTAAACACATTATTTAGTTTGTGAGATATTTAACTTGTCTAATTTATGTATTTAATGATACGATACCCAATCTATTGCCGCAATGACTAGAACTGAAATTTTATTGCTTTTTATATGAATTTTTCAATATTCCTCTCATGAAAAAACCTCCTGCATTTGTAACAGGAGGTTTTTTCATGTATATTTATAGTCGAACAAATGGGGTATCCTTTAAGCCTTCAAGGAAAGCATCAAATTGTTGTAAATCCATTTGCTGAGCTGAGTCAGATAGCGCAACCGCTGGATCTGGATGGACCTCTGCCATAACGCCGTCGGCACCGATTGCTAAAGCTGCTTTCGCGCAAGGTAGCAGTAAATCCTTACGGCCGGTGGAGTGTGTGACGTCAACTAATACTGGCAAGTGCGTTTCTTGTT
The DNA here is from genome assembly GCF_902168435.1 of Bacillus marasmi. Classification (GTDB taxonomy): domain Bacteria; phylum Bacillota; class Bacilli; order Bacillales; family Cytobacillaceae; genus Bacillus_BU; species Bacillus_BU marasmi. Next base: position 338,258 of record NZ_LR656165.1, read on the forward strand.
TTAAAATCGGGACTGCGGAAATATCTAACGTATTTCTCGTCGCCTTCTCATAAGTACGAATTCCTCGCTCACAAAGGATAATTTGGTCATTTCCTTGCGAGATAATGTATTCAGCCGCATTAATGAACTCTTCAATCGTTGCTGCTAAACCTCGTTTAAGCAATACTGGCTTTTTCACAGAACCGACTGCCTTCAATAGTTCAAAGTTCTGCATATTGCGGGCACCAATTTGAATGACATCAATATATTCAAGTGCTGTTTCAACATCGTTAGGGCTAACAATCTCACTGATTGTAGCTAAACCATATTCATCGCCAATTTGCTTGAGAATTTTCAAGCCTTCTAAACCGAGACCTTGGAAATCGTATGGGGATGTTCTAGGCTTGTAAGCTCCTCCACGCAATAAAGAGAAGCCCTTTTGCTTAACAGCTGCTGCAACTTGAGCAACTTGATCATATGATTCAACGGAGCATGGGCCAAACACAAAATGTGGGGTGCCGTCGCCGATTTTTACGCCTTTAACATCCACAATTGTGTTTTCTGGCTTTTTCTTCCGGGACACTAATAACGCTTTGCGATGATCATCCTCTTGAAGCTCTAAACCAGCCTTAAAAATCTGCTTGAACATGTGCTCAACTGTTGAATTCTCAAAAGGACCATCATTGTTTGCTGTAATTTTATCAAGCATCATTCTCTCACGAAGAGGATCGTATCGGTTAACCCCTTGTGTTTCCTTCACACGACCAATTTCTTGAACTAATTTTGCTCTTTCATTAATGAGTGAAAGTAATTGTAGGTTAATTTCGTCGACACGGTTACGTAATTGCTCCAAGTTACTCATTGCACAACCCCCAGATTTTTTAATCAGTTTATTTATCTTTCTAATTCTCAAATAAAAATGTTGTTTTACTAGTTAATTGGGTTAATTATAAAGGATAAATAATTTCTTGTCACCAAAAAACTTTAACAATTAAACGCTTTTAAGCACTAAAGCATTATATGTTTATTTTTTTAAATAGTGCCCAATAATTTTCGACAAAACTTTGGTGAAAAAAAACATCCATGTAGCTGGATGTTTATTTATTCGCCTCTTTGGCCTTTTCCAGTGCATCAGAGGTTATTTTCCAATGTGATGCATGCCAAACGACTTGTTGATTGCTAATATAAAAGGCTTGGGGGGATTCGTGTTTTATCTGGAACTTTTCTGCTATGTAGTTTGAGAGTGGTCGTGAATCCTGAACCGTTAAATAGTAGCTATTGAGTGCTGGATGGTCTTCTGTAAACTTCACATATTCCTCATAAGCAGCTTGGCTGATTGGGCAAGTGACACTATGCTTTAAAAACGTAAATGGCTGTCCTGATTGAAGAATCTGGTTAAATTGCTCAGCCGTTTCAACTTTTTGCACTTTGAATACCTCCTTGGTTAAACAGATTGTTATCTGTTTGCTAGAAAAAAAGCGAATCATCCTTAAAAAAAGGCTGCCTCGCTTAATTTCTGTAATCGTATCATTTTCAAAACATATCCGCAAATTTAATGATTTAGCTTTTTCTCAGTTTCATCAAATGCCTTTTTTGTTTCCTCAAGCATCTGCTGAATTGAATCATAGCCTGTCTGTTGAAACTCAGCACTAGCCTCGAGCTCCTCAAACTCATCCAATTCTTCAGTTGTTTCGCTCTTTTTACCTCTTAGCTTGGCAATTGCTTCAGCTGATTGTTGACTAATTGTTTGGGTTAATGTCGATGTTTTCTCTTTTGTAGCTTGGGCCAAATCTGAAACCTTACTTGGTATTGTTACTGCTTTTTCCTTCAATACAGCCGTTTGGTTTGTAACTGATTCCCTTAGTTCTGGACCTGACTTAGGTGAAAGGAATAATGCTGTGGCTGCACCTACGACCCCGCCAATCAATGCTCCCAATAAGAAATCCTTTGTCCCATTCTTTTCCTTTTCTTCGTGTAAATAGTTGCTCATCAACATTCCTCCTCTATTTAATGATCGCGCATTCGTTGCCCTGCAGTAGCTGGTTTTTTATCAAGCGCCTGTTTTTGTTGTTTTAATTGTTTTTTTGTTTTCCATTTTTCCTTTAGTTCAAGGATTGCTGTACTCCATTGGACTACTTGCGATATTTTTTCTAGATTTTGCTCGACACCGCGGTCCAATGTATCAGTAACTGTTTGGAGGGTATGGCCAAATTTTTGAATCGAACCACCCACATCCTTAACAGCAGTTACTACGCTATTTAAGCTTTCTGCTTTCCCCTGAATATCGTCTGCTAACGCATTGGTTTTTTTCAATAAATCGTTAGTCTCACTCATGACGCCATCCAGTTGTTTTTCTAAACCGGTTAATGTATTAGATACATTATCCAGGGTTATTTTTAAAGAATTAAAAGTTCTTGAAAGATAAATAACCAAAATGAGAAATGAAATGGCTATGATTGCCACACTAAAATAAAGAATATTGATCACACTTTGCACCTCCGTTGTCTCTAACATCATTGTTTACCCAGTTGTGTAGGATTAAACCGTTTTATACATACTTCAATATTATAGTGGCATTTTCCTTCATCTGACACACGATATTTTTCGATTTATGAGGGCTCATTTTCAACAATTATTGCGATTTAGGTTAAAATAAGGATATTGCATCAATTTATGTACTATAAGGAGGAGTCTAGTTGAAAGATCCACGAATTGAGAAACTCGCAAATAATTTAATTAATTACTCTGTACGTCTCCAAAAAGGAGAAAAGGTACTAATTGAAAACTTCGGACTGCAGCGTGAACTTGTGACAGCTCTTGTGAAAGCTGCGTATGATGCTGGTGGTTATCCATTTGTCCTGTTAAAGGATCATCAAGTAGATCGCTCGCTGTTGCTAGGTGCAAAGGAGGAGCAGTTCGATTTAATGGCTGATTTTGAAGCAAATGTGATGAGCCAAATGGATGCGTACATCGGCTTGCGTTCCGGTGACAATATCAATGAATTATCAGATGTTCCTGATGATAAAATGAAAATTCAAGGCAAAACGGTTGGGAAAAAAGTACATAGAGATATTCGCGTTCCAAAAACGAAGTGGGTCGTGCTTCGCTATCCGAACTCCTCAATGGCACAGCTAGCCAAAATGAGCACAGAGGCGTTTGAGGACTTCTATTTCGATGTCTGTAATTTGGACTACGGAAAAATGGATACCGCGATGGATGCGCTCGTAGACTTAATGAATAGAACGGACAAGGTTCGCTTAACCGGACCTGGTACGGATTTAACATTCTCGATAAAAGATATTCCGGCGATTAAATGTTCCGGTCAAATGAATATTCCTGACGGTGAGGTTTATACTGCACCAGTGCGTGATTCTATTAATGGTGTGATTTCGTATAATACACCTTCGCCATATCACGGCTTTACCTTTGAAAACGTAAAGTTAACCTTTGAGAATGGAAAAATCATTAAGGCTGAGGCTAATGATACAGAGCGTATCAATAAAATCTTTGATACTGATGAAGGCGCGCGCTATGTCGGCGAATTTGCAATCGGAGTGAATCCGTACATATTGCACCCAATGCAGGACATTCTATTCGATGAAAAAATCGATGGCAGCTTCCACTTTACGCCTGGACAATGCTATGATGAGGCCTATAATGGCAACAAATCCGATATTCACTGGGATTTAGTTAACATCCAACGTCCAGATTACGGCGGCGGTGAGATTTATTTCGACGACGTTCTGATTCGCAAAGACGGCCGCTTCGTGATCCCAGAGTTAGAAGCTTTGAATCCGGAGAACTTGAAATAAACATGACTAGCGATGAGGAGTCACATGAAACTTTGTGTTCATGTGGCTTTTTTATATTAGTTTATTAGTGCCCTGTTTTTGTGGGGAGCTTAAAATTAGGGTACTTAGCTTCGTTCTATGTTACATCTTTTTGGCAGTGACCTAAATCTAGGGCACTTAACACTGGTCTATTGTGACCTATTATTGGTGAGTATCGAAATTTAGGGCACTTAAACTCTCTAAGTGACCTCTATTTGGTGGATACCGAAATATAGGGCACTTAGCACCACTCTATGTGCCCTCATTTTACAAAAATCTAAAAAATAGGTAACTTAAATCCCTTATTCCCCTAACCATCTACACACACAACAAAAAACAAAGGATGCAGCGCCCCCAAGGCACTGCATCCTTTTTACATTTATGCTAATTCTTTTTCGTATGCTTCTTGGAATTTTTGGATGTCACCGGCGCCCATGAAAATGATTACGCTATTTTCATGTTTTCGCAACAATCCTGTTTCATTTTCATCCAATAGCTCGGCTCCAGGAATCTTCGCCTGTAAATCTTCGATTGAAAGCTTACCGTGGTTTTCACGAGCTGAACCGAAAATATCACATAAATAAACCTTGTCTGCCAAGTTTAAGCTATCAGCAAAATCACTTAAAAATGTTTGTGTTCGAGTAAATGTATGTGGCTGAAAAACAGCGACAATTTCTCGATCTGGATATTTTTGATTGGCCGCATCAATTGTTGCCTTAATTTCTGTTGGATGATGCGCATAGTCATCAATGATGATTTGCGAACCAATTGCTTTTTCTGAAAATCTGCGTTTCACACCAGTAAACGTCATTAATTGCTCTTTAATAATTTTGATATCCATTCCTTCATAGTGACACATCGCGATTACGGCTAAAGAATTCAACACGTTATGGTCACCGAAAGTAGGTATCGTAAATGTATCAAAAAAAGTATTACGAACAAATACGTCAAAGCTAGTTCCCTCTGTTGTTTTGACGATATTACTAGCGTGATAATCGTTGTCATCGTTAAACCCATAAAAAAGGACTGGAACCTTCGCTTGAATTTTTTGCAGATTCCGGTCATCACCACAGGCAATGATTCCTTTTTTTACTTGAAGCGCCATTTCCTGAAAGGCAGAGAAGACATCGTCAATATTAGCAAAATAATCTGGATGGTCAAAATCTATATTGGTCATGATTGCATAGTCAGGAAAATACGATAAGAAATGTCGTCTATATTCACATGCTTCAAACACAAAGTATTCTGCATCGCGATCGCCCTTCCCCGTTCCGTCACCAATTAGGAAGGAAGTAGGCTTAGCGCCTTGTATTACATGTGCTAACAAACCAGTTGTTGATGTTTTTCCGTGTGCACCGGTCACGGCAATACTCGTATAATTTTGCATAAAATCACCCAAAAAGCGGTGATATCGAATGATTGGCAGCCCCATTCGCATCGCTTCTTGAATTTCCTCATGAGTATCCGGAAAGGCATTTCCAGCAATGATTGTCATCCCCGGCTGAATATTCTCCTTTTGGAATGGAAGGATCTTTATTCCAGATTGCTCTAGGGCCTGTTGAGTGAAAAAGTGCTTTTCGACATCGGAGCCTTGAACTTGAAAATCGGTATCGTGCAGAACCTGTGCAAGAGCACTCATTCCAGACCCCTTAATACCTACGAAATGGTAAATAGTCATCTAAAGAACCTCCAACAAACGTCTATCTGTAACACATTATATGAGAATGTTTCCATTTTGCTCATTTTTATTACATCACAGCGTTATCATATTAAATCAGTATACCATTATTACAATAGACGAAAATAATTTCTTTTTTATTAAAATATTAATGGCTAGTTTTTATCCTAACATTAGTTTATTGTACTACTACTATTCAATGAGTCAAGTTCTTCTTCAGTAATTAATACATCTCGGGGTTTGCTCCCTTTTGCTTCAGAGATATAACCATTTGAATGCATCATATCTATTAAACGAGCAGCTCGGTTATAGCCAATTTTAAAGCGACGCTGCAAGCTAGATGTGGAAGCAACTCCCTGTTCAACAATAAATTCACAGGCTTCAAAGAACAACTCATCCTCATCTTCCATTACTTGAGCTTTCTTTAAAAGCTCGCCCTGCTCAAATAAATAATCCGGTTCGGCTTGTGAACGTACATGCTCAACAACGTCATCAATTTCCGTATCAGAAATATATGTACCTTGTAGCCTAACTGGCTTAGAAGTACCATTTTCTAAAAATAGCATATCGCCTCGACCTAATAATTTTTCAGCACCGGCGATATCGATAATCGTCCTTGAATCGATTTGCGAGGATACTGAAAAAGCAATCCTTGTTGGGATATTTGCCTTAATTAATCCTGTAATAACATCAACAGATGGGCGCTGTGTCGCAATAATTAGGTGAATCCCGCAGGCGCGCGCTTTTTGGGCGATGCGGCAAATTGCTTCTTCTACATCTCCAGGTGCAACCATCATTAAATCAGCAAGCTCATCAATCACGATTAGGATATATGGCAGTTTGTCGCTATAGCGCTTAGCTTCCTCAGCCAACTCATTAAAGCGGGAGATTTCTCGTACACCAGTATGAACGAACAGTTCATAACGCCGTTCCATTTCCTCAACAGCCCATTTCAAGGCAGCAGTTGCCGCTTTCACATCAGTGATAACCGGGCTAACTAAGTGAGGAATATAATTGTATGGCGCAAGCTCAACCATCTTTGGATCGATTAATAATAACTTCACCTCGTGCGGATCAGCTTTGTACAACAGGCTCGTTAAGATTGAGTTAATACATACACTTTTTCCTGAGCCTGTCGCTCCGGCAATCAACCCGTGCGGCATTTTACGAAGATCCGTCACAACTGGTTTTCCCGAAATATCAAGACCGAGCGCAGCTGTTAACGGCGACTGATTGTTTTTGAATTCTGGGCTTGAGATAATTTCGCTTATGAATACTGGTCGACTCTTTCCATTCGGCACTTCAATTCCTATCGTATGCTTTCCAGGAATTGGCGCCTCAATGCGAATATCCTTTGCTGCTAAACTTAACTTAATATCATCTTGCAAATTAGTGATTTTATTTACCTTTACACCAGGGTCAGGTTGTACTTCAAATCTTGTCACGGACGGGCCTTGTGTTACATTGACTACCTTAGCACCTACGTTAAAATCATTCAGTGTCCGATTCAGAAGCTCCTCCTGCGATAGAAGCCATTCATCGTTTTCTTCCTGAATGACAGGTGGTGTAAGCAATTGTGTTTCTGGATATTGATAGTTTAACGGTTCGTAAAACGTTTCTTGTTTTTGTTGTGGTTCTGATGCAACTTCCTTTGCGTCGTTTACAAAATCCTGTATTTCATGTTCATTATTATTAGCATCCACATTTACAGGACTTTTTACTTGTGGTTCGTTCACAAGATTTTGATTCGTTAATTTTAGACGATCCTGTTTAAGCATTATGACATTAAATGGAATGTGGGATTTTGTAACGTGCTGTTCATTCATGGTTTCATGGTGGCCTTCGTCCGTTACATGAACGGTTGTTTCAGTTTCAACTATTTTTGGTTGTTGTTCTTGAATTGGAAACTTAATGATTTTTACAGGTTCGGCTTGTTTTTCTAAAACAATTGGCTCAACTACTTTAGGTTCAATTTCCTTACTGCTTGATGGTGGAGCTATTATGGATTCTGTTAGTTCTTCTCGTTCAATTAACTCAACATCCTCAGCATGAACCTCCTCAACAATAAGCGGTGCTTCTTCCTTTTGTGCTTCTAGTTGTTCATTAAGCTCAATTCCCTCTGCATGAACCTCCTCAACAATAAGCGGTGCTTCTTCCTTTTGTGCTTCTGGTTCATTAAGCTCAACTGCTTCTGTTTGAAGCTCCTCTACAATAGGTTGTGCTTCTTCGATTTGTGCTTCTGGTTCATTAAACTCAACTGCTTCTGTTTGAAGCTCCTCTACAATAGGTTGTGCTTCTTCGATTTGTGCTTCTAGTTCATTAAGCTTAACTTCTTCTGCTTGAAGCTCCTCTACGAAAGGCTTGACACTCTCTTCGGTGTTTACTTCACTGGTCGGTGCTGGCTCCACCGTTTCAAGACTGGCAGCTATTTCTTCTTCCTGTCTAGTCGGGATGTGATCAAAAAATCCAGTTAATTCATGTTCAATAATCTTGTTTTGCCGCGACTGTGGTCTTTCATAACCATAAATCGGTGAAGGGATTTCGGTAGGTCGAAATGGACCATAGCGGATTCGCTCTGTTTTTGCTTTTTCTTTAGCTTTAGCTTTTGCTTTTGCTTTCTCCTGCAGCTGTTCTGTTTCAACTTCAGGAACAGGCTTCACGATCTCCTCAGCTTGTTTTATTTTCTCCTGACGTGGTCGAAAGCGCCTTAAAGACTCAAGACTGTCTACACGGCTTTCTTGACCAAGCGTTTCTTTCTTAATTTGATGTTGAGTGTTAATTTGACGTGGCGGCCGATTCTCTTTTTTCTTAAGAACATCTCGAACAAGTGGTGTTTGATTAGCACCTTTCGGATATTGATAAGCGATTCTTCCATTAACATCCTTCGGTCCTTCTTGTTGCTTGTCAAGCTTTCTCCGTAAAACCTGCTGCTTCTCCTCTTTTTCTTGCTTATGCTCGTCAGTGTCCTCTTTAAAAACATGAAGTATTTTTTTAAACCAATCCAAAGCTGATCATCTCTTTCTGCATTTCTAGTAAATTAATCTATATCGGGCGCTTATCTCAAAATTTCCTGTTCATTTACAATAAAGCATCATTTCTATTTTAACAGGTATATCGTAAAAAACGAGCTAAATTAAAAAATAAACGGAGCACCCAATGGGACTCCGTTTATTTCTTTTTATTTTTCGCCATGATAAAAATCGGCTCAAGCTCGCCCGCTTCGTATATAAATGATAAAGCAGTAATAGGAACCCGACCACTCGCAAAAAAGCTCATCGTCATATGGGCCAAAACATCATAACCTGTATCATTTTGAATATCGGCAATGATTAAGACGTCTTGATGCGGTACAGCCACAGCCATCGTCCCAGTAATCCTATCCTCCATTTCCTTTAAAAAGGATTGATTCAAGATTCTACTCGCATCATAGCCATCATTTGATCTGATAAAATAAAACTTGTTCCCAGCCACTTCATCTTCCTTAAGGGGAACCTGAAGCGTCCTTACATTAAATAGTGCGATTTCGCGAACTCGTTCTACCGACCATGCTGCTTCAAGAAGAAGCTGCTCATCGATTAACCGATAAGAGTTTCCTAAATCCAAAGCATAATAAATTCTTGTCTCTGCCGTGTGCTCATCAAAGACAAAAGTGACATCATCCTTTGACGTAGTTGGAAATGATGTCGATCTAATCACTGGGAAAATTTTTTGTTCATTGTCAGTAAGTGAGACCGAGTTCCCCATTGCCCGCAGGCCTTCCTCAACAAAGTAAACAACTTCATCGATTGCTTTATCCTTTTGTTCGTGCCACTTGGCTACAATACCAGGCAGTTCAACGGTAATTCCCTGTCCGGTACGGATGTTTTCAATTCTTAGCTGATCCTTTTCACGTTCAAAAATGAACTGCCGGCTCGGATGCTTTAAACGATTTTCAAGCTCTTTTCTAAGCTTTTTTGTATCCATGTTATTTCAGCCCAGTAATAAAGGCTTCAATTTCCTCTTGCGTTTTTCTATCCTTGCTTACAAAGCGACCAAGCTCTGTTCCATTTTCATATGCGATAAAGCTAGGAATGCCGAAGACATCCATTTCAGCACAAAGATCGATAAATTGATCACGGTCTATATGGATAAAGGTATAATCTACGAATTTTGCTTCAACTTCTGGTAGAATCGGCTCTATCACCTTGCAATCCTTGCACCAATCTGCTGAAAATAAGAAAATGTGCTTTCCGTTATCGCGAAGCTCACTAAATTGCTGATAAGACTCTAATTTTTTCATAACGTTATTCACCTCAAGTTTATCTTTCCCAGATAACTGTTTAGTTACCTTAATAAATTGATGATAACAGGAGGGCATAATCGATGCAATTAATTCGTTCAATGTACCTTTCAGATCAGAACAAAAGCGCAAGTACACGGATAGCGACGTATGGACCGGAGCATTTCGACAGAGATAAACGGAGAATTTCCCGTTATTGTATGTAGGGGGGATAATCGAGCTGAAATAAGAGGAGGATTTCCGCTTAACTACTCCCAAAAAGACAAAATCCGGTGATTTTTATGAAATAAGCGGAAAAACTCCCTTTATTTTTAGGAAAATACCCATATTTCCCAATTTAAGAGGAATTCTTCCGCTTATTTTCAAACACAAGGAAATGAACATTCTGGTTAACAGACCCACATAGGTAAAAATGGATAAAAAAAATCGAACTATCAGGAAATTCAAAGTTAGAATTTCGGAGCATAGTTCGTTTTTTTGTTTAGCTGAAATACCTATGTCCCAGCTTCTATGATTCTGCTGGTTTGTCTTTTTCCATTTTTACAGAGTTAACAATTTGCATCATGTATTCTGCATCGTTTTTCATGCTTTTCGTCTTTGTTTCTGTTGTAAGCTTAACCCCGCCTATGCCAACAGTTAATTCCTGCATGTCTTCACCAAGATCGCGGATTAAACAATAGCCAAACTTATCACCTTTTTGATAGGTTTTCTTATAATCAAATTTCTTGTCACTTAAAGTTGCGTTGTACACAACTTCACTATCTGTTCCTTCATGCTGATTATAAAAAAGAATATATGTTTTCGAACCATTTTTCAGTAGAACATTGTTTTGCTTTTTTTCTTTTATTTCAAAGCCAAACGGCGCATAAAAATGCACATCTTTATTTTTATTATTAACCTTTTTTGGTGTACTGTTAAAAGCGTCAGATATTTTTTCATCAGTAGCTTTATAAGCGTCCTCGACATTAGCAGAACAAGCGCTTAACAGAACAACTGACATAATTAACAGCAAGGCCCCTTTTAAGAGTCTTGTCATGATAAACACTCCTTGCTTAACGATTTTTTCACTTTATATATCATAACTTTAATCGTTAAGCAAAGACAAGCGATTAAACGCCATTTTTTTACCATATGCGAGCAATTGTCAAAGAATATACATTTTTCTAGCTTGATTTTCCAGTTTGACGATAAAGATACTGTCCATATAATAGCTTTGTAACATGGGTAAACATCGCAGCCCGATCAATCATCCCTGCTGTAAAAATGCCAACCGCACCTTCCTTGCTGCGAATATTTTCCTTTCTCGTAAATTGATCCATAACAGGACCAAGCTCTTTGCCTTCCCTTAGTGCTGAGGCCACCTGCTCTGGAAGGAGAATTCTAGCTCCTCCGGCAATGATTGGACGTTCATCCTGATCCGTTACAAGCGCTCCCCAATTACAAAGGAATAAGCCGAATGAGGTCTCTTGGACACCACCCTCGAGCCCTATACCGATTTGTCCCTCTTCTTGACCAAGTGCATAAGTAGCCCGATTGATTGCACCAATAATTGTTTCTTCGTCAGAAAACGGCTGCTCGTTCACTCCGGACGGAGCATCAATGGCGCTATATTCAAAATGCCCCGATGTAAAGGCTTGCTTTACCGCTTCGATTTTTGCAAGATTTTTGGAACCAATAATAATCTTCATAAGCCCTCCATTATTGATTGCTTCGAATACTATCGACTGTTGCTTGATCACATGAACGTACTAGCTTCAGTAATAGCTCCTTAGCGGCTGCATAATCATCAACATGGATAATGGAAGCATGGGTGTGTATGTAACGTGAGCAAATTCCAATAACTGCACTTGGAATCCCTTCATTAGCTGTATGTACTCGACCTGCATCGGTACCACCCTGCGAAACAAAATATTGATAAGGGATGTCATTGGATTCAGCAGTATCTAAAACAAACTCTCTCATTCCGCGATGAGTGACCATCGAACGGTCCAGAATGCGCAGTAAAACGCCTTTGCCTAATTGTCCAAATTCCTTTTTATCTCCAGTCATATCATTAGCAGGGCTTGCATCAAGCGCAAAAAATAAATCTGGCTTGATTAAATTTGCTGCTGTTTGCGCACCACGAAGTCCAACCTCTTCCTGCACGGTTGCCCCCACATAAAGCGTGTTTGGAAGAGTTTCTCCATGCGTTTCCTGGAGAAGCTCTATTGCCAAGCCACAGCCGTAGCGGTTATCCCATGCTTTTGCAAGCAGTTTTTTCGGATTAGCCATTTGTGTAAACGGACAGATTGGCGTGATTTGCTGACCTGGTTTAATGCCAATTTTAATCGCATCCTCTTTATTATCAGCACCGATATCTATTAGCATATTTTTTATTTCCATCGGTTTATTTTTCGTCGAATCATCTAATAGATGAGGCGGGATTGAGCCAATCACACCGATTACTGGTCCATTTGCTGTCATGATATTTACACGTTGTGCTAACAACACCTGACTCCACCAGCCACCAAGCGGCTGAAAGCGGATCATTCCATTATCAGTGATTTGCGTAACCATAAAGCCCACTTCATCCATATGTCCAGCAACCATAATCGTTGGGCCTGCTTCATTCCCTCTTTTTACTCCAAAAATACTTCCGAGCTTGTCTTGAACTATTTCATCGGTATATTTACCAATCTGTTCTCTCATAAATGCGCGAACAGCATGTTCATTACCAGCTGTTCCCGGAAGTTCGGTTAATGTTTTAAAAAGGCTTAATGTCTGTTCATTCATTTATTCTTGCTCCTTTTTAGTGAGTCTTGGGCTACTTTTTTAAATATATGTTCATCTTACCGAAATTTTTAAAGTCAATCCACCAATAGCCATCTGGATTTCTAAATCAATAGTCAACCATGGTATTAATATTATGAACTCTTCATACCTTCTGTTATGATAAATGTATTCGTAAGAAATGGTATCTTTTTCAAGGAGGTGGATGTTTTGAATTGGAAAACATTTTTAATTGGGGTTAGTTCAGGTCTAGCCGGCGGATTATTGGCATCCTATTTAGTTACAAAGGATCAACCAAAAAAGATTTCACCCGAGAAAATACTTCAGCAAGTGAAGGCGGCATTTAAGGAAAATGGACCTATCAGCGGCTCGTGGATTCATATGAAGGCAGAACCGTACGAGAAAAACCACCTCAGCTATGTCGTTTATAAAGGTGGTATTTCCAAAATGAATCAAGATGGTCCCACACAATATGAATTTATTGCTGATGCCACAACAGGAACCATTTTATCCATAAAAGCTATTTAGATTACCAATAACATAACTAACGTCGTAGTACTATAGTATTTTTCAAACTAAAAAGGGCAAACTATACCGATTCTTACAATCGAATCGTATAGTTTGCCCTTTTTTTAGCGATACTGTACTTCTGAACGGTAAATTCGATTACCTTTTTGTGAGAACTTTTCTTCATATTCTGTCATGATATTGCCTTCGAAATCACTTTGGTGTAAATCGAGGCTGACCCATTTTAATAATAATCCGTATTCCGAAAAGCTAGTTAGCGAATACTCAAATAAACCTTGATTATCCGTTTTAAAATGGATTTCACCTTGATCAATTAAAATATCTTCATATTGCTTTAAGAAGGTTTTATAAGTCAAACGTCGCTTTTCATGGCGATTTTTTGGCCATGGATCAGAGAAGTTCAAGTAAACTCGTTCAACTTCACCTTTTGCGAAAAACTCGGTTAAATCTGCTGCATTAGCATTTAACAGCTTCAGATTTGGCACTTCTGCTTCAATTACGCGATCAAGCGCAGTCACGATGACACTCGGCATAAGCTCAATACCAAGATAATTGATATGCGGATTCGCCTGTGCCATTCCTGTAATAAATCTACCTCTGCCTGTACCGATTTCAATATGCAAAGGCTGTTCAGTATCAAATACGCTATTCCATTTCCCTTTTAAGTTTTCCGGGGAAGAGATAACATATTGGGGATATTGCGCTAATTTATCATTTGCCCATGGTTTATTTCTTAATCTCATTTGTGACACTCCTAATAAATATATACGTTCAAACAATAGCATGGCATCTGATTCGTTGCAAGATAAAATATTTCCTTCAAATCCGTTCCTTTCTTATCTCTATTGAATTAGTGAAGCCCATGAATAAACTAAAAAAGGAATCCACACATTAAGAGTGAACTCCTCCTCGAGAAAGGAACGATTATCATGCCATTAAGTGACCAAGATCAGGTGAATTTATTAAAAGATATTTTGAAGAATCACGAAACCGATTGCTGCGGCTCCGTCTCTGAATGTGAACAACTAGAACGTTTAGTTGAATCATTAATGGAGAATTCCAACATTAATCAAAATGTAAAATCCGTCTTACAAAAGATCCACGAGTATAGTCAAAACGGTATTCATGCTGAAAATATTAATCAGCATATTGAAGCAAATCAACAATCCTTATCAGCGTGGGTCAGCGATATTAATCAGTTTTCTTAAAGGATTTTATCCAAATAATCGATCCAACGCTTCATTTCTGGAAAACGGCTTTGCTTTTTATGCCAATGAATCGAGGCTAAGGTATGGGCAATTACATACCACTTCATCCTTAGCATTAAGTCTTCTGTTGCATCAATTCCGTAGAGCTTCAGCCATGCCGACCAGTCGCCCTCTGGAATATACCAATACAGCAGTAAACCTAAATCCATTGCTGGGTCGCCAATCATCGCTCCATCCCAGTCAATTAAGTACAACTGGTTGTTTTCACTCAGCAGCCAGTTGTTGTGGTTTACATCGCCATGGCAAACGACCAGTTTTTCGCTCTTAATATTATTAACTTCCTTAGCTAGGAATTCTGCTGATTTTTTTACAGACTGAATTTGCATTAAATCCGTGTCCAGTCCTTGTTGCACCATGTGTAGAAATGAGGGAGCTAATATCGGTTTAATCCCCAATCTGCTCAACATTCCTAACAATGGTTCAGAAAGATGAATTTTTCGTAGCAGCTTTGCTACTTTCTCATCGTTCATTTCGGGCGGAGATAATTCCCTTCCGTTTAACCATTGCTGTGCTGTAATCACATCGCCCGTTTCCAGTCGTTTTGTCCAAACGAGCTTTGGGACTAAGCCCTCAGCTGATAACACGGCAAGAAAAGGGGAAGAATTTCGCTTTAAAAAGAGCTTTTGGTCTTCATATTGTGCAAAAAAAGCCTTACCAGTTGCTCCTCCTGCTGGGACAATTTCCCACTCAATCCCTAATAAATGCTCCAAAGTTGTTCACCTTCATTAATTCACAATAATAAAAAGTCTAGCGCCCAATTTTATCCATATAGAACGACTCATTACATATCATGATGTACCTTCGCTCTATCAGGATTGGGCGCTAAGCTCAAAAAATATTATATAAACGTAAGATAGTTTTCCAAAAATCGATTAAAATTGACAAATGCAATCTTAATAATATTATCTCCTATTTGCTTTTCTGGTCAAGACTTTTTAGAACAAAAGCTTTATTACCATTTTTTTCATTTTACCAAAACCGCAACACTAATTGGTTCAATAAAATAACGAATATGGCTTGTTTCTCCAATTGGAACTTCGCTTGATGCCGTACCATTTGCGAGAATATGCCAATCCCCAACGATTGGAAGCTGAATGGCGATACAGTCATTTGTGGGATTTATCAAAACGACAATATGATCCCAAAGACCATACTGACCAACATCTCTTAAAAAATAACCTATTACTGGCTTTGCGA
The DNA here is from genome assembly GCF_902168435.1 of Bacillus marasmi. Classification (GTDB taxonomy): domain Bacteria; phylum Bacillota; class Bacilli; order Bacillales; family Cytobacillaceae; genus Bacillus_BU; species Bacillus_BU marasmi. Next base: position 353,786 of record NZ_LR656165.1, read on the forward strand.
GGGGAAGAAACGAAGCATGATGTCGAATTTCCTTTGCATTCGGCAGCCGGAACGCTCCATGTGATTTACGAATCATTATCAACCCTTTAAGATAATCAATATTGCCTTGATGAACAATTTTCTTTTCCCAATCAAGCCAATTAATATCATTAGGTGAGCGATAGCTATTGCCTACTCCATTTTTTGTCCGAAAAAACTCTTGGCCACTGTGAAGAAATGGGATTCCTTGGGCTAAGAGCACCATCGCTGTTGCTAGGCGATGCCGTTTTTGGATCGCGGTCGCTTCACCATCTTGAAGACAACAGGAAAGCTTATCCCAAAGTGTATGATTATCGTGGGACTCGACGTAATTTACCGTTTGATTTGGTTCAGTAAAAATACCTTGTGAAGGCTTTTCAATACCGATGCTTCCAGCCATTACCTGCATGGCCGCCTCGTGATAATAATCGTTTCCGAAGCAATAGCCTCTGTCATAAAGATTAAAGGTACTACCCTTAATTGAATCACGAAACCAATCATTAAATTGCGCGATTCGCGGCAGTTTCTTCTGATTGCGAATATTTGCTTTTTCATCGGCTGAAATCGGTGTATTTAAGTCCCAGCCCTCACCAAGAATAATCGCTGTATCATCAACTTCATCGACCAGCGCGCGTACCTTGTTCATCGTTTCAACATCGATAATCCCCATTAAATCAAAGCGAAATCCATCAATGTGATATTCTTTCATCCAAAATTTTATCGAATCTAAAATGAACTTCCGAACCATCAACCGCTCTGAAGCCACATCATTGCCGACGCCCGTTCCATTTGATGGCATGCCGTGATGGTCATGGCGAAAATAATATCCAGGTAGTATTTTTTCAAACGAAGAAAGCTCCCTAATATAAACATGGTTATAGACCACATCCATAATTACGCGCAGACCTTGTGACTGAATCGACTGTATCATACGTTTAAGCTCGATAATCCGGGCATAAGGGTCAGTTGGGTCACTTGAATAACTACCTTCAGGAACATTAAAATTTACAGGGTTATAGCCCCAATTATATTCCTGCCTATCACCCAACTCATCTACACCTTCAAAATCATTAAATGGAAGAAATTCGATATGGGTAATTCCCAATTCCTTTACGTACTTTAAGCAGGTTGGGCTTCCGTCTTTCCCACAAGTTTCAGACTCCTGCGCTCCTAAATACAATCCCTTTTGTACGACACCACTAGCGGGATGAATCGTAAAATCGCGAATATGAGTTTCATAAATAATCGCATCTGTTGCCTGGGGCAAACTTGGTAGCTCCGGCTTAGAAATTCTCGTTTTTTCAAGGTCAACTATAACGCCCATTTTTCCATTAGCTGTAACACTGACCGCATACGGGTCAATCACCTCACGCCAGCTTTGATTAATACAAATATGAAAAGAATAATGATAAAGCTCATAATCACCTTTTCTCTCAATAAACCAAACACCCTTTTTATTACGATTCAGTAAATATTCTTCAGAAGTCAGTTGATCGGGTGACACTAGCTTTACCCTAACTGCAGTTGCCGTTGGTGCCCACAGCTTCAGACTAATTTTACTTGATGAAAAAATGACACCTAAATCATTTCCATCATAGTAAAAGCGCTCATCAAACTCCGGAGTACGAATCACCGAGCCAATTTGTAAATCGGTAATACCATCATGCTCATCCACCACCCATGAAACTTCACCAAATCGAACATCATTCTTAATCCTACATACATACTTGATATTTGTGCCAAGACTAATGATTTCTGATATCGTTAGCTCCTGTCTAACACCATCCTCAATAAGATAAAAATAGTGCGAAATACCATTATGATACGATTTAGGGAGAAGAATTGTGATCACATGCATTTCATCCAAATATGCGGAAAATAAGCGATCATCCGGACCCATCAAAATTCAACTCCTTTAATTCCTCTTTACTTCTTCATAATTTGCTTTGACGTAGCAATAACAGGCAAGGCTTTAGGAAGCAACTCAAGCTTAAGAGGCGTTTCTCCACAAATCTCACCATCCGCATGAACCAACAATGAATGTGCCGCGGAAATTGTAATTCTTTTTCCAGATAGAATCGTCACTTCTTTAAACTTCACATGCCCGCCCCAGAAAACGCTAACAAATACAGCTAAAAGCTTCAATTTCGCCAAGTTATTGACGACTACAATATTGAATTTGCCATCAGTTGCATCCGCATCGGGAGCAATAATCATACCGCCACCATAAAAAGGCTGATTGGCTACGGTTATGAACCATGTCCCTGGGAATGAATATGGCTTGTCATCGACGATTAAATCAACTCTACGACACTGAAAAGTAAATAAATTTTTAATTAGAAACATTCCGTACACAAGCGATCCTAACGAAAATCGATTTAATAGCGATTTAAACTTTGATTTATTTGCAGCTGACGCCACCTCAGCGTCAAAGCCAGCACCCATATTATTGGCAAAGAATATTTCCGTTTTTCCGTTCATTGTTATTTTTCCAACATCTATATATTCTCGCCTCTGCTTGTGATGCTCGATTATATGCCTTAAAGCAAGCACTGGCTCTTCAGAAAGCTGAAAACCCCTAGCAAAGTCATTTCCAGAACCGCATGGGATAATACCTAAAATGGTACTCGAATAATGAAGGATTCCGTTTATTACCTCATGTATCGTCCCGTCCCCACCAACTGCCACGACAACTTCTTCGCCAGTACTTACCTTTGCAATCTCGTTAGCAATCTCACTCGCATGACCAGAAAATTGTGTAAAATACACCTGATACTCAATGTTTCTTTGTATCAGTTCAGCTTTAACCTCATCCCAAATCCGCAGCCCATAACCATTTTTTGCTTGTGGATTCACAATAAAATGAAATGTATTCATCAAACCAACCTCTTATAGTATATATATCGTTTCTTTTATCTCCCGATGTGTCTTTTGTCGGTTTATTTTCAAGTTTCATTAGCATTTATTTACTACAGTGGAAATATAGCGACAGCCTCGTATTTCGGAGATTTGTCCAAATGAGTTTGATAAAGGACAATTTCTTGAGCTTGAAAGCTTATGGGGGTCGTAAAATACTTTTCTAGCTCTGCAGTTGAAAGCGGAAAAGAGGCATCCCCTTGCCATTTTCGCGCCATGGTAATGTGAGGATGGAACGGTCTCGTTTCCAGCTTAAAGCCAGCTTGCTCACAAGCCGAAAAAACAGCAGCGCGTACGTCAACTAAGCTCGGTGCTGGTTCTATCCCTGCCCAAAAGATGCGCGGTGCATCGCTACGTCCAAAGGTTCCAAGCGATTGAATCGTTAATGGAAATGCCTTAAATTCACTTATTGCCGCTTTGATTAACATTTTCGTAGTCTCGAGCTTGTCTTGTGGGGCATGTCCCAAAAAGGCAAGTGTGATGTGATAATCCTCCTTGTGAACCCAACGAGAAAACGGAAATTCACTCTGAATACTTTGACAGTATTCGTTTAGCTTTTGTTTTACTTCATTCGGAAGCTTGAGCGCATAGAAATAGTGTGTTTGGGTTTGTTGTTGTCTCATTTGTGCGGTGCTCCTTCATTAGAATTGGATATATTTTGCTATGTGGACAGAGGCATACACCTTTTTACGTGACGCTTTTTGGTTTGATTTTGGAATAAAGGACACTTAGAAAGATTATAAGTGCCCTCTTTTACATTGGTTTCTGAATATAGGTAACTTAGAGCCATTATAAGTGCCCTCTTTTACATTGGTTTCTGAATATAGGTAACTTAGAACACTTATAAGTGCCCTCTTTTGCTCTGAACTCTGAAAACAGGTAACTTAGAACACTTATAAGTGCCCTGTTTTGCTCTGAACACTGAAAAAAGGGCACTTATCTATCAATTTCCAAATAAATCCGCCCACATTGCCGCGCAATCTCTGAAGCTAACAGCTGCTGCAATTTAATTGAGATGCTACCAGGCGCACCTGTTCCAATCTTCCGCCCAGCGATCTCGATGATTGGGGTTACCTCAGCTGTAGTGCTTGTCATAAAGACCTCATCCGCATTCAGTAGCTCCTCGACCGTAAAGCTTTTCTCTTCAAAGGCAATTGAATGGACTCCACACAATGCCAGCATCTGCTGACGCGTAATTCCGTTCAAAATATACTTATCTGCCTGATGAGTATAGACAACGCCATCTTTCACAATTGAAATATTCGAGGAGCTACCCTCGGTTACCGTTTCACCCCGATGCAGAATCGCTTCAAAGCAGCCCAATTCAGCTGCCTCCTGTTTTGCTAAAATATTTCCTAATAAATTCAAACTCTTAATATCACACTTAAGCCAGCGCTCATCCTCGACTAATGCTGCCTTAACACCGTTCGTGATATTGTGAAGGGGGCGCGGTAATTCCTTCGTATAGGCGATAAAGGAAGCCACCGTATCTGTTGTTGGGAATGCGTGATTTCGAACCGCTACACCCCTGGAACTTTGCAAATAAACAATTCCAGTCGTAAGAGCATTCTTTTCGATCAAAGTCTGGAGCATCGTTTGAATATCGGTATTCGAAAACGGCAAGGTAAGCTTGATTTTTCCCGCACATTCAACTAAGCGTTCTAAATGCTCGCTTGCTGCAAACATTTTGCCATTGTAAACACGAATCACTTCATAAATGCCATCTCCAAATTGATAGCCTCTATCCTCGATATCAACCTTTGCTTCGTTCCGTTCCACAAATTGACCGTTCACCATCACAATATTCATGCTGACTCACTCCTTCTGATCAGTTACACATGCAAGTTCATAAATCGCTTGGGCATAAATAGCGGTTGCCTTTAATAAATCATCAATTACGATATATTCATCACGCTGATGAGCGATATCTTCCCTTCCCGGAAACAGCGGTCCAAACGCAACACCAGATTTTAATGAGCGCGCATATGTGCCGCCACCAATTGCAAGAAGCTCAGCCTCTTGACCTGTTTGTTCCTCATACACCTTCTGAAGCGTTCTAATTAGGGGGTCGCTCGCTTCAACATAATGTGGGTTTGAATTAGTAAAATTGTCGATGACAAAGCCTTTATTCTGCAAAAATAATTCCAATTTTTCCTTCGTATCCTCAATTTTTTGCGTAACTGGATAACGTAGATTTAAACCTAGCACTCCCCCACTTTCTTTTGTATAGTGGAGCTTACCAACATTGATGGTCAACTCACCTGAGACATCATCGCGGAATTGTACCCCTAATGCCCTGCCGCGTGAATCATTCCCAAAATAGCTTGTCACAAATTGAAAATACTGTTGAGCTTGAGCGTTTAGTTTTAACTTAACGAGAAATTTCGCTAAAAATATGCCGGCATTTTTCCCTTTGTTAGGTTCCATTCCATGTGCTGAAACCCCTTCCAGCTCTAAGACAAGCCTGCCACCATCAACGTATTGTCTTCCTGATAAGTCATTATCTCTAATATAGTTATTAAAACACTGAATAATATCTGTTTGATCTTTTAATGCATCGAGCTCTGCTTTGGCAAAATCGGGCACCATATTGTATCTTTTTCCTGACTGGAATGTGAGGACTTCTACTTGAAAGTCATTATTTTGTTCGGCAAGAGGTGACTGCACTAAATCAAAATCGGCAATTCCTTTTTCAGCATGGATAATCGGAAAATCAGCATCTGGTGCAAATCCCATTGTTGGCATTTCTTCATGCTTAAAATAATGCTCAACACAGCGCCAGTTACTTTCTTCATCCGTTCCAATAATCATCCTAACACGACGATTCATCGGCACCCCTAATTCCTTCACGATTTTCATAGCGTAATAGGCAGCGATGGTCGGTCCTTTATCGTCTATCGCACCACGGGCAAATATTTTCCCATCGCGAATCTCAGCCCCATACGGGTCACTACTCCAGCCATCTCCTTCAGGAACCACATCGACATGACAAAGAATTCCGACAAGTTCGCTTCCTTCACCAAATTCAATATGACCAGCTAAATTCCCAACATTTTTTATCGTAAAACCGTCTGCTTCACCCTTTTGAAGCATAAATTCGAGTGCTTCTTTAACACCTTTACCTAATGGAGCATCAGCTGATGCATCGTCTTCGTCTAACACGCTTTTTATATGTAGAAATTTTTGAGTATCTTCAATAACCATATGTTTTCTTGATTCTACTTGTTTACTCCAGTCAATATGCTGCAAAAGTTGATTCCTCCTTCATTTTATACATCCACTATACATCATTATACACAGATTCCTTTCATAAAAACGTTTCGTTTGCTAATCTCTCACAAATCCTTTATGCTATTAATAATAATTAATAAAAAATTTAAAATTTTCTGTCTTTGGCATATTTACTCCATTTCCTACCATATTGTATAGTAATAATAAAGCGTAAGCGCCTCGTTCAGCTCACGACAGGACTGGAGCTATCCTGACTGAGATAAAGGAAACACGATGAGCACGTGAGTGACGAATCGATGTTGACTTATCGTAGGGAAGGATGGTGAAGGCCACTAGGCGCTAGGCGCTGAAGCTAGACTCTGCTCTATTTCAAAAAACTGTTCTATTTAGCCCATGAATAAGAAAGGAGAATTTGTCCGAATAAACACAAAAGATTAATATTTTGTTAAAATCATGTTGATTAAGTAGAAATTTTGAAAAAACAGGGGTACAATTATATTAGAATCATCGACATCGTAGATATGCCAATAAGGAAAGTAAAGGAGTTGTCTGCAGAGGGAAAACTACATATGTTGAAGTCATACTTCATGAGCCAGTCGGATGCAGGTATTTGCCACGGGTTTGAAAAAAGGATAGGGAGTGGTTTTTTGAAACCTTCGACTAACCGGATGCTAAACCGTATCAAATCCATCTATATGTTTATTAAGAAAAATGGGACCGTATCGACACAGGATCTAGTTGAGGAATTTGGAATTACGCCTCGCACGATTCAAAGAGATTTAAATGTTTTGGCTTACAATGACCTAGTAGAAAGTCCCAGCCGCGGCAGATGGACAACAACTCATAAAAAGGTAAAGATATCTTCATAATTAATTGCGGAAACACCGCGATGCGTTGACAAACTATTAACTAAAAAGACAAATAATTTACAAAAAATAGAAATCGTCCATTTGGGCGATTTCTTTTATTCTGGTTTAAAGGTTATGAGTTGTTCAATTTCGTCCTCGGTCAATTCGCGATATTCTCCCAGTTCGAGCTCTTCATCAAGCTTTAAAGGCCCCATCGTCATTCTTTTTAAATAAACAACACGCTTTCCAACTGCCTGAAACATCCGCTTCACCTGATGAAATTTCCCTTCAGTAATCGTCAATTCAATTTCAGATCGAATGCCGCTTTTCAGAATGCTTAATTCCCCAGGCTTTGTAAAATAGCCATCATCCAGCGTGACACCTTTTTTAAAGGCTTCTACATCTTCCTCTGTTACAACACCGTCAATCACCGCATAATACATTTTCGGAACATGTTTTTTCGGTGAAAGCAGCTGGTGTGCCAATTGCCCATCATTCGTTAACAACAGCAATCCTTCCGTATCCTTGTCCAGACGTCCAACCGGAAACGGCTCATAAACCGCATCATTCATTTCCAATAAATCAATTACCGTTTCGTCTCGGGTATCTTCTGTCGCTGAAATCACCCCAGGTGGCTTGTTCATCATTAAATAAATGTATTGGCGATATTCGATCACTTCTCCATTCAGCGTCACTATATCATTGTCAGTGTCGACATGCTGCTTGGCATCTTTAATGACGCCATCGTTGATTTTAACAGCACCAGATTTCAGTAATTGCTTGACTTCTTTTCGACTTCCAAAACCTAGGTTAGCTAACATTTTATCAATTCTCATCTTATCCCTCCTTACATTCTAAAAATTACTTAGGCAATCGCCTATACCAAACCATTCATACCACATAGACTGTTATCATGTTTACCCAATAAATACATGGAGATGATTATATGATGGATTACAGACAACAACAATTCCCGTTCCCTGGTGGCTTTCCTGGTGGTGGCCCCGGAAACGTTGACCGTCGCCTTGACAGACTGGACCGCCGTGTTGACCAGCTTGAAAGACAATTGAATCAATTAGATCGTCGTCTTGACAGAATTGAGCGCCGATTAGGAATTAGAGAAGATCAACAACAACCACAACAAGTACCAGTGCAATATCCACCACAGCTTCCACACCACGGCTATTATTATTAAGGCTTACACTTAGACAGCATGCCCCATTTAATCCATCAACCAACGGATTAAATGGGGCATTATTATTTTGGGGCGAAAATTAATCTTTATTTATATAAGACCGTGTTAATGGACAGTGCTAATTTTTACCGCGTTGATCTTCACTGCAGGCACGTAGACTCCTATGGGAGTAGCTGGCATGGGAGACCCCACAGGCGCAAAGCGCCGAGGAGGCTCCCAGTTAGCCCCATGAACCGCACGTGCCTGAAGTGGAAATCATTCTTATTTTAAAAAATCTTAAAAAGGTAATCTTAGCTTTCTTTTCACAGAATGAGCTCTTTGACCAAACAATAAGTAGACAAGCTTAGACCGATAAGCTAAATAAATATAAATCCCCGCACCCACCAATGCTGTTAGTCCAATAATCACTAACGATTGGAACTTGGAGTCCGGTGATAAAAATAATAAAGATAGTTTAAATGTAAGGAATGCGCCTACTAGCATCGCAAGCGTGAACGCAACAATCAACAATGATCTGCGTACAACAAAACGAAATGGATAGCGAGCAAACTTTTTAATCACAAACAAATTAATCAAGATTGCCGCACTATAGCCTAATGCAGTTGCCATGACTGCTCCGTTTGTTTCAAACAGCTTAATTAACGGGATATTTAAGCTTAATTTTACCAAAAGGCCGACCAAAAGGCTCAAGATCGTAAAGCGCTGTTCATTAATCCCCTGTAGTATCGCTGCTGTAACTGAATATAACGCAAACAGTATCGCTACTGGTGCATAAGCGCGAAGAACTTCTGTTCCTAATTCCTTGTGCTCATAAAAGACGGTATAAACAGGTTCGGCTAACAGCGACAAACCGACAACTGCCGGCAGCGTTAAAAATAGCATCACCTGGAAGGTTTGATTTAACTGACGGAATAATTCCTTGCGATTCTTTTCCACGAACGCCTTCGTTACACTTGGAACAAGCGTTAATGAGAATGCTGTCGCTAAGGAAACTGGTATGATCACCAATTTATGCGATTCGAAGTTCAAGACGCTTAGGGCAAACTCTGTTTCTTTCGCTAGTCCAATTGCAACCATTGCTTTGTTAAACGTTAATTGGTCAATTAATTGAAACAACGGATTAGCAATCCCAACAAATACAAATGGTGCAGCGTAGATGAGTACCTCTTTATAAATTTGCGGCAGTGAAATTTGAACTGTTCCTTTATCTTGTAGTAGCAATTCATCCAAAAATGGCTTTCTTTTAAACCAATACCAAAATAAAACGAATAAACTACCGATGGCGCCAATAAATGCTGCGAATGTCGCAACACTGACAGCAGTTACAAGACTGCCATCCATAATATGTATTACAACAAAAGCCCCCGCTAATACAAAGGCAATCCGCACGATTTGCTCAACAACTGTCGAAACGGCCGATGGCCCCATTGATTGATGTCCTTGGAAAAAACCACGAATCAAGCTCATAAACGGAACGACAATTAACGCAAAGCTAACCGCCCGAATAACTGTAATGACATCCTTTGTACTCGATACTTGATCCTTATCCTCAATGACCATATCAGCCAGCATCGGGGCTGAAAAATATAACACTAAAAAAGCCACAATTCCAGTCGTTAACATGACCACTAAACCAGATTTAAATAGTTTACGCCCAACGGCATATTCCTCAAGTGCATTGTATTTCGCGATAAATTTAGAAACCGCAAGCGGAACCCCTGCAGTTGCAATGCTGATGAAAATGGTATATGGTACGTAGGAATATTGGTACAGGATTGCGCCCTGATAACCAACAATCGCATAAAACGGGATAACATAAAATAAGCCTAACACCTTTGATATTATCGTACCTAATGTGAGAATAAACGTTCCTCTTAAAAGCTTTGACGACATATAATCCCTCTTTACACCGAGAAGCTGTAGCGCCAGAATCCAGTTAGGACAATGGTTGCAGGTGCGCCTGAGCTAGACAGTAATCAATTTTACTATTATTCTTGACAGAAAAAATCACTCTAATTTTGTATTTTATCATAAGTTGTCGAAGACTACGGTGTTTTTTAGTATTTTTTCATATATAAAAAGATTAATTTATGGTTGGTGAAAACAAATGCTATTTGATGTAATTGTAATTGGTGGAGGCCCTTCCGGATTGATGGCGGGAATCGCCGCAGCTGAACAAGGCCGGCAAGTGCTCCTTGTCGATAAAGGCGATAAGCTTGGTCGCAAGCTGGCCATTTCCGGAGGAGGACGCTGCAATGTCACGAACAGACTTCCCGTTGCAGAAATAATTAAGCACATTCCAGGCAATGGTCGATTTTTACATAGTGCCCTTTCTATTTTTAGCAATGAGGATATCATTTCATTTTTTGAAAAGCTTGGAGTTGAGCTAAAGGAAGAAGATCACGGCCGCATGTTCCCGGTTAACGATTCCGCCCAGTCCGTTGTCGATGCCCTGATTCGTCGCCTAGATGAACTCGGAGTCAAACGGTGGACGAATTGCCCGGTTAAGACTGTTGAGTATGATGACGGTGGCGTCGCATCAGTGGTATTGCATAATGGTGAAGTCGTTGAGGCTCGGGCAGTGGTCATTGCTGTTGGTGGAAAATCAGTCCCACATACCGGCTCGACTGGCGATGGCTACGCCTGGGCAAAGAAAGCTGGTCACACGATTACCGAACTTTATCCAACTGAGGTTCCCTTAACCTCAGCTGAACCTTTTATTAAAAGTAAGACATTGCAGGGCTTGTCATTGCGAGAGATTGCTTTAAGTGTATTGAATGCGAAAGGAAAACCGCTGATTACACACAAAATGGATATGATTTTCACTCATTTCGGGGTTAGCGGCCCCGCCGTCCTCCGCTGCAGTCAATACGTTGTTAAAGAAATGAAAAAAACTGGTCTTGGTGAAGTGGTGATGAGCCTTGACGCTGTGCCGGATCGTAATGAAGAAATGTTGTTTCAAGATGTGATGAAAATAGTGAAATCAGAGCCGAAAAAAGCATTAAAAAATAGCTTAAAGGGCATTTTACCAGAACGTTATTTAATGTTTTTACTAGAGCAAAATGAGCTTGATCCGCTTGGTGTGGGTGCGACAATTCCGCATGATAAGATTCGTAGCTTCGTCGCAAGCTGCAAACATTTTCAATTTCGCGTGAACGGAACCCTTCCGCTCGAAAAAGCATTCGTTACCGGCGGTGGCGTGTCAGTTAAAGAAATCGAGCCACAAACGATGGCTTCACGTAAAATGAACGGTCTCTATTTTTGCGGTGAAATCCTCGACATTCATGGCTATACCGGCGGCTACAATATAACCTCCGCGCTAGTAACTGGCCGACTAGCAGGTTTGAACGCTGGGAAATTTGCCGCTTCTTCTGGATGGCAGGCAGAGTAAACACTGGATTACTTTCCGCTTTCTTGTGGTAATAAGTGACCTATTTTTGGATAAAAAGCTATTTGAGGGTACTTAGGCGTTGGTTATTTGCCCTATTTTTGGTAGGAAATCAATTTGAGGGTACTTAGCCCTTCTATGCACCCTCTTTTTTGTTGACCAACAATTTGAGGGTACTTAGGCGTTCTATGTACCCTAATTTTGGTTGACCAACAATTTGAGGGCACTTAGGCATGGTCTATGTACCCTATTTTTGGTTGACCAACAATTTGAGGGCACTTTGCCGTTCTATGTACCCTATTTTTGGTTGGGCGATCAATTTGAGGGCACTTAGGCGTGGTCTATGTACCCTATTTTTGGTTGACCAACAATTTGAGGGTACTTAGCCGTTCTATGTACCCTAATTTTGGTTGGGCGATCAATTTGAGGGCACTTAGGCGTGGTCTATGTACCCTATTTTTGGTTAATCAACAATTTGAGGGTACTTAGGTGTTCTATGTACCCTATTTTTGGTTGACCAACAATTTGAGGGCACTTAGACGTGGTCTATGTACCCTATTTTTGGTTGACCAACAATTTGAGGGCACTTAGGCGTGGTCTATGTACCCTATTTTTGGTTAACCAGCAATTTGAGGGTACATAGCCGTTCTATGTACCCTATTTTTGGTTGACCAGCAATTTGAGGGTACTTTGCCGTTCTATGTACCCTATTTTTGGTTGACCAGCAATTTGAGGGTACTTAGGCATGTTCTATGTACCCTATTTTTGGTTGACCAACAATTTGAGGGCACTTAGGCGTGGTCTATGTACCCTATTTTTGGTTAATCAACAATTTGAGGGTACTTAGCCGTTCTATGTACCCTATTTTTGTTCGGCAATCAATTTGAGGGCACTAAAAACTAACTAAAAAAAGGTATATATGCCTTTCAATGGAACTATGCCCGATAAATTACCATTGCTGAGAAGCAATAAATTTGTTCGTCCTCATCCTCTTGGTAGGCTGCGACATTGTACTTGATGTCGACCAGCTTTTTTTCGTCGAGATCCTCGAGAAACTTATTCATATCATCCTCTAAATCCTTTTCGTGCTCGTAATCGAATACCTTAACTTGTATCACGACAGTCTCCCTCCGAGTTTTAGCACTATTATTGACAATTTTCGGAAAATTTAACATTTCCTTTTGGAAAAATAAAGACTGATTGGTGGTGAATTTATTTTATTTGCCAAAAATAGTCATTTATCCGACGTTTGGAGGCATTTATCCGATGTTTCTTGGCATTTATCCGACGAATTCAAAGGTTTATCCGACGTTTATAGGCATTTATCCGATTTTCGACATAAATCGGCACAAGAGCCGACACGAAAAACAAGCTACCCACTACCAGATACAAGAGCCGACACGCAAACAAGCTACCCTCCAACAAATACGAGCCCACCCACAAAAAAAATCCCGATCCACCACAAAATGGACCGGGATTTTCGTGCAATTAATCTAGAGTACAACTTCGCCTTTCCACTCAAGCATTCCGCCGACCATGTTGCGTACCTTTACGCCATGGTCATGGAGGAACCAGCCAACACTTTCGCTGCGACGGCTTGAACGACAAACAAGGATATATTCCTTGTCATCCTCGAAATGATCCAAATTCATCGCAATATCGCCCATCTTAATGTGCTTTGCGCCTGGAATCATTCCTTGGGCAACCTCTTCATCTTCACGAACGTCAACGATTTCTAATTGTTCGCCCGCTTCGATTTTTTCCTGCAATTCTTCTGGTGTAATAATATTTAATCCTTCCATCCCCAAACTTCCTTTCTATAAAAGGCGGATGATTTGAGCCATCATCCGCCCTAAATATCATAACTAAAGTTATGAACCCCTTTATTTTACATGTTAATTTGCAACAATATTAACTAATTTGCCTGGTACGGCGATGACTTTACGAACCGTTTTGCCATCGATTTGTTCTTTCACCTTGTCATCGTGCATCGCAATTTCTTCTAATGCCTCACGAGTTGCGTCTGAAGGCACGAATAATTTTGCTTTTACTTTACCGTTAATTTGAACGACAATTTCCACTTCGTCATCAACAAGCTTTGCTTCGTCATATGCTGGCCAGCCTTCGTAAGAAAGTGTTCTTTCATGACCAAGTTTTTCCCAAAGCTCTTCAGAAACGTGTGGCGCAATCGGCGCTAGCATTTTAACAAAGCCTTCAGCGAAATGTTTTGGTAAAACTTCAGCTTTATATGCCTCATTAATAAATACCATCATTTGTGAAATAGCTGTATTGAAGCGAAGACCTTCGTAGTCCTCAGTTACCTTCTTAACAGTTTGATGGTAAACCTTTTCTAGAGTAGCGTCTTCACTTTGGACGATTTTTGCACTTAGGTCACCATTGTCCTCAATAAACAAGCGCCAAATTCGATCTAAGAAACGACGAGAACCGTCTAGGCCATTTGTCGACCAAGCAATGGAAGCATCAAGTGGACCCATGAACATTTCGTATAAACGTAATGTATCCGCACCGTGGCTTGTGACGATATCGTCTGGATTGACGACATTACCTTTTGATTTACTCATTTTTTCGTTATTTTCACCAAGAATCATTCCTTGGTTAAATAGCTTTTGGAATGGTTCCTTTGTAGGTACCACACCGATATCATATAGGAATTTGTGCCAGAAACGAGCATACAATAAGTGAAGCACGGCATGCTCCGCTCCACCGATATAAATATCAACAGGCAGCCATTCGTTTAATTTTTCAGCCGAGGCTAACGCATCTTGATTGTTTGGATCGATATAGCGCAAATAGTACCAACAGCTACCAGCCCATTGTGGCATCGTGTTCGTTTCACGACGACCTTTTTTCCCTGTTTCAGGGTCGACAACGTTCACCCAATCAGAGATAATCGCAAGTGGTGATTCGCCTGTTCCGGATGGCTTGATTTCAGTTGTTTTAGGTAGCACTAATGGTAGCTCTTCCTCTGGAACAGCTGACATGGTGCCATCTTCCCAATGGATGATAGGAATTGGTTCGCCCCAATAACGCTGACGGCTGAATAACCAGTCGCGCAAGCGGTAAGTTACCTTCTTTGTACCGATACCTTTTTCCTCTAACCAAGCGATCATGGCAGCAATACCGTCAGTCTTGTTCATTCCATCTAAGAATCCAGAATTAACATGTGGACCATCGCCAGTAAAGGCCTCTTCCGTTACATCGCCACCAGCTAAAACTTCGATAATTGGCAGCTCGAACACTTTAGCAAACTCATAATCTCGTTCGTCATGAGCTGGAACGGCCATAATCGCACCGCTGCCATAGCTCATCAAGACATAATCAGCAATCCAGATTGGCATTTTCGCGTCATTGACTGGATTCACTGCATAAGCTCCTGTGAACACACCTGTTTTTTCTTTTGCTAGATCAGTTCGTTCTAAGTCACTCTTGCTCTTAATTTTATCTAAATAGGCTGCAACCGCGTCGCGTTGTTCTGCAGTCGTAATTTCACTTACTAATGGATGCTCTGGAGCAAGCACACAGTATGTTGCACCAAACAGAGTATCTGGACGAGTTGTGAACACGGTGAAGGATTCACTGTGTCCATCGATTCCAAATGTTACTTCGGCTCCTTCTGAACGGCCAATCCAATTGCGTTGCATTTCTTTAATGCTTTCAGGCCAATCAACCTCTTCAAGATCCTCTAACAAACGATCTGCATAAGCGGTAATGCGAAGCATCCACTGCTTCATCGGACGGCGTTCAACTGGATGACCACCACGTTCGCTTTTTCCATCAATAACTTCTTCATTTGCTAAAACAGTTCCAAGTGCTGGGCACCAGTTTACAGCAACTTCATCAATATAGGCTAAGCCGCGCTTATACAATTGTAAGAAGATCCATTGTGTCCATTTATAATAGTTTGGATCAGTTGTGTTGACTTCACGGTCCCAATCATAGGAAAATCCTAGTGCCTTGATTTGGCGACGGAAATTATCAATATTTTGCTTTGTAAATTCAGCAGGGTCATTGCCTGTGTCAAGTGCATATTGCTCGGCAGGTAGACCAAACGCATCCCAGCCCATTGGGTGCAATACGTTATAGCCTTGCATGCGTTTTAGTCTTGAAAGAATGTCTGTTGCGGTATAGCCTTCTGGGTGTCCAACATGTAAGCCTGCTCCTGAAGGATATGGGAACATGTCTAACGCATAGAATTTGCGTTTTCCCTTTTCTTCGCTTGTTTTAAACGTTTTATTTTCTTCCCAATACGTTTGCCATTTTTTTTCAATCTCCTGATGATTGAAACTCATAGGTTTTTTCCTCCTATTTTCTATATGTATAGTTTTTTTATTTTTGCTGTTTTAATTTGCCGGTTGATTTCCTCTCCAGGCGCTTCACACCAATCAACCTCTTGTAACTCAAATAGTCAACAAATACTATATCAAATTACAAAAAAACCCCTCATCCCAAAATAGGGACGAGAGGTCTGATTATATCTCCCGCGGTACCACCCACATTAGTGTATACACACTCACTTCATACATCCTTAACGCGGAGAACGGCAAGTACTACTAATCTTTCACACCTGCGACTCGAAGGCGAGTTCATGAAGGGCCTGATTGACTTGCACCAAACGTCAACTCTCTAAAGCAGGCTTACTAGCATTACTACTCCTTGTCCATGTCTTTAATCAAACTATAACGCTATTGTATAAAATTTCCCTTTCACATGCAAGTCTTGTCAAGCTAGCATCTAAAAAGGTACTACATATTGTATGCTGGGCACCAGGATACGTGCGCCACACAGTCTTTATTTTTCCAGAAAAATAATGATTATTAAGATGCTTTCACGGAGATTTCGGTATTCTTAATAATTTTTCTATCAAAAACAAAAGTACTAATTAATGAAAGTAAAAATAACCCCATCATCACAATAAAAAGTGTATGCATATCATAAAAATCAACTAGCATTCCACCGATAATAGGACCAAGCATTCTTCCACCTGTTGCAGCACTATTGGCGATTCCCTGAAAAAATCCTTCCCTACCAGGAGGTGCCAATTTGTCTGCAATCGTCGGCACGGCTGGCCATACGAGCATTTCTCCAATTGTCATGATTACCATTGCGATGGCAAATCCCGAAAAGTTGCTTGCTTCGGATGCAATCCAAAAGGCTAAGGCAAAAATAATCGTGCCAATCACGATTTGTGACTTTACTGTTTTCGCAAACACTATCACCAGTCTGTTCAATAATGGTTGACCTAATACAATTAACGCCCCATTAATCGTCCATAAATAGCTATATTGTCTTAAGCTGATTCCCATTTCTTGAGTATATGGAGCAACAGTTGCTTGCCATTGACTGTAACCAATCCAGCAGAGCAGGTATCCGAAGCATAGAATGAGTAATGCCGTTAACTTCGGATTAACATTGCGAATTGAGGTTGTACGAGCCTCTTTCACTTCAGAAACAGCTTGCGGACGATCCATCCCTTTATAGCCAAACACGGCTATTACTAGAAACACTACATACAAGACAGCGTTGGCAATGAAAATCCACTGAAATGAAATGGCCGCCACCATTCCACCAAAAGCAGAACCAACAGCGACTCCTAAATTTGAAGCCACGTAAATCGCGTTAAAAGCCCTTCTGCCACCTTCCTTCCAGACAGATCCCGCCATCGCGTACATCGAAGGAAAAATCATCCCTGTGCCAAAACCGATAATCGTTAGAAAAATAACATAATGAGGCCAGGTATTCCAAAAGGTCAAACCGATAAGAGCTATTAAAGTTAACACAATTCCTGATAAAATCGAGCGGTACCCGCCGAGGCGATCGAATAGTCGACCACCGAGCAAATTACCGATGACACTTGCTCCCGAATTTAACATTAAAACAATGCCTGCCACTGTTAAGGACTTATCTAAATGTTCATGAATATATATCGAGTTTAACGGCCATAAAAATGAAGCACCCGTGACATTAACCGCCATCCCGATTACTAACAACCAAACTGCGCGTGGCATAACTATTTCCCCTTCATATGAAAAGCGCAAGCACAAAAATGCTTACGCTGAACGTCAATGTTTTTATATTAAAATAATATTATTCCTTTTCATTGTGCTTGGCAATAGCTTTTCTTACCGTCATAATCTTCAGTTAATCAGTGACTTTTTCCATTGACGAAACGTCATGAATTTGTCACAATTACTGCATATGAAGTGTCTAGCACAAGCTCCAAGGAGCTTCTGCTTTTCTCATAAGAAAACACCAGGTAACCGCCATTACCTAGTGTTTTCGATAACGATATTATTTTTTTGCAGCTGGTGCTGCAGCAGGCTGTTGACCTGGGAAGTAAGAATTAATTGCATGATCTTTCTTTTTCTTATGATCAGTTTCGCCAAAGACAGCCTGTTTTGCTTTTTCAATTTCTCCATCTAATTCTTCAAGGCTAACACCTTTTTTCACTAACTCTTCTGTTGCAATCTTGATTGCTTTATTTGATTCAGTGATTGATGTCTTTAAAGAATCCATAGATCCTTGTGGATTGTGGAATCCAGCAGAGTTTTCCGCCGCAATAATATCCCAGAACCATTGACCTTTACGAACATGATTTTGTGCTTCTTTAATCTTATCTGCACTTACTCCAGAAATAATCATTTTATTTACATAGTAGTGTGCTTCTGTTGAAATGTCTTGTGCTTCATGTAAAGCAGAAACGTTTGTTTCTTGAATTTCTTCAACTGTTGCTTTTAATTCTTCAAGATCGCGGTTTGTATGACATGTTCCGCAAGAAGTATCCATTGTCTTAAGTGGTGAAGTCCAATAGTGAGAGCTAATTTTCTTCTTGCCGTCTGCACGCTCGTAAGGCATATGACAGTCTGCGCAAGTTACGCCAGCTTTACCGTGTGGACCTGACATATGTGTTTCAAACTCTGGATGCTGAGATTTTAATGTTGGTGTACCAGAAACGTTGTGAATCCAGTCTTTTTCAAAGCCTTCTGCTTTAGCAGTAGTTTCATAGTATTCATACATGTCTTCAGGTTTAAATCCATTATCCCAAGGATATGTTACTTCACTATTTGTAGCGTCGAAGTAGTACTCTACGTGACACTGACCACATACATAGTTACGCATGTCATTCTTTGTAGGGTTTGATAGATCATAGCCTGCTGATTCCATAGCTTTTGTAAAGCTAGGACGTGTTACACGTAAATCCATTGTTTCAGGGTCATGGCAGTCAGAACATCCGATTGGTGAGTGACCCATGCTTTCTGCTTTAGGCCAAATTTCACTGTTGAAGTTTCCTCCCCAGTAATCATCGCCCATTTCTTCAATCATATGTGGAACTGCTGTAGATTTACATGTTAAACATGAACCTACTGATTTATCATTAATACGAGCGATCGCACGAATATCTTCGTTTGCATAAATATGGCCACGCTCTTCATTATATTCAGTCGCAAATCCATATCCATTAAATAGGACTGGTAGTAATGGCTCTTTATCTTCTTCATACTTGCTTCGTTTTTCAGAACCACCGAATTTTGTATCTTCCATTTTTTCGTTCTTTTTGTAGCTGTCATATTGAAGCGGGAATAAATCCTTAAACGCCTCATTACTAATTTCATCTTTTGCTAAGCCAGTTTTTAACTCTTCAGCATTCTTTGTATTTTCAGCCCCTGAGCAGCCAGCAATTAGCATAATGACAGCGACTAGGCTGATATAGACCCAATGTAGTTTCCTAGCCATTGTTTATAGAACCTCCCTTATCTTCTAATAACTCTCCCGGTTTTGGTGCTTTGTAGAAATCTTCTGTTTTAAAGCCTTTTCCATGCGGTACTGATTGATGACACTTAATACAGCTTTCTTTTACATCATGAGAAACATTATCTAAAGTGCTTGAATGGCAACTCACGCAGTTTGAATTGATCGCTTCCTCTGAACCTTGAGTTGGATGTAGGACCTCTGGGATTTTTGATTCCCCTAAACTATTAAAGTAAACGTGTCCAATCCCTGATTTAGCTTTGAATGTATATTTACTAACTAAGGAATCGTGTGGTAAGTGGCAATCAGCACACGCTAATTCAGCATGAGTAGAATCTACGAATGAATCATAAACATTGTTCATGATATGACAGCTCTTACAAAACTCCGCAGAATCTGTATACGCTAATGTTTTCGCAGTGACCACCGACGCGATAATCCCAACAAACAAACCAATAACCAGCAGCAAGCGTTTATCAATTGCCAGCAACTTTTTCAACATGTTTTTCACCTCCCCAGAAATTTAAAAAATATCTATTAAAACACTTAAAAGGTGCTCTAACCAAAGTTATTGAAGCTTTTCTATCATCTCTATTAATTTCTTTTTCGTCGTCGGTCCAGAGAACCGCTCGCGTATGATTCCTTTTTCATCGATAATAATCGTTTCTGGCTGACCAACCACATTGTAGGACTTTGCGGCTTCCTCTTTCGTATCAAGCAAGTATGTTAGCTTCGAACCATTTTCGTTAATATATTTGTTTACGCGTTTACTAGTTTCGCCTTTTGCTAAAATCAATAATTTGGCATCGTGATATTCAGTACCAAATGCTTCTAACTCAGGTGCTTCCTCAATGCACGGATCACACCAGGTTGTAAAGTAATTCAGAACAACCATTTCGCCTTTAAAATCAGACAGTTTGACTTCATTACCAGATGTATCCTTCAAGGTAAAATCTGGAGCTATATTGCCAACTTCTGCTGTGGATGCCTTTCCATTTAAACCTTTTAAAAGCAAACCAATGAAGATTGCCGCAATGAGCACTACCATCAATTGCATCAATTTCTTTTTCAAAACCAACACCACCTTTTAGGTGTAATAAGCTAAATCAAGATTCACCTTATCCAAATGCTTTTTATATTCACCCAGCTTTATTTCATACTTTTCAGCAGTCAACTCGCCAACTAGCTTTTGATTTTCTAGTTCTGCAATCTTTCTTTCGATGATTTGTTTTCTTGTTAACAAATGCTGAAACTGCTCTTCCTCCTGATTCCTCACTGGAGCGATATCAGCAGTCTTACTGCGTTTTATAAAGAACAGAGCAATGCCGACAAGTGCTAATATGATGAGCACCCAATGCGGATTCAACAGTTGCAAGCCTGGTGTATTAAACCAAAATCTAATCAACCACTCTGGATGAAATGGAGGTAATTGTGTCATCCGGCATGCCTGCCTTTCTTTTTCCGAATTTCTTGAAGCTCAAGTATGATATCCTCATCAAGATAAGGGGCTTCGACTAATTCATTACGAACCTGCTTTTCTTCCATGCTTAAATATTCAGCAGCCATGATTTGATAGCGCTGTTTCATTTCCTGAAAGTCAGCTTGGGTAATTTTTTTCATTAAATAGTCCATTTCCAATTCGTTTACAGCTGCATAGATTAATTCAATTGACATTTCCTGTTCCTGATCAATTAATGACTGGCTAATCGCTACCTCCCGCTTAAAGAAGGGAGCAGCCATAAAATAAAAGCAAATCATCGCAACCATGGAACCAACAATCAAATATACGTAGTCTGTCATGATGTCCCTCCTTCGCGATCATCGGGCTTTGAATTCATATCGGATGTGTAAAGCTTTCCACTAAAAGAATTTGCGTCGTTCTTCATCCATTGTTCGCTCAAAGATTTCCCGATCAGTATCGCTTTGCCATATCAATTGTTCGTCAGGCTTTTTCGTTGTTTTCAAAGTTAGCTTTCGGACCCAGATGACGATTATGGTTACCCCTACAACCAATCCTATTGCTGGCATGAGCCATGCTAATAGCCCTGTTAAATCACTTCCGGGTGTCCTTAAGGCTGCTTGCCCATATTCATCGACATAGGATTGAATGATCGCCTCTTGTGATTGACCGTCATTCAGCATATCGACTACTTCTTCGTAATAAACCTTTTTCACACTGCAGGTTGAAAGCTCATGGTCAGCATGACCTTGCATGTCCAATTGATCGATTACCCAGTGAAATTCATCAGAATTAACACTGTATGCTGCAAACACGAGCGTCGGTATACTTATGAACATGAGTAAAGTTACGATTAAGATTTTTTGCTTCAAGTCATCACGCCCCTTCCGCCTGCTTTACTGGCTTGAGGTTTAAGCGATGGAGGGTTGTTTTTCCTCCGATTAAGGCCACCGCGATTCCAAATACCATGATGATTCCGCCAGCCCAAATCCAGCTGACAAATGGATTTACTTTTACTAAAAATGTTGCTTTGTCACGGCTTTCCCAGGAACTTAATACGAGGTATAAATCCTCTTTCCAATTCGTTTTGATTTCTACCTCTGTTGATGGTTCTTCCCAGTTGGCAAAGAAAATCTTTTCAGGTTTGATTTTTCCGATCGATTTCCCTTGATATTTCACTGATAAATCGGCATGAACAATATCATTACCCCTATCGGAATTCTCGGATAGACCGTTGAAAAGAAGCTCATATTCACCGATTTTGAAGCTTTCTCCTTTATTAATAGTTTTCAACACTTCATCGGAGTATGCATGTGAGGAAATGACTCCAACTGCTAAAATCGCAATTCCGATGTGGACTAAATAGCCGCCATAGCGCCGTTGATTCTTAAACGTCAAGCGAATGATTGCTGTGAAAAGTCCTTCTTTTGTTGCCTTTTTCCGTGCCCGAACGCCTCGGTAAAATTCCTGAATATGTGTGAGAATCATAAACACGCAAGAGGATAGGCCGATAATCGCGAACGCTCCACTTATCCCGTAAACGACAAGTCCTAACGCAAATAGTACAGATGCAACAAGTGGTGCAAGCATATTTTTTAGGAATCGGTCTAATGCTGCTTTTTGCCAAGCGATAAGTGGACAAATCGCCATCAGAATGATTAGACCCAATAATATCGGAGCCATCACCTTATTAAAATAAGGAGCGCCAACGTTGACCTTTGTACCTGTTACCGCTTCTGAAATAAGCGGGTACATCGTGCCCCATAACACCGCAAAGGCTGCAACTATCAGAATTAAGTTATTCAGCAAAAAGCTGCTTTCCTTTGAAAAATAAGACTGGAACGGGCTGCTTTCCCTTTTTATCAACTGGTATCGGCTCATGACGATATACAGAGATAGCAAGGTCATAAACGATAAGAAGATGATAAAGTATGTTCCAAGGTTTGTATCACTAAAGGCATGCACACTGGTTAAAATTCCGCTTCGTACTAAGAAGGTTCCAAACAGAGTTAATAAGTACGAAATGACAATCAAGCTGATGTTCCATGTACGCAGCATGTTTTTTCGCTCTTGTATCATAACTGAGTGCAAGAACGCCGAGGCTGTTAGCCATGGTAAGAAGGAGGCATTTTCAACCGGATCCCAGGCCCAATATCCACCCCAGCCAAGCTCTAAGTAAGCCCACCAGCCACCGATGATATTACCAAGCGTTAGGAATAACCATGCTGTTAAGGTCCAGCGTCTCGTTAATTTAATCCACTCGGCATCCATTCGCTTCATGATTAAGGCAGCAATTCCGTATGCAAATGGTACGGCAAGCCCAACATAACCTAAGTAAAGCGTCACCGGATGAAGAACCATGCCTGGATTTTGCAGCATTGGGTTTAACCCCTTGCCATCTGGTGGAATTTTATCGGTCATCTCAAACGGATTCACACTGAAGATCAAGACGATAAAGAAGAAAAGAATGTTTAGCATTAAGATGCTTGATACATATGGGATCATATCGTTCTTTTTCTTTGTTAATACAACCATTCCGGCATAGACTGCGAGAAGGAAAACCCACAGTAATAATGATCCTGCATTACCAGCCCAAAACGCCGTTAGCTTATAAATCATTGGTAGTTCAAGATTTGTGTAGGCTGCAACATATTTATATTGAAACTGGCTTGTTCCGAGTAGATAAAGGAGCAGGAATGCTGCGATACTCGCTACAAAGGTAACCGACAATACTCCTGCCTTGGCACTATCTAACCATTTTGGACTCTGCTTTTTTATTCCAATAAAATTGGCGATTAAAGCATATAAGGAGATGATCATTCCAAGATATAATGAAAGATTTCCTAATATATACATACTTGGCACCTGCCTGTCGTTTTAGAGTAAATCTAACTGAGTTATGAAGTGGACTGGACAGATTCGGGATGCTCCAAGTAATGCTTGCAATGAGTATTGGCTACTATTTCGCCAGCTTTTGCAGCAGTTCTTGATATTCTTCTTCTGTAATGCTGCCTTCGAGAAGCATACTTCTAAGACGCTTTTTCTTTTTATCAAGGTCAGCTTGTCCTACATCAACAGTTTGTTTTTGCTTTTTGTTTTTTGCATCTTTTTTGGTTTGGTTCCCTCTTTTTTTGAGGATAATGATGATCGCAGCGGCAATCACGATGCAAACGCCACTAATCACGCCGATAATAATCCCAATCGGAAGTGTTTCATTATCCTTCGCAACACCTTTAGCTGCCGTCTGGTTACCCATTTCGTTCATAATATCCATAGTCGTTTTCGTTTCAGTGCGATCATACTTTAAGGTGTATTCCTTCACATCACCAGGCTTCATTCCCTGGTACTGGTACATAAACATGTTCATTCCATAACCATTTTCTTGATGAGATTCCGCAGCTGGAGTTAGGCTAAAGCTCTCCGTCTTTAATGGCTCTAAGAATAAAACGCGAACCATTCCAATGTCAGCAAAGCTTTCAAATTTGTAGCTCAACGTATGATTGTCTTTGTTAACCTTAATGTCGTTTGTGTAATACTCGATTACAAATTTATATAGCTCACCTGGTTGAACCTCTTCAGTTGTTGTCCAGGCAATTGTGCCTTTGTTTTTATCAATTTCGTATTCAATTTCATACATATTGGTTTGATCACGGTTATAATCCGCTACATAACCAATTTTGAAATCCTTCGCTTTTAGTGGTAGCGGAATTTCAATTTGTCCTTTTTGTGGCTTGTCGCTGTTATTGATCAATGTTCCATGTAATCCTACTAATAGCGGCGATTGATCCATCTTTTTATCTTCTGGATGGAAGGAATACTCTGGCATCACTTGAATCGAGAGCTCTTCCATTTTTAGTACTGGTTCGTTTGTATTGGCAAAAGCAATGTTTGGGAGAATGAGCATTAAACAGGTTATAACTAATAAAGCAACCTTTTGTTTTCGCATCGTTGTCTTCCTTTCTGAACAGACGTTGTCGGTCATTTATTTAATGATTATGTTCTTGTCCATCATTATTTTTACTTGGTTCAAACAGTGAACTGTTTTTTAGTTCTACCTTATTTAACGATTTTTCAAGTTCTCCATCTGTGACGTACTTCACACATTTTTTTCAAGTTCGTTACTACTTTGTGAACACGAATTAACACTGTTGTTGTAGTGTTTTCTGAGTTGTCGTTTCGTTGGGCTCATATCTATTCACTCATCCAATTCACTTATCAATTTTAATTGCTGTATTTTGAACTCATGGAAGGCTCATGAGGTCATTTCTTCAAATTTCTTGGTCCGTTTTGAACTCATGAAAGGCTCATGAGTTCATTTCTTCAAATTTCTTGGTCCGTTTTGAACTCATGAAAGGCTCATGAGGTCATTTTTTCAAATTTCTCGGCACGTTTTGAACTCATGAAAGGCTCATGAGGTCATTTCTTCAAATTTCTCGGCACGTTTTGAACTCATGAAAGGCTCATGGGGTCATTTCTTCAATTTTCTCGGCATGTTTTGAACTCATGGATGGCTCATGAGGTCATTTCTTCAAATTCCTTGGTCCGTTTTGAACTCATGATTGAAATAGATATGGCCCATTCCACAATAAAAGCCTCACCATTTAGATGAGGCCGTTAACAGTTCCTATCGTGATTGCTTCGGTTCGGGGTGGAATTTTGATTTTACGGGTTGCCCACCGGATTTTTCGTATTTTTTCTTTGATTCCTTAACGGGGTCGTAGTCAGTTCCAAGCTCTAGATCCTGATTATTTATACCATTTCGTGTTTTTTGTTCTGGGTTATTTTGTTTAGAACGCTTTTTCATTCTTTTTTCACTCCCCAAAATGATCGAGTAAGGTCATTGAATTTTGAAGCTGTTGAATTTGCAGCCTCATCCGATGGAGCTCGTCACGTTGCTGCCCATTGGCGCTTCTTGCCATATCAGCCAATTCATTATAAGCTCCCTCTAGTCTTTGCATGGCATCAGTATAGCTGTCGTTATGATAATGATTTTGCTTGCTTGCTACACTGTATTGGTCCTCTGCATATTTAATGACTTCTTCACATTTATGAATAAATTCATCCATTGATTGACGAGTAGCCATTGGCTTTCCCCCTTTTATTATCCTCACGAAGCAATTGCTTCTTTAATTATTTTGTTCACAAATCGATATCCTAACACGAAAGAAAGCGTTCAATTCCTTCCAATTCAAACAACGGCTTGGATAACTCTCGTTCTTCGTGATACAATCTTTTTTGAATCAATTCGAACAAAGCAAGTTTAATAAAGGAGGAATCTGAAATGATTCAGACAAACCCCTTTCCATATGCAACGGACGCTAAACGTTACCATACATGGAATTACCATTTACGGCAAACCTTCGGACATAAGGTTTTTAAAATCGCCCTTGATGGTGGCTTCGATTGTCCTAATCGGGATGGCACTGTAGCCCATGGCGGCTGCACCTTCTGTAGCGCGGCGGGCTCAGGTGATTATGCCGGCAATCGTGCCGAAGACCTCGATGTTCAATTTGCAAAAATTAAAACAAAAATGCACGAAAAGTGGAAAGACGGCAAATACATGGCCTATTTTCAAGCCTTTACAAACACCCATGCTCCGGTTGAGGTATTGAAGGAAAAATTCGAAAAGGTTTTACAACAGGAAGGTGTTGTCGGGCTTTCAATTGCTACAAGACCTGATTGCTTACCTGACGATGTTGTGGAATATTTGGCTGATTTGAATAAAAGAACGTACTTATGGGTTGAAATCGGGTTGCAAACTGTTCATGAACGAACAGCACTACTCATCAATCGAGCCCATGATTTCCAGACATATGTTGAAGGGGTAAATAAACTCCGAAAGCACGGGATTCGTGTTTGCAGCCACATCATTAATGGTCTGCCACTTGAAACACCACAAATGATGATGGAAACGGCACAAGCTGTAGCTAATCTAGATGTGCAAGGAATTAAAATTCACCTGCTCCATTTACTAAAAGGAACACCGATGGTCAAGCAATACGAAAAAGGGATGCTTGAATTTCTAACATTCGATGATTATGTGAAATTAGTATGTGATCAATTAGAAATTTTACCCCCAGAAATGATCATCCACCGCATTACTGGAGATGGACCGATTGATTTAATGATTGGACCAATGTGGAGCGTCAATAAGTGGGAAGTATTAAATGCCATTGATACCGAATTGCTACGCCGCAACAGCTGGCAAGGTAAATTTTATCAATAAAAGCGGAAGCGCCTTGCTCAGGGGCGACAGGAAAGGTCCGCCCTGCAGGAAATCCTGATTTCCGGAAGGGATTGTAGGAAAAGTGAAAGTGGCTCGTTCAGGAGCGACGTGCGTAAGACGAATCACGCAAGAGATGATAATCTCTGGAGGGATTTGGCTTATGTACTCAGCTCCTAGCCACTTTCACTAGACAAACTTGTGACCCCGAGCCCCTAGGCCGCTTGCGCTAGACAATAATCTTAATTCAGAATTACTTACTTTCTTTACCGATAAGGAAAGAATTAAGGGAGAGTAACGAAATGAAGCTTGAACGGATATTACCCTTTGCCCGTCATCTATTGGAACAAGCAGTTGGTCACGGTGACATCGCCGTCGATGGAACGCTTGGCAACGGACATGACACAAAATTTTTAGCTGAGCTCGTCGGTGATACAGGAATGGTGTTTGGATTCGATATCCAAAAGGAAGCGCTTGAGGCTACCACCGCTCGATTACAAGAGAGTAACCTCCATGAACGAGTGATGCTGTTTCATAAAGGTCACGAAGAAACTCTTCAATCTATTCCACCACATTATCACGGCCAGGTTCGTGGGGCGATTTTTAATCTTGGCTATTTACCTGGTGGAGATAAATCGATAGTGACGACCGCGGCTACAACAATTGCTGCCGTTGAACAGCTGCTTGACATCATGGCTCCTGAAGGGATTATCGTCCTTGTGATATATCAAGGGCACGAAGAAGGTGCGCTAGAACGGGATGAATTGCTTCAATACGTGAAAGGGATTGATCAACAGCAAGCCCACGTGTTGCAATACCAATTCATTAACCAAGTGAACAATCCTCCGTTTATTATTGCCATTGAAAAAAGATAAGAAAAGCGCAAGGCGCCTGAGCTAGACAATAAAATAGGCTTATGCTAATGGGATACACCCACGCATAAGCCTTTTTCACATAAAGGACCTTAGTATTGCTGTTGGTTTCCATTTTTCAACCCTTCGAAAAATCAAGCCATTAACGTAGAAGAAATAACTTACTCCCCCACCGGCTCGGATAATCTCTTTCGCCAACTTTTGAACCCCTTTTTGCTTTGAAACCTTTTCATCAGATAAATACATGCCGAGCAAGCCGCGATTAATTAACTGATGAAACCGTTGATTCGGAAGCTTTACAGTGTGCCTGTCAGCTTCCAGCAAGAAATGCTTTAATCGATTAAACAAGCTTTGATTATTTTCATAGTAAAAACAAAAATTTAAATCGCCACCTTCGCGATCTTCTTCTTGGTCAATAAAATAATCGAGCAAAATATGCAGGCCTTGAATGTATGGAAAATAGCCATTGCGAATTTTTTCCGCATGAGATGATTCAAAATCATCGCGCAGTCCGTAGGAAATTAAACAAAAAATTCCTAGCGTTGAGCCGGTACAAGCAGAAAATTCATACCATTCCATATTCGGAACATAGTTTTGATAGCGCTGAAACCAATTCTTAAGGCGCGGAATTCGTTCTGCGACCTCAACATGCTTATGAATTTGCAAATCACAATAGTACTCACATAGCTCCAGTAAATAATTTTTGATTTTTTCATAATGAGCTAATTCCTGTAAAATACTTCGACACACAGCAGCTAATTCTTCCAAATAACCGCCATCATCTTGGTCGCTTCGATAACGATAATAGTTTCTAGGCTCCGGATTTAACATAAGTGCATCCTTCATTGATTCATGTAACGCAGCAAAATCCAACGGGTCAAGCGATGTACTTCGATCACAAAGATTATCTAAATAATCACTAATTGTTTGGTATGCGACGATAAAACGAATGGCTTTATCGCGATTACGTGACGCTAGCAGTGAAAAAATCGCTCCACCTTGGCAATGAAATGTTTTGGATTCAATGCTGGCCAATGCTTGCTTACGAAGCTCTGGATTCGGAATTTCCTCGGCTCGTTTTTTCCAATAATTCAATTGCTGCTGAACCATCGGAAAAACTCTCCAGTAGACTTTAGACATCAAGCTGATTGGCTGTGTTGGAATCTTCATTGACCTCATCAATGTCCTCCTTTATATAATAGCCAATCACTTTTAACTGACTATTAACAAAATCCTTCGCATATTCAAAAACATCCTCACGCTCAGGCTCGTTAAAGATTTCATGATAGCATTGATTCCATTCCTTAAACCGCTTTTCTGAAAGCGGCACCTGATTAAACCATTCACGTACACTTTGCTTGTTAACAATTTTATCATCGCCCCCCTGCATCACCAGCATTGGGACATCGGGCAATTTTTTGATATTCGTATATGCGAGCTTCATCGCCTCGACGAGCTCCCGATACCAACGGACTGACACCTTTGTGACGTATAAGGTATCGTTTAAATCCGCGTCGCGAACATCCTGATTTCTTGTGGCGAGTTCAACTGTGATACCTGAATTCATCCTCAGTTCGGGATAGATGACGTTCATGGCAACCCCCAGAGCATTTAACCATTTTGGAGGATAGTTCACCAGTCCGAAGCAAGGCGAGGAAAGAATCACCCCAGCAACCTTCAAGTGTTCCTCCTGAAGCAAGCGCACGGCAATCAAGCCTCCCATACTGTGTCCAAGTATAAATACCGGTAGCTCAAATTGATAGGCGGCTTGAATCCAATCCTTTACCTCTATTATATAATCGTCAAACAATTCAATATGACCTCTTCTTGACCTGGTCGTCATCCCCTGTCCAGGCAGGTCTCCCATGATGACATGAAATCCAGAAGAACGCCACATTTGAATGAGCCACCCGTAGCGACGGTGATGCTCCATAGCTCCGTGAATCATCACGATGACTGCCTTTGCTTCTCCCTCTGCTTCCCATTTCCACATATATATATCCTCCGTTTTAACAAAAAATACCCTTTACCCTCTATGTCAATCGACATTTTTTTGAATATTCAAGTAAAAACCTTTGACAAACTGCCCAATGATTTGGCTAAATTTAATATAAACAGTCGAAAAAGGAGAGTAATTTATGATTTATCCATTTAAGGGAATTCACCCTAAAATTGCCGATTCCGCCTTTATTGCGGACTATGTAACCATTACAGGCGATGTTGAAATCGGCGAAGAATCTAGCGTATGGTACAATACCGTGATCCGCGGCGATGTCGCTCCAACGATTATTGGTAAAAAAGTCAATATTCAGGACAACTCTGTGCTTCATCAAAGTCCAAATAACCCACTTATCCTTGAGGATGAAGTAACCGTTGGACATCAAGTCATCCTGCATAGCTGTGTGATTCGAAAAAAAGCGCTAATCGGCATGGGCTCTATCGTTCTTGATAATGCTGAAATCGGCGAAGGTGCATTTATTGGCGCTGGTAGTCTCGTACCACAAGGAAAAAAAATCCCGCCAAATACACTTGCTTTCGGAAGACCCGCTAAAGTCATTCGCGAACTAAACGATGACGATATCGCCGACAAGGAAAGAATCTCCCGAGAATATGCTGAA
Organism: Bacillus marasmi; assembly: GCF_902168435.1. Lineage (GTDB taxonomy): Bacteria > Bacillota > Bacilli > Bacillales > Cytobacillaceae > Bacillus_BU > Bacillus_BU marasmi. Next base: position 384,321 of record NZ_LR656165.1, read on the forward strand.
AAAGCCCAGTATTACAAATCCGTTCAGGATAATCACCAGAAATAATAGTAGTGTATATAGGTTCCCCTACACTAAATCGAGTTATTCCCATATTGATTTTACTTCTTATTATAGCTTTAGTTAATTGTCTATACCAAGTTATTTAAAGAAAAGAGGCTGACTCGCGGAGAATTTTCCAATCCGCAAAAGTCAGCCTCTTCGTATTTGTTTATCTTTGTAATGCCGTTTGCTTTAATAAGTCTTGCTCAAAATTGTACTTTTTTTCAATATAGACATCATGCCAAACCATAAACATCAGTACCGTCCAAATTTTCCGGCTGTTGTCGGCCTTTCCTTGACAATGATCTTCTAATAGGTTTAATACATACGATTTATTGATGATATGATCGGTGTTACTTTCTTTAATCGTCTTTTTAGCCCAATCGTTCATTTCAGCTTTTAACCAATGACGAATCGGAACAGGGAAGCCAAGCTTCTTACGTGTTAAAACGTGATCCGGTACAACCCCTTCAACCGCCTTACGTAAAATATATTTCGTTGTCCCGTTCGCTGTCTTTAGGCTAGTTGGAATTTTCGAAGCGACATCAAACACTGCCTTATCAAGGAATGGCACCCGTAGCTCCAACGAATGTGCCATCGTCATTTTATCAGCCTTTAATAATATATCGCCGCGCATCCAAGTATGGATATCGATAAATTGCATTTGATCAACCGGATCATAGCCTCTACTTTCCTGATAAAGCGGCTTCGTGATATCGCGGTAATCAACTGAATCATTAAATACATGAAGAATTTGACGTTTTTCCTCTTCAGTGAACATCTTCGCATTACCGATATAGCGTTCCTCCATCGGCGTAATACCACGCTCGATAAAGCTTTTACCCTTCATTCCTTCAGGCATGATGTGCGCAATTCCTTTAAGTAGCGATTTACCAATAGCCGGGATTTTATTAAACACTTCCAAGTCCTGAGGTTCACGATAAATATTATAGCCACCGAAAAGTTCATCCGCACCTTCACCAGATAGAACAACCGTTACATGCTTGCGCGCTTCTCGGGCAACGAAATAAAGCGGAACGCAAGCTGGGTCCGCAAGCGGATCATCTGTATGCCACATAATTTTCGGAAGCTCATTAATATACTCTTCAGGTGTAATAATATAGCTGATGTTCTCAACACCAAGCTTTTCAGCCGTTTCCTTTGCAACATCGATTTCACTAAAACCGTTATGCTCAAATCCCACCGAGAAAGTTTTAATTCCTGGATGGAACTCTTTTGCAATCGAAGCAATAATGGAGGAATCAATCCCACCTGATAGGAAAGAACCTACTGGCACGTCACTGCGCATATGGATTTTAACCGAATCATACATCACATCGCGGATTTCTTTAACAAAATCTGCTTCAGATTTATGAACTGGTTTGAAAGCCGCACGCCAATAACGCGAAATTTTCATAGGTTCGCCAATTTTTTTTGTAAAATAATGACCAGGCTCGAGTTTATAAATACCTTCAGTCATCGTATATGGTTCTGGAACAAATTGATATGTTAAGTATTGCTGAATGCTTTCATGGTTTAATGTTTCTTTTTCAAGCGCTAATAATATGCTTTTCTTTTCCGAAGCAAAATAAGTTTGTTCTTTTGTTTCGTGATAGAAGAAAGGCTTAATTCCAAATGGGTCTCTTGCGCCATAAAGCGTTTGCTCCTGCTTGTCCCAAATGACAAACGCAAACATACCGCGAAGACGTTCAACTGCTTTTTCTTTTAAATGACTATAAAGAGCAATGATAACTTCTGTATCTGAATGTGTAGCAAACTCAAGCCCTGCTTTAATCAGCTCTTCGCGAAGCTCAACATAGTTATATACTTCTCCGTTAAAGATAATCCAGTAACGTTCATTTTCATAAGTAAGCGGCTGATGACCGCATTCGATATCAATAATGCTTAAGCGGCGGAAACCGAATTGAATATGTTCGTCATAGAAATAGCCGTCATCATCGGGGCCACGATGCGTGATGATGTTATTCATGTTTTGAAATAGCTGCTTTTGGTCATCCCGATATTCTTGTGTTTTTTCGTGTACACAACCAATAAAACCACACATTATGTACGTTCACCTTCTCCGTTCTAATCGCATCCCTAGTTGGGAACTCATTATTATAGTTATGAATCACTTATTGCCAAATTCATACGTTTTATCTTACCATATTCGAACCAAATAAAAAACAGGACTATACGTTCATCTCAAAAACGGGAAATGATTAGGCCTCTATTTGACGATTTTATTAACTTCTTTTCAGGGATGGGCATCAATCTTGCGCTTTGATTCCCATTTTTTCGCGGTTTCAAATTTTTGGGCATCAATTAGGCGCTTTGATTCCCATTTTTTCGTGGCTTTAGATTTTTGGGCATCAATTAGGCGCTTTGATTCCCATTTTTTCGTGGTTTCAGATTTTCGGGCATCAATCTTGCTCTTTGATTCCCATTTTTTCGCGGTTTCAGATTTTTGGGCATCAATCACACGCTTTGATTCCCATTTTTTCGTTGTTTCAGATTTTTGGGCATCAATCTTGCGCTTTGATTCCCATTTTTTTGTGGTTTCAAATTTTTGGGCATCAATCAGGCGCTTTGATTCCCATTTTTTTGTGGCTTCAGATTTTTAGGCATCAATTAGGCGCTTTGATTCCCATTTTTTCGCGGCCACAGATTTTTGGGCATCAATGTTGCGCTTTGATTCCCATTTTTTCATAGCTTTAGATTTTTAGGCATCAATTAGGCGCTTTGATTCCCATTTTTTCGCGGCCACAGATTTTTGGGCTTCAATGTTGCGCTTTGATTCCCATTTTTTTGTGGTTTCAAATTTTTGGGCATCAATGTTGCTCTTTGATTCCCATTTTTTCGTGGTTTCAGATTTTTGGGCATCAATGTTGCTCTTTGATTCCCATTTTTCCACGGTTTCAATTTTTTTGGCATCAATCTTTATTTCTTAAATTGAAAAATCAAAAAGGATATCCAGTAATTAGCAAATACTAATTAGTGGACATCCTTTTTTGGTTTTATTATTGATTAGCTTGCTCTTTTAATGTTTCTGCTTTATCAGTGCGTTCCCATGGAAGCTCGATGTCTGTACGGCCGAAGTGACCGTATGCAGCCGTTTGCTTGTAGATAGGACGACGTAAATCAAGCATTTTGATAATTCCTGCTGGACGGAGGTCAAAGTTTTTGCGAACAAGTTCTACTAATAAGTCCTCATCCACTTTCCCCGTACCGAATGTATCAACCGCGATTGATACCGGCTGCGCTACCCCGATTGCATATGCTAGCTGAACCTCAACTTTTTCTGCAAGTCCAGCAGCGACAAGGTTTTTCGCTACATAACGAGCAGCATAAGCAGCAGAACGGTCAACTTTAGTCGGATCCTTACCAGAGAATGCACCACCGCCGTGACGAGCGTAGCCACCGTAGGTATCAACAATAATCTTACGACCTGTTAAGCCTGCATCACCCTGTGGACCGCCAATAACAAAACGGCCAGTTGGGTTAATGAAATATTTTGTATTTTCATCAATAAGTTCCTTAGGAACCACTGGATTAATAACATGTTCTCTAATATTGCGTTGAATTTGCTCCAACGTAATTTCAGGATGATGTTGAGTGGAAATAACAATCGTATCAATGCGTACTGGTTTGTCATTTTCATCATATTCAACAGTCACCTGTGTTTTTCCGTCTGGACGAAGATATGGAAGAACATCCTCCTTGCGAACCTCAGTTAGACGACGTGCGAGTTTATGTGCTAATGAGATTGGTAGAGGCATAAGTTCTTTCGTTTCATTACATGCAAACCCGAACATCAAGCCTTGGTCACCAGCACCGATTGCTTCAATTTCATCATCAGTCATCTGACCTTCTCTTGCTTCAAGAGCCTGATCAACACCCATTGCAATATCCGGTGACTGTTCATCAATAGAAGTTAACACGGCACAAGTTTCCGAATCAAATCCATACTTTGCCCGAGTATACCCAATGTTTTTAATGGTTTGACGTACAAGTTTAGGAATGTCTACATAAGTAGAAGTTGTAATCTCCCCTGCAACAAGTACTAATCCAGTCGTAACTGAAGTCTCTGCTGCAACACGTGCATTGGCATCCTTTGCTAAAATAGCGTCTAAAATCGCATCAGAAATTTGGTCGCAAATCTTATCTGGATGACCTTCTGTTACCGATTCAGAAGTAAACAAACGACGTTTTGTTGACATCTGATTTCCTCCTTATATATAGAAATAAAGCGAGGTTAGTCTAGAATTATGTATCGTGTCCTATTATTAACCTCAGTGTTGATACGGTACTCATTCCCTAAGTAGTATGAAATAAACATGGGGTTTTTATCCTGAATAGGTATAAAAACGACACTCGCTTTTTTCAAAAGGTACAAATAAAAAAACCTTCCCTACTAATTGAGGAAAGGTTTGAGAATCAATTTGCGCCTTTCACTCTTATCGTTCAAGGTTGAACCTTGCGTCAGGTTAGCACCTTTTCTAGAAAAAAATCATAAAGCTAAATTTTTTTAGCCGATTTTTTTCTTAGCAGGTTGCTGGGTTTCATAGGGCCTGTCCCTCCACCAGCTCGGGATAAGAGAGTATCCGTTCAAGGTAGAATCATACCGAACGTCTTAAATGATGTCAATAATGTTTTAGAATTGTTCACCAATTATTAACCAATAACCGATAAATCAATGAACTCCTGCAATTTACTGTATTTTCAATTAAAACCACTACTTCCTATTTAGGTTATCCTTATTGACAATTTAACTTATTTTTCTACCATAATTATATCCTTAAACGTTGTAACTTTAATTTTAATTAATAAAAATATTCATAATAGTATAGATTAATCATTCAATTGTGTTATACTATTTATACACTCAAAAATATTTGATAAAGGATGGTATTTATCAGATGAACTCTGTAAGTATTTCCAATGAACTTAATGAATTGTTAAAAGGCGGAAACATCCGCAATCAACTTTCTGTACCACAATTAGTAGAAAAAGTATTAGAGCGCAAAGAAGGAATTATTTCCTCAACTGGAGCTGTTCGCGCTACAACTGGAAAATATACCGGTCGTTCTCCTAAAGACAAGTATATCGTTGAAGAAGCATCATCAAAAGAAAAAATCGATTGGGGTCCAGTAAACCAACCGATCTCTGAAGAAGCATTTTCAAATCTTTACAATAAGGTAATCAAATTTTTACAACAACAAGACGACGTATTTGTATTCCGCGGCTATGCTGGCGCTGACAAAAAACATCGTTTACCAATCCAAGTTATCAATGAATATGCTTGGCACAATCTTTTCTCACATCAATTATTCATTCGTCCTCAAGAAGGCGAGCTTGCAGATCATGAAAATCCATTCTCTGTTATTTGTGCACCAAACTTCAAAGCTGATCCAGCTGTTGATGGCACTAAATCAGAAACTTTCATCATCATTTCATTCGAGCGCAGAACTGTGCTAATCGGTGGAACTGAGTATGCCGGAGAAATCAAAAAGTCTATCTTCTCCGTAATGAACTACATGCTTCCTGAAGCTGAAATTATGCCAATGCACTGCTCTTCAAACGTTGGTGCTGAAGGTGATGTAGCATTATTCTTCGGTTTATCTGGTACTGGTAAAACAACTTTATCAGCAGATCCAAACCGTAAATTAATCGGTGACGATGAACATGGCTGGTCAGCAAACGGTGTATTCAACATCGAAGGCGGCTGCTATGCAAAATGCGCTGACTTAACTCGTGAAAAAGAACCACAAATTTTCGATGCAATCCGTTTCGGAGCTGTGCTTGAAAACGTCATCCTTGACGAAGAAAGCCGCATTGCAGATTACTGTGATACATCTTTAACTGAAAATACTCGTGCAGCTTATCCATTACAAGCAATTTCTAATATCGTGGATCCAAGTGTTGCCGGTCATCCTAACACAATTATTTTCTTAACTGCTGATGCGTTTGGGGTATTACCTCCAATCTCTAAGCTTACTAAAGAACAAGCTATGTACCATTTCTTAAGTGGTTATACTTCTAAGCTTGCTGGTACTGAAAGAGGCGTTACTAGCCCTGAAGCAACATTCTCAACATGCTTTGGTTCACCATTCCTTCCACTTCCAGCTACTCGTTATGCGGAAATGTTAGGAGAAAAAATCGATGAGCACAATGCAAATGTATTCCTAGTGAATACTGGTTGGACTGGCGGAGAGTACGGAGTTGGTTCACGTATGAAGCTTTCTTATACTCGTGCTATGGTTCAAGCTGCACTTAACGGTGAATTAAACCACATCGAAACTGAAAAAGATGAAATCTTTGGTTTAGATATTCCTTCTCATGTACCAGGTGTACCTGATGAAGTTCTTCAACCAAGCAAAACTTGGGCTGACAAAGCTGCTTATGTTGCAAAAGCGACTGAATTAGCAGGTAAGTTCCATGAGAACTTCAAGAAGTTCGGAACTGTTTCTCAAGAAATCAGCGTAAAAGGTGCACCGGTTGCACGCTAAGCTATGCTTATTGCATGCCCATGGGGATGGAATGCAATTTTTATGGGGAAATGAACGGAACTAAAGGGGAATTAATACGAAAGGCTGCTTAGGATAAACCTAAGCAGCCTTTATTTATTGTTGCGAAAGCATCTATGTGCCAAAAGACACATGCTGCTTCCACTTTTAGTTTGTCGTATGTAATGCGACAAGTTCATACGTTATCTTTGTTTGGCTATTTTCCCATTCAACCTTTTTAATTAAGGCTGTACCGTTTATCTCACTATCCAATGTCTTTTTCACTTCTACTGGAATATCAATTGGATAGAGTCTATAGCCTTCTTTTACTAATGAGAAATTGTTTTCATCTAATCGATGCTCTCGTCCCTTTGTCACAATCAAAGTATTTAATTCTAGCGGCATTCCCATACAATCTCTCCTTTGCATCTTATTACCTTATTTTATCATGATTAACGCTGCGCTTTCATCCAATTACACAAATCTTTTACGACCTGCCGGTTTACTGCTGGCGGAAAGTAATGGGTAAACTCTTTGAAATACCACGCTTCCACCTTCTTATTTAGAGCGTTTAATCCACGTTCTAATCGCTTCGCATGCTCGACTGAGACATTTGAATCGTTCCAGCCATGAATGATTAATACTGGTGCTTCAATGTGCTGGAGTTCATACAATGGCGTTCTATCGCGATAACGCTCAGGATATTTATCTGGTGTCCCGCCAATCACCCGCTTTAGCATCTTTCGCAAATCCTCCCGTTCCCGGTAGGTTAGTTCCATATCACTCACCCCACCCCAAGTCACAAGGGATGCAGCACTCGGAAATTGAATAGCACTTTGCAAGGCCATAATACCCCCGCGTGAAAAACCAAAAATATGGACTTGCTTGACGCGCGGATGGCTCTGGAGCAGTGAAAAACCAGCAAACGCATCATTGCGATCCTCTCCACCAAAATCCTCGTTGCCTTCACCGCCCTGATTTCCGCGATAAAACGGTGCAAATACGATAAAGCCTTCAGCAGCAAATTGGGCAATGCGCGCTGGTCTAACTTTCCCGACGTTTTTGATTCCCCCTCGTAAATATAAAAAGCCGTCTAAAGCTTCCCTTCCATTAGGCTCCGCTAGTAAACCTTTTACGGTTAAGCCTTGAGATATGTATGTAATTAGCGTTAGTGATACTTGTGGATTTGGAGATGGATATCTCCATCTTGAGACTATTTTACGGTCTTCCTTCATGTTTCATTCTCTGCCCCCTTATAGATCATTTTTGCGGACATCAATCAGTGCCGTGCCCTCTAATAGATTTTTGCGGACATCAGGGCCGCTATTTTAACAATATGGATTGATTTTATTTACCGAACGGACACCAGAGCCCTTAATCGGTTAAAAATAGGCATGATTCATTGCTTTTTATGGAAATAACGCATCCTGTGTCCGATTAAATCAAATAATTGGCGAATTTCTCTTAAATAAGGTCCATTGTGTCCGCCAAAACTACGACCCACTCACGCGCTTCATGATACAAAACCAAAACAATATAGGCAAACACACATTTTTTTATTTTTCATAAACTATCCTAAAGTTATTCACCATTTAGATTTTGCACTCACAAAACAGGAATGTTAATTTCCGCTCCAGGCACTTCGCTTTCCACGGGCGGTAGCGGTAAGCCTCCTTGGCGCTTTTCGCCTATGGGGTCTCCCCTGCCACGTACTCCCGTAGAAGTCTTCGTGCCTTCCGCTCTAATTAACAAGGTGCAAAATCAATAATGTCCTTACCATAGTCAAATTTTACAAGCTTAGGAGGGTCACGTGATGAAAAGCAAATTTAAAATAGGTTTCGCTATCTTTCTCATTGCTATTCTTATGATACCAGTCATAGCCTGCACCAATCAAAACAAGGGCGATGAGCTGGTGAAGGTTAGAGTCGCCGAAGTTACCCGCTCCTTATTCTACGCTCCGCAATATGTAGCAATTACCGAGGGCTTCTTTGAAGAAGAAGGGCTTAAGGTTGAATTAACGACAACTGCCGGTGGCGATAAAACGATGACAACCCTATTGTCTGACGGAGCCGATATTGCTCTAGTTGGCTCAGAAACGAGTATTTACGTCTATGCGCAAGGCTCAAACGACCCGGTCATAAATTTTGCGCAACTCACCCAGACAGACGGTACCTTCCTTGTTGCCAGAGCAAACATCGAAAACTTTACATGGGATATGCTGATTGGCACGACATTTTTAGGTCAGCGCAAAGGCGGTATGCCGCAAATGGTCGGTGAATTTGTCCTTAAAAAGTTTGGTATTGACCCATTCAATGACCTGAACTTAATTCAAAATGTCGACTTCGCAAATATAGCTAATGCTTTCGCCTCCGGTACAGGCGATTTCGTGCAATTGTTTGAACCTACTGCAAGCCTTTTTGAAAAAGAAGGCAAGGGTTATATTGTTGCTTCATTTGGTGAAGAATCCGGTCACGTGCCTTATACGACCTTCATGGCCAAGGAAAGTTATATATCAGAGAACAAGGAAACGGTTGAAAAATTCACCCGTGCTATTTATAAGGCACAGCAGTGGGTTGACACTCACTCTGCCGAGGAAATTGCTCAATCAATCCAAACGTTCTTCCCGGACATTGACCTCGATATCCTGGAAACGGCCGTGGAACGTTATCAAAAGCAAGGCTCATTTGCAACCGACCCGATTTTGGATGAAAAGGAATGGAATAACCTGCAAAACATTATGGATGAAGCTGGTGAACTACCAAAAGAAGTCGATCATGATACATTGGTTAACACGGAAATTGCCGAAAGTGTCACGAAGGAATAACCTTATCTTCTGGAGGGCTTGAATATGTCATTTTTAAAAATTAAAAATATTCATCACACCTATTTCACAAAAACCTCAAGCACAAACGCCCTCTCCGATGTATCGCTAGAAGTTAAGGAGGGAGATTTTGTCTCCTTCCTTGGCCCAAGCGGTTGTGGGAAAACAACATTGCTATCCATCATCGCAGGATTAATTAAGCCTACAAGCGGAGTGGTCACGATTGAGGATAAACCAATTAAAACGGATGGAAGCCAAATAGGCTATATGCTCCAACAAGACTATTTATTTCCTTGGAAGACAATTGAAGAAAATATTTTACTTGGCTTAAAGCTGACCAAGCGCCTAAATATAGAAACCAAGCTTTATGCCTTTGATCTCCTTGAACAAATGGGCCTAATCGGTTTAGAAAATCAACTACCGAAGCAGCTTTCTGGTGGAATGAGGCAGCGCGTCGCTTTAGTTAGAACTTTGGCAACTGAACCAAAGCTATTAATGCTTGATGAGCCATTTTCAGCCCTAGATTATCAGACAAAACTGAAACTTGAAAACCTCGTATCACTGGCGTTAACCAGCTTTAATAAAACAGCAATCCTCGTTACCCATGATATTGGTGAAGCCATCGCGATGAGCGATTGTATTTATTTATTTTCCGCCCGACCAGGAAGAGTCCATAAGGCCTTCTTCGTTCCAGAAGAATTCCGAAATCTCGACCCCTTCCAAGTAAGAAATCATCCATCCTTCTCTGAGCTGTTTCAAACTATATGGAAGGAGTTGGAGTCCCTTGAATCAACAAAAGCCTGATATTCATCTCCTCCATGAAAGCTATCTCCATACCTTGAAGCGTGAAAAGCAATGGGTTCGTTTATTCCAGTCATTAATTTTCCTAGCTTTTTTTGCATTATGGGAAATCGCCAGTCGCCAAAACTGGATTGATCCACTAATCTTCAGTTCACCAACGAAGGTCTATCGTTTATTTATTGAAAAAATCGTCGATGGTTCGTTGCTGACTCATTTAGGTGTTACCTTAACTGAAACCGTACTTGGCTTTATTCTCGGAACTTTGCTCGGCACTTTACTTGCCTCTCTCCTATGGTGGTCACCGATTCTTTCAAGAATACTTGATCCGTACTTAGTTATACTCAACGCGATGCCAAAGGTAGCTCTTGGTCCGATTTTAATCGTCGCCCTTGGACCCGGACTCGGTTCGATTATTGCCATGGGAACGATTATCTCAGTTATAATTACGACAATAGTGGTTTATACCTCCTTCAAGGAAGTCGATCCAAACTATTTGAAAGTACTGCATACGTTAGGGGCATCTAGATTTCAAAGCTTTAAGGAAGCCATCCTCCCTGCTTCCTTTCCAACGATTATTTCAACCTTAAAGGTAAATGTTGGGCTATCGTGGGTCGGGGTTATCGTCGGAGAATTTCTTGTTTCCTCAAGAGGACTCGGCTACATGATAATTTACGGTTTTCAAGTGTTTAATTTTACGCTTGTCCTCCTGTCCTTACTCGTCATTGCTGTATTTGCCACCATTATGTATCAACTCGTCGCTCTACTTGAGAAGAAAATTATTAAAGATGGTGAGAATTAATTCTATGCTTTTAAATAACTGAAAGAAACTAGGACGGAACTAAATCGTTCGCTATTAAAACCGAATGATTTTTATGGAGGAATATATTAAAGTTCAGTGTTGATTTTCATGTAGGTATGAGAATCTAAATAAGAGTAGAATTTCCCCTTATTGTATGTAAGGGGGGCTAAATGAGCTGAAATAAGGGTAGATTTTCCGCTTAACGACTCCCCAAACGACAAAATCAATTGATTTTTATGAAATAAGCGGAAAAACTCCCGTTATTATAAGGGAAATATGGGTCTTTTCCAAAATAAGCGTAATTCTTCCGCTTATTTTCAAACACAAGGAAATCAACATTCGGGTTAACAAACCCTCAAGCAAAAAAACTGCACTTAATGTGTGATCCAATCCACATTTATTTCAGGGTAGCTCTATAGAAAAAGAATTAAAAAATCGAACTATTAGGAAATTCTAAGTTAGAATTTCACATGATAGTTCGGTTTTATGTTTAGCTGAAATACTTATGTCCCTGCCTCTTTTCATATTGCCTTAACGAGAAGAATGCATTTCGGATTTCAAAGTCTCTAGATACTCGAGACTTTTTTTAATCACATCATCCTTCATAATAAAGCTATATTTTGCTTGAAACCGTTCTTCAAGTATATTTCCCATTTCAAACACAGGCCCATTGGTCTCTAAGTAATCATCTTTTTTGACCAATTTCTTTATTTTTCCATAAAAAATAGTTTTTACAAATTTGCTATTTCCGTTGCTTACTTGGTATTCACCGAGTGGGAAAAAGTTTTCTAGCACCCCGCCAGTTTCCTCAAATACCTCACGTACCGCAGCTTGCTCGGGTGTCTCCCCTTTTTCAATTTTACCACCGGGAAATTCCCAGCCCCGCTCCTTATGGGAAGTTAGTAACCATTTATCACTATAAGAGCAAATCACAATGACATGTCCGCTACTTTGTTCGAAAGAGTGTTGCTTGAAGGCCAGCTGTACCGTACAGCCATGCTCATCTAAAAATTGTTCCACATCCGGTCCCCCCGCTCTTGTCTATCTCCTCCTATTTTACAATAGGTCAGCGCTACGGGGAAATTTGATTACTTTACTGCAAATCAGGTAGTATGCCAATTGAACGGATATGCTGTTTCGCTACATCGTCACCAAGCTCATATATCATTTTATAAATCTGCTGCAGTGTGTCGTCATAGGCATCGTTTTCACGATCGTAATGATATTGCACATAAGGTACATGAGCCCTAGCAAAACTTTGCCAATCAGTTGAATAGTTTTGGTCAAAGTACTCTCGCAGCTTTGTAATTTCATCATCATTGGCTTCAATTTTAAAGTCCCACGGCGAATCCGTCGCCGTTTTCATAATTTGTCCAGTAGAAATGGTGATATAGTAGGGCTTTTTTGTTTGATCCATCTTGTCATCCCCTTTTACTCTGCTCTTTATCGTTTCCCACAGAAACGCTTTATTTATTCGTTCTAAAGTACTGATTTTTCTATAAAAAGGATAATCTTTCATATTTTTAAGTTACTTAACTAACACTTCGGTGTAGTTTTGGGGTAAACTGAAAATATAAAATATTCAGGGACGAATAAATCCTACCTTAAGTGGGATTTAATAAGTAAGGCCAACATAAAATGATTACTACCATAAAAGAAATGGAGGTGTAGAAATGAAATTAGTGGATGAACTGTTTGAATTATACCGTGACAAGCTTTCTGGAGACGATGAAGATATTGATATGCTTGCCTTTGCTATTTTAGAGGAAATGAGTCGTGATGACCTGTTACACCTTATTCAGGAATTATCAACCCAAGAGCTACATAACGTGATTGGCGTTTATTTGATTGAAAGTCTGCGTGAAAAATTTGCGCAACAGGAATACGGCCAACACCGTCCACAAACAATCGTTTCGCGAAATATTCATTAACCAATACATAAAGCTGGCAGTAGCTGCCAGCTTCTTTATTTTATTCTGGACTTTCTTTGCTAACCTAAAAAGGCTTGAAGCATCCACATTGTTTTGCGGAGATTAGTTTGCATATCAAGGAAAACATCTGCGGTTCCTTGATCATCCGCTTTCTCAGCTAGCTCGATAACTTGCTTGTTTTCATTCATTATTGTGCCAAAGTCGGTGTGAATGTTTTTCACCATCGTCGATGCATCTTCTCCACCCTCTGACTCTTGAATTGATGCGAGTTCCAAGCATTGTTTAATCGAACCAATCGGACTCCCACCAACGGCTAAAATTCTCTCTGCTAATTCATCAATATAACCTGCTGCTTCATCATAAAATTCCTCAAACTTTTCATGTAGCGTAAAGAAGTTCTGTCCCTTTACATACCAATGATAATTATGGAGCTTCACGTAAAGTACAGTCCAATTGGCAATTTGCTTATTCACCGCCTGAATTACGTCTGTTGACATGTTATCAACCTCCCGAGACTATTATGCCCGGTGGTATGTGAAATAACTCATGACTTTTTAAATATATAAACTATCTCAAAAGTGATAATTTTATGATAAAATAATGAAGAGTAAGGGGGGAATAATTTTGACAGTAGTAATGATTATTTCGGTTATTATTGTAGTTGTTGTATTATTATTAGCAGTGTTAACGACGGGGAAAGCATATAACTATAAACATACAATTGATGAACTTCCACAAATAGATGAAAATAACGATGATTCCAAAAAAGCAGGGACTGACCTATAACGGCAGTCCCTCTTTTTGTTTCAGCACCTAGGCGCTTCTGCTTTTTTATGCGAATATTTCTTTTAAATTGTTTTTATCGTGATCGAGCCAGAAACGCATTAATTTCTTTGCTCCTTCTAAATCATGAAGCTTAGCCTGACCGCATTGTTTTTCGTTAGCTGCAGGAATTTCAGTAATTTCTACCGCTTCCTTCATCGTATCCTCAAGCAGGTCGATAATTTCCTCAACAGTTGGTTCTCCACTTACAACTAAGTAATACCCAGTTTGACAACCCATTGGTGAAATATCGATAATATCGAAATGATCATATTTCTCTGAGTGCTTTCGGATATTAAAAGCAAGTAAGTGCTCCAATGTATGAATCGCATCTGGCTTCATTGCTTGTTTGTTCGGCTGACAAAAACGAATATCAAATTTATTTACAACACCGTCGCTACCCACTTTATGAACACCGCAGTGTCTTACGTATGGCGCAACAACAGCATTATGGTCTAAATCAAAGCTTTCTACTGATGGCATGTTAACACTCCTTCATATTTGATTGATTGCATCCCGCAATCACAATTTTAGACGAATCAGGAAAATTATGCTACCGTTTATTTAAATTAATGTTATTTGAAAGGATGCCCAAAATGTTTGCGAAAATTTTTATGAAAATAATTCGTTTTTACCAAATAGTCATATCACCCATCAAACCACCTACTTGTCGCTTTTACCCGACATGCTCACATTATGGTTTAGAGGCTATAAAACGGTTTGGCGCAATTCGTGGAGGATGGTTAACGATTAAGCGGATATTAAAATGCCACCCGTTGCACCCGGGCGGCCTGGATTTTGTACCTGAGGAATGGCCCTCAAAGCATAAAAAACACCATCATTAATTGTTATTATTCTGTTTCAGAAACCTCATAACCGTTTTCAATCAAATCAAGCTTACCAGTTGTTGGATCAATGACAAGACCATGAACTGAAACTTCTTTTGGTAGAAGCGGATGGTTTCGAATTACATTCACGCTATGAGTAACACTATCGCGAACATTATCAAAGCCTTTTAGCCAATTTTTAACATCTATTCCAGAATAGGACAAAGTATTAATCGTTTCCTCTTTAACGCCGCGGGCCTTCATTTTCTCGATGATTGGGTCAGCTTTTAAGCCTGCCATCCCGCAATCATAGTGACCAATTACTAAAACTTCCTCAGCTTGCAATTCATATATTGCCACTAAAATACTACGCATTACGCTTCCAAATGGGTGTGTTAGGAGCGCGCCTGCGTCTTTAACAATTTTTACATCACCATTACCTAGGTTTAATGCTTTTGGAAGTAATTCCAGAAGTCTTGTGTCCATACATGTCAAAATCACCATATGCTTATTAGGGAATTTTGTTGTAATGTACGCTTCATACTTCTTTTCTGTAACAAATTCCTCATTATAGTTTAAAATTTCATCTAGTAATTTCATTCCTTTATTTCTCCCCTAATATTTGTCGTATTTTGTCCATAATAATAGAATACTCACTTTTTAACAATAGGACAAATTTTAATGTTGCAATTTTTGCATAAATTTTGTAAGATACAAAAAGACAAATCGTAACGGTTACGAATTACAACAGATAATTCATAGTAATCTAGCAATTTAAAGAGCTATTGGCAAGCTAACCAAATTCTTTATGAATAATGGTCTCCTTGTCTGGGGAAGGATGATTTACAATTGAAAAAATCTTTATTAGTAATGATGTCAGTTTTATTATCCATTAGTTTATTTTTAGTTGGATGCGGAAAAAAACAGGAAGAGGCTTCCAACGGTGCTTCTGACAAGCTTACCGTTTTCACAACTGTCTATCCATTGCAATTTTTCACTGAGCAAATTGGCGGAGAATACGTAGACGTTAATACCATTTATCCGCCAGGTGCTGATGAACATACATTTGAACCAACACAAAAGGACATGATGAAGCTCGTTGATGCAGATTTATTCTTTTTCATTGGTTTAGGCTTAGAGGGATTTGTTGAGAAAGCCAAGGATACATTAAAAAATGAGGATGTTGAAATGGTTGCAACAGCCGAGAGCCTTGAGCTTGAAGAGTCCGAAGAGCACAATGATGAGGAAGCACGTGAGGAAGAGGATGCTCATGAGGATGAGAAAGAAAATGGTCATAGTCATTCAGTTGATCCACATGTTTGGATTGATCCAATTTATTCAAAAGAACTAGCCAAAACGATTAAGGATCATTTAGTGGAGAAAATGCCAGACCAAAAGGATACTTTCGAGAAAAATTATCAAGAGCTTGCTGACGAATTAGATAAAATCGATCAAAAAATGGCTGATACAGTTTCATCTGCAAAACGTAAAGAAATTCTCGTATCCCATTCTGCTTATGGATACTGGGAAAAACGATATGGCATCGAACAAATCAGCATTTCTGGATTATCAACTACAAATGAACCATCACAGAAAAAGCTCGAAGAAATTATTGAAAAAGCGAAAGAACATAATATCAAGTACATGCTGTTTGAACAAAACGTTTCCTCTAAATTAGCGGATGTTGTTGAAAAGGAAGTAGGCGCAAAGCCGCTTACCTTGCACAACCTATCAACCTTAACACAAGAAAACATCGACAACAAAGACAACTACATCACCATCATGGAACAAAACATCAAAACACTCAAAACTGCACTACAGTAAAGCGATGGGGGACAGTCCCCCATCGCTTTACTGTGTTAAATTTTTTGGTAAGTTGGCCTCATTTTTACATGGATAGGACTGAGCGTTTTTTCAAATTATAGTGTTGTACCCTTAAGACAAGGAGTGATATTGGATGGCTCAAGACGTATTATGCGATGTAAGCAACTGTCAATTCTGGAAAGAAGGAAATAGATGCGCTGCTGAGCAGATTTATGTTGTGAACGAGGGCAGTGAAATGGCTGCCAATAGCTCAGGCACCAATTGTAAAACGTTTATTCCGAATGACGAACTTTCGATATAATAAACGTTGATCCTCTGTGCTTTTGGTACAAACGTAGAGCAAAGGTGGCTCGCCTTTCCCCATGCGTAAAGCCACCGAAGCTTGACTTAAATAGGACCAGGTTTAATGCCTGGTCCTTGTTAAAAAAAGATTGTTTCCCTATAAAGAGTCGACTCCGTAAGGCTTTTTTCATTTATTGTAAAACCAATACCAGCACCTGTTGGCACTTTGATGTGACCATTTTCAACAACAACCTCTGGCAGCGTTATATCCTCTTCCCAATAACGACTTGAAGCAGAAATATCTCCTGGAATTGTAAAGCCCGGCAGTGAAGCTAAAGCAATATTATGTGCCCTAGAAACTCCATATTCCACCATACCACCAACCCAAACTTGAATTCCCTTGTCCACCGCCAAGTCATGGATTGCTTTAGCAGTTCGCAAACCACCTACCCGGCCAATCTTTAAGTTGAGTACCTTGCAGCTCCCAAGTTCAATCGCATTTCGCGCATCCTCATACGTAACAATGCTTTCATCCAAGCATATCGGCGTCTTGATTTGTTGCTGGAGCTTGGCGTGCTGAATAATATCATCATGTGCTAACGGCTGTTCAATCATCAGCAGACCAAACGAATCTAGCGCTTGTAAACGCGATACATCCTCGAGCGTATAAGCAGAATTGGCATCTGCCATGATTGCTAAGCTCGGATAGCGTTTCCTGATTGGCTCTATCATTTCGACATCAGAGCCGGGGCTAATTTTTATCTTTATCCTTTTGTAGCCATCCTCTAAATATCCTTCAATTTGGCGATACGCTTCCGCAAGCGAACTCGTCGCAACGACCACTCCCGAAGGGATTTCTGTTTTTGTGCCCCCTAACAACGAGGACAACGACACTTGTTTTCTTTTAGCATATAAATCCCAATATGCCGTCTCTAACCCAGCTTTAGCCATTTCGTTTCGTCTGTATTTGTTTAGAAGCGGCGTCACCTGTTCAGGATGCTGTACTGGGTTATTTTTTAAAAGAGGAATGAAAAAGTCCTTCAGCATATGGTAAGCGGTCTTTACCGTTTCCTCGGTGTACCAAGGGGAGGAAAAGGCAACCACTTCACCATAGCCCTGCAAACCGTCACTGTCAGTCAGCTCAACGATAATCGATTCACGGTTAACCACCGTCTCCAAATGCGTCGCAAAGGGGAATTTGAGTGATTTGGAGATGACGTACAGCGATATGCTATGAATGTTCATTATGCTTACTCTCCCCTCCTCGTTCTAGCTCATCGCGGAGATTTCGTCTCAATAACTTATTTGAAGCGTTACGCGGCAATGAATCTGTAAAATAGATTTTCTTGGGCACTTTATATTTAGCCAGTCTTTGCTGACAAAATTCCAGCAGTTCAGCTTCCTCTATTGCTTTTCCAGGCTCAATGACAACAAAGGCAACCGGAACTTGGCCCCATCGTTCATCATCAATACCAACTACGCCCGCTTCTGCAACCTTCTCATTGGAAAGCAACACCCCTTCAATTTCAGCGGGGTATATATTTTCACCACCGGAAATAATTAAATCCGCGCGCCGGTCAAGCACATATAGAAATCCCTCTTCATCTAAATATCCGATATCGCCGGTATGAAGCCAGCCAGCTTGAATTTTTTCCGTATTTTCCCTCTCACGATACAAATAGCCCTTCGTAACATTTGGCCCTTTGACCACAATTTCCCCTTCAGTATGAGGCGGTTGGTCCTGTCCGTCTCTGTTGAGTATTTTGATTTGTGCCGGAAACAACGGCTTTCCTGCTGAACCAAGCTTACGCATACTGTCTTCTGGTGAAAGCGTTACAATTTGCGAAGCCGTTTCCGTCATACCATATGTTTGGAAAACGGGAATACCGATGCTCGCACAACTATTCAACAGTGATAGCGACGCAGGACCACCACCTAGAAGCATGCAGCGAAATTGATCCGAAAGCTTCACATTACCAAGTTCCTTAATAATTCTAGTGAGTACCGCCGCAACAACGGACATAATCGTGACCCGATGAGTCCTAATGTCCTCTATTACCTTGCTTTCGTTAAAACCGTCATGAAGCACAATCGGCATCCCATATATAACGCTACGAATTAGGATTGAATAGCCACTAATGTGAAAAAGAGGAACATTACAGAGCCATACATCCTTTTCAGTTAAACCTAAATTTAAAACCGACCCAATCGCACTCCACCAATGATTGCCATATGTTTGCATAACACCCTTCGGAAAACCAGTCGTGCCAGAGGTGTACATGATTGAGCATACCTCGTCTAGATTGTATTCTTCGCGAATTGTGGTGGAATCGTTATTTTGGGATGCTTCTAATTCATGTAGCTGCTGCTTCGTCCAAATTGTATAGGACGGTTGCTTGGCTTGAAGCATTTCAAGAGCATTTGTGAATCCCTCTTCACTAATTAAGCTTGTGCAGCGGGAATCCTCAAGCTGCCAAGCTAATTCCTCAACAGTGAGTCTGTTGTTAAGGATAACAGCTGTTGCTCCGAGCATTTGCAATGCGTGAAAAATAATGACAGTATCTGGGTGATTTTTTAGCAATACGCCTACATAATCCCCCTGCTTAATCGAGATCGAGGTTAATTTATGTGTCATTTTCACTGCTTTTATGTATGTATCATGAAAAGTTAGTGTTTCATTTTCAAATATGATAGCTGGTCTAGTCGGGGTGAGAAATGCCCGTTTTTTTAACCAATTTGGAATTTGCTGTGACAATCTTCATCACCTTCTTGTATGGCTTGATTTTCTTTATACGGACCTTTTGCTACATTTTAAGATGAGTTTTGGCCTTATGAAATTCCGAAAATAGGTAACTGATTTTTCCAACTTCAAGAACACATCCAAATCCTTCAAAAAAACAGCTTGATGGAGTCCATCAAGCTGCTTTATTTCCATTCTACTGTTAAGCACAAACGAGCCGCTTCCGCTTTTCGACTTGTCTAGCTCCAGCGGCTAGCCCCTCGAGGTCTTAAGCCAATCCGCCCAGTAGGTCAACGTGCGACCTTCTGGCCGGCTCGTCTTATGCTTGTCGGGGCTTATCGAGCCGCTTCCGCTTTTCGACTTGTCTAGCTCCTGCGGCTAGCCCCTCGAGGTCTTAAGCCAATCCGTCCAAAAGGTAAACTACAACCTTTCGGCCGGCTCGTCTTAAGCTTGTCGGGCTGGTCAAGCCGCTTCCGCTTTTCTAAAATCAAGGGAAACGTGGGAATTTGCCAAAGTCTGGTTTGCGTTTTTCTTTGAACGCATCGCGTCCTTCTTTGGCTTCATCAGTTGTGTAATAAAGCAAAGTTGCATCCCCTGCGAATTGCTGAATACCAGCAAGTCCGTCAGTATCAGCATTGAACGCTGCTTTTAAGAAACGAAGTGCAGTTGGGCTCATTTCAAGCATTTCCTCACACCACTTAACTGTTTCTTCTTCCACTTGAGCAAGCGGAACAACAGTGTTAACAAGTCCCATGTCTAATGCTTCTTGAGCATTGTATTGGCGGCATAGGTACCAAATTTCACGAGCTTTCTTATGTCCAACGATACGAGCTAAATAGCCTGAACCGTAACCAGCATCAAAGCTACCTACTTTTGGACCAGTTTGTCCAAATCTTGCATTGTCAGCTGCAATTGTTAAGTCACACACGATATGTAATACATGTCCGCCACCGATTGCATAACCTTTAACCATTGCCACAACTGGCTTAGGAATTACACGGATTAAGCGTTGCAGGTCAAGCACATTTAGGCGTGGGATTTTGTCATCACCAACATAGCCACCATGACCGCGCACTTTTTGGTCTCCACCTGAACAGAATGCGTCATCTCCTGCACCTGTTAAGATGATAACACCAACTTCACTGTCATCACGAGCTTCTGCAAAAGCATCAATTAGCTCCATTACCGTTTTTGGACGGAATGCATTGCGTACTTCTGGACGGTTAATCGTAATTTTGGCAATGCCATTGTATGTTTCATAAAGAATGTCTTCGTATTGTTTACGAGCTACCCATTCAACTGTCATAAACTCTTCCTCCTTAATTATGTAGATTGTAGAAACTCCCTTACTATTGTACCAAATTTTTCATCTTGTTCCACATGAATTGCATGACCACAAGCATCAACTACAATCCATTTGCTATTTTTCACCAATTGGCACATTTCACTCGCAATTTGGCAAAACTTTTTATCAAGTGAACCGGTTATCAGCAATGTCTCACTGGTAAGCTGCTCAAGCGCCTCCCAGTTCGACATTTGAGCACCTGTGCCCATTCCAATCAAGCTACCCGAAAGCCCTTCAACAGAATTGGATAAGCGTTGCTCTCGAATCCCTTTACGCACCTCTTCAGGGAGCCCCAATTGCGTTTGAAACAAAGGGATTTCTTCCCAAAAATCAACAAACTTTTCGATGCCTTCGGTGGAAATAAACGCTGCAAGCTTCGCATCGCTTTCCCGACGCTGCGCCCGTTCTTCCTCCGTCTTTAATCCTGGAGAAGCACTTTCCAATACAAGCTTTCTGACCATTTCTGGATGAGCTAATGCAAACGACAATGCCAAACGGCCGCCCATCGAATATCCAAGAAAATCAGCACAATCAACGCCTAACTTCGATAGCAATGCGGCTAAATCCTCGACTACCTTATCCATTAAATAACGCGAAGAATCGCTAGGAGCATCACTTTCACCATGTCCAATGATATCAACCATGATTAACTGAGACTGCTCCGACCATTTGTCACTAAAACCGCGCCAGTTCGTGCCTGCACCGGTAAATCCATGAAGCAGCACGAGTGGAAAGCCCTCACCCACGACCTCAACATGGTAGTGAATCCCGTTAACACTTATCTTCATTGAGCTGCACCTTTAAGCCAAATTTCTATTTCCTGGGAAACACTTTTCCACAATTCTCGATGCTCTTTTAAATTTGTGTCGCGTTCTGTTACGAGCTCATGCACGTTCAAACCAGCATTTTGCGCAGGTTTCTCAAGCGATTGAGCCAAGTGCTCCCAATCGTTAACCTTTGTATATTCACCACCGTACAATTGGACAGCATGGCTAAAATCAAGATCAACTGGCGTGCCAAATAATAATTCGAAATGCTTCGGATGATTTGATTGGGGTAAAAAGGAAAATATACCGCCACC
Organism: Bacillus marasmi; assembly: GCF_902168435.1. Lineage (GTDB taxonomy): Bacteria > Bacillota > Bacilli > Bacillales > Cytobacillaceae > Bacillus_BU > Bacillus_BU marasmi. The sequence goes on from NZ_LR656165.1 coordinate 406,139, forward strand.
ATTGTTATTAATCACAACAACATCAATCGGGATACTATGCATTTTCGACGCTACTAAACCATTCAAATCATGGAAGAGAGTTAAATCGCCTAATATTAAATAGAGCGGCTGATGGACAAATGCCGCGCCCAAGGCAGTCGAAACAATTCCATCGATGCCATTCGCACCACGATTAGCCATCACGCGAATATTTTTATCATTATTATGGAAAAAAGAATCCAAATCGCGAATTGGCATGCTATTACCGACAAATACAGTCGCATTTTCCGGTAGCAACTCTGCCAAACGATAAAATAATTTAGCTTCACTAAGCTTTGTCTCATCATTTACGATGGTTAAGCTTTGCTTTGTTACGGTGTTCAAGCCTGTCCAGCGCTGTAAATAGCTTGATTGGCTCCGCGCCGAAATATGCGGTAGCACTGCTTGACACAACAAAGCCTCATCGCAATAAATCATTTCTGAAGTAATCGCATTTGGATCGCGCCAGCCTCCACCACCATCGATTACATAATGAGTCGCTTCACTGTTTTCTTTTAAGAAAATCGTCAGTGCCTTCGAGACCGGCATCGCCCCAAAGCGAATGACGATATCAGGTTTCACATAATCCTTTGCTGGTTGATTTCTTAAAAATGTATCATATGTATCGATTACTAAATCCTTGCTATGTTGGCCGCTTCGCAGTTGTGATAATGGGTCGGCTAAAATCGGGAATTGCAGCTTCTCTGCCAAATCTAAAAGTGCAGCTTGAAATGATGAATCTTCGATCGGACCACAAACAATGATTCCTTTTTCCGAGTTTGACCATGTTTGAGCCAACCGAGTAAATTCACCCAGTGGCAATGTTAATTGACCACCATGAATCTTAATCGAGCCTTTTACCCGTCGATATTTTTCAAATAGCTCTGGATCATCGAGCTGCGGGATTAACGGTTCACGGAATGGAAAATTCAAATGAACCGGACCGGCAGGAGTCATTTGTGAAGTGGCAATCGCCCGGGCACAAACGGTTTGGGCGTATGAAATCATTTCATTCGTTGCTTCGGGTAAGGCCATCTCAACAAACCATTTCACATGGTTGCCATATAAGTGTATTTGATTAATCGCCTGGGGCGCTCCGACATCGCGAAGTTCATGCGGTCTGTCTGCAGTCAGCACAATCAACGGTACTCGTGAAATATTCGCTTCTACCACCGCTGGGTAGTAATTGGCTGCAGCAGTCCCGGAAGTACAAAGAAGCGCCACCGATTTATGGGACGCCTTGGCTATTCCTAATGCAAAAAATCCTGCAGAACGCTCATCAATTTGGATATGTACCCGAAGGCCGGGATGCTCGGCCATCATTAACGCAAGTGGAGTTGATCGTGAACCGGGGCTGACGACTACATCAGTCAAACCTGATTGTACAAGCTCTCCAACAAATGCTGCTAAATATGCAGTAAGTGATTCCTGGTGATTCATGTTATTCTCCTCCAAGCGCGGTTAACATCGGACGAAACTTAATGTTTGTCTCTAAGTATTCACTTTCTGAATCTGAATCGGCAACAACACCGCAGCCGGCAAACAAAGATGCTTCGTTCCCTTGAATTAAACCGGAGCGAATCGCAACGGCAAACTCTCCGTTACCACGATAGTCAAGCCAGCCGATTGGCGCGGCATAAAAGCCGCGGTCGAGCAACTCAACTTCACGGATTTTTTCAACAGCTTCTTTTTTGGGCAAGCCACCAAGTGCGGGTGTCGGATGGAGTCGTTCGATGATTTGCAGTAGTGACGCATCATCATCGGTTTTTCCAATAACCGGAGTATATAAATGCTGGATATCACGCATTTTCATCAATTGTGGCTGATTAGGCAGTATTACTTCCGTACATACCTCGCTCATCGCCTCTTTAATCATATCTACAACATACTGATGTTCAATTAAGTTTTTTTGATCAGCTAAGATGTCAGCACCCAACACCTTATCCTCTTCAAGCGTTTTCCCCCGTTTGATTGAACCTGCTAAACAGGTTGTGAACACATCATTGCCGTTCTTTTTCAAAAGACGTTCAGGTGATGCGCCAACAAAGCAATCTCCCTCGGATTCAAACGCAAAAATAAAGCTATCAGGCTGTTCACTGAACAAGTTCTCAAGTACCTTTTCAACCTGCACCGGCTCATTGAAATGCAATCTGAGCTCACGGGCTAGTACAACTTTTTTCAGTGGGCCTTCCTTTAATTCATCAACAATTGCATCGACTGTTTTTTTCCAAGCTTCTGGCTGTATTTCCTCTGTTCTTTCAAGTTGACTTCTATAAAAAGAAAAAGAACGATTGGCCGTTAACAATAACCGCTCACGCTCTTGCCAAACTTGCTCCACCATAGATGTATCATCATCTTCAGTGCAAAGAATATTTGTTGTTAAGTATGCTTGCCCTTCAATTATTGAAAGCATATACTTTGGAATGTGAAATAGTGAATTTGAATAATTAGACCAAAGCGCGGTTTTGGTTTTTAATGGATCAAAAGAAAAGCCACCAAATAGAGCCGGACCTACGCCCATATGTGAAAAAGGATTAAAGATAATCGAATTTTCAATAAAGCGCTTCCACTCGTTTTGGACATAATTAAAACGATCAGTTACCTGATCTGTTTCAAATTGCTGACAAATCCCTAAACCAACTAAAAAGCTTTGGCTTGATGCGTCCTTCCAAAAGAAACGTTCACCAAAGTATTTTTCACTACCAGAAAAGAAAAATGACAGGGGTTCGATAGGATCAATTTTTTGAACTTCACTAACTAAAACAGGTAAAGTTAAAGCCTTGGCCTTTGAAATCGCTTCGAAGATCCGCGTCTTTAACCCCGAATGTAAGATTACCAAAATAATCCCCCCAATAACAGCAAAAAAGACTGTTATCCTTTCATTTTAAACTTATTATAAGATACCCCTTTTTAAAAATCATGTCAATAATTGGCGTATAATCGCATCCTAGTATTTTCCTTATTATTATGTCATTTCACCAAGTCTATACAAATTGGTCACACTATTTCTATCAGATTTGTAAATTGACCCAGTAAATTTCCGCTTCAGGCTTAGTTTTCCTTATAAAACTATCCTTCCATCCAATAATATCATCCTTTTGATATTGTTTTCCAATCCCACGATAATAATTGACTAACCTTTCGACATTTTTTACACTTAGATTAAGTGCTCCTTTGACAGGTTTTGATTTTTTCAGTAAAATAATAAAGTTTGATTCTATAATTTTTGCAAAGGAGAGTCTAATATATGCAACCACAAATGCAAAATACAAAGTCTTCATCGGTTGTAAAACGGACCAGCTGGGGTGTTTGGTGGCAACTTACTCGACCTCATACGTTAACTGCAGCATTTGTACCAGTGCTCCTCGGAACTGCGTTAGCAATGCCGCATACTGATATTCATATTGGACTTTTTGCTGCAATGTTGCTTGCTTGTTTACTCATCCAGGCTGCAACCAATATGTTTAATGAATACTATGATTTTAAAAGAGGTTTAGATACAGCTGAGTCAGTGGGAATTGGCGGAGCAATCGTAAGAGAAGGAATTCAAGCAAGAACGGTTCTATATATTGCGTTAGCCTTATACGGAATCTCGCTATTACTCGGGGTTTACATTTGTGCCAGCACAAGCTGGTGGCTTGCTTTGATTGGTTCTGTATCAATGCTTATGGGTTATTTATACACAGGCGGTCCGATTCCAATTGCTTATACTCCGTTTGGTGAACTATTTGCCGGCTTTTTCATGGGCTGCTTAATCGTATTAATTTCGTTCTTCATTCAAACTGGAACTGTCTCTGATACAGCGATTCTTGTATCGATTCCAAGTACTATTTTAGTAGGTGCCATTCTGATGGCCAATAATATACGGGATTTAGACGGAGACAAAAAGTTCGGACGTAAAACATTAGCGATTTTACTAGGCAGAAAAGGTGCTATTCTATTTTTAGCTGGTATGTTCATTGTTTCATATGCTTGGGTGTTTGCATTAATTTTCTTGAGTATCGTAACGCCATGGTTAGCTGTTGTTGTGTTGAGTGCACCAAAGCCACTTAATGCAATAATCGGGTTCTTCAAGAACAACATGCCGTTGCAAATGATGCCAGCAATGAAAGCAACTGCACAAACGAACACAATCTTTGGATTCCTGCTTTCTATCGGATTGTTTATTTCCTATTTACTATAATTTTAAATCTTAAATGTTATTACGACCCAGGTGTTATTTGCACTTGGGTCTTTTCTTGTCTGCTGCACGATTTTAGGGGATTGGAATGGAAAGTAGCAGTTTGCTAGTTGGTTTCGGGGTTACACATAAAATAAGTAATCAATAAGGGTGATTGGCTATTTGGTTTTAAGGGATATACATAAAATATGTACTCAATAGGGGCGATTGGCTACTTCGTTTTCAGGGGTACACATAAAATAAGTACTCAATGAGGGCGATTGGCTACTTGGTTTTAAGGGGTACACATAAAACAAGTACTCAATGAGGGTGATTGGCTACTTCGTTTTCAGGGTTGCGCATAAACCAAGTAACCAATGAGCGCGATTGGCTACTTCGTTTTCGGGGGTACGAATAAAATAACTACTCAATGAAGGTGATTGGCTACTTCGTTTTAAGGGGTACACATAAAATAAGTAATCAATAAGAGTTCCTTCATTCCTGAGTTAGGTGCTTGTGCATTTTCCTATAAGATACTATTACATTCCTAAATAGAAAAACGGCTCAGGAGCATAATCCCGAGCCATTTTTTATAATCAGACATTACCCACGGTTGATTTTCCAAATACCATTGGCGTATTCTTGTATCGTCCGGTCACTTGAGAAATAACCTGAGCCAGCAATATTGTGCAAGCTCATTTTGATCCACATATCCCGATCCCTAAATTTGTTTTCTACTTCTTTATGAATCGAAACATATGAATCAAAATCTCTTAGTACAAAATACTGATCGTTTTGAATTAACAATGAATCGTAGATTGGCACGAATTCATCATCGACATCAGAGAAGAAGCCATTTGTTAATTGGTCAATCACCTGGCGTATCTTTTTATCGTGATGATAGTATTCCATTGAATGGTAGCCGCCATTTTGATAGAAATGGAGAACCTCTTCGGCAGTTAAGCCAAAAATAAAGATATTATCGTCGCCGACTTTTTCTTTAATCTCCACATTTGCTCCATCAAGTGTGCCGACAGTTAACGCTCCATTCATCATGAGCTTCATATTCCCAGTACCAGAGGCTTCCTTACTCGCGGTCGAAATCTGCTCGCTGACATCAGCTGCCGGAAATAGCTCCTCCGCAACTGAAACGCGGTAGTTTTCCAAGAATACTACCTTCAGCATATCGTGAACATCAGGGTCCCCGTTAATCCGATCCGCAACGGTATTAATGAGCTTGATGATTTTCTTAGCATAATAATAGCCTGGTGAAGCCTTTGCACCAAAGATGAACGTCCGTGGATACATTTTAAAGCCTGGATCCTCTTTTAAGCGATTGTACAAATGCATAATGTGAAGAATATTCAACAACTGCCGCTTGTAGGCATGGAGTCTCTTCACATGAACATCAAAAATCGAATTGGGATCGATACTGATGCCCGTTTGCTCATATACCCTTTGTGCGAACCGAAACTTGTTATCCTGTTTTACTACACGTAGCGAATCTAAAAAGCCTCTGTCATTCTGAAATTCCCTTAGTTTGACCAATTGCTGCGGGTCATGAACCCAGTCAATTCCAATTGCACTCGTAATTAAGTTTGAAAGCTTAGGGTTGGATTTTACCAACCAACGGCGATGGGTAATCCCATTCGTCTTATTATTAAACTTATCGGGAAAAATTTGATAAAACTGATTCATTTCTCGATTTTTTAAAATATCAGTGTGAATTTGCGCTACCCCGTTAATGCTGAAGCTTCCAACAAGGGCAAGATGCGCCATCTTTACCTCATCATGAGTAATGATGGTCATATTATTGATGCGATCCCAATCGCCAGGATATTGCTTCCACAAATCCTCACAAAAACGGCGATTGATTTCCTCAATAATCATATAAATACGTGGTAGCAATGGCTTGAACAAGCGGACAGGCCATTTCTCCAACGCCTCAGAAAGGGTAGTATGATTTGTGTAGGAAATCGTTCTCGTTGTAATATCCCAAGCCTCTTCCCAGCTCAGCTTGTCCTCATCAAGAAGAATCCGCATCATTTCAGGGATTGCCATGACAGGATGAGTGTCGTTAATATGTATCGCAATCCGATCAGGCAACTCTGAGAGTGGGCGATGCGTTGCCCGGAAGCCTCTCATGATGGTCCGAACACTTGCAGAAACAAGCAAATATTGCTGCTTAAGACGAAGGATTTTCCCATCATCATGTGTATCATCTGGATAAAGAAACTCAGATATTGCCTCAGTTTCCCGCTTATACCTCATCACATCTCGGTAAAATGGATATGGTGAAGGCTCGGCACTCCATAACCTGAGTGTATTAACCGTTTCCGTTTGATAGCCAATTACAGGCAAATCATAGGGGACAGCCGTAACCACTTCAGAATTTATATGACGGAAGCAAAGGCGACCCTTCTCGTCATTATAAGCTTCGATTTCGCCCCAGAACGGCACTTCAACGGCTAAGTCATTTTTTCGGACCTCCCAAACTTGTCCATAACGGAGCCATTGTTCGGGAAGCTCAACCTGATAACCATCAACAAACTTTTGCTCGAACAGTCCATGACGGTAACGAATCCCGCAGCCATGACCAGGGAGATTTAATGAAGCAAGAGAATCTAAAAAGCAAGCAGCAAGTCGACCTAATCCGCCGTTTCCTAGACCTGCATCAGACTCAATCTCTTCCAAGTCACCTAAATCTACGCCAAGCTCCTTCAAACCGCTTTCCACCAATTCTTCAATTCCTAAATTCATTAAATTATGGCGCAAAAGGCGGCCAAGCAGGAACTCAATCGATAAATAGTAAACTTGCTTTTGACCGTTCAACCGGTACTTTTCTTTCGTATGAATCCAATTGGAGCTAACATATTCTCGAATCATATGACCAAGGGTTAAAAAATGGTCACTCTTCGTGCTTTCCTTAAACGGTTTACCACACATCATCTCTAGTCGCTTTAAAAAGGCGTGTTGAAATTCCTGTTTATTAGAAAACATGGCTTTCACTCCTTGATATCAGTTCGGAATAAAGCCGATTGTATTGAAATGCTGATTGCGCCCAGCTATAATCCTTTGACATCGTTGTTTTCACCAACTTTTTCCAAGTTGGTTTTTTATAATGATAGAAAGATAAGGAACGACGCAATGTATACAGCATATCGTGTGCATTGAAGTTCGTGAACGAAAATCCATTCCCTTTATCCGACCATTCATCATATGCTTGTACCGTATCATTTAGTCCGCCAGTTTCCCGAACGAGCGGGATACTACCATAACGCATGGCAATCAATTGTCCTAGACCACAAGGCTCGAATTTAGACGGCATCAAGAACAAATCAGAGCCAGCATAAAGCTGGTGTGCCCATTCTTCATTGAAGCCAATTTGAACTCGGACCTGGTCTGGATAACGGTGCTCCATTTCACGGAAGAACCATTCGAACTCCAAATCCCCCGTACCCAACACGACCATTTGAATTTTTTCTGCCATCATCTCATGAAAAACAGCTTTAACAAGATCAAGACCCTTTTGCTTTGTTAATCGAGTAATCATCGCCACAATCGGAATGTCATCGTTTTGCGGAAGACCGAGTGTTTTTTGAATAAAACGTTTATTCTCAAGCTTCTTCTCCAACTTCTGCACATCATAATTTTGATGAATAAGCGGATCATTAGCAGGATTATAAAATTCATCATCAATCCCGTTTAAAATCCCCTTTAAATCAGATTGGCGTTTACGAAGAAGACCATCCAGCTTTTCACCGAAATATGCCGTTTGAATTTCCTCGAGATATGTCGGACTAACGGTCGTGATCATGTCCGCCGACACAAGGCCGGCTTTCATGAAATTGATATTTCCGAAAAACTCTAAATGATCCTGATTAAAATACTTGCTGTGAATACCTAATAAATCATCCATCGTTTCTTTCGGAAAAACACCTTGAAACATTAAATTGTGAATCGTAAAAATCGTACGGATGAATTCATAGCCTGGCTTGCGGTAATATTCAACCCGATACAAGAATGGAATCATTCCAGTATGCCAATCGTGGCAATGGATAATATCTGGGGAAAAATCCAAATGACTGATCGCATCGAGGACAGCACGATTAAAAAAGGCAAATCTCTCTCCATCATCGAAATATCCATATAAACCATCACGTTTAAAATAATACTCGTTGTCAATAAAGTAATACGTTACTCCATCAAGCTTAAGCTCCATAACTCCACAATATTGATTTCTCCAACCAACCTTGACAGTGAAATCAGTTACTTTCTTCATCTTAAGCTTATACTTTTGGGCGATCATTCCATAGTTTGGAAGAATCACGCGAATATCAGTACCTTGATTCACAAGCTCCTGTGGCAGGGAACCAGCAACATCTGCAAGCCCACCTGATTTGATAAATGGAGTACATTCTGAGACTGCAAACAATATTTTCACGAATTCATCAGAGCTCCTTGAACCGTATCCTTGCGAAGAATTTTTGGTGCATCTGGTGAAACACGAATTCTTCTTCCAGACTCAATAATTACATCTTTATCTAGAATGACATTTTCCAGAATGCAATTATCGCTAATCTCACATTTTTGTAGTATCACACTATTTTTGATGACGGTATTTTTCCCAACTTTTACGCCTCTGGCAATGATGCTGTTTTCAACTCTTCCATCAATTTGGCAGCCATTGGCAATCATCGAGTTTTGAATCGACGCCTCTTTCGCATATAGCGTCGGTGGCTCATCCATTACCTTCGTAAAGATTGGCTGATCCTTTTGGAAGAATTTTTTCCAAATCGCTGGCTGTAAAAACTCCATGCTCGTTTCATAATACTTTTTCACAGAGTCAACCATCACTGCATAGCCTTTAAATTGGTAATAACAAACCTTGTAATCATGATTCAGTGAATGAACAACATCATTCATTGAAGTAAATCCTGTTTTCTCATGGTTCTCCAGTAGCTCAATTAATAGAGATGTCTTTAATAAGTACATATCCATCGACTTGCCCTCATGACGAAGCTCAGTAATATCGCAATCTGCATCGATATGCGCATCTAAAATCGTCCGGAAATCGATATTGGCCACTGTAAAGCAATTCGCAACTAATGTATATTCCTGTGAGCTACGCTTGAAAAAGCTTAAATGTGCAGCAAACTGATCAAACGAGTTGCCCCCATTAGGCAGGTCGAACAATTGTGGTGGAAATAAGAACAACCCATCGCGCTTGCGGTTTAAATCCCAATTTCTACCGGATCCTAAATGATCCATAAGTGAGTGATATTGATATTTTGGAAAAAGTGCTACACTTTTAATACCCGAATTCACCATGCTAGATAGCACAAAATCAATTAATCGGTAGCGTCCCGCAAATGGAACAGCCGCCAAAGACCGTTCGATAATAAGCTCCTCTAGATCCCCTTTATAGGTTGCATCGATTACCCCTAATAATTTCTTTTTCAACGCTGAAACCCTCCCAATTATTTATCTATCGCAAACAAATTTCGCTTTATCTTTTTATCCAATCTTCTTTTTCAGCGTCGATTCTGTTTGTATTTCTATGTCATCAAGCATCTCTTCTGATACTAAAATAATGCCCTCTGGGTCTTCCGTACCACGAATCACTGCCCCATCTGGTATGGTTATCCCTCCAGGAATAATCGCCTTCTCAATGTACACGTTTCTACCAATTACGGCTTCTGGCATGATCACTGATTCACGTACCACCGCGCCGGCTTCAATCGTAACTCCTTGGAAGATGACAGAGCGTTCCACATCTCCTTCAATTGTGCAGCCTTCGTTAATCATCGAACCTAACACGGAGGCTTGCGGTGAAATATATTGTGGAGGCTGGTTCGGATTGACAGAATAGATGCGCCATGATGGATCAAATAGATTCAATTCGCATTTTTCATCCAACAGGTCCATATTCGCTTCCCAAAGGCTGCGAACAGTACCAACATCCTTCCAATAGCCTTTAAAAGGATAAGCTACTAGCTTTTTCTCTTCCTCTAACAAGCGTGGAATAATATCCTTTCCAAAATCGTGACTGGAATTCGGAGTGTCATTATCCTTGATCAAGTATTCTTTTAACACCTTCCAATTGAAGATGTAAATTCCCATCGAAGCTAAATTGCTTTTTGGAAAATCTGGCTTTTCTTCAAACTCAGTGATGCTCATATCATCCGCAGCATTCATGATGCCAAAGCGGCTCGCTTCATCCCATGGAACCTCAATAACTGATATCGTTACATCCGCGCCTTTTTCCTTGTGGAAATCTAGCATTGCTTCGTAATTCATTTTATAAATATGGTCTCCAGAAAGGATTAACACGTACTCTGGGTCATATTGGGTTAAATAATTGATATTTTGATAGATTGCACTAGCCGTACCGGAATACCATTTCACTTCCGATGTTTCTGCATATGGAGGAAGTACTGTTACTCCACCGTTTCTTCTATCTAAATCCCATGCACTGCCGATGCCGATATATGAATTCAATAATAGCGGTTGGTACTGAGTTAAAACACCAACTGTATCGATGCCTGAATTTGTGCAATTACTTAATGCAAAATCAATAATTCGATATTTTCCTCCAAATGGTACAGCCGGCTTAGCAATCTCCTTTGTTAAGGAATTAAGCCTGCTTCCCTTTCCTCCTGCCAACAGCATGGCGACGCACTTTTTCTTTCCCACTATCTCCCAGCTCCTTTCTTTGTTTTACAGGGCGCAATACAGTGATTCCAAAAGGAGGAATCGTCATTTCAATCTGGTACGGTCTACCGTGAAATGGTTCATCTATTGCTTTAAGTACTTTCTTATTAACATTATTAGCACCACCGAAATCGGTAGCATCACTATTGATAATTTCTCGATAGGTTCCTGCCTTTGGTACCCCTACTTTATAATTTTCATATGGTAGCTCACTAAAATTGCACACCACAATCAAAAATTCATCGGAGCCTGTTCCTTTACGAATAAATGAAAAAATAGACTGATCTTGATTGTTTACATCTATCCATTCAAACCCCTCATACGTATGATCCAGCTCGTATAATGGTTTTGAACGCTTATATATTTTTAATAATTGTTTCCAATACTCATTCATCTTAACGTGCATCTCATAGTCAAATAAGTTCCAATCTAACTGTTCCTTATCCTTCCATTCGGAAAACTGACCAAATTCTGTTCCCATAAACAGTAATTTTTTCCCTGGATGAGCCATCATGTAGCCAAGCAACAATCTTAGTTGCGCAAACTTACGCCAATAATCCCCAGGCATTTTATTCAGAAGTGATTTCTTTCCATGAACAACCTCATCGTGTGAAAAAGGAAGTATGAATTTTTCTGAAAAGGCATATAGAAAAGAGAATGTGACCTTATTGTGCTGCGTAGAACGATGCTCCGGTTCTGTTTCCATGTAGCTCAGCATGTCATTCATCCAGCCCATATTCCATTTATAGCTGAAGCCGAGTCCGCCGTGTTCAACCGGTACCGTTACTTGGGGCCAATCCGTGGAATCTTCCGCAATCATCATAACCGTAGGATCCTGTTGGTGGACAATCTGATTTAAATGCTTTAGAAAATCAAGTCCAAACGTATTCACATGTTGGCCGTCTGAATTTGGCCAGAAAATGATGTTTGAAACTGCATCTACTCTAAATCCATCGATATGGTAATGTTTCATCCAAAACAGCGCGTTGGAAATTAAAAAGCTATGAACCTCTTTCTTACCTAAATCAAAATTAGCTGTTCCCCAAACATGATTTTCACGATCATGTTCTGCTTTGTATTCATAAGCGTAATCTCCATCAAACCGATACAGGCCATGAGCATCCTTACAAAAATGCCCCGGTACCCAATCTAGAATAACTCCTAGTCCGTGCTGATGACATTGATCAACAAAATACATAAAATCATCTGGTGTGCCATAACGACTTGTTAAGGAATAATATCCAACACCTTGATATCCCCAAGAGATATCGAGCGGGTGTTCAACAAGTGGTAATAGCTCCACATGGGTAAATCCCTCATCAAGTACATAAGGAATTAACTCATCAGCCAATTCACGATAATTTAGGAAGCTTTCGTCTTCTTTTTTCTTCCACGAGCCTGCATGGACTTCATAGATCACCATCGGATCATTAGCCGCACTTTTTCTTGCCTTCTTCCGCTTCCATGCCTGGTCGTTCCATTTGTAACCGTCTAGGTTGTATACAACTGAAGCTGTACGTGGTCTCAGCTCTGAGTAGAAACCATATGGGTCAGCTTTTAAAAGTCGTTCCCCAGTTTGCGAAATAATTTCATACTTGTATAATGAGCCCTCAAGGTTTCCCTCGAGAACGAGCACCCAAACTCCCTCTTTATTTAACTTATGTAACGAATACCCCAATCCATTCCAATTATTAAAATCTCCAACAACATTTACCTCTGTTGCATGTGGAGCCCACACACAAAATCTAGTAAATTGTCTACTATCTTCTTCAAAGATATGTGCACCAAATAATTGATAGCCTTCATACAATGTACCAGCATGAAAAAGATATAATTCAAACTCAGTTGGTAAAAATGTTTTCACTGTCATATGACACCCCGCCACCCTTTTTTTACTTGGCCTATTTAGTACTATACCTCGATATCCATTATTATCCTACCGATAATTTTCCAAATATTAAGACAGTATCTGTTCTTTTATGATACATACCGAGTCGATTCACTGTGATTTGTTCTAATTCGACATATTTTACATGTTGATTTGACAAAATAAACATAAACACAAAAGGGGGTCTATTAAAATGAAAGCGCAACCAGGAAAACGGCTAGAAAACAACGAAGAGAAGGTCCCACTATTTGAGGCTCCAGATGGAAAAATACTAGCGACAGGCGATATGTTCCGAGGTCCTTCCACAGGATTTATATCAGATCTAGATCTAAACAATCCTGGTTCAAAATTACCATCAGATGATATAGAACAGCAGTTGAGGTAGTTGTATAACACCTGTATTTTGTTATTTTAAAATAACATTTTTGGAATTTTTTGTAATTTGGTTGGAAATTTATAAGTGGTGGCACGATATGAAGTTTAAGTTACCGCTGAGACGATTTTTGCTTGATTATGGGAATCATTCATTTGCTATGGTTCTCGTTATGATCGATTATTGGGGCGATCGGGCATCATACGTCTCCTATGGTTACCGTTTCGATTCTTTTTGGGGGTTATTGGGCATCATACGCCTCCAATGGTTACCGTTATGATTGATTTTTGGGGTGGTCGGGCATCATACGCCTCCTATGGTTACCGTTCGGTTTGTTTTTTGGGCGGCACGGGCATCATACGCCTCCTATGGTTACCGTTCGGTTTGTTTTTTGGGGTGGACGGGTATCATACAGCCTCTATGGTTACCGTTCGGTTTGTTTTTTGGGTGGCACGGGCATCATACGCCTTCTATGGTTACCGTTCGGTTTGTTTTTTGGGGTGGACGGGTATCATACAGCCTCTATGGTTACCGTTCGGTTTGTTTTTTGGGCGGCACGGGCATCATACGCCTTCTATGGTTACCGTTCGGTTTATTTTTTGGGGTGGACGGGTATCATACAGCCTCTATGGTTACCGTTCGGTTTGTTTTTTGGGTGGCACGGGCATCATACGCCTTCTATGGTTACCGTTCGGTTTGTTTTTTGGGGTGGACGGGCATCATACGCCTCCTATGGTTACCGTTCGGTTTGTTTTTTGGGGTGGACGGGTATCATACAGCCTCTATGGTTACCGTTCGGTTTGTTTTTTGGGCGGCACGGGCATCATACGCCTCCTATGGTTACCGTTCGGTTTGTTTTTTGGGTGGCACGGGCATCATACGCCTTCTATGGTTACCGTTCGGTTTGTTTTTTGGGGTGGACGGGCATCATACGGCCTCTATGGTTACCGTTCGGTTTGTTTTTGGGGATGGACGGGCACCATACGCCTCCTATGGTTACCGTTCGGTTTGTTTTTTTGGGTGGACGGGCATCATACAGCCTCTATGGTTACCGTTCGGTTTGTTTTTTGGGTGGCACGGGCATCATACGCCTTCTATGGTTACCGTTCGGTTTGTTTTTGGGGATGGACGGGCACCATACGCCTCCTATGGTTACCGCTGCGATTCATTTTGGCGGTGATTGGGCATCATACACCTCCTATGGTTACAGTTGCTATCCATTATTGGACGGCACGGGCATCATACACTCGCTTGCCTAATCTACGAAACACAAAAAAGCTATTAACTTAGTAGTTAATAGCTTTTTCCTATGACCCCTACGGGATTCGAACCCGTGTTACCGCCGTGAAAGGGCGGTGTCTTAACCGCTTGACCAAGGGGCCAATTTATCTGGCGGAGAAGGAGGGATTTGAACCCTCGCGCCGGTTACCCGACCTACACCCTTAGCAGGGGCGCCTCTTCAGCCTCTTGAGTACTTCCCCAAATAAATGGCTCCGCAGGTAGGACTCGAACCTACGACCGATCGGTTAACAGCCGATTGCTCTACCACTGAGCTACTGCGGAACAATAAAAAGTTTATATAGAAAATGGGCCTAAATGGACTCGAACCATCGACCTCACGCTTATCAGGCGTGCGCTCTAACCAGCTGAGCTATAGGCCCTTAATGGAGCGGGTGATGGGAATCGAACCCACAACAACAGCTTGGAAGGCTGTGGTTTTACCACTAAACTACACCCGCGTAAAATTTTAATGGGGCGACTGATGGGAATCGAACCCACGAATGCCTGAACCACAATCAGGTGCGTTAACCACTTCGCCACAATCGCCATAATGTCAATCATTTTTAAAGATGATAAAGGTGGCTCAGGACGGAATCGAACCGCCGACACATGGATTTTCAGTCCATTGCTCTACCGACTGAGCTACTGAGCCATAAATGGCGGTCCGGACGGGACTCGAACCCGCGACCTCCTGCGTGACAGGCAGGCATTCTAACCAACTGAACTACCGGACCATATTGCGGGGGCAGGATTTGAACCTGCGACCTTCGGGTTATGAGCCCGACGAGCTACCGGGCTGCTCCACCCCGCGACGGTAAAAATTATAATATTTTATTCATGCCCTTAGATTTAGTAAGGGCTGTCCCGATTTCGGAAAGCTTATTCAAGTAGCCTCTCAATCGGTACAACTCGCAGTATTTCGATGAAGTAACGCTCGTTGCTCCACCCCGCGACGGTAAAAATAAATATTAATTTTATAAATAAAATGGCGGAGGAAGAGGGATTCGAACCCCCGCGCGGTTTAACCCGCCTGTCGGTTTTCAAGACCGATCCCTTCAGCCGGACTTGGGTATTCCTCCGCGATAAAAATATTAATGGTGGACCTTGTAGGACTCGAACCTACGACCGGACGGTTATGAGCCGTCTGCTCTAACCAGCTGAGCTAAAGGTCCCAATATGGTAGCGGCGGAGGGGATCGAACCCCCGACCTTACGGGTATGAACCGTACGCTCTAGCCAGCTGAGCTACACCGCCATAATGGTATTTGAGATTAAATTGGTGGAGCCTAGCGGGATCGAACCGCTGACCTCCTGCGTGCAAAGCAGGCGCTCTCCCAGCTGAGCTAAGGCCCCATTAAATAAGAAGTGTGGATGGTCGGGAAGACAGGATTCGAACCTGCGACCCCTTGGTCCCAAACCAAGTGCTCTACCAAGCTGAGCTACTTCCCGATTTAGATGTCAGAGTTCAGATGTTAGATGTCAGAATTTCAGAATTGCTTCGAAGCTTTTCTTTCAATTTGACTTATCACTTCTGATTTCTTACTTCTAGAAATGGCGCGCCCGAAAGGAGTCGAACCCATAACCTTCTGATCCGTAGTCAGACGCTCTATCCAATTGAGCTACGGGCGCATATATTAAAGATGGTGCCGAGGACCGGAATCGAACCGGTACGGTAGTCACCTACCGCAGGATTTTAAGTCCTGTGCGTCTGCCAGTTCCGCCACCCCGGCAAAAATAGTAAGAGCGGAAGACGGGATTCGAACCCGCGACCCCCACCTTGGCAAGGTGGTGTTCTACCACTGAACTACTTCCGCATATAATCAAGTGCGGGTGAAGGGAGTCGAACCCCCACGCCTTGCGGCGCTAGATCCTAAGTCTAGTGCGTCTGCCAATTCCGCCACACCCGCAAATATAAGATGTCAGATGTCAGATATGAGAGGTCAGAATTTTAGTATTGCTTCGAAGCAAAACAAACATTCTAACTTCCGACTTCTGATTTCCCACCTCTAAAATGGTGAGCCATGAAGGACTCGAACCTTCGACCCTCTGATTAAAAGTCAGATGCTCTACCAACTGAGCTAATGGCTCGAAAAATGGTGCCGGCTAGAGGACTTGAACCCCCAACCTACTGATTACAAGTCAGTTGCTCTACCAATTGAGCTAAACCGGCATGGTGGAGGATGACGGGCTCGAACCGCCGACCCTCTGCTTGTAAGGCAGATGCTCTCCCAGCTGAGCTAATCCTCCAATTGTATAACAGCCCGGCAGCGTCCTACTCTCACAGGGGGAGAGCCCCCAACTACCATCGGCGCTGAGAAGCTTAACTTCCGTGTTCGGTATGGGAACGGGTGTGACCTTCTCGCTATCGCCACCAGACTATTATTTTTCATAGCGACATTATTTATTATAATATCTTTTATGAATTTTGCAAGAGAAAAATTTAAAATTCATTCTCTCAAAACTAGATAATGTAGAAGAAATATAAATAAGATATCACCTAAACTTGGTTAAGTCCTCGATCGATTAGTATCAGTCAGCTCCACATGTCGCCACGCTTCCACCTCTGACCTATCAACCTAATCATCTTTCAGGGATCTTACTAGCTTACGCTATGGGAAATCTCATCTTGA